>NZ_AP043808.1:0-1367500 GCF_055382915.1 Rhabdothermus arcticus
CCGACGCCGAGCGGCTCTTCGAGACCGCGCGGGCGATGGCCGAGGTCCTCGAGCGCCCCATCAAGAAGGTGCCCACCCTCCAGGGGCGGACCGTGGCCACCGTCTTCTTCGAGCCCTCGACGCGGACCAAGACCTCCTTCGAGCTCGCCGCCCGGCGCATGAGCGCGGACGTGGTGAGCCTCTCCGGTCAGGTCTCGAGCCTGCAAAAGGGCGAGTCCTACAAGGACACCCTGCGGACCCTCGAGGCCTACGCGATCGACGCCTTCGTGATCCGCGCCGACGCCGCCGGGGTGCCTCACCAGGCGGCCCGCTGGGTGAAGGCCAGCGTGATCAACGCCGGGGACGGCCGCCGCGCCCATCCCACCCAGGCGCTGCTCGACGCCTACACCCTGCTCGAGGTCCTGCCCACCCTGGAGGGCAGGAAGATCGCCATCGTCGGCGACATCCTGCACTCCCGGGTGGCCCGCTCCAACGCCGAGCTCCTGGGGCTCTTGGGCGCCGAGGTCTGGCTTTCCGGGCCGCCCTCGCTGCTCCCCAAGTACCCCTTCTTCGGCGCCCGCCTGACCGCCTCCCTCAAGGAGGCGCTCGCGGACGCCGACGCGGTGATGGCGCTGCGCATCCAAAAGGAGCGGCTCAACGAGGGGCGGCTCCCCTCGGAGGAGGAGTACCGCGAGGGCTGGCAGCTCACCGAGGCCCGGATGCGCTGGGCCAAGCCCAACGCCCCGCTCCTGCACCCCGGGCCGATGAACCGGGATCTCGAGCTCACCTCGGCGCTCGCCGAGGGCCCAAGGAGCCTGGTGCTGCGCCAGGTGAAGAACGGCCAGGCGGTGCGCATGGCGGTGCTCTACCACACGCTGGTGGGAGGTGCGACGTGAGGCTCTTGATCAAGAACGCGCGCCTGGTCGACGCCCGCGGGGCCTTGGGCCGCGCCGACGTCCTCATTGAGGCGGGGCGGATTGCCGCGCTGGACGGGGGCAGCGCGGATCGGGTCCTCGACGCCGCGGGAAGGGTCCTCGCCCCCGGGTTCTTGGACCTCCACGCCCACCTCCGCACCCCCGGCCAGGAGGCCAAGGAGTCCCTCGAGACCGGGCTTTTGGCCGCGGCCGCGGGGGGATTCACCGAGGTGGTGATGATGCCCAACACCCGCCCCGTCCTGGACCGGCCGGAGGCGGTCGCCGGGGTCCTGGCCCGGGCCCGCGGGGTCCGGGGGGCGCGGGCTCTGGCGGCGGCTGCCCTCACCCAGGGCCAGGCCGGCCAGAAGCTCGCCGAGCTGGGGCGGCTCAAGGCCGCGGGGGCGGTCCTCTTCACCGACGACGGGCGCACCAACGAGGACGCCGGGGTCCTCGCTGAGGGGCTGGGCTACGCCGCCAGTCTGGGCCTGCCGGTCGCGGTGCACGCCGAGGACGCCGGGCTGCGCATGGACGGCGTGGCCCACGCCGCCCCCCTGACCGAGGCCCTGGGGCTGCCGCTGAACCCCCCGGAGGCGGAGAGCGCGCGCATCGCCCGGGACCTCGAGGTCCTGCGCTGGGCCAAGGGGCACCTCCACGTCCAGCACGTCTCCACCTACTCCGGGGTCAAGCTGATTCGCGCCGCCAAGGCCAAAGGGCAGCGGGTCACCGCCGAGGCCACCCCGCACCACCTCACCCTGACCGTCGACGCCCTGGTGAGCCTGGACCCGATCTTCAAGGTCGCGCCGCCGCTGCGCGAGGCCGCCGACCGCGACGCGCTGATCGCCGCCCTCGAGGACGGCACCCTGGACGTGGTGGCCACCGACCACGCCCCCCACACCCAGGAGGAAAAGGAGCGGGACTTCCTGCGCGCCCCCTTCGGCATCCCCAGCCTGGAGGTGGCCTGGCCGCTGCTCTACACCGAGCTCGTGGAAAAGCGGGGGTTTTCTCTGGCGCGCCTGGTCGAGGCCTTCACCGACGCCCCGCGGCGGGTCCTGGGAAGGTCGCCGTTGCGGCTCGAGGTGGGGGCCGCGGCGGACCTCGTCCTCTTCGACCCGGACCTCGAGGCCGAGGTGGACCCCGCGCGGTTTTTCAGCAAGGCCCGCTACAGCCCCTGGGCCGGGTGGCGGCTCAAGGGCTGGCCGGTCCTCACCCTGGTCGGCGGGGAGGTGGTCCATGACCGAATGGGATGACCACACCCTGCGGCTGGTGAAAAAGGACCTGGGGCCCGAGCGCGGGGTGCTGGTCTTCGAGGCCCCGAGCCTGGCCGAGGCGCTCTTGCCCGGGCAGTTCGTGAACCTCGAGGCCCCCGGCCGCCTGCTCCGCCGGCCGATGGCCCCGGCGGTGATCGGCGGGCGGGTGCTGGTCTTCGTGCGCGGGCGGGGCCCGGGGACCCGGGCGCTGCTTGGGGCCGGGGAAGGCGCGGTCTTGAAGGCGCTTGGCCCCTTGGGCAACGCCTTCCCCCGCCCCTCGGGGCGGGCGGTGCTGGTGAGCGGGGGCACCGGCGCCGGGCCGATGCTCTTCTTGGCCCGGACCCTGGTTCGCGAGGACCGCGAGCTGGTCTGGCTGCACGGCGCCCGCGACGCCAGCGAGGCGGTCTACGTTCCCTACCTGCGCGCCGCCGGGGCGGGGGTGCGGCTCTTCACCGAGGACGGCAGCCTGGGCGAGGCGGGGCGGCCGACCGACGCCCTGCCCTTCGTCCTGCGGCCCGGCGATACCCTCTACGCGGTGGGACCGGAGCCGATGATGCAGGCCGCGGCCCGGGTGGCCCGGACCCTGGCCCTTCCCGCCTACGTCAGCCTCGAGGCCCACATGGCCTGCGGGGTGGGAGCCTGCCTCTCCTGCGCGGTGGCCACCCGGCGCGGGCAGCGCCACGTCTGCGTTGACGGCCCGATCTTCTCCGCCGAGGAGGTCTTCCTTGAACCCGCTTGAGGTGCACTTTGCCGGTGTGACCTTCCCCAACCCGGTGGTCACCGCGAGCGGCACCTTCAACTTCGGCAAGGAATACGCCCACCTCTACCCGCTCTCGCGCCTGGGGGCGATCACCACCAAGGGCACCTCGCCCAGGCCCATCCCGGGGGCCCCGCCGCCGCGCATCACCGAGACCGAGGGGGGGATGCTGAACGCGATCGGCCTGGAGAACAAGGGGGTCGAGGCCTACCTGAAGGACGAGCTGCCCTGGCTGAAGGCGATCGGCGCCCGGGTGATCGTCAACGTCTTCGGCGACGCGCCCGGGGACTTCGCGTTCGTCGCCGAAAAGGTGAGCCCGTTCGCCGACCTGATCGAGGTCAACCTCTCCTGCCCCAACGTCCACGCCGGGGGGCTTCCCTACGCCCACGACCCCGCTGCCGCGGCCGAGGTCATCCGGGCGGTGAAGGCCGCCACCGACCGCCCGGTCCTGGCCAAGCTCAGCCCCGAGGGGCCCACCTTGAAGGTCGCGGAGGCGGTGGAGGCGGCGGGGGTCGATGGGTTTTCCCTGATCAACACGATCCGGGGGATGCGGATCGACCTCGAGACCCGCCGTCCGGTCCTCGGGCACACGACCGGCGGCCTCTCCGGCCCGGCGATCCGGCCGCTCGCGGTGCGCCTGGTCTACGAGCTCTTCCAAAACACCGACCGGCCGATCCTGGGCATGGGCGGGGTGCGTTCGGTGGAGGACGCGCTCGAGCTGGCCCTCGCCGGGGCGCGGATGGTCGCGGTGGGAACCGCGACCTTCGCCGATCCCTACGCGCCGCTTAAGCTCGTCGAGGGGCTCGAGCGCTTCTTCGCTGGCCGCGAGGACGCCTGGGTGGACTGGGTCGGCGCGGCGCACCGAAGGTAAAGGCGCGGGGGGCTTTGGCCCCCCGCGCACCTTTTTGGGCGTTTACCACCAGCGCAGGTCGAAGCGGTCCAAGTTCATCACCTTGTCCCAGGCGCGGGCGAAGTCGCGGACGAAGGTCTCCTGGTGGTCGTCCTGGGCGTAGTGCTCGGCCTGGGCGCGGAGCTCGGTGTTGGCCCCGAAGATCAGGTCCACCCGGGTGCCCTTAAAGCGCACCTCGCCGCACTTGCGGTCGCGGCCCAAAAAGACCGCCCGCCCGTTCTCCTCGGTTGGCTCCCAGACGTAGCGCATGTCCAGGAGATGGGTGAAGAAGTCGTTGCTCAAGACCCCCGGCCGCTCGGTGAAGACGCCGTAGGGTTGGCCGCCGTGGTTGGCCCCGAGCACCCTCAATCCGCCGACGAGGACGGTGAGCTCCGGTGGGGTCAGGGTCAAGAGCTGGGCCTTGTCGAGGAGCGCGAGCTCCTCGGGGAAGGTGCAGCCGGGCTTGATGAAGTTGCGAAAGCCGTCGGCCACCGGCTCCAGGTAGCTAAAGGATGCGACGTCGGTCTGCTCCTGGCTGGCGTCGGTGCGCCCCGGGGTAAAGGGCAGCTCCAGCGCCACCCCGCCCGCCTCGGCCGCCTCCTCGACCGCCGCGTTCCCCGCGAGCACGATCAGGTCGGCGAGGGAGACCCGTTTGCCGCCGGGGGCCTCGGCGTTGAAGGCCGATTGGATTCCTTCCAGGACCTCAAGCACCCTTCCCAGCCGCTCGGGCTCGTTGGCCGCCCAGTTGCGCTGGGGAAGGAGGCGGATCCGCGCCCCGTTGACCCCGCCGCGCTTATCCGAGGCGCGAAAGCTCGAGGCCGCGGCCCAGGCGACGAAGACCCGGTCGGCGACGCTCAGCCCGGAGGCACGGATGCGCGCCTTGAGGTCGGCGATCTCCGGGGCCTCGATCAGGGGATGCTCGACCGGCGGGAGCGGGTCCTGCCAGATCAGGTCCTCCTCGGGCACCTCGGGACCCAGGTAGCGGGACTTCGGCCCCAGGTCGCGGTGGGTGAGCTTGAACCAGGCGCGGGCGAAGGCGTTGGCGAAGGCCTCGGGGTCTTCCAGGAACCGCCGGGCGATCTTCGCGTAGGCGGGGTCGTAGCGCAGCGCCAGGTCGGTGGTGAGCATCATCGGCTTGTGTCGCTTGCCGGGGATGTGCGCGTCCTCGACCAGGTCCTCGGGGTCGGGGTTGACCGGCTCCCATTGCCAGGCGCCACCCGGGCCCTTGGTGAGGTTCCAGTCGTACTTGAAGAGCAGGCGCAGAAAGCTCATGTCCCACCGCGTCGGGGTCGGGGTCCAGGCCCCCTCGATCCCGCTGGTGATCGTGTCCGGCCCCTTCCCGGTGCCGAAGCGGTTCTTCCAGCCCAGGTTCTGCGCCTCGATGGGGGCCGCCTCGGGCTCCGGACCCAGGTAATCGGGGCTGGCGGCCCCGTGGGACTTGCCGAAGGTGTGTCCGCTGGCGATCAGGGCCACGGTCTCCTCGTCGTCCATCGCCATCCGCTTGAAGCTCTCGCGGATGTGGGCCGCGGCCTTGAGCGCGTCGGGGACGCCGCCCGGCCCTTCGGGGTTGACGTAGATCAGCCCCATGTGGTCGGCGGCCAGCGGCGGCGTGAGCTCGCCGCCGGGGTGGCGCTCGTCGGCCAGCCATTCCCGCTCCGGTCCCCAGTTGACGTCGATCTCCGGCTCCCAGATGTCCACCCGGCCGGCGCCAAAGCCAAAGGGCTTGAAGCCCATCGACTCCAGCGCCACGTTCCCGGCGAGGATCAGGAGATCGGCCCAGGAGATCGCGTCGCCGTACTTCTTCTTGATCGGCCAGAGCAGGCGCCGGGCCTTGTCCAGGTTGACGTTGTCCGGCCAGCTGTTGACCGGGGCGAAGCGCTGGTTGCCGGTGGCGGCGCCGCCGCGGCCGTCGAAGACGCGGTAGGTGCCGGCGGCGTGCCAGGCCATGCGGATGAAGAGCGGGCCGTAGTGGCCCCAATCGGCGGGCCACCAGTCCTGACTCTCGGTCATCAGCCGCCGGAGATCCGCCTTAAGGGCGTCGTAGTCGAGCCTGGCGAAGGCGCTGGGGTAGTCGAAGCCGGGGTTGGGCCTGAGCTCGCTGGGGTTTTGGTAGAGGATGCGCAGGTTGAGCTTCTCCGGCCACCACTTGGCGACCTCGTCGCCCTCGAGCTTGGTGTGGTCGAACGCCCTGCCCGTGACCGGGCATCTGCCGTCTTGGTTCATACCGACCTCCCTAACGCCAAAATCATAATCGATATGCGTTAGGGGGTCAAGCCGGGCTTAGGCCTGGGCGCGCTTTCGCTGGCAGTCGGGGCAGAGGCCGACGAACTCCACCCGCTTTTCCCGTACCTGCCAGCCGCTGAGGTCGTCGCCGTGGAGCGGGCGGGGGGAGAGGGTGGCGAGCCCCTCCGCCTCCACGTCCACGATCTTCCCGCAGGCCTCGCAGATCAGGTGGTGGTGGGGCGAGGTGGTGGCGTCGTAGCGGCTGACCCCGTCGGTCCCCAGAAACCGGGCGACGAGCCCGGCTTCGGTGAGCTTGGCCAGGTTCTGGTAGAGGGTGGCGATGCTCATCGGCTCGCCGGTGGCGCGCAGGGCCTCGAGCATCTCCTCCGGGGTGTAGTGCTCTCGGCGTTCGCTCAAAAGCGAGAGGATGCGGCAGCGCGCAGGCGTCGGCCGCAGCCCGGCGCGCTTCAAGCGTTCGCTGATCTCGTTCTGCTCGCAGGCCATATCGTTTTCATTATGGACTATGAAGAAGCCCCGGGAAAGGGCCTAGCCCCACCTTTCCCGGGCCAGATAGCGCCAAAGCCCCGCGGCGCGGACCAGGTTGATCCCCACCATTCCGAGCCAGATCCCGAAGAGGCCCAGGCGGGGGCTCAAGAGGGCGAAGAGGAGCAGGCCGACAAGGGCCGCGAGCACCATCACAGCGGCCTGCAGCCGGAAGCGCTCAAGCGCCATGAAGACCCCGTCGAGGACGAAGACCAGGGCGTTCAGCGGGGTGGCCCAGGCGACCAAAGGCCAGACCTCGGAGGCCGTCCGTTGCACCTCGGCGTCCGGGATGAAGAGGGCCAGGATGCCCGGGCGCGCGAAATGGAGGAGGGGAGCGAGGAGGAGGCCGAGCCAGACCCCCAGGGTGAGGAGCCGAAAGGCCGCGTCCCGGGCGGCCCGCGGGTCGGCGCCGCGCAGGCGCGCGACCAGGGCCTGGGCGGCGATCGCCAGGGCGTCGAGGGCCATCGCCAGGAACCACCAGACCTGCCAGAGGACCTGGTGGGCGGCGAGGGGGACGACCCCGAGGCGGGCGGCGAAGGCCGCGGCGGCGGTGATCGCCCCGACCAGGCTCAGCGTGCGCACGAACATCTCGCCCCCGACGCGAAGGTAGGGCAAGAGTGCCCTCAAGCCGGGAAAGGGGCCCCAGGCGCCGAGCCGCACCAGCCGCAAAAAGAAGACCGCGGCCCCCAGGGACTGGGCGAGGACGCTGGCCAGGGCGGCGCCGTTCAGGCCGAGACCAAAACGAAAGATAAAGATCGGATCCAGGACGACGTTCAAAAGGTTCACCCAGAGGGCGACGACGAAGGGGGTCTTGGTGTCCTGGAGGCCGCGGTAGATCCCCTGGGCGGCGGTCATGACCAGGATCGCCAGCCCGGAGAGGGCGCGCAGGCGCAGGTAGCCGAGGGCCTCGCCGTAGATCGCCTTCCCCGCGCCCATCCACCGCACCAGGAGGGGGGCGGTGGCCTCGAGGGCCAGGGTCGCCGCGATCCCCAGTAAAAGGGCGAGCCAGAGGGCTTCCCGTGCCCGTAAGCGCACCGCCTCCGTCGCTCCCTTGCCCAGCGCGTAGGCCACCCGCGGGGTGGTGGCGTAGGCCAGGAAGTTGAAGACCACGAAAAAGAGGCCGAGGAGCGCGGTCGAAACCCCCAGCGCGGCCAGGGGGCCGGCCCCCAGCCGGCCCACGAAGGCGGTGTCCACCGCCGAGACCAGGGGCTCGACGAGCAGGGCCCCGAGCGCCGGGAACGCAAGGCGCAGGATCTCCCGGTCTAGAGGGTGACCCATCGTAGGTCGTGGGCCCAGTCCGCGGCCATCAACGCCTCGTCCAGGGCCTTGAGGATCTCCGCGCGAAGGCGGGCCCGGCCGAAGAGGTGGTCGATGATCGAGGGCGGGCGGGTGAAGGCGCGGTAGCGCCCGGGCTCGACCTCGCCCAGCCCGAGCAGGGTCTTGCGCGCCTGGGGGCGGCCGACGACGAGCTCGATCCCCCAGTCCGGCTCGCGCACCGCGAAGACGCGCACCCCCTTCTGGCCGAGCAGGCGGGCCAGCGCCTCGGCGAGCTCGGGGAGGGGGCGGGGCTCGGTTTGGAACTCGAGAATCCAGGTCATCGCCCCCGAGGCTACCCCCAAAGCCGCGAGGCGCGCACCCAGAGCTCGGGCCGCCGGGCCTGGAGACGGGCGGCGAGCGCCTTCGCGGCGGCCGCGCTCTTGGCCGGGAGGAAGAAGGCACTCCCGCTCCCGGTCATCAAAGCCCCCGGACCGCCCTCGGCCGCAAGCCAGGCCTTGAGCTCGGCGAGCTCGGGGGCCAGGCGGAAGGCCGCGGCCTCGAGGTCGTTGCGGTAGGGGGGCGGCGCGCCCGTCCTGAGCGCCTCCAGGATCGCTGGAACCGGCAGCGGCGGGCCAACGTCCTCGGGCGTGAGGGCCCGGTAGACCGCCGGGGTGGGAAGGGCGCGGGGTGGCTTGACGAGCACCAGGTGGAGGGGGATCGGGGGAAGCGGGGTGTACGCGGTCCCGATCCCGCGGGCCTCCGCCAGGCCCCCCTCGAGGAGGAAGGGCACGTCGGCGCCGAGGTCGGCGGCGAGGGCCTTGAGGTCCTGCCCGCTGGGGTAGAGCCGGGCGAGCCCTTGGAGCACCGCCGCGGCGTCGGCCGAGCCGCCTCCCAGCCCGGCCCCCGGGGGGATGGCCTTTTGGAGCGCGATCTCGACCCCGCCGGGCCAGCCGGCGGCCGCGAGGTAGGCTCGGGCCGCGCGGTGGGCGAGGTTTTCCTTCCCTTCGGGAAGGGGCCAGGGGCCTGCCACGCGGAGCGCGATGCCCGACCGTCGGGGCGTAAGGCGGACGACGTCGGCCAGGTCCAGGGTGGCGAAGAGGGTGTGCAGGTCGTGGTAGCCGTCCGGACGGCGACCGAGCACCGCCAGCCCCAGGTTGACCTTGGCCCGCGCGAGGAGCTGCATCCCGGCCGCATCATAGGGGCATGCGGCTTTACTTTGCGAGTGGTTGGGCCGGGGGTGGGGTCGAGGTCGAGGGGGACGCGTCGGGCCTGGTGGCGCGGCGGCGTGCGCCGGACGGGCGGATCATCGAGGAGGCGCGTCGGACCCCCGGTCCCGAGGCCTGGGCGCGCTTTCAGGAGGCGCTGGAGGCCCTCGGGGTCTGGGCCTGGGCCCCGGTCTACGAGCCCGAGCACCCGGTCTGCGGCGGGGAGACCTGGGCGCTCAGGATCGAGGACGGGCGCCGGCTCGAGGCCCGGGGCGAGGACGCCTTTCCGCCGAACTGGGGGGCGTTTCTAGCGGCGCTCGAGGCCCTCGCCGGCCTCCGCTTGGACTAGGGCGCGAAAGAGGGCGAGGTCCTCGGGGTAGGTGACCTTGAACATGCGGCGGTCGCCGCGCACCAGCGCCACCCGGTGGCCCAACGCCCGCACCAGTTGGGCGTCGTCGGTGGCGGCGAGGCCGCGCCTCTTCGCCGCCTCGTGGGCGTTCAGGAGCGTCGTTCGCAAAAAGCCCTGCGGGGTCTGCACCAGCCGCAGCCGTTCGCGGGGAAGCACCCGGCCGTAGGCCTCGGTGCCCTCGACCAGGGTGTCGGGGACGGGGATCGCGGGCACCGCCGCCCCCACCGCGCGCACCGCGTCGAGGACCCGCGTCACCACCTCGGGGACGACGTAGGGCCGGGCGGCGTCGTGCACCAGGACGACCGGCTGCTTCGCGGCGCGGACGAGGCGTTCGACGCTCGCCTGCCGGGTCGCGCCGCCCTCGATGAAGCGGGCCTTCAGCCCCCTTGGGGGCGGGGTGCCGGGGGGGAGGGCGACGATCACCTCGGCGGTCCTTGGAAAGCGTTCGAGCGTCCAGGCCAGAAGGGACTTGCCCGCGACCTCGACCAGGGCCTTGGGGCGGTCCTGGCCGAGGCGCTCGCCGCGTCCGGCGGCGGGGACGAGGAGCGCCACCTGCATGCCCCTACCCTAACCCGCATGACCCGTGGGTCAGCGCTGGGGTAGACTGGGGCCATGGACGCGAAGCACGCCTATCAAAACCTGATCGCGCGCGGCCGGGAGCTGGCCTACCTGGGGGCCGCGGGGAGCCTGGCCGGCTGGGATCAGCGCACCTACATCCCCCCCAAGGGCCACGCCCACCGGGCGCAGGTCTTCGCCACCCTCTCCAAGCACCTGCACCGCCTGGCCACCGACCCGGCGATCGGGCACTGGCTCGAGGCCGTCGAGGCCTCGCCGCTGATGGACGACCCCGAGGTCGCGGCCAACGTGCGCAACTGGCGGCGGGACTACGACCGGGAGGTCAAGGTCCCGGAGACGCTGGCCGTCGAGCTCGCCCAGGCCACCTCGGAGGGGGAGAGCGCCTGGAGCGAGCTCAAGGAGAAGGACGACTGGGAGGGCTTCGTGCCCTACCTGGAGCGCATCGTCGAGCTGAAAAAGCGCTACGCCGAGGCCGTCGGTTACGCCAACGAGCCCTACGACGCGCTGCTCGAGGACTTCGAGCCGGGCTCCACGGCGAAGGAGGTCGAGGCCCTCTTCGCGGCGCTCAAGCCGGCGACGCTCGCGGTGCTCGATCGGATCCTGGGCGCGGACCGGCGCCCCGACCCCGGCGTGCGCGCCGGGCACTACCCCAAGGCCACCCAGCGGGCCTTTTCCCTGGCCATCCTGCCGCGCCTCGGCTACGACCTGGAGGCGGGCCGCCTCGACGAGACCCTGCACCCCTTCGCCACCCGCATTCATCCCGGGGACGTGCGCATCACCACCAAGTTCGTGGAGGAGGACCTGACCGTCGCCCTCTTCGGCACGATCCACGAGGCCGGGCACGCGATGTACGAGCAGGGCCTTCCCGAGGCGCACTGGGGCACCCCGCTGGGCCAGGCCGCGAGCTACGGGGTGCACGAGAGCCAGTCGCGGATGTGGGAGAACCTGGTCGGGCGCAGCGAGGCCTTCTGGCGCCACTTCTACCCGCTGCTCGGCGAGCACTTCGAGAAGTTCAGGAAGGTTCCCCTCGAAGCCTTCGTCTTCGCGATCAACGAGGTCAAGCCGAGCCTGATCCGCACCGAGGCCGACGAGGTGACCTACAACCTGCACATCCTGGTGCGGTTCGAGCTCGAGCTCGCGCTCTTCCGCGGCGCGCTTTCGGTGCGCGACCTCCCCGAGGCCTGGAACGAGAAGATGGCCGCCTACCTCGGCGTTCGCCCCAAAGGGTTCAAGGACGGGGTGATGCAGGACGTGCACTGGAGCGGCGGGGCGTTCGGCTACTTCCCCAGCTACACCCTGGGCAACCTCTACGCGGCCCAGCTCTTCGAGGCCGCGGAGGCCGAGCTCGGTCCCCTGGCGCCGCGCTTTGCCGAAGGGACGTTCGCGCCGCTCCTGGTCTGGCTGCGGGAAAAGGTCCACCGCCACGGCCGGCGCTACGCCCCCAAGGCGCTGATCGCCGAGGCCACCGGCCAGCCCCCCTCCGCCGAGCCCTGGATCCGCTACCTGAACGCCAAGTACGGCGCCCTCTACGGGTTTTGACGACGCGCGGGGCCGGGGATCCCCGGCCCCGCGGCATCTAGCGGCCCAGCGCGGCGAGGAGCGCCTGCAGGTTGGCGTCCCAGGCGCCCAGGTAGTCGGGGCTTCGCGCGTTCAAGAGGTCGAAGTAAAAGGCCCTGACCCCCAGGTTTTCGGCCACCTTCTCGGCGCTCGCCCGTAGCTGCAGGGGGGCGAGGAAGCCGGGGAGGCGGTGCTCGCGAAGGACCCGCCCGGCCTCGGCGAGCTCCCGGGCGGTGATGTCCGACTCCGGGCTCTTGCCGATCAGGTAGAGGCGTTTAAGCCCGTAGCGCGCCACCAGGTAGGAGAAGGGGTTTTTGAAGGCCACGAAGCCCCGGCCGGGGGCGGCCTCGATCTTTTGGCGGATGCGGGCGTCGAGGGCCTCGAGCCGGTCGGCGAGGGCCTTGGCCCGCGCCCGGTAGGCGGGGGCGTGGTCCGGGTCCAGCTCGGCGGCGGTCGCGGCCAGCGCCAGGACGACCCGCCGCATCAGCACCGGGTCGGTCCAGATGTGGGGGTCGGCCTCGCCGTTGGGGAGCTGGATCAGCGCGTCCTTTACCTGATCGGCGGCGACGAAGACGCGCGCCTTGAGGTTGTTGGGGCGGATCAGGCGCGCCTCGACCCAGGCGTCGAGGTTGGCGCCATTCACGATCACCAGCCGCGCCCGGGCCACGGTCTTGAGGTCCGAGGGCTTGGGCTGGTAGACGTGGGGGTTCGCCCCGGGGGGGAGGAGGCTCACCACCTCCCAGCCCTCGCCGAGGACCTGTTTGGCGAGGGCGGCGTAGGGCGGGATGGTGGTGACCGCGAGCGGCTTGGCCAGCGCGGGCGCGACGAGGAGCAGGAGGAGGATCGCGCGTTTCACGAACCCATTCTAGGCCCGCTTCAGGCGCATCGAGTTGGAGAGCACGAAGAGGCTCGAGAGGCTCATCGCCGCCGCGGCCAGCATGGGGTTCAAGAGCAGGCCGAAGAAGGGGTAGAGCGCTCCCGCGGCGACCGGGATGAGGACCACGTTGTAGCCAAAGGCCCAGAAGAAGTTCTGCCGGATCGTGGCCAGGGTGCGCCGGGCGAGATGGATCGCCCGGGGGACGAGCATGGGATCGCCCCCGGTCAGGACGACGTCGGCGGTCTCCATGGCGACGTCGGTCCCGGTGCCCACGGCGAGGCCCACGTCGGCCTCGGCGAGGGCCGGGGCGTCGTTGATGCCGTCGCCGACGAAGGCCACGCGCTCGCCCTGGGCCTTCAGCGCCTGCACCTTCTCCAGCTTGTCCTTGGGAAGGACCTCGGCCCAAAAGCCATCCGCCCCGAGCGCCCGGGCCACCGCGGCGACGCTCTTTTCCCGGTCCCCGGAGAGGAGGTGGACCTTAAGCCCGAGGGCCTTTAGCGCCTGGACCGCGCCCTGGGCCTGGGGTTTGAGGGGGTCGCTGATCGCGAAGGCGGCCAGCGCGCGCTCACCGTCGCCGAGGAAGACCACGGTCTGGGCTTCGGCTTCGCGGGCCTCGGCGAAGGCGGTGAGGTCGGGGGAGAGCCGCCCCGCGAGCTCCGGCTTGCCGATGAAGAGGCGGCGGCCGGCCACTTGCCCTTCGACCCCGCGCCCAGGGTGGGCCTGGACCCCGCTTGCGTCGGGGACCGCAATGCCACGGGCCTTGGCGGCCTCGACGATCGCCGCCCCCAGGGGGTGTTCGCTCTGGGCCTCGATCGCGGCGGCCAGGGCCAGCGCTTCGCTCGCGTCGAGGCCGTCGGTGGCCAGGTCGACCAGGCTGGGCCGGCCCTCGGTCAGGGTGCCGGTCTTGTCGAAGACGACCGCGGTGACCCCGGCCAGGGCCTCGATCGCCTCACCCTTTTTGAAGAGCAGGCCCTGGGTGGCGGCGCGACCGCTGGCGACCATCACCGCCGCCGGGGTGGCCAGGCCCAGGGCGCAGGGGCAGGCGATCAGGAGCACCGCGAGCATGCTGGAAAAGGCGTAGGAGAGCCGGGGCTCGGGGCCGAAGGTCATCCAAAGGGCGAAGGTCAAGAGCGCCACCGCGACCACCACCGGCACGAAGACCGCGGCGATGCGGTCGGCGAGCCGCTGGATCGGGGGCTTCCCGGACTGGGCGGCCTCGACCAGGCGGATGATCTGGGCCAAAAAGGTGGCCTCACCGGCCGCCTCGACCCGCACCACCAGGCTGCCCGAGGTGTTCAGCGAGCCGCCCACGACCCGGTCGCCGGGCCCCTTTTCCACCGGGATCGGCTCGCCGGTGAGCATCGACTCGTCGACCCGCGAGCGCCCCTTTTGCACCACTCCGTCGGCGGGGAGGCGCTCGCCGGGGCGGACCAGCACCAGGTCCCCCACGGTAAGGGCGTCGACCGGGCGTTCCTGGGTCGCTTCGCCGACCAGCACCCGGGCGGTCTTCGGCCTCAAGGCCAGCAGGGCGCGGATCGCCCCTTGGGTGTGGGTCTTGGCCACGGCCTCGAGGTACTTCCCGAGGAGGATCAGGGTGACGATCACCCCCGCGGCCTCGAAGTAAGCGTGGCGGCTTTCCGGGGGGAAGAGGCCCGGCGCCAGGAGCACCACCAGGGAGTAGAGGTAGGCGCTGCCCGCGCCCAGGGCCACCAGGGTGTTCATCCCCGGACTCCTGTGCTTGAGCTCGGCGTAGGCGCCGGTGAAAAAGCGGCGGCCGCCGATCGCCAGGACCAGCCCCGCGAGCAGGCCCTCGATGCCCCAGAGCGCCCGCTCGGGCAGGGGCAGGGAGACGGCCATCCGCCCCATCGCCAGCAGGACCAGCGGCACGGTGAGGACGGCGCTCAGCCAGAGGTCGCGGCGAAAGGCCGCGAGCTCCTCGGCCTTGGCGTCCCGCGCGGTCTCCCGGTTGCGCACCGGGGTGTAGCCGGCCTCCCGGATCGCGGCCTCGAGCGCGGCCACCCCGGCGCTTCCCGGGAGGAAGCGCACCCGGGCCTCCTCCAGCGCCAGGTTGACCTCCGCCTCGAGGACCCCGGGGACCTTCTTCAGCGCCTTTTCCACCCGGCGCACGCAGGCCGCGCAGGTCATCCCCTTGACCCCCAGCCGGACCTCCTCGACGACCGGCTCGTAGCCAGCCTCCTCGATGCGCTTGAGGACCTCCTCGACGGGGGCGTCCTCGAGGACCACGGTGGCCCGCTCCAGGGCCAGGTTGACCTCCGCCGCCTGCACCCCGGGGGCCTTCTGGATGGCCTTTTCCACCCGGCGCACGCAGGATGCGCAGGTCATCCCCTTGATCTGGACCGCGATCTCCTTCATCGGTACTTGAGAACCTCCATCAGCTCCTCGACGATCGTCTCCACGTCTCCGCGCTCGTGGGCGGTGACCACGTGGTCCTTGAGGTGGCTTTTCAGGACCAGCTCGCCGACCTTGTCCAAAGCGCCCTCGACCGCCTTGAGCTGTTTGAGCACGTCCACGCAGTAGACGTCGTCGGACGCGAGCATGCGCAGAATGCCCTCGACGTGCCCCTTGATCGAGAGGAGGCGGCGGCGCGCCTCCTCCCGGGTCTTGGGGTCCAGGTGCAGCTTCTGGGCGTGGGCCATCACGCGGCGGGGCGGGCCTCGTAGCCCTCTTCGCGAATGGCCTCGATCAGCTTCTCGGTTGGGGCGTCGCCCTCGACGATCGCCTCACCCCGCTCCAGGCTCACCTCGACGACGCGCTCCACGCCCGGTACCTGGGAGAGCGCCTTTTTCACGGCCATCACGCAGTGGTTGCAGGTCATGCCTTCGACTTTGAGCTTGATCATTTTCCGACCTCCCACCCCTCCTGGGGAGGGGTAGCCTCAGTCTAGCCTAACGCGCCGCCTTGGGCAAGCGCCGCTCAGTCCCCGGCCAGGCCGAGGCGTTCGGCGTCGTCCTGCATGGCCTTCAAGACGAACGCGGCGTGCTCCCAGAGGTCCACCCCAAGGAGTTCGGCGCCGCGCTTGAGCACCTCGCGGTCCACCCCCCGGGCGAAGGACTTGTCCTTGAACTTCTTCTTGAGGCTCTTCGGGGTCAGGGAGTGGATGCTCCGATCCGGCCGCACGTAGACTGCGGCGGTGATCAGGCCGGTGATCTCGTCGCAGGCGTAGAGCGCGCGCTCGATCAGATGCTCGGGCTCAACGCCGCTGCGTTCCGGGGCGTGGGCCAGCACCGCGCGCACGATCGCCTCGGGGTAGCCCCGCCGTTCGAGCGCTTCGGCGCCGGGGCGGGGGTGGGCGTCGGGGAAGCGCTCGTAGTCGAAGTCGTGGAGCAGCCCGGCGATCGCCCAGGTCTCCTCGTCCTCGCCAAACTTGCGGGCATACGCCCGCATCGCCGCCTCCACCGCGTACATGTGGCGGCGCAGGGCGTCGGAGGTGGTCCACGCGTGCATGAGGTCCAGGGCGTCCTGGTAGCTGGGCATGGTCTTAGTTTAGTAGGGGATGACGCTTTGGGTCTGGCTGGGGACGCTGGCGTTCGCCGTGGGCGGGGCGCTCGAGGGTGTGCGCCGCCGCTTCGATCTGGTGGGGGTGATGCTCGTGGCCTCGATCACCGCGGTCGGCGGGGGCTCGGTGCGGGACCTGATGGTGGGGGCCCTGCCCCCGGCGGCGCTGCGCGACGAGGCGCTGCTCTGGGCGGTCGCGGGGACCGGGGCGCTGGTCTTCTTCGTGCCCCGCCCCTTCGCCCGGCTGGACGCGTGGCTCTACCTCTTCGACACCCTGGGCCTTGCGGTCTTCGCGGTCTTGGGGGCGGAGCGCGGGCTCGAGGCCGGCCTGGGGTTTTGGGCGGTGGTCTTCGCGGGCACCGTGAGCGGGGTAGGGGGCGGCGTGCTGCGCGACCTCCTGACCGGACGCGTCCCCGGGGTCTTCTACCGCGCCGGCGACTGGTATGCGACCGCCGCCGCCGGGGGCGCGGCGGTCCACTTCCTCCTCGGCGGGGGCGAGCTGGGGCTTTGGCTCGGCGCCGCGGTCACCGTGGCGCTGCGGCTTGGGAGCCGGGTGTTCGGCCTGCGCCTGCCCACCCCGCGCTAGACTCGAAGCATGCGCATCGGTTACGGCGAGGATGCCCACCGGCTCGGCCCCGGCCGACCGCTCTGGCTCGCCGGGGTGCGGGTCCCCGCCCCCGTGGGGCCGATCGCCCACTCCGACGGGGACGTCCTCCTGCACGCCCTCACCGACGCCCTGCTCTCGGCGATCGCCGCCGGGGACATCGGGGCGCTCTTTCCCGACGACGATCCCAAGAACAAGGATCGCCCCTCCCGGGACTTCCTGCGGGCGGCGCTGGAGAAGGTCGAGGCCCGGGGGCTGCGGCCCGCGGAGGCGCGCGGGGTGGTGATCCTCGACGCCCCCAAGCTGGGCCCTTATCGGCGCAAGATCGAGGCTGCCCTGGCCGCGCTCTTGCGCCTTGGCTCGGAGGACGTCGGCCTGACCTTCAAGACCAGCGAGGGCCTGGCCCCGCACCACGTCCAGGCCCGCGTGGTCGTGCGCCTGACCTCGCTATAGCTCCTTCAGGAGCCCCTCGACCCGGCGCATGTAGGCGTCCTTGGGGATGAGCTCGATTCCCTTTTCACCGCGTGCCGGGTAGTAGGGGGTTTCGAGGTCCGGCGGTGGCCGCAGGGCGTCGAGGCGGCGGTACCGGACGAGGACCCGCGGCGCCCGGGGCGTGAGCCGGCCCCCCAGGCTGAGCCAAAAGAGCGCGAGGACGCGATGCACCGGGCCCTCCCTAACGCGCGCCCTCGAGGGGCTCGAGCACGAGCCGCGCCCTGGCCGGCCCGACGTCCATCGGCAGGTACGCGCCCCTGGCCCAGAGGGTCAGCTGGTCGGCGTAGTGGGGGGAGAGGGGCTGGCCGGCGTTGCCCGGGGGCACGACGATGCGGCTCTTCTCGAGGCGGGCCAGGTCCACGATCTCCCGGAACGAGGGCCCCCAGTACATCACGAAGGTTTCGGGGTGGTAGATCCCCACGTTCACCGTGTAGCGGTCCCCGCCGTGGGCGATGCGCCGCTCGAAGAGGCCGCGCACACGCGCGTCGTTGCTCATCACCAGGTGTTTGAAGACCGCGGGGTGGACCTGGCCCCAGGGCTTGACCTCGCCGAGGCGTTGGAGCGCGGCATCGAGCGCCTGGCTGGCGAAGGCCTGACAGGTCAGGCCGCGCCGCTCGCAGGCCGGGTCCCCCTTGGCCAGCGCCCGCAGCAGGTAGCGCGGCTGGTCCCAGAAGGGCTCGCCCACCTCGTCCGCGGGGAGCCGGCTGAGCTCGGTGTAGAAGGCTTCGAAGACGGTGGCCTCCTCGCTCTTCTCGCGGGCGTCCCCGTCCCAGGCCAGAAGCCGCTTCAGCCAGGCCCGGGCCGCCTCGGACCGCGGGCGGAGGGTGCGCAGGTAGGGCTTGAAGTCGCGAAAGAGCAGGCTGACCTGGTCCATCTGGATGGCCTTGAAGCTCTCCAGGTCGTGGGGAGCGCCGGCCTTGATCAGGGCCTCGATCCGTTCTGCCCGGTAGGGCTCGGCCCAGTCGACGGTCAGGGTGTAGGGGTAGTCCGGCGGGGTGACCTTGTTGTTCGCGGTGACGATGTAGCCCGCCTTGGGGTTCAGGGCGTGGGGGAGGGCTTCGAAGGGGATGAAGCCCTGCCAGTCCCAGGCCCCGGTTCCGGGAACGGGGTAGGCGCCGCTGTGGCCGGGCTTGCGGATCGGGATCCGGCCCGGCGCGTAGTAGCCGATGTTGCCGTCGACGTCGGCGTAGACGAAGTTCTGGCTGGGGGCCACGTAGTCGCTGAGGGCCGCGACGAACGCCGGCCAGTTCTGGGCCTGGTCGACGCGCAAGAAGGCCTCGAGGGTGGTGTCCTTGGGGTCCAGGCTCACCCAGCGCAGCGCCAGCGGCTTGGCGCCGGGCACCTTGACCACGTCGGAGATCACCGGCCCGAGCACGGTCTCGCGGACGGTGAGCTGGACCGGGGCCTGGCCCTTGACGGGAATCGTCTCCTTGCGCACGCGGTAGGCCAGGACCCGCCCCTTGTAGCGGTAGCCGCCGTCCGCCTCCTCGAGGACGTAGAGGTCTTGCACGTCGGCCCCGACGTTGGTCACCCCCCAGGCGATGCGGTCGTTATGCCCGATCACCACCCCGGGCAGACCGGGGAAGGTCACCCCGACGGCGTGGAACCCCGGCGCCTTGAGCTCCATCTGCATCCAGATGCTGGGGCTCGTCAGGCGCAGGTGGGGGTCGTTGGCCAAGAGCGGCTTCCCGGTCTTGCTGAGCCTGCCCGCGACCACCCAGTTGTTCGAGGACTCCAGCCACTTCGGGGGCGCGGCCGCGGTGAGGGCCTCGGCGAGGGCCGCGTCCTTGGGCGTCGCCGAGGCGCTGGCGCTCTTCAACACCGTCGGCGCGTCCTCGGGATAGGGTGGCAGGAGGACGTTGATCCGGGCCTTGTCCAGCCCCCGCCCCAGGAGCCGGTAGCGCAGGAGCTCCTTGTCGTAGTTGCCGGAGAGCTCGTAGCTCATCAGCTTGGCCCAGACCAGGGCGTCGGCCGCGGTCCAGGGCTCGGGGGTGAAGCCGAGCAGCTTGAACTCCAGCGGGAGCGGGGGGCGCGTGGCCAGATAGGCGTTGATCCCGGCGACGTAGGCGTCGAGCAGGTCCCTGGCCTGGGGGGAGAGGCTTTCGTAGGCCTGTTCGGCGGCCCGGTAGACCCCGAGGACGCGCATGAACTTGTCGGTTTCGAGGGCCGCCGGCCCCAGCACCTCGGCAAGGCGCCCGGCCCCCAACCGGCGCTGGAACTCCATCTGCCAAAGGCGTTCCTGGGCGTGGGCCACCCCCTGGGCGAAGAAGAGGTCGTGGAGGGTGGCCGCCTCGACCTTGACCCTCCCGTAGGCGTCGCGGCTGATCTCCGCCCGCGCGGTCAGCCCTTTGAGCGGGAGCCGGCCGGTGGTCTGGGGGAGGGTGGTGGTCTTGACGTAGTAGTAGCCGCCGATCGCGGCCAGGACGAGAACCGCCACCAGGGCCAAGAGGATCCGTTTGATCAGCGTCATTGTCCCCACTTTAAGGCAGATCGCCTTGCCCCCAGCTCGCGGTCCGCTTAGAATGCGGCATCTTTTTCGAAGGAGCGGCCATGGCGAAACCGTTGCCACTGACCATCGGCATCGAGGAGGAATACCAGCTCGTCGACCCCGAGACTCGGGACCTGGCCCCGGCGGCCAGCGCGGTGATCGAGAACGCGCCGGCCTACCTGACGCGGCTCTTGAACCCCGAGCTGCACCAGGCGATGATCGAGATCGGCACCCCGCCCGCGGAGGACATCCGCCAGGCCTACCGCTACCTCAAGGACATGCGCCGGGTGGTGGCCGAGCTCGCCGAGGCCCACGGGGTGCGGATCGTCGCCGCCGGCACCCACCCCTTTGCGCTCTGGGAGAAGGTGCCGATCACCGAGAAGGCGCGCTACCAGGAGCTCTTGGGCGAGTTCCAGGACGCCGTGCGGGCGCTCTTGATCTTCGGCACCCACGTGCACATCGGCGTGGGGGAGGACCTGGAGTTTCGCATCGACGCGATGAACGTCCTGCGCTACATGCTCCCCCACCTCTCGGCGCTGACCGTGTCCAGCCCGCTCTGGCGGGGGCGCAAGACGGGGTTCAAGAGCTACCGCAGCCTGATCTGGAAGAACCTTCCCCGCACCGGCATCCCGGTGACCTTCGAGTCCCACGCCGCCTACCAGCACTTCGTCGACGTCCTGGTGCACACCGGCTCGATCAAGGACGCCTCGCGCATCTGGTGGTCGCTGCGGCCCCACCACCAGTACCCGACCCTGGAGTTTCGGGCCTTCGACCTAGCGACCAACCCCAAGGACGTGATCGCGGTGGCCGCGCTGGCCCAGGCCCTGGTCTACAAGCACTACCTGATGCGCCAGGACAACCTGACGTTTCGCATCTACCCCCAGCCGATGATCGAGGAGAACATGTGGCGGGCGGCGAGGTACGGTCTGGAAGGCAAGCTGATCGACTTCGGCGAGCGCCGGGAGAAGTGGGCGCGGGACCTGATCGTCGAGCTGGTGGCCTTCGTCGACGAGGTCCTGGACGAGCTCGACAGCCGCTGGGCGGTGGAGCACGTCTACACGATCCTGGACCGCGGCACCTCCGCCGACCGCCAGCTGATGATCTTCGAGGACACCGGCGACGTGCGGGCGGTCGTCGACTGGCTGATCGCGGAGACCCTCAACTTCGACGAACCCGCGTATAATCCAGCCTGAGATGCCCGTCGCCGTGCCCGCCGAGGAGACCCTGGCCTACTTCGAAGCCACCCTTCCCCGCTACCTCGCCGACCTCAGGGCGCTGGTGGAGATGGAGACCCCGAGCCGGGACCTCGAGCGCCTGGAGGGCGCGGCCCTCTGGCTGGAGGGGCGGTTCGGCCGTTTTGGGCGGGTGGAGCGCATCCGCCTTCCCACCGGCCCCCTCTTGAAGGTCACCCGGCGGGGCAGCGGGCCCAACGTGCTCCTGCTCGCGCACTACGACACCGTGCACCCGGCGGGTGCCTGGGAGAGCCTCTGGCAGGAGCGCGGGGACCGCATCCTGGGGCCCGGCGTCTACGACATGAAGGGCGGGCTGCTCTTCATTCCCTGGGCGGTCGCCTACCTGGTCGAGGCCGGGCTCGAGCACCCCAACCTGACCATCCTCCTCACCCCCGACGAGGAGATCGGCTCGCCCTCCTCGCGCGAGGCGATCCTCGAGGCCGCGACCCTGGCCGACGCCGCGCTGGTCCTCGAGGCCCCCACCGCCAAGGGCGACCTCAAGGTCAAGCGCAAGGGGGTGGGGCTCTTCTCCGCGCGCTTTCATGGCGTCCCGGCGCACCAGGGGGTGGAGCCGGAAAAGGGGGTCAACGCCCTGGTTGAGGCCGCGGCGTTCGTGCTCTTCGCCAAGGACCTCGAGGACCTTCCCGCGGGGACCACGGTGGGGCCCAACGTCGGCCGCGGGGGGTTCGCGACCAACGTCGTCTGCCCCGAGGCCCGGGTCGAGGTGGACCTCCGGGCCTGGACGCTCGAGGAGGCGCGGCGGGTGGAGCAGGCGATCCACGCCTACCGGCCCCGCGACCCCAGGGCCCGGGTGGCGATCGAGGGCGGGCTGAACCGGCCGCCGATGATGCCCAGCGAGGACTCGCTAAGGCTCTTCGAGTGGGCCCGGGAGGAGGCCCAGGCGCTGGGGTTCTCGGTCGCGCCCGGCGCGGTCGGGGGCGGCTCCGATGGCAACTTCACCCAGGCCAGGGGGGTGCCTACTTTGGACGGGCTGGGCCCGGTGGGGGGTGACGCCCACCGGCCAAGCGAGTTCATCTACAAGAGCAAGCTCCCCGAGCGGGGGGCGCTCCTCGCGCGGCTCCTGTTGCGTCTCGTAAACTGGCGGTAGATGTTCTTTCGACGCGATCCGGACCTGCGCCAGGAGGGGCGGTTCTTGCTTCTCAGGGTGCGCCTGCCCTCGGGGGAGGTGGTGCCCCTGCGCATCTCCAAGACCAGCGAGCTCTCGCCGACGCCCGAGGGCTACTTCGTGCGCAAGGTGATCGTGGGGCCAAGGAGCCTCGAGCGGGCGACCCTCGAGCTCACCCTGGACCGCCGCCTGCGGCCGAAGAAGAAGGTCCTCGAGGGCGCGGTCTTCGTGCCCGTAAGGGAGTGGAAGGATGCGGACGAAACAGCTCTTTAAGGCGGAAAAGCGCTCCCTGATGCCGGGGGCGGTGGCGGCCGCGTTCGGCGGCGAGCGGGCGATGGTCAACCTGGTGGAGCTCGCGGAGGGCACCGAGGTGCCGGCCCACGCCCACCCCGAGGAGCAGATCACCCTGGTCCTCGAGGGCCGGCTGGTCTTCGAGATCGAGGGCGAGGTCTGCGAGCTCGGCCCCGGCGAGGCGGTGCTGGTCCCTGGCGGCGCCTCCCACCGGGTGGTGGCGCTCACGCCCACCCGGGTGCTCGACGTCTTCGGGCCCGCGCGGCGGGACCTGCTCGAGCGGCTGGGCTAGAGCGCCTCGAGGAAGGCGTCCAGGTCCTCGGCGTCGCGCAGGAAGCGGATGAGCCCGACGTGCTCGGGCTTGACCTCGAGGGCCGGGCGGAGGAGCGCCTCCCAGCGGGCGTGCACCGCCAGGGGCTTGAAGGGCCTTTGCTGCAGCCAGCGGATGTAGGCCAGGTTCCAGGCGGCGAGGATCTCGGTCCAGGTGCCGATCCCGCCGGGTAGGGCCAGGCTGGCCACGCTGAGGTCCAGCATCCGCTCGATGCGGCTGAGCAGGCTGGGGGAGGGGAGCTCGAGGTCGACGAAGGCGTTCGCGTTGGCGCGGTGGGGGAAGACCGGCGGCGCGGTGACCCCGATGGTCAGACCGCCCCGGCGCTTGGCGCCCTTGGAGACCGCCTCCATCAGGCCGTCGTAGCCGCCGCTCACCACCCCGAAGCCGTGCGCGGCGATGCGCTCGCCCCAGGCCTCGGCGAGGGCGTAGTCGGGGTGGTCCGGAGCGAGCTTGGAGGAACCGAAGACGGCGATGACCCGCATGGCTAGAAGGAGATGACCTGGAACCCGGCCTCGGTGGCCTCGACCAGGTCCCGGCCGATGTAGCGGACCTCGAAGCCGAAGAGCTCGGTGGGGGCCTTGAGGGCCTCGAGGTTGCGCCGGCAGACCAGGGGCACCAGACCGCGCTCGGCGAGGGCCGAAAGCCGCGCCTTGAGCGCTGGGGTGGGCTCGAGAGGCACGCGCACGCCGTCGGCGAAGAAGATCACCCGCACCTCGGCGCCCTGGTCGTGGGCCACGGCGGCGAAGCCCAGACCGCTGGCGACGCGAAATTCCGCTTCGGGACCGGAAAGGATCAAGACCAGGATCTTCGCCATGGCCTTACTATAGGCCGGTGGACGCGAGGACCCGCCTTTTCGTCTTTGGCACCCTGATCTTTTGGGCGTCGGCCTTCGCGGGGATCCGCCGGGCGCTTTTGGCCTTCGCGCCCGGGCCGCTGGTCCTTTTGCGCTTTCTCTTCGCCGGGGCGGTCCTCCTCCTGGCCGGGGCCGGGCTGGGCCTGCGCCCGCCCCGGATGCGCGACCTGCCGGTGCTCTTGCTCGGTGGGGTCCTGGGGGTCAGCGTCTACCACCTGGCCCTGGTCGTCGGTGAGCGGACCGTCAAGGCCGGGCCGGCGAGCCTGCTCATCGCCTCCGGCCCGGTCTTCACCGCGCTGCTCGCCCACGCCTTCCTCGGTGAGCGGCTCGGGGTGCTGGGTTGGACCGGGGTGGGGCTTTCCTTTTGCGGGGTGGCGCTGATCGCCCTGGGCGAGGGCGGGGGGCTCCGCTTCGACCCCGGAGCGCTTTGGATCGTCCTCGCGGCGTTCTCCGCGTCGGTCTACTTCATCCTGCAAAAGCCTCTCTTCGGGCGGTACAAGGCGATCGAGGTCACCACCTACACCCTGCTCTTGGGGACGCTGCCGCTCTTGGCCTTTCTCCCCGCCCTGCCCAGCGCGCTGGCCCGGGCAGGGGTCGGCGACGTCCTGACCGTGGCCTACCTCGGGGTCTTCCCCGGGGCGCTGGCCTACTTCCTCTGGTCCAGCGCGCTCAGCCGGGCCCCGGCCGCGCGGGTCTCCGCCTACCTCTACCTTTCCCCGGTGCTGGCCACCCTGATCGGCTGGGTCTGGCTCGGGGAGGTCCCCGCCGCGCTCGAGGTCGCCGGGGGCGCGCTCGCGCTTTTGGGCGTGGTTCTGGTCGAGCGCGACCGAGGCTAGAGCGTCAGGTTGTAGCCCCGGGCGAAGCGCTCGATCTGGCGCACGACCTCCTCGGCGTGGTGCTTGAGCTCCCGGAGCTGGACGGTCAGGGTGTTGCGGAGCTTTTGGATCTCCTGCTCGAGGGCGCGCAGCCGGCTCGTCAGCTCGAACGCCTCGAAGTCGATCTCCTGGGCCTTTTCCCGCAGGGCCTCGAGGCGCTGGTTGAGGGCGTCGCGCCGTTCCAGGAGCTGGCGGCGCACCTCCAGGAGCCGCTCGTATTCCCGAGGGCTGTCCGCCTGCTCCAGCTCGAGCCGGTTCTTCTTCAGCTTGGCGCGCACCTCGTTGAGCTCGTGACGTACCTCGGCGAGCTGGCGGGCGACCTCGAGCGCGGCGGTCTCCTTTTGCGCGAGCGCCGCTTCCAGCCGCGCCCGCTCCTCTTCCAGGGCGACGAGGCGCTCCACCGCTTCGACGAAGGTCTTCTTGACGTGCTCGAAGTGCTCGGCCTGCTTCTCGATGGCCTCCTTGATCCCCAGGAATAGCTCCTTCATGTAAGAAATCTTACATGATCTAACTAAAGACCGACAAGGGCACCGCTTCAACCGGGCCTTAACCCGGGACCCCGCAGGATGAACCCATGCGGTGGGGTGCGGTGCTGGGCGTCTTTTTGGCCTTCTCGGCGCTGGCCGCGGGGGTGCGGCTGGGTCTGGCGCTCGAGGGCCAGCTCGTTCCCCTCGGCCTCGCCGGGTTTTTGGAGCTCGACCCGGGCGGTGCGGGGTTCGCGCGCGTCGAGCTGGGCCACGACGACCTCGGGCCCTTCGCGAGCGGGGAGCTTGCCCTGGCCGAGGCGCGGGGCCTTGAGCGACGCTGGGTCAGCCTGGGCCTCGGCCGCTATTTGGGCGGGGAGATGGGGGCCTGGACCTATGGCTTCGCCGGGGTCGGGCGGCAGCCCTTTGGGGCCCTTGCCGGCTGGGCCGGCCTGATCCTGCCCCTCGAGGCCCCGGCCCCCCTCGCCGGGGGAGAGGGGCTTGGGCTCGTTGCCCTGGTGCGGATCCGGGTGGACCTCGCCGCCTTCCGGTAGGCTGGGCGGGATGCGAGTCTTGCCCGAGGTCAAGGAAGCCCTCGAGCGCGGCGCCCCGGTGGTCGCGCTCGAGTCCACGGTCATCACCCACGGTCTGGCGCGTCCGGAGAACCTCGAGGTCGCCCGGGCGATGGTCGCCGCGGTCCGCGAGGCCGGGGCGGTGCCCGCGGTGATCGCCCTGATCGGGGGCGAGGTGCACGTGGGGCTGGAGGAGGCGGCCCTCGAGGCGCTGGCCCAGGCGGAGGCGGAAAAGGCCAGCCTCTGGAACCTGGCCGCGCTCCTCGCCCAAGGTCGAACCGGGGGAACGACGGTCGCCGCCACCGCCCACCTCGCCCACCGGGCCGGCATCTCGGTCTTCGCCACCGGGGGGATCGGCGGGGTGCATCCCGCGCCGTTTGACGAGTCCGCGGACCTCTTCGCCCTCGCCCGCACCCCGATCCTGGTGGTCAGCTCGGGGATGAAGAGCATCCTCGACCTCGGCGCCACCCTGGAGCGATTGGAGACCCTTGGGGTGGCCGTCGTCGGCTACCGCACCGACCGGCTGCCCGCGTTCCACAGCCCGGACAGCCCCTACCCCCTCCCCGCCCGGGTCGACGACCCAAAGGCCGCCGCCGCGGTGGTTCGCGCCCAGCGGCGCCTCGGTCTTCCCTCCGCGGTGCTGCTCTTCAATCCGGTCTCCGAGGGGCCGCCCTTCGAGCGGGTGCGGGATTGGGTGGAGACCGCGAACCGCGAGGCCCGGGAGGCCGGGGTCTTCGGCAAGGCCCTGACCCCCTTCCTCCTGCGCCGCCTGGCCGAGCGCTCCGGCGGGGAGAGCGACCGGGTGAACCGCCGCCTGCTGGTAGAGAACGCCCGATTGGCGGCGCAGGTGGCGCGGGCCCTCGCGGGGTAGACTGGAGGCATGTGCGAGCTGGGGGAGCGCCTGCGCGCGGCGCGCCAGGCCGCCGGGGCCTCGCTCGAGGAGATGGCGCGGCGGGTGCGCATCCGCGCCGAGATCCTGGAGGCCCTGGAAACCTGCCGCTTTGAGCGGCTTCCCGAGCCGGTGTTGGCCCGCGCCTACCTGCGCCGCTACGCCCGGGCGCTGGGCCTCGATCCCGGCCCCCTGCTCGCCTTGCTCCCGAGCCCCGCGCCGATCACCGTCGAGGACCTGCCCAAGCACCCTTTGCCGAAGCGGCGGCGTTGGCCTTGGGTTTTGCTCTTGCTCTTGCTCGTGCTCTTCGCCGGAGGGCTCGCGTACCTCTGGCCGCGGCCGTCTGCCGTGCCGGCCGCGGCCAAGGTCGCCGCGCCGCCTCCCGCGCCGGAGGCCAAAGCCCCCGAGCGGCACCGCTTGCGGGTGGAGAGCGAGCCCTCCGGCGCCCGGGTGTACCTCGACGGCTACTACCTCGGCAACACCCCGGTGGCCCTGAACGTCGAGGCCGGGGAACGGGTGCTGCGGGTCGAGGCCGAGGGCTTTCGGCCCCACGAGGAGACGATCGCCCTGAACCGCGACGTCGAGCGCAAGGTCCGCCTCG
The DNA here is from genome assembly GCF_055382915.1 of Rhabdothermus arcticus. Lineage (NCBI taxonomy): Bacteria > Thermotogati > Deinococcota > Deinococci > Thermales > Thermaceae > Rhabdothermus > Rhabdothermus arcticus. The sequence continues at coordinate 26,768 of NZ_AP043808.1, forward strand.
AGCCCGTGCAGGCGGCCCCCCCCGAGCGCGAGGCGGCCAAGCCCGGCACGCTGGTGGTCAAGGTCGTCGCCCGCAGCTGGCTTCGGGTCACCACCCCGGACGGCAAAAAGCTCTACGAGGGAACCGCCAAGCCCGGGACGACCCTCACCTTCCCGCTGCCGGTGATCGTGCGCACCGGCAACGCGGGCGGGGTGGTGGTCGCGGTCAACGGCGAGGCGCGGGGGCCTTTGGGCCGTCCCGGCGAGGTCAAGACCGTTCGCTTTCCCTAGATCCTTCGCTATACTTCCCCTGGTGGCCGGACGCATCGCCTTCGCCAGCCTTGGTTGCGCCAAAGCCCTCGTGGACAGCGAGCAGCTGATCGCCCGTCTTCGCGCCCTGGGCTACACCCTGGTTCCCAGCTACGAAGCGGCGGACCTGGCGATCGTCAACACCTGCGGGTTCATCACCCCGGCGGTGGAGGAGAGCCTCGAGGCCATCGGCGAGGCCCTCGGGGGCACCGGTAAGGTGGTGGCGACCGGCTGCCTCGGGGCCCGGCCGGAGAAGATCCTCGAGCGCCATCCCGAGGTCCTGGCGGTGACCGGCCCGGCGGCCTTCGACGAGGTCATCGCCGCGGTGACCGCGGTGCTCCCTCCCGACCGGGACCCCAAGACCGCCCTCGTCCCCCCGCCGGTCAAGCTCACCCCCCGCCACTACGCCTACATCAAGATCGCCGAAGGCTGCAACAACGCCTGCAGCTTCTGCATCATCCCCCAGCTGCGCGGGCCCCAGGTCTCCCGCCCGGCGCCGGAGGTGCTCGCCGAGGCCGCCCGCCTCGTGGCCTCGGGCACCCGGGAGCTGATCGTCATCGCCCAGGACACCCTGGCCTACGGCCGCGACCTGCGCCACGCCGAGGGGAGCTGGAACGGCCGCCGGGTGCGCGCCCACCTGCTCGATCTGGTCGAGGCGTTGGCCACCCTCGGGGTTTGGGTGCGGCTGCAGTACGTCTACCCCTACCCGGAGGTCGAGGCGCTGGTCGAGAAGATGGCCGAGGGGAAGGTCCTGCCCTACCTCGACCTGCCGCTCCAGCACGCGAGCGGCCGGATCCTGCGGGCGATGCGCCGCCCCGGGGGGTTCGAGGCCTATCTGGAGCGCATCCAGGCCTGGCGCCGGGCGGTGCCCGAGCTGACGCTGCGCTCGAGCTTCATCGTCGGGTTCCCGGGGGAGACCGAGGAGGACTTCGAACGCCTCTTGGCCTTTTTGGAGGCCGCGGAGATCGAGCGCGTCGCGGCCTTCACCTACTCCGAGGTCGAGGGGGCCCGGGCCAACGCCCTGCCCGGCCGGGTGCCCGAGGCGGTCAAGGAGGAGCGCTACCACCGGCTGATGGCCCTGCAGCAGACGATCAGCGCCCGGGTGATGCGCCGCAAGATCGGTCAGCGGCTGGAGGTCATCGTCGACGCTCCGGACGAGGTTTCGGGGCGCTACCTTGCGCGAACCAAGGGGGACAGCCCGGGCGTGGACGGGGTGGTCCACCTCGAGGGGGAGGGGCTCTCTCCCGGGGACCGGGTCCTCGCCGAGGTCACCGACGCCGACGCCTACGACCTTTATGCCCGGGTCATTCGTCCCATTCCTTGGGCCTTGCCCTTTGCCTAGATTGGGAGGCTGGATATGTACGTGGTCATCGCGGGGGGAGGGGACGTCGGCCAGGAGCTGGCTCGGGCCTTGCACGCCGAGCACGAGGTGGTCATCATCGACCGCAACGAGGATGTCCGCGACGCCCTGGCGGCGCTCGACGTGGGGGTGGTGGTGGGCAACGCCACCGACCTCGAGGTCCTGCGCGAGGCCGGCGTGGACCGGGCCGACGCCTTCATCGGGGCGACCAGCGTCGACGAGGTCAACCTGATCTCCAGCCTCTTCGCCAAGGGCCTGGGAGCCAAGGAGGCGCTGGCCTTCGTCGGTCGGGCCGACTACGCCGAGGTCCTCACCGACCCCCGGACGATGGAGATCCTCGGCGCGCGCATCGACAGGGTGCTCTGGCCGCAGCGTTCGCTGGCCCAGGAGATCCTGGAGATCATCCTCATCCCCAAGGCGCTCGAGACCGTGGAGCTCGCCGGGGGGCGGCTGCGTCTGATCGAGTACCTGGTGGAAGAAGGCGGTCCCTACGCCCGGCGCTACCTCGGTGATCTGGCATGGCCCGAGGGCACGATGCTTTTGGGCCTGGTGCGGGGGGGCGAGTTCCTCTCGGTGCGGGAGCCGGGGTTTTCGGAGACCGTGCTCGAGCCCGGCGACCACATGCTCTTCGTCGCCACCCGCAGTGCCTTTCCCGTGCTACACGCCTACTTCGCGGGCCGCGAAGGGGTGGACAAGGTGATCATCGTGGGCGGGGGGTCGGTGGGGTACCTCGTCGCCAAGGGGCTGGAGAAGACCCGGGTCGAGATCAAGCTCATCGAGCAGAACCCCAAACGCGCCGCCTGGCTCGCGGAGAACCTGACCCGCACCCTGGTCCTGCAAGGCGACGGCACCGACTTCGCCCTGCTCGAGGCCGAGGGCATCGAGGAGGCCGACGTGCTGGTCGCGGTCACCGACAACGACGAGAAGAACCTGCTGGTCTCCCTCCTAGCCAAGCAGGTGGGCGTGGGCAAGGTGATCACCCGGGTCTCCAAGAGCGAAAACCGCAAGCTCTTCGAGCGCGTGGGCATCGACATTCCCCTCACCCCGCGGCAGGCCGCGGTGCGCGAGGTCATCAACCACCTCGAGGCCGGCACGGTCCGCCACCTGGCGTTGATCGAGGACCTTCTGGAGCTGATCGAGGTGCCCCTCGGCGAGCGTTTCGCCGGGATGACCGTGGCCGAGCTGCCCCTTCCCGAAAAGGCCGTCCCGATCGCGGTGCGGAGCGATCACCGGGTGGTCCTGGCGGACCAGGCGCTCCAGCTCAAGCCCGGGGACACCCTCTTCCTGCTGGTGCCCCGTGGCCTGGTGGACGCGGTGGTCAAGGCGCTTGGTGGGGAGGGCTAGGTGCGGCTTTCCATCAGCCCCTTCTTCTTCTTCGTGCTGGGCGAGGCGTACCGGGTGGTGGGCTTCGTGCTGCTCGGCTTTTCCGCCCTGGCGGCGCTCTGGCGTGAGCCCTGGGGGGGGTTTTTGGCCGCCGCCCTGGTGGGCATCGCCGCGAGCTACCTGCTGCGCGCCGTCGGTGAGCCCAAGGCCGAGCCCAAGCGGGCGGAAGCGCTCTTTACCGTGGCCACGCTTTGGTTCTTCGTGCCCCTCCTGGGCGCGCTTCCTTACTGGTTCGGGGGCTATTTCGGCTTCGTCGACGCCCTCTTCGAGTCGATGTCCGGCTTCACCACCACCGGGGCCACGGTCCTCACCGACTTCGACCGGCTGACCAGGAGCCTCTTCCTTTGGCGCGCGTTGACCCAGTGGTTCGGCGGGGTGGGGATCATCCTGCTCTTCATCGCGGTGCTCCCGCACCTCGCGATCGCCGGCCGTCAGATGTTCTTCGCCGAGGCCACGGGGGTGGAGAAGGAGCCCCTCACCCCGAAGCTACGCCACACCGCCGAGGCGGTGCTCCGGGTCTACGCGCTGCTGACCCTGGGGGCGTCGGTCGCCTACTTCCTCTCGGGTATGGACGCCTACGACGCCCTGGTCCACGCCCTTACCACGATCCCCGCGGGGGGGTTCAGCCCCAAGCCGGACTCGTTTGCCTCCTTCAGCCCGATGGCGCAGTGGGCCGCGGTCCTCTTCATGTTCCTCGCCGGCGCGAACTTCTTGCTGCAGTTTCGCGCCTACTTCCTCGGCCAGACCCGGACCCTGCTTCGCGATCCCGAGTTTCGCGCCTACACCGGCATCTTCTTCCTGGCCTCGCTGGCCCTCGCCGCCTATCTGATCACCCACCACGCCTATGGGTTCGAGCCCGCCCTGCGCTACGCCTTCTTCCAGGTGATCTCGATCCTCACCACCACCGGCTACGCCTCCGCCGATTTCGCCAAGTGGACGGTGCCCGCCCAGGCCATCCTGCTGGCCTTGATGTTCATCGGAGGCTCCGCGGGGTCCGGCGCCGGTGGGGTGAAGGTGGTGCGCTGGCGGGTGATGGTCTCGCACTTCTACCGCGAGCTCAAGCGCACCCTGCACCCCAAGGCGGTGCTCCCCTTGCGGCTGGGTACCCGGCCGGTGGGGGAGGACGTGTTGCGGCAGGTCTCGGCCTTCGTCGCGCTCTACGTCGTCACCTTCGCCGCCGGGGCGCTGGTCGTGGCCTTGATCGAGAAGGACCTGATCGTGGCCTTCACCGCCAGCGCGGCGACGATCGGCAACATCGGCCCTGGCCTGGGGGCGGTGGGGCCGATGGCTTCGTTCGGCTGGATGCACCCCCTGACCAAGCTGGTGTTGACCTTCGAGATGTGGGCCGGCCGTATCGAGCTGATCCCGGTCTACCTGCTCTTTTTCCGCGAGCTCTGGCAGGGCGTCTTGAAACGCTAACCCGGGGCCACCGCCGCTGAGCCCGGTCGCCCTCCCTGCTCGACGCGCGCATCAAGGGGGTAGGGGCGAAGTTCTTCAAAGCGCCCTCAGGTCGTTTGGGGCACGGGAACGGGCCGCGCTTCTCGACCGCGGCATGAAGCGCTTTCCTCCAGGCACTCGCCGATCTTCCAGCTAGGAAGGCGCACGCGCCTTTGAAAGGCGCCGTTCTTTCGGCCTGTCCTCGGGGCTTCCGTGCGCGGCCTGGGTTGAGCTCCTTGGAAAGCGTCGATCATCCCAAATGCCTTTGGGAGCGGAGCTTGTACCAGGCGAAGATGAACAAGCCCGCCGCGATCGCGCTGCCCACCAGGGTCTTGGCCAAGGTCGCTCGGTCCACGCTCGGGCCGAGCAAGACGTCCATGACCACGTTGGTGCCCATCAGGGCAAACGTTAGCAAAAGCCATGATTGGATTGCGTTCAAGCACATCTGGCTTTCTTCCCCCTTCCCCAACGTGCCCTCGGGTCAGCGGTTCCCCCGCTCAAGAGCATGCGCCTCGTTTTCATTTTTACCTTCATGGAGCCCGGTCGGGGGTGCAACAACTTCGTTCGCGGGCCCCTGTGGCCAGAGACCGGTACCCCTTCGCATTCCTTGGACGTGATTGCGGGCGGGTCCGTGGGCCGGGTAAGAATGGGGGCATGGCCGAAGTCGAATCCTTCGCGCTCGATCACACCCGGGTCCGGGCGCCTTACGTGCGCCTGGCCGGGCGGCACGGGCCGCTCACCAAGTGGGACCTGAGGCTGGCCCAGCCCAACCGCGCGGCGCTTCCCACCGACGCCATCCACACCCTCGAGCACCTGCTCGCGGGCTACCTGCGCGATCACCTGGAGGGGGTGGTGGACGTCTCGCCGATGGGTTGCCGCACCGGGTTTTACCTGGTGGTCCTCGGCGAGCCCGACCCGGAAGCGGTGCGAACCGCGTTCCAGGAGGCCCTCGAGGACGTCCTCGCCCATGAGGGGGAGGTCCCCGGGGCGAGCCCGCTGGCCTGCGGCAACTACCGGGATCACGACCTGGACAAGGCCAAGGCCTGGGCGCGGCGGGTCCTTGAGGCCGGTCTGCGCATCCAGGAGACGGTTCCCATCGAATGATCGTGCTCTTTGCCGCCGAGGGCGTCGAGGCCGAGGCCCTGATCCGGCGCTTGCGGGAAAGAAAGCGGCCACGCGCGCCGTTCCCCCTGACTCGGGGCCGGCTCGCCGGGGTGGAGGCGGCGGTCGTCGAGACCAGCGTGGGGAAGGTCGCGGCGGCGAGCGCGGTGGCCTGGGCTGCGACCCAGCTCGCTCCGAAGGCGGCCTTCTTCGCCGGGGTGGCCGGCGCGCTCGACCCGGCGCTGACCGCGGGGGCCCTGCTGGTGGCCCGCGACGCGGTGCAGTGGGACGTCGACCTCACCCCCTTCGGGCGGGCTCCGGGCGAGCTCGCGACCGGAGAGCGCTTTATCCCCGCCGATGCCCGCTTGACCCAGCATCTGGCGCGCGCCGCTGGTGCCCGTCACGGGCGGGTGGCCAGCGGCGACCGCTTCGTCAACGATCCCGCGCTCTCTGGCTGGATCCGCGAGACCTTTGCCGCCGACGTGGTCGAGATGGAGGGGGCGGCGGCGCTCTGGGCGGCGCGCCGGCTGGGGCTGCCGATGGCCCTCTTGCGGGTGGTCTCGGACCGCGCGGTCGAGGGCTCGGAGGGGGACTTCGCGGCCTTCTTGTACGAGGGCAGCGAGCGCATGGCCGAGGCCCTGGAGGCCGCGGTGGCGGCGTTAGAATGAATGGGGCGGTTCGCGTATGGAACTGAAACTGATTTCCGGATCGGCCAACCCGGCGCTCGCCGAGCGGGTGGCGCGGGAGCTCAAGGTGCCCTTGACCCCCACCGAGCTGGGGCGCTTCCCCGACGGCGAGGTGCGGCTGCGCCTGGAGGAGAGCGTGCGCGGCGCGGACGTGTACGTGATCCAGCCCACCTCTCCTCCGGTCGACGCCAACCTCATGGAGCTGCTCTTGCTCGCCGACGCGCTCAGGCGAAGCTCGGTCGAGCGCATCAACGCGGTGATCCCTTACTTTGGCTACGCGCGCCAGGATAAGCAGACCAAGGGCCGGGAGCCGATCAGCGCCAAGGTGGTGGCCGACCTGATCGAGCGGGTCGGGGTGCACCGGGTGATCGCGGTCGACCTCCACGCCCCCCAGATCCAGGGCTTTTTCAACATCCCGGTGGACCACCTTTCGGCGGTGCGCCTCTTCGCCGAGTACCTGATCCGCGAGGGGCTGACCGAGAACGCGGTGGTGGTCAGCCCCGATGCCGGCCGCGCCGAGGAGGCGCGGCGGCTTTCCGACCTCCTCGGTCTGCCCATGGCCATGCTCGCCAAGCGGCGCACCGGTCCGACGACGACCGAGGTGACCTACGTGATCGGCGAGGTGCGCGGCAAGCGCCCGATCCTGATCGACGACATCGTCTCCACCGGGGGAACGATTCGCCGCGGGGTGGAGGCGCTCTTGAACGCCGGAGCGCTTCCCGAGGCCTTGGTCATGGCCACCCACCCGGTGCTCGTGGGTCCGGCCCGGGAAAACCTCGCCCATCCGGCGATCCGTCGCGTGGTCTTCACCGACACCATCCCCTTGATGGACAACCCCGGATACGAGGTCCTCTCCACCGCCTCGCTCTTGGCCGAGGCGATCCGCCGCGTGCACACCCACCGCTCGGTCAGCGAGCTCCTGGTCAACGAGGGGCCGGTTGACCCGCTCTTTCAGAAGCCTTAGACTCTAGAATGTTGCCGCGCCCCCTCGGGCGGCCGGGAGGAAAAACCATGGAATACAAGGTTCGCGCGCACTACCGCAAGGACGAGCGCCCCAAGGCCCTGCGCCGCCAGGGTAAGCTCCCCGCGGTGGTTTACAACCGCGACATGAACGAGAAGATCTACGTGGACTTCGTGGAGTTCGACAAGGTCTTCCGTCAGACCAGCATTCACCACGTGATCACCCTCGAGTTCGAGGACGGCAAGACCATCGATACCCTGGTGCGCCAGGTCAACCTGGACAAGCGCCGCCATGCGCCCGAGCACGTCGACTTCTACGCCCTGGCCAACGAACCGGTGGAGATGTACGTCTCCTTGAAGTTCGTGGGCACGCCCAAGGGCGAGAAGCTCGGCGGGGTGCTCGAGCGCCTGATGACCGACATCCTGGTCAAGACCCTGCCCAAGAACATCCCCGAATACATCGAGGTGGACGTCTCCGAGATGGAGATCGGGGACGTGCTGCACGTCGCCGACCTGCCCTTCCCCGAGGGCGTCGAGCCGTTGATGCCCGGGGAGGAGGCGGTGGCCACCGTGGTGCCGCCGGAGGACGTGGAGAAGCTCGAGGCCGAGGCCGAGGCGGCGGCAGAGGGCGAGCCCGAGGTCATCGGCAAGGGCAAGACCGAGGAAGGGGAAGAGGCCTAAGCCGCGCGGAGACGGGGCGGGGGCTTGGGCCCCCGCCCCTGCTCGTTAGGATGGAGCGGTGGCGCCGTTTCTCATCGTTGGTCTTGGAAACCCCGGGCCCCGCTACCGCTTGACCCGGCACAACGCGGGGTTTTTGGCCCTCGACGCCCTCGCCGAGGCCGAAGGGGTAGCGTTTTCACGCCGGGGCGAGGCCGAGCTCGCCCGCTGGGAGGAGGGGTATTTGATGAAGCCCCTGACCTACATGAACCTCTCGGGGCGGGCGGTGGCCCCTTTCGTGCGTAAGAAGGGCATCCCCCTGGACCGGTTGCTGGTGGTCCACGACGACGTGGATTTGCCGCTCGGACGCCTGCGCTTCAAGCGCGGGGGTTCGGCCGGAGGACAAAAGGGCGTGGCCTCGATCATCGCCGCCTTGGGCAGCCCGGCCTTCGACCGGCTGCGCATCGGCGTGGACCGGCCGCCCCCGGGCGTGGCCACTGCGGACTGGGTGCTCTCGCCCTTCCGGCCTGAGGAACGGCCGTTGCTCGGTCGGGTGGTCGAGGCCGCCGTCGAGGGTATGCGGGTCTGGCGGGCCGAGGGGCTGGCCGCGGCCCAGGCCCGTTTCAACGGGCTCGACCTCAGATCGAGCGCACCCAGTTGACGATGCCCTCGATCGCCTCGACCACCGGCGCCGCGTGGGCGCGCAGAAAGGCCTCGCTGAGCGGGGAGGGGTGGGCGCGCGAGGCGGCGAGCGCGGCCCGGCCGTCGAAGTCCACGTAGGCCAGGCGCAGGGTCAGCTCCTCCTGGGGCCGGCCGAAGTCGGAGCCCGGCAGGACCGCCACCCCCACCTCTTCGAGCAGGCGTTTGGCCAGGATCTCCGAGGTGTAGATCCCGCGTTTCAAGAGGAGGTCCTTTAGAGGGCTGAAGTCCGGGAAGAGGTAGAACGCCCCCGCGGGGGGATCGACGTAGATGCCCACCTCGCGCAGCTTGCGGGCGCTCCAGCGGCCCAGGGCCCTAAGCACCCGCCGGGCGTGGTGCAGGTAGTCCTCGATCGCCTCTCCGCCCTTGAAGGCGGTGATCGCCGCGTACTGGATCGGGGCCGCGGTCGAGGTGTAGGTCTCCGAGGCCACCGCGGTCATCGTTTTCCTCAGCCAGTCGAGGCTTTCCGGGAAGACGAAGGTCCCAAGCCGCCAGCCCCCGGCCCCGGCCCACTTGGAGAGGCCGGTGGAGAGGATCGTGCCTTCCGGGTAGAAGCGCGCGATCGAGACGTGCTGCCCGGTGTGGTGAAGCTCGCCGTAGATCTCGTCGGAGAGGAGCAGGACCCGGTAGCGGCGGGCGACGTCGGCGATCGCCTTGAGCTCCTCAACGCGGTAGGTGGCGCCGGTGGGGTTGTTGGGGTAGTTGAGGATCAGGATCCGCGGGCGTTCGGGGTCCTTGGAGAACCGGGCCTCGAGCTCCTCGGGGTTGACCTTCCAGCCCAGCTCCCGCCGCGTGGGCAACCAGTCCACGGTGCGGCCGACGATCCGCGCCTGGGGGGCGTAGGAGACCCAGGAGGGCGAGGGGATCACCAGCTCGCCGTAGAAGACGAGTTGCAGGATGAACATCAGCTCCTTGGACCCGGGGCCGACCAGGACGTCTTCGGCCTTGCGCTCGACCTGGTGCTTGCGGGCCACGTAGTCGGCGATCGCCTCCCTGAGCTCGTAGAGCCCGGCGGAGGGGAGGTAGTCCTTTTCGTGGGCGTGGGCCTTCAGCGCCTCGACGACGGGGTCGGGAACGGGGAAGGGGGACTGCCCGAGCCCCAGCTTGATCACACGCTTCCCCTCGCGCTTGAGGGCGTTGGCGAGGTCGTTGATGGCGATCGTCGCCGAGTCGCCCAGCCCACGCACGTTCAAGCTGAGCTGCTTCGGCGGAGCTTTCTTCTGGCGCGCCGCTGCCTTGGCCATGGCCATAACATAAACATGCAAGGAGGGTCAGCGCGCCGCGAAAACAGGTCTAAACCAGGTGCAAAAAGCATTGGATCTCACGCTTTGGCCCGGCGCGTCCGGGGCGTAGGATGGACCCATGGAGGCACGGCGGCTTCTCCTCATCGCCGGGGGGCGTTCCCCGGAGCACGCGGTCTCCCTGGCCTCGGCGGAGGGGGTGCTCAAGGCCAGCCCCTTCGACACCGAGCTCGCGGTGATCGCCCGCGACGGGCGCTGGCTTTTGGGCCAGGAGGCCGAGGCGGCGCTCGCGGCCAAGGTCGCGGAGACCGGAACCTACCCCTTTCCCCCACCGATCCCTTGGGACGCCTACGACGTCGTCTTCCCCCTGCTGCACGGGCGCTGGGGGGAGGACGGCTCGATCCAGGGGTTTTTCGAGCTGTTGAACAAGCCCTACGTCGGCGCCGGAATCGCGGCGAGCGCGGTGGCGCTGGACAAGGACCTCACCAAGCGGGTGCTCAACGACGCCGGGCTCGCCGTCGTTCCCTGGGTCGCGGTGCGCCGCGGGGAGCTGCCCCTCGTCCCCTTCGACCCGCCCTACTTCGTCAAGCCCGCGAACACCGGCAGCTCGGTGGGCATCGTGCGCGTTGAGCGCGTCTCGGAGCTCGACGCCGCGCTCGAAGCGGCCTTCGCCCACGACAAGAAGGCGGTCATCGAACGGGCCCTCGAGGCCAAGCGGGAGCTCGAGGTCGGCCTCCTCGGCAACGACCGCTACGAGGCCAGCGTGGTGGGGGAGATCGTCTACGAGGAGGGGTTTTACGACTTCGACAAGAAGTACCGGCCGGGGGCGGTGCGCCTGGACATCCCCGCGTCGTTGGATCCGGGAACCCAGGAGACGGTCCAGGAGACCGCGATCAAGGCCGCGAAGGCGATCGGGGTCGAGGGGATGGCCCGGGTGGACTTCTTCTTCACCCCCGATGGGGCGCTCTTCGTCAACGAGCTGAACACCATCCCCGGCTTCACCCCGACAAGCATGTTCCCCAAGCTCTGGGCGGCGACGGGGCTCGCCTACCCCGAGCTCATTGCCCGCCTGGTCGATCTGGCCCTGAGCCGGTGAACGCGGGGTTCATCCACGCCCTCTTGCCCGCCCTGCTCGCGGGGGTGGCGGGGCTCGCCGGCCTCGGTGGGGCCACCCCGCCCGCCGACGCCTTCTGGCGGAGCCTTCCCGCGCTGGTCCTCTTTTGGCGCTGGCCCCGTGCGGCCTTTCGGGAGGGTGCGGGGCTTGCGCTCTATGGCGCCTACGCGGGGGCGGTCCTGGATCCGGAGGGCCTCCGCGGGGCGCTCCTCGGGCTCGGGCTCGGGGCGGTCTTGGGCCTGGTCACGGGCCGTTGGTTTTGGGGGGCGCTGTTGGTCGCGGTGCTGGGGGCGGGCCTTGCCGGCGTTCTCGGCCTTCCGCCGCTGGTGTTTGGGCTTTTGGTCGCGCTCCTCCTGGGGCTTTTGCTCGGGCAGGGCTAGGCCGCGTCCGGGTCGACGGTGACCTCCTCGGCGGGACCGGGGGGGAGGAGGAAGCGGCCTTGCTCGGTGGCCAGCCGCACGCCGGCGGGGGACTGCTCGAGCACCTCGACCCGGGCGCCGGGGACGAGCCCGAGCTGGGCGAAGAAGTTGAGCGCGTCCCGGTCTTGGGCCTTGACCCTGAGGACCCGCCAGGTCCCCGGTTCGGCGGCGCTGAGCGGCCGGTCCTGGCCCTCGGGGAGGCGGAGGTCCGGCCCCGGGATGGGGTCGCCGTGGGGGTCCCGTTCGGGGTGGCCGAGGAGCTCCGCGATCCTGGCCTCGAAGGCCTCGGAGATGTGGTGCTCGAGCCGATCCGCCTCCTCGTGGACCTCGTCCCAGGAGAACCCCAGGGCCTCGGCGAGGAAGGCCTCGAGCAGGCGGTGGTGGCGGAGGACCTCGAGCGCCACCCGCTCCCCCGCCGGGGTCAGGCGCACCCCCTTGTAGGGGAGGTGTTCGACCAGCCCCAGCGCGTCGAGCTTTTTGAGCATCCCGGTGACCGAGGCCGGCCGCACCCCCAGGGCCTTGGCCAGGGCGCGGGTGCTGACCGGTTTCCCCTCGCCGAGCTGGTAGATCGTCTTCAGGTAGTTCTCCTGGGCTTCGCTGAGCGCCGGCCGCACCCGACTAGACCTCCCGGAAGGTAAAGTACAACAGGAGCAGGTTCAAAAAGACGATCAGCCCCGCCGAGATCCAGGCCAGCACGGTGACCCAGCGAGGGTTGCTGAGGTCCTTCATCAGCCGTGCGTTGGAGGTGAAGCGGACCAGCGGGATCACCGAGAAGGGCAGCTGCATCGAGAGGATGACCTGGGAGAGGACCAGGAGGGAGAGCGGCCGCACTGAGAACCAGATCGCGATCACCGCCGGCACCATCGTCATCAGGCGGATCCCGAGCCGCAGCAGGGCGATGTTTCGCACCCGCAGGTTCAAGAACCCCTCGACGACCACCTGGCCGGCCAGGGTGCCGGTGACCGAGCTGCTGATGCCCGAGGCCAAAAGCGCGATGGCGAAGGCCAGGGCCGCGGCCTTTCCCAGGAGCGGGCTCAAGGTCAGGTAGGCCTGGTCCAGGTCCACGACCAAAAGGCCGTGCTTGTGAAAGACCGCGGCGGCCATGACCAGGATCGAGGCGTTGACCAGCCAGGCCGCCCCCAGGGCGCTGACCGTGTCCACGATGCTCCACTTCAGGATGCGCCGCTTCTTCTCTTGGTTGTTCCTGGTGCGGGTCTTGACCTGGGCGGAGTGCAAAAAGAGGTTGTGGGGCATCACCGTGGCTCCGAGGATGCCCATGGCGATGAAGAGCGCGGTCTTGTTCTCGAAGACCAGCGTGTTGGGCACGAAGAGGTTCTTCGCCACCTCGGCGAACTCGGGCTGGGCAAGGAAGATCTCCACCACGTAGGAGAGGCCGATGACCGCGACGAAGCCGATGATCACCAGCTCCACCCAGCGATAGCCGAACCGTTCCAGGTAGAGGATCAAGAGCACGTCGAAGACCGTGAGCAGCGCGGCGATCTCGAGGGGGATGCCAAAGAGGAGGTTGAGCGCCACCGCGACCCCCAGGAACTCGGCCAGGTCGGTGGCCAGCATCGCGGCGAAGGCGGTGACGAAGAGGAACATCGCCACCGGCTTGGGAAAGCGGGCCCGCATCGCCTGCGCCAGGTCCATCCCGGTGGCGATCCCCAGCTTGGCCGCGAGGACCTGCATCAGGATGGCGATCATGGAGGAAAGGGTGATGATCCAGAGCAGGGCGTAGCCGAAGCGGCTGCCGGCCTCGATGCTGGTGGCCCAGTTGCCGGGGTCCATGTAGCCGACGGAGACCAGGAACGCGGGACCGAGGTAGAACCACCAGGGCCGGCGAAGGGGCAGGGACGTTGCGTTAGCCATAGGCGAACCGAACACCTCCTGATTTTTAGGCTAGCCTAAAAATCCCCTCGGGGGCAAGTGCTACCATGGGGGCAAGGATGGTCATCGAAGACAAACTCCAACGATTGGAAGCCGAGCACCAGCGGCTCGAGGCCGAGCTGGCCAAGCCCGAGGTGCTGGCCAACCCCGAGGCGTTCCGCCGCGCCTCGAGGCGCTACGCCGAGCTCTCCGAGGTGGTCGAGGCCTACCGCCGCTACAAGGACGTGGAGCAGGGCATCCGTGAGGCCAAGGAGCTGCTCGAGGACCCCGAGCTGGCAGAGATGGCCCGGGAGGAGCTGGCCCAGCTCGAGGCCGAGAAGCAGCAGCTGACCGAGCGCCTGCGCCGCCTCCTCCTGCCCAAGGACCCCGCCGACGAGAAGAACGCGATCGTCGAGATCCGCGCCGGCACCGGCGGTGAGGAGGCCGCGCTCTTTGCCGCCGACCTCTTTGCCATGTACCAGCGCTACGCGGAGCGGCTCGGCTACAAGGTCGAGGTCATGGACGCCAGCCCCACCGACCTCGGGGGGTTCTCCAAGATCGTCTTTCGGGTGGAGGGTCCGGGGGCCTACGGGGTCTTCAAGTACGAATCCGGGGTGCACCGGGTGCAGCGGGTGCCGGCGACCGAGACCCAGGGCCGGATCCACACCTCGACCGCGACCGTGGCGGTCCTTCCCGAGGCCGAGGCCAGCGACCTCGAGCTCAACATGGACGAGATCCGCATCGACGTGATGCGCGCCTCCGGCCCCGGCGGGCAGGGGGTGAACACCACCGACAGCGCGGTGCGGGTGGTGCACCTCCCCACCGGGATCATCGTCACCTGCCAGGACTCGCGCAGCCAGATCAAGAACCGCGAGCGCGCGCTCACCATCCTGCGCAGCCGCCTCTTGGAGATGAAGCGCGCCGAGGAGGAAGAGAAGCTCCGCCAGGCGCGGCTTTCCCAGATCGGCACCGGGGAGCGTTCGGAGAAGATCCGTACCTACAACTTTCCCCAGTCCCGGGTCACCGATCACCGCATCCACTACACGACCAAGAACCTCGAAGCGGTCCTGGAGGGGGAGCTGGACGAGCTGCACGAGGCGTTGAAGGCCGCGGAGCAAGAGCGCATGCTCGCGGCGATGAGTCGGGAATGAAGGTGCTGCGCCGGGAACTGTTGGTGGCCGCCGGGGTGCTGATGGACCGCCAGGGGCGGGTGCTCTTGGTGGCCAACGACTGGGGACGCCGGGGGCGGGTGCGCTACACACTTCCCGGGGGAATGGTCGAGCCCGGGGAGACCGCGCTCGAGGCCGTGGTCCGCGAGGTGCGGGAGGAGACCGGGCTGGAGGTGCGGCGGGTGGTCCACCTGGCCTACGCGATGCAGGTCGAGGACCGGCGACGGCGCGAGCGCACCGTGGCCTTCGCCTTCCGGGTGGAGTGGGAGGGGCTGCTCAACCCCCGGGATCCCGACGGGCACATCGTCGAGGCCCGGTTCTTCGAGCCCCGTGAGGTCGAGGAGCGCCTCAAGACCCACCTGCCGATGCTCGAGCCCCTGCTCTACTACCTCGAGACCGGCGAGCCCGGGCACTACCACGCCTACTCCGCCTGGAACGTCCCGGGGGTGCGGGTGTGAAGGCGCTCGAGGCGGCCTACGCCCGGGCCCTCCTCAACGACCCCGAGGAGGCCGCGCGGCTGCGACGGCTCCTGGACCTCCGAACGGCGCTCTATACCCGGGACGAGGACGCGCTCAAGCGTCTGTTGCCGGCGCTCGAGCCCGAACTGCGGCGGGGCGCCGAGGCCCTCGCCGCCGGGGAGCATGCCGATCTCCTCGAGGCCGAGCCGGCCTTCTTGGCCGCCGAGGCCTGGGTGCAAAAGGGCGCCGAGGCCGCCCGCGAGGGGGCGCTCGAGGCCGCCGAGGCCGCGTTTCGCCGGGCGCTCGCGCTGGATGAAGGGCACCCCCGGGCCTGGATGAACCTGGGCAACGTGCACCTCGAAAAGGGCGAGCTCGAGGCGGCCAAGGCAGCCTACGATCGGGCCCTGGAGCTCGCCCCGGACTTCCCTGACCTGCACCAGAACCTCGCCGCCTACTACAAGAAGACCGGTCAGATCGACGCCATGGTGCGCCACCTGAAGCGTGCCCAGCGCCTCAGGCTCTACCCCAAGCGCGAGGGGCGCCCGGCGGGTACCCCACCGGTCTACGCCCGCACTTGGTTCTGGCTCTTGCTCGCCGCCCTGGCCTACTTCCTTCTTCAGGGCCGGGGAGGGTAGCATGGGCCGCGTGTGGCGCGTCCTCGTCCCCGCCAGCGTGGCCAATCTGGGCAGCGGCTTCGACGGGCTCGGCGTCGCCCTGAGCCTCTTTTTGGAAGTCGAGGGCGGGCCCGCCGAGGCCGACGCCTTTCGCTATCACGGGGAGGGGGCGGTCGCGCCGGGGCCAGACAACCTCGTCCACCAGGCCTGGCGCGCGGCGTTTAAGCGGGCCGGGGCCGAGCCGCCTCCGCTCGCGGTGCAGGTGCAAAACCCCATCCCCCTGGCCCGGGGCCTCGGCTCCTCGGCGGCGGCCCGGGTGGCCGGGGCGGCGCTCGCCGACCTCGCGCTCGGTGGGACGCTCGGTCGCGAGGGGGTCTTTGCGGTGGCCGCCGAGCTCGAGGGCCACCCGGACAACGTCGGGGCCGCGGTCTACGGTGGCCTGGTGGTGGGCACCGGCCCTCCCTGGCAGGCCGCGCAGCTGGCCTTTCCCGAGGGGCTCTTCTTCGTCGTCGCCGCCCCTGGCGTGGCCCTGGCCACCGACCGGGCGCGGGCTGCGCTTCCCAAAGTGATCCCCTTCGAGGACGCGGTCTTCAACCTCACCCGGGCGGCGCTCTGGCCCGCCGCGCTGGCCAGCGGGCGCCTCGAACTCTTGCGTACCGCCGCCGAGGACCGGTTGCACCAGCCCTACCGGCTTTCGCTGATGCCCGGGGCAGAAGAAGCGATCCGGGCCGCCTACGACGCCGGGGCGCTGGCGGCGTTCGTCGCCGGGGCCGGGCCGGCGGTCGCCGCCTTGGTCGAGGCACGCCGGGCGGCGCGGGTGGGGCAGGCGTTCGAGGCCTACGCCCAAAACGGCACGGTCTACGTTTTGAAACCCGCGGAGGGGTACCGGTGGAAGGTGATCTAGCCACCTTCTCCCTGGGAGAAGCCCTGGAGTTGATCCACGGCGGGCGGATGACCGGTGAGCTGCGCGTCGAGGCCGAGGTGCCGCTGGTCCTCTACTTCCACGCCGGCGAGCCCACCGGTGGGGGGATCCTCGACTGGCGAGGCTTCGAGGCGATCTCCACCTTCGACCTCAACCAGCGCGAGGGTCGCTTTCGCTTCCGCGCCGCCCCCGTTCCCGGTCCGGCGATGCTGCCCTACGCCACCTTCATCACCGAGTGGGCGCGGCTTTCCGACGAGTGGCGGCGGCTGCGCGAGGTGATCGACGCCCCCTCGCGGGTGCTGGCGGCGACGCGGGCCAGCGGGCCCTATGCCTTCTTCGGGCAGGGGCTCTCGGTGCGCAGTGCCCGGCGCCACTGGCAGGTGCCCATCAAGGAGGCGATGGAGCGGGCGCGAAAGGGGCTTTTAAGCGGGGCGCTGCGCCTGACCCCGCGGTACAACTGGCATTCGATGCGCATGCGCCACGCGCTCTACGGTCAGCCCCACATCCCCCACCCCTACGCCGACGTCGTCGAGCGCCTCTCCGGCGAGAAGTCCTTCGGCGAGCTGATCGCCGAAGGGCTTCCCGAGGCGCGGGCGCGGGCCTTCTTGGTGCACGAGCTCTTGGCGGGAGCGCTAAAGGTGCGCGTTCGCGGCACCTTCCTCAGGGACCTGACCTGGGAAAAATCTTCAACCGAGTTAAAATAACCCCATGAGCATCCCCCAGGAAGGCCTCCGCGAACGTCAAAAGCGGCGCCGGCGCGAGCGCATCTACCGCGCTGCCCTCGAGCGCTTCCGGGAAAAGGGGTTCTACGAGACCACGGTCGACGACATCGCCGCGGCCAGCCAGGTCTCCAGGGGGACCTTCTTCAACTACTTCCCCTACAAGGAGGCGGTGCTGCTCGAACTCGGCGCGGAGCTGATGGAGACGGCCTACCGCGAGGCCTTGGAGGCGGTACGCGCGGGGCGCGACCCCGTGAGCGCCCTCTTTGATTTCTGGCGCCGCCTCTCCGAGCTGAGCGAGGCCGAGCTCGGCCGCGATCTCTTGGCCCCGCTCGCCCACGAGCTGGTCAACCCCGAGACCGCCCGGGCGGAGTTCGCCTACCGCAAGCTTCCCCTGGCGGAGAAGGTCAAGACCTTCCTCAAGCCCCTCGCCGAGGCCGGGCGGCTGCGGCCGGACATGAGCCTGGAGCGGCTTTCGGCCTCGGTGGCCGACGCCTTCCTGCTGGCGGCGCTGCGCTGGGCGGCCTACGGCGCCGTGGAGCGGCTCTCCGAGGAGACCGAGAAGTTCTTGAAGGTCACGCTCGAGGGCATCCTCGCCCGCTAGCGCTCGAAGAGGCCTTCCGGGGCGGGGAGGCCGAGGTGCTCCCAGGCCCTCGGGGTGGCCAGGCGGCCGCGGGGGGTGCGCTTGATCAGGCCGAGCTGGATCAGGTAGGGCTCGACGACCTCCTCCAGGGTCTGGGCGTCGTCGGAGAGCGCGGTGGCCAGCGTCTCCAGCCCGGTGGGGCCGCCGCCGAACTTGACCAGGAGGGTCTCCAGGTAGCGCCGGTCCTTGGCGTCCAGGCCCAGGCTGTCCAGGCCCAGCGCGTTCAGCGCCTCGGTCGCACGGGCCAGGCTGATCTCGGTCTCCCCGGCGACCTGGGCGAAGTCGCGAACCCGCCGGAAGAGGCGTTTGGCGATGCGCATCGTCCCCCGGCTGCGGCGGCCGATCTCCAGCGCGGCCTCGGGGCTGATCGCCATCCCCATCTGCGCCGCGTCCCGGGCCACGCCCTCGGCGAGCTCCTCGGGGGTGTAGAACTCCAGGTGCTCGGTGATGCCGAACCGGCTGCGCAAGGGGCCGGAGAGCAGGCCGGGGCGGGTGGTGGCGCCGATCAGGGTGAACCGGGGCAGGTCCAGCCGCAGCGTCCGCGCCGCCGGACCCTGGCCCAGGATGAGGTCGATCTTGTAGTCCTCCATCGCCGGGTAGAGGTGCTCCTCGGCGGTCCGCGAGAGGCGGTGGATCTCGTCGATGAAGAGGATGTCCCCCTCGTCCAGGCTGTTGGTCAGGATCGCCGCCAGGTCCCCGGGTTTCTCGATCGCCGGTCCCGAGGTGACCCGGATCTGCACCCCGAGCTCGTAGGCGATGACGTGGGCCAGGGTGGTCTTGCCGAGGCCCGGCGGCCCCGAGAGCAGGAGGTGATCGAGCGGCTCGCCCCGCTCCTTGGCGGCCTCGAGGTAGACGCGGAGCTTCGCCTTGAGCCGGGTCTGCCCCACGTACTCGTCGAGGCGCCGCGGCCTCAGGAGGCGTTCGTCTGACACGCTTTCATCATAGCCAGCCCGGCCGGCCTGGTTTGCGTTCTCGGCCAGGATATACTTCCGAAGACGCGGCCCGAATGCTCCTATACCTCGACCAAAACTACGCCTCGCGCATCGCCAAGTTTCGCCTCGGTTTGCCCCACAACGAAGCCTTCGGGGCCGTTTGGGAGGCGCTTTCCCGCCGCGCAGCGCGCAGGGAGGTGATCGCGCCGCCCTCGCCGTTTCACGTGCTCGAGCTCCACGGCGGCTACCTGCTCCCCGAGTTCCGGCGGCTCTTTGCCGAGGTCGCCGGGGGGTTCTGGGTGCGGCCCTGGCAGGACGTGGTCCGGCGGCAGGCGGCGCGGGGCGGGTGCTTTCGGGAGGACCTCCTGACCCGCGAGGGGAGCTGGGCGCGCCCGGCCGACCTCGACCCGCTCTGGGACCTCTTGGACCTCGAGCTCGAGGGCGGCTTCCTCGCCCGGACCGCCCAGGCCGCGGCGGAGATCACCGCGCGCCTGAGGGTTCCCGAGGGGCTGCCCTTCGTCCGGCTCCTGGCCCGCCTCGTCGCCTTTGCCTCCCTCGAATCTCAGCGCAAGCCGCGCCTTGCGGACCTGGTGGACCTGATCATGGCCGCGACCGTCGTCCCCTATGTGGATGCGCTGGGAACCGACCGCTTCCTTCGCGAGGCCCTGGTCCGGGTGGGGGTCCAAACGCCGGTCTTCTCCGGCCGTCACCGCGAGGTCCTGGCCTTCGCCGACTGGCTTAGGATGGGGGCATGAGCCGCTTGACGGTCAAGGAGTTCAAGGCGCAAAAGGGCGGCCGTTTGGTCATGGTCACCGCCTACGACCACCCCAGCGCCAAGCTCGCCGAGGAGGCTGGGGTGGACGCGATCCTGGTCGGGGACTCGCTGGGGACGGTGGTCCTCGGCTACGGGGAGACCCGGCCGGTCACCCTGGAGGAGATCCTGCACCACGCCAAGGCGGCGCGCCGGGGGGCGCCGGACACCTTCCTCGTCGCCGACCTGCCCTACCTCGCCGACGCCACCTACGAGCGCGCGGTCCAGGCCTCCGAGCGCCTCTTGAAGGAGGCCCGGGTGGACGCGGTCAAGCTCGAGGGCCCCAAGGTCGAGATCGTGCGCCGCCTGGTCGCCGCCGGGGTGCCGGTGATGGGGCACCTCGGCCTCACCCCGCAGACCGCGAGCAGCCTCGGCGGCTACAAGGTGCAGGGCCGCGACCTGGCGAGCGCGCGCCGCCTCCTCGCCGACGCCCGCGCCCTGGCCGAGGCGGGGGTCTTCGCCCTGGTGCTGGAGATGGTCCCGGCCCCCCTGGCCGAGCGGATCACCCGGGCGGTGGAGGTGCCGACGATCGGGATCGGGTCCGGCGCCGCCACCGATGGCCAGGTCCTGGTCTTTCACGACCTGCTGGGCCTCTTCGAGGACTTCAAGCCGCGCTTCGTCAAGCGCTACCTCGAGGGGGCCGCGCTCTTTCGCCAGGCCCTTGCGGCCTACGCGGAGGACGTGCGCCAGGGCCGCTTCCCCGAGCCAAGGCACGCCTTTTCCCTCAAAGAGGACGTGGTCAAGGCCCTCGACGAAGGGCTATAATCAAGGCTCGTGGCCCTGAAGTTCACCGCCGAGGACGAGCGCCTGGACGTCGCCGTGGCCCGCTACGCCGGGGTCTCCCGCAGCAAGGCCCAGGCCTGGATCGAGGGGGGACACGTCGAGGTCGCGGGCAAGGTGGTGAAAAAGCCCGCCTACCGCCTGCGCGGTGAGCTGGTGCGGGTCGAGCGCCCGATCGAGCCCCCGCCCGAGGTGGCCCCCGAGGCGGTGCCCCTCGAGGTCCTCTACGAGGACGATCAGCTGATCGTGGTCAACAAGCCCGCGGGGATGCTCACCCACCCCGCCCCGGGCCAGAGCGAGGGCACGCTGGTCGGGGCCCTGCTCGGCTACTTCGGGCACGGCCCGGTGCGCGCCGAGCGGCCGGAGCTGGTGCGGCCGGGGATCGTCCACCGCCTGGACAGGGAGACCTCGGGGGCGATCGTCGTCGGCAAGACCGAGTTCGCCCAGCGGCGGCTCTCCGAGGCCTTCAAGCACCGCTTCGTCTACAAGCGCTACCTGGCGCTGACCGCGGGGCGACCCCGGGGGCTCGAAGCCGGCGAGCGCACCCTGATCGCCGCGATCGGGCGCCATCCGGTGCACCGCCACAAGATGCACGTCGGGGGGGTGCAGCCCCGCCACGCGGAGACCGACTTCTGCCTCCTCGACTACCTCGAGGGCCCGGAGGTCGCCCTGGTCGAGGCCCGGCCGCACACCGGCCGCACCCACCAGATCCGGGTGCACCTCAAGCACCTCGGGGCCCCGATCCTCTCCGACGCGCTCTACGGCCGGCCCCATCCGGAGATGCCCCGGCACGCGCTCCACGCCTACGAGCTGCGCCTGCCGCACCCCGAGACCGGGCGCTTTCTGACCTTCGTCGCCCCCGTCCCCCCGGACATGCGCCGGGCCTGGGAGGCGCTCGGCGGGCGCTGGCCCGAGGAGCTCAGGACCGCCTGAGTTCGGGGAAGTCCTCCTCGAAGTACTCGTGCTCGGCGCGGGTCGCCTTTTGCTGCTCCCGGCCCCTCAGCGCGACGCGGCGGATCTTGCCCGAGATCGTCTTCGGCAGCTCGGAGAACTCGATGCGGCGGATGCGCTTATAGGAGGGAACCCGCTCGCGCACGAAGAGGAAGATCGAAAGCGCCACCTCGCGGCTCGGGGCAAACCCCGGGGCCAGCACGACGTAGGCCTTGGGCACCGAGAGGCGCACCGGGTCCGGGGCGGGCACCACCGCGGCCTCGGCCACCGCCTCGTGCTCGATCAGCACGCTTTCCAGCTCGAAGGGGCTGATCCGGTAGTCGGAGCTCTTGAAGACGTCGTCGGCGCGGCCGATGTACCAGAAGTAGCCGTCCTCGTCCCGGCGGGCGACGTCCCCGGTGCGGTAATAGCCCCCGGCCATCACTTTGGCGGTGCGCTCGGGGTCGTCGAGGTAGCCCTTCATCAGCCCCACCGGCCGCGGGTCGAGCTTGATCGCGATCTCCCCCTCGTCGGCCTCGTGGCCCTCGGGGTCCAAGAGCACCATCCGGTAGCCGGGCAGGGGGCGGCCCATCGCGCCCGGCTTCACCGGCTGTCCCGGGGTGTTGGCGATCTGGGCGGTGGTCTCGGTCTGGCCGTAGCCGTCGCGGATGGTGAGGCCCCAGGCGGCCTGGACCTCGGCGATGACCTCCGGGTTCAAGGGTTCGCCGGCGCTGACCAGCTCCTTGAGCCGGGTCTTGTAGGCCTTGAGGTCCTCGAGGATGAACATGCGCCAGACGGTGGGCGGCGCGCACAGCGTCTCCACCCCGTGCTGGGCGATCAGCTCGAGCACCCGTTTGGGGTCGAAGCGGGTGTAGTTGAGGGCCACCACCGTGGCCTCGGCGTTCC
Organism: Rhabdothermus arcticus; assembly: GCF_055382915.1. Lineage (NCBI taxonomy): Bacteria > Thermotogati > Deinococcota > Deinococci > Thermales > Thermaceae > Rhabdothermus > Rhabdothermus arcticus. The sequence goes on from NZ_AP043808.1 coordinate 48,865, forward strand.
AGGGCGCGAAGAAGTTGCTCCAGGCGTGCTTGGCCCAGCCGGGGGAGCTGATGTTGAGGTGCAGGTCCCCGGGGGTCACCCCCAGCCAGTACATCGTCGAAAGGTGGCCGATCGGGTAGCTGGCGTGGGTGTGGGCCACGAGCTTGGGACGGGAGGTCGTCCCCGAGGTGAAGTAGAGCAGCAGCAGGTCGTCGGCCTTGGTCGGTCCGTCGGGGGTGAAGTCGGCCCCGGCGTGGTAGGCCTCGTCGAAGGGGATCCAGCCCGGCACCTCGCCGCCGACGCTGACCTTGAGCTGGTCCCCGAGCAGCCCCGAAAAGCGTTCGCTGAGGCCGGCCTCGGCGATCACCGCCTTGACCTGGCCGCGTTCCAGCCGGTCTTTGAGGTCGTCGCCGCTCAGGAGGGTGGTGGCGGGGATGATCACCGCGCCGAGCTTGATCGCCGCGAGCATCGTCTCCCAGAGCGGGACCCGGTTGCCGAGCATCAGCAGGATGCGATCGCCGCGACCGATGCCCTGGGCCCGGAGGAAGTTGGCGACCCGGTTGGACGCGGTCTTGAGCTCCCCGAAGGTGCGTCGCTCGGCGCCGCCCTCTAGGTTCAGGATCAAGAGCGCGGTCTCCTCGCGCCTTCGCTCCGCCAGCGGGTCGAAGTGGTCGAGGGCCCAGTTGAAGGTTTCCGGCCTCGGCCAGCGAAACCCCTGGTAGGCAGTCTCGTAATCGGTACGATGGGCCAGGAGAAAGTCCCTTGCTTCTAAAAAGTCCACGATGCACCTCCCGGATGTGTTCGCTCCCATTATCCGGGCGAGGATCGGGGACATTTAGCCTGGTCAGGCGTCGAACATTCGCCCCACGTCCGGGGTGGCACGCTCCGCGGCCGCGGCGGCGAAGACCGGCCGCGGCTTGAGCCCCATGAAGCGGGCGACGAGGTTCGAGGGAAACATCTCCACCGCGTTGTTGAACTGCACCACCGCGGCGTTGTAAGCCTGGCGCGCGGCGGCGAGGCCGGCCTCGATCTCGTTCAGGGCCCCCTGCAGCTGAAGGAAGTTCTCGTTGGCCTTGAGGTCGGGGTAGGCCTCGAGCTGAACCAGGAGCCGGCCCAACAGCCCGGACATCTGGTCCTCGAGCTTGAAGCGCTCGGCGTCGTCCTGGGCGCTGGCGATGCGGCTGCGCAGCGCGGTGACCGCTTCAAGGGTCTCGCGTTCGTGCTTGGCGTAGGCCTTGACCGTGGCGACCAGGTTGGGAATCAGGTCGAAGCGCTTTTTTAAGAGGGCCTCGATGTTGCCCCGGGCGAAGTCGATCTGGTTCTTGAGCGCGATCAGGCGGTTGTAGGTGGCCACCGCGACCAGCGCGGCGAGGGCAATGAGGAGGAATACGCCCCAAACGATTGGGTTCATGCCCTCACTCTAGCAGCCCTAGCGGCCTCGGCCGCGTGCAGGGCCCGCATCAGGGTCTCCGGGGTCGCGGGCCCCGCGCTAAGAACGCGCCGCCAGGCCCGGGCCCCGGGGACCCCGTGGTAGAGGTTGAAGAGCGGGCGGATGACCGCGGTGCCGGGGACGCCCTCGGCCAGCCGGGCCTCCAGGTAGTCGGCCATCGCCCGCACCACCGCGCGCCGGGTCGGGCGCCGGGGGCGGCCGAAGAGCCGGGCGTCGAGCGCGACGAAGCGCCAGGGGTCGTCCCAGACCGCCCGGCCCACCATCACCCCGTCCACCGCCTGGAGCAGGCGCTCGGCCGTATCCAGATCCGCGATGCCCCCGTTGGCGATGATCCGGTGTTCGGGGAAGCTGGCCTTGAGGCGGGCGACGAGGTCATGGCGGAGCGGGGGGACGGCACGGTTCCTGCGCGTGTCGAGGTGGAGCAGGGCCTTCCGGGCGTGGACGATGAAGGTCGTCACCCCCGCCCGGGCCAGGGTCTCGACGAAGCGGAAGACCGCGCGGTCCCCGTCGTCGTCCAGCCCCAGGCGGTGCTTGACGGAAAGGCGCACCCCGGTCGCCTCATGGACCGCGCGCACGATCTCCGCGACCCGCTCGGGGTGTCTCATGAGGATTGCGCCGAAGCCCGCCCGCTGGCTTTTTTCCGAGGGGCAGCCAACATTCAGGTTGATCTCGTCGAACCCGTAGGGGAGGGCTTTTTTGACCGCGGCCACGGCGGTTTCGGGGTCTGCGCTGGCGATCTGCAAGGCGAGCGGCGCCTCCGCCGGATGGTGCTGCAAAAAGCGCCCCGGGTCGCCGTGGCAAAGCGCCCGGTCGACGACCATCTCGGTGTAGAGCAGGGCCTCGTGGGAGATCTGGCGGAAGAAGTAGCGGAAGTGGCGGTCGGTGCGCTCGAGCATCGGCGCCACGGAAAAGCGGTGGGCGTGCGTCATGACAGGCGGCTTAACGTGACCTCGGGAGGCTCGGGCCGAGGCTCGCGAAAGGCGATCGCCTCCCACTCGCCCTCCTCGACGACCGTCAGCCCGGGAAACGCGCGGCGCAGCCAGGCCAGCGTTCCCTGGACCAGGTCCTCCGGAGTGCTGGCGGCGGAGGTGATCCCCACCCGCTTGACGTCGGCGAACCAGTCTTGGCGGAGGTCTTCGGGGCCGTCGATGCGCACCGCCCGGGTGAGCTGGCCGGCCAGCTCGAAGAGCCGCATCCCGTTGGAGGAATGGCGGCTGGAGAGCACCAGGAAGAGGTCCACCAGGGGCGCCAGCCGCTTGACCTGGTCCTGGCGGTTCTTGGTCGCGTAGCAAAGGTCGCTGCGGGCGGGGGTGACGAGCTTGGGAAACCGCTCGCGCAGGATCTCGATCGTGGCGTCGGTGTCGTCGACCGAGAGGGTGGTCTGGGTGAGGACGATCACCCGCTCCGGGTCCGGTACCTCGACGGTGCGCGGATCCGCCAGGCGGGGATCCTTGCCGACCTGGGTGTGGACCGCGACCAGGATGGTGTGCTCCGGGGCCTCGCCGAGCGTGCCCTTGACCTCCTGGTGGTCGGCAGAGTCCCCGATCAGGAGGATCGTGTAGCCGAGGTCCGCGTAGCGCCGGGCCTCGGTGTGCACCTTGGTCACCAGGGGGCAGGTGGCGTCGATCGCGGTGAAGCCCATCTCTGCGGCCTTCTTGCGCACCTCGGGAGGCACGCCGTGGGCGGAGAAGACGATCACCCCGGCGAGCTTGGCCCGTTTTTCGAGCGCCGGGATCTCGTCCAGGTCCTCGACGAAGTGCACGTTCTTTTCCCGCTCCAGACGGGCCACCACGGTCTCGTTGTGCACGATCTGGTGGTAGACGACGAGGTCGCCCTGCTCGCGATAGGCGTCGGCGGCGCGCTCAACGGCCTGGATCGCCATCACCACGCCGGCGCAAAACCCCCGCGGTCTCGCCAGGTAGACGCGCTCGACCATCTCCATGAGCATACCAGCTGGCCTTGAGCTTCGCGGCGGGGAAGGGTAAAATCTCGCAAAATTATGCAGAAACCCGTGGCCAAGCCGTCAACCCCTACGGAGGTCCTGGCCGTTGAGCTCAGGAGCGTCGCCCAGCGTTTCGGCGACTACCTCAAGGTGGCCCTCGAAAAGACCTACACCAACACCTTCGTCGAAAAGGCCTTGGCCCGCTAAGCGTTCAGGTGCGGGCCCGGTAGCGGCCCCCGGGGAGGGCCTCGGCGAGCCCCAGGAGCTCGAGCTCCGCAAGGCGGGCCAGGACCTCACCGGGGGCCAGCCCGGTTTGGGCCGCGAGGTCGTCGGGAAGGGCCTCGCCGAGCGCCCGCAGGGCCTCGAAGAGGCGGCCGGCCGGCCCCTGGGGTATGGGTCTTGGCGGCGCGGGTTCGGCGCTGGCCCCTAGGGCCTCGAGGAGGTCCTCGGGATCGAGCACCGGGGCGGCGCCGTCCTGGATCAGGCGGTTCGCCCCGCGGCTCTTGGGGTCGGTGGGGCGGCCGGGGACGGCCAGGACCTCGCGTCCGAGCTCGAGCGCGTGGCGGGCGGTGATCAGCGCCCCCGAGCGTTCCGGTGCCTCGACCACCACCACTGCCCGGGTCAGGGCGGCGATGATCCGGTTGCGCCGGGGGAAGTGGGCGGGGTGCGGGCCGGTTTCGAAGGGGAACTCGCTGACCAGCGTGCTCTTTTCCGCAAGCGGCCGGTTTTCCGGAGGATAGACGCGATCCAGCGCGCTGCCCAGGACCGCGACCGACCGCCCCCCCGCCGCCAGGCTGCCGCGGTGCGCGGCGGCGTCGATCCCCAGGGCGAGGCCCGAGACCAGGGCCAGCCCGGCCCGAGCGAGGGCTTTCCCCAGGGCTTTGGCGAACCCCTTCGCCCAGGGGCTCGCCCGGCGGGTCCCGACGATGGCGACGCTCTCCTGCCAGGCGGGCAGGGGGCCGCGGACGAAGAGGGGGACCGGAGGGTCCGCGAGGTGCAAGAGCCCCTCGGGGTAGGCCGCGTCCCAGGGGCCGAGGACCCGAACCCCTTCGCGGCGGGCGCGCTCGAGGAGGGCCTCGGCCTGCCCCCCGGCGCGGGTCGCGCGCCAGGCCCGACGCAGGCCTTCGGGCAAGGCCTCGGGCCCGTGCTCGAAGGCCTGCAAAAAGCGCTTCGGACCCACCCCGGGGGTGAGGGCCAGGGCCAGCCAGTCGCGTGCCGTGGGCATGCCCGTATTCTCCTCGCTTCGGCGCGGGGTAGGCCAGGGAATTTGGCCCTATACTCATCTTTGTGAGTGAAGCGAAGACCTACTCGGGGTTTGTCGCCATCGTCGGCAAGCCCAACGTGGGGAAGTCCACCCTCTTGAACCACCTTCTCGGGGTCAAGGTGGCCCCGATCAGCCCCCGGCCGCAGACCACCCGCAAACAGGTGCGGGGCATCCTGACCGAGGGCAACCGCCAGGCGGTCTTCGTCGACACCCCGGGGCTGCATAAGCCCGAGGACGCGCTCGGCGACTACATCAACGACCAGGTCTACGAGGCCCTCTCCGACGTCAACCAGATCCTCTGGCTGGTGGACCTCCGCCACCCCCCGACCGAGGAGGACGCGATGGTCGCGCGGGCCCTGAAGCCGCTCCTGGGGAAGGTGCCGATCTACCTGATCGGCAACAAGAAGGACGCGGCGCGGTTTCCCGACCGGGCGCTCGAGGCCTACCACGCCCTGCTCCCCGAGATCGAGGAGGTGCGCGCGATCAGCGCTTTGGACCCCAAGGACGTCGCCGAGCTCAAGGCCGAGATCCTCGGCGCCCTGCCCGAAGGGCCCTTCTACTACCCCCCGGACTTCGCCCGTTCCGACCAGCCGCTCGAGGAGTGGATCGCCGAGATCATCCGCGAGGAGGCGATGAAGCGCCTCTTCGAGGAGGTGCCTTACGCGATCGCGGTCAAGGTCGAGGAGGTCGCCGAGCGCGAGAACGGCACGCTCTACGTCCGCGCCGTGCTCTACGTCGAACGCGAGGCGCACAAGCCGATCGTGATCGGAAAAGGCGGGCGCAAGCTGAAGGAGATCGGTCGCGCGGCCAGGAAGCAGCTCGAGACCCTGCTCAACCGCAAGGTCTTCCTGGACCTCGAGGTCAAGGTCTACCCCAAGTGGCGCAAGGACCCCGAGGCGCTGCGGGAGCTCGGCTACCGCTGAGGCTTGCGCGGGCCTGCGATCCCCGCCAAACTGTGGCCATGCCCTGGCTTTTACCCCGCGCCATCACGCCCGACGCCGACCGCCGGTTTGCGCGTTTTCTCGGTGAGCTGAGCGAGCGGCTCGCGGATCCCGCGACCGACCGCAGCGCGCTGGTGCGGGAGGTGCTGGCCGAGGTGCTCTACGCCCGGCCCTACGCCGAGCTGGCCGAGACCGCCCCGCTCGCGGCCCTGGCCCTGGACCCCGATCAGATCACCTTCGAGGCCGAGTACTACGCGGCCACCGATCCGGAGAAGTTTGCTCGGGTCAAGCCGTTGCTCTGGCTTTGGAAGGCCCTGGACCTCACCCCGCTGGGCCAGAGCGTGCACACCGGGGTGCGCCTGCGCGCCACTTTGGCCCCCTTCATCTTCAAGCGGGTGGGCAAGAACCCCAAGTTCTTCCAGAACGTCGAGTTTTCCGTCGGCTACAACCTCGAACTCGGCGACGACGTCGTCGTCCATCGCCATGTCCTGCTCGACGACATCGGCGGGATCACCCTGATGGACGGGGTTTCGATCGCCGACTACGCGAACGTCTACAGCCACACCCACGACGTGCGGGAGCAGGCGGACGTCACCTTGAAGCACACCGTCTTGGGGCGGGGGGTGCGCATCGCCTACCACGCCACCGTGCTCGCCGGGGTGCGCATGGGCGACGACGCGATGGCCGCGGCGCTCAGCCTGGTGAACCGCGACGTGCCCCCGCACGCGATCGTGGCCGGCATCCCCGCCAAGGTGCGGCGGATCAAGGAGCGGCCGGACTGCCCCTATTGCGCGGCCGGCAGGCCGCACCCCTACGAGGCCGTCGCGCGCATGGAGGACCGCAAGGGCAACCCCGATTTCCCGCATTTCCTGCCCCCGGGGCACGGGGTGCGGCGTCCCGAGGACTAGGCCAGGCGGGGGATGAGCGGGATGAGGGCCTTGTGGTCGTCGATGACCGCGGTGGGGCGAACCTCGGACGCACGGGCCTCGTGGCCGGTGTAGAGGACCGCGTAGGGATACCCCGCCCGGTGGGCGCCCTCGATGTCGGTGCGGGGGATGTCCCCGACGTGGAGCGCGCTCTCCGGGGTCACGCCGAGGGGCCCGAGCGCGGTGTGGAAGATCGCTGGGTCGGGCTTGGGGTGGCCGACCTCGTCGGAGAAGGCGAAGCTCTGGAAGTGCCGGTCAAAGCCCTGCTGTTTCAAGAGCTGGCGCAGCACCCGCCCCGGGGTGAGGCCGGTGTCGGAGACGATGCCCAGAGGATAGACCTCGGCGAGGCTGGGGATGGCCTCGAGCGTCCCCGGCAGGGGCGCGAGGTCCCCTTCCAACGCGGCGTCCTCCAGCCGCCGCGCGGTCAGCGCGACCAACCCCTCGTCGAAGGGCAGCCCGAGGACCTTGAACATGTAGGCGACGCGCTCGTAGTTGCCCATCAGCTCGCCCGCCCGCCAGGCCGCGCGAAACGCCCGGGAGGCCGCCTGGTAGGCGTTGCGCACCGCCTTTTCGTCGGCGGGGACCCCCGCCTCGCTGCTGGCGTCGAGGAGGATCTCGTAGCGCTTGGGCAGGACCACGGAGAGAAAGCGCGGCCCTTCGGTGAAGAGGGTTCCCCAAAAATCGAAGGTGATGGCGCGTACCGGCATCTCCCCTCCTTTCCTATGGGCTCAGCCTATCACTCCTCGGACCCCGGCCCGGGCTCGCCTAACCCAAGCCGGGCGTAGATTCGGGGAACGTGGCGGAGGTAGGCCCGGGGGTCGAAGAGCGCGGCGAGGGCCGCGTCGTCGAGGGGAGCGCCGGCCTTGCGCAGGGTCTCGCGAAAGGGGCGGCCGGTCGCCCAGGTGGCCTGTGCCGCTTGCTGCACCAGGCGGTAGGCGGTGTCGCGGGGAAGGCCCGATTCGATCAGGGCGGAGAGGACCCGCTGGCTGTAGACCAGACCATGGGTGCGCTCGAGGTTCGCCCGGATCCGGTCCTCGTGCACGACCAGGTGGGAGAGCAGGCCCTCAAGCCGGCGCAGCGCGTAGTGGGCGAGGGTCGTGGCGTCGGGGAGGACGACCCGCTCCACCGAGCTGTGGCTGATGTCCCGCTCATGCCACAGGGCGACGTTCTCCAGCGCCGTCCCGGCGTACGCGCGGAGCATCCGGGCCACCCCGGTGAGGTTCTCAAACCCCACCGGGTTCTTCTTGTGGGGCATGGCCGAGGACCCCTTTTGCCCGGTCGCGAACCCCTCCTCGACCTCGCCGACCTCGGTGCGGGCGAGGTGGCGCATCTCCACCGCCAGGCGCTCGAGGTCGGCCCCCAGCACCGCGAGGGCGGCGAGCGCCGCGGCGTGCCGGTCGCGGGGGGTGACCTGGGTGGTCACGGGATCGATCGCAAGGCCCAGGGCCTCGGCGACCGCGGCCTCGACCTCGGGGGGGAGCATCGCGTAGTTGCCCACCGCCCCCGAGAGCTTGACCACCGCCACCTCGCGCCGGGCGGCGATCAGCCGCTCGCGGTCCCGGGAGAACGCGGCGTAGGCCCCGGCGAACTTGAGGCCGAAGCTGGTGGGCTCGGCGTGAACCCCGTGGGTGCGCCCCACCGCCGGCAGGTCGCGGTAGCGCAGTGCCTTCTCCCGGAGCGCCCGTCGCACCCCTTCGAGCGCCTCGAGGATCAGGTCGAACGCGACCTTCAAGGCCCAGTTCTGGGCGGTGTCGACGACGTCGGTGCTGGTCAGGCCGAAGTGCAGGTAGCGCTTCACCCTGGCGTCTTCGACCCATGTCCCGAGCACGTCGACGAAGGCCGCGACGTCGTGGCGGGTGACGCGCTCGCGGGCCGCGACCTGGGCGATGAAGGCTGCGTCGATGGGGCGGGCCTTGAGGCCTTCCGCGAGGGCCGCCGCGGTCCCCTTGGGGACGCGGCCCAAGTCTTCCCAGGCAGCCAGGGCCAGCCGCTCGACCTCGGCCCAGCGGCGGAACTTCGCGACCTCGCTCCAGAGCTCGGCCATCTCCGGCGTTTGGTAGCGGGGGATCATCGTCATCGCTCCTTGGGGATGAAAGCGAGCAAAGGCGGTTCGCGGCGCGCGGCCTTGGGACTGTAGAGGCGGATGGCCTCGCCTCCAGCTCCCCGGTGACCGCGGGCCGTGGACCAGACCAGGAGGGCGTGCTGGAACGGGCCCTCCTCGACGGCAAAGACCCAGTAGTCGGCCCCCGAGCCGAGGAGGCGCACGTTGCCGAGCTCTTCGGGGGCGACCGGCGGGCCATCCGCGCCGGGGGTGAGCTCGAGGAGCCAGTCCTCGGGATCCTGTTCGGCCCGGGCCAGGACAACGCTTTCGAAGGTGCGGTCCTCGAGCTTGAGGTGGACGAACGCAAAGAGGAGGAGCGCCGGACGCCGGTCCGTGGCCGGAAGGCGCGCGATCTGGTTCGGGTGGTGGGCCTTGGGCGCGCTGACCAGCGCGCGGGCGGCTTGGGTCCAAGGGCGCGGCCGCCCGGCGAGGCGGTGCGCCGGGTTCGGGGGGGCGGCGGCCAGCGCCAACCCCAGGGCGAAAAGGAGCACGCCGGGCTTCACGGCCATAGCCTATGCTAAAAGGGTGAAGTTCGCGCACCTCCACCAGCACACCCAGTTTTCCCTCCTGGACGGGGCGGCCAAGCTCAAGGACCTGCTCGAGTGGGTCAAGCGGGTCAGCCCCGAGTACCCCGCGCTGGCGATCACCGACCACGGCAACCTCTTCGGGGCCGTGGACTTCTACCGCCTGGCGCACCGGGTGGGGGTCAAGCCGATCTTGGGCTACGAGGCCTACGTCGCCGCCGAGAGCCGGTTCGACCGCAAGCGCCGCCAGGGGCTGGACGGCGGTTACTATCACATCACCCTGCTGGCCAAGAACTTCAAGGGCTACCAGAACCTGGTCAAGCTGGCCAGCCGCGCTTACCTCGAGGGCTTTTACGAAAAGCCGCGCATCGACCGCGAGCTGCTCCGCGAACACGCCGAGGGGCTGATCGTCCTCTCCGGCTGCCTGGGCTCGGAGATCAACCAGTTCCTCCTCGCCGACCGCGAGGACCTCGCCGAGGCCCGGCTCAACGAGTACCTCTCGATCTTCAAGGACGACTTCTACATCGAGATCCAAAACCACGGCCTGGAGGAACAAAAGAAGAACAACGAGGTGCTCAAGGCCTTCGCCAAGAAGTACGGGATCGGGATGGTGGCCACCAACGACGGCCACTACGTCGAGAAGCGGGACGCCGAGGCCCACGAGGTCCTGCTCGCGATCCAGTCCAAGTCCACCTGGGACGACCCGGGACGCTGGAAGTTCCCCTGCGACGAGTTCTACGTCAAGAGCCCGGAGGAGATGCGCAAGGCCCTGCCCCCCGAGGTGTGGGGCGACGAGGTCTTCGACAACACCGTCTTCATCGCCGAGCAGGCCAACGTCGAGCTCCCGATCGACGACAAGAAGCGCTACCGCATTCCCAGGTACCCGGTCCCCGGGGGGAAGTCGGACATCGAGCACCTGCGCGAGCTCACCTTCCTGGGCCTCTTGGACCGTTATCCGGGGCAGCTGACCGAGGACGACTTCCGGGCCCTTCTTCGCGAGGCGGGCCGGGCGGTGCCCCACGGCGACCGCCGGGTCCTGGCCGAGGCGCTTGCCACCTTGAGCAAGGAGGCGCTGGAGGACCTTGAGCGGCGGCTCGCCGCGCGGGCCGAGGCGGATCCCAAGGCGGCGATCCTGGCCCGGGCCCTGTATGAGCTCCGGGTCATCGAGGAGATGGGCTTTCCCGGCTACTTCCTGATCGTCCAGGACTACATCAACTGGGCCAAGTCCAAGGGCATTAGCGTGGGGCCGGGGCGGGGGAGCGCCGCGGGCAGCCTGGTGGCCTACGCGACCCGCATCACCAACATCGACCCCCTGGCCTTCAACCTGCTCTTCGAGCGCTTTTTGAACCCCGCCCGGGTCTCGATGCCGGACATCGACACCGACTTCTCCGACGTCCGCCGCGACGAGGTGATCGAGTACGTGCGCGAGCGCTACGGCGCGGACCGCGTGGCCCAGATCGCGACCTTCGGGACGATGGCCTCGAAGGCGGCGATCAAGGACGTGGCCCGGGTCTTCGGGATCCCCCACAAGCGGGCGGAGGAGATCGCCAAGCTGGTCCCCACCAAGTTCGGCCGCCCAATCCCCTTGAAGGAGGCGATCGAGACCGTCCCCGAGCTGCGGGCGATGATGCAGAACGACCCCGAGGTGCGCCGGGTCCTGGAGATCGCGATGCGCCTCGAAGGCCTGAACCGCCACGCCTCGGTGCACGCCGCCGGGGTGGTGATCGGCGAGGAGCCCCTGACCGAACTGGTCCCGCTGATGCGCGAGACCGGGGGCGGGGAGAAGATCATCACCCAGTACGACATGAACGCGGTCGAGGCCCTGGGGCTCTTGAAGATGGACTTCTTGGGCCTGAGGACGCTCTCCTTCTTGGAGGAGGCGGCGCGCATCGTGCGGGAGTCGGAGGGCGACGTGCTGGACTACGACCGGCTCCCCCTCGATGACCGGGCGACCTTCGAGATGCTCACCCGGGGGGAGACCAAGGGCGTCTTCCAGCTCGAGGGCTCGGGGATGACCGCCACCGTCAAGGCCTTCAAGCCGGAGCGCATCCACGACCTGATCGCGATCCTCGCCCTCTACCGGCCGGGGCCGATGGACAACATCCCCACCTACCTGCGCCGCAAGCACGGCAAGGAGCCGGTCAGCTACCGCGAGTTCCCCCACGCCGAGAAGTACCTGCGGCCGATCCTCGAGGAGACCTACGGCATCCCCGTGTATCAGGAGCAGATCATGCAGATCGCTTCCCGGGTCGCGGGGTACAGCCTGGGTGAGGCGGACCTCCTGCGCCGGGCCATGGGCAAGAAGAAGGTCGAGGAGATGAAGGCCCACCGCGAGCGCTTCTTGCGCGGCGCGGCGGAGCGGGGGGTGCCCGAGGAGGAGGCCGGGCGTCTCTTCGACATGCTCGAGGCCTTCGCCAACTACGGCTTCAACAAGTCCCACGCTGCGGCCTACGCCTTGATCGCCTACCAGACCGCCTACGTCAAGGCCCACTACCCGGTGGCGTTCATGGCCGCGCTGCTCACGGTCGAGCGCAAGAACTCGGACAAGGTCGCCGAGTACATCCGCGACGCCCGGGTGATGGGCATCCCCGTGCGCCCCCCGGAGATCAACCGCTCGGGTTTCGACTTCCGCGTCGAGGGACGGGAGATCCTCTTTGGCCTCTCGGCGGTGAAGAACGTCGGGGAGGGGGCGGTGGAGGCGATCTTGAAGGAGCGCGAGCGCGGCGGGCCGTTCAAGAGCTTCGCCGACTTCCTCAAGCGGGTCGACCTGCAGCAGGTCAACAAGCGCGCGGTCGAGTCCCTGATCCGCGCCGGGGCCTTCGACGCCTTCGGCGAGCGGGGGGCGATGCTGGCCGGGCTCGAGGACCTGCTCAAGTGGGCCGCGGCGGAGCAGACCCGGGGTCAGATGGGCGTTTCGGGCCTGTTCGACGACGCGCTCGAACCCCCTCTGCCCGAGGTCCCGCCGCTTCCCGAGGTGGAGCGGCTGAAGATGGAAAAGGAGGCCCTCGGGATCTACGTCACCGGCCATCCCCTCAAGCACTACCCGGGGCTCAGCGAGGCCGCCTCCACCCCGATCGCCGGCCTCGCCGCGTACTACGCCAGGGAGGCCAAAGGTGGACGCCGGCTGCGGCTGGTGCTCTCGGGGATGGTCGAGGACGTCAGCCGCAAGCCCACCAAGTCCGGGGGGATGATGGCCAAGTTCCGCCTCGCGGACGAGAGCGGGGCGGTCGAGGTGGTGGCCTTCGGCCGGGCCTACGAGCGCATCTCCCCGCGCCTCAAGGAGGACGAGCCGGTGGCGGTCGTCGCCAGCGTTGAGCCCGAGGCCGAGGGAGAGAGCTTCCGGGTGATCGCCGAGGACCTGATCCACGCCGACGAGCTCGAGGGCCTGCCCCAGGTCTTGCGGCTGGAGCTCTCCCTGGAGGCGCTGACCGAGGCGCGCATGATCGACCTGCGCAGCCTGCTCGATCTGCACCCCGGCCCCCATCCGCTGGAGATCCGCCTCAAAGGTCCGGGGGGCTGGGCGCTCTTCGAGGCCGCCGAGGTGCGGGTGGCGGCGTCGGCGCTTTCGGCCCTCAGGGAACAGGGGGTCGAGGCCCGCTTCCTGCCCAACCGCGAGGCGCTCCTCGCCCGTCGCGAGACCGGCGGGGAGGCCGCGGTGCCGTTTTGACCTAGGCGTTCAGCGGCCGGTCCTCGTGCTCCGGAAAGAGGCCGTCCTCCCAGGCCAGTTCGACCAGCTCGATCAGGGCCTCGACCGGGATCCGGTGCTGGCGGGCGAGCCGGGCGATGCGCTTGCCCAGCGCCCGCACGAAGGCCGCGCCGCGGTCGTCGTACTCCTCCTCGAGCAGGCCGATCAGCCAGCTGACGAGCTCCTGGGCGTCTGCGTCGCTCAGACCCTCGGTGAGGGACTCGTCTTCGAGCAGGGCGTCAATGAGGTGTTCGAGCATAGAGGATCTCGTCCTTTCGCACCCAGCCGAGCCGGCTGCGCACCAGGCCTTCGAGGTACTCGGGGTCGTCGGCGTGGGCCAGCTCCGCGCGCAGCTCCCGGACCTCGGCCCAGAGGGCGGCGTTTTTCGCCTCCAGCGCTTGAATCGAGCGCTCCAGCATCCACCAGCGCCAGGCTTCGAGGCCGATCAGCCCCACCGCCTGGAGAACGCCCAGGGCGAAGAAGAGGCGCATCAGGCGGTGACCGGGTCGGGTGCCGCGCATGTTCCTTACTATAGCCCTCATCTGCCTCGTTGCTTCGTGCGCTATGCTGGAATGGATTGGAGGTGTATTCCGTGCCACGCATTAGGGAAAAGCGTGACGTCTACCGGGAGCGCTTGAAGCAAAGGGGCCTGCGCCACACCCAGCCGCGCGAGCGCATCCTGGCTTTTTTGGACCGCAAGAACGTGCACCCCACGCCCGAGGAACTCTACCGGGGGCTGCGCAAGAAGGGCTTCGACATCGGGCTCTCCACGATCTACCTCAACCTGCACGTCCTCCGCGACGTGGGGTTGGTGCGCGAGTTCAAGGATCCCAAGGGAGTCACCCGCTACGACGGCTGGTCCAAGCCGCATCACCACCTCTTCTGTCGCAGCTGTGGCCGGGTGGAGGACCTCCCGGCGGAGGCTGCGCCCGACCCCCTGGCCGAGAAGGAGGCGCTCGAGGCCGCCACCCAGTGGCGGTTGGAGGACGCGCAGATCACCTACTGGGGCCTGTGCCCGCGCTGCAAAGGGGAAGCCTAGCCGCCTGATCCAGGGGCACCCAGCGGGCGTCGATCAGCGGCGTCCGCGGGTCCAGGACGCAGCCCCGCTCGGGGTCCAAGGGTACCCAGGCGTAGCGGCCGCTGGGCAGCACCGCCACCGGTTCGCGTCCGGTGCGGAAGTAGGCGGCCACGCCACCCGGCCTGGGGACCCCGTCCAACAGGTCTATCTTTACCCTGGTCAGCCCCGGGGGTGGCTCGGGCTCCGCTGCTGGTCGGCCACGCATCGCCTCCTCGACGAAGCGCCGCCAGATCGGTGGAACCAGGACCGAGGAGGAGGGCTCCTTGCCGTTCCAGCGCAGGGGCTCGTTGTCGTCCCGGCCCATCCAGACCGCGGCGACCAGGCCCGGCGTGCCCCCGACGAACCAGAGGTCCCGGGCCTCGTTCGAGGTGCCGGTCTTGCCCCCGACCACCCGCCCGGGGATGCGCGCCCGCCAGGCCAGGCTCTTCTTGCCGAAGGGATCGGGGTCGTAGACGTAGCCCTTGAGCAGGTCCCAGCCGATATAGGCGGTCTTTTCGTCGAAGACCTGCTTCCGCACCGGATGCGCTGCGTAGAGCAGGTGGCCGTTTTGGTCCTCGACGCGCCGCAGGAGCTCGGGGTTGGGCACCTTGCCGCCCTCGAGGAAGGCCGCGTAGGCGCTCGCCATTTGCAAGGGGTTGGCCCCCACCGCGCCGATCGCGATCGCCAGGCTGGGGTGGGGAGGGAGCTTGAAGCCCAGCGCCGTTAGCTTCGCCGCGAGCCGGGGCACCCCGATCGCCTCGGCGGTGAGCACCGCGGGAATGTTGAGCGAGCGGTCCAGGGCGTAGCGCACCGTGACCGGGCGGTTCAGGAAGGTGCCGGAGAAGTTCTTGGGCTTCCACACGCCGTCCGGCTGGCTGGGGTCCTTGAACTCGACCTCGCGGTCCCAGACCGGGCTGGCCTGGGTCCATCCGGCCTCGATCGCGGTCGCGTAGACGAAGGGTTTGACCGCCGACCCCGGGGAGCGCTCGATCTGGGTGGCGCGGTTGTACTCCCCCTTGGTGTCGGGGAGCGCCCCCAGCATCGCCAGCACCTCCCCGCTCTCGGGGTCCATCCCCACCAGGGCGAGCTGCGCGCCATCGGCCAAAAGCCCTGCCTTCTGCGCGTAGCGGGCAGCGTTTTCGGCGGCGTTTTGCATCCCCAGGTCCAGGGTCGTGATCACCTTCAGGCCGCCCTGGCCGAAGACCCGCTCGCGGCCGAAGCGGCGGATCAACGCCTTGCGCACCTCGAGGACGAAGCGGGGCGCGATCTCCGCGGCCAGGTCGGGGAGGACCTGGGCCTTGGGGTCGGTGAGCTTGGCCTCGAGGAGGCGCCCCGCGTCGTCGTACTTGGCCGTCCAGCCGCGGGGAACGAGCGGGGCCTTGAGCGCGGCCGCGGCTTCTTCGCGGCTGATCCAGCCTTCCGCCAGCATCTGGCGGATCAGGTGGCGGCTGCGGCGCAGGGTGCCCGCGAGGTCGCGGTAGCGGGCGTTGGGGGCGGGGATGAGCGAGGCCAGGTAGGCCCCTTCGGCGAGGGAGAGGGCGCTGGGGTCCTTGCCGAAGTAGGCCTCGCTGGCGGCGGCGATCCCGGTCAGGTTGCCGCCCCAAAAGGCGACGTTGAGGTACATTCCGAGGATCTCTTCCTTGGTGTAGCGGCGCTCCAGCTCGATGGCCAGCAGGAACTCCTTGAACTTGCGCTCGATCGAGCGCCGGGTGGCGAGTTCCTTGAGGAGGGTGTTCTTGATCACCTGGGTGGTGATCGTGCTGCCCCCTTGCAGGTCGCCCTGCAGGGTGCGCCAGAGCGCCCCTAAAAAGCGCACCCAGTCGATCCCGTGGTGTTGGAAAAAGCGCCGGTCTTCGCTGGCTACCACCGCGGCGATCGCCGCCGGGGAGACCTCGTCGAGGGCCACCAGGCGGCGCCGCAAGGCCCGCCCTTCCTCGACCGAGGCCAGGGTGGCGATCGGGGTCCCGTCGCGGGCCATCAGGGTGGTGGTCGAGGTCAGGCGCAGGGACTCGAACGCGACCATGCTGGGGAGGTCGCGGCTCCAGCGCCAGGCCACCAGGAGGCCGCCGAGGACCAGTCCGGTGATCACGGCGGCGAGGGCGTAGAGGGCGATGCGCAGCGGTCGGCTCATTCTCGCTGGTGGGGCGGATGGTGCTCGATGGTGCGGCGGGCGAAGCGGGCGAAGCTGCGACCGGTGATCGGCTTCTCGAGGACCGCGTCCACCTTGGCCATGCGGGCGGCGATCTCCAGACGCTCGTTCTTGGCGCTGGTGAGGAAGACCACGGGCACGTCGCGCAGCCGCCTGACGCGTTTGATCCGCCAGGCCAGGTCCAGCGGCCCGAGCTCGCCCTTGATCTCCTCGTCGATGACGATGAGGTCCGGGGTGTGCTCCTTGAGGTAGGTCAGCGCTTCCTTGGCGCCGGCCACCGAGGTGGCGCGCATCCCTTCGGACTCCAAAGAGATCTCCAGCAGGGCGCGAAAGGTGCCCTTGGCGCTGACCACTAACGCCTCCACGCCTCTACTCTACCGCGACTTGGTGAAGGGGGGTTAAAAAAGATGGCTGGGGCGCGTGGACTCGAACCACGACCGGCGGATCCAAAGTCCGCTGTCCTACCATTAGACGACGCCCCAAAGCCGTGTTCATCATAGGAAAGGGGGTTTTTCCTGTCAATGCTAGAATGAACGGGATGGCCGAAGACGTTTGGGCTGCGCTCGCCGCCCCCTTTCCCGCGGATGAGATCCAGTGGCGCGTGGAGGCCCTTTCCAAGGACAAAAAGCGCGCGCTCGTGGTCCCCTACGTCGACGCCCGGGCGGTGCTGGATCGCCTGGACCAGGTCGTGGGGCCGGAGCACTGGACCGACGCCTATGAGGTGCTCCTGGCCAAGGAGCGCCTCTTCGCCGCGAAGTGCCGGCTCAGCGTCCTGGGGGTGACCAAGGAAGACGTCGGCGAGGGCGACTCCCTCAAGGCGGCGTTCTCCGATGCCCTGAAGCGGGCCGCGGTGAAGTTCGGCGTCGGGCGCCACCTCTACCGCATCGGCAAGGCCTGGGTGGACTACGACGAGACGACCGGCCGCTTTACGCCCCCCAAGCCGGTGGAGAAAAAGCCAGACCCTAAGGAGCTGATCGACCGCTTGGTGGACGCCCTGCGGGCCAAGGGCAAGGGCGCGGAGGCGGCGAAGCTGATCCAGAAGTACGGCGGCTACGGCCGCACCCCGGAGGAGGCCCGCGAGCTCTACCGCGAGCTGCGAGCGCGCCTGAAGGAATGATCAAGGTCGTCGCGATCGGGGACGTTCACGCCGCGTTCGACAAGCTCTGGGGGGCGTTGCGGGCGGCCTACGCCGCCGACGCCGAAGGCCGGCCCACGCCGGCCCTCAAGGAGGGGCGCATCCAGGTGGTCCTCCTCGGGGATCTGGTTCACCCCAAGACCCACGACGCCTACGTGCGGCTCACCGGCCTACCCGATTACGACTTTCGCAACCCCGAGCACTTGAAACGCGCGGCCCGCGCCCAGATCGCCGAGCTCTTGCGCCTCAAGCGCTTCGCCGCCGAGGCCGCGGGCCGGGTGGTCATCCTCATGGGTAACCACGACCACGCCGCGGTGCACCACGACGTCCTCCTCGGCAACGCGCACGGGATCGAGCACCGGGAGTTCGACCCCCACTACGGCGGGCAACCCCTTCCCCCGGGGATCGCCGACTGGTTCCTCTCCTTCCCCTTGGAGCACGAGATCGAGCGGGTGCACTTCGCCCACGTCGGCCCCCTGCCCTGGATGAACACCTACGACCCCTACTTCTATCAGAGCGACGACGCCAAGACCTGGTGGCGGCGCACCCCCGACTACGTCGCCCGCCGGGGCTACCGGCTCGGGGTCTACGGTCACACCTCGGTGGACGAGATCCTGATCGACGAGGCGCACGGGGTGGTCCTCGCCGACGCGCTCGAGCGCGGCCAGTTCTTCGAGGTCTTCCTCGGGGAGGCCCTGCGCTACCGGGCGGTGCGCTTTGCCTGAGGACCCCCGCACCCGCGCCGGCGCCCGGGCCCTCTTGGCCCGGCTCGGTGGCCGGGCGAAGAAGGCGCTGGGCCAGCACTTCCTCGTCGAGCCCGCGGTCTACGCGCGGATGCTCGAGGCCGCCGGGGTGCGCCCGGGGGACCGGGTCTACGAGGTCGGCCCCGGGCTCGGCGGGCTCACCCAGAGCCTCGTCGAGGCTGGGGCGCGGGTCGTCGCCATCGAGAAGGACGAGGCGCTCTTGCCCCACCTGCGCGCGCGCTTTGCCGAGGCGGACCTCGAGCTCGTCCCCGGGGACGCCCGTGCCTTCCCCTGGGAGACGGTTCCCGAGGGCAGCCTCTTCGTCGCCAACCTCCCCTACAACGCGGGCACCCGGATCCTCTTCGATGCCCTGGCGTCGGGGCGCTTTCGCACCCTGGTGGCGATGCTCCAGCGCGAGGTCGCGGACCGGCTGGTGGCCCGCCCTGGCACCAAGGCCTATGGCCCGCTGACGCTCAAAGTCCAGCACCTGGCCGAGGCCGAGCGTCTTTTCGACGTCGCTCCGGGGAGCTTTTACCCGCCCCCCAAGGTGACCTCGAGCGTGGTGCGGCTTCGGCCCAAGGGAACCGAGCTCGATTTCGGGTACGCCCGTTTCCTGGACCAGGCCTTTGCCCAGCGAAGGAAGACCCTGCGAAAGAACCTCGAGGCCGCGGGCTATCCCCGCGAGAGGGTCCTGGAGGCCCTGGCCGAGCTGGGCCTGGACCCCCGGGTGCGGGCCGAGGCCCTGTCCCCCGAGGCGTTGAAGGCGCTCTATACCCGCCTCAGCCGTCCGTCTTCGAACGCATAGCGGGGCGCTTCGACGCCCGGGAGCGGACGGTGGGTGATCCACAGCACGCTCTTGCCCGCGAGGGAGGGGAGCAGGGTGCCGAGGACGGCGCGCTCGGTCTCGGCGTCGAGGCCCTCGGTGGGTTCGTCGAGGATCCAGATGGGGCTGTCCTTGAGGAGGGCCCGCGCCAGGGCCAGGCGCCGCGCCTCGCCCCCGGAGGGCACCACCCCGCCGGGTCCCATCCAGGTGTCGAGCCCTTCCTTGAGCGTCTTCGCCCAGCGATCCAGGGCGACGCGCCGTAGGGCGCGCCAGAGCGTCGCGTCGTCGGCGTCCGGGCGTCCCAGCGCCAGGTTGTCGCGCAGGCTGCCGGTGAAGATCGCCGGTCGCTGGTCGAGGTAGAGCACCCGCGCGCGCACGTCCTTTCCACGTAGGTCGGCGACCGGAACGCCCCCGATGCGCGCTTGTCCTTGCTCCGGCAGGAGGAACCGCAGGAGGGTCCACGCGAGGGTGCTCTTGCCAGCGCCGCTGGGGCCTACCACCACCGCCTGCCGTCCTTCGGGAAGCGCGAGCTCGACGCCCTTCAGCGTGGGCGCCGTCGCGTTGGGGTAGCGCGCCCAAAGCGCGTCGAGGCGCACCGCGTGGCCCTTGGGCGGCGGTGCAGGCGTTTGCGGGTCGGGCGCGGGCAGAGGGAGGCTGAGCAGCTCGCGCACGCTTCGCCAAGCCCGTTCCGCCTCCGCGATCAGCGGCCCCGCTCCGGCGAGGGGGCGAAGGGCCTCGAAGGCCGCGAAGCCAGCGAGCGCCACCCCGGGCAGCCAGGGCGCCGGGAGCGTTCCCAGGGAGACCGCCTCGGCGCCAGCGAAGAAGAGCCAGGCCAGTGCCGCGCCGGCGGCCAGCTCCAGCCCTCCCTCCAGCGCTCCCTTGATCCAGGCTTCGCGCTGCTCCAGACGGGCGATCTTCTCGGCCTGGGCCTCGACGATCCTTTGCTGCTCCTCGGCCCGGCCAGCGACCAGGAGTTCGGTGAGCCCCTCGGTGAGTTGAAAGGCGGCCTGGCGGAGCGCGCGGCTTGCGGCGTGGCGCTTGTGAACCGGCGCCACGCCGAGGCGCCAGCCCAGGAAGGGGAGGCCGACGAGGGTCAGGCCGTAGGGGATCCCGAAGGCGAGGGCCAGCTCCGCGCCGCCCCAGTGGATCAAGGCCAGGCTGACCAGGAGGCCGGTGCCGATGGCCGCGATCATCGGGATGAGCACGCGCACGGGAAGGGGCTCGAGCCGGCCGACGTCGGCGAGCATCCGCTCTTGCAGGTCGCCGCTGGCCAGGCCCTTGGCCGCGGTGGGGACGAGGGGGGCAAGCCGGGAGAACACCCGGACCCGCAGCGCGGCCAGGTAACGAAACGTGGCGTCGTGGGCAAAGAGGCGTTCGGCGTAGCGGAAGACCCCTCGAAAGGTCCCAAAAAACCGCACCCCGGTGACCCAGAGCATCAGGGTGTAGAGGGGAGGATGCAGCGCGGCGAGCGCCAAAAGCGTGCTCGCCGTGGCCATCAGCCCGACGCTGGCGAGCACGGTGAGCGTCGCCGCGACGGCGGCGATCATCCAGGTGGCGGGGTTAGCGCGCATGGGGCACCTCTTCTTGGAGCCTGCCGTCGACCAAGCTGAGCCGCCGGTCCGCGGCGCGAATGAGCGCGTCCCGGTGGGCTACGGCGAGGATGGGGACGTTGCGACGCTTGAGCGCCTTGAGGCCCAGGAGGACCCGGCGTTCACTCTCGGGGTCGAGGTGGGCGGTGGGCTCGTCGAGCAGGATGGCCTCAGGGCGTTTGAGAAAGGCCCGTGCCAGTGAAAGCCGCTGTTGTTCGCCTCCGGAAAGGCCGAGGCCACCCTCCCCGATCGGGGTGTCGAGGCCCTCGGGGAGCCGGGCCACGACCTCGATGAGCCCGGACAGGCGCAGGGCTTCCTCGAGCTCCTCGTCGCTGGCGCTGGGCCGGGCCAGGCGCAGGTTGTCGCGCAGGGTTCCTCGGAAGAGGAAGGGGGTCTGGGGCATGAAGGCGAAGCGTTCGGGGTGGACCGGGCGGCCGTTCAGGCAAACCTCCCCGGTTTCAGGGTCCAAAAGCCCCAGAATGAGCTTCAAAAGGGTGGATTTTCCTGCCCCGCTCGGACCGGTCAGCACGACCAGTTCCCCCGGGGCCACGCTCAAGGAAAGCGAGCGCAGGGCCAGACCGCTCTCCTGGTAGCGGAAGCTGACGTCGGTCAGGGTGAGCCCGGCCTGAGGGGGGGCGGCGCAGCGACGGGCCGGGGAAGGGGCAGGAAGCACCTCCAGGGCTTGGAGCCGCTTCGTCGCGTCCTTCGCCGACTGCGCCGGATGGAACTGGGCGCCGAGGTTGCGCAGCGGCCCGTAGTACTCCGGGGCCAGGAGCAGGATCAAGAACGCGGTCGCGTAGTCCAGCTTCGCCGCGAGGAGCCTGAGGCCCACCTCGACCGCGATCACCGCGGTGGACAGCGTGGCCAACAGCTCGAGGACCAGGGCGGAGAGGAACGCCACCCGCAGCACGCTCAGCGTCGCCTCGCGGTGGGCTTCGGAAAGCTGCTTTAGCCGCTCCAGCGCGAGCCGCTCCGCGCCGAGGGCCCGCAGCGTGGTCAGGCCCTTGATCGCGTCGGAAAAGTAGTTGCCCAAGGCGAAGAGGGCCCGCCATTGACGCGCGGTGACCCCTTCCGCCCACCGCCCGATCAGGATCATGAAGACCGGGATCAAGGGGGCCGTGATCAGCAAGACCACCGCGCTCAGCGGCTCCTTGCTGAACACGAAGATCAAAAGGGCCAGGGGGATCGCCCCCGCCTCCACGAGCGCGGGGAGGTAGCCGCGCACGTAGGCGTCGACGCCCTCCACCACGTCGGTGAGGGTGATCGCCAGCTCGGACGGACCGCGGGCCACGCGTTCGGGGCCCACCTTGACCAGGTGGGCGCTAAGGCCCGCCCTGAGGTCTGCCTTGACCCGGGCGGCGAGGGTCCCGGCGGCGCCGTGGCCCAGGCCTCGGGCCAGAGCAAGACCGAGGCTGGCGAGCAACAAAGCCCCGGCATACCCCTTCAAGGCTTCCGCCGGCCTCCCCAGGAGGAAGGCTGCCTGCACGCCCTGGACGAGGAGCCAGGCCCGAGCCACGGTCAGGACCCCGGCGACCAGGGGGGCCCCCAGCGCCAGGGTCAAGAGCAAGGGCCTACGCGTGAGCTTGGGCAGCAGGTAGGCCACTAATACCCGTCGCCTCCCAGGCCGACCCGACCGCGAAACACCCAGTACGTCCAGCCCTGGTAGAGCAAGACCAAGGGCGTGAAGACCAGGGCGACCCAGGTCATCACCCGCAGCGTGTAGGGGCTGGCCGCGGCGTTGTACACGGTGAGGCTCCACGCGGGGTTCAAGCTGGAGGGCATGACATTGGGATAGAGCCCGGCGAACACGGCGGCGGTGGCCAGGAGCACGCCGGCTCCAATGCTCCAGAAGGCCAGGCCGTCGTGATCGCGCCTCCGGGCATAGAGGCCCAGCGCCAGCGCCAGGGCGGCCGCGATGGCCAGCACCTGGGCGATGCCCGCCGCGTCGCGGGCATAGAGCCCGTAGGCGCCCCCCGCGAGCAGGAAGACCGCGGCCAGGGCCAGCGCGATCGGAACGCTGATTCGAGCGGCGCGTTGGGCGCGCTCGCGCAAGGGCGATTCAAGCTTGAGGGCCAGGAAGTTGGCTCCGTGAACGAGAAAGACCGCCACGGCGGTGATCCCGCCCAGGAGGCCGTAGGGATGGAGCAATGAGAGAAGGTTCCCTTTGTAGTGCATCTCGGGTCCGATGGGAACGCCGTGAACCAGGTTGGCCACGACGACGCCCCAGAGCAGGGCGGGGACCAGGGATCCGGTGAAGATCATCCCGTCCCAGAAGGTCCGCCATGAAGGCGAGGGCGACTTCGAGCGAAACTCGAACCCGACGCCCCTCAGGATGAGCGCGACGAGCATGATGAAGAGCGCCGGGTAGAAGCCCGAGAACATCGTCGCGTACCACTGGGGAAAGGCGGCGAAGATGGCCCCTCCGGCGGTGATCATCCAGACCTCGTTCCCGTCCCAGACCGGACCGATGGTGTTGATCAGGGCGCGGCGCTCGGCGTCGTTCCTGCCCAGGCCGGGGAGCCACATGCCCACGCCGTAATCGAAGCCCTCGAGAAAGAAAAAGCCCATGAAAAGGACGCCTACCAGCACAAACCAGATCGTGTTCAAGTCCATGGCACGCTCCTCTCGTCGCTAGTAGCTGACCGTGGCCGCCTCGCCGGCCTCGGGGTCTTGCTTGGCGTACTTGATCAGCAGGCCCACGTCGATCACGCCCAGGATCAGGTAGAGCAAGGTGAACCCAACGGCGGAGATCAGGACCATGCTGGCGGGCACCACGCTCTCCGGCGTCACCCCCTGGTAGATCGTCAAGAGGTCCTGCACCATCCAGGGCTGACGGCCGAACTCGGTGGTCCACCACCCCGCGGTGTTGGCGATGTAGGGCAAGAGCACCGTCCAGAGGAGCAGCTTGAGGGTGCCGCTCGCCCGCTCAAGGCGCCCCTTCGCGAGCAGCCAGAGGCCCCAGGCGGCGAGGACCAGCATCAGCAGCCCGCTGAGCACCATGGTGCGGAAGCTCCAGAACGTCAGCTTGACCGGGGGGACGTAGTTGCCCGGGCCAAAGCGCGCGGCGTACGCCGCTTGCAAGGAGCGGATGCCCCGGAAGACGCGTTGCCCTTGGGCGTTTTTTGGAGCGTGGGCGAGCCAGGAGAGCACCCCGGGGAGCTCCAGCGCCCAGGTGTTGCGCTGTTCGCGTTCGTCGATCGCCGCCAGCAAGGTCCAGGCCGCGGGTTCCGGCCTGTCCTCCCAGATCGCCTCCATCGCGGCGAACTTCATCGGCTGGTGGCGCACGATGAAGTCCGCTTGGAAATGCCCGATCGCGATGACCAAAAGGGTGCCCAGGAGCCCAGCACCTAAGCCCAGGCGCATCGCGCGGGTGAAGAGCTCCACGCGATGCGCGCGCAAAAGATGCCACGCCGAGACCGCGGCGACGAAGAACCCTGCGGTTGCGAGCGCAGCGAAGAACGTGTGCGGAAACTGCAGCCAGACGTGGGGGTTGAGGACCAGCGCGGGGAAGTCCTCGAGCAGGGCCCGCCCCCCTTCCAGGCGGTAGCCGACCGGGTGCTGCATGAAGGAGTTGGCGATCAAGATCCAAAGCGCCGAGAGGTTGGAGCCGATGGCCACGAGCCAGATGAAGGCCGCGTGCAGGGCCTTGGGCACCTTGTCCCAGGTGAAGAACCACAGCCCCAGGAAGGTCGACTCAAGGAAAAAGGCGAGCAGGGCCTCGATCGCCAGGGGCACGCCGAAGATGTCCCCCATGAACCGCGAATATTCCGACCAGTTCATGCCGAACTGGAACTCCTGGACCAGCCCGGTGACCACCCCCAGCGCGAAGTTGATCATGAAGAGGTGGCCGAAGAACTTGGCCAGGCTGCGGTAGTGGGGGTCCTTGCGCCGGACGTAGAGGGTCTCCATCCAGGCCACGAGCAAGGAAAGCCCCATCGTGAGGGGGACGAAAAAGAAGTGGTAGGTCGTGGTGCTGGCGAACTGAAACCTCGCGAGCGAGAGGGCATCCACAGGTATCACCGGGAGTAGAAATACTTCTCATTCCTGATTTTGCCCAGGGACAAAAATCCTAAGTATCTTTATCGGTGTACTCGGCATCGTGACCGCGCCGGAAACCGGGTATAGTGGGGCAAGTCAAAGCGGGAGGCGTAGATGCGCTTTTTTGTCGTTGGGGACGTATCCGTTGACCTGATCTACCTCGTCGACCGGCTCCCCTCGCCGGGGGAGGAGACGCTGGCCCGGCGGGCGCTGTTCCGGCCCGGAGGGGCGGGCGCGACGATGGCCGCCCACCTCGCCAGCCTCGGCCACACCGCCTTCCTGGCCTCGCGGGTGGGGACCGGCCCGTTTCGCGAGCTGGCCCTGGCCACGGTGCGCGCCACCGGTGTAGAGCTCAAGCACCTGCAGGAGGACCCGGAGGCGGCGACGACCTCGATCCTGGTCTTCCTCCTGCCCGGGGGCGAACGCAGCATGGTGGCCCACGCCGGGGCCAGCCGCAACCTCGACGCCGAGGCCTTCAAACCGCGCAGCCTGGACACGATCGACGCCTTCGTCCTTTCCGCCTACGGGCTCATCGGGGGGCCGCAGCGGGCCTACGCGCTCAAGGCGCTGGGGGCTGCGAAAAAGCGCGGCCTGCCGGTCTTCATCGACCTGGGCAGCGGGGCGGTGCGGGAGGCGGGGGCGGCGATGCTGCCCACCCTGGCCCAGGCCGACTACCTGTTGATGAACCAGGGCGAACTCTTGGCCCTGACCGGAGAAGCCTCGATCAGCGACGGCCTCGCCCGGCTGCGCGAGGCCGGGATCGAGCGGGTGGTGATCAAGGTGGGGCCGATGGGGGCGATCGTCGCCACCCCCGAGGAGGAGGCGCTGGTTGAACCCTACGAGGTCGACGAGGTGGTGGACACGACCGGCGCCGGCGACGCCTTCACCGCGGCCTTCGCCCACGCGGTGATGACCGGCCACGGCCTGGTGGAGGCGGCGCGGATGGGGAACGTGGCCGGGGCGCTGGCGACCACCGCGGTGGGGGCCCAGGGTCGGCTGGTCACCCGGGAGGACCTGGAACGCGCCCTCGCCTCCTAGAGCGAGGCGTAGTAGGTCTTGAGCCGTCTCAGGAAGTCGAGCCCCGCGCGGCTCGACTTCTCCGGGTGGAACTGGGTGGCGACCAAGGGACCCCGTCGGATCCCCGCGGCAAAGGGTACGCCCTCGTAGTGCGCGAGGCCGTCGAGCTCGGGGACGACGGGGGCGAAGTAGGAGTGCACGAAGTAGAAGTGCCGCCCGTTCAGGGGGAAGAAGGGCGAGTTCTCGGAGAAGCCTACCCGGTTCCAGCCCATCTGGGGCACCTTGCGGGTTTGAAAGCGCCGGACCTGGCCACGGATCAGGCCCAGGCCGGGGACCTCCGGGGCCTCCTCGGAGCCCTCAAAAAGGAGCTGCAGCCCCACGCAGATGCCGAAAAAAGGGCGTTCTTGGTCGAGGTGCGCCCGGACCGCCTCGACGAAGCCGGAGCGGCGAAAGGCGTGCATCACCTGGCCGAAGTGCCCCTGGCCGGGGAGGACCAAGAGGTCCTTGCCTTTCGCGCGGGCGGGGTCGCTGACGACCTCCACCGCAAAGCCCGCGGCCTCGAGGGCTTTGGCCGCGCTCCTCAGGTTTCCCGAACCGTAGTCGATGAGCAGGGTCTTCATCGCCGGCTAGAGGAGGGCCTTGGTGCTCGGCAGGTCCTCCCGGGTGAGGCGGGTGGCCTGGTAGAGGGCCCGGCCGAGGGCCTTGAAGCTGGCCTCGATCAGGTGGTGGGCCTCGACGCCGGCCAGGGGCCGGAGGTGCAGGGTGAGCCGGCCGTGCTGGCTGAGGCCCCGTAAGAACTCGCGCAGGTGGAAGACGTCCATGCCCCCGGCCTCGCCGCGGACCTCGAGGGCCTCGGGGAAAAAGCCCAGGTAGGCGCGCCCGGAGAGGTCGAGGGCGACCTGGACCAGGGTCTCGTCCATGGGCACGGTGGCCTCGCCGTAGCGTTCGATCCCCGCGCGGGTCTCGAGTGCCTGGTCCAACGCCATCCCCAGGGTGATCCCGAGGTCCTCGATCAGGTGGTGGGGGCCGGTCTCCAGATCCCCTTTGGCCTCGACCAGGAGGTCGAAACGGCCGTGCTTGGCGAGGGCCCGCAGCATGTGGTCGACGAAGCCCATCCCGGTGTCGACCTCGGCCTTCGGGGGGCCGTCCAGGCCCAGCGCCAGCCGGATCTCGGTCTCTTCGGTGACCCGCTCAACCCTCGCCCTGCGCATCGTCCCCTCCCAGCTCAAAGGCCGCCTTCAAGAAGGCGTCGTTCTCCACCGGCGTGCCGATCGTGACCCGGATGCAGCCCGCAAGCCCCGGCTGGCCGTCGATCCGGCGCACCAAGATGCCCCGGGAAAGGAGGCCCTGGAACGCTGCCTCGGCGTCCGGGGTGCGCACGCAGAGGAAGTTCGCGTGGCTCTTGTAGGGCTTCCAGCTGGGGTGCCCGACCAGCTCCAGGTAGACCCGTTCCCGCTCGCGGCGGATCTTCTCCACCGCCTCGGTCATGTAGCCGGGGTGCTCGAGCGCGACCTTCGCGGCGATCAGGCTGGGCGTGGGGACGCGGAAGGGGGGGAGGAGCTTCTTGACCTCCCCGATCACCTCCGGCGCGCCGAGCATGTAGCCGACCCGCGCCCCGGCGAGCCCCCAGGCCTTGGAGAAGGTGCGGGAGAGCACCACGTGGGGGCGCTCCCGAGCCTCCCTCTTGAAGTCCGCGGGGGCGAACTGGTAGTAGGCCTCGTCGACCACCATCAGCCAGCCCCCCTGCGCCGCGGCCTCGGCCAGGCTGGCGGTGACCTCCGGGGTCCAAAAGCGGCCGGTGGGGGCGTGGGGGTTGGCGAAGAAGAAGACCCCAGGGCCCGCCTCGCGCAGCCGGGCCTCGAGGACCTGGGCGGGCAGCTCGAACTCGGGTCCGAGAGGAACCGTGTCGCGGGGGGTGCCGCTGAGCTCCGCGGCCCAGCGGTAGAGCGAGAAGGAGGGGACGAGGTCCAGGACCTTGACCGCGGCCTGGGCCAAAGCGGTGAGCAGGACGTTCGACCCCGGGGCGACGACGACCCCTTCCACCGGCCAGCCCTCGAAGGTGGCAATGGCCTTGGCCAGCCCCTCGGCGTCCATCTCCGGGTAGCGGTTCAGCGGGGTGCCCGCGACGGCCTTGACGATCTCGGCCTTCAACGCCTCCGGGAGGTCGTAGGGGTTTTCGTTCTGATCGAGTTTGATGGGCGCTCGGTGCTGCGCGTAGGGGTAGGCGGGAAGCGCCGAGACGTGGGGTTTGAAGGCCTGCACGAAGCTGATTTTACCCAAGCCTGGCGCGCCATGGCGAAAGGGGGGCTTTTGCCCCCCTTTCGCCCCCGCGCCCTAGGCGTGGGCCACGGGCTGGGTCTTCTTGCGCCCTTGGGGCTTTTTCTTGGCCTTGGCCTCGAGCGCCTTGAGCCCGCCGACGATCGCGTGGTCCAGCACCTGGTCGAGGTGGTCGACGAAGTGGAAGGTCATGTCCTTTTGCAGGTGCCGCGGGATGTCCCGCAGGTCGGGCTCGTTCTGCTTGGGCAAGAGCACCTCGCGGATGCCCGCGCGCCTCGCCCCGAGGACCTTCTCCCGCACCCCGCCGATCGGGAGCACCCGGCCGGTGAGGGTGATCTCGCCGGTCATCGCGATGTCGTGGCGTACTGGGACCTCGGTGAGGGCGCTGACCAGGGCGCTGGTGATCGCCACCCCGGCGGAGGGGCCTTCTTTGGGGATCGCCCCTGCGGGGACGTGGATGTGGATGTCGGACTTCTCGAAGCGCTCGAGCGGGATGCCGAAGCGGTCGGCGTTCTTCTTCGCGTAGCTGAGCGCTGCCCGCGCCGACTCCTTCATCACGTCGCCGAGCTGGCCGGTGAGGATGAGCTGGCCCTTGCCGGGCATCACGCTCACCTCGACGAACATGATGTCCCCACCCACCGGGGTGTAGTACATCCCGGTGGCCACCCCGATCTGGGGCTCGCGGGCCTCGGTCTCGGGCAGGAAGCGCGGCGGCCCGAGGTAGCGCTCCAGGTCCTTTTCGGTGATGCGCACCCGCTTCTTGCCTTCCTCCAGGATGCGCCTGGCGGCCTTGCGCAAGAGGGCGCCGATCTCGCGCTCGAGGTTGCGCACCCCGGCCTCCCGGGTGTAGTGGGTGATCAGCCGGCGCAGGGCGGGGTCGGTGATCTTGACCTGCTTCTCGGAGAGCCCGGCCTCCTTGAGCTGCCGGGGCAGGAGGTAGCGCTTGGCGATCTGGAGCTTTTCATCCTCCAGGTAGGAGGTGAACTCGATCAGCTCCATGCGGTCCATCAGCGGCGCCGGGATGAGCTGGGGGAAGTTGGCGGTGGCGATGAACATCACTTCGGAGAGGTCGAAGGGCACGCCCAGGTAGTGGTCTACGAACTCCTTGTTCTGGGCGGGGTCCAAGACCTCGAGGAGGGCCGCCGCCGGGTCGCCCTGGAAGCTCTGGCCCATCTTGTCGATCTCGTCGAGCAGGAAGACCGGGTTCTTGGTCCCCGCCTGGCGCAGCCCCTGGATGATGCGGCCGGGCATGGCGCCGATGTAGGTGCGCCGGTGGCCGCGGATGTCCGACTCGTCGCGGGCCCCGCCCAGGGAGACGCGCACGTACTTGCGCCCCAGCGCCCGGGCGATGGACTTGGCGATCGAGGTCTTGCCCACCCCCGGCGGGCCCACGAAGAGCAGGATCGGGCCCTTGTTGATCTCCTCCTCCGGGAGCTCGCCGCGTTTCGCCCGCTCGGCCTTGAGCCGGCGCACCGCGAGGTACTCGAGCACCCGGTCCTTGACCCGCTCCAGGCCGTAGTGGTCCTCGTCGAGGATCTGCTTGGCCCGCTGGATGTCCAGGTTGTCCTCGGTGCGGGTGTTCCAGGGCAGGTGGATGATCCAGTCCAGGTAGGTGCGGATCACCGCCGCCTCGGCGGAGTCGGGGTGCATCCGCGCCAGCCGCCCGAGCTCGCGGTCCACCTCCTTCTTGACCGTCTCCGGGAGGTTCAGCGCCTCGATCTTCTCGCGCAGCTCCTCGACCTCGGCCTCGCCCTCCTCGCCGTGGAGCTCGCGCTGGATGGCCTTCATCTGCTCGCGGAGGAAGTACTCGCGCTGGTTGCGGTCGATCTCCTCCTTGACCTGCTGCTGGATGCGGCGCTGGGTCTCGATCAGCTCGAGCTCGGTGTTGAGCAGCGCCAGCACCCGGCGCAGCCGGTCGGCGACGTTCTCCAGCTCGAGGATCTTCTGCTTGTCCTCGAGCTTGAAGTCCATGTGGAAGGCGATGTAGTCGGCGAGCTGGGCGGGGTCCTCGAGGTTCTGGATGAACTGCGCGACGTCGGGGGAGACGTACTTGCCCTCCTTGAGGAGCTGGGCGAAGCGCTCCTTGACCTCGCGGAAGAGGGCCTGGACCTCGAGGGCGTTCTCCACCTGGTCGCGGATCGGCTCGACCTCGGCCTCGAGGTGGTCGCCCTCGAGGGCGTAGTGCTTCGCCCGGGCCCGGGCGAAGCACTGCACCAGGGCCTGCACCGAGCCGTCGGGGTTCTTGCGGATTCGCAGCAGGTTGCAGACCGTTCCCACCGGGTGCAGGTCGTCGGGCTTGGGCGCGTCGACCTCCTTGTCCCGCTGGGCGACGATGAGCACCACCCGGTCCCGGTTGATCGCCTCGTCGATCGCGCGGACGCTCAGCTTGCGCCCGGCGTCGATGGGCATCACCATCGTGGGGTAGATCACCGAGCCGCGCACAGGCACGACCGGGAGTTTTTCAGGAATGTTCATGGGGTCCTCCTTTCCCATAGCATGAGTTTACCGATATCAATTTTAATGAATATTAGGCGCCAAGTCTAGGGGGCAACCTGTTCGAAGAGACGCGCCAGGGCGATGGGGGTGTTGGTGGTGATCTGGTCCACGCCTGCTCGCAGGAGGCGAAAGAGCTTTTCCCGAGCTCCTTCCTCGTTGGCGTCAAGGGTCCAGACGTCGACGAGCGCCTCGGGGTGCAGCCGGTGGAGCAGTTCGACGGGATTGAACCCGTCATCCAGCGCGTTCAGCACGAAGCTCTTGTGCAGGTAGAACTCCCTCGCCCCGGGCACTTGGTAGCTGATCGCTTCCACGCGATCCGCCAGGTAGCGAGGCGTGGGAAGCACCTTGCGAAAGCCAAGGGGGTGGTCGTCGAGGTAGCCATACGCGTTCGTGCGCACCGGAAGCCTCAAGAATTCCCCGGTCGGGACGTCGAGGTAATAGGAGGGGTCGAACCCCAGGGGGAGGTCCGGGGCGACCCGGCGCAGCGTGCGCAGGTTCCAGTCGGCGAGGCTGCCGACCACCACTTCCACGCCCGCGGTTTCCTTGAGGGGGGCGAGCGTCGTCCAAAGCCAGCGCGCCTCCTCCTCGGAAAGGGGGATGGTTTCCTTGAGGTCGACCTGGACCTTTAATGGGGTCTTGGAGGCCAGGATGAGCTCCACCACTTCCGAGAGCGTGGCCACGCGCTCCTTGGAACCCCGCAGGTGGAGCTTTTTGATCTCGCGGTGCGTGGTGAGACGGACCGGCCCCACGCCCGTGGTCTCCCGTTCCAGGTGCGGATCGTGAAGGAGGATGAAGACGCCGTCCAGGGTGATGCCCACGTCGAACTCCAGTGCGCGTACGCCGTGATCGAGGATCTCCCGAATCGCGGAGAGGGCGTTGGGCGGGTGGGCGTGTTCGCCGGTTTGGGCCCGGTGGTACTTGAGGAGGACCTGGCGGCCCTGATACTCGAGGTAACTTGGCAGGGAGCGCATCGCCGTCCTCAGTCGGGCCCGATCCGTCGCCCTCGGGCGTCGAAATAGTGCAGGCGGTCCAGGGGAAAGACGACGCGCACCACTTCGCCCATCTCCGGCCGCTGGCCTTCCGGGAGCAGGACCTGGAGCCGGATGGAGCCGATCTCCACGACCACCAGCACCTCCCGGCCAAGCGGTTCCACGACCATGACCTCGGCGGGCGTCCCCTCCTCGCCAAGGCGCAGGTCTTCGGGGCGGATGCCCAGCCAGCCCTGTCCCTTAGGCGCGCCGGGGAAGTTCAGGACCAGGTCGTCGGCGCGAAAGCCCTCGCCGGTAAACGCCCCCTTGATCAGGTTCATCGGGGGTGATCCGACGAAGCCCGCGACGAAGGTGTTTTTGGGGCGGTGGTAGAGCTCTTCGGGCGAGGCGTACTGCTGCAGCTCGCCCATCGAGAAGACCGCGACCCGGTCGGCCATCGCCAGGGCCTCGGCCTGGTCGTGGGTGACCAGAATCGACGTTACCCCGAGATCGCGTTGAAGCCTGCGAATCTCAGCTCGGGCGGAAAGCCGGATCTGGGCGTCCAGGTTCGAGAGGGGCTCGTCGAGGAGCAGGACCCGGGGCTCCTTGACCAGCGCCCGCGCCAGGGCGGCACGCTGCTGCTGCCCGCCGGACACTTGCGCGGGTTTGCGGTCGAGGATTTGACCGATCCCCAGAAGGTCGGCGGTCGTTTGCACCCGGGTTCGCACCTCTTGGTCGGGGATGCGTTTAAGGCGCAGGGGAAAGGCGATGTTTTCGAAAAGGGTGAGGTGGGGGTAGAGGGCGTAGGACTGGAAGACCATGCCCACGTCTCGGTCCTTGGGGTGCAGGTGATCGACCCGATCTTCGCCGAAGTAGATCGCCCCGGTCGTCGGCCGGTAGATCCCGGCGATCATCAGCAGCGTCGTCGTCTTGCCACATCCCGAAGGACCGAGGAACGCCACGAGCTCACCAGCCTTGATCTCGAGGTCCAGGCGTTTGACTGCCTCGACGGTGCCAAAGCGCTTTGAGAGACCTTCGAGGCGAACCGGAGTGCCCTTGTTCATCCCTTCACCCCTCCCGAGTAGATGTTGAGCAGGTAGCGCTGACCCAGCAGGAAGAGGATCAGCACCGGGGCGGCGTAAAACAACCCAACCGCGGCCATCAGCCCGTAATCCACGAAGGCTTCCCGTAAAAAGCTTTGCATGTAGAGCGCCAGCGTCCAGCTTTTTCCGGAGACGATGAAGGTGAAGGGAAGGATGAACTCCCCCCAGGCCGAGAGCAAGGCGAAGGTGCCGAGTGCGAGAATCCCCGGCCGGACCAGCGGCAGGGCCACTCGCCAGAACACCATCCAGCGGCTCGCTCCGTCCACCAGCGCGGCCATTTCCATGTCCCAGGAGAGCTGGTCAAAGAAGCCCTTCATCAGCCAAATGCCCAGCGGGAGCTCGAGCGAGGCCTTGACCAGGATGACCCCGACGAGGGTGTCGAAAAGCCCCAAGACGCGCAGGATGTAGTAGATCGCGATCAGCAGGCTGACCGCAGGGAAGGCGTGCAGGACCAGGATCATCCCCAAGTAGGGCGTGCGCAAGGGGAACTTCATCCGGCTGATGGCGTACGCGGCCATCGAGGCGATCAGGACCTCGAGCGCGGCCACGGCGGTGGCGAAGAGCACCGAGTTTTTCAGCGCCACCCAGATTGAGGGGCGCCCGCCCACGGAGCCCTCGGTGAGGAAGCGCCAGTTCTCGGGGGAGAAATCCCCGACCGGCCGCAGCCCGTGGACCTGGTCGAAGAGCGCGGTGAGGAAGAGCCAGATCAGCCCCACCCCGATCGGCAGGGTGATCAGCGCCAGCGCGAGGAGCCAAAGGGGCCAGTTTTTGGGCAGCAGGGGCATCGAAACCTCCTAGGTGATCTCGATCTTGGGTTCGGTGACCAGGGCCTTGAAGTTGAAGATCTTTAGATAGAAGAGGCTGACGATCACCCCGATCACCACCAGCACCGCGGCCATGGCCGCGCCAAGGCCGAACTCGACGTTGCCGAAGTAGTTGGACAGGGCCAGGTGGTAGGCCCTGAGCGACCAAACCTCGGTGGTGTAAAACCCAGGACCGCCGTCGGTGAGCAGCAGGATGTATTCGAAGGAGGTGAGCAAAGAGAGGGTCTGGTAAGCGGTGACGAACAGAATCGGCCAGGACAGCAAGGGCAGGATCACCCGGCGGATCGTCTGCCAGGTGGTGGCCCCGTCCACCGCCGCCGCGTAAAACAGCTCGCGTGGGATCGCGCGGATGGCCGAGGTGAAGATGAGCATGCCGAAGCTGGCCCCGACGAAGCCGTTGGCCAGAACGATCGTCGCCCAGGGGGCAGCGACCAGCCAGTTTTTCGAAACGCCAAGTAGGTCCGAAACGAGCCCCATCGGTGCTTCCGCCAGCAAGCCTTGCCAGATGAAGACGTAGACCACCGGGGGAAGGATGCGGGGCAAGAGCCAGAGCGCCCGGGCGGGGTCCCCGAAGCGCTGGGGGACGAGGCTCGTGAGCAGGGCGAGCAGCAGGCCCATGCCCACGTTGAAGGCCAAGGTGAGCCCCACGTACTTGACGGTGTTGAAAAAGATCTTTTTCAAAAACGGGTCGCTCAGCAGTTCGCGGTAGTTTTCCAAGCCAACCCAGCTGGGGTTTCGAAAGGTCGTGGTCGAGAGGTCGGTGAAGGACAAAAGGACCGTGGCCACCACCGGGACAAAAAAGAAAAGGAAGATCAGCAGCGTCGCGGGACTCAAAAAAAGGAAGGGGGTCAGGTAGCGCCGCATCATCCGCTCCTTTTGGAAAGTAGGGCGGCCCCCGGCGCATGCGCCGGGGGCCATGCGTCTAGCGGATCACGATCTCGTCCTTGAGCGCGCGTTTCATCTCTGCGGCCACCACCTTGACCGCTTCCTCCGGGCTCACCTGACCCGATTCCACAGCGCTGACCCCGCGATACAGGGCGTCCTGCCACTTGGGGAAGTCCGGGTGCTGGGGCGCGAAGGTCGTGTAGTTGAGCAGGTAGCTGACCTCGCGAATGAAGCGGTTATCGGTCAGGCTCGCCGTTGCCTGAAGGACCGGAAGGTGGCCCGAGCCCACCGCGTGACGCGCGTCGAGGTCGGGCATCATGGCGAAGGCCAGCACCTTGGCGGCGAGGGCCTTTTGCTTGGAGTTGGCGCTGATCATGTAGGCCTGGGGGTTGGAGAGGGTGACCGGTTTGCCGCCCTTCTTGTACGCCGGCTGCGGGGCGAAGCCGAAGTGCTGCCAGAGCCAGTCCTCACCGCCCTTGTCCTTCACCCACTGATTCTTCCACTCCGCCCAGTTCCAGGTCCCCCCGGAGAAGAAGAGCACCTTGCCATCGGTCACGTTCTGGTGGAAGCGGCTCCAGTTCCCGTCCAGCCGGTCCTTTTCCAGAACCCCGGCGTCCACGGCTTTCCTCAGCCAGGTGAAGTAGCGTAACGCCGCAGCCTGATCGAAGACCAGCTTGCCGGAGGCGGGGTCATAAGCGGTGCCGCCAAAGGCCCGGTACCACATCAGGAAGTCCGGGCCGTTCTTCGGCCGGTGATAGTAACCCTTACCGCGTTCGATGACCCCTTTGTCCAGGGCCTCCTTGGCCACCGCGAGCATGTCGTCCCAGGTGAAGTCGCCGCGCGCGATCATCTTCGGCAGCGCGTTGATCTTGGCGTCGGACCAGCCGAGTTTTTTTAGCAAGGTCTTGTTGAAGTAGAGCGGCCGGGCCTCGGTGTCCTGGGGAACGCCGAAGACCTCGCCTTTAAAGGTGACCGCGTTCCAAAGGGTGGGGAAGACGTCCTTGAACGTGCCGTAGGCGTTGGTCGCCTCGGTCAGGGGGGCGATGTAGCCGGCGGTGGCCCAAACTCCGATCAGGGGCGCTGCCGAAGCCTGAACGATGTCCGGGGCCGATCCGGACTGGAAGGCCAAGAGCACGCGCCTTAGGTAGGGGTCCCAGTCGGTGGTGTCAAAGTCGCCTTCGAGCTTCACCCGGTAGTCCGCGCCCTCGATGGCCAGGAGGGCGTTGAGCCGCTCCACGGCCGCCTCCAGGTTTTTCAGCCGGGTGATCGAGGGGTCGTCGGGACCGATCGTCCAGGCCTTGATGACGATGGTCTTTTGTGCCCAAGACAGACCGAAAACCGCTAGCAGTGCCAAGATTAGCCGCAATCCTCTCATACCTTCTCCTCCCTTACCCTTCTTCCACTCTGCCTCGGGGTCTTCGGGGGAATGTCAGCGACCATCGCCTGAAGACCCCGTTCGGCCAAGCTTGAAAGAAAGCTTTCGGGCGCACTGGCGTCGGTGATGAGAAGATCGATCTCATCTAGTCTAGCAAACCGGGCCAGCGTCACCCAGTTCAGCTTGCTGCCGTCCGCGAGGACGAAACGGGCTTTCGCCGAGCGCAGCATGGCTTGCTTGGTCTGGGCTTCGAGGGGGTTGGGGGTGGTGTAGCCCTTTTCCAAGGAAACGCCGGTCGCGCCGAGGAACGCCTTGTCCGCGTGGAGCCCCTCGAGGGTCGCCACCGCGGCCGGACCGATCAGGGCCCCGGAGTGGTGGCGCACCGTTCCCCCGGTGAGCATGACTTCAAAGCGCGTGTCCGCGAGCTCGAGCGCGATGGGAACCGAGTTGGTGATGATGAAAAGGCGACGGAAGCGCTTCTTGAGTTGCTGGGCGAGCGCCAGCGTGGTGGTGCCGGCGTCGAAGATCAGCACGTCGTTCTCCTCGATTCTCTCCAGCGCCGCCAGTGCGATGGCCCGCTTGGCCTCCACGTGGTGATGCCGTTTTTCCTCAAAGGAGGGGTTGAAGAGGGCTCGCGGGCGGTGCACCGCGCCGCCGTGGACCCGGTGCAGTAGGCCTTCATTGGCCAAGGCTGCCAGGTCCTTGCGGATGGTGACCTCGCTCACCCCAAGCGCGCGCGAGAGCTCTTCGGTGCGCACCATTCCCGACCGAGCGAG
This sequence comes from Rhabdothermus arcticus, assembly GCF_055382915.1. Taxonomy (NCBI): domain Bacteria; kingdom Thermotogati; phylum Deinococcota; class Deinococci; order Thermales; family Thermaceae; genus Rhabdothermus; species Rhabdothermus arcticus. The sequence goes on from NZ_AP043808.1 coordinate 84,932, forward strand.
GTGCTCCAGGATGCGGGCGCGGCGTTCGGGCGCGTTCATGAACGCCCCAGCGGCAGGCGAAGCGCACGACCGGTCCAGTCCTCGCGCATCCAGGCCCAGTCCGGATCGTCCACCACCCGGGTGGTGCGCTCGTCGCCGGCGAGGTAGTTGAGGTAGTAGACGTTCGAGCCGGGAGCCGCGGCCACCGGATGGTAGCCCCGAGGAACGAGGACCGCCTCGCTGTCTTGAACGTGGAAAAGCGCATCCAGGTCCTCGGCATAAACCCGCTGGACCGCCCAGCCTTTGGCCGGCGCGATGCGATAGTAATAGACTTCCTCCAGGTAGGGAGAGCCCATGCGACCGTCGTGGCGATGTGGCGGCCAGGAGGACCAGTTGCCGCTCGGCGTGTAGACCTCGAAGAGCAAGAGCCGCTCTGCGGGAAGCGGGGGCGCGAGCACGTGGCTGATTTGGCGGGTGACGTTGGCTCCGCCGCGCATCTCCACCGGGATTTCCTCGCGAAGGACACGGCGCGGAGGCAGCCGACCTTCGGCGGGCGCACTGCCGATCGCGAAGGCGAACGGCGAAAGGGCCTCAACCTCCAAGGGGGTGCCCGGCGGGGCGTAGAACACCTCGGGCAGCTCCTCGAAGACGCTCCGCCGAGAGGTGGTGAAGGTTTGATCGCCAAGACGTATCCGGGCGGTGCCGGAAAGCGGCACCAAGGCCGTCTCTTCCCCTGGGGGCTGGTAGCGGTGGCCTTCGCCGGGGGCGAGCTCCACCGCGTAGAAGCTAAGGTAGCGCCACCCCGCCGAGGCGGGGGTGACCGCGATCCGTACCGGTGGGGTCGCGGGCTTACGCAGCAGTTCCATCGAGCACCTCCTTGAGCGAGACGCGTCGCCCCTCCCGTGCGCTTTGCGTGGCCGCCAGGGCGATCGCGAGCGAGGCCAGCGCGTCCTCCGGTCCCGGTGAGGGGGTGGTTCCCTGCAAAACGGCGTTCACGAAGGCCGCGAGCTCGGCGCGGTAGGCCTCCTTGAAGCGATCCATGAAGAATGCGTAGTGATCGGCTTCGAAACCGCCTTCACGGAAGTACCAGGCTGGGGTCTTCGGGACCGCCTCGACCACGACCTTGCCCCGCTCCCCAAAGACCTCGGTGCGAATGTCGTAGCCGTACACGGCCCGACGGCTGTTCTCCACTACCCCTTGCGCGCCGTTGGTGAACCAAAGCAGGGTGACCGAGGTGTCCACGTCGCCGATCTCGCCGATCCTCGGATCCACCCGCACCGTTCCGTGGGCCAGCACGCTCTCCACCTCGCCGACCAGGAACCGGGCCAGGTCGTAGTCGTGGATCGCCATATCCAGAAAGAGTCCCCCGCTGGTCTTGAGGTAGTCGAGCGAAGGGGGGGCGGGATCCCGCCCCACCGCGCGGAACTGATCGACGGTGCCGACCGCCCCCTGGTCCAGCAGCTCACGGGCCCGGCGATAACCGGGGTCAAAGCGGCGCTGAAACCCGATTTGAAAGGGCACGCCAGCTTGACGGACGGCGTCCAGGGCGCGTCGCGTGGAGGCCAGGTCCAAGGCAACGGGTTTTTCGGAAAAGATGGCCTTGCCAGCCTTTGCCGCGGCCTCGATCAGCGGGGCATGTGTCGCGGTGGGGGTGACGATGACCACGGCCTCGACCTCGGGGTCGTTGATCGCCTCGTGCGCCTCCGCGTAGCTCCGCTCCGCCTTCGCCAGGAAGCGGGCCTGCTCACGGGCGGTCTCGCGGGGATCGGCGACCGCAACCACCCGGGCCTCCGGAATGCCTGCCAGCGCTTTGGCGTGTTCCTGCCCCATCCTTCCCGCGCCGAGCAAAGCGATGCCTAACCGTCTCACGCGCCTACCTCCTTGAGCACCCGTTCAACCATCCTTCGCGGCGAGAGACCGAAATGATCGAGGAGCCAGTCGTTGGGGGCGGACTCCCCCCAGCGGTCCTCGATCCCGATCCGTATCAGGGGCTTGGGGTCGTGGCGGCTGAGCACCTCGGCCACCAAGCTTCCAAGTCCGCCGTAGATTGAGTGTTCCTCGGCGGTGAAGACCCGGGGGTAGGGGGAGAGGCGTTCCACGAGGTCTGCCTCGTCCAGGGGTTTGATCGACCCCACGTGGTAGACCCCGGCGGACAGTCCTTCTTCGGCGAGCAGTTCGGCGGCCTCAAGAAGCCGCGTGGTCTGCACCCCGGTGCCCACCAGGGCGAGGTCTTTGCCTCGCCGAAGCTCAAGCGTCTTGCCGGGGATGAAGCGGTGATCCTCCGGCAGCACCACCGGGCTCGGGTCCCGGGTCAGGCGCAGGTAAACCGGCCCTTCGTAGGCGGTGGCCCAGCGCATCATTTGCCGTGCCTCCACCGCATCGACGGGGGCCAGCACGACCATGTCCGGCATGGCCCGGACGATGGCCAGATCCTCCACGTCCTGGTGGGTCTTTCCGGTGTAGCCGGTCAGGAGCCCGGAGTAGGCGGCGCCGATCTTGACGTTGGCCTTGGTCTGGGCCACCAGCATGCGCAAGGGATCGGCCGCGCGATGGGTGAAGAAAACGGTGAAGGAGGAGAGCCAGGGAATGAATCCCAGGTGGGCGAGGCCCGCCGCCACCCCCATCATGTTTTGCTCGGCGATGCCCATTTCCAGAAAGCGGTCGGGAAAAGCGGCCTCGAACTTGTCGGCTTTGGTCGAGTTCGCGAGGTCCCCGTCGAGGACCAAGAGGTTGTCGTACTCGCCCCCGAGCTCGACCAGGGTTTCGCCGAAGACCTCCCGGAGCGCAACCTGGTTCATAGCGGCACCTCCTCGGGACGGAGGCCGAGTTCGACCAGCGCCTTCTCCACATCGGCTTCGCTGGGGACCTTGGAGTGCCAGGCGTGCTTGCCTTCGGTAAAGGAGAGCCCCTTGCCCTTGGTCGTCCAGGCGATGATCGCGGTGGGTTGATCGCCGCGGGCGTTTTTTCTGGCGACGGTCGCCGCGCCCACGATCGCGTCGAAGTCGTGGCCGTCGATCTCGATGACGCGCCATCCGAAGCTTTGGAACATCGCGGCCAGGGAGAAGTCCCGCCAGGGATCCGCGCGGTCGCCGCGGTCCGCGCCTCGCCATCCGAACTGCTGAAGGCCGTTGTAATCGACGATCGCGGTGAGGTTGCCGAGTCGGTAGCGGCGCGCGGTGTGCACGGCTTCCCAGACCATGCCCTCTTGCAGCTCACCGTCCCCGAGCAGTACCCAGGTGTGGAAGTCCTTTCCCAGCTGTTTCGCCCCCAGGGCGAACCCCACGCCCGGGGAAAGCCCCTGGCCGAGCGAACCCGAGGACATGTCCAGCCCTGGAAGCCGGGTCATGTCGGGGTGCCCCTGGAGACGGGAACCCCCTTTGTCGAAGGTGAGGAGTTCTTCGATGGGGAAGTAGCCTCTTAAGGCCATTACCGCGTAAAGCCCGACCGCAGCGTGCCCTTTGGAGAGAATGAAGCGGTCGCGGTCCGGCCAGTTGGGGTTTTGGGGGTCGATTCGAAGCACCTTGAAGTAGAGGGCCACGAGCAACTCGATCGCTGAAAGCGGTCCTCCGATGTGCCCCGCGCCCGACCGCTGCACCGTGCGCAGGACCAGGTAGCGGGCGAGGCGCGCGGTTTGTTCGAGCGTTTCGCGGGTTTCTTCCGTAAGCATCAGGCATTCACCTCCAGTCGCTGCAAAACCGCGTCGGTGACCTCTTGCGTTCTTGCCGAGCCCCCGAGGTCCGGGGTCCGGACCCGCCCCTCCGCGGTAACCGCTTCCACCGCGCGCATGAGCGTTTTTGCGGCTTCTTCCTCTCCCAGGAACTCGAGCATCATCGCCCCCGCCCAGAAGGTCGCGATGGGGTTCGCGATACCTTTACCGGCGATGTCCGGCGCCGAGCCGTGGACCGGCTCGAACATCGAGGGGTAGCGACGTTCAGGGTTGAGGTTGGCGCTGGCGGGGATGCCGAGGCTCCCTTGAAGGGCCCCGGCCAGGTCGGTCAGCAGGTCGCCGAGCAGGTTGGTGGCCAGGATGACGTCGAGGGAGCGCGGATCCTTCACCATGGCCGCGGCCAGGGCGTCGGCGTGCATGAAGGAGAGGCCGACCCCGGGGTAGGCCGACGACACCTCTCGAACCACCTCGTCCCAAAAGACCAGGCCATGTTGAAGGGCGTTGGATTTGGTGGCGACGGTGAGCCGGGCGCGGCGCTTGGTCGCCCGTTCGAAGGCGAAGCGGGCGATCCGCTCGGTCCCTTTGCGGGTAAAGATCGCGGTCTGCACCGCGACCTCTCCGCGGAGACGGCCGCCAGCGCCGGCGTACTCGCCCTCGGTGTTCTCCCGAACCACCTCGAAGTCAAAGGCCGGGTCACCCTTCAAGGGCGTGGGGACGCCTTTCAAAGCCTTCGCAGGGCGAAGGTTGACGTAGAGGTCGAAGCGCTGTCGCAGCGGGATCAAGAGGCCGCGCAGGGTGACGTGGTCGGGGGCTTTGCGGGGGTCGCCCACGGCGCCGAGGTAGATCGCATCGTGCTGCTGGAGCACGTGGAAGCCTTCCTCGGGGATCATGACCCCGTGCTCGAGGTAGTAGTCGGTGCCGTAGGGATAAGAGGTGAACTCGAGCTCGAAGCCGTGCCGCCTGGCCAGCGCGCGGAGCACGCGCACCCCCTCAGGCAGGACTTCTTGGCCGATGCCGTCGCCGGGAATGAGGGCGATGCTATAGCGCCGTTTCATGGCCAAGCTCCCGTAACATTTGGAGCAAGCGAACACGGTTGTCCCGCGCCACCTCGGTGGGGTCGTCGGGGGTGGTGTCCTGCTCGATCACCGCCCAGCCCCGGTAGCCCGCGTCGAGCAGTCGCTTGAGCGCCGGCTTGAGCGGCACCATGCCCTGGCCGAGGGGGGCAAAGATGTAGTTGCGCAGCGCGGTCTCGAAGGCCCAGTGCTCGGCGCGGGCGCGCGCCAGGACGTCGGGGTCCACGTCCTTGAGGTGGAGGTAGGCGACGCGACGATCAAAGCGCTCGAGCAGGGTGAGCAGGTCCCCGCCGCCGTAGACCAGATGCCCGGTATCCAAGCACCAGCCTACGAGCTCCGGATCCGTGGCTTCAAAGAGCCGCGCGATTTCCTCCGCGGTTTCCACGTAGGTGCCGACGTGGTTATGAAAAACGAGGCGGACCCCGAGGTCCCGAAGTTGTGCGGCCAGCGCCTCCAGCCCGCGTGCGAGCGCGGTGAGGGCCGGGCCCTTAAGGGTTTCCTCAGGAGGAACGTGTCCGGCCAGCGCGCGGCGGCGCGGGTCCCCGGGGTCGGCGACCACCAGATGGCGGGCCCCCAAGGCGCGCAGGAAGCGGGCCTTGGCCAGGCCCCGCGCGATCTCCTCCGCGTGGCGCGCGGGATCTTTGAGCTCCAGCGCGACGAAGGCCCCGATAACCTGCAGGCCGCGTGCGGCAAGATCGCCCTTCAACCGATCGAGGTCCTCGGGCAGACTACGGGACCACTCGGTGGCGTGATAACCGGCCGCCTTGATCGCGTCGAGGATCGCGGGGTAGGGCAGCCAAGGACGGTAGTCCGGCACGTCCTCGTTGTTCCAGTTGATCGGGCTGGTCGCGGGTGTCACGCTTCCTCCGCCGGGGGCAGGACAGGACGCTGGCGCTCGCGCGCGGTCTCGTAGGCTTCCCGGGCCTTCTGGACCTCTGAAAACGCGCTGACCTCGGGCACCGGAACGTCCCACCACCCTTCGTAGTTGGGCACCCGGGCCTCGGGGTCGACCTCGGCCACCACCACCCGCACCCCGCTCGCCGATTTGGCCTCGGCCAGGGCCGCCTCGAGCTCCGAGGCGGTTTTCGCAACCCAGGTCCTGGCCCCCATGCTCGCCGCGTGCTGGGCGAAGTCGACGGGGACGACGGGTCCGTCGAGCAGACCGGTCTCGGGGTTGCGGAAGCGCCGTTCGTTTCCGAACGAAGGACTGCCCACCGACCGCTGCAGCCCGTGGATCGACTGGAAGCCCTGGTTTTCGATCAGCAGGATGCTAAACGAACGTCCCTCGGCAATCGCGGTCACGATCTCGGAGTTCATCATCAGGTAGGAGCCGTCGCCGACCAGGACCAGCACCTCGGCCTGGGGGTCGGCGAGGGTGACGCCAACGCCCGCGGCCAGCTCATAGCCCATCGTCGAGTACCCGTACTCGAGGTGATAACCGAGGGGATTGTTGGTGCGCCAGAGCTTGAGCAGGTCGCCGGGAAGGCTGCCCGCGGCCGAGATCACCACGGCGTTTTGGCCATAGACGCGGTTGGCGATCCCGATTGCCTGGGCTTGGGAAAGGGGTCCATCGCCCGGGGCGGTGAGCCGGTCGACCTCCCGAGCCCAGGCCTCGCGTAGCCGCTGGACCGCGTCCCGGTACTCGGGGTCGGTGCCCGGATATCCCTGGGCCTCGAGCGCGGCCTTGAGCGCCTCGAGGCCGGAACGGGCGTCGGCCACCAGCATCAAGCCCCCGAGCTTCACCGCATCGAAGGGGGCGACGTTCAGCCCGATGAAGCGCACCTCAGGGTTCTGAAAGGCGGACTTGGAGGCGGTGACGAAGTCGCCGAGTCGGGTCCCCACGGCGATCACCAGGTCCGCATCCCGCGCCAGCCGATTGGCGGCGAGGCCGCCGTTGGCGCCGAGTGGCCCCACGTTCATCGGGTGATCGGTGGGCAGGGCGCCCTTGCCCGCTTGCGTTTCCGCGACCGGGATGCCGAACGCCTCGGCGAACGCCGCAAGGGCAGGTTCCGCTTCGCTGTAGCGAACCCCACCTCCGGCGATCATCAAGGGGCGCCGCGCGCGCTGGATAAGGGGGAGCGCCCTGGACAGCGCGGTGGCCTCCGGAGGGGGGCGGCGGATGCGCCAGACCCGAGGCTTGAAGAACTCGGCCGGCCATTCGAAGGCTTCCGCTTGGACGTCTTCCGGCAGGCTGAGGGTGACCGCGCCGGTCTCCACCGGATCGGTGAGCACCCGCATCGCGTGGGGAAGGGCGTCCAGGAGCTGCTCGGGGCGGCTGATCCGGGTGAAGAAGCGGGACAGCGGTCGGAACGCGTCGTTGACGCTGGCGTCGTGGAGCGTGGGGTGCTCGAGTTGCTGCAAGACCGGGTCGGGGATGCGGTTGGCGAAGTAGTCCGAGGGCAAGAGCAAGACGGGCAGACGGTTCACGGTGGCCGCGGCGGCGCCGGTCAGCAGGTTGGTGGCGCCGGGGCCGATGGAGCTGGTCACCGCTAGGGTAGCGCGCCGGCGCCGATGCTTGGCGTAGGCGATGGCCGCGTGCACGCCGGCCTGCTCGTTTTGTACGCGTATGTAGCGCAGGTCCTGCGGTCGCTCCGCGAGGGCCACCCCGAGCCCGGCGACCTGACCGTGTCCGAAGATCCCCAAGACGGCCTCCACGAGGCGCTGGCGGAGGTGATCGTGTTCCGTGAACTGGTTGGACAGGAAGCGCACCAGCGCCTGAGCCGTCGTCATCCGAATCTTGGTCATGCCTTGCTCCTCTTGCTGCGCGCGATCTCGGCCAGTTCGACCTCGAGGTTGGCCAGCTCCTCTCCGCCAGCCATCATTTGCAAGACCGCTTCCCGTGTGGTTTCTTCCCGTTTGAACGTGCCCATGCTTCGTCCCCGGTTCAAGAGGGTGAAGACATCCCCCACTGCCCAGGCGTGGTGAACGTTGTGGGTGATGAAGACCACCCCAACGCCCCGGGTTTTGGCCTCGACGATGTAGCGCAACACCACCGCTGCTTCCTTGACGCCCAGGGCGCTCGTCGGCTCGTCAAGGATGAGAACCCTGGCTCCGAAGTGCACCGCACGGGCGATCGCGACCGATTGGCGTTCACCCCCGGAGAGGGTGCCCACGGCCTGGTGGACGTCGCGGACTTGAATGCCGATTTCCTCCAACGCACGCCGGGCAATCTCTTCTGCGGTCTTGAGGTCAAATCGCTTGAAAGGGCCGCGACCCACGGTCGGTTCGCGGCCGAGGAAGAAGTTGCGCACGATGCTCATTAAGGGGATCATCGCCAGATCCTGATAAACGGTGGCGATCCCCATATCCATGGCTTCTTTGGGGCTTTTAAAGCGCACCGGGTGGCCCAGCACCCAAAGCTCCCCCTCGTCCGGGGGGAACACTCCGGAAAAGATCTTGATCAGGGTGCTTTTCCCCGCGCCGTTATCGCCAAGCAGGCAGTGAACCTGACCGGCCTCCACGCGCATCGAAATGTCCTTAAGCGCGACCACCGGGCCGAAGTACTTGCTGATCCCTTTGGCTTCGATGAGCGGGGTCACCTCGGTGCCTCCAGCGCCTTCCTGCGGAGGTAGTCGTTAAAGAGCACCGCCGCGAGCAAAAGGGTTCCCAGGAAAACCTTGAACCAGTCGGTGTTGATTCCGGTGAAGAAGATCCCCTGCTTGACCATGCCCAAAAGCAGCGCCCCCAGGGAACCGCCGATCACCGAGCCGTAGCCGCCGGTGAGCAGGTTGCCCCCGATGACCGCGGCGGCGATCGCTTCCAGCTCCTTGAGCTCACCGCGCAACACGTCCGCGCTGCCCGTGTCGAGCACCTGGATGACCGCTAAAAGGGCCGCACTCAAGGCGGTGGCCATGAAGAGCGTGATCTTGACCCGGGCCACCGGAACGCCGACCGCGTGGGCGGCCTTGGGGTCGCCGCCGGCTCCGAAAATCCAGTTGCCAAAGGGCGTGCGCAAGAGAACGTAGCTCGCGAGCAAGGTGAGGAGCACCCACCACCAGATGGAGATCGGAATCCCCAAGAGCTCGCCGGAAAAGAGGATGGCCAGGGGATCTCCCTGGGCGTGGGCGTGGAGCCCGGAGACGCGGGTGCGGCTGGTGATCCAGCGGGTGAAGCCCAGCGTCGCCCCTCGCAGCACGAAGAGCGAAGCCAGGGTGACGATAAAGGAAGGCAGGCCGGTGCGCACCACCAGGTAGCCGTTGAGGTACCCGAACGCAGCGGCAAAAGCAAAGGCCAGCAGGATGCCCGCCCACATCGGCCAGCCCCAGACCGCGACCGGGATCGCCAGCGCCATGCCCGCTGCGCCGATCATCGAACCGATCGAGAGGTCAAACTCGCCGGCGATCATCAGCAGGCTCACCGTCGCGGCAAGCAGCCCGAGTTGCGCCGCGACCTCCAGGTAGTTGAGGGTGCCTTGGGGCGTTAGAAAGCCGCGGTTTCCCGCGGCCAGGGCGAAAAAGACAAAGACCAGCCCCACCCCCGCCAGCGCGCCGAACTCGGGCATGGCCATCAGCTTGCGGAGGGGGGAGACCTTAAGGGTGCGTTCGCTTGGAGCGTTCATCGTTGGGGAGGTGGGGCGGGCTCGGGCCCGCCCCTAGGAAGCGGTTAGCGGATGCCTTTTTTGGACAGCTCGATGACCTGGGCGGCGTTGTCCGGGGTGACGAAGCCGGGCCCGGTCAGCACCACCTTGTTGGCGGGGAGCAGGCCGTAGCGGACGTAGTTGGCCAAGAAGACGACCGGCAGGTAGCCCTGCAAGAACTGTTGCTGGTCGATGGCGAAGGCCATCTTCTTCTCGACCAAGGCCTGCAGAATCGCCGGCGAGAGATCGAAGGTGCCAAACACCAGCTGGCCCACCTTCCCCGAGGTTTCCAGGGCCTGAAGCGTCGGCTCGGCGCCCACCGGACCCAGGGTGAGGATGCCCTCGAGGTCGGGATGCTTTTGCAGGTACGCGAGGATCGCGTTACGCACCTCGGTAAAGTCCGTGGGGACCGCGAGCACCTCCACGCTGGCCCCTGGGCCCAGCCCGTCCTTGAACCCCTGACAGCGTTGGTCCAGCGCGACGTTGCCCACCTCGTGGTTCACGCACACCGCTTTTTTCACGCCCATGGCGCGCATCTTTTCGCCGCCGCCCTTTCCAGCGATGTACTCCTCTTGACCGACGTGCATCAAGACGCCGAACTTTTCGAAGACGTCAGCGCCGGAGTTGATCGAGATTACCGGGATGCCCGCTCGAACCGCCGCCTGAATGTGGGGGCCGAGGGCGTCCGCGTCGGGGATGGACACCACCAGGCCGTCGGGCTTTGAGGCCACCGCAGCGTCGATGAGCTGGCCCATCTGCACCATGTCGAAGGTCTCCGGAGCACGGTATTCGACGGTGACCCCGACCTGCTTGGCGGCAAGGTCCACCCCGTTCTTGACCACCGACCAGAAGGGGTCCGCGGCCTGTCCATGGGTGACGACCACGAACCGCTGGGCCAGCGCCCCGCCGAAAATAAAAACGGTAAGGGCCAAGGATACCGCGATCAATCGTTTCATCGCACGCCTCCTTTCGCTTGCTCTCAGAATATAGCGCCCTACGTTACGTTTCGTCAACACATGGCCGGCGTTTGGTTTCGTATTCGAAACCCTGCGGACCCTGCGCCAGCGTTCGCGGCCGCACGTATAATCGCGGGCAGGAAGGGACCCGGCATGCGCGTCGCGTTGTTCGCCACCTGCTTGCTCGACCAGTTCTTCGCCGAGGCCGGGGTGGCCACGGTGCGCCTCTTGAGGGCGCTGGGTGTGGACGTGGACGTTCCCCGGGGCCAGACCTGCTGCGGGCAGCCGGCCTTCAACGCCGGTCATTGGGAGGAGGCCCGGAAGATGGCCCTGCACACCATCTCGGTCCTCGAGGGCTACGACTACGTCGTCCTTCCCTCCGGCTCCTGCGGCTCGATGATCAAGGTGCACTACCCGGAGCTCTTTTCGGCCAACGGCCCGGCCTGCACCCGCGCCACCCGCCTCGCCGAGCGCACCTACGAGCTCAGCCAGTTCCTGGTCCATGTCCTCGGGGTCGACTCGCTGGGATCGGGCCTCAAGGGGCGGCGGCTGGCCTACCATCACGGCTGCCACGCGCTGCGGGAGCTCGGGGTCCGGGAGGAGCCCGAACGCCTTTTGAAAAACGCCGGGGCCGAGCTCGTCCCCTGGGAGGCCGACCGGGAGTGCTGCGGCTTCGGCGGGGTCTTCTCGGTGAAGCTACCGGTGGTCAGCGTGGCCATGGCCGACCGCAAGCTGAACACCCTTTCCGGGGCTCCGGAGGCGGTCGTCTCCACCGACGCGGGCTGCCTCTTGCACCTCGCTGGCCGGGCGGCGCGGCGGGGAGCGCGCGTCGCCTTCCGTCACCTCGCGGAGCTCCTGTGGGAGGCCCGGAGTGCGGCCTAAGGACTACCCCAGGGCCGCGGCCAGGCTCATCCGTGAGCATCCGGAGACCCGGGCGGCGGTCTACCGCGCCACGCTGCACTTCGACGCCGCCCGCCAGCGGGCCTACGCCGAGGTGCCGATCGAGGCCTGGCGGACCTATGCTGCGGCGGTCAAGGATCACGTCCTGAGCCGCCTCGATCGCTACCTCGAGGCCGCGGAGAAGGCGCTTTCGAAGAACGGCGTCCAGGTGCTCTGGGCGGAGGGCCCGGAGGACGCCGCCCGCCACCTGGAGGCGATCGTGCGTCGCCACGGGGTGCGGCGCGCGGTCAAGGCCAAGAGCATGCTCAGCGAAGAGCTCGGGGTCAACGCCGCGCTCGAGGCCCTGGGCGTCGAGGTCTACGAGACCGACCTCGGGGAGTTCATCATCCAGCTGGCGAACGAACCCCCCTCGCACATCGTGGGCCCGGCGATTCACAAGGACCTCGCGGCGATCCGCGCGCTCTTCCACCAGCGCCTCGGCACCCCCCTCGACGCCTCCCCGGAGGCCCTCGCCGCCGCCGCCCGGCGTTTTCTGCGGGAGAAGTTCCTGACCGCCGAGCTCGGAATCTCGGGCGCCAACTTCCTGGTCGCGGAGACCGGCACCCTGGCGCTGGTCGAGAACGAGGGCAACATCCGCCTCACCACCAGCCTCCCCCGGGTGCACGTGGCCTTCGTCGGCATCGAGAAGCTCCTGCCCCGCCACGCGGACCTCGCGATCTTCTTGCAGCTCGTGGCCCGGGCCGCGACCGGGCAGCCGATCGGCACCTTCGTCAGCCTGATCGACGGCCCCGCCCGGCCCGCCGACCCCGACGGCCCCGAGGCCCTCTACGTGGTCTTCGTGGACAACGGCCGGAGCGCGGCGCTGGCCGAGGAGGCGCCGCGCCGGGTCCTTCGCTGCATCCGCTGCGGGGCCTGCCTGAATGCCTGCCCGGTCTACCGCCAGACCGGTGGCCATCCCTACGGCTTCGTCTACTCGGGTCCCATCGGGGAGATCCTCAGCCCGGTGCTCTTGGGGCTCGAGGAGGCCCAACCGCTGCCCTTCGCGAGCACCCTCTGCGGGGCCTGCGTCGAAGCCTGCCCGGTGCAGATCCCGATCACCGAGCTCTTGCTCCACTGGCGCAGGGAGGCGGACCTTTCGGGCCTCAGCCCGTCCTACGAGCGGGGTCTTGTTCGCAGCTACGCGGAGGTGATGACCCGGCCCGCGCTCTACCGCCTGGCCTCCCGGGTCTTGCGGGCGACCCCCAAGGTGCTGGACAACGAGGTCCTCCCCGTCGTGCGGGCCTGGACCCGCCTCAGGGCAGGGCTCAAGCCAAGCCCCAAGCCCTTCCACCAGCGCTGGGAGGAGATCAAGGATGAGCGCTAAGGATCGCATCCTGGCCCGGGTTCGCCGGGCCCTGCATGGGGTTGCCGAAGCCCGGTTGCCCGAGCCGCCCGTCGGTGAGGTCGCCGATCCCCTCGAGCGCTTCGCGCAGCGCCTTTCGGCCGCCGGGGCCCAGCTGATCGAGGTCGGGAATCTGGCCGAGGCGCGGGCCTGGCTCGCCGAGCGCCTCGCGGATCACCCACGCGTCTGGTGCAGCCCCCTCCTGCCCGAAGCCCTGGGGTGCGCGGGCGGCGCCGCGCCCGAGGCCGCCGAGGCCGCGGTCTCGCTGGCCCTCGCCGGGGCTGCCGAGACCGGGACGCTGTTGCTTCCCGCCAGCGAGGGGCGGCGGGGGCAGCTGCTCGCCCCGACCCACGTCGTCGTGCTTGAGGCCGGCCGGCTCTTTCCCACGTTGCACGAGGCCCTTCGCGCCGTCAAGGCCTCGGGTGAGGCCGCGATCGGGTTGCACTCGGGCCCGAGCAAGTCCGCGGACATCGGCCAGATCATGGTCAAGGGGGTCCACGGTCCGGGCGTGCTTTGGGTGCTCTTGGTGGGCGACGCGGGTCAAGGCTGAAGGGGGGACCGGTCCCTGAGCGCGTACAATGCCGGCATGCGCGCGATCGTCACCGGCGGTGCCGGGTTCATTGGCAGTCACATCGCGGAGGCCCTTTTAAAGGACGGCTACGAGGTCTTGATCCTCGACGACCTCTCGACCGGGCGCGAGGTCAACGTGCCCGAGGGGGCGGCCTTCATTCCCCTCGACATCCGGGACCGGAACGCAGTCGTCCAGGCCTTCGAGGACTTCAGGCCGGAGGTGGTCTCCCACCAGGCCGCTCAGGCCTCGGTCTCGGTCTCGGTGAGCCGGCCCCTCTACGACGCCGAGGTCAACGTCATCGGCGGGCTCAACGTCCTCGAGGCGGCCCGGGAGGTAGGGGTTTCGCACCTGATCTTCGCCTCCACCGGGGGGGCGATCTACGGCGAGGTGCCGGAGGGACAGCGGGCCAGCGAAGCCTGGCCGGCCCGGCCCAAAAGCCCCTACGCCGCGAGCAAGGCGGGGTTCGAGTTCTACCTCGAGGCCTACCGGCAAAACCATGGTCTGGCCTACACCGCGCTGCGCTACGGCAACGTCTACGGCCCGCGGCAAAACCCCCATGGCGAGGCTGGGGTGGTGGCGATCTTCGCGACCCGGCTCTTGAAGGGGGAGCCGGTGGTCCTCTTCGCCCGGCAGGAACCCGGGGACCCCGGCGGTGTTCGCGACTACGTCCACGTCCAGGACGTGGTGGCGGCGCACCAGCTGGCCCTCAAGAAGGGGTTGACCGGCGTCTACAACGTGGGCACCGGGGAGGGCCACACCACCGAGGAGGTGCTGCGCACCCTGGCCGCTGCCCTGGGGGTGGAGCCAGAGGTGCGCTTCGCCCCGCCGCGACCGGGGGACCTCGAGGTCAGCGTCCTCGACCCGACCAAGCTCATGGCCGAGGGCTGGCGGGTAAGCCTGCCCTTCGAGGAAGGCCTCGCCGAGACCGCCGCGGCGTTTCGCGAGGCGATGCGCGCCGGCGCCCTCTAATCCTCGAGAAGCTCCACGAACCAGCGCAGCAGCTGGCTGGCCTCCGGGCTCGGGCGCAGCCGGGCCCGGATCGCCTCTTCGCTTAGCCCCGGGGTGTAAACGTGGGCGTAGCGGCGAAAGCGCTCGAAGGTGTCCTCTTCGGTCAGCTCGGGGTGGAACTGGGTGGCCCAGATCGGTTTTTCCGGAACCCGGAAGGCCTGGTAGGGGGCGCGTTCGGAGAAGGCGAGGTGGATTACCCCTTCGGGCAGGCGGCGGGCCCGGTCCTTGTGCCCGGCTTGCACCCAAAAGCAGGGCGGGAGCCGGCCAAAGAGCGGATCCACCTTGCCTTCCTCGGTCAAGCAGACCCAGGCCGCCCCAACCTCGGCGTTGGCCTCGTCGCGGATGACCTCGCCCCCGAGCGCGGCGACCAGGAGGTGGAAGCCAAAGCAGGAGGCGAAGGTGGGAAAGCTTCGGGCAACGACCTCGGCGAGGAAGCCAAGGGTTTCTCGGAGATGGGGGAGGTTGCCCTTGGAGACGTCGTATTCCCCCGAGCCGCCGATGAGCAGTGCGGAAACCCCCGAGAGGTCCGCCCAGTTCGGGGCCCGCTCGAGCAGGTCGAAGGGGACGATCGCGGACGCGGGAACCCCCATCCGGGCCGCGAACTGGCGGGGTTCCTCAAGGCGGATGGGGTCGCCCGGATTGCGGGCCTGGAGCAGGAGAAAACGCACGGCCATCAACATACAAGCAAAACCGGCCCCCGAAAAGGGGCCGTCCTGGTGGCGGTGGGCGGACTCGAACCGCCGACTCCGCGATTATGAGTCGCGTGCTCTAACCAGCTGAGCTACACCGCCCCGCGGTGTGCCGCCCCCTATCCTAGCGGGGGCTCGGGGCAGCGTCAATATGCGCCTTTGGCTTAACCAACTTGACAAAAACAAACCGCGAAGGGTATCGTCATCTCTGGAAAGAAACCTCTAGGAGGTGGTTGTATGAAGAAAGGCAAGTGGTTGTTGGCAGCGCTCTTTGCCCTCGCCCTGGCGAGCGGCGCCATGGCGGAGAAGGTGTTCATCACGATCGGCTCCGGCTCGGTGACCGGTGTCTACTACCCGGTGGCCTCCGGCATCGCCAAGATGATCAACACCTACCTGTCCAAGGAGGGCATCCGGGCCAACGCGCGTTCCACCGGTGGCTCGGCCTTCAACGTCAAGGCGATCGATCAGGGGCAGCTCCAGGCGGCCCTGGCCCAGAACGACGTGATCTACTTCGCTTACAACGGCCTGACCGAGACCTTCAAGGGCCGTCCGGTGAAGAGCATCCGCGGCGTCGCCGCGCTCTACCCGGAGTTCACCCACATCCTCGCCCGCCCCGGCTCGGGGATCAAGTCGATCTATGACCTCAAGGGCAAGAAGGTCTACGTCGGCGACATCGGCTCCGGCGTGGAGCAGACCACGAAGCGGATCTTCGAGGCCGCGGGCATGAGCTTCGACGACCTCGCCCAGGCGGTGCATGGCAAGGCCGGCCAGGCGGTCGAGCTCCTGCAGGACGGCAAGATCGACGCCCTCTTCTACGTCGCGGGTCTGGGCTCGGCGGCGATGCAGCAGGCCACCGAGATCGCTGATGCCTACTTCGTGCCCCTCCCCCTCGAGGTCATCCGGAAGCTGATCGACAAGTACCCCTACTACACCCAGGTCATCATCCCCGCCAACAGCTACAAGGGCCAGGACGTCTCCGTCCCCACCGTGGGCGTGAAGGCGACCTTCATCGTGCACAAGGACCTGCCCGCGGACGCGGTCTACAAGATCGCCAAGCTCCTCTTCGTGGACAAGGTCGACGAGTTCAAGAAGATCCACCCCTCGCTCTCGACCTTCTTCGACGTGAAGAAGGCCCTGGACGGGATGACCATCCCGCTCCACCCGGGCGCGGCGAAGCTCTACAAGGAGCTCGGGATCGAGATCCCGGCCATCGCCCAGCCCGAGTAAACGCAGTGCCAGGCGCGCACGGGGGCCTTCTGGCCCCCGTGCCCTTTGTTTAAAATGGGGTGGATTTTTTGAGGCGTCCCGAATAGGAGGATCCATGCCCGAGGATATGAAGCCCACGAACGTCCCGGATATCGACGCCGAGAAGCTGATGGAGGAGGTAGAGTACGGGGCGCGTAACCCGCGGCCCTGGCAAAAGCGGCTGATCTTTCTGGTCGCGGTCGTCTGGTCCCTCTTCCAGCTCTATGCCTCCTGGATCGGCAAGATCGACCCCCTGGTGCTTCGCGCGGTACACCTGGCCTTTGCCTTCGCCATCGCCTTTCTCGCCTATCCTTCGAAGAATGCCCGGCGGGACGTCTGGCTGTTTTTGATCGGCGTGGCCTACGCCGCCTACTGGGGGGTCGGCAAGCAGCTCAACCTTGGGGTCGTTCACTTCGCCGGCTACGACGTCAGCCTCACGCTGGTGCTTTTCCTGGCCGTGGCCATCGCCCTCGGCGTGGTGCTCACCCGCCGCACGTCCCCCAAGGGACCGGAGCGCTACATCCCCTGGTACGACTGGGCGCTCTTGATCGCCGGCCTGCTCGGCACCCTGGCGATCCCGGTGTTTTTGGAGCAGATCATCGTCTACCAAGGCGGGGTGCCGACAACCCGCGACCTGGTGCTGGGCACCCTGACCCTCTTCGTGCTCACCATCGCCGGGTTGCGCGTGGTGGGGCCGGCGCTGGTTGCGATCGCCTGGTTGATGATCCTCTACGCCGCCACCGGCCCCGCGGGCATCATCAAGATCGAGCTTCCCGACGTCCTCTACCTGCACAACGGCGCCACCTGGGACAACATCATCCAGCAGCTCTACCTCACCGATCAGGGCTTTTGGGGTGTGCCGCTCGGGGTCTCCGCGACCTTCGTCTACCTCTTCGTGCTCTTCGGTGCCCTGCTCGACAAGGCAGGGGCCGGCAAGTACCTGGTGGATCTGGCCTACGCCGGGCTGGGCTCGTTTCGCGGGGGCCCGGCCAAGGCCGCGGTGATTGCGTCGATGCTCACCGGCATCATCTCCGGTTCGTCGATCGCCAACGTGGTGACCACCGGCACCTTTACGATTCCGCTGATGAAGCGGGTCGGGTACCCCCCGGAGAAGGCCGGGGCCACCGAGGTGGCGTCCTCGGTGAACGGTCAGCTCATGCCGCCGGTGATGGGGGCCGCGGCCTTCATCATGGCCGACTTCTTGCAGATCGCCTATTCGAAGTTGATCATCTACGCCCTGCTGCCGGCGGTGCTGACCTATTTCGGGCTCTTCTTGGTGGTCCACCTCGAAGCCATCAAGCTGGGGCTCAAGGGCCTGCCCAAGAGCGAGCTGCCGCCCTTCAAGGACACCCTTCTTTCCGGTTTGCACTACCTGATGCCCATCGTCTGGCTCCTCTATGAGCTGGTGGTGTTGCAGCACACGCCGTCGCGCTCGGCGTTGAACGCGATGTTCTTGATGATGGCCCTGATGTTCTTCCAGTTCGCCTTCAAGAACCGCCTTCAGCTCCTTGTGGCGGCGACGCTGGTCTTCTTCGCCACCGCGTTCCTCTACCTCTTCGGGGTGCCCGGGTTGCAGCACACTCAGCTCGAGCTCTCCAAGGGGGTGTTCATCGACTTCGAGCACCTCGACGTGATGTACAGCTCCCTGCTCGCGCTCTTCGTCGGGGTGCTCTACGTGGGCGTGTTTCAAAAGCGCCTGGGGGTCCGGCTGGGGGAGGTCCTCAAGGCCTTCTTCATCGACGTGCTGGCCGGGCTCGAGTCCGCCGGGCGCAACATGAGCACGATCGCCGTGGCCACCGCCGCCGCGGGCATCATCGTGGGCATGGTGGCGATCACCAACGTCGGCTACGGCCTGACCCAGATCGTCGAGGCGATCTCCGGCGGCAACCTCCTGGTGGCCTTGCTGGTCACGATGTTGGCCTCGTTGCTCCTGGGGCTGGGTCTGCCCACGACCGCGAACTACATCGTGATGGCCGCGCTGGTCGCGCCGGTGCTGGAGTACATCGCCCAGAGCCACGGCCTCGACGTGCCCCTCGTCGCCATTCACCTCTTCGTCTTCTACTTCGGCATCCTCGCCGACGACACCCCGCCGGTGGGACTTGCGGCCTACGCCGCGGCGGCGATCGCCCGCGCCGATCCGGTGAAGACCGGCTTCCAGGGCTTCGCCTACGACATGCGCACCGCGCTCTTGCCCTACGTCTTCATCTTCTACCCGCAGCTCCTCTTGCTTGAGTTGGACAAGCCGGTGCACTTCTTCCAGACGATGGTCAGCCTGCCTCCCTTCCTCTCCGGCCTCCTGGTCGTGCTCACCGGGTTCGTGGGGATGGCGGCCTTCGTCATCGGCAACCAGGGCTACTTCCTGACCTACATGCGCGGGCTCTTGGGCTGGGCTGCCCGCCTGGCGATGATGGTCGCCGGCTACCTGCTCTTGACCCACAACCTGACCTTCGACCTGCTCGGGCTCTTGATCGTGGGCGTGGTCTTCCTCTGGCAGCTCTGGCTGCGGGGCCGCGAGGCCGCGGCGAGCACGGCGGGGGCCTAGCCCCCGCCCGCTACTCGATGGGGAGGGTCAACGGGACGGAGATCGGCTGTTCGGTGAAGGCTCGAAGCCGCTCGGAAAGCGTGGCCCTTGGCGAGAAGACCACCTTGACGTAGGCCTTCGTCCGGGCGGCGCCGATCGCCTGCCGCCAGGCCTCGAGGGGGTAGGGGGGGCTGACCATCGCCTCGGCCCCTTCGAGGGCTAAGAGGAGCCGCACCGCCTCCTTGAACTCCCAGGGGCTGTAGGTGTAGCTGCCGACCATGCTGAGCTCGCCGAACCAGTGCGGCGAAAAGTCGTGCCGCAGCTCGCCCGCCGCGCCGAGGAGCAAGACCTTGCCGCCTTCGTCCGTGCTCCAGACGGCGTCGTTAAGGCTGCTCTGGCTGCCCGCGGCGTCCACCACCGCCGGGTAGCCGCCGCGCCAGACGAGGGGTCCGATCGGCGGTTTGAAGGCCCGCGCGCGGGTGCCCCGTAGCGCCTCGTCCCGGTTGCGGTAGACCGCGCTGGCTCCGAGCTTCTCGGCCAGCTCGGCCTGGAGGTCGCGCCGGGCCAGCACCGCGATGCGCCCGTCGTGCCCCAGGGCACGCATCGCCGCCAGGGTGAGCAGGCCGAGGGTCCCTGCGCCGATGATCAGGACCGGGTCGGGCCAGCGCCAGCGATCCTGGAAGAAGGCCTTCCTGAGCCCCCGGAGGACGACCGCGAGGGGTTCGGCGAGCACCGCCCGGGCGTCGGGAACCGCGTCGGGGATGGGCACCAAGCGCTCCGGCCGGGCCCAGACCTGGGGGCCCCAGCCCCCGGGGAGCTCGCGGTGGTAGCCGAGCATGCCCGGGGCCAGGCGGCCGGCAGCAAGGTTCTCGCACAGGGGCTCCTCGCCCCGCTGGCAGGCGGGACAGGGGTCGAAGCCGCGGTCCCTGCAGGTGAGCAAGGGGTTGACCGCGACCCGGGTGCCGCCGTACTCGGCCAGGATCTCGTGACCGAGGACCGCGGGAAAGGAGAAAAAGGGCGCCAGGGAAGGGGAACTCTTGCCGAAGAGAAGGGCCAGGTCCGAGCCACAGACCCCCGAGAGGCGAACCCGGGCCATCACGAACCCCGGCGGGGGGTCCACCAGGGGCGCGGGCGCCAGGCGCAGGGGGACGAGGGCGGTGGGAAACCGCCTTCCTAGAGCTCGGGCCGCGAGGAAGCGGGGCAGGTTGGGGTGATAGACGAGGGCCTTCATCCCCCTAGCTCATCGGGACCTGGGGGATGAGCTTGCCGTCGATGCGCTCGAGGATGTCGTCGATCGATCGGCCGGTGATCGTCAGGCCGTGGTTTTTCAGGCCCACCACGGCCCGGCTGGGGTCCGGGGCCTCGCGGATCTTCTCCGCCACCGCCTCCGCCAGCTGGTAGGTGCCGCAGGGGTAGTTGAAGGGCGTCGAGGGCACGCCCTCCATCCAGGCGTGGACGTGGATGATCGCCCCCACCTCGGGGTGCTCGCGGTAGATCATCCAGTGCTCGATCGCGTCCACGCTGACCCGCCTGGGGGTGACGTTGGGGGGCACTTGCAGGACGATCGCGTTCTTTTCCGGGTCGTAGTCCTTGACCATCAGGACGTCGCGGCCGATCTCCTTGAGGTTGGACTTGTCCACCCCGGAGGCGCTCATCCAAAAGCGCGTCCGGTCCTTTCGCGCCGAGAGGTTGCCGTAGGAGAGCCCCCCGATGCCGTAGAGCCGCTTCACGTGGCGCAGGTCCTCGGGGGGGAGGATGGTCTCGATGGGGAAGGGGGCGGGCAGCAGGTCCCACTCGGCGAGCTTCTTCCCGGCCCGGTAGAGGGCCTCGGTCTGGTCGTCGCCCTGCCAGAGCTCGGGCTCCAGGGTGGGCTCGAAGATGTTGTCGATGACCAGGACGCTGCAGGCGATGGGGTTGATGCGCGCGTAGACCCGTTCATAAAAGTTGTCCCCCTCGGGCTCCATGTAGTGGCCGAGCTCGAGGGTGAGGAAGTGCGCCCCCTCGCCGGGGGTGTAGGCGATCATCATGTTGGAGAGCGCCCGCACCAGGTAGGGGTAGAGGGCTTTGATCGGCTCCTTTGGCATCTCGGGCAGCTCCATGACGCTGACCACGAAGGTCCCCTTGGCGCGGCGCCGGTAGGGTTTCGGGGCCTCGGGGCGGATGAAGTTGAGGACCAGGCGGGGCGCCTCGGCCTCGGGATCGAAGCGGTAGCCATTGGCCAGGAAGACGGCCTTCAACCCCTCGGCGAAGGGCTCGAGGTTGGGGGACGGGATCCCGTGGTACTTGATCACGGCTTCGGTCTGTGGCTGCATTGGGGCCTCCTTGTTCTCTATTAGGATATAGCCCGGTGCGACCGTTTGGGGTTCGGATCACGGGAGGGCCGAGGGGGGCCCTGGCGGCGTTCTACCGCGGGCTGGGGTTCGCCGGCGAGGGGCCGTTCTTCGACCGCCTGGGGCAGGCCCTTCTCGTCGAGCCGGTGGCGGAGGGGGTGGGGGCCGAGCTGCTCTGGCCGGGGGAGCCCCGGGTCTTTTACGACCTCGAGGGCAACCTGCACCGCCGCCATCCACCCATCAGCGCCCGCGTTCGGGGCACCGCGCGCATCGTGGGCGTGCTCTACGGGGTCGTGGATCTGGTGGACTCGAGCGACTGGTACGCCGAGCGACTGGACCTGCCGCTGGTGTTCTACGACGAGGCCTCGGACTGGGCCGAGCTCGGGACCGAGGAAGGGCTCGGGGTGTTGCTCTCCTTTCTGCCCGGCGAGGAGCGGCGGGGGGTCTTGGTCCTCGACACCGAGGACGCCCGGGCCGAGGTCGCGCGGCTTTCCGACCTGGGCCAGACGCCCCTTTGGACCCGGTCGACCGGTTGGGGGAAGCTCGCCCTCTTCGCCGATCCCGCGGGAAACCCGGTCCTCTTCAGGGACCGTAGCGGTAGCGGTTGAGGTCCCTGAGGTGGCCGGCGAAGGTCTCGTTGAGGTAGAGCCGGCCCCGGGCGTGGAAGAAGTAGAGGTAGGGCTTGTTGCGCGGGGAGAGGCGCTTTGCGTGGAGCACCGCCTCGAGCGCGGCCGCACCGGGGTTGTTGATCGGCCCGGGGGGTAGGCCTGCGTAACGGTAGGTGTTGTAGGGGGAGTCCACCGCGAAGTCCCCGGCCCGCCGGTCGAGCTCGTCCATGTCCTTATCCAGCGCGTAGGCCACCGTGGGGTCGGACTGCAGCGGCATCCCGATCTCCAGGCGGTTCAAAAAGACCCCGGCGATCCAGGGCATCTCCGCCTCGTTCCCGGCCTCTGCCTGCACGATCGAGGCCAGGGTGACCCAGCCGTGAACCGAGAGGCCGAGCACCGAGAGGATCCGGGTGCGCTCGGGGGTAACCTCGCGGTCGAAGCGCGCCAGCATCACCCGGATCCAGTCCTCGGCGGTGGCGTCGAGGGGCATCGTGTAGGTGTCGGGGAAGAGGTAGCCCTCGAGGGTCGGGCCCTCGTCGTAGGGTGGCTTGAGGGCTTCCGGCGGGTTCAGCGCCAGCGCCAAAAAGCCCTCGCCGTCGAAGCCGTGGGCGCTGAGGCGACGGGCGTCATCCTTGGCCCGCCAGCCCTCGGGAAAGGTCAGGCGCACGGTCACCGGCCGGGCCTCGGTCAGGGCCTTGATCACCATCAGGGTCCCCTTGCCTTCGACGCGGAAGGTGCCGCTCTTGAGCTTTTGGGCGTCGCCGGTGAGCCGGGCCAAAAGGGCGAAGAGCGGCGCGAACCGGATGACCCCTTTTTCTTCTAAGCGCGCGCCCACCTCGCGGGCGCTTAGGCCCTTCTCGATGGTGACGATCGCTACCTGACCGGTGGGGCCGGCGAGGCGCTGCCAGGCGAACCCCGCGATCAGGGCCAGGACGAGACCGCTGAAGACGAGGAGCCAAAGCTTTGGCCAGCGCCTTCGGCGCGGCCGGGGTGGGGGCAGCGCCGGGCGCACCGGGTAGGGGAGTCCCTCAAGCGCCACGCGTCCGCTCCAGGTAGGACTCGAGGATCAGCACCGCGCTCGCTTCGTCGACCCGGCCCTTCTCGCGTCGCTTCTTCTTGGGGAGGTGGCGCAGGCGCTCGGCGGCGAGGCGGGTCGAAAAGCGTTCGTCCTCGTAGGCCACCTCGAAGCCCTGGGCCTTAAGCCGCGCCCCCAGCTGGCGCACCCGTCGGGCCTCCGGCCCCTCCTCGCCGGTGGTCCGCAGCGGCAGACCGAGGACCACCCGCTCGACCCCCTCGCGGCGTAAGAACTCGAGCAGCGCGGGCCAGTCGTCGGCACGGAGGTGCCCCCGGCCGAAGGCGAAGGGACGGCCGGTCTCCGCGACCGCGAGGCCGATGCGCGCCTCACCCACGTCGAGCCCCGCAAGCTTCACGCCAGGCATCCTACCAATCTGAACCGGTCCGGCGCGTGGCGTGACCTACACTGAGATCGTGCTCAGCGGGTCGCTCAGGGACATGCCCTTCCTCGACCTGCTCCTGATCGTGGCCGATAAGACCGGGATGCTCGAGGTCTTCGGCCTGCGCTGGGGCGGCCCGTTTACCCTCTACTTCAAGCGGGGAGCGCTGCGCTGCGTTCGCGGGCCCGGTGGGTTCTTGGAGGCGGGCGAGGCCAAGCGCGTCCTGAAGCGGCTTGCGGAAAGCAACGCGGGGGGCTTCGAGTTCGCCCCCCGCTGGTTCAAGACCCCCTGCCAGCGCCCCTTCGCCTGGCCCGCCGCCCGGATGCGCCAGGCGATGGAGGCCTGGCTAACCCGCGAGTTCCTCGGCGAGCGCTCGGAACGCTTTTTCTAGGTCGAACCCGCCGCCCTGGGCCAGCGCCGCCTTGCCCCCGCCGCGACCGCCGCTTTTTTCGGCCAGCGCCCGCATCAGCGTGCCCGCGTGCAGGCCCTTCTCCTGGGCCCTCGGGTGCACCTTGAGGACCAAAAGGCCCTCGTTGCCCACCGCGACCAGGTCGGCGTCGGTCTTTTGCATCAGGGCGTCGGCGGCCTGACGCAGCCCGGCCATGTCCAGCCCCTTGAGCTCGGTGGCGACGTAGCGCCATTCACCGGCGGTCTTCGGGGCGACCTCGCCGGGCCCGCCGAGCTGAGCCTGGGCCAGGGCCTGCTTGAGGCGCTCGATCTCGCGGGCTTTGGCCTTGAGCTCCTCCTCGAGCTTCTCCACCCGGGCCTCGATCGCCTCCGCCGGCGCCCCGAGGCGGGCGGCGAGGTCCAGGACGCGGTGGTAGAGCCCCCGGGCAAACCGCACCGCGGCCTCGCCGGCGAGGGCCTCGATGCGTCGCACCCCGGCGGAGACGCCCTCCTCGCTCTTGATCACGAAGTAGCCGATCTCCCCGGTGCGGCGCACGTGGCAGCCGCCGCAGAGCTCCAGAGAGCGCACCTCGCCGGCCACGATCCCCGCGCTGGGGGCCGGCCCCTCGACTCGGACCACGCGCACCACGTCCCCGTACTTCTCCCCAAAGAGCGCCATCGCGCCGGCCTTCTTCGCTTCCTCCAGGGGCATCAGCTCCCAGGAGACCGGGAAGTCGGCCTGGATCCAGCGGTTGACCAAGAGCTCGATCTTCTCGATCTCCTCCCGGGTCAGGGGCTCGGGGTGGGTGAAGTCGAAGCGCAGCCGGTCCGGAGCCACCAGGCTGCCCGCCTGGCGCGCGTGGGGTCCGAGCACCGCCCGCAGCGCCGCATGGAGCAGGTGGGTGGCGGTGTGATGGCGCTCGGTTTCGCGCCGGCGCGGGTCCACCTTGGCCCGCACCCGCTGGCCGACGGCGAGCACCCCTTCCTCGACCTCGACGTGGTGCAGGTGGATGCCCTGGGGGCTCTTGGTGGTGGTCTCCACCCGTGCCCGGCCGCCGGGCCACTCGAGCACCCCGAAGTCCCCGATCTGGCCGCCTCCCTCGGCGTAGAAGGGGGTCTTGGAGAGGACCACCTTGGCCTTTTCTCCGGCCTGGAGGGCCTGGATCGCCTCCTCTCCCTGGAGGATGAGCAGCACCTTGCCCTCGTCCTCGAGGGTGACGTAGCCGGTGAACTCGGGCAGCCCGTGGCGCTCGAGCAGCTCGTCCAGGGCCTCGGCGGTCTTGGCAAAGATCTCGTCGCTGAAGGCCGCGGCCTCCCGGGCCCGGCGCTGCTGGGCCTCCATCGCCCGCTTGAAGCCCTCCTCATCGACCCGGATGCCCCGTTCGGCGGCGATCTCCAGCGTGAGGTCGAAGGGGAAGCCGTAGGTGTCGTAGAGCTTGAAGGCCTCCTCCCCGGAGAGCACCGCCCCCTCCGGGAGCTCGGCGAGGATCGCCTCCAGGCGCTTGAGCCCGGCCTCCAGGGTGGTGAGGAAGCGCTCTTCCTCGACGCGGATCGCCTTCTCGATCGCGGGGAGGCTCTCCCGCATCTCCGGGTAGGTGTCCCCGAGCAGCTCGGCGACCAGCGGGGCCAGGCGGTACATGAAGGGCTCCTTCAAGCCGAGCAGGTAGCCGTGGCGCGAGGCCCGGCGCAAGAGGCGGCGGATCACGTAGCCCCGCCCGGTGTTGGAGAAGACCGCGCCGTCGGCGAGGGCAGCGACCACCGCGCGAATGTGGTCGGCGATGACCCGGTGGCTGACCGAGCTCGCCCCGGCGTAGGGGACCCCCGACCAGGCCGCGACCTGATCGATGAGGGGCTTGAAGGTGTCGGTGCTGTAGAAGTCCTCGACGTCTTGAAGGATCGCGGCGATGCGGTAGAGCCCCATGCCGGTGTCGATGTTCTTTTGCGGCAAGGGCTCAAGAAGGCCCTTTCCGGGGATGGGTCCGGAGCGGTTGAACTGGGTGAAGACCAGGTTCCAGATCTCCACGAAGCGGTCCCCAGAGCCGGTGTTGGGGCCGGTCTCGTCCGGGGTGCCGAACGCGGGGCCGCGGTCGTAGAAGATCTCGCTCGAGGGCCCGCAGGGGCCGTTCGGCCCCTCGGTGATCGCGTTCGCCGGCCAGAAGTTCTCGTCTTCCCCAAAGCGCTGGATGCGCGCTTCGGGCACCCCCACCACGTCGCGCCAGATCGCGTAGGCCTCGTCGTCGTCCAGATACACGGTGACCCAGAGCCGCTCCGGGTCGAGCCCCAGCCAGCGCTCGTCGGTCAAGAACTCCCAGGCCCAGGTGATGGCTTCTTTCTTGAAGTAATCACCGAAGGAGAAGTTGCCGAGCATCTCGAAGTAGGTGTTGTGCCGCGCGGTACGCCCGACGTTCTCGATGTCCCCCACGCGCAGGCACTCCTGACAGGTGGCCACGCGGCGGTGTTCGCCCTCATGCCCCGGGAAGACCGGCTTGGCCCCCAAGAAGTAGGGCTTGAGCGGGGCCATGCCCGCGCTGGTGAAGAGCAGGCTGGGGTCGTCTTCGGGAATCAGGCTGAACGAGGGCAGGACCAGGTGGCCCTTTTCCCGGAAAAAGTCGAGAAACTTTTGGCGAATCTCCGCGGTGGTCATCGAGGGGATTATAGCCGTTCGAGGCCCTTTTCTCACCGCGACGCGTGCTAGGTTTGGAGGCGTGGAACTCCTGCACCTCATCGCTCGCAACCTCACCGCCCGGCCGGTGCGCAGCATCCTCACCCTGCTCGGGGTGACCGTGGCCACCGCCTCGATGGTCCTCTTCCTCTCGTTCGGGGAGGGGCTGCGCAAGGCCCTGGCCGCGGAGATGACCAAGTTCGGGCCGGAGATCCGCTTGGTCGCCGAGGGGACCGGGACCTTCGGGGTGCCCAACCCCGAGCTCGACCCCGGCGTGCTCGAAATCCTGGCCGCGCATCAGGACGAGCTGGGGATCGCGCGCTTTTTCCCGGCGGTGGTGCTGATGCGGGGCTCGGGCTTCGATCCGGCGACGACCTTCCTCTTCTACGGCCTTCCCGAGGGCATTACCCCGAAGGACTTCGCCCCCAGCGTCAAGCCGGTCAAGGGGCGCCTCGATCCCCATCCGAACGGCGCGGTCGTCGGCCTGCAAAAGGCCAAGCTCAACAAGCTCGAGCTCGGCGACACGCTGCGGCTCTCCCGCAGCGTCAAGCTTTCCATCGTGGGGATCTTCGACGCCGGGGGCGGCTTGGTGGACTCCTTCGTCTTCGTGCCGCTCAAGGCGATGCAAACGGTCCTGAACACCCGCAACTACTCGGTGGTGCTCATCTACGTGCGCCCGGGCCACAAGGTCGACGAGGTGGCCCGCCGCATCGAGGCCCTGATCCCGGGGGTCGAGGTCCAGACCACCAGCGAGGCGATCAAGTACGCCGAGCGCGCGATCCGCATCGGGGACGTGATCCGCTTCGGGATCAGCCTGATTGCCCTGATCGTCGGCGGGCTCCTGGTCGCGAACACGGTGATGATGTCGGTCTACGAGCGGATTCGCGAGTTCGGGGTGATGCGCGCGATCGGGGCCAAGCGCCGCTTCATCTTTTCCCTGGTCCTTTTGGAGGCCTTGCTGCTCGCCCTTTCCGGGGGCGTTTTGGGGCTGATCGCCGGCTACGGCGGCTCGATCGTGGTCAACCTCTACACCACCGACGCGGTGGGGCTGGCGTTGAGCGCGGTGACGCCGCGGCTGATGCTGTTTTCGCTGATGATCGCCATCACGCTGGGCCTGGTCGCCGGGGCCATCCCCGCCCGGGTGGCGAGCCGCATCCCGGTGGTCGAGGCGTTGGGGAGGGTCTGATGCCTGTGCTCAGGGCCGAAAACCTCATCAAGCGCTACCGTCAGGGCGAGGCCTGGGTCGAGGCCTTGAAGGGGTTCACCTACAACTTCCCCCCAGGATCCACCGCGATCACCGGCCCCTCGGGCTCGGGGAAGACCACGCTCTTAAACCTCTTGGCCGGCTTCGACCTCCCCACCGAGGGGCGCGTCTTCCTGGCCGGGCAGGAGATCTCCCGGCTCGATGAGGACGCCCGGGCCGGGGTGCGCCTGGCCTCGGCGGGGTTCGTGTTCCAAAACTACAACCTGCTCCCCACCCTCACCGCGCTGGAGAACGTGATGTTTCCCCTGCTCTTGCGCAGGGCACCGGCCGCGGAGCGGCGGGAGCGGGCGCTCGCCCTGCTGGAGGCGGTGGGGCTGGGGCACCGCGCCAACCACCGCCCCAACCAGCTCTCGGGTGGGGAGCAGCAGCGGGTGGCGATCGCGCGGGCGCTGGTCCTCGAGCCTTTGGTGCTGTTCGCCGACGAGCCCACCGGGAACCTGGACACCCGGACCGGGGGCAAGGTGCTCGAGCTCCTGTTCCGCCTGGCCGAAGGGGAAAGGCGCTTGGTCCTCGTGACCCATGACCTGGAGATCGCGCGCCATGCCGACCGGGTGCTGCGCTTGCGCGACGGGGAGCTCGTCGAAATCGAGGAGCGCCGCAGCGCTTAACGGGTAGCATCTTGTTATGGATTGTTTCTTGACCGCGATGGTCTTCGCGGGAGCCGCCTGGGGCGCGCTTTCCCTTCGCCGCGACCCCGGCCTGTTCTCGCGCGCCCGAGGGGCGCAGCACGTCCTGGGTTGGATCTTCGTCCTTACTGGCGTGCTAGAGGGTGTCTTCGCGCTTCGAGAGAAGAACCCGGCTCGGGGACTCTTGGCCGGGTTCTTTCTGCTCCTCGCCCTAAGCTATGCTCGCCCTTATGTTGGCGCGCGTTTGCGCGGGCTCTACCTGGCGTTCGGTCTGGTGAGCTTGGCTTGGTTGGCCGCGTGCTTGGTGCACCTTTGAGCCTTTAACGAAAAAACCGAATAGGGCGGCTGCAAGGCCGCCCTATCTGCTTTGCGTATGCGTAAATCAGATCACCTTGCCTTCAAACTGGCGTGCGTTTCAAATCCCAGAGGGAACGTTGGGAACCTGGCGAAAGGCTACCCGACGAAGCTCGACCTCGGAGACGGTTTCAAATCCCAGAAGGAACGTTGGGAACTTCGGAGCAAGTCTGGTAAAGCCTTGGTAATGCCTTGCGTTTCAAATCCCAGAAGGAACGTTGGGAACTTCTATTCTTCGCCGTCTCATACGGCCTCGTACTCGCCGGTTTCAAATCCCAGAAGGAACGTTGGGAACCGCGGACGTGGGGAGCTTGCGCAAAGACCTGAAAGCGTTTCAAATCCCAGAAGGAACGTTGGGAACAAGTTCATTCGCAAAACCCCGTTGGCGCTCAAAACATGTTTCAAATCCCAGAAGGAACGTTGGGAACCGCCGGCGCCGGCGACGACCGCCTTGACCTGAGACAAGTTTCAAATCCCAGAAGGAACGTTGGGAACCGGCGGGTATTGGACGCGCAGTTAGCCATCGGGGCTACTGAGTTTCAAATCCCAGAAGGAACGTTGGGAACAACCGGCTTCCCGGTATCCCCTCCAAGTCCTTCTCTGAAGTTTCAAATCCCAGAAGGAACGTTGGGAACAACATTGCAGGATCGTTCTCCCGCGACGCGTTTGCTCGTTTCAAATCCCAGAAGGAACGTTGGGAACAGCGTGGGAGACACGCTTACTCTAACGGGGGAGGTTGTTTCAAATCCCAGAAGGAACGTTGGGAACTCGAGGCCGAGGTGACCCCGATCGGCCCCGAGCTGGCCACGTTTCAAATCCCAGAAGGAACGTTGGGAACACCGTACATCTCCGAAATGGAGATCGATTGCTCGTAGTGGTTTCAAATCCCAGAAGGAACGTTGGGAACCCATAAAATAGCGTGAGCATCGAGAATGTGAATGTCATCCCGAGCTGTCAAAGAGCGCGCCGGATCACAGGTGTGCCCAGCAAGGCCCTTGGGGCCTAGGCCTACAGCTTAGCACATCTTACGTCGACCCCCCGGGGTTTTTGACCGATTGGGGGGCGACGTCGCGGGCGGCGTTCCTCGGCCAGGGCTCCCAAAAAGGCTCGACCTTGCCTTGTTCAAGGCGTGTTCTTGCCTCGGGGAGGGTGTGGGCCAGGTCGGACGCGAGGAGCCCAACTTTACCCAGGAGGTCGCCGGCCAGCCCGTGAAGGTAGACGCCGAGCCACGCAGCCTCGAAGGGCGCGCGTCCTGCGGCAAGCAAAGCCGCGATGACCCCGGCGAGAACGTCTCCCATGCCGCCGGTGGCCATGGCCGGGTTGCCGGTGGGATTGACGATCGTTCCCTCGCTTCCGGTGACGACCGTAGGCCCGCCCTTGAGCACCACCGTGAGCTTGTAGCGGTGGTGGAGGGCTTTCGCGGCCTCGATGGGATCCCTGGCCACGTCTTGCGGGCGGGCTTCGAGCAATCGGGCGGCTTCGCCGGGGTGGGGGGTGAGCACGGCGGGCAGGCCAAGGTCGGCGTAGGTGCGAACGACTTCGTCCCAAAGGGCGTCGGCGTCGAGCACCGTGGGCAGGCCGAGCCGGCTTACGCGCATCGCCGCCTTGGGCCCTTCGGGTCCGCCTCCCATGCCGACCGCGACGGCCTCGGCCTTGATGCCCTCCAGCGTCGCCCCGTCCCAGGTCTCAACCGGGTGGCGCACGGCTTCGAAGGGCAGGGTGAGGTTCGCGTCGTTGGGGTAGGCGACGGTGACCAGCCCGGCCCCGGCGCGGTAGGCCCCGAGCGCGGCCAGGGCGGGGGCACCGGTGAACGTGGGCCAGCCCCCAGCGATCAGCACGCGGCCAACCGAACCCTTGTGGGCGTTGCCCGGACGGGTGGGCAACAGGCTGAGCGCATCCTCGGGCTCCGGCACCCGCGGCAGGCTGGTGGCGACGTCGTAGGCCGCCTTCGGCATGCCGATGTCGGCGAGGACGAGCCTCCCGCAGGCGGCCCGCCAGGGGAAGAAGAGGTGCGGGGTTTTGAGGCCAGCGAGGGCCACGGTGACCGTGGCCTGGACGTGCGGGTCGTAGGGCACGCCCGAGGGTAGGTCCACCGCGACCACGGGAAGCCCGCTGGCGTTGACCGCCGTCACCACCTCCGCGAACCTGCCTTCGAGGGGGCGGCTCAGGCCGGTGCCGAAGAGCGCGTCCACCACGAGGTCGAACCCCCTGAACCCGGCCAAGGCCTCGAAGAGGGGCAGCACGGGTGTGCCCTGGACCTCGAGCGCCTTGCGCATCACCGCGGCGTCGCCGCGCTGGTCCTCGGCGGCGAAGACCGTGACCGGGTGGCCGAAGCGCTCGAGCCAGCGCGCGGCGGCGAACCCGTCGCCGCCGTTGTTGCCCTTGCCCGCGAGCACCGCGACGCGGGCGGCGGGGGCGAGCCGGTGGGCGGCGTCCGCGACCGCCCGCCCCGCGGCCTCCATCAAGAGCAGGCTGGGGTAGCCGAGGCGAACCGCCTCGGCGTCGACGGCGCGCATCGCTTCCGGAGTGAAGAGCGTTTTCACGAGACCTCCTTTTTCGCCCGCGCGAGGGCCTCGACCTGGCCCAGGGCCTCGCGGGTGCCGAGCACGATGAGCTGGTCTCCGGGCTCGAGCACGAACTCCCCGGGAGGGTTGAGGATCGGTTCGCCGGCCCGGATCACCGCCAGAACGGTGACGTCGAAGCGCCTTCGCAGGTCGAGCTCGGCGAGGCTTTTGTTGGCCAGCTCGCTATGCGGCTCGACCAGGATGTCCTCGATGGAGAGCGGGGCCCCGCCCTTGCGCAGGGTCGTTTCGAGGAAGTCCACCACCGCCGGATGGATGACCAGGTTGGCCAGCCGCTGGCCGCCGACCGCGTAGGGGTCAATGACCCGGTTGGCGCCGGCGCGGAGCATCTTGGGGATGACCGCCTCGTTCTCCGCCCGAGCGACGATGAAGAGCTCGCGGTTCAGCCCGCGCGCGGTGAGCACGATGAAGAGGTTGTCCGCGTCGGACCCCGTGGCCACGATCAGGCCCTGGGCTTTTGGGAGGTTCGCGCCTTCCAGCACCGCGTCGTCGCTGGCGTCGCCCTCGAGCACCAGCGTCCCGGTCTGCACGGCCTGGGCGACGCGCTCCGGGTTTTTCTCGATGACCACGTGGGGCACGTGGTTTTCCCGCAGGGCCTCGGTGGCCTGCCGCCCCACGCGGCCGTAGCCGACCACGATCACGTGCCGCTCCAGCTTTTTGATGCGCGTTTTCATCATCCTTAGCCTACGTTCGAGCGCCCCTTCCTCGACCAGGTAGTCCATGTAGGCGGTGAAGACGTAAAAGAGGCTCATGATGCCCGCGGTGCCCACGTACATGGTGAAGATCCGCTCGAGAGGGGTGTCCAGCGGGTAGACCTCGGTGTAGCCGATCGTGGTGACGGTGATGAAGACCATGTAGATCGCGTCCAGCCAGGTCGCGCCCAGGTCCCGCCAGAGAAGCTTGTACCCCAGGGTGCCGGTGAGCACCACCAAAAACAGCAAGAACATGGGAATGCGCAGGCGCTCGCGCAGGCTTTCCCGGGCCGAGGTCTCCATCTGCTGGAAAGTCTACGATGAAAGACGATGGAAGGCGTCATCCAAGAGGCCAGGGAACGGCTTTCGGAGGCCGAGCGGGTTGCGGTGCTGACCGGGGCCGGGGTGAGCGCGCCCTCGGGGATCCCCACCTTTCGCGACCCCGGCGGGCTTTGGGAGAACGTTCGCATCGAGGACTTCGCAACTCCGGAAGGGTTTTTCCGGGATCCCGCGCGGGTCTGGGGGTGGTACCTCTGGCGCTGGAAGAAGATCGCCGAGGCCGAGCCCAACCTGGCCCATCGCAAGCTGGCCGAGCTCGAAGCGGCCAAGGGCCTGGGCTTCCTGCTGGTCACCCAGAACATCGACGGGCTGCATCAGAAGGCGGGGTCCGAGCGGGTGCTCGAGCTCCACGGGAGCATCCACCGCATGCGCTGCACCCGTTGCGGGCAGACCGCCCCGATGCCTCCCGAGTCCCTTCCCCCTGCCTGTCCTAGCTGCGGGGGGCTGATGCGGCCGGACGTGGTCTGGTTCGGCGAGCCGCTGCCGCCGGGGGC
Source organism: Rhabdothermus arcticus (assembly GCF_055382915.1). NCBI lineage: Bacteria > Thermotogati > Deinococcota > Deinococci > Thermales > Thermaceae > Rhabdothermus > Rhabdothermus arcticus. The sequence goes on from NZ_AP043808.1 coordinate 117,290, forward strand.
CTTCGAGACCGCGCACGCGGCGTTTTCCCAGGCGGACGTGGCGCTCGTCATCGGTACCTCGGCGGTGGTCGAGCCCGCCGCCTCCCTGGGCCGGGTGGCCAAGTACGCGGGGGCCTACCTGATCGAGATCAACCCCGAGGCCACGCCGCTGACCCCCCTGGCCGACGCGTCGTTGCGCATGGGGGCGGAGGAGGGGATGCGGGCCCTGTTGCCGGACTAGGGGCAGGCCTCCGGCGACGGGGTCGCGCCCGCGGGGACGGGGCCGCCGTTTTGGGAGACCACGAACCAGCGCAGGCCGCGCGCGTGCCTGGCGAAAAGGCAAAAGCCGTCCGAGCGGGGGAGGCTTTGGACCTCGAGCTCGGGGTTCCTCGTCAACCCTACGGCTTCCAGCGCGTCGATCGCGTCGGTGTAGTGCCCGTGATCGAGGGCGTAGACCACCTCCGCCAGGGCCGCCTCGCGCAAGAACTTCATCGCCGCGGTGTCCAGGGCGCGGGCGCGCGCGCTGGCCATGACCGGAAGCAGCGCGGCGGCCAGAACGCCGATCACGAAGAGGACGACGAGCAGCTCGATGAGGGTAAAGCCCGCGCGCCGCACGCGCTCAGTCTCGCCTCGTCCGCCCCCAAATGGGGACCCCCAAATGGGGGTTGACACCTAGCGGCGGCGCACCTTCTTTTCCTTAGCCTCTTCCCGGCGCCCCTTCCAAACCAGTTTGAAGGGCACGTCCCGAAAGCCCAGGTCCTCGCGGATGCGGTTTTTGATGAAGTTTTCGAAGGCCCGGGTCACGAACTCCGGATGGTTGACGAAGAGCACGAAGGTCGGCGGGGTGCCCTCGGGCTGGAAGGCGTAGAAGATCTTCAGCGGCTTGCCCTTGAAGTTGGGCACCCGGGTCTGGGTCAGCCAGAGCTGGACCCAGCGGTTGAGCTCGGAGGTGGGGATGCGGCGGCGCACCTCCTCGCGCAGGCGCTGGGCCTCGGCGAGGATCTTGGTGAGGTTCTCGCCGGTCTTGGAGGAGACGAAGACCATCGGCAGGTGCGCGAGGTGGGCCAGCCGTTCCTTGAGGGCACGGCGCACGCGCCGCCGCGCCTCCTTGGGTACCAGGTCCCACTTGGTGATGACCAGGATCACCGGCTTCCCGGCGTCCAGGGCCTCGTTGGCCAGCTTCAGCTCGCGGTCGCCGACCTCGAAGGGGTCGATGACCAGGGCTACCACGTCGGCGTGGCGGATGACGTTCTTGGCCCGCTGGATCGCAAACCACTCGACCGCGGTCTCCGGACGCTTGCGGATCCCCGCGGTGTCCACCAGCACGAAGCGCTGCCCGCCAAAGTCGAAGCTCACGTCGACCGCGTCGCGGGTGGTCCCCGCCTCGTCGGCGACGATCACCCGCTCCTCGCCCAGGAGCGCGTTCAAAAGCGAGGACTTTCCCGCGTTGGGACGGCCGATGATCGCAAGGCGCAGGGGCTCGACCGCGTTCTCGGTTTCGTCCTGGTAGACCGGGAGCCGCGCCCAGATCGCCTCCTTGAGCTCGCCGATGCCGCGGTTGTGCTCCGCCGAGGTGGGGAGCGGGTCGCCGAAGCCCAGCGCGTAGAGCTCGCCGAGGTAGGCCTCGTGTTTGGGGTCGTCGACCTTGGTGGCCACCAGGAGGACCGGGAGGTCTTTCTTCCTCAGATAGTCGGCGACGCGGTGGTCGGCCTCGGTGAGCTCCGCCCGTCCGTCCACCAAAAAGAGGGCCAGGTCCGCGTCCTCGAGCGCCTGGTCGACCTTCTCCTGGATCGTCTTCTCCCACTTGTCCCCGGACCAGACGCCGCCGGTGTCCACCAGCTTGAAGCGGCCGAGGTCGGTCTCCACGACGCCCTCCTTGACGTCCCGGGTGACCCCGGCCTCGTCCGCCACCACGGCGTCGCGCCGCCCGATGAGGCGGTTGTAGAGGCTGGACTTTCCGACGTTGGGACGACCGACGATGACGACCTTTTTCATGGGAGCACCTCCTGGCCCGTTGACCGAACGCTTAGTCTACCTCATGAAGCGGTGCGTTTCAAAGCCGGCGACGGGCCAACCCCTTGCGGGGCGCCTTTTGGATGGCCTATACTTTGAAGGCTTGGGTTGGCCCAGGGGGACCCTGGACCTGGGCCCCGCCGCCTCCTGCCCTTTACGGGCGTGTGGGAGGCGGTTAAAATCGGGACTTGGGCTTTTGTCCCGAAGGCTCTTTGAAAGACGGGGCATGTGAAGGAAGGGAGTGGTGCTTTGCCGACGATCAACCAGCTGGTGCGAAACGGCCGCAAGGTCAAACCGAAGAAGGGGAAGGTTCCGGCGTTGAAGGGGAGCCCGTTCCGCCGGGGGGTGTGCACGGTGGTGCGCACGGTCACCCCAAAGAAGCCGAACTCGGCGTTGCGGAAGGTGGCCAAGGTGCGGCTGACCTCGGGCTACGAGGTGACCGCCTACATCCCTGGCGAGGGGCACAACCTTCAGGAGCACTCGGTGGTGCTTGTGCGCGGGGGCCGTGTCAAGGACCTACCGGGCGTTCGCTACCACATCGTGCGCGGCGTGTACGACGCCGCCGGGGTCGAGGGCCGCAGGAAGAGCCGCTCGAAGTACGGCACGAAGCGACCGAAGGAGTAAGCCATGGCACGCAGAAGAAGAGCTGAAGTTCGTCAGTTGCCCCCCGACCTGGTCTATGGCGATGTCGTCGTGACCGCGTTCATCAACCGCATCATGCGCGACGGCAAGAAGAACCTGGCCGCCAAGATCTTCTACGACGCTTGCCGCATCATCCAGGAGAAGACTGGCCAGGAGCCCCTGAAGGTCTTCAAGGCCGCCGTGGAGAACGTCAAGCCGCGTATGGAGACCCGCTCCCGTCGCGTCGGCGGCTCCAACTACCAGGTACCGGTCGAGGTGAGCCCGCGCCGGCAGCAGTCGCTGGCGCTGCGCTGGCTGGTCCAGGCGGCGAACAACCGTCCCGAGCGCCGGGCCGCCGAGCGCATCGCCGCCGAGCTCATCGACGCCGCCGAGGGCAAGGGGGGCGCGGTGAAAAAGCGCGAGGAAGTCGAGCGCATGGCCGAAGCCAACCGGGCCTACGCGCACTACCGGTGGTAGCGATGGCGCAGAAGACCTTCGACTACACCAAGTTCGACCTGAAGAAGACCCGCAACATCGGGATCGCCGCCCACATCGACGCGGGCAAGACCACGACCACCGAGCGCATCCTGTTCTACACCGGCAAGATCCACAAGATCGGCGAGGTCCATGAGGGCGCGGCCACCATGGACTTCATGGAGCAGGAGCGCGAGCGGGGGATCACCATCACCTCGGCGGTGACCACGGCGTTCTGGAAGGAACACCGCATCAACATCATCGACACCCCCGGTCACGTGGACTTCACCATCGAGGTGGAGCGCTCGATGCGCGTCCTCGACGGCGCGGTGGTGGTCTTCGACGCCAGCCAGGGGGTCGAGCCCCAGTCGGAGACGGTCTGGCGCCAGGCGGACAAGTACCGGGTTCCCCGGATCGCCTTCGCCAACAAGATGGACAAGACCGGCGCCGACATCTGGCTGGTGGTCAACTCGATGAAGGAGCGGGTCGGCGCCCGACCGGTGCTGATGCAGCTCCCCATCGGCCAGGAGGACAGCTTCTCCGGCATCATCGACCTCCTGCGGATGAAGGCCTACACCTACGGCAACGACCTGGGCACCGACATCCGCGAGATCGAGATCCCGGAGGACTACCGCGATCAGGCCGCGGAGTGGCACGAGAAGCTGATCGAGACCGCCGCCGACTTCGACGAGGAGATCATGATGAAGTACCTCGAGGGCGAGGCGGTCAGTGAGGACGAGATCAAGGCGGCGATCCGCAAGGGCACCATCTCCCTGGACATCACCCCCGTCTTTCTGGGTTCGGCCCTCAAGAACAAGGGCGTGCAGCTCCTCTTGGACGCGATCGTCGACTACCTGCCCTCTCCCCTCGACGTGCCGCCGATCAAGGCCTCGACGCCGGACGGGCGCGAGGTCGAGATGCGCCCGGATCCCGAGGGGATGCTGGCGGCGCTGGCCTTCAAGATCATGGCCGACCCCTATGTCGGCCGGCTGACCTTCATTCGCGTCTACTCCGGCACGATTCGCGCCGGCTCCTACGTCTTCAACTCCACCAAGGGCAAGAAGGAGCGCATCGGCCGCCTCCTGCGCATGCACGCCAACCACCGGGAGGAGGTCGAGGAGCTCCAGGCCGGCGACCTCGGCGCGGTGGTGGGGCTCAAGGACACGATCACCGGCGACACCCTGGTTGGCGAAAAGGATCCCCCGGTGATCCTGGAGTCGATCGACATCCCAGAGCCGGTGATCGACGTTGCCATCGAGCCCAAGTCCAAGGCCGATCAGGAGAAGCTCGCGGTGGCGCTGCAGCGCCTGGCCGAGGAGGACCCGACCTTCCGGGTGCACACCGATCCCGAGAGCGGCCAGACGATCATCTCCGGGATGGGCGAGCTGCACCTGGAGATCATCATCGACCGCCTGAAGCGGGAGTTTAAGGTCGAGGCCAACGTCGGCAAGCCGCAGGTCGCCTACCGCGAGACGATCACCGTCCCGGTGGACGCCGAGGGCAAGTTCATCCGTCAGACCGGCGGTCGCGGCCAGTACGGCCACGTCAAGATCAAGGCCGAGCCCCTGCCCCGTGGCGGTGGCTTCGAGTTCGTCAACGCGATCGTCGGCGGGGTGATCCCCAAGGACTTCATCCCCGCGGTGCAAAAGGGCATCGAGGAGGCGATGCAGTCCGGGCCGCTCATCGGCTTCCCGGTCGTCGACCTCAAGGTCACCCTCTACGACGGCTCCTACCACGAGGTTGACTCCTCGGAGATGGCCTTCAAGATCGCCGGCTCGATGGCCATCAAGGAGGCGGTCAAGAAGGGGCAGCCGGCGATCCTCGAGCCGATCATGAAGGTCGAGGTGGTGACTCCCGAGGAGTACCTCGGCGACGTCATCGGCGACCTCAACTCCCGCCGGGGCCAGATCCTCGGCATGGAGCCCCGCGGCAACGCGCAGGTGGTGCGGGCCTTCGTGCCCCTGGCCGAGATGTTCGGCTACGCCACCGACCTGCGCTCCAAGACCCAAGGCAGGGCCTCGTTCGTGATGTTCTTCGATCACTACGCCGAGGTTCCCAAGCAAGTCCAAGAGAAGCTCATGAAGGGGTGATGGCACCATGGCGAAAGAGGAATTCAAACGCACGAAGCCGCACGTGAACGTAGGGACGATCGGGCACGTGGACCACGGGAAGACGACGCTGACGGCGGCGATCACGTTTGCTGCGGCGGCGGAGAACCCGAACGTCGAGATTGCGGACTACGACCAGATTGACAAGGCGCCGGAGGAGAAGGCGCGGGGGATCACGATCAACACCGCGCACGTGGAGTACGAGACGGCGAAGCGGCACTACAGCCACGTGGACTGCCCGGGGCACGCGGACTACGTGAAGAACATGATCACCGGGGCGGCGCAGATGGACGGGGCGATCCTGGTGGTCAGCGCGGCGGACGGTCCGATGCCGCAGACCCGGGAGCACATTCTGCTGGCGCGTCAGGTGGGGGTGCCCTACATCGTCGTCTTCATGAACAAGGTGGACATGGTGGACGACGAGGAACTCCTCGAGCTGGTGGAGATGGAGGTTCGGGACCTGCTGAACCAGTACGAGTTTCCCGGGGACGAGGTGCCGGTGATCCGGGGCTCGGCGCTGAAGGCGCTGGAGGCGCTGCACGAGAACCCCAACACCAAGCGCGGGGAGAACGCGTGGGTGGACAAGATCTGGGAGCTTTTGGACGCGCTGGACGAGTACATTCCGGAGCCCCAGCGGGAGGTGGACAAGCCGTTCCTGATGCCGGTGGAGGACGTGTTCACGATCACCGGACGGGGGACGGTGGCCACCGGTCGCGTGGAGCGGGGCAAGCTGACGGTGGGCGAGGAAGTGGAGATCGTCGGCCTGCGGCCCACCCAGAAGACGGTGGTGACCGGACTGGAGATGCACCGCAAGGTGTTGAAGGAGGCGATTGCCGGGGACAACATCGGCGCGCTGCTGCGGGGCATTGCGCGGGACGAGGTGGAGCGGGGGCAGGTGCTGGCGAAGCCTGGGACGATCACCCCGCACACCAAGTTTGAGGCGCAGGCGTACATTCTGACGAAGGAGGAAGGCGGGCGGCACACGGGGTTTTTCTCGGGGTACCGGCCGCAGTTCTACTTTCGCACGACGGACGTGACCGGGGTGGTCACCCTGCCCGAGGGGGTGGAGATGGTGATGCCCGGGGACAACGTGAACTTCACGGTGGAGCTCATCAAGCCGATTGCGCTTGAGGAGGGGCTGCGCTTTGCGATTCGCGAGGGCGGCCGCACCGTGGGCGCCGGCGTCGTCACCAAGATCCTGGAGTGAGGTGAGGCATGCCTAAGATTCGCATCAAGCTCAGGGGCTTCGACCACAAGACCTTGGACGCCTCGGCGCAGAAGATCGTGGAGACCGTGCGTCGTAGCGGTGCCCAGGTCAAGGGTCCGGTGCCCCTGCCCACGCGGGTGCGGCGCTTCGCCGTGCTCCGGGGTCCCTTCAAGCACAAGGACTCGCGGGAGCACTTCGAGATCCGCACCCACAACCGCCTCGTGGACATCGTCAACCCCAACAGGAAGACGATCGAGAGTCTGATGACCCTCGATCTGCCCACCGGGGTGGAGATCGAGATCAAGACCGTGGGAGGTGGCAGGTGAAGGGGATTCTCGGCACCAAGGTCGGGATGACCCAGATCTGGCAGGACGACCGGGCCATCCCCGTGACCGTGATCCACGCCGGCCCCTGTAAGGTCGTGGCCCGGCGCACGCCGGAAAAGGACGGCTACCAGGCGGTGCAGCTCGGCTACTGGCCGGTGCCCGAGAAGAAGGTCAACCGCCCGATGCGGGGCCACTTCAAAAAGCACGGGGTGGCGCCGGTCAAGTACCTGCGTGAGATCCGCGGCTTCGATCCCGAGGGGGACGAGGTGACGGTGGAGATCTTCAAGGCCGGGGAGCGCGTCGACGTCACCGGGACCTCGAAGGGGCGCGGCTTCGCCGGGGTGATGAAGCGCTGGAACTTCGCCGGCGGTCCGGACTCCCACGGCGCCCACAAGATCCACCGCCACCCGGGCTCGATCGGCAACCGCAAGACCCCCGGGCGGGTCTACAAGGGCAAGAAGATGGCCGGGCACTACGGGGCGGAGCGGGTCACCGTGCAGAACCTCGAGGTCGTCCAGGTCATCCCCGAGGAGAACCTGATCCTGGTCAAGGGGGCGATCCCCGGTCCCAACGGTGGCCTGGTCATCGTCCGCGAGACCACCAAGAGGGAGGCGAAGTAATGCCCGCCGTCGAAGTCCTCACCAAGTCCGGGAAGACCACCCGCGAGGTGCCGCTCCCCGACGAGGTCAACGTCCACCTCCTCTGGGAAGTGGTGCGCTGGCAGCTGGCCAAGCGCCGCGCCGGGACCGCGAGCACCAAGACCCGCGGCGAGGTCAGCTTCTCCGGCAAGAAGCTCTGGCCGCAAAAGGGGCTGGGGCGGGCGCGCCACGGTGACCGCGGCGCGCCGATCTTCGTGCGCGGGGGCGTGGCCTTCGGTCCCAAGCCCCGCGACTACGGCTACACCCTGCCCAAGAAGGTCCGCAAGAAGGGGCTGGCGATGGCGCTCGCCGATCGCGCCAAGGAGGGCCACCTCCTGGTCGTCGAGGCCTTCGAGGGCGTCGAGGGGAAGACCAAGGCGTTCCTGGCCTGGGCCCAGGCCCACGGCCTCGGCCCGGACGCCAAGACCCTGCTGGTGACCGCCGATGAGCGCGTGCGCCGGGCGGCGCGGAACCTGCCCTGGGTGAGCGTGCTCGCTCCCGAGGGCATCAACGTCTACGACATCCTGCGCCACGAGCGCCTGGTCATGGACGAGGACGCCTTCGCCCTGGCGCTCGAGCGCGCCGGCGTGGGAGGTGCGGCATGAAGACGCCTTACGACGTGATCCTGGCCCCGGTGCTCTCGGAGAAGGCCTACCAGGGCTACCAGGTGGGCAAGTACACCTTCTGGGTGCACCCCGACGCCACCAAGACCGAGGTCAAGAACGCGGTGGAGATGGCCTTCAAGGTGGACGTGGTCAAGGTCAACCTGATGAACACCCGGGGCAAGAAGAAGCGCCTCGGCCGCTTCGAGGGCAAGCGCCCGGATCGCAAGAAGGCCGTGGTCACCGTCAAGCCGGGGCAGAAGATCGAAGCCCTCGAGGGCCTGATCTAGGAGACGAACGATGCCTGTGAAGAAGTTCAAACCCTACACCCCCGCGCGCCGCTTCATGACGGTGGCCGACTTCTCGGAGATCACCAAGACCAGGCCCGAGAAGTCCTTGGTCGAGCCGCTCAAGAAGACCGGCGGGCGCAACAACCAAGGCCGGATCACGATCCGCTTCCGCGGCGGTGGCCACAAGCGGCGCTACCGCATCATCGACTTCAAGCGCCGCGACAAGAGCGGCATCCCCGCCAAGGTGGCGGCGATCGAGTACGACCCCAACCGCTCCGCGCGCATCGCCCTCCTGCACTACGTGGACGGTGAGAAGCGCTACATCATCGCCCCCGAGGGGCTCAAGCCGGGGATGCAGGTGGTGAGCGGGCCGGAGGCGCCGATCCAGGTGGGCAACGCCCTGCCGCTGCGTTTCATCCCGGTGGGCACCACTGTGCACGCGATCGAGCTGGTGCCCGGCAAGGGCGCCCAGCTGGCCCGTTCCGCGGGCACCGGGGCCCAGATTCAGGGCCGCGAGGGCGACTACGTGGTGCTGCGCCTGCCCTCGGGGGAGCTGCGCAAGATCCACGCCGAGTGCTACGCCACCGTCGGCGTGGTGGGCAACGCCGACCACAAGAACATCGTCATCGGCAAGGCCGGTCGCACCCGCTGGCTGGGCAGGAAGCCCCACGTGCGCGGCTCGGCGATGAACCCCGTCGACCACCCCCACGGTGGCGGTGAGGGCCGGGCCCCGCGCGGCCGTCCCCCCGCGTCCCCCTGGGGCTGGCAGACCAAGGGGCGTAAGACCCGCAAGAAGAGGAAGCCCTCCGACCGCTTCATCATCGCGCGGAGGAAGAAGTAGAGGTGAAGCATGCCGCGTAGCTTGAAAAAAGGCGTCTTCGTCGACGAGCACCTGCTCGCCAAGATCGTCGCCATGAACGAGAAGGGCGAGCGCCGGGTGATCAAGACCTGGAGCCGCCGCTCGACGATCGTTCCCGAGATGGTGGGGCACACCATCGCCGTCTACAACGGCCGCCAGCACGTCCCGGTGTACATCACCGAGAACATGGTCGGCCACAAGCTCGGCGAGTTCGCCCCCACCCGCACCTACCGCGGCCACGGCAAGGACGCCAAGGCCACGAAGAAGAAGTAGGGAGGCCAGGCATGGAAGCGAAAGCTACTGCCCGCTACATCCGCACCTCCCCGCGAAAGGCGCGGCTGGTCGTGGACCTGATCCGGGGCAAGAAGGCCCAGGAGGCGGACCAGATCCTGCGCTACCTCAACAAGCGCGCCGCCCGGCCGGTGCGCAAGGTCCTCAGGAGCGCGATGGCCAACGCCGTCAACAACCACGACATGCTCGAGGACGCGCTCTACGTCAAGGCCGCCTGGGTGGACGAGGGGCCGGCGTTCAAGCGCATCCTGCCCCGGGCCCGCGGGCGTGCCGACATCATCAAGAAGAAGACCAGCCACATCACCATCGTCTTGGAGGAGCGGCATGGGGAATAAGATCAATCCCGTCGGGTTCCGGCTGGGCATCACCCGCGACTGGGAGTCGCGCTGGTACGCCGGTAAGAAGGACTACAAGCACCTCCTCGAGGAGGACCGCAAGATCCGCGAGCTGATCGAGCGCGAGGTGCCCCACGCGGGGATTGCCCGCATCGACATCGAGCGCGCCGCGGACAACGTCAGCGTCACCGTGCACGTGGCCAAGCCGGGGGTGGTCATCGGCCGCGGCGGGGAGACGATCAAGCGCCTGCGCGCGGACCTCGAGCGCCTCTTCCCCAACCGCACGATCATGCTCAACGTCCAGGAGGTGCCGAACCCCAACCTCTCGGCGCCGCTGGTCGCGCAGCGGGTGGCGGAGCAGATCGAGCGCCGCTTCGCGGTGCGCCGGGCGATCAAGCAGGCGGTCCAGCGGGTGCGCGAGTCCGGGGCTCAGGGGGCCAAGGTCATCGTCTCCGGCCGCATCGGCGGCGCCGAGCAGGCCCGCACCGAGTGGGCCGCCGACGGCCGCGTGCCCCTGCACACGATCCGCGCCAACATTGACTACGGCTTCGCCCTGGCGCAGACCCCCTACGGCGTCCTGGGGGTCAAGGCCTACGTCTTCCTCGGGGAGAAGATCGGCGATCGCGCCTCGGCGAAGGCGGCCAAGGCCCGCGAGGAGCGGCCGCGCCGTCGCCGTCCGACCGTGCGTCGCCGGGTGAAGAAGGAGGGCAAGTCCGATGCTGATGCCTAAACGCGTCAAGTACCGCAAGCAGCAGCGCGGCCGGATGAAGGGCGCGACCAAGGGCGGGCACTACGTGGCCTTCGGCGAGTTCGGTCTGATGGCCCTGGAGCCCGCCTGGATCACCGCCCAGCAGATCGAGGCCGCGCGCGTGGCGATGGTGCGCCACTTCCGCCGCGGCGGCAAGATCTTCATCCGCATCTTCCCCGACAAGCCCTACACCAAAAAGCCCCTCGAGGTCCGCATGGGGAAGGGCAAGGGCAACGTCGAGGGCTGGGTGGCGGTGGTCAAGCCCGGCCGCATCATGTTCGAGGTCGCCGGCGTGAGCGAGGAGGCGGCCCGCGAGGCCTTCCGGCTGGCTTCCCACAAGCTGCCGATCAAGACCAAGGTGGTGAAACGCGATGCCTACGATGAAGCCCAATGAGATCCGGCATCTGAGCCCGGAGGAGATCCGAAAGAAGGTGGTGGAGAAAAAGCGCGAGCTGATGGACCTGCGCTTTCAGGCCTCGATCGGCCAGCTCTCGCAGAACCATCGCATCCGCGAGACCAAGCGGGAGATCGCGCGCCTTCTCACCATCCTGCGCGAGAAGGAACTGGGGATTGGGGAGTAAGCGATGCCGAAGAAAGTCCTAACCGGAGTCGTCGTCAGCGACAAGATGGACAAGACCGTCTCGGTCTTGGTCGAGCGCCAGTTCCCCCACCCCCTCTACGGCAAGGTGGTGCGCCGCTCGAAGAAGTACCTCGCCCACGACGAGGAGAACGCCTACAAGGTGGGGGACGTGGTGGAGATCGTCGAGGCCCGACCGGTGTCCAAGCGCAAGCGCTGGCGCGTCCTGCGCCGCCTGGAAGAGGGCCGGATGGACCTCGTCGAGCGCTTCTTCCTGCGTAAGAAACGGGGGGCGTGATGGTTCAGCAGGAAACGATGATGGAGGTCGCCGACAACACCGGCGCGCGCAAGATCCTGGTGATCCGCGTGCTCGGTGGGTCGGGCCGCAAGTACGCGAGCGTCGGCGACGTGGTGGTGGCCACGGTCAAGGAGGCGATCCCCCGGGGTCAGGTCAAGGAGGGGGATGTGGTCAAGGCCGTGGTGGTGCGCACCAAGAAGGAGGTCAAGCGCCCCGACGGCTCCGCGATTCGCTTCGACGACAACGCCGCGGTGATCATCAACAACCAGGGCGAGCCGCGGGGGACCCGCGTCTTTGGCCCGGTGGCCCGCGAGCTGCGCGAGAAGAAGTTCATGAAGATTGTCTCCCTGGCGCCGGAGGTGCTCTAAGATGCAGGGCCGCGTACGTCACGTCAAGAAGGGCGACACCGTGGTTGTGGTCTCGGGCAAGTATCGGGGCAAGACCGGCAAGGTGCTCGCCGTCTACCCGAAGAAGTTCCGTGTCCTGGTCGAGGGCGTGAACATCGTCAAGAAGGCCGTCCGGGCCACGCCGGACAACCCCCAGGGAGGCTTTCGCGAGCAGGAGGCCCCGATCCACGCCGCCAAGGTGCGCGTGGTCTGCCCCCAGTGCGGCCGGCCCGTGCGGGTGAAGCGCAAGGTCCTCGAGGACGGCACCAAGGTCCGCGTGTGCAACCACTGCGGCGCCGCCCTGGATTCGTGAGGTGAAGCATGCCGCTCGACGTGAAGCTTAAGAGGAAGTACGAGGAAGAGGTCGTGCCCGAGCTGATCAAGCGCTTCGGGTACAAGAACAAGATGCAGGTCCCCCGCCTGGAGAAGGTCGTCGTCAACCAGGGGCTGGGCGAGGCCAAGGAGGACGTGCGTATCCTGGAGAAGGCGGCCAAGGAGCTGGCCCTGATCACCGGGCAGAAGCCGGTCATCACCCGGGCGCGCAAGTCGATCTCCAACTTCCGCCTGCGCAAGGGGATGCCGATCGGCCTCAAGGTGACGCTGCGCCGCGACCGCATGTGGATCTTTTTGGAGAAGCTGATCAACGTCGCGATGCCCCGCCGGCGCGACTTCAGGGGGATCGACCCCAACGCCTTCGACGGGCGCGGCAACTACAACCTGGGGCTGCGCGAGCAGCTCGTCTTCCCCGAGATGACCTACGACATGGTGGACCAGACCCGGGGCATGGACATCGCCGTGGTCACCACCGCCGAGACCGACGAGGAGGCGAGGGCGCTCTTGGAGCTCCTCGGCTTTCCCTTCAAGAAGGAGAAGTAGATGGCGAGAAAAGCCCTCATCGAAAAGGCCAAGCGCAAGCCCAAGTTCAAGGTTCGCGCCTACACCCGTTGCAGCCGCTGCGGCCGCAGCCGGGCCGTGTACCGCTACTTCGGCCTCTGCCGTATCTGCATCCGCGAACTCGCCCACAAGGGGCAGCTTCCGGGAGTGAAAAAGGCCAGCTGGTAGCGGGAGCGGTCGAGGGGCTTCCCTCGAGACCGCCCGCGCGACGTCAGGAAAAAGGAGAAGAACAATGCTGACCGACCCGATCGCGGACATGCTGACCAGGATCCGGAACGCCACCATGGTCTACAAGGACCAGGTGGACGTGCCGGCCTCCAAGTTCAAGGAAGAGATCGTCAAGCTCCTGGTCAAGGAGGGCTACCTCAAGGGCTACGAGCGCATCGAGAACGATGGCAAGCCCATCCTCCGCCTCTTCCTCAAGTACGGCCCGATCAAGCGCACCCCCAAGGGCCGCAAGCCCGAACAGGTGATCAAGCACATCCGCCGCGTCTCCCGTCCCGGCCGCCGGGTCTATGTCTCGGCGAGCGAGGTGCCGGTGGTCAAGCGGGGGTTGGGGATCGCCATCCTCTCCACCTCCAAGGGCGTGATGACCGACAAGGAGGCCCGTCGCCAGAAGGTCGGCGGCGAGGTCGTTTGCGAGGTGTGGTAGCGATGAGCCGAATCGGACGCATGCCGATCCCGCTGCCCCAGGGCGTGACCGTCGAGATTCGCCCCGGGGAGGTGAAGGTCAAGGGGCCCAAGGGCGAGCTGGTGGTCGCGGTGGACCCGGAGATGGAGATCGTCCTCGAGGACAACGTCATCCAGGTCAGGCGGCCCAGCGACGCCCGGCGCCACCGCGCGCTGCACGGCCTGACCCGGACGCTGATCGCCAACGCGGTCGAGGGGGTGACCAAGGGCTACGAGAAGGAGCTCGAGATCCGGGGCATCGGCTACCGCGCCAAGATGACCGGAAACAAGCTCGAGCTCTCGGTGGGCTTTTCCCACCCGGTCCTCTTCGAGCCCCCCGAGGGCATCAAGATCGAGGTGCCGGAGCCGACCAAGATCAAGGTATCCGGCATCGACAAGCAAAAGGTCGGCCAGGTCGCGGCCAACATCCGCGCCATCCGTCCCCCCGACGCCTACAAGGGCAAGGGCATCCGCTACGCCGGCGAGGTGGTCCGTCTCAAGCCCGGTAAGGCCGGCACCACCAAGTAGGAGGAACCATGGCCAGACTCAACGCATACCAGCGTCGCAAGTTCCGCACCCGCAACCGCGTCCGCCGCGCCGCGCGGGGTAAGCCGCGCCTTTCGGTGTTTCGCAGCCTGAAGCACATCTACGCCCAGATCATCGACGACGAACAGGGGGTGACCCTGGTGGCGAGCTCCAGCCAGGTGGTCGAGGCCAAGGGGCGCAAGACCGACGTGGCCCGCGAGGTGGGCCGGGACCTGGCGAAGAAGGCGCTCGAGAAGGGGATCACCGAGGTGGTCTTCGACCGCGGCCCCTACAAGTACCACGGCCGGGTCAAGGCCCTGGCCGAGGGGGCCCGTGAGGGCGGCCTCAAGTTCTAAGAGGAGGGGACATGCCGGAGACCGACTTTGAAGAAAAGATGATCCTGATCCGCCGGACGGCCAAGACCTACCAGGGCGGGCGGCGCTTCCGCTTCGGGGCGCTGGCCGTGGTGGGGGACCGCCAGGGCCGCGTCGGGGTGGGCCTAGGCAAGGCCAAGGAGGTGCCTTTGGCGGTGCAGAAGGCCCAGGCGGTGGCGCGCAAGAACCTCGTCGAGGTGCCGATCGAGAACGGCACCATCCCCCACGAGATCGAGGTCGAGTACGGGGCGACCAAGATCGTGCTGCGTCCCGCGGCGCCGGGGACCGGCGTCATCGCTGGCGCGGTGCCCCGGGCGATCCTCGAGCTCGCCGGCTACACCGACATCCTCACCAAGGAGCTCGGCAGCCGCAACCCAATCAACGTCGCCTACGCCACCATGGAGGCCTTGAAGCAGCTCCAGACCTGGGACGAGGTGCGGCGGCTGCGCAAGGAGGAGGTGCGCTGATGGCGAAGCTGCGGGTGAAGCTCGTCAAGAGCCCCATCGGCTACCCCAAGGACCAGAAGGCCACCCTGCGTGCCCTGCGCCTGACCAAGATGCACAAGACCCGTGAGCTTCCGGACAACCCCGCGATCCGGGGCATGATCCGGAAGGTCGTCCACCTGGTGGAAGTGGAGGAGGTTCGATGAAACTCACCGATCTGCGACCCAATCGGGGTGCCACCAAGCGCAAGAAGCGGGTGGGCCGGGGCACCTCCTCGGGCCACGGCAAGACCGCGACCCGCGGCCACAAGGGGCAGAAGTCGCGCTCCGGGGGCCTGAAGAACCCGGCCAAGCACGAGGGCGGGCGCTCCACCCTCCTGATGCGCCTCCCCAAGCGGGGCATGCGCGGGCAGGTTCCCGGCGCGATCCCCCGAACCGTCTACCAGGAGGTCAACCTCAAGGACCTGGCCCGGAAGTTCCCCGAGGGTGGAGAGATCACCGTCGAGGCCCTGGTCGAGGCCCGGCTGGTGCGCAAGGTCGCGCCGGTCAAGCTGCTCGGCACCGGCGAGGTCGAGGCCGCTTACACCGTCCGCGTGGACGCCGCGAGCAAGCGTGCGATCGAGAAGATCGAGGCCGCTGGAGGCAAGGTCGAGCTGTTAGGCAAGGGGGCCTAGGATGCTCCGGGCCTTTCGCGACGCCTTCGTGATCCCCGAGCTGCGCCAGCGGCTCCTCTTCACGCTGGTCATGCTGGCGTTCTTCCGCTTGGGGACCTTCATTCCCCAGCCCGGGGTGGACATCGAGAAGATCCGCCAGTTCGTCGCCGGCCCGGCGGGGGGCATCTTCAACATCATCAACCTTTTCTCCGGGGGCAACTTCCGCAACTTCTCGATCTTCGCCCTGGGGATCATGCCCTACATCACCGCGGCGATCATCATGCAGCTTTTGGTCACCGTGGTGCCCAGCCTGGAGAAGCTCCAGCGCGAGGGCGAGGAGGGGCGGCGCATCATCCAGCAGTACACCCGCGTCGGCGGCCTGGCGCTGGCCGCGTTTCAGGGCCTCTTCCTCTCGGTGGCCTTCTTGGAGTCCGGCAACGGCCAGTTCCTCCTCCCCGGCTGGGAGCCGGGCTGGGGCTTTCGCTTTTTGGTCGTGATCACCCAGGTCGCGGGGACCGCGCTCTTGCTCTGGATGGGCGAGCGCATCACCGAGTACGGCATCGGCAACGGCGTCTCCCTGATCATCTACGCCGGGATCGTGGCCAACTGGATGCCCCAGCTCCTGCGCATGTTCGGCCTGATGCAGCAGGGCGAGCTCAGCCTTCTGCAGGTGCTCTTCTTCTTCCTCTTCATCGTCCTGGCCATCGCGGGGATGGTCGCGGTGACCATGGCCGAACGCCGCATCCCGGTGCAGTACGCGCGCAAGGTCGTGGGACGGCGGGTCTACGGGGGGCAGAGCACCTATCTGCCGATCAAGCTCAACGCGGCCAACGTCATCCCCATCATCTTCGCCGCGGCGATCATCCAGATCCCGATCTTCCTCACCGCCCCCTTCCGGGACAACCCGGTGGCCCAGGCCATCGCCAACTTCTTCAACCCCACCACCGTGACCGGGTTGACGATCGAGGTGATCCTGGTCATCCTCTTCACCTACATCTACACCGCGGTGCAGTTCGACCCCAAGCGCATCGCCGACAACCTGCGCGAGTACGGGGGCTTCATCCCCGGGGTGCGCCCGGGCGAGCCCACGGTGCGCTTTCTGGAGCACACGATCAGCCGGCTTACCCTCTGGGGGGCGCTCTTTTTGGGTCTGGTCACGGCGCTGCCCCAGATCATCATGAACCTCACCGGGGTGCAGGCCTTTAGCTTCTCCGGGATCGGGCTCTTGATCGTCGTGGGGGTGGCCCTGGACACCCTGCGCCAGATCGAGAGTCAGCTGATGCTGCGCAACTACGAGGGCTTCCTCTCCAAGGGCCGGATCAAGGGAAGGAGCGGCTTCTAGATGGCGGCGCCTAAGGTCCTGATCCTGCTCGGCCCCCCGGGCGCGGGGAAGGGCACCCAGGCCGCGCGCCTCGCCGAGCGGCTGGGGTTGAAGAAGATCTCCACCGGGGACATCCTGCGCGAGCACGTGCGCCGGGGTACCGAGCTGGGCCAGCAGGTGGCACCGATCATGGCCCGGGGGGACCTGGTCCCCGACGAGCTGATCCTGGCCATCATCAAGGCCGAGCTCGAGGCCCTGCCCGAGATCCGGGTCCTCTTCGACGGCTTCCCCCGCACCCTCAAGCAGGCCGAGGCGCTGGACCGGCTGCTCGAGGCGCTGGGGGTCGGGGTGGACGCCGCGGTGCTCCTCGACGTCCCCGAGGACGAGCTCGTCGCCCGGCTGCTGCGCCGCGCCCAGGAGGAGGGCCGCGCCGACGACAACGAGGCCACGATCCGCCGCCGGCTCGAGGTCTACCGCCAGGACACCGAGCCGGTCGTCGACCACTACGCCAAAAAGGGCGTCCTCTTCCGGGTCCAGGGGGTCGGGGAGATCGAGGCGATCACCGACTGCGTCCTGAAGGCGATCGGGGAGGCCTAGTGGCGATTCCCCTGAAGACCCCCGAGGAGATCGAGGCCATGGCCGAGGCCGGGCGGCGGCTCGCCGGGGTGATGGAGCGGGTCGCCGCCCACGTCCGCCCCGGCGTGACCACCGCCGAGCTTGACGAGATCGCCCGCGAGGCGATCGAAAAGGCCGGGGCCAAGCCGGCCTTCCTCGGGTATCAGGGCTACCCCGCGACGATCTGCGCCAGCGTCAACGAGGTCGTGGTGCACGGGATTCCCGGCAAGGTCCCGCTCAAGCCCGGGGACCTGCTCTCGATCGACCTCGGCCTCTTCTACGAGGGCTTCGCCGCGGACATGGCCCGCACCTTCCCGGTGGGGGAGGTCAGCCCCCGCGCCCGGCGCCTGATCAAGGTTACCGAGGAGGCCTTCTACAAGGGCCTGGAGAAGGCCCAGCCGGGCAAGCGGGTGGGGGACGTGGCCCACGCGATCCAGCGGCACGTCGAGAAGGCGGGGTTTTGGGTGGTGCGGGAGTTCGTCGGCCACGGCATCGGGCGGGCCTTCCACGAGGAGCCCCAGGTGCCGAACTTCGGCCGTCCCGGGACCGGGCCCAAGCTGCGGCCGGGCATGGTCCTGGCGATCGAGCCGATGGTTACCCTTTTCCCGGCGAATGTGGTAGTATTGCAAGATGGTTGGACGGCGAGCGCCGGACGGGGCAACCTCGCCGCCCATTACGAACACACCGTGGCCATCACCGAAGCCGGTCCTCGGATTTTGACGGCGACGAGGAGGTAGCTGTGGCGAAGGAGAAAGACACCATCCGCACCGAAGGCGTGGTCCTCGAGGCCCTGCCCAGCACCCGTTTCCGGGTCAAGCTGGACTCCGGCCCCGAGATCCTGGCCTACGTGTCGGGCAAGATGCGCCGCCACTGGATTCGCATCCTCCCCGGGGACCGGGTGGTGGTGGAGATCTCCCCCTACGATCCCACCCAGGGGCGGATCGTTTACCGGAAGTGAGGTTTGGGCATGAAGGTACGGGCATCGGTCAAGAAGATGTGCGACAAGTGCAAGGTGGTGCGCAGGCACGGCCGGGTCTACGTGATCTGCGAGAACCCCAAGCACAAGCAACGGCAAGGGTGAGGTAGATGGCGAGAATCGCAGGCGTTGAGATTCCCAGGAACAAGCCGGTGGGCATCGCGCTCACCTACATCTACGGGGTGGGGCGCACGCGGGCCAAGGAGGCGGTCGAGGCCGTCGGTCTGGACTGGCACACCCGGGTTAAGGACCTGACGGACGCCGAGGTGGTCAAGCTCCGCGAGTACGTGGAGAACACGTGGAAGCTCGAGGGCGAGCTCCGCGCCGAGGTCCAGGCGAACATCAAGCGTTTGATGGACATCGGTTGCTACCGCGGCTTGCGTCACCGCCGTGGGCTGCCGGTGCGCGGCCAGCGCACCCGCACCAACGCCCGTACCCGCAAGGGCCCGGGCCGGCCCGTCGCGGGCAAGAAGAAGGCCCCCCGGAAGTAAGCTTCCGGCCAGTCGATACTCCTAGGAGGAGAGTATGGCCAAGAAAAAAGCCAAAACTACGAAAAAGAAGACCAAGCGTCAGGTGGCGCACGGGAAGGCCTACATCCACGCCACCTACAACAACACCATCGTCACCATCACCGACCCCGACGGCAACCCGCTGACCTGGTCGTCGGGCGGGGTGATCGGTTATAAGGGCAGCCGCAAGGGCACGCCCTACGCCGCCCAGCTGGCGGCGATGGACGCGGCCAAGAAGGCCCAGAACTTCGGCATGAACTCGGTGGACGTGATCGTCCGGGGCACCGGCGCCGGCCGCGAGCAGGCGATCCGCGCCCTGCAGGCCTCCGGGCTCCAGGTGCGTTCCATCGTCGACGACACGCCGGTGCCGCACAACGGCTGCCGTCCCAAAAAGAAAAGGCGGGGGTAAGTAAACCATGGGTAAGTACAGAGGACCGGTCTGCCGGCTTTGCCGCCGCGAAGGCATCAAGCTCTATCTCAAGGGCGAGCGTTGCTACGGGCCCAAGTGCGCGCTCGAGCGCCGTCCCTACCCGCCCGGCCAGCACGGCCAGCGTCGCGCCCGCCGCCCTAGCGACTACGCCGTGCGGCTCCGGGAGAAGCAGCGCCTGCGCCGCATCTACGGCCTCAACGAGCGCCAGTTCCGCAACCTCTTCGAGGAGGCCGCGAAGAAGAAGGGCGTCACCGGCACGGTGTTCCTGCACCTCCTCGAGTCCCGCCTGGACAACGTCGTCTACCGCCTGGGCCTGGCCTCGAGCCGCCGCCAGGCGCGGCAGCTGGTGCGCCACGGGCACATCACGGTCAACGGCCGGCGGGTGGACATCCCCAGCTACCGGGTCAAGCCCGGGGACGTGATCGGGGTCCACGAGCGCTCGAAGAACCTCGACGTCATCCAGGCCAACGTCGAGCTGGCCAAGGGTCGGAAGGGCAGCCCCTGGCTGGCGTTCGACGCCGGCAAGCTCGAGGGTAAGTTCCTCCGTCTGCCGGATCGCGAGGACCTCGCGCTGCCGGTGAACGAGCAGCTGGTCATCGAGTTCTACTCGAGGTGAGCATGGAGACTTTGGAGACCAGCCGCATCCGCACCCCGAAGTTCGAGGCCAAGGTCGAGGGCAACTACGGGGAGTTCGTGCTCGAGCCGCTGGAGCGCGGCTTCGGCGTCACCCTCGGCAACCCCCTGCGCCGGGTCCTGCTCTCCTCGATCCCCGGGACCGCGGTCACCAGCGTCTACATCGAGGACGCGATGCACGAGTTCCAGACCCTCCCCGGGGTACGTGAGGACGTGGTGCAGATCATCCTCAACCTCAAGGAGCTGGTGGTCAGGTTCCTGGACCCGGGGATCGAAACCCTGACCCTGCGCCTGCGTGCCGAGGGGCCCAAGGAGGTCTACGCCCGGGACCTCGAGGTCCCCTCCGACGCCGAGATCGTCAACCCCGACCTCTACATCGCCACCCTCGCCGAGGGGGCCCGGCTGGTGATGGAGGTCCGGGTGGACCGGGGCGTGGGCTACGTCCCCGCGGAGCGCCACAACATCAAGGACCGGATCAACTCGATCCCCGTCGACGCCCTCTTCTCGCCGGTGCGCCGCGTCGCCTACCACGTCGAGGACACCCGTCTGGGCAAGCGCACCGACCTCGACAAGCTCACCCTCAGAATCTGGACCGATGGCTCGATCAGCCCCCAGGCGGCGCTGACCCAGGCGGTTGAGATCCTCAAGGGGCAGTTCGACCACTTCCTTTCCGGGGCCGGGGCCGAGGCCCCGGTGGCCGAGCCTGAGGTCGCGCCGCCCGCTGAGCCCAGCGAGCCCGAGCCCACCCGCACCCCGCTTGCCGAGCTCGGGCTGCCCACCCGTGTCCTGCACAACCTCGAGGAAGAAGGCATCCACACCGTCGAGGACCTGCTCGCCCTGACCAAGCGGGACCTCAAGCGCGTCCCGGGCATCGGCGAGCGCAGCCTCGAAGAGATCGAAGAGGCCCTGGCCCAGCGCGGCCTGGCGCTTAAGGAGGGATAAGCATGCGGCACAGGAAGGCCGGACGCAAGCTTGGCCGCCACTCGAGCCACCGCCTGGCGCTGTTGCGCAACCAGGCGACCCAACTCCTGCGGCACGGCCGCATCACCACCACGATTCCCAAGGCCAAGGAGCTCAGGAGCTTCGTCGAGCCGTTGATCAGCATCGCCCGGCGGGGCGACCTCGCTGCCCGCCGGCGGGTCCTACAGGACATCCACGACAAAGCGGTGGTGCGCAAGCTCTTCGACGAGATCGCGCCGCGGATGCAGGACCGCCCCGGAGGCTACACCCGGATCCTCAAGCTGGCCAAGCGCCGCAAGGGCGACGGCACCCAGCTGGCCCTGATCGAGCTGGTTGAGGCCCGGGTCGAGGAGACGGCCGAGGCCTGAGGGCGCAAAAGGAGGCGGCGGGGCCCCTGGCCCCGCCGCTTTTTTAGAGCTCCTCCTCGGCTTCTTCGGCCTCGACCTCTTCGAGCGGGATCGTAGGGTAGACCCGGCGCCCCCCGGGCTCGCGCTCCAGCGTCTCGCGCAGGTCCCGGAGGTCGATGAAGCGGTCGGCCGCGGAGCGCAGGTCGAGGTCGACGTTTTCCTCCAGCCCCAGCAGCCAAACCTCCTTGCCCATCGCCCGTACCGCCTCGACTGGGGCGGCGAGGCCGGCCGGGGCGGCGCTCAAGAGGGCGACGTCCCAGCGCGGCGCGGTCAGCAAGAGGTCGGTGGCGATGACCGCGTCAAAACGGGGTTCGGCGTGCACTTCGCGCCAGCGAACCGTGTAGCCCATGAAGACCAGCGCGTTCAAGAACTTCTTCTGACGTTCGTCGGCCAGATCGGTGACCGGTGCGTAGTAAAAGGCGTTATAGAGGGTGTGATCGCGGGAAAAGTGCTCGAGGGTCTTGCGGTGATCGAGGTTCCAACCCATGCGGCGAGAAGCGGCGTACGCGTAGGAACCGTCGATAAAAACTGCCAGTCGATCCATGTCCGGATCATCTTAACCTGAATTTTTTTAGATTGTAAGCACAATTTTGCCCTTGGCTTCGCGGGCTTCCAGCCGCCGGTGGGCCTCGGCGGCGGCCTCCAGCGGCAGGACTGTGTCCAGCACCGGTTGGAGCCGGCCCGCCTCGACGAAGCGGGTGATCGCGAAGAGGCGCGCCTTGGGGGCCATCGTCGAGCCGTAGATCGTCAGCTGCCGGAAGAAGACGTGGTGCAGGGGCGTCTTTGCCTCGTAGCCGCTGGTGGCGCCGACCAGCGCGATCCGCCCGCCGTTCTGGGTGGCCTTGATGACCCCTTCCCAGTAGGCCTGCCCGGTGGAGTCGGCGACCGCCTCCACCCCGCGCCCCCCGGTCAGCTTGCGTACCGTCTTGTACCAGTCGGGCTCGCTGTAGTTCACCGTTGCGTCGGCGCCGAGGCGTTTGGCCAGCTCGAGCTTCGCCTCGTTGCTGGCGGCGGCGATGACCCGGGCCCCGAAGAGCTTCGCGATCTGGATCGCGGCGACCCCCACGCCGCTCGCCGCGGCCATCACCAGCACCGTCTCCCCGGGCCTGACCGCGAGCTTGTCCACGACCATCTGCCAGGCGGTGAGGAAGGTCAGGGGATAGGCCGCGGCGGCCTCGAAGGAGAGGCCCTCGGGTTTTTTCAGCACGTTGATCTCGGGGACCACCACGAACTCGGCGTAGGTCCCCATCCGGTGCTCGCCGAGGATGCCGTAGGCCGGGCAGAGGTTGTCCCGTCCTGAGAGGCAGGCCTCGCAGCGGCCGCAGGAGACCCCGGGATTCAGCACCACCGCCTCGCCGATTCGCGCCTCGCTCACCCCGGGGCCCACGGCGTCGATCACCCCGGCGCCGTCCGCGCCCGGAACGTGGGGAAAGCTGAGCCGGGGGTTGGCCACGCCGCGGCGCACCCAGACGTCGAGGTGGTTGACGCCTGCGGCCTTAAGGCGAACCCGGACCTCGCCGGGTCCGGGTTCGGGGTCGGGCAGCGGGCCCAAGGTCAGGACCTCGGGACCGCCAAACCCTTCGATGTAGACCGCGCGCATGCCCCAAGTCTACCCTTTCAGGGCCTGCACCGCCTTCGCGACCTCCTCGTAGGGGGGCTCGAGGCCCGGGTTCTCGCCCACCCAGACCCAGCGGATCACGCCGTTTTCGTCGACCACGAAGACCGCGCGCTGGGCCAGCTCCTTCAGTCCCTTGAGCTCGGGGAGCACCACGTCGAAGGCGCGGATCGCCTCCTTGTTGAAGTCGGAAAAGAGCGGGTAGGGGATCCGGTTTTTTTCCGCGAACGCGGCCTGGCAGAAGGGGGTGTCGACGCTGATCCCCACCACGTCGGCCCCCACGCTGGCGTACTGGTTCAGCGCGTCGCGAAAGGTGCAAAGCTCCTTTTCGCAGACCGAGGTGAAGGCCCCGGGGAAGAAGAGCAGCACCAGGGGCTTGCCCCGGCCGTAGCTGGAAAGGTCGACCGGGTTAAGGTCCTTGTCGAACACCACCGCTTTGGGAACACGATCACCAACGCTTAGCGCCATACCTTACCTCCCGGCCCAAGTTTACCCCTGAGCGGGTGGGGCGAAAGGGTGGTCGGTGCAACAATAGGGCCATGCCCGAGGTCAAGGGCCGCTTCGTGACCTTCGATCCCCCGCCCGGGGCGCGCCAGCTGATCGGCGACTTCACCGACTGGAAGCGGCGTCCGCTCCCGCTCAATGGCCCGGTAACCCTGGAGTTTCCCTTAGGGGCCTACATCGAGTACGCCTACCTCGACGCCGAGGGCCGGCCCTTCCCCGATCCCGGCGCCCCGATGGCCGCGGAGAACCCCTGGTGGCCCTACGCCCGCGCGGTCACCACCCCGGGCTGGCGCTACGAGGCGCCGCCGCTGGCCGCGGTGCCAAAGGACCGGCTGCTTCGCGAGCGGCTCCCCTCCGGCCGTCCGGTGATCGTCTACGAGCCGCCGGTGCCGCCGGTGGCCGTGATCCTGATCCAGGACGGGGTGGCGTTCGCGCGCATCGGGCGGATGCCCGAGGTCGCCGAGGCCTTGATCCAGGCGGGGGAGATCCACCCGGTGCGTCTGGTCTTCGTCGAGCCCCGCGACCGCGACCGGGAGTACCGCATGGACCCCGGCTACCGGTCCCTGGTGCTCGAGGAGGTCGTTCCGGCCTTCGCCAGGGGGCTGGTCTGGGGCAGCTGGGGGGCTTCGCTGGGCGGGTTGATGGCGCTCTGGCTCTGGCAGCAGGGGCACGCCGCCTTCGCGATGGCCCACTCCCCCGCGCTCAAAGCCATCCCCGGGGGGCGCGACGCCTACACCGAGCCGGAGTGGCTGACCTCCGCCCTGGTCCCGGTGGAGGGCCGGGCCTACCTCGAGGTCGGCCTTTTGGAGTGGCTCTTGGCCCCGGTTCGGCGCTTTGCCGCCCGCCTCGCCGACCTAGGCCAGCCTCACGGCTACCGGGAGCGTCCTTCCGGACATAACTGGGTGACCTGGCGTCAGGGCATCGCCCCGGGACTTCGCTACCTGGTGGGGCGGGACCTGGCGTTTTAACGTAGGCGCATGGGACCGCTCCAGGGGCTCAAGGTGCTCGACCTCTCCCGCGTCCTCGCGGGTCCCTTCGCCACCCAGGTCCTCGCCGACCTGGGGGCCGAGGTCTGGAAGGTCGAGCGTCCCAGCGGGGACGACACCCGCGCCTGGGGTCCGCCCTTCGTCGCCGGGGAGAGCGCCTACTTCCTCTCCGCCAACCGGGGCAAGAAGAGCCTCGTGATCGACTTCAAGGACCCCCGCGGAAGGGATTTGGTGCGCGCGCTGGCCCGGCGGGCGGACGTGCTCGTCGAGAACTTTAAGACCGGAAGCCTCGCCAAATACGGCCTCGACTACCCCGCGCTCAGCGCCGAGAATCCCGGTCTGATCTACGTCTCGATCACCGGGTTCGGCCAGACCGGCCCGCGGGCCCACGAGCCTGGCTACGACGCCGCGCTGCAGGGCATCACCGGGCTGATGAGCCTGACCGGCGCGCCCGACGGCCCCCCGATGAAGGTCGGGGTGGCGTTGATCGACGTGCTCACCGGCTGGGCGGCGGTCTCCGGCATCCTCGCCGCCCTCCTCGAGCGCGAGCGCTCGGGCCGCGGCCAGCACCTCGACCTCAGCCTCTGGGACGTGGCCCTGGCCTCGCTGGTCAACCAGGCCCAGGCCTACCTGGTCACCGGCACGCCGCCGCGACGGATGGGCAACGCCCATCCCCAGATCGTTCCTTACGAGGCCTTCGAGGCCGCCGACGGCTGGTTCATCCTGGCCGTGGGCAACGACGCCCAGTTCGCCCGCCTGGCGGGCCTCCTCGGGCATCCGGAGTGGGCCGAGGACCCGCGCTTTCGCACCAACGCCGGTCGCGTGACCCACCGTGAGGCCCTGATCCCCATGCTGCGGGAAGCCTTCAAGTGCGCCCCGCGGGCGGATTGGCTCTCCCGTCTCCAGGCCGCGGGCATCCCCGCGACCCCGGTGAACGACCTCAAGGAGGCCTTCTCCGATCCCCAGGCCGAGGCCCGGGGGGTGGTCTGGACGCTCGCCCACCCCACGATCGGCCCGCTCAAGACGGTGGCCAATCCCTTGCGCTTGTTCTCGCGCACCCCGGCCGTGCCGAAGGGCCCGCCCCCGGTGCTGGGGGCGCACACCGAGGAGGTGCTCAAAGACGTGCTCGGCCTGGACGAGACGGCCCTCGCCGCGCTGGCCGCGGACGGGGTGATCCTTACCCCTCGTTCAAAAACGCGGCCTTGATGGCCTCGGCGAGGGCCGCGCCAGGGGTCTTCCCCTCGCCCCGGTGGGCCTCGGTCTCCTTTTCGATCCAGACCTCGCTCTCGCCGAACGTGCCTTCTTTAAAGAGCGCACCGCGCCAGCCCTGTTTCAAAAGGGCGGCGATCGCCTCGCCCAGGGATCCGACCGAGAACCCGCGAACGAAGAGGGCCTCGGCGGCCTCGGCGTCGAGGTCGTCGGCGAGGCCCTGGCGGGCCTTGACCGCGCCGTAGAGGGGGTCCCTGGCCTCCATCACCCCGCCCTGGGCGAAGTAGTGCTTGAGGAGCTTCAGCCAGTCGCCGGTGCGGCTTGCCGGGGCCATCGCCGCGTAGCTCTCCGCGAGGTCGGCGTCCGTGTAATCCCGGTAGCGGTCGGTGTGCACGACGACCTTCCGGGGCAGGCGGGGGCGGGGGGCGGGGGTCTCCGCCGGCACCCCCACCACCAGACCGGAGATCGGCAGCACGCCGGTGGGGAGCGAGAGCAGATCGCGCACCTCGTCGGGCCGGTTGAGCACCCCGCCGATCCAGCAGATGCCGTACCCCAACGCCTCGGCCATCGTCGCCAGGTTGGCCCCGGCGAGGGCCGCGTCGAGGATCGCGAAGTGCAGCGCGGTGCGCGGCCAGTGGCCGAGGGATTCGCCGCGGTGGGCGAGGAGCCGGCCGAGGCGGTAGACGTCGGCGAGGATCACGAAGAACTCCGCGGCCTCTTCCACGTGGCGCTGGTCGCCGGCGAGGTGGGCCAGGCGCTTGCGCAGCGCCGGGTCCTTGATCCGAAGGATGCTGTAGAGCTGGGCGGTCGCGTCGGTCGGGGCGCGTTGCGCGGCGAAGAGCATCTTCTCGACGTCGGCCTCGGGAATCGGGTCGCGCTTGAAGGCGCGGACGCTGGCGCGCGTCTTGTAGAGGTCGTAGAGCTCCATAGGGACAATCTACCCCGCAGCGGCCCCGATATAATCGCCAGGGACGTTTAAGGAGGGGAGAGCATGGCGATACGCGTAGCGGTACCCAAGGAGACGGTCCCCGGAGAACGCCGGGTGGCCGTGACCCCGGAGGTGGCCGGCCGCATGGCCAAGCAGGGGTATGAGGTCAGGGTCGAGGCCGGGGCCGGGGAGGGAGCGTTCTTTGCGGACGCCGACTACGAGAAGGCCGGGGCCGAGGTCGTCCCGGACAAGGCGGCGCTCTACCCGGAGGCGGACCTGATCCTGAAGGTGCAGCCCCCGGCCGAGGAAGAGGTGGACCTGATGCGGCCAGGGGCGGTGGTGGTGGGCTTCTTGCAGCCTCACCGCTACCCTGAGCGGGTGAAGCGGATGGTGGAGAAGAAGGTCAACGCCTTCGCCCTCGAGCTCATCCCCCGTATCACCCGGGCCCAGGCGATGGACGTGCTCTCCAGCCAGGCCACCGTCGTCGGCTACAAGGCGGCCCTGATCGGCGCCGACCTGCTGCCCAAGTTCTTCCCCATGCTGACCTACGCCGCGGGGACGATCCGCCCCGTCAAGGTCCTGGTCCTCGGGGCCGGCGTCGCCGGGCTGCAGGCAATCGCCACCGCCCGCCGTCTGGGGGCGGTGGTCGAGGCCTACGACGTGCGCCGGGCTGCCGGGGAGCAGGTGCGCAGCCTGGGGGCCAAGTTCCTGGAGCTGGACATCGACGCCGAGACCGAGGGCGGCTACGCCCGCGAGCTCACCCCCGAGGAGAAGGAGATGGAAAAGCAGATGGTCGCCGACGCGGTGGCCCGGGCCGACGTGGTGATCACCACCGCCCAGATCCCCGGGCGGCGGGCGCCCCTCCTGATCACCCAGGAGATGGTCGAGCGCATGCGCCCGGGGGCGGTGATCGTGGACGTCGCCGCGGAGTCCGGGGGGAACGTGGCCCTCACCCAGCCCGGGGAACGGGTCGTGCACCGGGGCGTCACGATCTACGGCCCGGTCAACCTGCCCTCCGAGCTCAGCGTGCACGCCTCGGAGATGTACGCGAAGAACCTCTACAACTTCGTCGGGCTCCTGACCAAGGACGGGGCGACCCTGGCCCCGGACTGGGAGGACGAGATTTTGGCCAAAAGCGTCCTGGTCTGGGACGGCGAGGTCCGGCACGAACCCACCAAGGCTCGACTGGAGGAGGGATCGGCATGATCGAACTGGGGTTTTGGCCCGCGCTCTACATCTTCATGCTCGCGGCCTTCACCGGCTATGAGGTGATCAGCCGCGTCCCGGTCATCCTGCACACGCCCTTGATGTCCGGGTCGAACTTCATCCACGGCGTCGTGGTGGTGGGGGCGATGTTCGCCCTGGGGCACGCCACCACCCCGCTGGAGCAGGCGATCGGTTTTCTCGGGGTGCTGCTCGGGGCGGCCAACGCCGCCGGCGGCTACGCGGTGACCGAGCGCATGCTGGAGATGTTCGAGCGCAAGAAGGGGGGCGAGGCATGACCCAGGTCATCCAGGCCATCTACTTCCTCACCGCGATGGCCTTCATCTACGCGCTCAAGCAGATGAGCCACCCCAAGACCGCCCGTCAGGGCGTGGTCTACGCCGGCTACGCGATGGCCGCGGCGGTCCTGGCGACCTTCCTCTGGCCGGGGATGCACAACCTGGGGCTGATGATCGTGGCCCTGGTCATCGGTTCGGCGATCGCCTGGTGGGGGGCCAAGGTCGTCGCCATGACCGACATGCCCCAGATGGTGGCGATCTACAACGGCATGGGTGGCGGCGCGGCGGCGACGATCGCCGCGGTCGAGCTCATGCGCGGGGACCTGCCCCCCGCCCTGGCGGCGCTCGCGGTGCTCGGCGGGCTGATCGGCTCGGTGAGCTTTTCCGGCTCGATGATCGCCTTCGCCAAGCTGCAGCGGCTGATGCGCGAGCGCCCCATCACCTTCCCCGGGCAGCAGGTCTTCAACCTGGCCTGGCTGGCGGTGACCGTCGTCCTTGGCGGGGTGCTGGTCTTCACCCAGCCGCTCTCGCTGATCCTGCTCTTCTTCCTCTTGGCCCTGGTCTTCGGGGTGCTGATGACCCTGCCCATCGGCGGCGCCGACATGCCGGTGGTGATCAGCCTCTACAACGCCTTCACCGGCCTGGCGGTGGGCTTTGAGGGGATCGCGCTCTCCCAGCCCGCGCTGATGGTCGCCGGCACCGTCGTCGGGGCGGCGGGCACGCTGCTCACCCAGCTGATGGCCAAGGCCATGAACCGCTCGCTGACCAACGTCCTCTTCGGGGCCTTCGGGGCCGTCGAGCAGGAGGCGGAGATCGAGGGGGAGATGAAGGAGACCTCGATCGAGGACGCGGCGGCGACGATGGCCTACGCGAACAAGGTGATCATCGTCCCCGGCTACGGCATGGCGGTGGCCCAGGCCCAGCACAAGATCAAGGAGCTGATGGACGAGCTGGAAAAGCGCGGGGTGGAGGTGAAGTTCGCGATCCACCCGGTCGCCGGTCGGATGCCCGGGCACATGAACGTGCTCCTCGCCGAGGCCGGGGTGCCTTACGACAAGCTCTACGACCTCGAGGACATCAACCCCGAGTTCGAGTCCGCGGACGTGGCGTTGGTGATCGGGGCCAACGACGTGGTGAACCCCGCCGCCCGGCGCGAGGGCAGCCCCCTCTATGGGATGCCGATCCTCGACGTCGACAAGGCCAAGAACGTCTTCGTGATCAAGCGCGGTCGGGGGAAGGGCTTCGCGGGGATCGAAAACGAGCTCTTTTACATGGACAACACCCGCATGCTCTTCGGCGACGCCAAGGAGGTCGTGACCAAGCTGGTCCAGGCGATCAAGCAGTACTGAGCCGGGACCTTCCGGGCGCCGGTCCAAGGGCCGGCGCCCGTTTGTTGTTAGACTGGCCCTAGGAGGCCAGTTGGGACCGCTGGGTGGACCGGATCTGACCGTCGCGCGGCATCACCAAACGTTGTACCGGGCGATGCTGGTGGTCTTTCCCCTGGCGGCGCTGGCGATCGCCGCGGCCTACTGGCTGGACCTGAGGGCCCACGGCACGGTGCGAAGCCCGGTGGACCGGGTCGGGCTGCCGTTGCTCTTTTTGGGCCTGTTGCTGGCCACGTTCTGGATCTACCGGCGTCCGGAGAAGGTGCCGCGGGTGGGCCGTGCGGTCTTTCTCTGGGTCGGAGCCTACATCCTCGCCGCAAGCCTTTATCAGTTCTTCGATTTCGTCCCTGAAGCCGGGCGCTTGAGCGAGGTGACCTACTGGGTCTTTCCCCTCTTCGTGGGTGCGCAGCTTGCCTTCAACCCGCGCACGGCGTTCTGGCTGGGGTTGGGGGCCTGGGGGCTGCTCGGCCTCGCGGGGGGGCGGTTCGCCTTGCAAGACCCGGTGATCGCGAACGCGCTCTTGCAGTTTGAGGCCGCGGGCCTCGCCGCCCTGGGCCTTGGGCACCTCCTCGGGTTGCACCGTCGCTGGTACGCCGAGGCTCAGCGCGAAGCGGCCTTCGACGCGCTGACCGGCCTCGCCAACCGCCGCCAGATGCAGCGGGTGCTCGAGCACCTCTACGCGCGGGGGCTGCGCCATGGCGAGCCCTTTTCGGTCATCCTCTTCGACTTCGACGACTTCAAGCGGATCAACGACACCCTGGGCCACTGGGTGGGGGACGAGGTGC
The DNA here is from genome assembly GCF_055382915.1 of Rhabdothermus arcticus. Lineage (NCBI taxonomy): Bacteria > Thermotogati > Deinococcota > Deinococci > Thermales > Thermaceae > Rhabdothermus > Rhabdothermus arcticus. The sequence continues at coordinate 147,364 of NZ_AP043808.1, forward strand.
TCGTTCAGGCAGCGCGGCAGCTCAAAGGACAGGTGCGCGCCAGCGACTGGATGGGGCGCTGGGGCGGGGAGGAGTTTTTGGTCGCGCTTCCCGGGGCGGGGCTCGAGGACGCGGCCCGCCAGGCCGAGCGGCTCTCGGAGGCGTTGAAGGGGATGACCGTGCACGGGGCGAAGCTCTCCGCCAGTTTCGGCGTGGCCGAGTGGATGCCGACGGAAAGCCTCACCGCCCTGCTCAGCCGGGTGGACGCGGCGATGTACCGCGCCAAGCAAAAGGGCAAGGGCCGGGTCGAACCGGCCCCGGCCCCCGATGAGACGCTCTCGGCCTAGATGCCTGCGGCGGCGCGCAGCGCCTCCACCTTGCGGGTCGCCTCCCAGGGGAAGCCCTCACGGCCAAAGTGGCCGTAGGCCGAGGTGGGGGTGTAGATCGGGCGCAGGAGGTCGAGCTCCTCGATGATCGCCAGCGGCCGTGGATCGAAGACCTCGGCGGCGATCGCGGTTAGCCGGTCGTCGGGGAGCTTGCCGGTGCCGAAGGTCTCGACCCGGATCGAGACCGGCCGGGCCTTACCGATCGCGTAGGCGAGCTCCACCAGGGCCCGCTCGGCGAGGCCCGCGGCGACCAGGTTCTTGGCCATGTAGCGGGCGTAGTAGCTGGCCGAACGGTCCACCTTGGTGGGGTCCTTCCCGGAGAAGGCGCCGCCGCCGTGGGGGACCACCCCGCCGTAGGTGTCGACGATGACCTTGCGCCCGGTGAGGCCGGTGTCGGCGTGGGGACCGCCGAGGACGAACTTGCCCGAAGGGTTGATCAGGTACTCGGTCTCCGGCCTCAGGTACTCCTCGGGGATGGCCTGCCGCACCACCTTCTGGATCACGTCCTCGCGGATCGTCTCCAGGTCCACCTCGGGGGAGTGCTGGGTGGAGACGACCACGGTCTTGACGTAAAGGGGGCGGTCGTCCTCGTAAACCACGGTGACCTGGGCCTTGCCGTCCGGCCTGAGGTAGGGGAGCTCCTGCTTGCGCCGGGCCTCGGCGAGGCGCATCGTGATCCCGTGGGCGAGGGTGATGGGGAGCGGCATCAGGTTCGGGGTCTCGGTGGTGGCGTAGCCGAACATCAGCCCCTGGTCACCGGCCCCGATGCGGTCGAGGGGGTCGGTGGACTTCTCCACCCTGACCTCGTAGGAGAGGTTGACCCCGCCGGCGATGTCCGGGCTCTGCTCGTCGATCGCGGTGAGCACCGCGCAGGTGTCGCCGTCGAAGCCGTACTTGGCCCGGGTGTAGCCGACGTCCTTGACCGTCTTGCGCACCAGGCCGGGGATGTCCACGTACCCCTTGGTGGTGATCTCCCCGGCGACGAAGACCAGCCCGGTGGTGACCAGGGTCTCGGCCGCGACCCGGGCCCCCTTGTCCTGGGCCAGCATGGCGTCGAGGATCGCGTCCGAGATGCGGTCCGCGAGCTTGTCCGGGTGTCCTTCGGTGACCGATTCCGAGGTGATGAGCTTTTTCAATGTCCCGACCTCCCGAGAAAAAAGCCGGCCCGATGGCCGGCTTTTGAGTATACAACGTCGCCCCTAGGGGGCATAGCGCTTGAGGATGAGAACCGCGTTCTGCCCGCCGAAGGCGAAGGAGTTGGAGAGCGCGTACGCGAACTCGGCCGGGCGCGGGGCGTTGGGGACGAAGTCCAGGTCGAGCTCGGGGTCCGGATCGTCGTAGTTGATCGTGGGCGGCAGGATCTGGCGTTCGAGGGCCTGGGCGGTGGCGATGGCCTCGACCGCGCCCGCCGCGCCCAGGAGGTGGCCGGTCATGGACTTGGTCGAGGAGACCGCGAGCTGGTAGGCGTGGGGTCCGAAGACCTTCTTGATGGCCTTGACCTCGACGCGGTCGTTGTGCGGGGTGCTGGTGCCGTGGGCGTTGATGTAGCCGATCGCGGTCTTCTCGATCCCGGCCTCTTCGATCGCCCGCTCCATCGCCAGCACCGCGCCCAGGCCCTCGGGGTGGGGCTCGGTGATGTGGTGGGCGTCGGCGCTCTGCCCGAAGCCGACGACCTCGGCGTAGATCTTCGCGCCGCGAGCCAGGGCGTGGTCCAGGGACTCGAGCACCAGCACCCCTGCCCCCTCGCCCATGACGAAGCCGTCACGGCTCTTGGTGAAGGGGCGCGAGGCCTTCTCCGGGGCGTCGTTCCGGGTCGAGAGGGCCTTCATCACCGCGAAGCCGCCCACCGCCATGGGGGTGATCGGGGCCTCCGCGCCGCCGGTGAACATCACCTCCGCGAAGCCCTGCTTGATCAGCCGGTAGGCGTTGCCCACCGCGTCGGTCCCGGTGGCGCAGGCGGTGACCACGGTGCTCGAGGGCCCGGTCAGGCCATAGCGCATCGCGACGTGGGCCGAGGCCATGTTGGAGATCACCATGGGGATGAAGAAGGGGGAGAGGCGGTGCGGGCCGCGCTCGAAGTAGATCTTGAACTGCTCCTCCCAGGTCCGGATCCCGCCGATCCCGCTGCCGATCAGGGTGCCGACGCGCGTTTTGTCTTCCTCGTCGAGCTTAAGGCCGCTGTCCTCGAGCGCGAGCTGGGCCGCGATCAGCGTGAGGTGGACGAAGCGGTCCAGCCGCCGGGCCTCCTTGCGGTCCAGGTACTGGCTGATGTCGACGTCGACCTCGCCAGCGATCTTGACCGGGAGCTTGTAGGCCTCGGGGTCGTACTGGGTGATGCGGCGGATCCCGCTCTTGCCCTCGAGCTGGGCCCGGTGGAAGGCCTCGGCCCCCACCCCGATCGGGGTGACCGGCCCCAGCCCGGTGACGACGACGCGGCGCACGTCCCTAACCGACCCGCGACTCGATGAACTTGATCGCGTCCCCGACGGTGCGGATCTTCTCGGCCTCTTCGTCGGAAATCTCGAGGCCGAACTCGTCCTCGAGCCCCATGATCAGCTCGACGATGTCCAGGCTGTCCGCCCCCAAATCCTCGATGAAGCGGGCCTCGGGGACGACCTTCTCGGGCTCCACGTCGAGCTTTTCCACGATCACCGCTTTGACCTTTTCGAAAACGTCCATGACGTACCTCCAACGCGAGATTATACATGCCCCTAATGGGGCGTGAGCCCGCCGTCGACGCAGATCGTCTGCCCGTTGATGTAGGCGGCGTCTTCCGAGGCCAAAAAGGCCACCAGCTTGGCCACCTCCTCGGGGCGGCCAAAGCGCCCGGCGGGGATCTCCTTCAAATAGGCTTCGCGCACCGCCTCGGGGAGGGCGGCGGTCATGTCGGTCTCGATGAACCCTGGCGCGACCGCGTTGACCGTGATGCCCCGGGCGGCGTACTCCTTGGCCGCGGAGCGGGTGAACCCGATCAGCCCCGCCTTTGCCGCCGTGTAGTTGCTCTGTCCCGCCGGCCCCAGGAGGCCGGAGACGCTGGCGATGTTGATCACCCGGCCCCACTTGCGCCGCATCATCTTCTTGATCGCCTCCCGGGTGAGGACGAAGGCGGCGGTGAGGTTGGTCTGCAGGACGGCGAGCCAGTCCTCGTCCTTGAGGCGCACCAGGAGGTTGTCTCGGGTGATGCCGGCGTTGTTGACCAGGACGTCGACCCCGCCGAGGGCGGCCTCGGCCTCCTGATAGAGGCGCTTGGCCGCCTCGAGGTCGCTAAGGTCGGCGCCGAGCACCTCGACCTGGGCCGCGCCCAGGGCGCGCGCGGCTTCGGCGACCTCCTTTGCGGCGGCGGCGTTCCTGCCGTAGTGCACCGCGACCCGGTGGCCGGCGCGGGCGAACTCGAGCAGGATCGCCCGCCCGATGCCCCGGCTGGAGCCGGTGACCAAAACCCCTTTTACCTCAGCCATCCCAGCACCTCCTCGAGCCCGGCCGGGTCCTCGACGCTGGCCGCGCGGGCGTCCTTGAGGGTGCGCCGCACCAGCCCGGTGAGGACCTTGCCCGGGCCGAACTCCACGTAGGTCTCGGGACCGATCGCCGCCAGGCTTTCGGAAAAGCGCACTGGCGCGGTGATCTGCTCGATCAGGAGGCGTCTTGCGGCCTCTCCCTCGGTGACCGGCCGGGCGGTGGCGTTGGCCCAGACGGGAAAGGCGGGGTCGGAGAAGGCCACCTCGTTCAGGGCCTCGGCCAGCCTCGCCGCCGCCGGGGCCATGAGGGGAGAGTGGAAAGGGGCGCTGACGTTGAGGAAGACGACCCGGGCGCGCTTGGCTTTGAGCGCCTCCGCGGCGGCCTCGACCGCGGCCTTCTTCCCGGAGATCACCACCTGCCCGGGGGCGTTGAGGTTGGCGATCCAGACGCCTTCCATGGCGTCGACCACCGGCGCGATCGCCTCCAGGGGAAGCTTGAGCACCGCGGCCATCGCCCCCTCCCCGACCGGGACCGCCTCTTGCATGTAGCGCCCCCTTAGCCGCACCAGCCGCAGGGCGTCCTCGAAGGGCAGGGTTCCGGCGGCGACGTGGGCCGTCCACTCCCCGAGGGAGTGACCGAGCGCCGCGTTGGGCGCGGGGAGTCCCGCGGCGCGGGCCGCGGCGTAGGCCGCGTAGCCGGCGGCGAGGAGCGCGGGCTGGGCGTTCTCGGTGAGGGTGAGGGTCTCGATCGGCCCCTCGAACATCAGCTTGAGCAGGCCGGGGAGGGTGGCCTCGGCGCGGTCCAGGACCTCGCGGGCGGCCGGGCTGGCCTCGTAGAAGGCCCGGGCCATCCCTACCTGCTGCGAGCCCTGGCCGGGAAAGAGCGCGATCATGGCGCCTCTCCCCAGGTGTGCACCGCCGCCGCCCAGGTCAGCCCCGCGCCGAAGGAGACGAAGAGGAGGTGGTCGCCAGGACGCACCTTGCCCGCGTCCAGCGCCTCCTTGAGCGCCAGGGGAATCGAGGCGGTCGAGGTGTTGCCGTACTCGTCGAGGTTGACCACCACCCGGTCCCAGTCCAGCCCCAGCCGCTGACGCGCGGCGTCGACGATGCGCAGGTTGGCCTGGTGGGGGACGAAGAGGCGGATTTCCTCCTTTTTGAGCCCCGCCTTCTCGATGGCCTCGAGGGTCGCGGTGTCCATGACCCGGACCGCGAACTTGAAGACCTCGCGTCCGTTCATGTAGATGCGGTCGTTCATCCGCGTGCCGTCGGGGAGGCTGGCGGCCAGCGCCTTCATGTGCAAGGTGGGGCCGCCGGCGCCGTCGGCCCCGAGGACGAACGAGCGAAAGCCCTGCCCCTCGGGGACCGGTCCCAGGACCGCGGCCCCCGCGGCGTCGCCGAAGAGGACCGCGGTGGCGCGATCGCGCCAGTCCACGGCCTTGGAGAGCACCTCGGCGCCGATCACCAGCGCCTTCTTCACCATCCCCGCCTCGATCTGTCCAGCGGCCTGGGCCAAGGCGTAGAGCCAGCCCGGGCAGCCGGCGAGCAGGTCGTAGGCTGCGGCCTTGAGCCCGAAGCGGTCCTGGACCAGCGCCGCGGTGTTGGGGAACATCGCGTCCGGGGTGTTGGTGGCGACGATCACCAGCTCGACGCCTTCAAGCGCCTCTTCGCCGTGGCGCGCGATCAGGTCTCTGACCGCCTTTTCGGCGAGGTCAAAGGTGAACTCGTTTTCCGCGGCCACGTGCCGGCGGCGGATCCCGGTGCGGGTGCGGATCCACTCGTCCGAGGTGTCCATAAACGAAGCCAGGTCCTCGTTGGTGAGGACCTTGGCCGGGGCGTAGGCCCCGAGGGCGAGGATGCCGGCCGGCATCTAGGCCTCCGGCAGGTCCAGGACCTTCTCGCCCTTGTAGTAGCCGCACTCCGGGCAGACCGCGTGGGGGGGCTTCATCGCCCCGCACTGGGGACAGGCGACGAGGGTGGGAGCGCTGAGCGCGTGGTGGCTACGCCGCTTGTCCCGGCGGGACTTCGACGTCTTCTTCTTGGGTACGGGGTGCTTGGCCATGTCCTTCCTCCTTCATCCTCCGCCGGCAGCTCGCCGGGCCGAAGGGCGATTATAGCAAACCTTTGGCTTAGAGGTCCTCGAGGAGGTTTTGCAGCGCCAGGAACGGGGTCTTGGCCTTGAGCTGGGCGGCGTGGCCGCAGTCGGTCTCGTTGAGGTCGGCGCCGCAGACCGGGCAGAGCCCCGCGCACGCCTCGTGGCAGAGCGCGGTCAGGGGCATCTCCAGGGCGAAGGCTTCGCTGAGGAAACCGGAGAGGTCGAGCTCGGGCTTGCCAAAGAGGTAGAGGTCCTCCTCGGGTTCCTCGACCAGCTTCACCCCTTCGACCCCGGGCTGGTAGTGCAGGAGGTGCTGGAAGTAGGCGTGGATGGGCACCGGGGTCGGCTTCAGGCAGCGCCGGCACTCCATCATCGCGGTGCCGTGGATCTCGCCGGAGAGCCAGAACTCCCCGCCGTAGCTGGAGACGGTGACCTTCCAGCTGGCCTTCTCTTGAAGCGGGATCGCCCTCGCGCCCTCGCCGATCGCGCCCTTGATCACCCCCTCGGCGCGTTTTTCGCCGGGCTCCTTGAGGATGCCGGCGAGGTTGATGCTTTGCGGTTCGTGCTTGTCCATATCCGACCGATTCTAGCCCGCGCAAGGGGTTTAGGTCAACCTTGAGAGCGGCTATGCATAAATATAGAAAAGCGTTGGGGACGCAAAGGTTGTGCTAGCATGGCGGGGTGATGCGACGGGTTGGCATCCTCGGTGTGCCGATGGACCTTGGTGCCGGAAGGCGAGGGGTGGACATGGGCCCCAGCGCGGTGCGCTACGCGCGCTTACAGGAAACCCTGGAGGCCCTCGGGCTCGGGGTGGAGGACCACGGGGACCTCGAGGTCCCGGTGGTCGAGACCCTAAGGCGCCGGACTGCGGCGCGGCCCCCTTACTACGCGGCGGAGATCGCCGCGGTCGCCGAACGCCTTTGCCAGCGGCTTCAGGCCCTGCCCGAAGACGCCTTCCCCCTGATCCTCGGCGGGGATCACGCGATCGCGCTGGGCTCGGTGCCCGGGGTTGCCCGGGGACAGCGCACGGGGCTGATCTGGGTGGATGCCCACGGGGACTTCAACACCCCGGAGACCAGCCCCTCGGGGAACGTCCACGGTATGCCGCTCGCGGCGCTCTTGGGCTTCGGCGCGCCGCCGCTCGTCGAGGTCTGCGGCCCGGGGCCCAAGCTGCGGCCCGAGGACGTCGTGCTGATCGGGGTACGCGCGTTGGACCCCGGGGAGCGCGAGCTGATCCGCGCGAGCGGGGTCAGCGTCTTCACCATGAGCGAGGTGGACCGCATGGGGATCGCCCGGGTAACCGCCGAGGCGGTGGCCCGGTTGAAAGGGCTGCCCGCGGTCCACGTCTCCTTCGACGTCGACGTGCTCGACCCGGAGATCGCCCCGGGGGTGGGAACGCCGGTCCCCGGCGGCCTGACCTACCGCGAGGCGCACCTCTTGATGGAGCTCCTCTACGCCTCGGGGATCGTGACCAGCATGGAGATCGTCGAGGTCAACCCGATCCTCGACCGCAGGAACCGCACCGCGGAGATCGCCGTCGAGCTCGCGGCCAGCCTGCTCGGCAAGCGGATCCTCTGAGGCGACCCGCTACCAGCGCCCCCAGGCGAGGCCCAGCCGGAGGAGCGCGCGGGCCCGGCCGGGGGTCCACTGGCCGCCGGCGAACGCGGTCAGAGCCAGGCGGGGCGGCCCCGCGAGCACCCAGACGCCGGGTTCGACGACCATTCCCGCCCATCCCGGGCCGGCCCCACCGCCGAGACCCAGCCGCGGCACCACCGCGATCCGAACCGCGCCGTGCCTGGCCCGGTAGGCCTCGAAGCCGAGGAATCCAAGCCCGTAGCCGCCGTCATCGCCCCCGGCCCCCAGGCCCCCGGCATAGAGGCGGCCCATCCGGCCGAACCCTCCGCCGCCGAACTCGAGGCCTCCGCCGGAGGTGATCCCGAGCACGAACCCCCCGGCCGCAAGGCCGAACCCGGTGAGCGCTAGCAGCAGGATGGCCAGCCGCTTCACGCGTTTCGCCTCCGGCAGCCGATCAGGGCGTCGAGCAGAAGGCCGATCCCGAGGCCGATGAAGAGCCCCGCGCCGGTCTTCCCAAAGAGCATCCCCACCCCCATGCCGATCAACAGGAAGGCCCCGGAAAAGGCCCCGCAGGTGCGTCGTCTCATCGCTCATAGTCTAAACTGACCCCGTGCAGGTGATTCCAGCGGTGGACATCCAGGGCGGGCGTGCGGTGCGCCTTTTCGAGGGCGATCCCGCACGGGAGACGGTCTACTTCGAGGATCCCCTCGAGGCCGCGCGCGCCTGGCAGGAAAAGGGCGCCACGTACTTGCACCTGGTGGACCTCGACGCGGCCACCGGGCGGGGCGAAAACCGCGAGGCGATCGCCCGGATCGCCAAGGCGCTCGCCGTGCCCTTCGAGGTTGGGGGCGGGGTGCGCAGCCTTGAGGCCGCCGAGGCCCTTCTTGGGCTTGGGGCGGATCGGGTGGTGGTGGGCACGGTGGCGGTCCGCGCCCCCGAGGTCCTGCGGGAGATGCTCCAGGCCTTCGGCCCCGAACGGGTGGCGGTCAGCGTCGACGCCCGGGGGCTTTCGGTCACCGTCGCCGGCTGGCAGGAGGGGACCGGCCAAGCGGCCCCCGCGCTCGCCCGCCGGCTCTTCGAGGACGGGGTCCGGACGCTGATCTACACCGACGTGCGCCGGGACGGGACCCTGCGCGGGGTGGACCCGGCGCCGGTGGCGGCGATGCGCGAGGCCTGGCCCGGAACCCTGATCGCCGGGGGCGGGGTGGGGTCCGAGGCCGACCTCGAGCGGCTCGCTTCCCTGGGGGTCGACGCCGCGATCGTCGGCCGCGCCCTCTACGAGGGGCGGATCGACCTTGTGAACTGGGTCTAGCGATGCCCGAGCTGCCCGAGGTCGAGGTCACCCGACGGATTCTTTTGCCCTACGTCGTGGGGCGGCGGATCGAGGCCATCGTCCACGAGGACCCCGAGCGCTACCCGGACCTCGAGCGCGCCCTGGGCCAGCGCGTCCACGCCCTGGATCGCCGCGGCAAGTTCTTGCGCTTCGACCTCGACGCGGGCCACCTCGTCGCCCACCTGGGGATGAGCGGCGGGTTTCGCTTCGCCCCCACCCCGCACACCCGGGTGCGCTTGAAGCTGGGGGCGACCTGGCTTTACTTCCACGACCCCCGCCGGTTCGGGCGGCTTCGTTGGGTGCGCTCCCCCGAGGAGGTCCCCCTCCTCGCCGAGATGGGACCTGAGCCCCTGGACCCGGCCTTCACCCCGGCGGCCTTGAAGCGGGCCCTCTCGGGCACGGCGCGCCCCATCAAGGTCGCGCTGATGGACCAGCGTCTGATCGCCGGCCTCGGCAACATCTACAGCGACGAGGCGCTCTTTCGCGCGCGGATCCACCCCCTCACCCCCGCCCGGGCGCTGGGCCCGCGGCGCGTGGCGCGGCTGCTCGAGGCGATGCGCGAGGTGCTCCTGGCCGCGATCGAGGCCGGGGGCTCGACCCTGAAGGACCAAAGCCACCGGCTCCCCGACGCCCGTCCCGGCTACTTCCAGATCCAGCACGCGGTCTACGGTCGTACCGGCGCGCCCTGTCCGGTCTGCGGCACGCCGATCCAGCGCCTTCGGATCGGCGGGCGGAGCGCCCATTTCTGCCCGCGCTGTCAGCGGACCGGGGGGCGCTTAGCGTCGAAGAAGAGGTAGTCGGCGTAGATCGGCACCTCGAAGTAGACCTTGCCCAGGGCTCGCTCCTCGGGGTCCAGGATCCCGTTCAGGTTGAGGTCGTGGTAGCCGTAGCCGAAGCGGTAGGGACGGGTCTGGTTCTCGTAGGTGCCCTTGGCGGTGGTGAGCTTTTCAACCTCGAAAAAGCGGTGCTTGAGCTGGCCCATCGAGTAGAACTCGACGACCCCGTGGTCGAAGCCGAAGGTGGTGCCGATCGTGCGCCCGACGAGGTTCAGCCGTTCCGGGGAAAAGAGCCAGCGCCAGAGCAAGAAGCCCCCGAGCGCGAGCCCCAGGATCAAGAGCAGGGCGAGGAGAGCGCGCCTCATCGGGCCGGGCAGTAGGCGGGGCCGAAGGCGAACGGGCAGGCCTCGCCGAGCGCGCGGGCCAGCTCCCGGAGGTCCTGGCGCTCGGTGAGGGGGATCCGCAGCGCCTCGCGCTGGGCGTGGTCAGCGAGCCGAAAGGCGGTAAAGAGCTGGACCAGGTCGGCGTTGCCGGCCACCGCCCGGGTCAGCCGCTTTTCCAGGTAGATGCTCTTCGTCTCCAGGGCGATCGCGAAGCGCCGGGCGGCGTCCGGATCGCTCGGCACCTGGACGCGGCCGAGGTAGGGGTTGCGCTTGGGGTAGGTGACCCCGTAGGCCTCGAGCTTTGCGCGCAGGGCCTCGAGCTTTTGGCGCTCGCCGTTGAGGATGCTGCGCAGGGGCTCCACCGGTCCCAGCGCGCCGAGGACCGCAGTGTAAAAGGCGTAGCTCTCATAGGCCCCGCCGCGTCCGGTCAGGGCCTCGATCAGCCCGGCGCGGGCCGCGGGAGTCAGGTAGCCCTGGGCCAGGGCCAGGGCGCCGAGGAGGATAAGGGCGATCGCTCGCTTCATAGCATCCTTACGATACCGTTTGTTGACGCTCTCCGGGGTTTTCCTTAAAATGGCGTTTGCTGGGCGCGGTGAGCGTAGCTCAGCTGGTTAGAGCACCGGTCTGTGGAACCGGGGGTCGTGGGTTCAAGTCCCATCGCTCACCCCAGACGCCGCGCAAGCGGCACGCCGGCGGTCCGGCCGGCCTAGGCGAGGATGGCGGAATTGGTAGACGCGCCAGACTTAGGATCTGGTGGGGTTCACCCGTGCGGGTTCAAGTCCCGCTCCTCGCACCAAGGCCGGACCGCTGTTTTTCATGCGAGGTGAACCGAATGGCAGAGATCCTGGAACAAGAGGGCTACCGGGTCCGCTTCAAGACCGAGGTCCCGGCCGACGAGGTCGAGCGGACCTATAAGGAGGTCCTCGACGCCTACCGCAAGCGACTGCGCGTCCCCGGTTTTCGACCCGGTAAGGCCCCGGACAAGGTGCTGATCGCGCGGATCGGTCCTGAGGCGCTGGCCCAGGAGGTCAAGGACCGGCTGGTGGACCGGGTGCTCCCCGAGGCGATCAAGGCGCTCGAGCTCAACCCGGTCGCGATCCTCTCGATCGAGGGCACCCCGGAGCGGGGGGCGCCGCTGGTGCTCGAGGTCACGCTGGAAAACTACCCCGAGGTCAAGCTCCCCGACTGGCGCGCCTTCACCCTCGAGACCGAGGCCCCGGAGATCGACGAGGCGGCGGTCGAGGCCGCGCTCGAGGAGCTGCGCGAGCGCTACGCCGAGATCGAGACCGTGGACCGCCCCGCCGGCCCCGAGGACCTGGTCGTGGTGGTCACCGACCAGGGCGAGGTGCCGGTGCGCCTGGACCGCGCGCCCCAGCCCGTTCGCGAAGCGCTCCTTGGCAAGCGGGCCAGGGACGAGGTGACGCTTCCCCTCTTGAACGAGGACGGCGCGCCGACCGGCGAGGTCAAGGGCCGGGTCGAGGCGGTCAAGGAGGTGCGGCGCCCCGCCCTCGACGAGGAGTTCGCCAAGACCCTGGGCTACGAGACGCTCGAGGAAGCCCGGGAAAAGATCCGCGAGGCGCTGGAGCGGCGCGCTGCCGAGGAGGCCCTCGAGGCCCGCAAGACCGAGCTTTTGAACCGCTTGGCGGAGGGGCTCGAGGTCGAGGTCCCGCCCTCGATGATCGCCGAGGAGGAGCGGGCGATCTGGCGGGAGATCGCCGAAGACCTGGCGGAGAAGGGGATCCCCTTCGAGGACTACCTCAAGCAGCTCGAGGCCGAGGGGAAGCTTGCGGCCCTCAAGGAGGACGTTCGCAAGGGGGCCGAGCTGCGGGTGCGCCGCGGGCTGGCCTTGGACAAGCTGATCGAGGAGGAGAAGACCGAGCTCAGCGAGGACGAGTGGCGCGCCTACCTCGAGACCCTGGCCAAGCGCTACGGCCTGCCCCCCGAGGAGTTCGAGCGCGCGGTCGGCGCGTCCGCGCTGCGCCGGCTCTACGTGCGGCGGCTCCACGACAAGGCGCTGACCCAGGCGGTGGAGGCGCTGAGCGCCGCCTAACCGGGACACGCCCGGGGACGGGGCGAATGCCCCGTCCCCTTTTCTTTTAACGCTTGACCAAGAACACGAAAACGTTCCGCACGAAAATCCGCGTTATCGTGCAAAGCGTTCATCGAGAATTGGATGCTTGTTCAATATCCTCTTGACGCCTTGCATAAATATCCGCTAGCCTGGTCCCCGTGGAGGGAGGAAGATGAAGCGATACGCGACCTGGTTGACCCTGGCCCTCGTCGGCGCTGCCCTCGCGGAGGAGACGAACGGCGCGGACACCGCCTGGATGCTGACCTCGACCGCGCTGGTGCTGTTGATGACCCCCGCGTTGGCCTTCTTCTACGGCGGCATGGTCGGGCAGAAGAACGTCCTGAACACGATGATGATGAGCTTTTCCGCGCTCGGGGCGGCGGCGCTGGCGTGGGCGCTCTTCGGCTACTCGATCGCCTACGACGCGCTCAGCCCCTACGTCGGCGGGACGGGAATGTTCTTCTTCAAACAGATCGACCTTTCCGGGAGCATGCCCGCCCTGCTCGACGTCGCCTTCCAGGGCACCTTCGCGGTGATCACGGTGGCGCTGATCTCCGGCTCGGTGGTCGGGCGCATGCGCTTTTCCGCCTGGGTGCTCTTCAGCGTGCTCTGGACGCTCCTCGTCTACGCCGTCCTGGCCCACTGGGTTTGGGGGCCCGAGGGCGCGGCGTTCTTGAAGGACCTTGGGGCGCTGGACTTCGCCGGGGGCACGGTCGTGCACATCAACGCCGCCCTCGCGGGGCTCGTCGGGGTCCTGGTTCTGGGGCCGCGCAAGGACTTCGGGCGCGTCGCCTTCCTGCCGCACAACATTCCCTTCGTCCTCCTCGGCGCGGGGCTCTTGTGGTTCGGCTGGTTCGGGTTCAACGGGGGCAGCGCCTACGGGGCCAACGCCTCGGCGGCGCTGGCCTTCACCAACACCTTCCTCGCCCCGGCGGCGACGATCTTCGTCTGGATGCTGCTCGAGGCCTTCCGGGACGGTCGCCCCACCGCGGTGGGCCTGGCCACCGCCGCGGTCGTCGGGCTGGTGGCGATCACCCCCGCGGCCGGATACGTCGGCCCCCTGGGGGCGATCTGGATCGGGGCCATCGCCGCGCTTCCCAGCTACTTCTTCATCACCATCCGTCCCAAGCTCGGCTTGGACGACGCCCTCGACGTCTTCGGCGCCCACGGCCTGGGCGGGATCACCGGGGCGCTGTTGACCGGGGTCTTCGCCTCCAAGGCCTGGGGCGGCACCCCGGGCCTGCTTGAGGGCAACCCGACCCAGCTCTGGATCCAGCTCGTCGCGGTCGTCGCCGCGGGGCTCTACAGCCTGGTCGGGAGCTGGGTGGTCTACAAGCTGGTCGGCCTCTTCGTCCCGCTCCGCGTCGCGCCCAAGGACGAGGCGATCGGCCTGGACGCGGCGATGCACGGGGAGGAGGCCTACCCCGTGGCCGAAGGCGCGATCCTGGTGGATGAAGGGGGTGCGGCATGAAGCTGATCGTGGCCATCATCCGGCCGGAAAAGCTCAACGACGTGTTGGAGGCGTTGTTCAAGGCGGACGTGCGGGGCCTGACCATCACCAAGGTGCTGGGGCACGGCGGGGGCACCGAGCGGGTCGAGGCCTACCGCGGCACCCGGGTCAAGATGGGGCTCTACGACAAGGTCAAGCTCGAGATCGGGGTCTCCGAGCCCTTCGTCAAGCCCACGATCGAGGCCATCCTGGGCGCGGCGCGTACCGGCGAGGTCGGCGACGGCAAGATCTTCGTCCTTCCGGTGGAGAAGGTGATTCGCATCCGCACCGGGGAGGAGGACGAGGCGGCGGTGACCCCGCCCAGGCCGGGCGAGGCCTAGGCCTTTTTGGCGGCAAAGGCCCAAGGGGGCGCCCCCTTGGGCCTTTGCTTACCTTTCCTCCGCGCGTCGGTGTAAGAATGAGGCCAGCATGGTGGTCCCTTACGTAATCGAACAAACCGCGCGCGGCGAGCGCGTCTACGACATCTACTCGCGGCTCTTGAAGGACCGCATCATCTTTCTGGGCACCCCGATCAACGCCCAGGTGGCGAACACCGTGGTGGCCCAGATGCTCTTTTTGGAGGCGCAAAACCCCAACCAGGAGATCAAGCTCTACATCAACTCCCCGGGCGGGGAGATCGACGCGGGCCTCGCCATCTACGACACGATGCAGTACGTCAAGCCCCCGGTCTCCACGATCGTCGTCGGGCTGGCCGCGAGCATGGGGGCGGTGATCGCCGCCGCCGGGGAGCCGGGCCGGCGCTTTGCCCTGCCCAACGCCCGAATCATGATCCACCAGCCCTGGGGCGGCACCCAGGGGCAGGCGGCGGACATCGCCATCGAGGCCCAGGAGATCCTGAAGATGCGCGAGAAGCTCAACCGCATCCTCGCCGAGCACACCGGTCAGCCGCTGGAGAAGGTGGCCCGGGACACCGACCGCAACTACTGGATGAGCGCCGAGGAGGCGGCGGAATACGGCCTCGTGGACAAGGTGGTTCGGCGTGAAGCGGCCTGAGCCGGTCTGCAGCTTTTGCGGCCGGGGGCGCCCCGAGGTCGGGCGGTTCTTCGAGGCCCCCATCGGCGAGGTCTACATCTGCGCGGACTGCGTGGAGCGGGCCTGGTCGCTCTTGGAGGCGGACCGCAAGCGGCAGCGCTTCAAGGGCCCGGCCCGGCTGCCCCGGCCCGCGGAGATCAAGGCCTTTCTCGACGAGTACGTGATCGGTCAGGAGGCGGCGAAGAAGGTCCTCTCGGTCGCGGTCTACAACCACTACAAGCGGTTGCGGCTGGAGGATGAGGAGGAGGTCGAGATCCAAAAGTCCAACGTCCTCCTGATCGGCCCCACCGGAACCGGGAAGACCCTGCTCGCCCAGACCCTGGCCCGCAAGCTCGACGTGCCCTTCGCGATCGCCGACGCGACCACCCTGACCGAGGCTGGCTACGTCGGCGAGGACGTGGAGAACGTGGTGCTGCGCCTGCTGCAGGCCGCGGACTTCGACGTCGAGGCCGCCGAGCGGGGGATCATCTACATCGACGAGATCGACAAGATCGCGCGCAAGTCGGAGGGCCCCTCGATCACCCGTGACGTCTCCGGGGAGGGGGTACAGCAGGCGCTGTTGAAGATCATCGAGGGCACCGTGGCCCACGTTCCGCCCCAGGGCGGGCGCAAGCACCCGCACCAGGAGCTGATCCCGGTCAACACCAAGCACATCCTCTTCATCCTCGGCGGGGCCTTCGAAGGGCTCGAGGGCATCGTCAAGGCCCGGGTGGACCAGAACCCGATCGGCTTCGCCGCCGAAAAGAAGGCCGAGGGCAGGCCCGAGGTCATCCCCGAGGACCTGGTGAAGTTCGGGCTGATCCCTGAGTTCGTGGGACGGGTGCCGGTCATCGTCGAGCTCGAGGACCTCGACGAGGAGGCCCTGGTCCGCATCCTCACCGAGCCCAGGAACGCCCTCGTCAAGCAGTACCAAAAGCTCTTTGCCCTGGAGGGGGTCGAGCTCAGCTTCACCCCCGCCGCGCTGCGGGAGATCGCTCGCCGGGCCAAGGCCCGGGGGACCGGGGCCCGGGGCCTGCGCGCGGTCGTCGAGCGGGCGATGGTGGAGCTGATGTACGCCCTGCCCGAGGCCGGCGTGCGGCGGGTGGTCTTCGACCTGCCACACCTCGACGATCCCCTGGCGGCGCTTCGCGACGGCGGCCTGCGGCAGGCGGGCTAGGAGGTGACGGTGCGGCTTTTCTCCCGGAACCCCCGCCTCCCCCTGCTGGCCCTGCGCGACCTGGTCGTCTTCCCCCGGGCGACGGTGCGCGTCGACGTGGGCCGCCCGGCCTCCCTGGCCGCGGTTCAGGCCGCCCAGGCCGGGGACGGGCGCCTTTTCCTCGCCACCCAGCGCGACCCCGGGGTGGAGCGGCCCGGGGAAGCGGACCTCTACCCGGTCGGCGTGATCGCGGCGATCAAGCGCGTGACCCGCATGGCCGACGGGTCCTTGCAGCTGATCGTCGAGGGCTTGGAGCGGGCCTCCCTCCTCGGGCTCGCCGGCGCCGAGCCGGTGCTCGCCGAGCACCGGGTGCTGGAAGAGACCCTGGGCGAGGCCCGGGCGATCGAGGCCCTGGTGCAGGAGGTGCGCCAGGCCTTCGAGCGCTACCTGATGGCCAACCGCGGCCTGCGCCTCGACCGCACCCGCAGCGAGGCCATCCTGGGCACCGCCGACCCGGCCGCGCTGGCCGACGCGGTGGCCCAGGAGGCGCAGTGGACGACCGAGGAGAAGGCCGCGCTGCTCGCCGAGCCGGTGGTCTCGACCCGGCTCGAGCGGGTGCTCGCGCTGCTGTTGAGGGACCTCGAGCGCTTCGACCTGGACCGCAAGATCGCCGCCCGGGTCAAGGCCCAGATGGACCAGAACCAGCGCGAGTACTACCTGCGCGAGCAGATGAAGGCGATCCAGGCCGAGCTCGGCGGCGGCGCGGACCTGGCCGGCGAGGTCGAGGAGCTCAGGGAGCGCATCGAGAAGAAGGGCTTCCCCAAGGAGGTCGAGGAGAAGGCCTTGAAGGAGCTCGCCCGCTACGAGCGGCTGCAGCCCGGCAGCCCCGAGGCGGGGGTGGTGCGCACCTACCTGGATTGGCTCTTGGACCTGCCCTGGGCGGAGGCCAGCGAGGAGATCCTGGACCTCTCCCGCACCCGGGCGATCTTGGACCGCGACCACCACGCGCTGGACGAGGTCAAGGAGCGGATCCTGGAGTTCCTGGCGGTCAAGAAGCTCGCCGGGGAGGCCGGGGGCAAAGGGCCGATCCTGCTCCTGGTGGGGCCGCCCGGGGTGGGCAAGACCTCGCTCGGCCGCTCGGTGGCCGAGAGCATGAACCGGCGCTTCGTTCGCGTCTCGCTGGGCGGCGTGCGCGACGAGGCGGAGATCCGCGGCCACCGCCGCACCTACGTCGGGGCCCTGCCGGGCAAGATCCTCCAGGGAATGAAGAAGGCCGGCACGGTCAACCCGGTCTTTTTGCTCGACGAGGTGGACAAGCTCGGGGCGGACTGGCGCGGCGATCCCGCCTCGGCGTTGCTCGAGGTCCTCGATCCGGAGCAGAACAAGGCCTTCCAGGACCACTACCTGGAGGTGCCCTACGACCTCTCGAAGGTCTTCTTCCTGGCCACCGCCAACACCCTCTCGGGCATCCCCCGGCCCCTCCTCGACCGCATGGAGGTCATCGAGCTCCCCGGCTACACCCCGCTGGAGAAGCGGGCGATCGCGATCCGGCATCTCTGGCCCAAGGTCGCAAAGCAGGCCGGGGTGCGGGAGCGGGTCGCGGTCAGCGACGCGGCGATCGACCGCGTCATCGCCGAGTACACCGACGAGGCCGGGGTGAGAAACCTCGAGCGCACCCTGGCCAAGCTGGCCCGGCGCATGGCCCGGGCCTACCTCGAGGCGCCCTGGGAGGGGGTGCGCGAGCTCACCGAGGCGGACCTCGAGCCCCTGCTCGGCCCGCCCCGCTACCGTCCCGACCGGCGCGAGAAGGCGCCGATGCTCGGCGCGGCGACCGGGCTGGCTTGGACCGAGACCGGGGGGCGGCTGCTCGTCGTCGAGGCCCTGGCGATGCCCGGCAAGGGGCGGATCAAGCTCACCGGGAACCTCGGCGAGGTGATGAAGGAGTCGGCGGAGGCTGCGCTCAGCTACCTGCGCGCCCACGCCGAGGCCTGGGGGCTGGACGAGGGGGCTTTTGAAAAGCTCGACCTGCACGTCCACGTCCCCGAGGGAGCGGTGCCCAAGGACGGCCCCTCGGCGGGGATCACCGTGGCCACCGCGGTGGCCAGCGCCCTCCTTGGCCGGCCGGTGCGCCCCGATTTGGCGATGACCGGCGAGATCACCCTGCGCGGGCGGGTCCTGGCGATCGGGGGGTTGAAGGAGAAGCTCCTCGCCGCTTACAACGCCGGGATCCGGGAGGTGTTGATCCCCAAGGAGAACCAGCCCCAGCTGGCCGAAGTCCCCGACGAGGTCCGGGAGGGGCTCCGGATCCGCCCGGTCGAGGACGTCGGCGAGGTGCTCGCGGTGGCCCTGCTTCCGCCCGGCGAGGCCCCGGCCGTGACCCGGCCCCGGCCCCGGGCCTAGCTAGCCGAGGAGGACCTTGGCCAGGCGCTCGGCGAGGCGCGGGGCCTCGAGGAACCCGGTGGACCCGAAGCCCCCGAAGAAGCAGCCATAGGGTCGGGGGACGATCCGCTCGGGGAGCCGAAGCCGCACCCCGGTGAAGGCCCCGAGGACCCTCGGGGTCTGCCCGAGATGCGCGCGGGCCCGCTCCAAAAGCTCGGCGACCTCCGAGGCGGTCGGGCTCCAGTGGACAAAGCGCCTCAGCGGCCGGTAGGTGCCCCCCGTCCAGCCTCCGGCGAAGAAGGCGCCCGCGACGCTGGGCGGGGGATCGGCGTCGAGGCCCAAAAGGGTGCCCGCGCTCATCGCCCCCCGCACCCCGCCGAGGGCGGCTCCCTCGGCGCCGCCGGCGAGGACCACCGTTCCCCGAAGGGTGCGCCCGTCGGCGAGGTGGACCCGCCCTCGCTCGAGCCCCACCACCCGGCCCTGAACGCGCGGGATGGACCGGGTCATCTCGGCAAGCAGGCGCCTCGGACGGAGCCAGAAGGCCTCCGTCAGGTGGAGCCGGTCGCCGCCCAGGCGCGCGCGGAGGCCGGCTTCTTTGGCCGCGCGCAAGAAGCGTTCGCCCTGCCCTTGGGGGGGATGGAGGTCGAGCCCCGGGGTGATCCGCGCAAACCGGGCGTAGAACCGGGCCGCGGCCTCGAGCTTCTCCCGCGCGTCGGGGACCGCCTTGCCCCGCTTGGCCCGGATGGGGTTGACCACCGCCGCCGGGGCGTGGCTGGCCCCGGTCCCGGCGGCGACCAGCAGCACCTTGGCTCCGCGATCGGTCAGAAGGCGGGCGAGGACGCTCCCGGCGACGCCCTGGCCGACGACGACGACGTCCGTCTGCATGCCTAGGGAAGGCGGTAGCGTCCGCCGTCCCGGACCGCCTCGCCGGAGGCCACGAGCTCCTCGAGGAGGGCTTTGGCTTCCGCCTCGCCGACCCCGGTCGTGGACGCAAGCTCGGAGGGGCTGAGCGTTCCCTTGCGCAGGAGCAGGGTCCGGGTCCAGGCCAAGAGCGCGGCCGGGTTCGGGCCCCGCGCGACGAGCCTACGCGTCCAGCGGGCGACGGCGTAGGCCAAAAGGCCGCCTGCGGCCAGCGAGGTCACGAGGTGCAGCGTCGTGGCCCAGGCGAGGGCGAAGCCCAGCCCGAAGGCGGCGAGCGCCAGGACGAACGCCAAGAGCCCGGTCATCGCTACCCCGCGACCGGCGCCGCTTCGGGGACCCGGATTGCCTCGACGACCTCGCCGAAGAGAAGGTGGGGGCTGGCCTCGGTCACCCGCACCCGGTAGAGCCCCGGCCCCTTGACCTTGCTGGCCTCGACCAGCACCGGGTGGTTGCCGCGGTCGTGGCCCTCGGCGTAGCCGGTCTCCTTGGCCGTGCCCCGGATCAGGACCTCGACCTCGCGGCCCACCCAGGCCCGGTTCTTCTTCAGGCTCCAGGCCTTTTGCTTTTCGATCAGGCGCTGCAGCCGCTCGACCTTGACCTCCCGGGGCAGGTCCTCGAAGTGCTTGTAGGCCGGGGTCCCGGGCCGGGCGGAGTAGATGAACATGAAGGCGTGGTCGAACCCGACCTCGTCGTAGAGGCTCAGGGTCTCCTCGAAATCGGCCTCGGTCTCCCCGGGGAAGCCGACGATGATGTCGGTGGAGAGGACCGCGTCCGGCAAATACTTGCGGATCGTTTCGATGCGCTTGAGGTAGTCCGCCCGGCGGTACTCCCGGGCCATGCGGCGCAGCACCCGGTCCGAGCCGGACTGCACCGGAAGGTGGATGTAGCGGGTGATCGCCGGGGTCTCGACGATCGCCCGGACGATGTCCTCGGTGAAGTTCACCGGGTGGCTGGTGATGAAGCGCACCCGGGGGATCCCCACCTCCCCGACCCGTCGCAGGAGCTCGGCGAAGGAGGGATAGCCGGGCTGGTCCTTGCCGTAGGAGTTGACGTTCTGGCCAAGGAGGGTGACCTCGAGCACCCCCCGCGCCTTGAGCTGGCGCACCTCCTCGAGGATGATCTCCGGGGGCCGGCTGACCTCGACCCCGCCCCGGGTGGTGGGGACGACGCAGTAGGTGCAGCGGTGGTTGCAGCCGCGGATGATCGCCACGTGCGCGGCCAGGGTGCCCGGCGGGGGGAGGACGATGCGCTCGTTGATCTCCTCGTGGAAGGCCAGGTCCCAGAACCGCGCGTGGCCCTTGAGCGCCTCGGCGACGTTGGTCAGCGCCCCCGGGCCGAGCAGGATGTCGACGCCGAACTTCTCGGCGATCGCCTGCCCCTCCTCGAGCTGCGCCAGGCAGCCCATCATGCCGATCAGAATGCCCCGGCGCTGCTTCTCCTTGCGCAGCTGGCCGAGGAGGCTCTTGACCTTCTCCACCGGCTTGCCGCGCACCGCGCAGGTGTTGACCAGGACGAGGTCCGCGTCCTCGACCGCGTCCACCATCTGCACCCCGAGGCTGACCAGCTCCGAGGCCACGAGGTGGGTGTCGTACTCGTTCATCTGGCATCCGTAGGTGATGATGTGCGCCCTCATGCCTCCACCCCGATCTCCTCGATCAGCCCCTTGTAGATCTCGCTGGCCAGCCTCACCACCTGCTCTGCGGCCTCCGGCCCCTTGACCCCCTGGGGGATCCGCTGGTGGGCGATGCGCAACGACTCCGCCAGGAGCTCGGGAAAGACCGGCCACTGGCCGTTGCCGGAGGGGGACGGCGCTTCGGCGGGCGCCTCCTTCTTGCGCCGCCGGGTCTTTTTCTTGGGCTCTCCGTAGCGCTGCTTGAGGGCCTCGAGGGCCAGCTCCGCGGCCACCCGCTCGGCCTCGCGCTTGGTGGGCCCCTGGCCGGTGGCCACGACCTCGTCCTTGATCACCGCGTCGGCGATGTAAAGGGGCTCCTTGTCGCCCCCGACGTTCTTCGTCTCGTAGCTCGGCTTGCCTAGGCCCATCTTCTGGCAATAGGCGTTTAACGCGCTCTTTGGATGATCCATGTTCACCTCGGGGAACGTGGCCTAAGGCCTCGGGGGCATTTTAGCACGCCAAAGGTCAAATGTCCTATAGTATGGGCAATGGTACGCATTTTGTTAGCGGATGACCACGCGCTCTTCCGGGAGGGCCTGAAGAGCCTCCTGGAGACTGAGCTCGACTTTCACGTGATCGGCGAGGCCAAGGACGGGCGCGAGGCGCTGCGCATCGCGCTTGAGACCCAGCCGGACGTGATCCTCATGGACATCCAGATGCCCGGGCTGGACGGGGTGAAGGCGACCCGGGAGATCCTCAAGGAGATGCCCAACGCCAAGGTCATCATGCTCACCATGTACCGCCAGGACGCCTACGTCTTCGAGGCGGTCAAGGCCGGGGCGCGGGGCTACCTCTTGAAGGACGTCTCCGCCGAGGACCTGATCGACGCGATCCGCCGGGTGGCCGCCGGTGAGGTCCTGCTCGACGCGGAGATGGCCGAGGAAATCATCCAGGACTTCAAAAAAAAGCAAGCGGAGATGCCCGCGGCCCACCGCACCGACCTCACCGAGCGGGAGGTGGCGATCCTCCGACTCTTGGCCCAAGGGGCGACCAACCAGGAGATTGCCGACGAGCTGGGGATTTCCGAGAAGACCGTCCGCAACCGGCTCTCCGAGATCTTCGCCAAGCTGCACCTCAACAACCGCACCCAAGCCGCGCTCTACGCGATCCGCGAGGGGCTCGCCGACTTCGAGGACTAGTGGCCGAGGCCCACGACCACCTCGAGGCCCTGCTCCAGCGGCCCCGGGTCGAGGACCGGCGGGACCACCTCCTCCGGGTCCTCGAGGCCAAGGGGCTTTCCCCGCGGGTCGACACGGTGGGCAACGTCATCGCCGGCGAGGGCCGGCGCGTCCTCGCCGCCCACTACGACACCGTGCTCCCCCCGGCCCTCGTGTTTAAGGGCCCCGAGCGCTGGCAGGGACCGGGCAGCGGCGACAACCTGAGCGGGGTCGCGGTGCTGCTCGCGCTCTCGCCTCCTCCGCCCGGATGGCGGCTGGCCTTCACCGTGGGGGAGGAGGGGCTTGGCAACCTCAAGGGCGCCCGGCACCTGCTCGCCACCCATCCCGTGGACCTCTTCGTCGCCGTTGACGGCTACCTCGGCGACGTGGTCCTTGAGGCCGTGGGCTCGACCCGGCTGGCGTTTCATTTCACCGGTCCCGGGGGGCACGCCTACGGGGCGCGGGTCCCCTCGCCAGCAGAGGCGCTGGGGGCGGTGATCCAGGCCCTCTTTGCCCTCGAGCTAGGGCCTGCCGAGCGGCTCAACGTGGCCCGGGTCTGGGGCGGGGAGGCGATCAACGCGGTGCCCCGGGAGATGGGGCTCTGGCTCGAGCTGCGCGGCCGGGATACGGCCCGCCTGGAGGCCCTCGAGGCCGCGGCGCGGAGGGCGGCGATGGCCGCCGCGGCGGGGGCCGGGGTCGGCCACCGGGTCGAGGTCCTCGGCCGCCGCCCCGCCGGCCGCCACGCCACCGAGGTCCTCGAGGCCGCCGCCGTCGCCGCGCTTGAGGCGGTGGGCGTCCCGCCCCGTCGCATCGCCGCTTCCACCGACGCCGCCGCGGCCCTGGAGCGGGGGGTGCCTGCGATCGGGTTCGGGGTCTACCGCGGCGGCGGGGCGCACACCGAGGCCGAGTGGGTGGACCCGGCTTCCCTGGAGCGGGGGCAGGCGGCGCTTTCGGCCCTGATCGAGCGGCTATCCTAAGGGGGTGGACGTGATCGAGAAGCTCCAAGCGGACGGGGTCTTCTACCTCTTCAAGGAGGGGCCCGAGGGGCCGGAGTACGCGCTGGTCGCGCTCGACGATGGCCTCTACCTCTACGCCTTCACCGAGGAGGCCCTGGCCCGGCGCGTCGCCGAGCGGTTCGACGCCGAGGTCGGCTACTTCCCCACGCCCGCGGACCTCTTCTTCGGCCTTCCCGCCGAGACCCGCGGGCTGGTCGTCGACTTCGACCCGGAGAGCGGCGAGGCCCTCCGCGTGCCCAGGGACGCGCTATGAGGATCGGGGTCCTCGACACCTGGCTGCCGCGGCGCTACCTGGGGTTTTGGACCGCCTACCTCGCCGAGCTCGGGGCCGAGGTCGTCCGGCCCCAGCGACCCTTCTCCGAGGCCCTCGCGGCCGAGGCCCCGGACTGGGCGAGCGCGCCACTGAGAGCGGTCCTCGGCCGGCTCGACGAGCTCGCCCCTGAGGTGGACCGGATCCTCGTCCCCGACGCTCAGCTCGGGGTGGACTCCGAGCGCGGGGCCGGGCAGTGTCCCTGGGTGCGCGACCTGGCGGCGACGCTGCGCCACCTCAGGCCCTCGGCGCCGCCGTTCTACGTCGTCCCCACCGAGCCCACCGAGCACGTGGTGGGCCTGGCCGCGGAGATCGGCGCGGAGGTCAGCCAGAGCCCGCCCAAGGTCCGGCTGGCGCTGGAGCGCACCCGCGCCCTCCTGCGTCCGCCCGAGGCCTTCCGCCTGCCCGGCGGGGCCGACGCGCCAAAGATCGGCCTCGCCGCCGAGCCCTACCTGTTGGAGGAGCCCCGGCTGTACGCGCCCCTGCTCGAGGCCCTCGTGCCCCTGGAGGTCAACGTCGCCGAGCGTCCCCCGGCCCTCTTGCGCGAGGAGGGGCGGCGGATGGGGCTGCGGGCACGCCTGCCCAGCGACCTGGAGTGGGCCGGGGCGGCGCACCACCTGGCCCGGCGGGCCTCGGTGCGGGTGGTGGTCTCCCTGGTCGAGCCCGAGTGCCAGGGGGCGCTGCGCGTCGCCCGCTGGATCCGCGAGGCGCTGCCCAAGCCGATGCTCGTCGTGCCTCTGGGAACCGACGCAAGGACGCTGTTGGCGGAGCTTGGCAGGGTGTAAACTAGGTCCCCGTGCAAACCGACCGGTCGGTCATTCACTACCTCCGCCCCTACCTCTGGAAGTACGCGCTCGGCCTGAGCTTCGCCGTGCTGGCCATGGGGGGCTCAGTCGCGGCGCCGTTCTTCTTGCGCAAGGCGATCGACGCCATCCAGGCGGGTGCCGGCTACCTGGTCTTCGTCGTGGGAATGGTCGTGGTCTCCCTGTTCGCCGCGCTGAGCTCCTGGGCCCAGCGCCGGCTCTCGATCGTGGCCAGCCGCGAGGTCGAGGCCGACCTCCGGCGGGCGCTCTTTGCCCACCTGCTGACCCTTGACTTTCACTTTTTCAACGACAAGCCGGTCGGGGACCTGATGAACCGGCTCAACGCCGACCTGCAGGCGGTGCGCGACATGCTCGGCCCCGGGGTGAACATGGGGTTTCGCATCGTGCTCTTCATCCTGAGCGCGTTCGCGGCGATGTTCTGGGTCAACCCCGGCCTGGCGCTCTGGGTAAGCCTGGTGGCGCTCCCCGCGATCGCGGTCAGCCGCTACCTGATGCGGCTCGTCGAGCGGCGCTGGCGCGCGGTGCAGGAGGTCTACGACCGCATCGGGGCGCGCACCGAGGAGGACATCGCGGGGATCCGGGTGATCAAGGGGTTCGCGCTCGAGGACCGCGAGCTCGCTCGCTTCGAGGCCCTGAACCGCGAATACATCCAAAAGAACCTCGCCCTGGCCCTGGTCGAGGGCCCGATGCACGCCGCGATGAGCCTGATCATGGGCTTTGCGGTCCTGATCCTGCTCTTCAAGGGAGGGCACGAGGTGATCGCGGGGCGGATGACGATCGGCGAGTTCGTGCAGTTCAACGCCTATCTGGCGCTCCTGACCTGGCCGGTCCTGGGGCTTGGCTGGATTTTGGGCCTGTTCCAGCGGGGCCGGGCCAGCTACCGGCGGCTGATGGAGCTCTTCGAGGTCCGCCCGGCGATCGCCGACGGTCCGGAGACCGATCCCACGATCCGGACCCTCGAGGGCGCGGTGGCCTTCGAGGACGTCGGCCTGACCCTCGAGGGGCGGACGATCCTCGAGGCCATCCGGCTGCGCGTGCGCCCCGGCCAGACCCTGGGAATCACCGGCAAGACCGGGAGTGGCAAGACGATGCTGGCGAGGCTCGTCCCCAGGCTCTTGGACCCCACCAGCGGCCTGGTCCGGGTCGGGGGGCACCCCGCGAAGAAGGTGCCCCTGGCGGTCCTCCGCGGCGCCCAGGGCGTGGCGCCCCAGGAGCCCTTCTTGTTCTCCGAGACGGTCTTCGAGAACATCGCCTTCGGCCTCGATCACCCGGATCGCGAACGGGTGGTCTGGGCCGCCAAGCTCGCTGGCATTCACGACGAGATCGCGCGTTTTCCCAAGGGCTACGAGACGGTCCTCGGCGAGCGCGGGGTGACCCTCTCCGGGGGGCAGCGGCAGCGGGTGGCGCTGGCCCGGGCGCTGGCCAAGCAGCCCGAGATCCTGATCCTCGACGACGCCCTCTCGGCGGTCGACGCGGAGACCGAGGCCAAGATCCTCGAGGGCCTCAAGGAGGTCCTCGGCCGACAGACCACGCTGCTCATCAGCCATCGGGTGACCGCGCTCAAGCACGCGGACTGGATCGTGGTCCTGGACGAGGGGCGGATCGCCGAGGAGGGGACCCACGAGGCCCTCCTCGCGAAGAACGGCCTCTACGCCGAGATCGAGCGGCTGCAACGTTTGGAGGAGGCGCTGTGAGGGACGCGGGGCGCTTCGATCCGAAGCTGGTGCGCCGGGTGCTGGCCTTCGTCCGGCCCTACCGCTGGCAGGTCGCGCTGGCCCTCGTGTTCATCCTCGGCACCACGATCTTTTCCAACCTCCTGCCGCTGGTCTTCCGCTTCGCGGTCGACGAGGCCCTGGCGCCGAGGGAGCCGCGGCCGCTGGAGGCCAGGACGCACGCCCTCTTCCTCGCTGCCCTCTTCTTCCTTGGCTTGAAGCTCACCGACGCGGGCTTTCGCTTCGGCCAGACCTACACCCTGGCCTGGATCGGACAAAGGGTGCTCTTCGACCTGCGCCGGGCGCTCTTCGAGAAGCTGATGCGGCTGCACGTGGGCTTTTTCGACCGCACCCCGACCGGCCGCATCCTGACCCGCATGACCTCTGACGTCGACGCGATCCACCAGTTCATCACCGGGGGGCTGGTGGGGTTCGCCGCGGACCTCTTCATGCTCTTCGGGATCATGGGCTTCATGCTCTGGCTGGACTGGCGGATGGCCCTGGTTGCGTTCTGGGTCATCCCGGTGCTCCTGGTCATCACCACCTGGCTCAGGGTGCGGATGCGCGAGGCCTACCGCGCCATGCGGCAGCGGCTCTCCGAGCTAAACGCCTTCTTGGCGGAGAACCTGGCCGGGGTGCTGACGATCCAGCTCTTCGTCCGCGAGCGCCGTCAGCAGGCCAAGTTCGAGGGAAAAAACCGCCGCCTCCTCGACGCCTACGTCGAGGTCATCCGCTGGTTCGCCCCCTTCTTTCCGGTGGTGGCCTTCTTCGGCGACCTGGCGGTGGCCTCGGTGCTCTACAAGGGCGGCCAGGACGTGATCCACGGCGCGGTGACCCTGGGGCTCTTGGTGGCCTTCATCGATTACACGCGCAACTTCTTCGAGCCTTTGCGCGACCTCTCCGACAAGTTCAACATCTTCCAGTCGGCGATGGCCGCTTCAGAGCGCATCTTCGCCCTTTTGGACACCCCGGAGGAGGTGCAGGATCGGCCCGGGGCGAAGCCGGTGCCGCGCCTGAAGGGGGAGATCGCCTTCGAGGACGTCTGGTTCGCCTACGAGCCCGAGAACTGGGTCTTGAAGGGGGTCTCCTTCCGGGTGCGGCCAGGGGAGAAGGTGGCGCTGGTGGGCCACACCGGGGCCGGGAAGACCAGCGTGATCAACCTCATCGCCCGCTTCTACGACGTGCAAAAGGGGGCGGTTCGGGTCGACGGGATGGACGTGCGCGACCTGCAGCAAAAGGCCCTCCGGCGGGCGGTGGGGATCGTGATGCAGGACCCCTTCCTCTTCTCCGGCACCATCCTCGACAACCTGCGGCTGGGGGACGAATCGATCCCCATGGAGCGGATCGAGGAGGTGGTGCGCATGGTGGGGCTTGAGGAGGCGATTCGCCGCCGTCCCGAGGGCTACCTGACCCGGCTCGGCGAGCGCGGGGCGGGCCTCTCCACCGGCGAGCGGCAGCTGATGGCGCTGGCCCGGGCCCTGCTGCACAACCCGGACATCCTCCTGATCCTCGACGAGGCCACCGCCAACGTGGACAGCGAGACCGAGAGGAAGATGCAAGACGCGTTGAAGCGGGTCTCCGAGGGCCGCACCACGCTGGTGATCGCCCACCGCCTCTCGACGATCAAGGACGCCGACCGGATCCTGGTCTTCCGCCGCGGCGAGCTCGTCGAGGAGGGGACCCACGACGCGCTCCTCAAGCAGGGCGGCTACTACGCCAAGCTCTACGCCCTTTCGATGAGCGCCTAGGGGCTACTGGGCCTGGGCCCGGGCGAGGAGCCGCCCGCCCTGGTCGTAGAAGTAGGCCCACTGGGGCTGTCGCGCGAGCTCGACGATTACGAAGGGGCTGGTCAGCTGCTGGGTGACCAGCGCCCCGGGCGGGGGGCTGATCAGGTCCAGGTAGATCGAGGCGGTGTTGGGGTGGTAGGCCACGTCCCGCACCTTGACCCGGTAGCCGCCGGTGGGCTTGAGCCCCCAGAAGAAGCCGGCCAGGCAGCCCTTCGCGTAGCGCTCAGGGGGGAGCGGGGGCAGGGGGCGGCGGCGGCCCTGGGCCAGGTTCCAGAGCGCTGCCTTGGCGTCCGGGCTGCAGGCCAGCGTCGCGTAGGGGGTGCGGGCGGTGTAGGCGGACTGGGTGCCCTCGAGGACGACCCGCCAGGGCCGCAGGTGTTTCACCAGACGAACCTCCGTTTGCACGCGCAAGGACGCCCGCTGGTAGACCCAGGGGGCGGGGGAGAAGCGGTAGGGCGGGTGCGCCGGGCGGACGCGCTCGAAGACCGCGATCGGCCGGCCCTTGGCCCGGGCCTCGAGCTCGTCGAGGATCACCCGGTTCTCGGCGACGGTGAGCCGGGCGAAGCTGGGCCGGGCCGGTTCGGGCAGGGCCACCACCGACTGCCCCGGATCCAGGGGGCCGGTGAGCCGGAACCAGGCCTTGCCATCATAGAGCCAGCTGGCGCGCAGCGCGGTCTCGGTCTCCACCTGGTAGCCAAAGGGGCTCTCCCGCAGCCAGACCCGGGGGGTGATCGGGGGCAGGAGCTCTCGATAAAGCGGCAGGCCGTTGACGCTGAGCGCGTCGGGAACGCTCCAGGGCGAGGGGCGCTCGGCCTTCTCCAGGGTCAGGGTTTCGCCGTCCAGGGTGACGACCATCGGGTCGCCGTAGAAGTACACCCAGCGCTCGCTGGCGTCCGGGGTCAAGAGCTCGATCTCGTGGGCGAGGTAGTAGGGGTGTTCGGGGAGCAGGTAGCTGCACCCCGCAAGGAGCAGGGGCAAGAGCCAGGCCAGCCTTTTCATGCCCCCCATTCTAGGGCTAGCGGGCGGCGCGGGGGTCGAGGGCGTCGCGAAGCCCGTCGCCGAGGAGGTTGAAGCCGAGCACCGCGAGCATGATCGCGAGCCCGGGGAAGAGGCTGATCCAAGGGGCGCGGGTGAAGTACTGAAAGCCGCGGGCGATCATCACCCCCCACTCGGGGGCCGGGGGCTGGGCCCCGAGGCCCAGGAAGCCGAGCCCCGCCGCGTCGAGGATCGCGGTGGCGATGGAGAGGGTGGCCTGGACGATGAGCGGGGAGAGGCCGTTCGGGAGCACGTGGCGGAAGAGGACGCGCCCGTGCCCCGCGCCCAGGGCCTTGGCCGCGGCCACGAACTCGGTCTCCTTGAGGGAGAGGACCATGCTGCGCATCAGGCGGGCGAAGACCGGGACCTGCACCACCCCGACCGCGATCATCGCGTTGGTGATGCTGGGGCCGATCACCGCCACGATGGCGATCGCCAGCAGGATCGAGGGGAAGGCCAAAAGGATGTCGATCAGCCAGGAGATCAGGGTGTCCGCCCAACCGCCGAAGTAGCCGGCGACCAGGCCCAAGAGGGTGCCCAGCACCAGCGCCAGGCCGACCGCCACCACGCCCACCCGCAGGCTGATGCGGGCCCCGTGCCAGACGCGGATGAAGATGTCCCGGCCGAGCTCGTCAGTGCCCATGAAGTGCTGGATCGAAGGGGGCTCGAGGCGTGCCCTGAGGTTGCGGTCCTTTTGCGGGTTGTAGGGGGCGAGCAGGGGCGCAAGCAGCGCGGCGAGGACGAAAAAGCCCACGATCACGAGCCCGGCCTTGCCCGAGCTGGAGCGAAAGAAGCGTTTGAGGGCGCGTTGCAGGGGGGTCTGCATCAGGGCCTCCTAGCGGTACTGGATCCTTGGGTCGAAAAAGCCGTAGGAAAGGTCGACGAGGGCGTTGACCACGACGTAGACCGCGGCGATGAAGAGGGTCCCGCCCTGGACGATCGGGTAGTCGCGGGCCTGGATCGCGTCGTAGAGCCACTTGCCGATGCCCGGCCAGTTGAAGATCGTTTCGGTAAGGATCGCCCCGGTGAGCAGGGTCCCAAACCACAACCCGATGATGGTGATCACCGGGAGCATCGCGTTTTTGAGGGCGTGCTTGTAGATCACCACCCGTTCCGGCAGGCCCTTGGCGCGGGCGGTGCGCACGTAGTCCTGGGTGAGGACCTCGAGCATCGAGCTGCGCATCATGCGGGCGATGACCGCTGCGGGGATCGAGCCCAGCGCGAGCGAGGGGAGGATCAGGTGCCTGAGGGCGTCGACGAAGACGTCGAGGCGGCCCCGGAGCAGGCTGTCGAGGAGGAGCAACCCGGTGAGCGGCTGGAAGCTGGTCTCGATGCCCAGCCGCCCGGAGGGGGGCAGCCAGTGCAGGTAGACCGCAAAGACGTAGATCAGCAAGAGCCCCAGCCAGAAGATCGGCATCGAGACCCCGACGAGGGCCCCGGTCATCACCAGCATGTCGAAGACGCTGTTCTTTCGGATCGCCGCGGCGATGCCCGCCGGTAGCGCGATGATCAGGGCGATGAGCATCGCCCCCAGGGTGAGCTCGAAGGTGGCCGGGAAGCGGGCTTTGAGTTCGGCGGCGACGTCGACCTTGGAGAAGATCGAGCGGCCGAGGTCGCCCTTGAGGATGCGGCCGAGGAAGGTCGCGTACTGGCTGTCGAAGAGGGCGCTGACCCGGCCGGTCTTTTGAAAGGCTTCGAGGTCCAAAAAGAGCGGCTTGTCCAGGTTGAGCTCCTGGCGCAGGCGCGCCAGCGCCTCCGGGGTGGCCCGCTGGCCGAGCATCACCCGCGCCGGGTCGCCGGGGATCAGGTGGACGAAGGTGAAGACCAGGAGGCTGACGCCAAAGAGCACTGGGATGAGGCTGAGGAACCGGCGGATCGCGTAGGCGGCCACGCGCCTAGCCTATACGAAAACCGGGGCCCAACGGGCCCCGGTTTTCGTGGCGTCTACGCTACTTCAGCTCGACCATGTAGAGGTCTTCCGAGCCCAGGGGGCTGGGGATGTAGTTCTTGACCTTCTTGCTGGTCGCGTGCAGCGGGTTGTTGTGGGCCACGGGGATCGAGAGCACGTACTCGTGCACCAGGCGCTGGGCCTCGGCGTAGAGCTGCTTGCGGGCCTCGAGGTCGGGGTTGACGCGGGCCTGGTGGATCAGGTCAGCGATCTTCTGGCAGGCCTCGGTCTCGCACCCCAGGTTGGTCTTGATCGAGGTGGGGCCGAAGAAGGTGTAGAGGTAGTTGTCCGGATCCGGGTAGTCGGGGCTCCAGCCCAGCATGTACATCGGGAACTTGCCCTGGTCGTAGTCGGAGAGGTAGGTGCCCCAGTCCTCGGTCTTCAGGCTGGCCTGGATGCCGACATCGGCCAGGTAGGTGGCGATCGTTTCGGCGATCGGCTGCGGCGCGGGGAAGTAGGGGCGGGAGACCGGCATGTACCAGAGCTCGGTGGCAAAGCCGTTCGGGTAGCCGGCTTCGGCGAGGAGCTTCTTCGCCGCGGCGGGGTCGTAGGGGAAGGGCTTGATGTCCCCGGCCCGGCCCCACATCGCCGGGGGCACGAACTCCGTGGCCCGCTCGCCCAGGCCGCCGTAGAAGGCGTCGACGATCGCGTCCCAGTCCACGGCCATTGCGATCGCCTTGCGCACGCGCAGGTCGTCGAGGGGCTTGTTCTTCTGGTGGAAGGCGACGTAGCCGATGTTCAGACCCTTTTGCACCACCGCGACCAGGTTGGGGTCCTGCTCGATCGCGCCGCGGTCCTCGGGCGAGAGGTTGTTGGCGATGTGGATCGAGCCCGCCTTGAGCTCCGCGAGCCGGCTGGTGGGCTCGGGGATGCCGCGGAAGACCAGGGTCTCGACGTGAGCCTTGCGCGCTTCGTCGTAGTAGTTCTCGTTGCGCTTGAGGATTACCTTGTCGCCGATCTTCCAGCTGTCGAAGACGAAGGGCCCGGTGCCCACCGCGCCGACCTCGGGGGTGCCGTAGGTCTCGGGGTTCTTCTTGACCGCGGTGGGGGAGTCGATGCCGAAGTAGCTGGCGGCGACCATCTGCGGGAAGAAGCCCACCGGCTGGGTGAGGTAAAAGCGCACCGTGTACGGGTCAACGACCTCGACCCGGTCGATCACCGAGCCTTCGCCCTTGAAGCCGCCGAAGACCCAGGTGAAGGGCACGAACTCCTTGCCCCCGCGGTAGGGGTTGGTCTTGTCGTTCCAGCGGTCGAAGTTGAACTTGACGGCCTCGGCGTTGAAGGGGGTGCCGTCGTGGAACTTGACGCCCTTGCGCAGGTAGAAGGTCCAGACCTTGGCGTCGCTCGAGGCCTCCCACTTCTCGGCCAGGCCCGGGATGGGGTTCACTGTGCCCGGCTCGAAGGTCACCAGGGTTTCGACGATCTGCTTCGCCACCCGGAGCGAGTTGCCGTCCTGGGCGGCGGCGGAATCCAGGGTCACGGGAAGGCCCGACTGCCCGTAGATCAGGGTCTGGGCCAGCCCCATACCGAAGAGGCCGAAGGCCAGGAACAATCCCAATGCAAGCTTCTTCATACGCACCTCCTTAGGGTGTACACGGCGATTATAAGCGCAAAAAACCCGGGGCAGGTCAAGCCCCGGGCCGCGGCCTGCCTGGAACCTAGCCCCCCAGGTAGGCGCGCTTCACCTCTTCGTTGGCCGCGAGCTCTTCCGCCGGGCCCTCGAGGATGATCTCTCCGGTCTGCAGCACGTAGCCGCGGTGGGCCACCTGGAGCGCCTTGAGGGCGTTCTGCTCGACGAGGAGGATCGTCTTGCCGCGCCGGTTGAGCTCCTGGATGATGTCGAAGATCGCGTCCACCAGCACCGGGGCAAGGCCCATCGAGGGCTCGTCGAGGAGCAGGATGCGGGGGTCCTGCATCAGCGCCCGGCCGATCGCGAGCATCTGCTGCTCGCCGCCGGAGAGCGTGCCCCCGAGCTGGCGCCGGCGCTCCTCCAGGCGGGGGAAGAGCTCGAAGACCTCGGCCTTGCGTTTTTCCACCACCTCGCGGTCATTGGTCAGGTAGGCCCCGATCTCCAGGTTCTCCTCGACCGTCAGCCGGGGGAAGATGCGCCGCCCCTCGGGGACGTGGCCGATCCCCTTTTGCACGATGCGGTGGGCCGGGAGATGCTGGATCTCGACCCCTTCGAAGCGGACCGCCCCCTCCTTGGGGTGGATCATCCCCGAGATCGTGCGCAGGGTGGTGGTCTTGCCCGCGCCGTTGGCCCCGATCAGGGTGACGATCTCCCCCTGGTTGACCTCGAGGTTGATGCCTTTGAGGGCGTGGATCTTGCCGTAGTAGGTGTGGACGTTTCGCAGCTCGAGTACCCGTTCCATCACGCGCCCTCCACCGCGCCCCGGCCGAGGTAGGCCTCGATGACCCGGGGGTCGTTTCGGACCTCCTCGGGGCTGCCCTCGAGGATCTTCTTGCCGTAGTCCAGCACCGCGATGCGCTCGGAGATGCTCATCACCAGCTTCATGTCGTGCTCGATGAGAACGATCGTGATCCCCAGGTCGTCGCGGATGCCGACGATGCGTCGCTGCAGGTCCTCGGTCTCTTGGGGGTTCATCCCCGCCGCGGGCTCGTCGAGGAGGAGGAGCTTGGGCTCCAGGGCCAGCGCCCGGGCGATCTCCAGCCGCCGTTGCTCGCCGTAGGGTAGGTTCTTGGCCAGCTCCGTGGCCCGGTGCTCGAGCTGCATGTAGGCCAGGAGCGCCATCGCCCGTTCGGTGGCCCGTTTTTCCTCGTCGCGGTGGCGCGGGGTGTGCACCAGGGCGTCGAAGTAGCTGGTTCGGGTGTGCACGTGGCGCGCCACCATCACGTTCTCCAGGGCGGTCATCGAGCCGAAGAGGCGGATGTTCTGGAAGGTCCGGGCCATGCCTCGGCTGGCGATCCAGGCCGGGTCGCGGCCGGTGATCTCCTCGCCGTCGAAGCGGATGTGGCCGCGGTCGGGCTTGTAGATTCCGGTGATGAGGTTGAAGAACGTCGTCTTTCCGGCGCCGTTGGGGCCGATGACCGCGAAGATCTCCTTCTTGTTCACGCGGGTGCTGACGTCGTTGACCGCGATCAGGCCGCCGAAGGTCTTGGTGACGTGGTCAACCTCGAGGATGGCCTCGCTCATGCCTCCTCCTTCATCTCGATGACGTGGCGCCGCTCGGGCAGGATGCCCTCCGGCCGGTAGATCATCATCAGGATCAGGATCAGCCCGAAGACCATACGCTCGTACTTCGCCGGCTCAAGCTGGTTGGGCAGGTTGGCGAAGTTGTACTTCAAAAAGCCCAGGTTGAGCTCGAACCCGGCGTTGCGCAGGTCGTTGAGGTAGTCGGAGGCGGTCTTCAAGAGGTCCACGTTGAGGATCGTCACCGTCGCCGCCCCGAGGATCGCCCCGGGAATCGAGCCCATTCCTCCGAGGATGACCATCACCAGGATCATGATCGACTGGATCAGGGTAAAGGACTCCGGGCTAACGTAGAGCTGCTTCGCGGCGAAGAGCGCGCCCATCGCCCCGGAGAAGCTGGCGCCGGTGGCGAAGGCCAGGAGCTTGGTGGGCAAGAGGGGAATCCCCATCGCCCGGGCCGCGATCTCGTCCTCGCGGATGGCGATCCAGGCCCGACCGAAGCGCGAGCGGTCGAGGTTCATGTTGACCAGGGTGACGATGCCGATGATGAGCAGCACCAGCAGGTAGAAGAAGAGCGGGTAGGCCTCGGTGCGGCTCAGGTGCAGCCCGAAGCGATCGAGCAGCGCGATGAACCAGTCGATCGGCGGGCGCTGGATCGGGGTGATCCCCTGGGGGCCGTTGGTGAAGTTGATCGGGTGGTCGAGGTTGTTCGCGAGCACCCGCACCATCTCCCCGAGGCCCAGGGTGACGATCGCCAGGTAGTCCCCCTTGAGCCTGAGCGCCGGCGAGCCGATGATCACGCCGGTGATCGCGGCCATCGCCACCGCTACGAACATGAAGAGGTAGAAGTATTCCCCGGGCAGGGGGAAGATCTTCCAGGGCATGAAGTTGTTGGCCTGAGACGAGCCGAAGATCGCCCAGGTGTAGGCCCCGACCGCGAAGAAGGCGGCGTAGCCGAGGTCCAAGAGGCCGGCCATCCCAACCACCACGTTCAGCCCCAGGGCCATCGCGGCGTAGATCCCGGTCTGGATGCCGAGCTCGAAGAGGAAGGAGTTCTTAAAGCCCGCCGCGGGCAGGACGAGGAGCAGGATGGCGCCCCCGACCAGGACCTTGAGCCAGCGTGGGATGGGCTGCAAGAAGGCCGCGAGCAGCGTGCCCAGGGTGAGCAAAAAGGCCAGGGTGCTGGTCGGGTTGCGCAAGAGCCAGTAGCCGAAGACCACCGCGGCGACAGCGATGACCAGGCTCAAGAGGGCGCGGTTTTCTCGAAGCCGCTTCATACCTTTTCCCCCAGCTGCTGTCCGATGATGCCTTGCGGGCGGAAGAGCAGGATGAAGATCAGGATCGCAAAGGCCAGGATGTCCTTGTACTCGGTGCCCATGGCCCCGTCGGTCAAAAAGGTCAGGTAGGTGCCGCCGAGCATTTCCAGCATGCCCAGCACCAGCCCTCCGACCGCGGCGCCGGTAATGTTCCCGATCCCGCCGAGGACCGCGGCGGTGAAGGCCTTGATGCCCGGAATGAAGCCGACGTAGGGGTGCACCAGGGTGTAGAGCAGGCCGAAGAGCACCCCCGCGACGCCCCCGAGGAACCCCCCGATCAGGAAGGTGCGGGAGATGATCGTGTCGGGGTCGATCCCCATCAGTGCCGCGGTCTGCATGTCCTGGGCCACGGCGCGGATCGCGATGCCCAGCTTGGTCTTGTGCACCAGCCAGTTCAGCCCGTAGAGCATCAGCAGGCTGACCGCGATCACCAGGAGGGACTTGACCTGGATCGTCATCCCCAGATCGGTGAAGATCGCCCCGCGATAGAGGAGGGCAAAGAGCAGGGTGAGCCCGGCGGCGCCCCACCAAAGCGCGCGCCCCGGCGACGCCGCGGCACCCTTGGCGAACTGCCGGTAGATCCAGTAGAAGAGGTAGAGCAAGGTCCAAAAGACCAGCACCAGCGTCGCCAGGATGACCAGATAGCCGATCCAGTTGGGAATATTGATGCTTTGCTCGAACACCGGGAAGGTGGGATAGCGCCGGTAGAACGCGTTGTGCCAGAGGCCCTCGATCAGGCGCACCAGGTCTTGGAGGAAGAACGAGACCCCGATCGCGGTGATCAGGGGGACCAGGCGGTTCGTGGTCCCCCGTTTGCGCAGCGGGCGGTACGCCAGCCGTTCGACCAGGATGGCGACGACCGCGGCCACCGTGCCCCCGATCAGCACCGCCAGGGTGAGGAGGAGGTAGGGGTTGGCGATCAGGCCCTTGAGCAGGATGAAGGTTTCCGCCCCGGCGATCGCGCCGGACATGAAGATCTCCGAGTGCGCGAAGTTAATGAGCTCCAAGACCCCGTAGACCATCGTGTAGCCGAGCGCGATCATCGCGTAGACGAAGCCGAGGATCAGGCCCTCGAGCAAGACGCTGGGTAAGAGCTGTATCAGGACGTCCAGCAAGGTACACCTCCCGGGGGGATAGAAACTCGCATCACGCCGAATAACTTATCACAAGAGCAAAGGGAAGGGGGGCGGCCGCCCCCCTTCCCCGTCGCAGTGCCGAACCTTAGCGGATGGCCTTGCAGACCGTGGCCGGGGCGGGGAAGGAGATGACCTTCACCACCTTGCCGGGGTACTTGGCCTCCTCGAGGTGGACGACGAAGTAGTCCGCCACCTTCCGGTCCCCCTTGTAGTCGAAGGCGATGGAACCGGTCACGCCCTCGAGGGAGGTCTGCCGGATGAGCATCGAGAGCTCGGCCCGGGTGGGCTTGCGCTTGGCGAACTTGATGAAGTCCTTGAGCGCCTGGATCACGACCTTCGCCGAGTCGTAGCCGTAGATCGCGAAGGACTCCGGGGTCTTGCCGAAGCGCTCTTGGAACTTCTTGACCATCGCCGCGGCCTTGGGGTAGCGGTCAATGGGGCCGGCGACGGTGGTGTAGTAGGCGCCCTTCGCGGCCTCGCCGGCGATTTCCACGAACTTCGAGGAGTCAAGGCCGTCGGGGCCCATGAAGGTGGCCTTGATGCCGCGCTCGCGCATCTGCTTGAGGAGCACCGCGCCCTGGTTGTAGATGCCGCCGAAGTAGACGAAGTCGGGCTTCTTGGCCTTCATCTGCAGGATCAACGCCTGGAAGTTGGACTTCTCCTCGGTGCCAACGAAGCCCACCACCTGAGCGCCGAGCTCCTCGGCCTTCTTCTTGAACTGCTCGGCCACGCCCTGGCCGTAGGTGGTCTTGTCGTGGACGATGAAGATCCGCTTGGCGCCGAGCTCCTTCACCGCGAACTCCGCACCGGCCGGGCCCTGGACGTCGTCACGGCCGACCAGGCGGTTGACGTTGAGGTAGCAGCGGTCGGTCACCGCGGGGCCGGTGTTGGCCGGAGAGACCATGGGCAGCTGGTAGTCCTTGTAGACCTCGGACGAGGGGATGGCCACGCCGGTGTTCAGGTGGCCCACCACCGCCAGCACGTCGGGGTCGGTCACCAGACGGCGGGCGACGGCGACGCCGACGTCCGGGTTGGCCTGGTCGTCCTGCGGCGAGAGCTCGAGCTTGAACCCGAGCTTTTCAAACTCCGGCTGGGCCTCCTCGACAGCAAGCTGCGCGCCGAGCTTGATCATCTCGCCGAGCGCCGCCTGCTCACCGGAGAGCGGGGAAACGGTCGCGATCTTAATAACGTTGTCCGACTGAGCCAGTGCAAGCGCTGCGATTGCCGCAAAAAGGGTAACTAGGATGGTCTTCCTCATATACCCCTCCTTTCTGTGCGAGATGGATGGTCTCGCCAGACCTATCCTACAAAAACATGCAGCGCTCCTGTCAAGCGCATGCACGAAGGCGGGCGGGCCGACGATCCGGCCCGCCCGCGCTGCTGCCCGTGGATCAGTACTTGATCAGGTAGCGCTCGAGCTCCCAGGGGTGCACGGTGATGCGGTAGTCCTCCCACTCCAGGCGCTTGGCCCGCATGTAGTGGGTGTAGATGTGCTCACCGAGCGCGTCCCGAATCACCGGGTCTTTTTCCAGCGCGTCAAGGGCCTCGCGCAGGGTGCCGGGAAGCTCCCGGATCTTGTGCCGGCGGCGTTCGCGTACGCCCATCTGGAAGATGTTGCGCTGGATCGGCGGGGGTGGCACGAGCTCGTTCTTGATCCCGTCCAGGCCGGCGGCGAGCATCACCGCGAGCGCCAGGTAGGGGTTGGTGCTGGGGTCGGGCATGCGCAGCTCGGCCCGGGTCCCCACCCCCCGGCGCGCGGGGATGCGGACCATCGCCGAGCGGTTGGAGACCGACCAGGCGATGTTCGTCGGGGCCTCGTAGCCCGGGGTGAGGCGCTTGTAGGAGTTGACCAGGGGGTTGGTGATCGCCACCATGCCCGCCGCGTGGGTCAGCAGCCCGGCGATGAACCGAAGCGCGGTCTGGGAGAGCTGGTGCTCGCCCTTGGGGTCAAAAAAGGCGTTCTCCCCGTTCTTGAACAGGGAGAGGTGGGTGTGCATGCCGGAGCCGTTGATCCCCACGATCGG
Source organism: Rhabdothermus arcticus (assembly GCF_055382915.1). Taxonomy (NCBI): domain Bacteria; kingdom Thermotogati; phylum Deinococcota; class Deinococci; order Thermales; family Thermaceae; genus Rhabdothermus; species Rhabdothermus arcticus. Next base: position 185,479 of record NZ_AP043808.1, read on the forward strand.
CTTGGGCATGAAGGTGGCGTGCAGGTTGTGCAGCAGGGCGACGCGCTTGACGACGAACTTGAAGGTGGCGATGTTGTCCGCGGTGGTCAGCGCCTTGGCGTACTTGAAGTCGATCTCGTGCTGGCCCGGCGCCACCTCGTGGTGCGCGGCCTCGATCTCGAAGCCCATCGCGGTGAGCACGTTGACCATGTCGCGGCGGGCCTCTTCCCCCTTGTCCAAGGGGGCAAGGTCGAAGTAGCCGGCGTCGTCGTGGGTGCTGGTGGTGGGCAGGCCCTCGGGGCTCCTTAGGAAGAGGAAGAACTCGGGCTCGAGACCAGCGTACATGTCGTCGAAGCCGAGCGCCTTCAAGGCCTCGATCTGGCGTTTTAGGACCTGCCTGGGGTCGCCTTCGAAGGGGGTGCCGTCGGGGTAGGTGACGTCGCAGATCAGCCGCGCCACCCGGCCCCGATGGGGGTCCTCGATCAGGTCGGGAAAGATCGCGAAGGTCGCGTAGTCCGGCTTGAGGAGCATGTCCGATTCCTCGATCCGGGTGAACCCCTCGATCGAGGAGCCGTCGAACATGATCTCCCCGTCCAGGGCCTTCTCAAACTGACTGGCGGGCACCTCCACGTTCTTGCCGATCCCCAGGATGTCGGTGAACTGTAGCCGCAAAAAGCGAACGTCGTTGCGCTTCAACTCTTTCAGGATTTCTGCCTTGGAGAGCGCCACCCGGGCATTATACCGCCTTATGAGTATGCAGAGGGGGCGTGCGGCCCTCGGCGGGCGTGTGCAATGTTTGCGGAACGTTTTGCACGCGACCGGGGAAAATCAACGGGGTAAAACCCGTAATAACGGGAGTTCGTAGCGAAAGGTATTGACGGATGCTCGCTTATAAGGGTACACTTCGCATCGTAAGTTTTTGCGGAGGTGGGATGTGTTTAAGAACGCCAAGGAAGCTGTGAAGTTCATCAAGGAGAACGGCATCGCCTTCGTAGACCTAAGGTTTGCGGACCTGCCTGGTCGCTGGCAGCACTTCACGGTGCCGGCTCATGAGGCGGATGAAAACTTATTTACGAACGGCGCAGGCTTCGACGGCTCGTCGATCCAGGGTTTTCAGGCGATCAACGAGTCCGACATGTTGCTCTTGCCTGATCTGGGGACGGCGTTCGTCGACCCCTTCGCGGCGCACCCCACCCTGGTGGTGATCGCCGACGTCTTCGACCCGGTGGAAAAGAAGTTCTACGACAAAGACCCTCGCGGGGTGGCCAAGCGGGCCGAGGCCTACTTGAAGGATTCGGGGATCGCCGATACCAGCTACTGGGGGCCGGAGATCGAGTTCTTCATCTTCGATCAGGTTGGCTTCAGCATCGAGCCCCATAACTCCGGCTTCTGGGTGCAGTCCGAGGAGGGGCACTGGCACTCCGGTGAAGGGGGCGATGGCCTTTGGATCCGGCCCAAGGAGGGGTACTTCCCCGCACCGCCGGTGGACAAGCACCAGGACCTGCGCAGTGAGATGGTCAAGAATCTTGAGGCCATCGGGGTTCAGGTCGAACTGCACCACCACGAGGTGGCCACCGCCGGGCAGGCCGAGATCGACATTCGCTTCGACACCCTGACCCGGACCGGAGACAACGTCTTCAAGTACAAATACGCGGTGCGGCAGACCGCGGCGAAGGCAGGAAAGACGGTGACCTTCATGCCCAAGCCGCTGTATGGGGACAACGGCTCGGGCATGCACACCCACCAGTCGCTTTGGAAGAACGGCGAGCCCCTCTTCTACGACGAAGACGGGTACGCCGAGCTCTCCAAGCTGGCCATGCACTACGCTGCTGGTCTCCTGGCCCACGGGCCCGCGCTGGCCGCGATCACCAACCCCACCGTCAACTCCTACCGCCGTCTTGTGCCCGGCTACGAGGCCCCGGTCAACCTGATCATCTCCCGCCGCAACCGTTCCGCGATCATCCGCATTCCGATGTACTTCAGCGGTCCGGAGTTCAAGAAGTCCAAACGCATCGAGTACCGCGCGCCGGATCCCTCGGGCAACCCGTACCTGACCTTCGCCGCGATGCTGATGGCGGGTTTGGATGGCATTCGCCGCGAGCTCGAGCCCCCCAAGCCGGTGGATAAGAACCTCTATGCGCTCTCCGCGCGGGAAGCCCGGCGCATCAAGACCCTGCCCGCAAGCCTCGACGAGGCCCTCGACGCCCTGGAAAAGGATCACGACTTCCTGCTCGAGGGCGGGGTCTTCACCGAGGCGTTGCTTGAAGAGTGGATCGCCAAAAAGCGCGAGGAGGCGGCCGAGGTGCGCCTGCGCACCACGCCGATCGAGTTCCAGATGTACTACGATCTCTAAAGCGCCACGGAACGCTCTGGCCCCCGCGTTCGCGGGGGCCAGAGCGTTTTGGGCCGTGGATTTAGCGTCGAATGATGATGCGGCCCTCGACCTTCGGCGCCACCGGGGAGTGGGCCTTGATGTAGTCAATCACCACCTGGGCGAGGAGCTTGCCGTTGCGCTCGTCGATGATCCGCGGGGCACCCTTGAACATCTTGTAGCCGTCGCCGCCGCGGCCCATGTAGTCGTTGATCGCCAGGGTGTAGGTCTTGTTGGGGTCTAGGGGTTGGCCGTTGACGTAGACCTCGAGCACCCGCTGCCCCGCGGGGCGGCTGGGGTCGAAGACGTACTTGATCCCCGAGACCTGGGGGAAGCGGCCGGCGGTGCGCTCCCACTGGGAGACGCCGTTCTCCAGGGCGGCCTTGAGGGTCTTGCCGTCGACCTTGACGCTGATCACCACGTTGCCGAAGGGCAGGATGGCGAAGATGTCCTTGCGGGTGAGGGGCCCCGGGCCGTAGACCTGGTCGGTGCGGATGCCGCCACCGTTTTGGATCGCGGCGTCGGCCTTCGCGTAGGCGCGCATCGCGTCCGCGATCAGGTCCCCGAGGTTGGACTCCTGGCGGCGCACCACCTTACGCCGGGCGTCGAGGGGCACCTTGGTCTTCCCGATCACCTGGTTCAGGGCCTTGTCGAGGGCCTTGGCGTACTTCGCGACCACGGCAGCCATCTCGGGGTCCTCGGGGATCGACTGGTCCACGGTGTACTCGGTGGGGATGACCACCGGCTTCATCCCGGGGATGGTGAAGACCTTGAGGTACCCGAGGTGGATCCAGTCGGCGCCGGTCTTCCAGATCAGGGTGCCGTTGACCACCTTCCACATCGGGGCGTGGTCGTGGCCGCCGAGGATGAGGTCGATCTCCGGCACCTTCTCGGCGAGCTTCTCGTCGTTGGCCATGCTCATGTGGGTGAGGGCGATGACCACCTCGGCGCCCTTTTGCTTGAGCAGGCGGGCGTACTTGCGCGCCTCGGTGACGAAGTCCAGGTACTGGGCGTTGGGGCCGGGGCTGGTGAGCTCGAGCCAGTCCTCGATCAGCCCGAGGAGCCCGACCTTGACCCCGTTCCAGTCCACCAGCGCCCAGCGGATGGCCCCCACGTAGGGCTCGCCGGTGCGCTTGTCGACGAGGTTGGTGGCGATCCAGGCGAACTCGGACTCCTTTACCCGTTCGGCGGCGACCTCGGGACCGAAGTCGAACTCGTGGTTGCCGAAGGTCGCGTAGTCCAGCCCCAGGCGGTTGAAGACGTCCACCATCTGTTTGCCCTTGAAGACGCTGGACATGATCGAGGGGCTGAAGGCGTCGCCGGAGAACAGGATCAGGTTGTCCTGGCCGCCGAGGGACTTGATCAGGGTGGCCACCCGGGCCGCGCCGCCGTACTTGCCGTGCTTGACCGGCTGGATCTCGTAGACGTCGTTGAAGTGGACGATCGAGAATTGGCCGGCCCAGGCCAGCGCGCCTAGCAGCAGGGCGACGAACAGGGTTGCGCTTCGCTTCATACCTTCACCTCCGCCCCTTATTCTAGGCACCCTTGTTCATCGTAGGGTCAGGGCGGTCCGAGGAGTGGCCGGGGTGGGCCTTCTCCCCGGTGATGAAGGCCGCGGCGTGGTTGGCGGCGATCGCCGCCTCGCCGAAGTTGACCTGGATCAGCTTGAGCTTGCCCGGGTAGGTCACCGTGTCTCCGGCGGCGTAGACGCCGGGGAGGTTGGTCTCCATCTTGCAGTTGACCTTGATGCGCCCCTTGTCCATTTCCAGCCCCCACTGGCTGAGCGGGCCGGGCTTGGAGAGGAACCCCGCGAGGACCAGGACCGCGTCCACCGGCAACCGGGTTTTGGTGTTGCTTTCGAGGTCCTCGATCTCCGCCTCCAAAACCCAGTCCTCGCCGTCGACCCGGGTCAGGCGGTAGGGGGTGCGCACCGTGAGCTCGCCGTTCTCGGCGGCGGCGAGGAGCTGCTGCACCGAGCGCTCGTGGGCCCGGAAGGTCCTGCGGCGGTGGACCAGGGTGACCTGGGCCAGGTTCTTGAGCATCAGCGCCCAGTCCACCGCGCTGTCCCCGCCCCCCACGATCAGCACCCGCTTGCCCTTGAACTCCTCGGGGTGCTTGACCGCGTAAAAGAGGCCCCGGCCCTCGAAGGCCTGCTCGTTTTCCGCGCCCACCCGGCGGGGCTCGAACACCCCCAGCCCGGAGGCGATGATCACCGCCTTCGCCCGGTAGGTGTGGCCCTTATCGGTGGACAAGAAGAAGGCCTCGTCTTCCCGGGTGAGCGTCTCGGCGCGCTCTTCCATCGAGAAGATCGGATGGAAGGGCTCGAGCTGCGCGAGCAGCCGGGCCGCGAGGTCCGCGGCCTTGATCTTGGGAAAGCCGACCACGTCGTAGATGTACTTCTCCGGATAAAGGGCGACGAGCTGCCCGCCGGGCTCGCTCAGCGGGTCGACGAGGCGCACCGAGAGCCCGCGCATCCCCGCGTAGAAGGCGGCGGCCAGCCCGGTGGGCCCCGCCCCGACCACGATCAGGTCCGTTCCTGTTTGCACACCTCACCTCCTTCAAAAAGCCCCCCTTACCGGGGGGCCCTATTCCGAGTATAGCACTCGGATTACTCGCGTTCGGAGGCGATCCGCTTGAGCTTCCTCGGGTTGAGCAGGGTGATCTTGCCGTAGCCGGACTTGATCAGCCCCTCGCGGACGAGCTCGCCGACGACCTTGGTCACCGTTTCGCGCACCGAGCCCACCGCCGCGGCGAGCTCGTCGTGGGTGATGTGGATCGTGGTCTGACCGGCCTCGTCGGTGGTCGCGAGGGGGGTCTTGGCGAAGTCGAGCAGGGCGGCGGCGATGCGGTTTTTCAGCCGCTGGCTGACCAGGCGTTCGATGCGCCGGTAGGTCTGCTGCAAGGCAGAAACCAGGCTCAGGTTCAGCGCCTCGAGCCCCTTGGCGTCGAGCGCCTGGGGCGAAAAGGCCTCGACCACGGTCGGGACCAGGGCCTCGGCGAAGTAGCCGCGCTCGGCCCCGGTGAAGGCTTCCTCGTTGAAGAACTCGCCCTTGCCGACGTAGCGCAGGCTGAGGGCGTTGCCCTCCTCGTCGACCAGCTGGATCCGGACCAGGCCCCGCCGCACCCGCAAAAGCCGGTCCTCGGGACCGGGCACCCCGGGGTAGAGGATCACCTCGCCGGGGGCGAAGGTCAGGGTTTCGCTAATGCTGGACTTGGTCACAATCTCCCTCCACCCCCAGCCTAGCACGCCGGGCGGGTTTTGTAAACATTAAGGTTATGAAAATAACCTAGCGCGTGGCCTCGGCGACCCAGGCCAGGTAGGGGGGGTGGCCGGCCTTGACCTCGAGCGCCAGCACCTCCGGCACCGAGTAGGGGTGCAGCTCGGGGACGCGGCGCATCAGGGCCTCCAGGCGATCCTCGGTGGTCTTGGCGATGAGCAGCACCTCCCGGTCCTCGACCACCTTTCCCTCCCAGCGGTAGACCGAGGTCAGCCCGGGGACGAGGTTCACGCACGCCGCAAGCCGCTCCTCCACCAGGGTCTTGGCCAGCGCCTTGGCGGCGTCCCCGTCCGCCGGGGCGGTGATCAGCACCACGTGGGTTTTCATCTAGTCCTCCTGGGGAATGACGAAGGCCGAGGCCACCTCGTCGTCGGGGGCGAGGTTCATGATCTTGACCCCAGAGGTGGCCCGGGAGTAGGTGGGGATGTCCCGCACCCGGGTGCGGATCGCGAGGCCCTTTTTCGAAAGCACGAGGAGGTCCTCGTCGCCCTCCACGGGCCGCATCGTGGCCAGCGCCCCGACCTTGGGGCTGACCTTGAACCCGATCACCCCCTGACCGCCGCGACCCTGACGCGGGAACTCCCCGACCTCGGTGCGCTTGCCGTAGCCCCGGCTGCCGACCGCCAGGAGGTCCCCCTCCCAGCCCTCGGGGATGACGACCAGGGAGACCACCTCGTCGCCCTCTCTTAGCCGGATGCCCCGCACCCCCTGGCTCGCCCGGCCGGTGGGCCGCACCTCGCCGAGCGCAAAGCGGATCGTCTTCCCGTGACGGGTGGCGATCAGCAGGTCGCTGTTGGCGCGGGCGGTGGCCACCTCGATCAGGTCGTCGCCCTGCTGCAGGTTGATGGCGATCAGCCCAGCGCTGTTCAGGTTCTGGTACTCGGTGATCGGGGTGCGCTTGACGATGCCCCGCTTGGTGGCGAAGACGAAGTCGCCGGGGACGTTGAAGTCGCGGATGCTCAAGAGCGCTGCGACCCGCTCCCCCTCGCCGAGGGGCAACAGGCTGGCCACGTGGCTGCCCCGGGCGGTGCGCTGGGCCTCGGGGAGCTCGAAGACCTTGATCCCGTAGACCCGGCCATGGTTGGTGAAGAAGAGGAGCTGGTCGTGCATCTGGGCGACGAAGACCCGGGTGGCCTCGTCCTCGTCCTTGGCGCGGCCGGACTGGACCCCGACCCCGCCCCGCCCCTGGGCGCGGTAGGCCTCGAGCGGGGTGCGTTTGACGAAGCCGGCGGCGGTCATCGTGATCACCATCGGCTCGTCTTCGATCAGGTCCTCGGGGTTGAAGCCTTCGCTGAACCGGGTGATCGTCGTGCGCCGGGCGTCGCCGTAGCGGGCCTGCACCTCGCGCAGCTCGGCCTTGATCACCCCCCAGAGCTTGGCCTCGTCCTCGAGAATGCTCCTGAGGTCGGCGATCTTCTCCTTGAGCTCCTCATACTCGGCGGTCAGGCGCTCGCGCTCGAGCCCGACCAGCCGCTGCAGCCGCATGTCCAGGATCGCCTGAGCTTGGACCTCGGTCAGTGCAAAGTGCGCGATCAGCCCCCGGCGCGCCTCGCCGGCGTCCTTGGAGGCGCGGATCAGGGCGATGACCTCGTCGATGTGGTCGAGGGCGATGAGCAGGCCCTCGAGGACGTGCGCCCGCTCCTCGGCCTTCTTGAGCTCGAACTGGGTACGGCGGGTGACGACGACGCGGCGGTGGTCCAGATACAGCCGCATCATCTCCAGGAGGGAGAGGACCTTGGGCTCGCCGTCGACGATCGCCAGCAGGTTGACGGTGAAGGTGTTTTGCAGCGCGGTGTGCTTGTAGAGCTTGTTCAGCACGACGTCGGGGTTGGTCCCGCGCTTGAGCTCGATGACGATGCGCATGCCCCGGCGGTCGGACTCGTCGCGAAGCGCGGCGATCTCCTCGATCTTCTTGTGGCGCACCAAGGCGGCAATCTGGGCGATTAGGCTGGCCTTGTTGACCTGGTAGGGGATCTCGGTCACCACCAGCACCGGCCGGCCCTTCTTCTCCTCGATGTGGACCTTGGCGCGCAGGCGCAGGGTGCCGCGTCCGGTCGCGTAGGCCTCCTTGATCCCCGCGGCGTTGAGCCGGCCGCCGGTGGGGAAGTCCGGGCCCGGGAGGTGGCGCATCACGCCCTCGAGGTCGATCCCCGGATCCTCGATCATCGCGACCAGGGCGTCGATCAGCTCGGTGAGGTTGTGCGGGGGCAGGCTGGTGGCCATGCCCACCGCGATCCCGCTGGCGCCATTGGCCAGCAGGTTGGGGAACCCCGCGGGAAGGACCTCGGGCTCCTCCGAGGTGCCGTCGAAATTGGGCTTGAAGTCGACGGTGTCCTTGTCGATGTCCTTCAAGAGCTCCATCGCGATCGGCGAGAGCCGGGCCTCGGTGTAGCGGTAGGCCGCGGGGGGGTCGCCGTCGATGGAGCCGAAGTTTCCCTGGCCGTCGACCAGGGGGTAGCGCAGGTTCCAGGGCTGGGCCATGCGCACCATCGCGTCGTAGACCGCCTGGTCGCCGTGGGGGTGGTACTTCTTGATCACCTCGCCGACGACGCCGGCGGACTTCGAGTGCTTGCGGTTGGGCAGGAGCCCTTCCTGGTACATGGCAAAGAGGATTCGCCGCTGCACCGGCTTGAGCCCGTCGCGCACGTCGGGCAGCGCGCGGTCCACGATCACGCTCATCGCGTAGTTGATGAAGCTCTGCTTGACCTCTTCGGTGATCTCGACAGGTTGAATCTCAGCCATCATGCTCCTCGGTTGTTGCCTTGGGGGCGCTGGGCGAAGGCCCGTTTGGCAGTATACCCGAACGAGCAAAGAAAAAAGGCGCACAAAGCGCCTTTTTGGCGGCCCCGACGGGACTTGAACCCGCGACCTCCCACGTGACAGGCGGGTGTGCTAACCAGACTACACCACGGGGCCCCGCCGCCCCCGAGTATAGCCGGTCAGGTGCCGTTTTCCAAGAGGTACTCGAGCGCCAGTCGGTAGCCGTAGGCGCCGAGGCCGGTGATTACCCCCTTGGCCGCGGGAGCGGTCACCGACTTGCTGCGAAAGGGCTCGCGGGCGTAGATGTTGCTGAGGTGTACTTCGACGACCGGGAGGGGCTGGGCGCGGATCGCGTCGAGCAGGGCGTAGGAGTAGTGGGTGAGGGCCCCGGGGTTGAGCACGATCCCCAAGAATCCCTCCGCCTCCGCGCGCTGCACCCATTCGACGAGCTGGCCCTCGTGGTTGGACTGACGGGTGACGACGACGGTGCCGAGCTCCTGTCCCCAGGCCTCGAGGCGCTCTTCCAGCCCCTCGTAGCTCAGGTGTCCGTAGACCTCCGGCTCGCGCCGGCCCAGGAGGTTGAGGTTGGGGCCGTTTAAGACCAGGATCATAGCCGCCTCCAGAACTCCGAATAGGCTGCTTCAAGGATAGCAGCCTCGACGGGCCCGACGTAGAGCCTTCCCGGCTCCATGGGAATGACCCAGTGGAGGGTCTCGCCGCGCTTTTTCTTGTCCCGGGCCAGGTAGGGCCGGAGCGCGGTCCAGGTCAAGCGCGGCGGCGGCTTGGGGGCGAGCCAGTCGAGGAGGGCCTCGATCGGCCCGGTGAGGTCCTCGCCGCCCAGCCGCCGGCCGACCAGCGCGGCGAAGAGCAGGCCGTAGGCCACCGCGTGGCCGTGGGGGAGGGCGTGCCTGGAGGCGGCCTCGAGGGCGTGGCCCAGGGTGTGCCCGAGGTTGAGCTTTCTGCGTTCCCCGCGTTCCTTGTAGTCGGCCTCGACGATCGCGATCTTGACCGCGACCGCCCGGGCCAGGTAGGGGCCGAGCTCCGGCGAGGCGGCGCTGAGCGTAAAAGGCTTGAGGAGGGCTTCGTCCCCGGCAATCAGCCCGTGCTTGAAGGCCTCGACCAGCCCCTCGCGGAAGGTGGGCTCGGGGAGGGTGGCGAGGGCCTCGAGGTCCGCGTAGACCCCACGCGGGGCGTGGAAGGCCCCGACCAGGTTCTTGCCCTGGGGCAGGTTGAGCCCGGTCTTGCCGCCGACGCTGGCGTCGACGATCCCCAGGGTGGTGGTGGGGAAGCTGCGGTAGGCGATGCCGCGGAGGTAGGTCGCGGCGAGGAAGCCCCCGAGGTCGGTCAGGGTTCCCCCGCCGACGACGTAGAGCTCGGCGTTCCGAGGCAGGCCAAGCTCGGCGAGCCAGGTGAGCAACGCCCCGTAGACCTCCAGGCGCTTGGCCCCCTCGCCCCCGGCGATGCCCTTCAGGTGGCGGATTCCCGCGGCCTCGGCCAGGGCCTCGGCGTGGTCGGCGACCGCGAGGTCGTAGACCATCGCCGCCGGGCCCGACGGGGCCGGCACCGGCAGGCCCCGGCCGATCACCACCGGGTAGGGGGGCTCGCGGACGGTCAGCGTTTGAGCGCCCATAGCTTCTCGACGATCTCCTCGGTGGTCTCCTTGGGGCTGCGGCCCTCGCTGCTGATGTGCAGGTGGGCCTCGCGGTAGATCGCCTCGCGCTCCTTCAAGAGCGCCTTGATCCTGGTCAGGGGATCCCCCTCGGCGAGCAGCGGGCGCTTGCCGGGGCGGCGCTGGACCCGCTCGTAGATCGTCTCCGGGCTGGCCCAGAGCGCGACCACCGGCCCGCGCGCGAGCAGGCGCCGGCGGTTTTCGGGGTTCATGAAGGTCCCCCCGCCGAGGGAGACGACCAGATGGTCCATCCCCACCACCTCGCGGATCGCGGCCTCCTCCATCTGCCGGAAGCTGGCCTCGCCGAGGTAACGGAAGATGTCGGGGATCGTCAGGCCCGCTTCCCGCTCGATGTAGCGATCGAGATCGATGAAGTGGAGCATGAGCTCCTTGGCCAGCTCCCGGCCGATCCGGGTCTTGCCCACGCCCATGAAGCCGGTGAGGGCGACCCAGGTGGTGGGGCGTTCGACCTCGATCCGTCGCATTAAAACCGCCGGACGCGCTCGCGGTAGTCCGCGACCCGTGCCTTCACCTCCTCCCAGGTGTCGCCGCCGAACTTCTCCAGGTAGGCCTGGGCGAGGACGATCGCCGAGAGCGCCATAAGGATCACCGACCCCGCGGGCACCGCGGTGACGTCCGAACGTTCCCGGGCGGCGTCCGCCGGGGCCTTGGTCACCAGGTCCACGGTGGGTAGCGGCCGCATCAGGGTGGCGATCGGCTTCATCGCCGCCCGCGCCACGAGCTCTTCGCCGGTGGTCATCCCGGCCTCGAGCCCCCCGGCGCGGTTGGTCTTGCGGTAGAACCCCCGATCTTCTGCCCAGTAGATGGGGTCGTGCACCTCGGAGCCCGGGCGCCCTGCGTTGGCGAAGCCCTCGCCAATCTCGAAGCCCTTGACCGAGGGGATGCTCATCGCCATCTGGGCCAGCCGCCCGTCGAGCTTGCGGTCGAAGTGGGCGTGGCTCCCAAGCCCCGGCACGAGCCCCTTGAACCGCGCCTCGACCACGCCGCCGAGGGTGTCCCCGGCAGCCTTGGCGGCGTCGATCGTCTCGATCATCGCCCGCTCGGTCGCGGGGTCCTGGACGAAGACCGGGCTGGCCTCGATGCGGGGAAGGGCATCCCAGGAAAACGGCGTGGGATCCGCGACGCCGCCGAGGGCGACGACGCGGTGGGCGGCCTGGACGCCAAGCTCGGAGAGCATCTTCAGGGCCAGCGCGCCGATCGCCACCCGCATCGCGGTCTCCCGGGCGCTGGCGCGCTCGAGCACGTCCCGCACGTCCCTGTGTCCGTACTTGAGCGCCCCGGAAAGGTCCGCGTGGCCCGGCCTGGGCGCGGTCACCGCGCGCTTCCTCGGGAGGTTGCCGGGTGCAGGGTCCATGATCTCGGCCCAGTTCTTATGGTCGCGGTTTTCGATCCAGAGGGTCAGGGGGGCGCCGGTGGTGCGGCCCGCGCGCACCCCGGAAACGAGGCGCACCCGGTCGGTTTCGATCTGCATCCGCCGCCCGCGGCCGTAGCCGCTTTGCCGCTTCTTGAGGAGCGGGGTGAAGTCCGCTTCGCTGATCGGGACACCGGCCGGTAGGCCCTCGACGATTGCGACCAGGGCCGGGCCGTGGGACTCGCCCGCGGTGAGGAAACGCATGCCCGAAGCATAGCAAAAGGGCCGGCGTAGCGCCGGCCCTTTTGGCGTGAGCCCTAGCGTTTGCAGCTCGTCTCAAGCGGCGCCGGGCAGGTGGTCGGGGTGGCCCTCCTGGCCTTGAGCACGATGAGCAGCTCGGAGTTCTCCTCGTTGTAGGTGGTCTTGGAGAAGAGGTAGCCGAGGATCGGGATGTCTTGCAGGAAGGGCACGCCCTGCTTGTTCTGGGAGGCGCTTTGCTTGATCAGGCCACCGAGGACCACCGTCTGGCCGTCCTTGACCCGCAAGGTGGTGTCGGAAACCTGCTTGGAGAGCTTGTCAACGTCGCCGTCGACGGGGTTGCGCTCGAGGATGTCGGAGACCTCGGTGTGGATCTTGAGGACGATCTCCCCGGAGTTCGTCACCTGGGGGGTGACCTCGACGATCACCCCGGCGTCGTAGGGCACTTTCTCTTCCTTGCCATCGACGACACGGCGCACGAAGAAGGTGAAGCCGGACTGGATCCGCCCGGTTTGATTGTTAAGCATCGTGATGTTGGAGTCGTTGATCTTCTTGGAGAGCCCCTGTTTTTCCAGGGCGTTGAGGGTGGCCCCAATGTTCAGGGCGGCGAGCGAGCGGGTGGAGTCGAAGATCAAGCTCAGCCCGGCGTCGGCCAACGCGGCGACCAGGTTGCCCCCGGCGATGTTCCAGTCGAGCCCGAGGTTGCGCAGAACGCTGCTCGAGACCTCCTGGATGCGCACCTTGACGTTGACCTGCTCGACCGGTTTGTCCAGGGTGGGGATCAGGCGCTCGACCATCTCCAGCTGCTCCGCGGTGCCGGTCACGATCAAGGTGTTGGTGCGTTTGTCGGCGACGATGCTTACTGCGGTGTTGCTGGGTTGAGCCTCGCCCTGGGCCGCGGCCACCCCCTTGGCCTTTAACGCCTCCTGCAGGACCTTGGCGAGGTCCTCGGCCTTGGCGTTGGAGAGCTGGTAGGTGCGCTGGAAGACCGGCGGACCGACCTCAGGTGGAACGTCGGTGGCCTTCAAGAGCGTCGCCACCTGGTCCTGCTGGGCTTCGGTGCCCTTGACCACCAGCAGTTTCTGGCCGGGAACGACGTTGACCGAGATCCCCGGCACCTCCTGGACCAGGAAGCCCTTGATCTTCTCTGGGTCGAGGTAGCGCACCTCGTAAAAACGGCGCACCAGCGCCTTGGGTGGGGGCGGCGGGCTAAGCTTTTCGAACCCGATCCCGGCCATCTGCATGTAGCGGGCGAGGGCCTCGTGCTGTTTGGGGGTGGCGTAGAGGGAGAAGAGCACCACCGCGGGGTTGATCGAGACCGAGGCCGGCCCGGCGCTGGTGGGCACCTGGAAGGTGCGGGTCTCGCTGTCCTGCACGACCAGCCAGTTGGCGGTCGCGGGGCCGATCTCCCCGATGATGTGGGGCAGGTACTCGTTCTTGAACCAGTCCTTGGCCTTGTCCAGGCTGATGTCGACGGTCTGGGCGCCTTCGCCGGTGGCCTGGACGCTGAGGTAGACGTTCAGGGGGACGGTGATCTTGTAGTGCTTAAGGACCGTCTCCCCGGTCTTCTCACCGAGCGCCTTGAAGGTGCGGAGCTGGTTGACCGGGGCGACCAGGAGCGTGTCCGGAGGCAAGAAGAGGTAGTCGATCTGGTACTTCACCCCGTAGGTGGCAAAGAGCAGGTCCCAGACCTCGCGAAAGGGCTTGCCCTCGAAGTCCACACGCACCAGGGGCCAGTCCGGCTCGTGGGTCGCCTGCCCCCTGCCGGCGGTGTTCAGGGTGCCGTAGACGTGGTAGATCAGGGGCTGCAAGCCGACGCTCTTGGCGAGGCTCTCCAGCACCACGTCGAGGGGGAGCGCGATCTGGGTGGCTTCCTTTTCCGCCACCGGCTTGAAGAGCTCGAGCTTCACCGGTTGATCGAACTTGGGGTTGGGGGGGAGTTGCCCCGCCAGGGCCGGGCTCAAGAGGGCCAAAAGCCAGGCGCCGATCAGCCAGCCGATAACCCGGCGATAACCTCGTTTCTTCATACGCATCACCTTATTCACCGCCCTTATGTTTTTCTATGCGCAGGGTTTCTTGGCCTTGCTCCAGCACCACGTAATCGGGACCCACCCGTTTGAGAACCACTTCGGTCTTGGGAAAGCGTTCCCCGACGGCGAGGGAGACGAAGCCGTCGGAGGTCTTGAAGATGGCCACCGCCACCGGTCCCAGGGCCACGCCCGCGAGGCGCAGGTCCTTTTCCTTGGACCAGGCCGCAAGGCCCGAGGGCTGAGCGGGCTGGTTCGCGGGCTTGGCTTCGGCCTGGCGGGGTTGGCTGGTGGCGGGGGTGTGCTTCGGCGGGGGCGCCGGTGCTTCGGCGAGGGGCTCGAGGCGGAGCGGCAGCGTCTCCCCGAGCGTCGGGCTGGGGGGCAGGACCGGGGTCCGGGTCTTGGGCGGCTGCACCCTGGGGGTGGGCACGGAGCGCAGCTCGGGCGGGGTGGCGGCGCTGACCGCGACCGGTTTTTGCGTCGTCGGCGCGGGTTGCTTGGGAGGCGGCGCGGCCTTGGGCTTGGGGGCCCTGAGCGGCAGGAAGGGGTTCGGGGGAGGCGCCTCGTCCGGGGCCGCGGCAACGGCCGCCTCGGTTCCCGTCTTGCCGGTCGCGGTCGCGGGGACCTCCTTCGGCGCTTCGGTGACCAGGAAGGGCAAGGGCAGGATCTCCAGCGCTCGGGCGCTGGGGCTGGTGGCGCTCGCCGGCGCGGGCGGCGGGGGTTGGGGCGCGGTGACCGTGGGCGCGGGTTCGTAAGAAGCGCGGTAGAGGTAATACCAGCCGGCGACGGCGGCGAGAAGGGCCAGGATCGCGATTAGGATCTTGGTGCGGTTGGTCATTCGTTCCCTCCCGGCTGCGCCCCGCGATAGACGTAGAAGCGAACGGTAAGGCTGGCGCTGATCTTGGGGTTGGCCTCCGTTTCCCCGCTGGCCAGCGAGAGGTTGACGCCGTTGATCGAACTGTAGCGCTTGAGGGCCTCAAGGCGCTTCAAGAACGCGTAGAGCTCGGGGAAGGGGGCCTCCGCGCGCAGCGCGACGTCGATGCTGCGCACGTTCTCGATCTCGCTCTGGGGTCGGCTGCGGCTCATCGAGTTCAGCACCACCCCGGTTTTCTCCGCGCTCTCTGAGAGCAAGTCGAGCACCTCGTAGAACTTCTCTTCTTCCGGGAGGGCGGCGAGGAAGCTTTGGATCTCCGCTTCGAGGGCGGCGATCTGGGCCCTGAGCTGGGGCAGGCTGCGCTTCGCCGCGAGCCCCACCCGCCGCCGGGCCTCGAGCGAGGCGATCTGACCCTGGAGGTCCGCGATCCTGGCCTGGGCCGGGCGGTACCAGAAGACGTACCAGAGCGCCCCGGCAAGGGCGAAGACGGCGAGAACCAGGATCGCCAGACTACGGCTATCGAGGCTGCGGAGCCGTTGCACCTTGCACCTCCTCGCTCGAGGGCGCCAGCATGCCGATGCTGGCGCTAAAGCTGTAGAGCCCGGTCTCCTGGTTGTAGGTCGCGCTCTGGAAGTTGATGCCGAACGCGGGGTCGGTTTCGTAGCGTCGGACGAAGCGAACCAACGCCTCCTTGCCGTCGGCTTCGCCGCGTACGGTGAACTCGACGTTGACCGGTTTGCCGTAGATGCTCTCGGCCTGATCGGGGTTGATGGTGCGGGCGCTCAGGCTGTTGAGACGGACCAGCAAGCGGTTCGGGCTGCGTTTGGGGAGGCGCAGCAAGAACGCCGCGAGGTAGTCCGACCAGGGTTGGAAGGTGGCCTTGACTTCACGGGCGACGGAGGCGATCGCCTCGAGCTGGCGCTTACGCTGGAGCAGCTTGTTGCGCTCGGCGATGTAGGGCTTGAGGATGTTGACCTCGGCCTGCAAGGTGTCGCGCTGCGCGGTGAGCGCGTTGATCCTGGCCGCGGTCGTCCAGTGCAGGTAGCCGATGACCGCGACCAGGAGCAGCGGCACGACGATCGCCGCGGTGCGCCAGAGGTCCGGCCCCGCGCGTCGCCGGAGGTGGGCGGGAAGCAGGTTCAGGTTAACCAACGCGGCTCACCCCCCGAAGGGCCAGACCCACCGGAACGACGAACTCGGGGGCGACGTCGGCGAGCAGCGCGGGCTCGAAGCGGTGGGCGTCGACGTTGAGGGCGGCCCAGGGGTCGGCCTCTTGAAAGTGGATGCCGAGCACGTCGCTCAGCACGCCCTTTAGGCCTTTGAGCTTGCTGCCCCCGCCGGCGATGAAGGCCTGATCGGGGGTCGGGGTCTCGCCTTGGGCGCTGAAGAACTCCAGGCTCCGCCGCACCTCGGTGCTCAGGTCGATGAGGACCGGGCGGATCGCGGCGTAGATCTCGCTCGGCGAGGGGGTATTCTTTTCTTCTTCGGCGAAGTCCAGAAGGGCCTCCTCGTCCTCGGTGGAGAGCGTCGCGTGGGCGTAGTCGCGCTTGACTTCCTCGGCCTCTTCCGGAGTAAGGTTGAAGCTGCGCGCGATCGCTTGCGTGAACTCCTTGCCGGCGATGCCGATGGAGCGGGTGAGCAGAGGGCGCTCCCCGCGCAGCAGGACCAGGGAGGTCGCGATGTGCCCCACCTCCAGGTAGAGGGTGGTGGGCGGTTCCTGCCCCTCTGGGGGTTTGAGCAGGTCCTCGAGCGGACGCAGGCCGGCGAAGGGCTTGAGGTCGATCACCACCGGGTCCAGCTTGGCGCTCGTCAGCACCTCGATGAGCTGCATCACCGTCTCCTCGCGGGCGGCAGCGATCAGGACCTCCATCTCGCTGTGCTCCTCGAGCGCGTCGGGATCGTCGAGGAGGGCGTAGTCCAGGACCACCTCGTCGATGGGGAAGGGAATGTAGCGCTCGGCTTCCCAGCGGATCGCCTCTTTGAGTTCCTGACGGCTCATTTTGGGTACGCGAATCACCCGCACCACCGTGGCGTCGTTGGCCAACGCGGTGACCACCTGCCGCTTTTTCGTGCGCAGCTGAGCGTAGAGCTCGCGGAGGCCCTCGGCCAGGACCTCGGGGTCGTTGACCAGGCCGTCCTGCAGCGCCCCGGCCGGGGTCGCGAGCTCCGCGTAGCCGAGAAGCTGACGGCTCGGGCTGAGGTCAACGGCTTTCAAGTTGGCGCCGCCAATTTCCAGACCGATGGCACGAATACGGGGTTGGAATAGGTTGCTTATCAACGTCGCCACGCGGTGATCCCTCCAATGCCTTCGACTGCACCTAGCCTAACATGGCTCTAGGACTCGGGGGAGAGAATCTCTTCCAACGCTCGAATGACCGCGTCGGTGAACTCGTTGGTGGTGGCCTTTCCTCCGAGGTCAGGGGTGCGCGGTCCCGTTTCGAGCACCGTGTCCACGGCCTGCTCGATCTTGCTCGCCACCTCCGACTCGCCGAGGTGGTCGAGCATCATCGCCGCGGAAAGGATGGCCGCCGTGGGATTGGCGATGCCCTTTCCGGCAATGTCCGGCGCGGAGCCGTGGACCGGCTCGAAGATCGCCGCTTCCTCGCCGATGTTGCCGCTGGGGGCGATGCCCAGCCCCCCGACGAGCCCCGCCGTGAGGTCGGAGAGGATGTCGCCGAAGAGGTTTTCCATGACCAGGACGTCGAAGCTTTGGGGATTGCGCACCAGGCGCATGGCGCAGGCGTCGACGATGACCTCGTCGATCTTGACCGTGGGGAAGCGCTTTGCCGCGTCGTGGGCGGCTTCGAGAAAGAGGCCGTCGGAAAGGGGCAGGACGTTGGCCTTGTGCACCAGGGAGAGATGCTTTTTCCGCCGCTCGGCGAGCTTCAAGGCGTATTCGGCGATGCGGTAGGAGGCGTCGTAGGTGATCACCCGGTCGGCGATCGCCACCTTGCCCCGGGCGTAGACCCGCTCCTGCTCGACGTAGAGCCCCTCGGTGTTCTCGCGCACCACGACCAGGTCGGTGCCGGGGACCGAGCCGGGGACCGGGTGGTACTTGGCGGGACGGACGTTGGCGTAGAGGTCTAGGCGCTTCCTTAGATACCGGATCGCCCCGAAAAAGCCGGGCACCTTCTTGGTGGGGCTGGTCGCGGCCCCGAAGAGGGTGGCGTCGGTCTTCTTGATCGTCTCGACCGTTTCTTCGGGAACCGAGGTACCGTACTTCTGGAAGGTTTCCCAGCCCGCCTCGGCTTCGAAGAAGACCAGGGGAAGGCCGGTGGCCTCGAGCACCCGCCGCGCTGCGGGAACCACCTCGTGTCCGATGCCGTCGCCTTCAATCAGGGTGATGCGGTAGGGTTTCTCGGGCATCTATCTCACCGCGTCCATCTTACGCGTTTGCCCTTGGCGACCGAGCTCGTAGGTGGCGAGCGCGACCCCGATCAGGATGAGCACGTCCCCCACGCTGATGACCATGTGGCGCAAGGGGATGATGTCTCCCAAAAACCAAAGCGGGCTGCCCGGCCCGGCGAGCACGTGCAGCCCATCCCCGCGCTCGGCCAGGATGGGGATCGCCCGCTCGATGCCCGCGCGCCTGAGCGCTTCCGCGGTGACCGGCATCTGGCCGCCGTGGGCCAGGATCGCCAGGGTGTTGCTCAAAAATCCCGCGCCCACCAGCCAGAGGCCGCGGAGGTGGCGGTTTTTATAGAGCCCGTAGGCCAGGAGCGCGAGGGCCAAGAGCTCGAGCCCCCTGCCCGAGGTGAACGGGTCGAGCTTGCCCGCCAGGGCCAGCTTGCGCGTGAGCGCCTCGATCAAGAAGGCCAGGACGAAGGTCCACGGATGTCTTAGCTCCGCCCGGGCGTAGTCTTGGAGGCCAACGCCTCGAGCGATTGCAAGAGCGAAACCAGCTGCGGTTGCTGCGATGAAAATTTCCGTAGGAACACCTCCCTGTCGCGCCAGACTGGATCCTGGTACCAGAGTTTCTCAAAGAGCTTGACCAGCTCGGGGTCGAACTGTTTGCCGGCGTTGGCCAGCACCTCCTCGAGCGCAACCTCGGGCTTTTTCGCCGGGCGGTAGGGGCGGCCCGCGGTCATCGCCTCGTAGGCGTCGGCCAGGGAGACGATGCGCGCCCAGAGATGGTTGGAGGTTCCGGAGAGCTGGTCGGGGTAGCCCTGGCCGTCCCAGCGCTCGTGGTGATTGCGCACGATGGGGAGGACCTCGCGGAAGAGCGGGGCGTTCGCGAGCAACGCCTCACCGATGAGCGGGTGCAGCTTGATGACCTCGAACTCCTCGTCGGTGAGCCGACCGGGCTTTAAGAGGATGCGATCGGGGATCGCGATCTTGCCGATGTCGTGCACCCGGGCCCCGAGGAGGACCTTTTCCCGGTCCACCGCGTCGAGGCCCGCGGCCTTCGCCAGGTCGTGGGCGATCGCCGCCACGCGCTCGGAGTGCAACCGGGTGTGGGCGTCCTTGGCCTCGAGGGTGGCCATCAAGGTTTCGGCGGTTTGGGCGAAGGCGTCTTTGAGCTTGACGTATTCGTCCCAGTGGAAGCGGGCGTAGTAAAGGGGAACCAAAAACAGCAGGATTGGCCAGCCCCCCCAGCCGCCGAGGACCGGAGGATCGGCGGTATAGAGCCGGCCGAAGAGCAGGGCGACGGGGGTGAGGATGAGGTAGCTGATTGAAAGCCAGCTAAAATTGGCTCGCCAAACACCCATTAATGGGCTTTCCGTATCCATCGAAACAATTAAAGCAACAAGAAAAACGTTTACGAGATGGAGAATAAATCCTGCCGTGAGGACTGCGAGACCATCAGCAAGGTCTTTATTTAAACCTGACAAAATATTACCCGTGGCGTGGAAAATTAAAGCACCAACAGAAATGCTTAAAGCTACTTGAAGACGATTAAATACTTCTGCGTAAAGCGGGTAAGAGCGATCACGAACTAAACGAGGATTAAAATAAAAAATAGCCGCAAGTATTGGGGGTACCCATAATGGAAAAACTAAAAGAGCAGCTAACAAAACTACAAATAATTGAGAAATCATAGCTTTCAGGGGTAGTTTGACTTGAGTATTTTGCACCCAAGAAACAAGTAACCCCCAAAATAACAGATCGAACAAGTTTCCAGCAGGGTGCGGATCCAAGCGGTATAAAGTTAAAACGATTGGCAATAGTATAAGGAATAGAACTGTATTATATACACGCACTTTTTTTAAAAAGCTAGTGGAAGGGCGTTTCTCCTGCATGAACTATGCGACAGTATAACCGAATAAACGAAAATAGATGGCGTGGTTTACCACGCCATCTATTTTCAGTTTTCATGGCTCAGGGATCGTAGGTAGCCACAGCCCCCGCCGCGATCGCCATCGCCACCAAGCTCATCAAGATCCCGAACAGTTTCGCAAAGGTCTTCTTCATTCTCATCACCTTCCCTTCCTCGTATCGGCCTCAGGGGCAACGCCCCTTTCCTTTTTACCTGACCTAATGCTAGACTATAGTGCAGCAAAGGTCAATAGATAAATCTGTGTTTAATATCTAAAGAAATGCGACTAGAACAACATTTTTACGAAGCAGCGCGGCACTCCACAAAGCCCCAACCCTCCGGACACGTTAGAAGGTTGTGATTTTCGCGATATTCATCGCGAAAAATGCGAGCCAGCTGGAAATGAACGGTGGCAACACCGGAAAACTTTTAGTCTCGCACGTTGAGCATTTTAACGCATCCCCCATTTGGGGGCCCTCAAATGGGGGTACCATGTCGTTTCGTGGACTGGACGCTCTTGCCCACCCTTGGCCCCTTGCACGTCACCCAGCCCCGCTACAACGCGGTGACCCTGCTCGAGCTCACCCGTGCACTGCGTCCCGATCGCGTGGTGCTGGCTTCCTACTCCGAGGAGGGCCTGGCCTCGGGGGCGTGGAAGGATCAGGAGGAGCTCGGGCTCTGGCACCTTTTGCCCTGGGCCGAACGGGAAGGGGTCGAGGTCGTGGCCGTGGGGGAGGACGCCGAGGACCTGCGCGCGGAGGGCGAGCGCTTTCGCGACTACCTTGCCCAGGTCGAAAAGGGCCAGGCCTACCTCCAGGCCGAAGCCGGCTGGCGCGCGCCGGTCGAGGCCGCGCTCAAGGCCCCGATTACCCCGGAAAGCTGGCAGGGCGGGCCGCTCCTCGACGCGCTCCGGGATTACCTCGCCAAAGTCAAGGCGAACTGGGGTGAGGGGCCGGCCACCGGGTTCCGCCGCCTTCGCATGGAGCTGGTCGCGAAGGCGCTGAGCACGTGGCCGGAGGGCCGCTACGTGGTCTGGGTGGACCTCTTCGACTACCCCGAGCTCCTGGACCTCCTGCCCGGGGCCAGCCCCCCACCCGCGCACGCGCCCACCGAGGCCGAACGCGACCGGGCGGTGCTGGATCGGGCCTGGATGCTCGACGAGGGCGACGACTTCGCCAAGTTGGTCGCACAGCTCCAGGAGATCGGCACGCCGGAGGCGGCCTACCTCGCGGCGCAGGTCTACCTTGCGGCGGGGGACCTGGAAGGGGCGCGGTTTCTGCTAGAAGAAACGGTCAAGGGCGACTTCCACACTCCCGGCTACCTTCCCGGTTACCTGCTGGCCAGGCTGGGCCAGGTTCGGGACCTCTTGGGGGACCGCGAAGGGGCGATTCGCGCCTACCGCGGGGTGCTCGCGCTGAGCTGGGCCCCGGCCGAGGCACGGGAGATCGCCCAGGCCGGGATGCGCACCCCGTTTCGCGTCTAGGCCTCGGAGGCCAGGCGCTCGAGCACCCTCCGGCTGACCTCACGTAGCGGCTCGAAGACCCCCTTGCCCTCAACCGCGATCGCCTCGTAATAGGGGTATTTCCCCTCGGGGTCGATGACCGCCCGGATCATCTCCACCGGCAGGGCGTCCGGCAGGTCGCGCTTGTTGATCTGGATGACGAGCGGGATGTGTTCCAGGCTGAGCCCGTATTCGGCCAGGTTCTCGCGCAGGTTGCGCATGCTCTCGGCGTTGGCCCGGAGCCGGTTGGGGGCGCTGTCGGCGACGAAGACCAGGCCGTCCACCCCACGCAGGATGAGCTTTCTCGAGGCGTTGTAGAAGACCTGGCCGGGGACGGTGTAGAGGTGA
The DNA here is from genome assembly GCF_055382915.1 of Rhabdothermus arcticus. Classification (NCBI taxonomy): domain Bacteria; kingdom Thermotogati; phylum Deinococcota; class Deinococci; order Thermales; family Thermaceae; genus Rhabdothermus; species Rhabdothermus arcticus. The sequence continues at coordinate 207,173 of NZ_AP043808.1, forward strand.
AAGCGGGTCTTGAATCCCTTGACCTCGCCCAGGTCCACCGGAAGGAAGTCGAAGAAGAGGGTGCGCTCGTCCTCGGTGGCCAGCGAGACCATCTCGCCCTTGCGGTTTTCCGGAATGTTCGCGTAGACGTGCTTGAGGTTGGTGGTCTTTCCCGAGAGCCCCGGTCCGTAATAGACGATCTTGAAGTTGATCTCGCGGTTGGCGAAGTTGATGGTGCTCATGCTTCCCCAAAGAGATCGTCCAAGAGCGCGCTCGCGGACTCCCGGTACTCGGTGTCCAGCCCCAGGCGTTTGCGGTCGGCAAGGGTCTCGGCGGCGGCCTTTTCGAGGATACCGCGGAGCTCGGTGGCGCTGCGCTTGGCCTCGATCTTGATGCGGCCCACCGGCGCGCTGGGGTCGAAGATGATGACCAAGATCGCGTTGTCGTCGATCTCCTCGACGTAGAGGCCCTGGTTCTTCCCCTGATGCAGGATTTCGGAAAAGCGCGGCTCCCCGAGGAGCTCGGCGAGGGCCTGGGTAGCGGCGGCGTTGCCCGCGACCAGGGTCGCGATCGAGTCCAGGTCCGGGGGCGGCGGGGCCCAAAGGGATTCCTGGTGGGCCAGCACGAAGCCCTTGCGATCGACGAGGAGGGCGTAGCGCGCGCCGGTATCCTCGAGCATACGCGCAAGCACGCGCGAGGCTTGTTTGAAGGCATCCCCGTACAGGGCGACCGAGGGTTCGATCATGTTGGGCTTAGCTTATCACGAAGCGTTTCCCGGCTGCTCCCGGCTGTCCACGCGGGCGGTGGTGCGGATGCCCCCGCGGACGTTGTAGACGGTCTCCACCACGAGGTAGGCGGGGTCCTCGAGGTGGCGCATGAGGTCCTCGTAGATGAGGGCGGTGACCTCTTCCTGGGTGACCCCGATCTGGCGGAAGGAGATCAGGTAGTACTTGAAGCTCTTGAGCTCCAAAATCCAGCGGCCGGGAACGTACTCGACGCGCAGCACCCCGTAATCGGGCAGGCCCGAGAAAGGGCAGACCGCGGAGAACTCCCCGGGCTCGGTTTGGTAGACGACGACCTCTCGGACCGGTCGGGTGAAGGGGATGCGGTCGATCGCCTTTTGGCGGGCCGAGGGCGGGTAGAAGAGGCGCACCTCGCCGGAAGGCGCGACGCCAAACCTGGCCATGTACTCGATCGCTTCCCGGGTGTGGGCCCGCGCGCGCTCGAGCTCGGCCTGGAGCTTGGCCTCGATCTCGTCCATCGCTAGTCCTCCGTTTTCTCCGCGCGGGACAGCATCACGAAGACGATGCCGATGATCGCGGGCACCGCCAGCCCGGCCAAAGCGTAGGCCAGGTAGCGGTTCGGGGTCTTGGTCTCCGGCAGCGTCCCGGTGAAGTAGCGGGGGTTGGGCTCGAGGGGGAGGGTAAGGGCGAGGCCGGTCATCGTCGCCTCCCCCTTGAAGGTGGTGTCCACCAGGACCAGGACGTAGCGGCCGGGGCCGGGGGCCTTGAGCCGGCCGGTGTAGCGCCCGGTGGCGTCCTCCTTGAGCGCCGTGGTCGACAGCTTCTCCCCTGGGAGCTTGGCCTGGCCAGTGCGCGAGAGGACGCCGTCGGGCATCATCGCCTCGAGACGGGGGTTGGCACGGTAGAGGGCGAGCTCGAGCACCGCGCCGCGAATCGGAAGGGTGCTCACCTCGCCGACCAGCCGCACCTCGGCCTCGATCCAGCCCGGAACCTCCTTGAGCGTCATCACCGCCTGCACCGGTTCGGCGTGGGCGGCGGCGAGGCCCAGGAGGAGGGCCCCAAGGAGCGTAAGAAGACGCTTCACAACCGCCATCTTAATCACGTCTTGGGCAGGAGCAACGTTCCCCGCATCTCCATGGGCTGGGCGAGCACCCAAAGCGCCAGGGCCACCAGGGCAAAGAGCACGAGGAAGAATACGAGCTTGCCCGCCAAACGGCCGCCGCGGGCGCGCAAGATCAACGTGGCCGTGGCCCCGGCGAGGCCGAAGTAAAGGATCACGACCTGCAGGGGGTAGAGAAGGTTTTCCGGAACCAGCGCCGCCAGGGTCCAGTCCGGCTCCGGAAGCGGCAGCCCGAGCCGGATCAACGCCTGCTGGGCCACGGGGATGATCGTCGCCCACCCGGTGAGGAAGTGAAAGGCGTAGTGTCCGGCCCACATCGCGAAGGCCAGCGGGAAAAAGGCCGGGCCCCAGCGGCGCACCGCCGCGCGCGGGGCTTCACGAAACCCCGCCAGGCGGCTGCTGAGCGTGGCCGCGCCCAGGGTCAGAACCAGGGCCAGCCCGGTCCAGAGCGCGAAGATCAGCCCCAGGAGCACCCCCTCTTGGGTGGTGTTGAGGACCGCCGCGAGGCCTTCCGCCAGGCGGTAGTAGGCGGGCACCATGGCGAAGGCGTTCATGAAGCCGGCGAAGAAGAGAAGCACCCCGAGCCAAACCCAATCCAGCCGGTAGCGGGCGCGGCGCCACTCGAGGCCCCAGAAACGGGGCTTGAGGGCGACGTTGTCGTAAGGGCAGGCGCGCAGGCAGTTGAAGCAAAGCGTGCAGTCCATGTTGGACTGGATCTGAGGCACGTAGAGCTTGGTCTCGCAACCCGGGAAGCGGACCCCCTCAGAGGTCGGGGCGTCCTTGGCGGTGAAGCGACCGGCTTCGGTCTCCACGCGTCCGTTGACGCAGTACTTCCCCTCGCAGGTAAGGCACACCGCCGGATCCTTGGCGGCGATCTGGGTCGGGCTGGTGCTGCTCAGGGTGAAGTTGAAGTTGCCAAGCGGGCAGACGTACTTGCAAAAGGTGCCCTCGGGAAAGAAGGCGTCGACGAAGAACGCGGCACCGAAGTAGCCGAGGATCAGCCATGCGGTGAGCCAGGGACTGGCCCAAAGGTCCCAGTATTCGTAGGCGAAGAGGTAAACGAGCGTCAGGGCGATGACGAAGTACTTGTTGCGCAACGCCCGGGGCCACTGGAACTGGGGGAGGTAGCGCTTGGCCCAGCGGGTCGGTCCCCGGACCAGCATCAGCGGGCAGGCCGAGCAAAAGAGGTTCCCGACGACCGCGACCGCGAGCACCAACAGGCCGCGGTAGTGCAACCAGACCGAGACCGTGGCGAAGTTCTTGGGCGCCAGTTGGCGGCCGAAGAACCCATCGTAGAGTGCGAGCAGCGCGACCAAGAAGAGGGGCAGCTGCAGCACGAAGCGGCTGTAGCGCCAGCGCAGGAAGCGTCCGACGAGGGGTAGGGCCAAGAGGTCTTGCTTGATTGCGGCAAGCCAGTTCATGGGACGGTGAGGCGCACCTCCTTTTGGTACTTCTCGCCCTGATCGTCGATCGCGGTGATGGTGAGGACCCAGTCGCCGCGCATGTTGAAGTCGAAGGCGTCCACCCGCCAGAGGCCGGGCCCCGCGGGATGGGCCACGGCCTCGACCGGGATCATCCCCGGATGGGTCATGTCCCCGACCACTTTGACGCTTCGGAACGATCGATTGGGGCCGACCTTGATGCGGATCTCGGCCCTGCCGACGGTGGGGGGATCGGGAATGACCCGAACCTCGGCGTCCAGTGGCTGGCCGGTCTTGGGCGCGCAGCCCACCAACAGCACCAAAAAGAGCCAGAACACCCTTCGCACGGCTTGACATCATACGCCCACGGGGTGTCGGTTTTGTTTAATGGGAGACCATGGAAGGGTTTCCCGTCGTTCACCCGATCGAGGTCCGCTACCGCGACCTGGACACCTTCAACCACGTCAACAACGCGGTCTACCTGAGCTACATGGAGCAGGCCCGGGTCAGCTACTTCCAAAAGCTCGCCGAGGTCTACCCCGGGGAGAAGTTTCGCCCGGTGGTGGTGCGGGCCGAGGTTGACTACAAGCGCTCGATCCAGCTCGGGGATCCGGTCTTGGTTGGGGTGCGCGTCGAGCGGGTGGGCCAGCGCAGCTTTACCATGGCCTACCGGATCGAGGCCCGGGGGGCGCTCGCGGCGCTCGGAAAGACGGTGCACGCCTGGCTCGGCGAGGACTGGCGGCCGGCGCCCCTTCCCGACGTCGTGCGCGAGCGGATCCGGGCGTTCGAGGTGCTTCCCGTCGAGGGACTCTAAGGGATAAGCTCAAGGGCGTGAACACGACACCGCTGACCGAGGCGCACCGGCGGCTGGGCGCGAAGATGGTGCCCTTCGCCGGGTTTTGGATGCCCCTGCACTACGGCTCGATCACCGAAGAGCACCTCGCCGTGCGCCAGACGGCTGGGGTCTTCGACGTCAGCCACATGGGGGAGTTCTGGATCGAGGGTCCCGAGGCGCTGGCCTTCCTCGAGCACGCGACCACCAACCGCGCGGGCCGGCTCAAGCCGGGAAGGGCGCAGTACACGATGCTTCCGAACGCCTCGGGCGGGGTCGTGGACGACGCCTACCTCTACCGGCCGGACGCGGACCGCTACCTCTTGGTGGTGAACGCCGCGAACATCGAAAAGGACTGGGCCCACCTAAACCGCCTGGCGGAGGGCTTCGACGTGCGCCTGAGGGATGCGAACGCCGAGACCGCCCTGCTCGCGCTGCAAGGGCCGAAGGCCGAGGCGCTGCTTTCCGGCCTGATCGGACAGGACCTGAGCGGGGTCAAGAAGAACGCGGTCTTCCCCGCGCGCCTCGACGCGGCCGAATGCCTCGTCGCCCGCACCGGCTACACCGGGGAGGACGGGTTCGAGCTCTTCCTCGCACCTCAGGACGCGGAAAAGGTCTTTTTTGACCTGATCGAGGCCGGCGCCAGGCCGGCGGGGCTGGGCGCCCGGGACACCCTGCGGTTGGAGATGGGCTACCCGCTCTACGGGCACGAGCTCACCGACGCGACCAACCCGCGCTGCACCCCCTTCGCCTGGGCGGTTAAGGAGAAGTCCCCACCCTTTTACGGTCAGGAGGCGATCTTCTCCACGGACTGCCCGCGGCGGCTGGTGGGCCTGGTGCTGGAGCGGGGCATCCCCCGCGAGGGGTACCCGGTGTTGCGGGACGGCGCGCCGGTGGGGGCGGTGACCTCGGGCTCGCTCTCCCCGATGCTCAAAAAGGGCATCGCCCTGGCCTGGGTGGACGCCCCCTTCGCCGAGGAGGGCACGCCGCTCGAGGTGGAGATCCGCGGGCGGGCTTACCCGGCGCAGGTTTCTCCTTTACCCTTTATTCGGAGGTAGCGTATGAAGGTTCCTAACGACCGCAGATACCGCGAGACCCACGAGTGGGCCAAGGAGGAGGACGGCCTCGTCGTCGTTGGCATCACCGACTACGCCCAGGGCGAGCTTGGCGACGTCGTCTACGTCGAGCTGCCCGAGGTGGGCCGCGAGGTGGCGGCCGGGGAGGCGGTCGCGGTGATCGAGTCGGTGAAGACCGCCTCCGACATCTACGCCCCGGTCTCCGGCGAGATCGTCGAGGTCAACCAGGCCCTCGAGGAACACCCCGAGAAGGTCAACGAGGACCCCTACGGGGAGGGTTGGCTCTTCAAGATCCGGCCGAAGGACCCGGCAGCGCTCGAGGCCCTGCTCGACGCCGAGGCCTACCGAAAGCTGATCGAGGCCGAAGGCTAGGTATGGACTACACCCCGCACACCGACGCGGAGATCCAGGCGATGCTCGAGGCGCTCGGGCTCGAGCGCCTCGAGGACCTCTACGCCCACCTCGATCCCGCGCTCTTAAACCCCGAGATCGCGCTGCCACCCGCGCTCGACGAGGACGCCTTGATGCGCCATTTGGACGCGCTTTCGGCGAAGAACCGGCCGGGCAAGGTCTTCCTCGGCGGGGGGGTGCGGGACCACTTCATCCCCGCGATCGTCGACGCGCTGGCCTCGCGGGGGGAGTTCCTCACCGCCTACACGCCCTACCAGCCGGAGGCCAGCCAGGGGCTCTTGCAGGCGATCTTCGAGTACCAGACGATGATCGCCGAGCTCACCGGGCTGGACGTGGCCAACGCGTCTCTCTACGACGGCGCCAGCGCCCTGGCCGAGGGGGTCCTCTTGGCCCTCAGGGCCACCCGCCGGATGCGCGTGCTGGCCGCTTCGCGGGTGCACCCCGAGTACCGCGCGGTGCTCGCCACCTACCTGGACGCGGTGGGGGCCGCGCTCGAGGTCACCGATGCCCTCGATACCGTCCCCGAGGACGTGGGGGCGGTGGTGGTGCAATCGCCGGACGCGATCGGCGAGGTCCGCGACCTCTCCCCGGTTGCGGACGCGGCCAAGAATGCCGGGGCCCGGCTGGTGGTGGTCACCGACCCCTTGGCCCTGGCCCTCTTGAAGCCGCCGGGGGCCTTTGGGGCGGACGTCGCGGTCGGCGAGGGGCAGCCGCTCGGCAACCCGATGCAGTTCGGCGGGCCGCACTTTGGCTTCATCGCGGTCAAGGCCGACCTGTTGCGCCAGCTCCCTGGCCGCCTTGCGGGGATGACCACCGACCACCGGGGGCGGCGCGGCTTCGTGCTCGCCCTCTCCGCTCGGGAGCAGCACATCCGCCGCGCCAAGGCCAAGTCCAACATCACCACCAACAGTCAGAATATGGCCTTGAGGGCGGCGATCCACCTGGCCGCGCTAGGACCCGAAGGGCTGCGGGAGGCGGCGCTGGCCGCGGCGGCCAACGCCCGCAAGCTCTACGCGCTGTTGCTGGAGGCTCCGGGGGTCGAGCCGGTCACCCAGCCTCCCTTCTTCGCTGAGTTCGCGTTGAGGCTGCCCAGGCCCCCCGAGGCGGTGCGCCGGGAGCTCGCCAGCCGCGGCTTCCACGGCGCCTATCCGCTTCCCGACTACGGTGAGCACGCCGCGCTCTTCGCCGCCACCGAGCGGATGACCGAGGACGACCTCATGGCCTTTGCCCGCGCGTTCTGGGAGGTGTTATGAGCTACTGCTGGCCGGACGGCGATGTTCCCTTGATCTTCGAGCGCTCGGTGGCCGGGCGGCGAGGCACCCGGCCGCCTCGGGCCGAGGCTGAGGCCGAGGCGCTCTTCGACCCCGCGTTGCTCAGAGAGGCTCCGCCCAGGCTACCGGAGGTTTCGGAGCTCGAGGTGGTCCGCCACTACACCAACCTCTCGCGGCGGCAGATCGGGGTGGACACGACCTTTTACCCCCTCGGTTCCTGCACGATGAAGTACAACCCGCGGGCGTTGGAGGCAGCGGCGGCGAAGTTCCTCGGGCTGCACCCCTACCAGGATCCGGAGAGCGCCCAGGGGGCGCTTGAGCTGATGCACGCCCTCGGCGAGGCCCTCAAGGCGCTCACCGGAATGGACGCGATCACCCTCCAGCCGGCGGCCGGGGCCCACGGCGAGCTGACCGGGATGCTGGTCATCCGGGCCTACCACGCCGACCGCGGGGAGCTCGACCGGCGCCGGGTGGTGCTGGTGCCGGACGCCGCCCACGGCTCGAACCCCGCCACCGCGGCGATGGCCGGGTTCGAGGTGCGCGAGGTCCCCTCCGACGCCGACGGTGAGGTGGACCTTGCGGCCCTAAAGCGCGAGCTCGGGGAGCACGTGGCGGCGATCATGCTCACCAATCCCAACACCCTGGGGCTCTTCGAGCGGCGCATCCTCTCGCTCACCGAGGCCGCCCACGACGCCGGGGTGCAGCTCTACTACGACGGCGCCAACCTGAACGCGATCCTGGGCTGGGCGCGTCCCGGGGACATGGGGTTCGACGTCGTGCACCTCAACCTGCACAAGACCTTTGCCACGCCCCACGGCGGCGGCGGCCCCGGCGCCGGGCCGGTGGGGGTGAAGGCGCACCTCGCGCCCTACCTGCCGGTGCCCCTGATCGAGAAGACCAAGGACGGCTACCGGCTCGACTTTGACCGGGAAAAGAGCATCGGGCGGGTGCGCAGCTTTTACGGGAACTTTGGGGTCTTGGTCCGGGCCTACGCCTACATCCGGCTGCTCGGGCTGGAGGGCCTGAAGCGCGCCGCCGCCCTCAGCGTCTTGAACGCCCGTTACCTCAAGGCGCTTTTGAAGCAAAAGGGCTACCGCGTCCCCTACGACGGCCCCACGATGCACGAGTTCGTGGCCCAGCCCCCGGAGGGGCTGAAGGCCCTGGACGTGGCCAAGGCCCTCCTCGACAAGGGGTTTCATCCGCCCACGATCTACTTTCCGCTGATCGTCAAGGAGGCGATGATGATCGAGCCCACCGAGACCGAGGCCAAGGAGACCTTGGAGGCCTTCGCCGAGGCGCTAGGACGGATCGCCGAGCGTGGGCTTAAGGAACCCGACTGGATCAAGGGCGCCCCCTACACCACCCCGGTCGGCCGGCTCGACGAGGTCAAGGCCAACCGCCACCCGGTGCTGCGCTGGTCTCCTGACTGAGGGGCTTCGGCCGGGGCTCAGCCGAGGGCAAGGCCGAGGCGTTTCCTGAGCAAGGCCTCGCTGAGCTGTCCTGCGCTGGTGAGCGGGATCTCCTCGACGAAGACGTAGCGTTCGGGGACCCAGTAGCGGGCGATCCGGCCCTCGGCCACCGCCCGATCGAGGTGGGCCTTGATCGCGGCTTTATCCAGCGCATGTCCCGCCACCGGCTGGATGACCGCGATCGGTCGCGTTCCTCAGCGCTCGTCGGGCGCCGCCAGCACCGCCACTTGAGCGACATCGCGGTGTTCCCCTCGCCGGGTCAGGGCGTCGGCCAGGCGGAGGACGTTCTGCCAGGCCTCGGCGTAGGTTTCGCGGCCTGCGGGGTCGACCAGCTCGACCTCGGGTTGAGTTCGGCCGCCCGCCGCAGGATCTCGTGCACCACCAGGCTACGCACGCACCACCTCCGGGTCGTAGAGTTCCTCGACCTTCAGGGCCCACGCGGGCAGCGGTTCGCCGGCCAGGAACCGGGTCGCGTAGAGCCCCGCGAGCTGGCGGTAGACCGGTCCCGCCTTGGCCTCAAGCCCGTAGAGCAGAGCCACCGTGAGGGCGTCGGCAAGGCGCGTCAGGGCGTCTTTGGCTTGGAAGGCGGCGGCCTCGGGGTCGCTGGCCCTTAGAGCCTCGAGGGTGTCCCGGGCGGTGGTCAGCGCGAGTGCAGCCTCGGGCTCGGAGCGGGTGGCCAGCCGCTCCTCCAGGAAGGCGAGGTAGGGCTCGTGGGCACGTTTCTTCTGCATGGCCTCGAGCATGTCCAGCGCCTGGATGTTGCTCGGGCCCTCCCAGATCGGGGTGATCAGCGCCTCCCGGTGCCAGCGGGCGACCGCGTATTCCTCTAGGAACCCCAGACCCCCGAAGAGCTCCATGGCCAGCCGGGTGATCTCGGCGGTGTGGTCGGCGGTACGGTTTTTGGCCAGGTGGGAGAGGAAGCGGGCGTAGTGGTAGGCCTGGGAGTAGGGCGGGACTTCGTGCCAGGCGCGGTCGAAGGCCTCCACCGCGGCGAAGGCCAGGGCCAGCCCGCCGGCCTGGCGCAACCTAAGCTCGATCAGGTCCCGACGGACCAGGGGCAGGTCGATCAGGGGGCGCCCGAAGGCGGTGCGCCGCCGGACCCGCTCGCGGGTTTCCAAAAGCGCCTTGGCCGCGATGCCCATCCCGGCCACCGCGTTGGCCAGTCGGGAAACCGTGAGCGTCTCCAGGGTGTAGTAGATGCCGCTTTGGGCCTCACCGATCAGGTAGGCTTCGCTGCCCTCGAGCTCCACCTCCCCGGAGGGCACTGCCCGGGTGCCGCTCTTCGCTTTGAGCCGGCGCACCCGGAAGTTGAGCTGGCCCTCGCGGTCGAGCCGGGGCAGCAGGAACAGGGCGAGGCCCTTGGGGCCGGGCGGGGCCCCCTTGGGTCGGGCGGTGGTGATGGCGACGTCGGCCAGCCCGGCCCCGGAGGCGAAGTACTTGTCCCCGCCAAAGAGCCGCCAGTGCTCCCCCTCCCGTCGGGCGGTGGTCCGGTTCGCGCCGAGGTCGCTTCCCCCTTGGATCTCGGTCATCCAGGTCGCGCCGAAGGCGTCGCCGTAGAGCACCGCCTTTGCCCACGCGACGAGGTCCGGTGCGTACTTGTGAAGGGGGTACGCCACCTGGTGGGTGATGGTGAGGATGCAGTAGAGGCCGGGATCGGCGAGCAGATAGCCGAGCGCAAAGTGGTGCTGCCAGCGCCCCCCTTCGTAGGGGGGACGGTTGATCGGTCGCAGTTGTTTGAGCACCGCTTCCTGGGCCGGGGAGAGCCGAACGCGGTCGACGCGCCGTCCGTCGAGGTCGTGCATGACCAGGACCGGACCGGCCTGCTGATCGATATGGTAGGCGGTGGCGTAGACCTCCTTGCCCATCCACTCGCCCCAGTCGGCAAGCTCCGCCTCGTGCGCCTTCGCCTCTGGCCAAAAGCCGGGCAAGATCTCCCGCAGTTCGGGGTCCTCCAGGTAATGGTTTTTGCCGTACGCGTAGGAAATCTCTTGCATCTCACTCCTCCAGTAGGCGTCGCAACACCCGCGACCGTTCCTCGATCTCCGCCTTCAAAGCCTCGAGCTCACCGATCTGGGCCTCGATCTCCTTCAGCTTTTGTTTGCCCATCCTCAATACCTCCCGGATTTGCGCCTTGCCGGACCTGTCCTGGTCGTAAAGAGCGAGGACCTTGGCGATTTCCTCCAGGCTGAACCCAAGGCGGCGGCCGCGAAGGATGAGCCGGAGTCGCACGCGGTCGCGGTCGCTGTAGTAGCGTGCCTGTCCCCTGCGTTCGGGGGAGAGGAGGCCGAGCTCTTCGTAATAGCGCAGCGTGCGCGGGGTGACGTCGAACTCGCGCACCAGGTCACCGATGCGGTAACGCGGTTTGCCGTCCGGCATGTAAGGAGAGGGTAACCTTACGTTTACGTAAGCTGCAACCTCTATGGGGCCCGCGCGCCGAGGATCGGTCCGGCGAGCGCGCTCAGCTGCTCGCGGCGGGCGAGAAAGGTGGTCTGAACGGCCTTCCCGGGCCAGCCCTCGGGCAAGAGCGCCTCCGGCAGGCCGGGATCGGAAAAGAGCAGCTTGCGCCTGGCATGCACCAGGCGCACCAGCTCGGCGAACGCCGCCTCGGGGGTCTCGGGGTTTGCAAAGGGGGTTTGGAGGAAGGCTTCGAGCGCCCGCCGGGCGGCCTCAAGGTCGTAGCTCCGGGCCACCAGCTCGGGGGCCCGCACCTCCCCGTAGCCCTCGGCGGTGAAGAGCAAGGCGTAGGCTTCGAGCTGGTAAAAGCGCACCAGGTCCCGGGCCGCGTCGAGCCGGGGGCTCGGGGTCAGCCAGACGCCGGCGAAGGGGGTGCCGAACCCGAGCAAGAGGAGCTCCTTGCGAAAGCGGTCGCGGTCCGGACGCCGGGCTTCGGGGACGTGGTAGAGCAGGAGCCTAAGCCGCCCGTCCCAGGGTGGCTCGCTGCCATAGAGCCGGCGGCGGACTTGGGCCACCTGCCAGCGCACCCGGGGGTGGAGGCGGTAGCGGCCCTTTTCCCTGGGCACCCGTTCCAGCCAGCCCCGGGCCAGGCTGCGCGAGATCGCCGCCCGGGTCGCGGCCTCGGAGAACCCGAGCAGGCGCATCCAGCGCACCAGGAGCGCGACCGGGGCCTCGCCGGTTTCGTGGAGGAACTCGGCGAAGAGGGTGAAGAGGGTGGAGCGGGCGCGCACCTAGACCAAGCTCCGGGTGCGAACCCGTTCGACGAGGTCCGCGATCACCGCTTCCAGGGGCTTCGTCTCCCGGGTCTGGGTGCGCCGGTCGCGCACCGCGACCGTGCCCTCCTCGGCCTCCCGGTCGCCGACGACCAGGATGACCGGGACCTTTTGCGTTTCCCAGTCCCGGATCTTGGCCTGCATGCGCTCCGCCCGGGTGTCCACCTCGGCGCGCAGGCCGGCGGCGGTGAGCCGTTCCCAGACCGTCCGGGCATAAGCGTGGTGGCGGTCGGCGATGGGCACGATCGCCACCTGGACCGGGGCCAGCCAGAGGGGGAACTCGCCGGCGAAGTGCTCGATGAGGATGCCCATGAAGCGCTCGATCGAGCCAAAGGGGGCGCGGTGGATCATCACCGGACGGTGCTCGGCCCCGTCGGGTCCGGTGTAGGCGATGCCGAAGCGCTCGGGCAGGTTGTAGTCGACCTGGATCGTGCCCAGCTGCCACTCCCGGCCCAGGGCGTCCTTGACCACGAAGTCCAGCTTGGGCCCGTAGAAGGCCGCGTCCCCCTCCTCGACGGTGTAGGCCAAGCCCATCTCGGTCGCCGCCTCCTGGATCTGGCGTTCCGCCAAGTCCCAGTGGGCGTCGTCGCCGACGTACTTGTCCGAGCTCGGGTCGCGGGTCCCGATCCGGGCCCTAAAGTCCTTCAGCCCCAGGGTGTCGAAGACCTTCAGGGTGAGGTCGATCACGTCCTTAAACTCGGACTTGACCTGCTCCGGGGTGCAGAAGATGTGGGCGTCGTCCTGGGTGAAGCCGCGGACCCGGGTGAGGCCGTGGAGCTCGCCGGACTGCTCGTAGCGGTAGACGGTGCCGAACTCCGCAAGGCGCAGCGGGAGCTCGCGATAGGAGCGCTTCCTCGCCGCGTAGATGCGGATGTGGTGGGGGCAGTTCATCGGTTTGAGGAGGTAGGCCTCGCCCTCTTCGAGCTGCATCGGGGGGAACTGGCTCTCCGCGTAGTAGGGGTAGTGGCCGGAGGTGCGGTAGAGCTCGAGGCTCCCGATGTGCGGGGTGGTGACCAGCTGGTACCCGCGCTTTTGCTGCTCTTCGCGCATGTAGGCGATGAGGGCCTCGCGCACCACGTTCCCCTTGGGCAGCCAAAGGACGAGGCCCTTGCCGACCATGGGGTCGATCAGGAAGAGCTCAAGTTCGCGTCCAATCCGCCGGTGGTCGCGCTTTTTGGCTTCTTCCAGGCGCCATAGGTAGTCCTTGAGCTCCTCCTTGTTGCGGAAGGCGACCCCGTAGACCCGCTGCATCTGGGGTTTGGTTGCGTCGCCCTTGAAGTAGGCCCCGGCGACGTGGGTGAGCTTGAAGTGGGGTGGGATCATCCCGGTCCGGGGCACGTGGGGACCGCGGCAGAGGTCGGTGAAGCCCTCCTGTTCGTAGAAGCTGATCGGCTCGCCCTCGGGGATGTCGGCGATGAGCTCGACCTTGTAGGGGTCCTTGCCCTGAAAGCGGGCGAGCGCCGCTTCCCGCGGCAGCTCGTAGCGCCGGAGGGGAAGGTCACGCTTGAGGATGTCGCGCATGAGCTTCTCGATCTCCGGCAGGTCGGCGTCGGAGATCGGCTCCGGGGCGTCGATGTCGTAGTAGAAGCCGTGCTCGATGACCGGCCCCACCCCGAGCTTGACCGAATGCGCGGGGTAGCCCTTCTTCTCGAAGAACTCGCGCACCGCCTGGGCCAGGACGTGGGCCAGGGTGTGGCGGAAGAGGTGCTGGTACTCGGGATCCTTGCGGGTGATCAGCCGCACCTCGGCCCCTTCGGGGAGGGGTTTGAAGAGGTCGTAGAGCTCGCCGTCGACGATCGCGCCCACGGCTTCCTTGGGCCAGCGCCCGCCCAGGGCTTCGGCTAGGTCGCGGGCGGTGGCGCCTTCCTTGAGCTCGATGCTCCGGCCATCGGGGAGGCGGACGTTCATACGCTGAACTTTATCAAAAATAAGGCCCCCGCCCAGAGGCGGGGGCCGCCGTACGCGCGCTTAGCGCTTCATCCAGAAGTCGTAGCCGCCGGCGCCGGCGTAGGACTCGATGCGCCAGACGTAGTAGCCGGCCCGGGCCGCGTAGCGGATGGACTCCGACGAGGTGTAGCTGGTCGAGCTGGCCACCGTGCGCCAGCGCCCGCCGCTCCACTTCCAGAGGTAGAGGTCGAAGTCGGTGCCCGCGGGGCCGACGAGCCAGCCCTCGAGCGTCCCGCCACCGTAGTAGAAGTAGGTACCGTTCGGTTGGTATTCGTAGTCGCCGCTGTAGGCCAGGCTGCCGGTGTAGTGCTCGCAGGCCGTGCAGGGGGCGCTATCCCCACCGCCACCGGTCTCCGGGGTCAGCCCGCTAAAGAGGAGGCGGTTCGGGGAGCCGTTGGTCTGGCTGATGCGCCCGGCGCTGGCGCTGTCCAGGATCGCCTGCTTGACCGTGGCCGGGCTGTCGCCGGGGTGCGTCTCCAAATAGAGCGCGGCCACGCCGGCGACGTGGGGGGTGGCCATCGAGGTGCCGGAGATGGTGTTGGTCGCGGTGTCGCCGGTGTTCCAGGCGGAGGTGATGTTGACGCCGGGCGCGAAGAGGTCGACGCAGCTGCCGTAGTTGGAGAAGGAGGCGCGGGTATCGGCGTCGTCGCTGGCGGCGACGGTCAGGGCCTCGGCGACGCGGGCCGGGGACTTGGTGCAGGCGTCGGTGTTCTCGTTGCCGGCGGCCACCGCGAAGGTCACGCCGGAAGCGATCGCGTTCCGCACCGCGTCGTCGAGCGCCTGGCTGACCCCCCCGCCGAGGCTCATGTTGGCCACCGCCGGGCTTTGGTGGTTTTGCGCGACCCAGTCCACGCCGGCGATGACCCCGGAGGTGGTCCCCGAGCCGTTCGCGTCGAGGACCCGCACCGGGTGCAGGGTCACGCCCTTGGCCACGCCGTAGGTGGTGCCTCCGATGGTGCCCGCGACGTGGGTGCCGTGGCCGTTTTGATCTTCGACGCCGAAGCCGTCGTCGATCGCCGTGTAGCCGTCGCCGATGCGCCCGGAGAACTCCTGATGGGTGGTGCGGATGCCGGTGTCGATGACGTAGACGTGCACCCCCTGCCCGGTCGCGGTGTAGGTGTAGGCGCCGTCCAGAGGAAGGTCGCGCTGGTCGATCCGGTCAAGGCCCCAGGTGGCCCCGCTCTGGGTCGCGGCCAGCGAGATGCGCCGGTCGGCCTCGATGTAGGCGACCACTGGACTCGCGGCCAGGGCCTTCAGCGCCTCGTCGGTCAGCCGGGCGGAGAACCCTTCGAGCGCCGCGGTGTAGACGTTTTGTACCTCGACCCCGGTGGGATCCACGCCCAGCGCGCTCAGGCCGCTCACCGCGCCCTGCTTCAGGCCGGCCAGCACCTGGCCGGCCCGCCCCTTTTTGAAGACCACGATGTACTGGCCGGCGATGCGATCCGGCTGGTCGAGTCCCAGCACCCGCGCCGTGGCCTCGCCGGGGGGGAGGCCGGCCGGGGTCTGGCCCGTCGGACCGCAGCCGGCAAAGAGCAGACCGAGCATCAACAAAACGCCGATGAACCTTAGCTTCATAGCAAAAAACCCTCCCTTGCCGTTTTCCCGGAGACATTGTTTTTCCGGGTGATCCCGATTTTTATGTGCCGGGTTCAGAACGTCAAGCCCTTGGCAAAGGTTTGCTAAAATGGCAGGACCATGAAGCGCGGGTTCTTGCTCTTGCTGGTGCTGCTTGCCGGATGCGCCCCGGTGGCCACCTTGATGCCCGCGCAACCGGTCGAGGGTCCGGCGGGCACGGCGGGCATCTCCCTGGCGGTGGGCAAGGAGGTTGCGCCCTTGCCCTACGTGGCCGTGGCCTGGGGCGACGGTGGGCGGGAGTTCGGCCTGGTGGCCCAGACCGGCGTCGGGGCCTACGCCAAGCTCGCCCTGGCACCGGGGCTTGCCCTTCGCGGGACGGTGGGGCTCCCCGGCCCCTGGATGGCTTCCGCCTTGCTCTTGGATGCCGGCCCGGTGACCCTGAGCGGGCGCTTGATCTGGGCGCCGGTGCGCCTTGGTGACGGGCCGGCGCGTTCGCTTTGGCTTGGCGGAGCCGGCCTGACCTACTGGTTTGGGGGGATCGGGGCTGAAGCCTCGGTGCTCTTTTCCGAAGAGGCGATGCTTCCCGCCTTCTCCGTGGGCTATCGCTGGTAGCCGACGCGATAAGGAAAAAGGCCCCGCTTGGGGGCCTTCTGGTGGGCGCGAGAGGACTTGAACCTCTGACCTCCGCCGTGTCAAGACGGCGCTCTAGCCACCTGAGCTACGCGCCCTTGGGTTTTGGAGGCGCCGGCCGGATTCGAACCGGCGAATCGAGGTTTTGCAGACCTCTGCCTTACCACTTGGCTACGGCGCCCCGCAGCCGGATTTCATGCTAGCATGCGCCTAGGACGCCGTCAACTTCGGCGGTTTCACGATGGAACCCGAGATTCAGATCCGCACCCGTCGAGGCTATCGCTGGCCCTTTTCCCGAGGGCTGGTCGCCGAGTCCCTGGTTCGGGCCGGCCTCAAGCGCGAGGACGCCGAGGCCCTGGTGCGCGCGTTGGAGGCCGAGCTCCTCGCCCGGGATCAGACCCGGGTCACCCTCGACGAGCTGAAGCAGCTGCTGCAGAAGAAGCTCCGCGAACGGGGCGCGGAGCGCGTGGCGAAGCGGCTGGCCCGCCAGGTGCAGAGCTACGAGGAGATCCTGGTCGAAGGGCCAGAAGGATCGCGGCCCTTCTCCAAGGGGGTGTTGGCGCGCAGCCTGGAGGAGGCCGGCTTTGACCTGCCCCAGGCCTTCGCCATCGCCAAGGCGATCGAGGAGCGGCTGCGCCGCGAGGGGCAGCGGCGGGTGCCCGAGGCGGTCCTCGAGGCCATGATCTCCGAGGCGATCGCCGAGCGCGCCGGGAAGGAGGCGCTTTGGCGCTACCGCGAACGTCGCCACCTGATGGGCGAGCTCTTCGTCGCCGAGCCCGAGGGGGAGCCACGGGTCCCCTTCTCCAAGGGGATCCTCGCGCAATCGGTGATGAGCGCCGGGCTCTCCCCGGAGCGGGCCTACCGGCTGGCGCGGGAGGTGGAGCGGGCCCTCTTGGAGGCGGGCAAGCGGGTGATCACCCGCCCGGAGCTCAGGGATCTGGTCTACCAGCGGATCAAGGCCGAGGCCGGCGAGGACCTCGCCCGCCGCTATTTGCTCTTGCGCATGGCGCGCCGGTTGGATCGGCCCCTGCACCTCTTGATCGGGGGCGTGACCGGGGTGGGGAAGAGCGCCCTGGCCTCGGCGCTGGCCTGGCGCCTGGGCATCACCCGCCTGGTGGGGTCGGACTCGGTGCGCGAGATCCTGCGCGCCACCGTGCCCCGGGAGCTCGTGCCCAGCCTCCACGTCTCGACCTTCGAGGCCTGGCGGGTGCTGGCGTTCTACGAACAGCGCAAGACCCCCACGCCCAAGCGCGTGGTGCGGGGGTTTTTGGACCAGGCGGCCCGGGTCGCGGTGGGCTTGCGGGCGATCCAGGAGCGCTCCGCGCGGGAGGCCACCAGCCTGGTCATGGAGGGGGTGCACGTCGTCCCTCCGCAGCTTTCCCACGACCACCACGAGGCGATCATCGAGGTGCCGATGATCGTCGTCTTGAAGGACGAAGCGGTGCACCGCTCGCGCTTTCTCTATCGCGAGCGGGAGACCGGCGCCAAGCGTCCCAAGGCGCGCTACCTCGAGCACTTCCGCGAGATCCGCTGGATCCAGGACTACCTCATCGAGCTCGCCGAGGCCACCGACATCCCGGTCATCCCCGGGGAGGACCACGACAAGGCGGTGGAGAAGGGGCTCGAGGTCATTGCCGAGCGCATCTCGGAGGTCTACCCGTTGGAGGCTGAAGCATGAAGCGGCTTTGGGGCATCCTTTGGCTGTTGGTGGGCATGGCGCTGGCCGCGACGCCCGCGGCCTACACCGAGCGCGTCGAGGTGGCCTGGCGCTTGGTCAAGGACTTCTACTACGATCCGAACCTTCACGGCGTGGACTGGGACGCGGTGCGCGCGCGCTACCTCGAGCGCGCGGCGCAGGCCAAGGGTTGGGACGAGGTCTACGCGTTAATCCGCCGCATGTACGCCGAGCTCGGCGACGGTCACACCACCTTCTTGGGCCCGGAGGAGGCCCGGGCCCTGTCCGATGGGGCCTGTTACCGCGTGCCCTACCCGGAGGTCTGGGAGGAACCGCCTCCGGTGCCGCCCCCGGCGCCCGCCGAAGAGGCGGAGGGCGGGGTATGGGGCACCGTCGAGGCCCGGATGGAGGCGGGGTCGTTGGTGCTCGACCTGCCCAACCTGGTGGCCGCGGGGAACTTCGACCGCCTCGCCGAGGCGATCGCCGACCATCCCGAGGCCCGGGGCTACGTGCTTGACCTGCGCGGGAACCCCGGCGGGCTGGTCTACGAGATGGCCCGCACCGCCGCGCTCTTTTTGCGCGGCTGGCCCTGGCGGCTGGTGCTCCGCGGGGCCGGGGGGATCCCCTTGCCCACGCTTCCCTTTTGGGGCCAGCCGCCGACCGCGGGCCGGCCGCTGGCGGTGCTCATCGACGGCAACGTCAACTCCGCCGCCGAGGGCCTCGCGGGGGCGCTCAAGCAGGCGGGGCGCGCGGTCTTAATCGGGGAGCGCACCGCGGGGAACACCGAGGCCGTGGTGCCTTACTGCTTTCCCGAAGGGGCGATGGCCTTGATCGCCACCGGGGTGCTGGCGCCGCTCAGCGGGCCGACCTGGGAGGGGCGCGGCGTCGAGCCGGACCTCGAAGCTCCCTCCGACGAGGCCCTCAACGCTGCGCTTCGCTACCTTGAAGACGCCACGCCAGGTACGGGGAGAGAAACCCGATCAGGTAGCCGGTGAGGAACTCCAGCGGGTTCGCGGTGCGGTTCTTTAAGAGGGCGGGGATCGCGAACTCGATGGCGCCGACGAGCACCGCGATCACCAGGATCAGCGGCACCGGCCGGGGGCGGCCGTTGTAGACCAGGGTGCCGGCCCCGAGCATCACGCCCACGGAGAACGCCGCGCCCGGGTCGTAGTTGTTCAAGATGCCCCAGTAGACGAAGAGCAGGGCTCCGGCCCAGACCAGCACCCGGGCCAGCCAGGCCGGCTTCAAGCTCGCCTCCGGAGGAAGAGCAGGACCAGCTCGGCCAGGCTGAGCCCGATCCCGCCCCCGGCGACCATCGGTTCCTGGGCGGCGTAGCCGAGGACGATGCTCACCAGCCCCACGGCCAGGAACCAGAGCGCGTAGCGCGGGTTGGCGGTCAGGCCCAAGAGGAAGGCGCCGAAGAGACCGGCATAGAACGGGGGCAGAAAGCTGGTCACGACGAGCACCAGGTAGAGGGTCAAAAGGGTGATGGCCAGGCCCAGGAAGTAGGCGCCGGGAAAGGGTTCCTTACGCTGCTTTGGCTTCGCGTCCATGCCTTAGAGTTTACCCGTTGCCTCGAGCCCTGCGGCCTTCGCGACGGCGTCCAGCGTGGCCGGCACGGGGTTCGGTAAGCGCGCCTCGCGTTGGGCGGTGTCCGGGTCCTTGAGTCCGTGGCCGGTCAGGGTGAGGACCACCCGGCTTTCCGGGGGGATGCGGTCTTCCTTGAGCCAGCGCCAAACCCCGGCCAGCGACGCGGCGCTCGCCGGTTCCACGAAGAGGCCTTCCTCGGCCGCCAGGTAGTGCCAGGCCGCGAGGATCTCCGCGTCGCTCACCGCCTCGATGGCGCCGCCGGACGCCTCCCGGGCCTGGACCGCCCCTTCCCAGCTCGCCGGATGCCCGATCCGGATCGCGGTGGCGATGGTCTCCGGGCGCTCCACCGGAGCGCCCCGAACGATCGGCGCGGCCCCCTCGGCCTGGAAGCCCAGCATCTTGGGCGCCCGGGCGATGACGCCGTCGGCCAGGAGCTCTTTGTAGCCCTTCCAGTGGGCGGTGATGTTGCCGGCGTTGCCCACGGGCAGGGCGTGGTAGTCTGGGGCCTCGCCGAGGTCGTCGACGACCTCGAAGGCCAGGGTTTTTTGCCCCTCGATGCGGTAGGGGTTGACCGAGTTCACCAGGGCCACCGGGTAGGCTTCGGTCAGGGCTCGCACCAGGCGCAGCGCGTCGTCGAAGTTGCCCGCGATCTGCACCACCCGGGCACCGTGCACCAGGGTCTGGGCGATCTTGCCCAGCGCCACGTAGCCCGCGGGAAGGACGACGATCGCTTTGATGCCAGCCCGGGCGGCGTAGGCCGCGGCGGAGGCCGAGGTGTTGCCGGTGCTCGCGGCGGCGATCGCCCGGGCCCCTTCTTCCAGGGCCTTGGAGACCGCGAGGGTCATGCCCCGGTCCTTGAAGGAGGCTGTGGGGTTCAATCCCTCGTACTTGGCGTAGAGCTGGATGCCCTTGGCCGTGGCCTCCTTGGGGCCTTTGAGGGGCAGGAGGGGGGTCGAGCCCTCGAGGAGGCTGACCACCGGCGTGCTCGGACCCACCGGGAGGCGGTCGCGGTAGCGCTCGATCAGCGGGACGCGCACCTCAGACCTCTTCGAAGACCTCGACCGGCTCCGCCGGCGCCGGGGTGGCAATGGGGAGCGGAGCATGCCCGGGGTAGCCCTCCAGGAAGCGGAAGAGATCGGCGAGGACCGCCGCGGCGGTCGCCGTCCCCCCGGCCCCGATCCCCTTGACCTGTACCTCTCCGACCGCGTCGCCACGGAAGGCCAGGGCGTTTTGCGAGCCCTGGACCGCGAGCGGGTGGCCCTTGGGCAACCTCACCGGCCGCACCTTGGCCTTCCAGACCCCGCCCTCACCGAAGAGGCTGGCGACCAGACGGATGACCTGGCCGCGGTCGGCGGCGTCCATCACCGTTTCCGGCCGAAGGTGTTGGATGCCGCGGGTGCTGGCCTTGACCGCTTCCCAGGGAAGGTCCGGGTCAGCGATCAGCCGGGCGAGCACGGTGAGCTTGTGGGCCGCGTCCAGACCGCCCACGTCGAACACCGGGTCGGCCTCCGCGTAGCCCTTCTTCTGGGCTTCGTCGAGGGCCTCGGCGAAGGATTTCCCGGCCTCCATGCGGGAGAGGATGTAGGTGGTGGTGCCGTTGAGCACCCCGTGCAGCTCGATCGGGTAGTTGCCGCGGAGCGACCCGGACATCAGCTCCACCGCCGGGGTCCCGGCCATCACGCTGGCCTCGTAGTAGAGAAGGCCGTCCTCCGCAAAGGGTCGAAGGTCCTCCCAGGCCTCGGCCAGCATGCGCTTGTTGGCGGTGATCACCGGGATGCCCTCGCCGAGCGCGTAGTCGACGAGCTCCAGGGTGCGCCCCAGGCCGCCCATCAGCTCCACCACCAGGTCGGCGTTCTGCAAGACCTCGTTGGGATCGGTGGTGAGGAGGTTCTTGGGTACCCATTCGGGGCGCGGCTTCTCCAGGCTGCGCACCAGGATCCCGGTGAGCTGGATGTCCACGCCCAGCGCCTCGAAGCGCGCGTAGCGCTCGCTTAAAAGCTTCAAAAAGCCAGAACCCACGGTTCCGGCGCCGAGGAGGGCGAGGTGCAATCGCTCCATGCCCGCGATTATAAGGGCCACGCCCCTTGCAGCACTCGACAAAGGCGGGGGATTTTGCTAATATAATGTATGCCCCAAAGGGTCAACCCTGGGGAACAACGTGGGGGCGATCCTGGGTTCGACGGGGTACGCCAAAGGTGTGGTTGCGGGCCGAGGTTGCGGGTGGCCTCGTAAAAAACCCGCAAACGGCATAAGTGCCGACACCAACTACGCTCTGGCGGCTTAATCCCCGCCACCGCCCTGGTCAGCCCCGCCGGAGGCTCGGCCAGCGGCGGACCTAAATCCGGCTGGGCGAAGCGAGGCCCCCTAAGCTTCGCCGAGATCTAAGGGGGCTCGGCCCAGGCCGCCTGTCCGTGGGCCAAGCCTGGGCGACACGCAAAACACGGACTACGCCCGTAGAAGCCCACCGGAGGCTGCCTCGGACGCGGGTTCGAGTCCCGCCGCCTCCACCAAACAGGGCCCAGCGCACGCTGGGCCCATTCCTTTTGTAGGATCGGGCCATGACCGAAGCGGCCAAAGCGGGCAAGCTCGGCCTTTGGGAAGCGGTTTCGCTGGCGGTGGGTACGATGATCGGGGCCAGCATCTTCACCATGCTGGGCCTGGGGGCCAGGATCGCCGGGCACAACCTGCCCCTGGCGTTCGTGCTCTCCGGTGTGCTGGCGCTGTCCGTCGGTTATTCCTACGCCAGTTTGGGCACGCGCATCGTGTCCAACGCCGGTCCGATCGCGTTCATCGTGCGGGGGATCGGCGACGGCCTGGTGACCGGGGCGCTGGCGATCCTGATGTGGTTCAGCTACGTGGTCTCGCTGGCGCTCTTCGCCAAGGGGTTCGCCGGGTACCTTCTGCCCTTGATCGGCGCGCCCTTGCACGGGCCCCTGATGGGCGTGGCCGAGGTGCTCTTTATCGCGTTCTTTACCGTGTTAAACTTCTTCGGTGCCAAAGCCGTGGGGCGGGCCGAGTTCTGGATCGTGCTGATCAAGCTTTCGGTGCTCGGCGTCTTCGTGGTGATGGGGATCTGGAGCGTGCGGCCGGAGTGGATCCTGCCCCGCTTCGATCCCGTGAGCATGAAGCAAACGCTCTTCGCCACCGCGATCTTCTTTTTGTCCTATATGGGTTTTGGCCTGGTGACGAATGCCAGCGAGGACCTCGAGGACCCCGAGCACAATGTGCCGCGAGCGATCTACCTCTCGATCCTGATCGTCGGGGTGATCTACGTCTTGGTGGCGGTGGTCGCGGTGGGGAACCTCCCCCTCGAGGCGCTGGTGCGCGCCGAGGAGTACGCGCTCGCCGAGGCCGCCAAACCCTTCCTCGGGCAGTACGGGTACCTCCTGGTCTCGCTGGGGGCGCTCTTTTCCATCGCCTCCGCGACCAACGCCACGCTCTACGGGGGGGCGAACATCGCCTACGCGCTGGCCCGGGAGGGACACCTCCCCCGCGTCTTTGAGCGCAAGGTCTGGTTCGGCGCGAGCGAGGGCCTCTTCGTCACCGCCGGGCTGGGCCTTTTCTTCGCGCTCTTCTTCGACCTCGGGGGCGTCGCCGGGATCACCAGCTCGGTGATGATGGTCATCTACCTCTTCGTGATCGCCGCCCACTACCGCCTCTGGCGGCGGGGAGAAGCCCCCGGCCGTCCCGCGCTAATCCTCGCGGCCTTCTTGTTGGTGTTCGCCGCGTTTTGGATCCTCCAGTACTGGCAGCTCAGCCAGCGGCCGACGGCGTTGGCCGCCACCTGGGCGGCCTACCTCCTGGCCCTGGCCGTCGAGGCGATCTACCGCGGGGCCACCGGGCGGCGCATCCAGCTGCGGTTCACGAGAAGGCCACGAGCGCTTCTTCGACGGCGGTGGTGAGTTTGGGCCCGGACGCGTCGAGGTAGACGTCGATCTCGAGCCGCACGCCAAACGGGCCGGGGTAGACCCCGGGTTCGATGGTGAAGGCCAGGCCCGGGATCAGCGGGCGGGTGTCCTTGGTCTCGTAGTCGTCGAGGTGGGTTCCCGGGCCGTGGGGGCTTGCCCAGCCGAGGTGATGCCCGGTGCGGTGGCGGATCGCCGGGCCATAGCCGCGGGCCTCGAGGACCTCGCGGGCGGCGCGGTCGACCTCGAAGCCGCGCAGGACGCGCCCTTCCGTATGGGCGGCTCGGATCAGCGCCAGCGCGGCTTGCTGCGCGGCGCGCACCGCCTCAAAGGCGGCGTAGACCTCGGGACCGGGTCGCCAGGCGGCCATCCAGGTGATGTCCGCGTAGGGGCCCTGGGGCTCGCGGGCCCAGAGGTCGATGAGGATCGCATCCCCGGGGCGCAAGGTGGCGTTGCTCTCCGGGCTCGGCGCGTAGTGCGGATCGCTGGCGTGGGGGCCGAAGGCGACGATCGGCGGGTGGTCGTAGACCAGGCCCCGATCGTCGAGCACCCGGAGGATCTGGGCCTGGACCTCCAGCTCGCTCGGCGGGGCGTCCGGCAGGCGTGCGGAAAGCCAGCGGAGCGCCGCGTCCTTCGCCGCCAAGAGCCCCGCTGCGGCCCGCTCGTGGGCTGCGAGGGCGCCCGCGTCCCAGCGCGCGTAGGGGAGCGCCACCAGGGCGTCGGAGACCAGTTCCGCCCCCAGGCCGCGCAGGAGCTCCGCGGTGCCGAGGTCGAGGCGCGAGAGGCTGGGGATCGCCGCCGCGGGACTGTAGGGCACGGCCAAGCGGGGCCAGCGCTCGACGGCCTCGGCGAGGAGGCGTCGCCGTTCGTGGTGCGTGGTGAAGGCTTGGCGATCGAGGTCGAGCCCCCGAAACTTCGAGAGCTCGAGGGCGTGGGCGAGCAACCGCGGGGGGTCCTTCCTGGGGACGAAGAGGAAGAAGGGGCGGGTCAGGTGGACCTGTTCGAGCCCCAAAAGCCGTCTGGTCTCGGGGGTGTCGACGAGCAGCCAGGCGTCGGCGACGTCGCGAAGGGCTTCTCTTGCGTCTTCGAACATTGCCTTAGTCTTTCCCGCGCGAGAGGTGGGCGCAAGGTGGGGGTAGCCCTTGAGCCGAAGATACGCTAGGGTATAGGTATGATCCACGTGACCGAACGGGCCATGGAAATGCTGCGGCAGACGCTACGCCAGCAGCAAGCGGAGGGGATGCCGGTGCGCATCCTGGTGAGGGAGAAGGGGTGCAACTGCTCGCGCTACCGGATGGCGATCGACGACCAGGTGCGCGAGGACGATCAGGTGATCGCGTTCGAGGGCTTCACGCTGGTCGTGGACCCCAAGAGCGTGGTCTACCTGGAAGGGGCGGTGGTGGACTTCGTCGAGTCCCCGTCGGGGTCTGGCTTCGTGATCCAGGGGGCCAAGGAGGTGCCCCAGGCCTCCGAGCACGGGGGCTGCGGTTGCGGTGGGCACCACCATCACCACGAGCACGGGGCCACCGCGGGTTAGGCCCCAAGGCCAACGAACGCTCCCCGAGGCGCTTGCCTCGGGGAGCGTTTTGGCGGGCCGTGGAGGACTCGAACCCCCAACCCCCGGTTTTGGAGACCGGTGCTCTAGCCAATTGAGCTAACGGCCCCCGCGAGGGGAGATTCTAACACGTCGTCTAGGCTTCGTCCAGCCGCTGTTTGAGCAGCGCTTGGACCACCTTGGGATCGGCCCGGCCCTCGGTGCGGCGCATCACCTGACCGATGAAAAACCCCAGCAGGCCCTGTTTGCCCGCGCGGTAGGCCGCGACCTTGTCGGGATGGGCGCCGAGCAGGTCCTCGATGATCGCCAGCAGCTCGGCCTCGGTGGGTGCGGCGGTTTGCTCTGCGTCCAAGAGCGCCTCGAGGGGATGGTCCGCCTCGAGCGCGCGCTCGATCAGCGCCTTGGCCCGGCTGCGGGAGAGCTCGCCCGCCTCCACCGCCTCGATCAAGCGTTGCATCGCCTCGACGGAGAGCGCGCGGTCCTTCTTCAACCAGGGGCCGAGGAGGTGCACCACCCAGGGCGCGGCGCGTTTGGGGGGGACGCGGGGGGCGAGGGCCTCGAGGTAGGCCCGGATCCGGGGTTCTTTGGCGACGATCCAGGCCTCCTGTTCGCCGAGACCCAGCGCACGGTAGCGCTCGTAGATCGCTGCTTCCTCGGGGGTGCGCTGGGGCGTTTTACCGGGGCTCGCCTGGGCCTTGGCCTTGGGCTTCTCCGGCGTCCTGAGCGCCGCCTCCCGGCGCTTGGCCCAGGTGTCCTTGAGGGTGACGATGCGGTTGAAGACCAGCCGATCGGGACGGGTGTCCACCGGGTCCTGCCAGAAGTAGCCGAGCCGCTCGAACTGATAGCGGGTGTCCCTGGGGTCGTCCTGGACGCTGGGTTCGACGAAGCCTTCCTTGACGATCAGCGACTCCGGGTTGTAGGCGCTCAGGAAGTCGTCGAGCGCCTCCGGGTGCGGCAGCTTGAAGAGCCGGTCGACCAGGCGCAGCGTGGCCGGCAGCGCGTGCGCTGCGCTGACCCAGTGGATCGCGCCCTGAACCTTGATGCCTTCGGGATTCTTGTTCAGCGTGTCCTCGAGGATGCGCCCCCTGAGCTCGACCACCTCGCCAGCCTCGTCTTGGATCGCTTGTTCGATCACCACCACGTAAGCGTGGCGCAGCCGGGTGGCCTTGCCCACCTCGAGCCGCCGCCATCCCTTGGGGGGCTGGAGCGCGAAGTCCCCCCGCTCGACCCAGAGTTCCCGGGAAAAGGGCACCTTGCGGCTCCCCGGCTTGCCAATGTCGGGGGGAAAGTAGGGGGCCTCGAGCCAGGTCTCGCCCTCGACGTTTTCCAGGATCAGCTTGAGGGGTTCGCTGACCGCCATCACCCGGGGGGCGACGGGGTTGAGGTCGTCGCGAATCGCCCACTCCAAGAGCGCCAGGTCCACGGTGCGGTCGGTGCGGCTGATCCCCACCCGCTGGGCGAAGCGGATCAGCGCTTCGGGGCGCACCCCGCGCCGGCGCAGGCCGGAGAGGGTGGGCATCCGGGGATCGTCCCAGCCCGAGACCAGCCCCCGCTCCACAAGCTTGATCAGCTTGCGCTTGGAGACCACGGTGTACTCCAGGCTGCGGCGGCCGAACTCGATCTGCTTGGGCCGCGGCCACTCGGGCAGGCCCACCCTGCCGGCGAGCTTCTCCACCAGCCAGTCGTAGACCGCGCGGTTCTCGATGAACTCCGAGGAGCAAAGGGAGTGGGTCACCCCCTCGATGTAGTCGGAAAGGGGATGGGCGAAGTCGTACATCGGATAAAGGCAGCCCGGCCCCGCCCGGTAGTGGCTGGCGTGGACGATGCGGTAGAGCACGGGGTCGCGCAGCTTCATGTTGGAGGCGGCCATGTCGATCTTGGCGCGGAGCACGTGGCTGCCCTCGGGGTGCTTGCACGCGCGCATCTCGCGAAAGAGACGCAGGTTTTCCTCCACACTGCGCTCGCGATAGGGGCTGGGCTGGCCGGGGCGATCCGGGGTGCCGCGGTATTCCCGGATCTCCTCCTCGGAGAGCGAGTCCACGTAGGCCAGGCCGCGCTGGATCAGGTCCTCGGCCATCGCGTAGAGCCGCTCGAAGTAGTCCGAGGCGAAGTAGAGGTGCTCCCGCCACTGCCAGCCCAACCAGCCCATGTCGCGGATGATGGCCTCGACGTAACGCCAGTCCTCGGTCAGGGGGTTGGTGTCGTCGAGGCGAAGGTGGCAGCGCCCCCGGTAGTCCTTCGCCAGGCCGCAGTCGATGAAGCTCGCGATCGCGTGACCGATGTGGGGGTAGCCGTTGGGCTCGGGAGGAAAGCGGGTGACGATCTCGTGGTAGCGCCCGGACTTCAGGTCGGCGTCGAGGATCTCGGTGAGGAAGTTCTTGGGGACCAGGCGTTCTTCATCGGAGGGAATCCGCGAGCGCGGCATAGCGGTATGTTAACGAAAACCGCGAACGCCTGGGGTCCTTGGGCCTAACCCCAGGCACCGGCCCCGGGGCCGGTGCCTGGGAAGCGCGCGGCCTTTACCCGCACTTGGACCAGCCGCAGACCTCACAGGTCAGGCAGCCGTCCTCGACCTTGACCGGGCCGCCGCACTCGGGGCAGCTTGGCCCCTCGTGGGCCTGGGGGCCGCCGGCGGGGACCTCGACCTTCACCGCCGGGGCCGGCGCTTCCTGCTTGACCTCGGCCTTCGTGGCCATGGGATGCTCGCCGCTTAGCTTGAGCGCCTGTTCCAGGGCCAGGGCGATCAGGTCTCCCTTGCTGGCCACGAACTTTTTGAAGTAGCTGCCGTAGAGCCCGCCGTTGATGCCCCGCAGGGTGTGGATGAGGGCCTCGGGCGGCACCCCGTATTGCAGGGCGATCGAGACCACCCGGCCGAGCGCCTCGGCGTCGGCGTTCTGCTCGTCCCCGGCCTTACCGGTGGTGAGGATGACCTCTACCGGGTGCGCGCCCTGCATGTTGACGGTGATCAGGTAGCCGTAGCGGGTGCCGTCGGAGGCGGTGAGCTTGACCATGTCGGTGAAGCCGAAGAGGCGCCCCGAGCGCTCGAAGACCGGCTGGCCGAAGGGGCGGGCAGCGGGGGCCGGGTTGTCCGGGCGCGGGGTGGCCTTGGGGGCCTCGGGCGTCTCAGCCTTCTTTTCCTCGGTCTTGCTGGTGCTGATCACCTGGAAGGCGCGGCTGCCGTCGCGGTAGACGGTGATGCCCTTGCACCCGGTGGCGTAGGCCTCGGTGTAAGCGGCCTCGACATCCTCAACCCCGGCCTCGTGGGGGAGGTTGATGGTCTTGGAGAGGGAGTTGCCGACGTAGCCCTCGCGGTCGAAGGCCCGCTGCACCACCCCTTGCATGCGCACGTGGTCCAGGGGATGAATGTCGTGGGCGACCTTGAAGACGTCGCGTAGCGGCTGGGGAATGAAGTCCAGCCCCTGCAGGGAGCCGTGGTTCTCCTGGATCCTGGCGACCACCTTCTCCAGGTCCCAGCCCCCGTCCTTGGCGAACTCGGGGTGCGGGGGGTAGGTCTCGAGGAGCTCCTTGAAGAGCGGGTGGACGAGGGCCTTGTACTCCCCGCCGATGCGGCGCCAGACGAAGGGGGCGAAGACCGGCTCGATTCCCGAGGAGACGCCCATCAGCATGCTGGTGGTGCCAGTCGGGGCCACGGTGAGGAGGGCGACGTTGCGCCGGGGGCGGATGCCTAAGCTTTTAAAGTGGTCCTCGTGCTCGGCGTAGAGCGGAAAGACGCCGCGTTCCTCGGCGAGCGCCTCGGAGGCCGCGGTGGCCTCTTCGCGCATCGCGTCCATGATCCGGCCGGTCATCGCCCGGGCTTCCTCGCTGTCATAGGGCAGCCCCAGCTTGATCAGGGCGTCGGCGAGGCCCATCACCCCGAGGCCCAGTCGCCGCAGGGTCTGCGAGGCGACGCGGTTGTCCTCGAGGACGAAGTGGTTGACGTCGAGCACGTCGTCGAGGAAGCGCACCGCAGTGCGCACGTCGCGCCTGAAGGCCTCAAAGTCGAAGCCGCCGTCCTTGACGTAGGCCGCAAGGTTCATCGCCCCCAGGTCACAGGGCTCGCCGACGGTCAGCGGGATCTCCCCGCAAGGGTTGGTGGCCCGGATCTGCCAGCGTTCCCCCAGCCCCTTGAGGGCCGATTTCTCGTTCACCCGATCGATGAAGATGAGTCCCGGTTCGCCGGTGGCCCAGGCATGCCAGGCGATCTCGTGCCAGATCCACTTCGCCGGCACCCCGCCTTCGAACACCGGGATCGGCCGGGCACCGTCGGCGCGTTCGGGCATCTCCGGGATCAGGCCCTGGTAGGGCTCCTTCAAGAAGACCGGGTAGTACTTGCCCGGGATCTCCCGGGGCTGGATCGGCCAGAGGCCGTCGGCCTCGAGCACCTCGACGAAGCGGTCGGTGATCAGCACCGAGATGTTGAAGGTCGAGATGTCCCCTTCGGCGGCCTCGCGGTCGAGGTCCTTGGCGGTCAAGAAGTCGAAGAGGTCGGGGTGGTTGACCTCGAGGGTGGCCATCCCGGCGCCGCGACGGGTCCCGCCCTGGCGCACCACGCGCAGCACCGGCGCGTAGACGTAGCGCAGCGTGGCCACCGGCCCCGCCGTCGGCCCGCCGAGGGAAGCCCATTCCAGGAAGTTGTCGTAGATCTCGATCAGATAGCTGGTGGGCCCGCTCGCGGTGCCCCCGGAGCTCTTGACCGGGGCGCCCTCGGGGCGGAGGTTGGAGAAGTCCACGTGGGGCTCTTCCCCCGCCAGCGCGCGGCGCACGGCTTCGGCGGCGGCGTCCATGATGCCGCCCATGTCGTCCTCGATCTCGATGACGCCCGCGGGCCGCTCGCGCACGGTCAGTACCCCGTGCTGCCGGGCCAGCGCCGCCATCTCCGGGGAGAGGGGACCGTAGATCACCCGCGTCCAGTTGCGCACCGCGTGCGGCTCCTTCTCCCCGTCGGGGTTGGTCGAGGGGCGCATCAGGCCGCGGATGAAGTCCTCGACGTCCTTGTGGTCCGAGCGCATGTAGGCGAAGCCCCGGACCGAGGCGTCCCGGCTCGGCGCCCTGGGCGCGGAGCGGTAGGGGTCGAGGTTGACGCCGTTGCCGCCGCCGACCTTGGTCACCAGGGCCAGCTTCCGGGCCACCTCCATGATGCCCTCGAGGCGCTCCGGTGGGTGTTGCGTCGCCCCCTGGACGAAGCAGTTGAGGACGTTGCCATGGGCGGTGGCGGCGCCGGCGAGCACCCGCCCCCCGGGGCAGAAGCGCTTGTTGGCCATGAGCTCGTAAAAGGCCTGGGCCCAGCGCGCACGCTCGGCCTCGGGCTCGGCCAGCGCGACCCAGTCGGCGACCCGGCGGAACATGCCGTAGACGTCGCGATCCCCCGGCTGCATGTACTGGCGTTTGGCGATGGCGATGGCGTGTTCGTCAAACATGGATCATCCTCCTCGGGACCTTCATAGCACTACATATCGGTTCCCTATTGCTAGAAGGTACAAGATCTAGGGGTTGGGGACAAGCCGATGCGTCACAATTCTACCCGGGATTTCCCGGGAAGCGGCGGGCTCTGCTAGGATGGCCGCTTGGGAGGGGCGCGTGGCGCAAGGAACCTTGTTCGTGATCACTGGGGCCTCCGGCGTAGGCAAGGGCACGCTGGTCAAGCGGTTGATGGAGCGCGTCAAGCTCTATTACTCGGTCTCGATGACCACCCGGCCGCCCCGAGCCGGGGAGCGGCATGGGATCGACTACTGGTTCGTGGACGAGGCGACCTTTGCCCGTTTGGTCGAGGCCGGGGCCTTCCTCGAGCACGCGACCTACGTCGGCCACCGCTACGGCACCCCCCTCGCGCCCGTCGAAAAGCGGCTGATGCGCGGCGAGGACGTGCTCTTGGAGATCGAGATCCAGGGCGCGGAGCAGGTCATGCGTCGGGTCGCCGAGCTCAAGTGGCACGGGGCCTTCATCTTCATCGCCCCGCCTTCGCTGAGCGAGCTGAAACGGCGCCTTCTGCTGCGCAGCCGGGTCCTCAACGAGACCTCGATCGAGGAGATCCAGCGGCGCCTTGAGCGTGCTCGCACCGAGCTTGAGAAGGCCAAGACCCTGGGCTTCGACTACCTGGTGGTCAACGACGTCCTTTACGACGCGCTCACGGACCTCCTGGCGGTGGTCCAGGCGGAGCGGTTACGCTTTGGCAAGCGGACGGACTGGCTGGATCGGGCCCTTGCGACCGATCCCTTGCTGGAAGAAGAGCTGATCGAGATGGAAAGGTGGATGGTGCAACATGGCGGAACCGGGCATTGACCAGCTTCTGGAACAGGTGGACTCCAAGTACCGCCTGACGGTGGTCGTCGCCAAGCGGGCGCGGCAGCTCTTGCAGTTCAACTTCAAGAACACCGTACTGGAGCCCCGCGAGTGGCCGAAGATGCGCACCCTGGAGGGCGAGGTCCCGGACCCCAACCCGGTGACCTGGGCAATGAAGGAGCTGCTCACCGGACGGCTGGTCGTCGGCGAGGACCTCGTCCCGGAGGACCGGCTGAGCAAGCTCTTGGAACAGCTCTACCCGCAAGAAGAAGAGGCATAAGCGATGCGGGTCCTGGTGGCCGTCGGCGGCGGGGCCGCGGCGATGAAGGCGCCCTTTTTGCTGCGGCGCCTGCGCGAGGCCGGCTTCTCGGTGCGGGCTTTGGCCAGTGAGAAGGCCCTGGCCTTCACCACCGAGACCGCGCTGGCGCTGGCCGCGGGGGAGCCGGTCGCGACCGACGTGCGCTGGTTCGCCCCGGAAGGGCGCGCTTTGCACCTCGAGCTCGCCGACTGGGCGGACCTGATCCTGGTCGCCCCGGCCACCGCCCGCATCCTGGCCCAGGCCGCGACGGGGAGCGCCGACGACCTCCTCGCGGCGACCCTGATCGCGGGCCGGGCCAAGCTGCTCTTGGCTCCGGCGATGAACCCCGCGATGTGGCAGCACTCCGCGGTGCAGGCCCACCTCGCGACGTTGAAGGCCCGCGGCGCCTGCGTCGCCGGGCCCACGGTGGGGGCGATGGCCGCGGTCGACGAGGCCCCGGGGGAGGGGCGGATGCTCGAGCCCGAGGCCCTCGTCGAGCACGTTCGCTTCTGCCTGACCCCCAAGGACCTGGCGAATAGGACGCTCTTGGTCACCGCCGGGCCGACCCGGGAGTACCTGGACCCGGTGCGCTTTCTCTCCAACCCCTCCTCGGGAAAGATGGGCTACGCCCTCGCCGAGGCTGCGCGCGATCGCGGCGCGCGGGTGGTCCTGGTGAGCGGGCCCACCCAGCTCCCTGCGCCCTTCGGCGTCGAGCTGGTGCGCGTGGAGCGCGCCTTGGAGATGCACCGGGCGGTGCTCGAACGCTTCGACGAGGTCGACGCGGTGCTGATGGCCGCGGCGGTCGCCGACTGGCGTCCGGAGAGGACGGCGGCGGAGAAGGAGGCCAAGGGCGGGAAGGCGCGGGTGCTCCGTCTCGTCGCCAACCCCGACATCCTCGCCGAGTTGGGCGAAAAAAAGCGCCATCAAAAGCTGGTGGGCTTTGCGATGGAGACCGAGCGGGGGCTGGACCGGGCCTACGCCAAGCTCAAGAAGAAACACCTGGATATGATCGCCCTTAACCGCCCCACCGATCCCCGCACCGCCTTTGGCGGGGAGACCAACCAGGTCGTACTCATCCATCCCGACGGGCGGACCGAGGCCTCGGGCCTGGCCACGAAGCGCGAAATTTCGCACTGGCTCTTGGACCGGCTGCTTAGACTTATGCAAGGGAGCGTATAATCTTGTTTAAAACCCGGGATAGGAGGGTCTACTCCGTGACCACCAAGGAACTGCGCCATAAAAAGATCCGTGAGATCGTCGCCAAGGAGGAGATTGCCACCCAGGCGGAGCTGGTGGACCGCCTGCGCGAGGAGGGGTTCAACGTCACCCAGGCCACGGTCAGCCGGGACATCAGCGAGCTGCGCTTGGTGCGCGTGCCCCTGGGACGGGGCAAGCACAAGTACGCCCTGGCCCCGATCCAGCTGGAGGAGGACCTCGAGGCCGACCTCCGGCGGCGCTTCAAGGAGTTCGTGCGCGACGTGGACCGCGGGGAGAACATCCTGGTCATCCGCACCGCGCCCGGTCACGCGGCGGGGATCGCCCTCCTCATCGACCGGCTGGAGAACGACGATCTGGTGGGAACGCTGGCCGGGGAGGACACGATCCTGGTCGTGGGGCGAAACCTCGAGGCCGCCCGCCGCCTTGAGGACTACTTCTCCGAGATGATGGTCTAGCGTTGGACCCGCTGGGTCTCTTCGTCAAGGCGTTCATGACCTTCTTCGTGGTCATGGACCCGATCGGGCTGGCCCCGGTCTTCCTCGCCCTGACCGCCGGACGCCCGCCGAGGGAGCAGGCTCAGATCGCCCGGCGGGCGGTGCAGATCGCGGCCACCCTCCTGGTCCTCTTCGCATTCTTCGGCGAGCCGCTGTTGCGCTATTTGGGGATCCGTCTCGAAGCCTTTCGCATCGCGGGGGGGGTGCTCCTGCTCAAGATCGCGGTGGACATGGTCTTCGCCCATCGCGAGCGGGAAACCCCGGAGGAGGAGGCCGAGGCCCGGCTCAGGGAGGACATCAGCGTCTTCCCCCTGGCGGTTCCCCTGCTCGTCGGTCCCGGTGCCCTGGCCAGCGTGCTGGTGCTGACCGGCGAGGCGCGCAGGGCGCTGCTCGGGGTCTGGTTGGTGATCGGGGCGGGGCTCTCGGTGCTCGCCCTGGCCTACCTCGCCCTCCTGGCCAGCCGCTGGATCGCCCGGGTCCTGGGGCGCACCGGGGTGAACGTCGTCACCCGGGTGCTCGGCATCCTCCTGGCGGCGCTGGCGGTGGAGTTCGTGATCGACGGGGTGCTCCTGCTCTGGACGTAAAAAAAGCGGGCGCGACGGCCCGCAACCCGGCGCGCGCGTGGGCTAGCCGACGCGGGCCTCGAGGTACTCCCGCTCCCCTTCCAGGATCATCCGGGCCTCTTGGGCGTCCTTGGGGTACTCCTTGCCCCGGTTGACCAGGTAGGTCTCGTAGCGGCCGATCTCGAAGGCCTTGACCAGCTCGTCGAGGGCGGTCTTCAGGTCGAAGTCCTTGCAGGAGAAGATGTCCACGCTGATGAAGCGCTTCTTGGGAAAGGTATGGATGGCGATGTGCGATTCGGCGATGATCACCACGCCGGTCAGCCCGGTGTCCTCCTCGGTCTGCCCCGGGTACTCGAAGACCGAGGGCGGGAGCACCTTGGTCATCTCCATCTTTTCGGGAAGCTCGTCAAGGACCCGGTAGATGAGGTCCTTGTCGGCCAACCGCTCGGGGTTGGCGTCGTAGCCGTCGATCATCAGGTGGGGTCCGAAGCCAAAGAGCTCCAACGCGCTGCCTCCCTTCCGGGGCCGGTCGCCCCTCAGAACCCCATTATCGATTCCCGGGGTAGGGGTGTCAAGATCGTTGGGCGGGATTGTCAAAATCTTCGCGAGCGAGGGGCCAGGAAAAGTGCAATTTGAACGATATCGGTCGGGAAACGAGGCCGCCGCGGTTTTGCTTTGAGATTTTTCCGGGGGCCCGTAAAAATCTGCCCGGGCCTTCGGGATACACCCCCGGGGTGTGTCGGGGACATTTTTCGCATGAGGGTGATTAAACTAGGGGGCGGAAAAGGAGGCGATATGTACCGCGGTAGAGAAGGCCAATGGGCGTTTTACCTGCACCGGATCTCGGGGATCGCGATCCTGCTCTTTTTGATCCTGCACGTCACCGAGATCTCCAGCGCGATGTTCGGGCCCAAGTGGTTCAACGCGCTGATCGCGTTCGAGGCCAACCCGATCTTCGGCCTGGGCCTCGTCGGCGTGGCGGCGCTGGTGCTCTACCACGCCCTCAACGGGCTGCGCATCATCCTGATGGATTTCACCTCTTGGGGGGTGCGCCTGCAGCGCCAGCTCTGGTACGGGGTCTGGGCGCTCTACGTGGTGATCGGGTTTCCAATGCTCTTTATCATGCTCAAACACGTATTCACCGGGGGTGAGTGATGGCGATGCGGGCGCGGAAGTTCGAGGAGGCCAAGCGCCTCTCCACCAGCAACCTCGAGCTCGCGTGGTGGGTCTTCATGCGCGTCTCCGGGGTGCTCTTGGTCTTCTTGGTCCTAGGGCACCTCTACTGGCGCGCGGTCCTCTTTAACTTCCATCACGACCTGAGCTACGACGTGGTGGCGCAAAACCTCTCGAGCGTCACCTGGAAGCTCTACAACTGGCTCTTGCTCTCGCTGGCCATGCTCCACGGGACCAACGGGCTGCGCTACGTGATCGACGATCACGTCGCGAGCCCCCGGGCCCGGGTTTGGACGAAGGTCGTGATCTACACGCTGATCTTCGTGGTGATGGTCTTCGGCACGCTCTCGCTCTGGGGCTGGCAGTACCGCCCCGCGGCCTAAGGAGGAAGGCATGGCGCACCAACACGACGTACTCGTGATCGGGGCCGGCGGTGCGGGCTTGACCGCGGCGCTCTACGCGGCGCACCGCGGGGCCGACGTCGGCGTGATCTCCAAGCTCTATCCCACCCGCTCCCACACCGGCGCGGCCCAGGGTGGCATCGGCGCGGCCTTGGGCAACGTCGAGGAGGACCACTGGGAGTGGCACATGTTCGACACCGTCAAGGGCGGGGACTACCTGACCGACCAGGACGCGGCTGAGGTC
Organism: Rhabdothermus arcticus; assembly: GCF_055382915.1. Lineage (NCBI taxonomy): Bacteria > Thermotogati > Deinococcota > Deinococci > Thermales > Thermaceae > Rhabdothermus > Rhabdothermus arcticus. Next base: position 242,269 of record NZ_AP043808.1, read on the forward strand.
TTCGCCCGCGAGGTGATCGACGCGGTGATCGAGCTCGAGCACATGGGCCTCCCCTTCGACCGCCTGCCCAATGGACGCATCGCCCAGCGGCGCTTCGGCGGGCACACCAAGGAGTGGGGCAAGGCCCCGGTGGCCCGGGCCTGCCACGCCGCCGCCCGCACCGGCCACATGATCCTGCAGACCCTCTACCAGCAGTCGGTCAAGCAGGGCATTCGCTTTTACAACGAGTTCCACGTCCTGGACCTGATCTTCTCCGAGGACGGCCGGGCGATCGGGGCGGTGGCGCTGGAGTTCGCCACCGGGGAGCTCCACACCTTCCAGGCCAAGTCCGTGGTCATCGCCTCAGGCGGGTTTGGCCGGATGTTCAAGGTCACCTCCAACGCCTACACCCTCACCGGGGACATCCAGGCGATCCTCTACCGCAAGGGCTGGATCCCCCTGGAGGACATGGAGTTCTACCAGTTCCACCCCACCGGCCTCTACCGCCTGGGCATCCTGGTCACCGAGGGGGCCCGCGGTGAGGGCGGGATCCTGCGCAACGCCAACGGCGAGCGCTTCATGGAGCGCTACGCGCCGACGATCAAGGACCTGGCCCCCCGCGACATGGTCAGCCGGGCGATGTACATCGAGATCAAGGAGGGCCGGGGCTGCGGTCCCAACAAGGACTACATCTGCCTCGACCTGACCCACCTGGACCCCGAGATCATCGAGGTCAAGCTCCCGGACATCGCCGAGTTCGCTCGCACCTACCTGGGCGTGGACCCCACCAAGGAGCCGATCCCCGTGGTCCCCACGGCCCACTACGCGATGGGTGGGATCCCCACCACCCTCGACGGCGAGGTCATCAAGGACGGCCAGAACACCGTGATCCCCGGCCTCTACGCCGCGGGCGAGGCGGCCTGCGTCAGCCTTCACGGAGCCAACCGCCTGGGCACGAACTCCCTCGGTGACCTGGTGGTCTTCGGCCGTCGGGCCGGGCTGGCGGCGGCGCGCCACGCGCTCAAGGAGCCCTTCGAGGACCTGCCGCCGGATGCCGCCGAGCCGGCCAAGGAGGAGATCGAGCGCATCAAGTCCCGGGCCAAGGGCGAGAGCCCCTTCGCGATCCGCAAGGACCTGCAGGAGACGATGATGGACAACGCCTCGGTCTTCCGCACCGAGGAGACCCTGGGGCGGCAGGTCGAGATCCTGAAGGAGCTCTTCGAGCGCTATCGGAACGTCGTCATCCAGGACAAGGGGATGCGCTACAACGCTGATCTCATCGAGGCTTTGGAGCTCGGGTTCCTCCTGGAGAACGCCGAGGCCCTGGTGCACTCGGCGAAGAACCGCACGGAGTCCCGGGGGGCCCACGCCCGCGAGGACTATCCCGAGCGCGACGACGAGAACTGGCTCAAGCACACCTTGGTCTACAAGGAAGGCAACGGTAAGGTGCGCTTTGACTACAAGCCGGTGGTAATCACCAAGTTCGAGCCGAAGCCGCGGGTCTACTAGGAGGGGCGATGCAGATTACGCTCAAGATCTTGCGCTACAACCCGGAAAAGGACGCCCGGCCGCACTGGGAGAGCTACCGCCTCGAGGCCGAGCCGATGGACCGGGTCTTGGACCTCCTGCACAAGGTGAAGTGGGAGACCGACGGCACCCTGGCCTTTCGCAAGAGCTGCGGGCACGGGATCTGCGGTTCCGACGCCATGATGATCAACGGCGTCAACCGCCTGGCCTGCAAGACCTTGGTCAAGGACCTCAACAGCGACGTCATCGAGGTCCAGCCCATCCGCGGGCTGCCGGTGAAAAAAGACCTGGTCGTGGACATGGAGCCGTTCTTCAAGGCCTACCGCCAGGTCAAGCCGTGGCTGATCAACGACGCGCCGCCCCCCGAGCGGGAGCGGCTGCAAAGCCCCGAGGAACGGGCGATCTTCGACGAGGGCACGAAGTGCATCCTCTGCGCCTCGTGCACCACGAGCTGCCCGGTCTTCTGGGTCAACGGCACCTACATCGGCCCGGCGGCGGTGGTGCAGGCGCACCGCTTCATCTTCGACTCCCGGGACCAGGGGGCCTATGAGCGCTTCCCCGCGCTGGGCTCGACCGGCGGGGTCTGGCGCTGCCGTACCGCCTACAACTGCACCGAGGCCTGCCCGCGGGAGATCCCGGTGACCCAGCTCATCGAGGAGGTCAAGCGGGCGATCATGTTCGGCGAGATGTAGCCGTCTTGACCTGAGGGGCCGGGGCAGCGCCCCGGCCCCTCAGGCGTTTTCCAGCTCGGCCTTTAAGGCCCTCGCGCGCTGGATCAGGGCCTCGATCGCGGCGAGCTGGTCGGCCAGGGCCTGATGTTCCGCGGCCTTGGCCTCGCAGACCGGGGCAAAGAGGGCGAAGTAGCGCTCCTTGCTGCGCCTCAGTTCCTCCTCGAGGGTCGCGTGCAGCACCCGCCGGAGCTCGTCCTCGACGGCGGCAAGCCGCTCCTTGAAGCGCGCCAGGGCCCGGGCCTTCCTCCGGGGGAGCACGGAAAGCCCGAGCACCGCGGCGGCCAGCCCGGCGGTGAGCCCGGTGACGTCGGCCGCCAGGCCGTGCAAGAGGAGGGCGATCGCCGCGCCGAGCCCCACCGCGCCGGCCTCGGCGAGGGCGGTGGCGCGAAGCGCGGCCTCGACCTCCTGTTGGATGAGCCGGGCTTCGCTGGTCGGGGAGAAGCCCTCGAGGGCCGCCTCCACCCGCCGCGTGAGGGCGTCGGGCTCGGTGGCGTCCGGGCTTGGGGCCTGGGTTTCGAGGAAGGCCAGCGCGGCGGCCAAGAGGTCCCGCTCGCGCCGGGCCATCCAGGCCAGGGCCTCGGCGATCGCCCCCGAGAGGCGGGCCTCGGCGTCGGCAATCACCGCCTCGCGAAAGCTGGCCTCGACCGCCTTGGCGTTGAGGAGCTCGAGGATCCGGGAAAGGCGCAGGTGCGCGTCGAACCAGCGCTCGCCCCGGGCCTCGATCTCGCGGAAGACCTCGCCAAGCGCGGCCAGCTGCCCCGAGAAGGTTTCCTCGGTCTGGCGGGCGTGCCGCTCCCAGAGGGCCTCCAGGGCACGGCAGCGGGCGAGGGCCTCGTCGAGCTCGGCGCGTCGCTGCTCGAGCCGCGCCGCCGCCGCTTGAAGGTGCTGGACCAACACCCCGAGCGGGGCGCCCAGCTTGATCCGGCTGGCCTCGGTTTCCAGAAGGCGCTGGATGTGCTCCTCCAGGGCCTCGAGGCCCTCTAGGGTCTTCGCGCTCACCAGAAAGATCGGGGGGGTCAGGCCGAGCGTTCGCTCCGCCGCTTCGCGGACGAAGGCCGCGACCTCGTCCCGGCCGGCTTCGTCCAGCAGGTCGATCTTGTTGACGATCAGGGCGATCTTCTTGCCGAAGGCCTTGACCTGTTCGAGGAAGCGGCGCTCGCTCTCGGTAAAGGGGCGGTCGGCGCTGGTGACGAAGAGCAAGAGGTCGGCCCGGGGAAGGAAGCGTTCGGTGATCTGCTGGTGGCGGGCGATGATGGCGTTCGTCCCCGGGGTGTCGACGAAGCGCACGGTCTTCAGCAAGGGCTCGGGCAGCGTGAGCCGCACGAGGTCCGCGTCGAGGGGGGCCTCCTCCAGCGTCTCGCCGTATTCCAAAAGGAGGAGGCGCTGGGTCGTCGGGGTCACCCCGACCTTGAGGAGGGGCCGCCGGAAGAGGGCGTTCAAGAGCGAGGACTTCCCGGCGTTGAACTCCCCGGCGACCACGATGAGGAACGGGCCCTCGAGGTCCTCGAGGGCTTGCGCGATGGGACTCGGGTCCAGCCCGCTTTGCGCGAGCCGGGTCAGGCCCGAGGTGAGCAGCTCGCGCACGGCCCTGGCCCGGCGGGCGAGTTCCACGGTCTCCACGGCCTTACCCTACCCAATCGGCGCCCTGGGGACCCGCAAGAAGGGCAGGGCGAAGAGGTGGCTTCGGTGCCCCGGCCGGTCGCTGGCCCCGAACCCAGGAAGGACCGGGACCCCGCCCCACGCGAGCAGCTGGCGATAGAGCGCGGCCTCGTCGAGTTCCGGGAACGTCCAGGCGGCGAGCACCGCCACCTCCGGGGCCTCGGTCAGCCGATCGACGTGCCAAAAGAGGCGGACCTTTTTTGCGCTGGCGGTGGGAAAGGCTCGCTGGAGGGCCGCGAGCAGCGGGTGCGGCGGGCCCTCGAGGCGCAGGGCGTGGCGCTTCAGCCGGGCCCCGAGGCTGTGCCGGGCCGAGCCCAAATAGAGGTGCTCGCCCGCCGAAAGGCGCTCCTGACGGGCGCCGTAGCAGAGCGTCAGGGGCGCCTTCGCCGCCAGGCCCAGGAGGTAGGCGCTCACCCGCGGGTGGCGGCGATGGCCTCGAGGGCCTCGGGGTTCTCCAGCGCTGAGGTGTCGCCGGTGGGCTCGCCCAGGTAGGCGGCCTTGATCAGGCGGCGCATGACCTTGGCGTTCCGCGTCTTGGGCAGGTCGGGGACGAAGAGCACCCGCTCCGGGGTGAGGGGCTTGCCGAGGGCCTCGGCGACCTTTTGCTTGATCTCCTCGGCCAGGGCCTCGCTCGGGGTGTACCCGGGGTTGAGCACCACGAAGAGGACCACCGTCTCGCCCTTGACCTCGTGGGGCACGCCGATCGCCCCGGCCTCCTTGACCGCGGGGTGGGCGACCGCCGCGGACTCGATCTCCGCCGGCCCGACCCGCTTGCCCGCGACCTTCAGGGTGTCATCGGAGCGGCCCAGGATGAACCAGTGGCCCTCCTCGTCGATCATCGCCCAGTCGCCGTGGACCCAGACGCCTTCAAAGCGGCTCCAGTAGGTCTTGAGGTAGCGTTCCGGATCCTTCCAAAAGCCCTTGGTCATCCCCGGCCAGGGGGCGAGCACCGCGAGCTCGCCGACCTGCCCCACGACCGGCTGCCCGCGATCGTCGAGGACCGCGGCCTTCATCCCCGGCACCGCGGTGTTGAACCCGGCGGGCTTGATGGGCCGGAAGACGACGTTCCCCAGGATCCCCCCGGCGACCTCGGTGCCCCCGGAGTAGTTGATGATCGGGGCCTTCTCCCGCCCCACGTGGCGGAAGAACCAGAGGTAGGGCTCGGGGTTCCAGGGTTCCCCGGTCGAGCCCAGGACGCGCAGCGCGTCGAGATCGTGGCGCGCGATCGGCTCCGGGCCGTGGGGCATCAGGGCGCGGACCAGGGTGGGGGAGATGCCGAGGTGGGTGATCCCGTGGCGGGCGATCATCGCCCAGAGCCGGTCCGGGCCCGGGTAGTCGGGGGCTCCCTCGTAGAGGAAGACCGTGCCCCCGAGGATGAGGCTGCCGAAGATCGCCCAGGGGCCCATCATCCAGCCGATGTCGGTGAACCAGAACATCACCTCGCCGGGGCGCAGGTCGAAAAGGTGCGCCATGTCCTGGGCGGCCTTCAAGGGGAAGCCGGCGTGGTAGTGCACCGTCCCCTTGGGCTTGCCGGTGGTGCCCGAGGTGTAGATCAGCATGAAGGGGTCCATGCTTCCCATGCGCCGGCTCTCGAACCGCTTGGGCTGGCCGTCGACGACCTCGTGCCACCAGACTTCGTGCTCGCCGTCGAAGGGCACCCCGCTGCCCAGCCGCTTGACCACCAGGGCCCGCGGCGTTTTGGCCATCCGCCGGGCCTCGTCGGCGGCGGTCTTCATCTCCACCGGGCGGCCGCGGCGGAAGAAGCCGTCGGCGGTGATCAGCAGCTTGGCCCCGGCGTCGGCGAGGCGGGTGGCCACCGCGCTGGCCCCGTAGCCGGAGAAGATGGGGACGATGATCGCGCCCAGCTTGGCCACCGCCAGCGCGGCGATCGCAGTCTCCGGGATCATCGGCATGTAGAGGCCAACCCGATCGCCGGCCGCCACGCCCAGGCTGCTCAGCGCGTTCGCGGCCTGGTTGACCGCGAGCTCGAGCTCCCGGTAGGTGAAGCGCCGCACCGCGCCGTCCTCGCCCTCCCAGATCAGGGCGAGCTGCTGGGCGCGCCCGCGCTTGAGGTGCTGGGTGACCGCGACGTGGGCCAGGTTGAGTTCGCCGCCCACGAACCACTCCGGCCAGGCCGGGCCCTTCGAGAGGTCGACGAAGCGCGCGTAAGGCTTGAACCACTCGACGCCGATCTGCTCGAGCGTGGCCTGCCAGAACCGGTCCGGGGCCTCGATCGAGCGCTGGTAGAGGGCGTCGTAGTCCTGGACCTCGAGCGCTTGCATCAGGCGCTCGAGCCAACTTCCTTCGGTGTATTCCGGCGAGGGGTACCAGACGGGTTTCATGGCTTCCTCCAAAAGAAACGAAAGCGACGGCGTTTTTCGGGTTGCTTGTTTACAGGCTTGGCCGGGGCGGGCTGATCTAGGGCCTTGAGGGCGCCGAGAAAGGCCTCGATCGGGGCCCGGGCCTTGGGGTCTTTTTCCAGGAGGCCAAGCAGGGCCCTTTGCACCTCGCTGGGCAGCCTGCTCGGGGGCCGGGGGACGGTGGTGAGGTGGGCGGTCCTGAGTTCCTCGAAGGTTTCCCCGTAGAAGGGACGGCGGCCGACGAGCAGCTCAAAGGCCAAAACGCCAAACGAGTAAGCGTCGGAAGCGGGGCTCGCTTGCTGGCCCAAAAAGAGCTCCGGTGCCATGTAAAAAGGACTGCCCGCCCGCTCCAGGGGGATCTCCTCGCGGGTGAAGGCCACCCCGAAGTCGCCGAGCTTGACGGTGTGTCCGTCGAGGAAGAGGTTGGCTGGCTTGACGTCCTGGTGGACGATGCCCAGTTTCTTCAGGTAGCTCAGCGCCGCGGCCACCCCTTTGAGCACGCGCACCGCCTCCTCGCGGGAGAGCGGTCCCCGCTTGAGCCGGTCCTCCAGGCTGCCCTCGGGGAAGTACTCGAGCGCCAAAAAGGCCTCGTTCCCGTAGGGGCGTCCGGCGAGGCCCTTGACGATGTGCGGGTGAGAAAGCCCGATCGAAAGCCGCACTTCGCGGGCGAAGCGCTCGGCCAGCTTGGGGTCCTCCTTGACCTCGCGGCGGGGGATCTTGAGGGCCACCGCCTCGCCGTCGGGACCCCGGGCGAGGAAGACCTGGGCGGTCTTTCCCAGCCCCAGGAGCATCTCAAGCCGGAAGTCCCGGCGGCGAAGGTCGCGCCTCATTCCAGGTGCAGGCTTTCCCCGGGTTTCAGGGCGAAGGCCTCGAAGCCCAGCGCCTGGGCGCGTTCAGCGAAGGCCTCGCCGTCCTGCTCGATGGGCGGGAAGGTGTTGTAGTGGATCGGCACCACGCCCTGGGGGCGGATCAGCTCGAGCGCCTTGAGGGCGTCGTCCGGGCCCATGGTGAAGGTGTCGCCGATCGGGAGCAGGGCGACGTGCACGCCTTCCTCCCCGACCAGGCGCAGGTCGGAAAAGAGCGCGGTGTCCCCGGCGTGGTAGATCCGCTTGCCCTCGAGCTCCACCAGCACCCCCATCGGCATGCCGCCGTAGGTGCCGTCGGGGAAGGAGGAGGAGTGCCAGGCGGGGAAGAACTTCACGCGACCCTCGGGAAGGGCGTACTGCCCGCCGATGTTCATCGCCCAGGTCTCGACGCCCTGTTTGGCCGCGTAGGTGGCGATCTCGAAGGTCGAGATCACCGTGGCGCCGGTGCGCTTGGCGATGGCCACGGTGTCCCCCCAGTGGTCGCCGTGGGCGTGGGTCAGGAGGATGTAGTCGGCCTCGACCTCCTCGGGCCCGATCGCCGCCACCGGGTTGCCGTTCAAGAACGGGTCGATCAGGACGTTGACGCCCGCGCCCTTGATCCAAGTCGCCGCGTGCCCTAGAAAACGAACCTCCACCATCACGACCTCCTTTAGCCTCGTCTTGCACTGTATCAGACCCGAAGGCGTTTGGGGAGCGCGGATAAACTGCGTGCAAGGGCGTTTTCCAGGGCCGCCTCGGCCATGCGCCGAAAGGCGCGCACCCCCCATTTCTCCCCTTCGGGGAGCTCGGCGTGGAGGACCAGGCGCACCTGGTAGACGAGGCGCCTGCCTTCGGCGCGGGCCTCGCCCCCGAGCTCGGCCCAAAATCGCTCGCCGGGGAGGGGGAGGGGGGTGAGGGTCACCGGCTCGCCCCAGGCGAGCCGGCTTTTGAAGGGAAAGCAAAACTTGCCCAGGAGCCGGGCCTCGCCGCAAAGCTTGCCGGAGACCTCTTCGCCCTGGCGTTTGAGGTCGGCGAGGCCGGGGAGCCGGGCAAAGACCCGTTCCGGCGCGGCGAGGAGCTCGGCGGGGCCTTCGACCTCGAAGCCAAAATGGTGCTCGAGCCGCATTACTCGACCCACTCCACCCGAAGCTTCCCTGCCTTCAGGAGGGCCTCGGCCTCGGGTTCGGGCACCGAGGCCAGGCGGGGGAGTTCGCCGAACTTCGGGGTTTTCGAAGCGGTCCCTACCCGCACCACCAGCACGTCCTCGGACTCGGCCTTGCCGATCTGCCAGACGAGATGCTCGCCGAGCTCGAGGAGCTGTTCGATCGTCGCCTTCACGGCCTTATCCTACGGCCTCGAGCACCAGGAGCTTAAGGTAGCCGGTCTCCGGCGCGTTCAGGAGGACCGGGTGATCCTCGGCCTGCATCCGGCGCGCGATGAGGCGCAGGCTGCGCTTCGCGTCCCCGGCCGCCTGGCGCAGGGTCTCCTCAAACAGCGGTAGCGTCACGTGCTGGCTGCAGGAGGCGCTGAGGAGGATCCCGCCCGGGGCGAGCAGGCGCATGGCCCGCAGGTTGATCTCCTTGTAGGCCGCAAGGCCCCGTTCCAGGTCGGCCTTTTTGCGCACGAAGGACGGCGGGTCGAGCACGATGAGGTCGAAGGGGCCCCGTTGCTGGCGAAGGAAGTCGAAGGCGTTGGCCTCGACGTAGTGGAGGTTTTCAAGGCCATTGGCGGCGGCGTTTGCGCGGGCGTTCTCCAGGGCTTCCCGGGACTGGTCGACCAGCCAGACCGCCTCGGCGTGGCGGGCGATCTGAAGGCCGAAGAGCCCCTCGTAGCTGAAGACGTCGAGGGCCCGGCGGGGGCGCCGCGCTGCGGCCAGCGCCCCCGCGTAGAGGCGGTTTTCCCGCTGGTCCAGGAAGGCCCCAGTCTTCTGGCCTTCCCGCAGGCGGACCCGGTAGCGTAGCGTGCCTTCGCGCACCCAGACCCCGTCCGGCACCTCGCCGCTCACCGCCCGCACGTAACGGGGGAGGCCCTCGAGCGCGCGGCCCCGGGCGTCGTTTTTTAGAAGCACGCTTTTGGCGCCATACAGCTCGGCGATCTTTTTCGCCAAGGCCTCGGCGTGGGGCTCGAGGGCCGCCGCCGAGGTCTGCACGACGACGTGCCCGGCGTACGCGTCGGCGATCAGCCCGGGCACGAAGTCGCCCTCGGCGAAGGCCAGGCGCCGGGCCTCACCCTCGGGCACGGTGCGGCGTGCGATGGCCGCGGTCAGGTTTTCCAGGTAGCGCGCGAGGGGGTCACCGGGCCGCCAGGCGTAGGCCCGGACCTGCAGCGTCGTTTGGGGATTGAAGAGGGCCAGGGCCAAAAAGCGGCCACGGTGGAAAACGGGGTAGAGCCCGGGGCGCGCGGGGCCCCGGATCACGTCGCTTTGAAAGACCCAGGGATGGCGGGCCAAGAGCCGCCGCGCACCCCGGGCGTTGACCTCGATGCTCACGCTGAGCCAGTCTACTCGGCGCACGACGCTTGTGCGCGTTGACACTTGAAGAGGGCCCCCAGTATTATGCCCCGGGGCGTATCGGGCCAGGTTCTGTGCCCGGGAAGGAGACCCGATGCATGGCCTAGGACTTATCAAGAGTCTCGCGGAGCGCGAGCGCGAGCTTGAACAAAAGTTAGAAGAGGCCCGTCGTACCGCTGAGGCCAAGGTGCGCGAGGCCGAGGAGAAGGCCGCGGCCATACTCGAGGAGGCGAACGCGGAGGCGGCCCGTCTGCTCGAGCAAGGTCGCGCCGAGATCCAAAAACAGGTGGAGCGCATCCTCGCCGAAGCCGAGGCCAAGGCCGAGGCAGAGGCGGAGAAGATCAAGGCCGAGGCCGAGGCCCGCTTTGAGGAGGCGGTCAACGCCGTGGTGGAGGGGGTTTTGCCGTGATCGCTCCGATGGAGAAGCTGGTGGTTGCCGGGCCCAGGCGCCTGGCCCACGAGCTTCTCGTGGAGCTGCAGCGGGCCGGGGTGGTGCACCTCGACACCCTGCGGCTCGAAGCGCTCCAGGGCTACCGGCTCTCCGAAGAGGAGCGCCGGGCGCTCAGGGCCTGGGAGGGGCTCGCCTCCGACATCGAGCAAACGCTGCGGCTCCTCGGCGCGGAGGCCGCCCCGGCCAAGCCCGCTTCCGGAACCTTTGAAGCCCTCGAGGCCGAGGTCCGGCCGATCGTAAAAAAGGCCGCGGGGCTGGCCGCCGAGCGGGAACGGCTCGAGGAAGAGCAGGCGTTCTTGCAGCTCTACGCGAAGCCCGTCGAGGTGCTCGCCGACCTCAGCCAGGGCTTGGACGAGAGCCGCTGGCTGGCCCTGATCCCGGTGCTCTTGGAGAAGGAAGCCCTCCTTGACGAGCTCAAGGCTGCGCTCGACGAGGCGTTGCCCGAACGCTACGCCCTCGCCCACGGCCCCGCTGACGGGTTCTTGGCCGCGGTGGTGGTGGTCCTCAAGAAAGAGGCCGAGGCCGCGCGAGGCGCCTTGAGCAAGCTTGGGCTCGCGGCGTTCAAGCTGAGCGGGCCCTATGCGGGGCTCACCCTGCGTCAGGCCAAGATGAAGATCGCCGAACGGCTCAAGGCCGTCCCCGTTGAGCTCGAAGAGGTGCGTGCCGCGATCGAGCGGCTGCGCAAGGAGGCGGTCTCCCGGCTGAACGCGATCTGGACCCGGGCCAAGGACGAGATCAACCGGCTGCGGGCGCTCGAGGTCCTGGCCAGCGGACGCTTTTCCCTCGGCCTCTTTGGCTGGGTACCGGTCAAGGCTAAGCCCAAGGTCGAGGAGGCGCTCGATCGCTTGAAGGACAAGGTGGTCTACGCCTTCGAGCCGGTCGACGAACACCACGAGGCGGACCGCGTCCCAGTCACCCTGGACAACCCGCCGGCGATCAAGCCCTTCGAGCTCCTGGTCACCTTCCTCAACATTCCCAAGTACGGCACCTGGGACCCCACCTGGGTGCTTTGGGCCTTCTTCCCGCTTTGGTTTGGGATGATCGTCGGGGACATCGGCTACGCCCTGCTCTTCATCCTCGGCTACCGCTTCTTACAGGGCTACGTCGAGCGCAAAGAGACCTTGGCGGTGGACTTCCTCGGCTTTCGGCTCCCCCCGAGCCTGCTCGATCAGGTGACCCGTATCCTCCGTCCGATGATCGCCTGGACGGTGGTCTTCGGCGTGCTCTACGGCGAGTTCTTCGGGAACTTCCTGGAGCATCTCCGTGTCTTCTACGTCCCTGGCCACGGCGAGGCCGGCCTCCTGCCGATCCTGCTGCCCAGGACCCTTTCCACCACCGCCGGGCTCTTGATCCTGGTCAGCATCCTCTTTGGCGTCTTCATGGTGCTCTTTGGTCTCGCCGTGCGCGCCCAGCTGGGCTACCGGCACCACCACCCCCGTCATTTCTGGGAGGCGGTGGGCTACATCGGAGGGTTGGTGGGGTTGATCGTCCTCGCCTACATGTCCCAAACCGGGGCCAGCGGTCCGTTGCTCTCGCTGGTGATGTGGGCGGGCTTCGCCCTGCTCTTGGTGGGGGCGGTCCTGGCGCGAATGCCCTTGATGGTCGCCGAGCTTCCCACCCAGGGCGGTCACATGCTCAGCTACGTGCGTATCTACGCCGTGGGGGTGACCGGGGCCATCATGGCCAACCTCTCCACGGACCTCGGCTTCGCCATTGCCGACAAGCTTGGCTTGCTCGGCATCCTCTTGGGGCTCGTCGTCGGCCTGCTGGTGCACGCGCTGGTCCTGACCCTGACCCTGATCGGCCACGTGCTCCAGCCCGTACGTTTGATCTGGGTGGAGTTCTTCACCAAGTTCGGCTTCTACGACGAGTCGGGACGGCCTTACCGGCCATTCAAGTCGGTCCGCAACGACGCGGGTGCGTAAGCAAAGAAGGAGGGAACGATGATGAAAAAGTTCTTGGTGCTCTTTGGGATGATGGTTCTCGGTGCGCTGGCCTTCGCTGCGGAGAACGCGGGGGCGAGCGGTGGCTCCAACGGCTTGATTGCGATCGGCGTGGGTCTGGCGATCGGCCTTTCCGCGCTGGGCACCGGCTGGGCGCAGTCGCGCATCGGCGCGGCCGCGGTGGGCGCGGTGGCGGAGAAGCCGAGCATGTTCGGTACCGGCCTGATCTTCCTGCTGCTGCCGGAAACCCTGGTGATCTTCGGCTTCCTCTTGGCCTTCTTGCTCCTCGGCAAGATGTAATCGCCGGCGCCTCAGGCGCCGCATAAGGAGCGAACGTGTCTAAGCTGGAGAACATCCTCCAGGAAGAGGTCCTCCGCGAGATCGAAGCGATTCTCGCGGAGGCCGAACAAAAGGCAAAGGCGATCCTCGCGGAGGCCGAAGCGCGGGCCCAGCGGATCATCGCCCAGGCCGAGCGCAAGCTGGAGGCGGAGCGCCGCGCGGCGCTGACCCGGGCCGAAAGCGCCGCCGAGCTCAAGGTGACCACCGCCCGTATGCAGGCCAAGGGCGAGGTCATCGAGCGGGTGCGGGAAGAGGCCCTGGAGCGCATCCGGGCCTTCGACCGCGACCCCGCCTACGGGGAGGTCCTCGAAAAGCTCGCCGAGGAGGCGGTGCGGGGCGTTTCCGAACCCGCGAAGGTCGAGGCGCACCCCGAGGACGTCGCCCGGCTCGAGGGCTGGGCGAAGACCAAGGGGCTGACCCTGGAGGCGAACCCCGAGGTTCGCTTGGGGGTTCGTGTCTGGTCCGCCTCTGCGAACACCTACGTGGAAAACACCCTCCCCGCGCGCCTTGAGCGGGGCTGGGACGAGCTGGCTGCCAAGGTGGCTAAGCTCCTGTGGGGGTAGCCGTGGCCGACGACTTTGGGTATTTGGGGGCCCGAGTCCGCGCAAGGAGCGCCGAGCTCTTACCGGAGACCTTTTTTAGCGAAGCCCTTCGGGCCGAATACCCGGACTTTCTACGTTCCCTGGCGGAGACCCCCTACGGCCAGCACCTGGCTGGCGAGGGGCTTTTGGACGTGGACCACGCGGTCAGCCGCCACTTCGCCGAGCGGGTCGCGGACCTCCCCAAGCTGGCCAGCGGCGAGGCCCGGGAGGCCGTGCGCCTCCTCTTCTTGCGCGCGGACCTGCTCAACCTGAAGACGATCCTGCGCGCCAAGGTCGCGGGTCGCCCCGCGGAGGAAGCGCGCGCCCGGTTGATCGGCGGCACCCTTCCGGAGGTATTGCTCAACGCCATGCTCGAGGCCCCGGACCTGGCCACGATGGCCCAGCTCCTGGTCTTGCCGGGCCACCCCCTGGCCAAGGCCCTCCGCGAGGCGGCGAAGATCGGCGACCCTCAGAAGGCCGAGGTGGTCCTCGACCGCGCGCTCTACGCCGAGGCCGTGCGTCAGGCGAAGGGGATTTCTGACTTCTTGAGCGCGTACTTCCGCCTCGAGGTCGATCTGCTTAACCTGGGCACCGCGCTCAAGCTCGCGGCTCAGGGTATCGCCGAGGAACCCGAGGCCTACTTCGTGCCCGGCGGGGTCTACGTGGGGCTTTCCCTCTTTGCCCGGGTCGCGCAAGGGGAGACCGGGGCGCTTTCCGAGCTCGCGACCACCCCCTTGAGCCCGTTCCAGGAGGTGGCGGACCTCTCCCAGTTCGAGCGGCTCGCCCGCTGCTTTCTGCTCGAGCGCGCGCGCCGGGGACGCTTCGACCCCCTGGGTCCCGGGTTCGTGCTGGCCTACGTGCGCCAAAAGGAGTGGGAGGGGGCGCGCGTCCGGCTCCTGGCCCGCAGGGCCTACTACGCCCTGCCCGCGGCCGCGGTGGAAGGGGAGGTGACCTGCGCGTGAAGCTCGCGGTGCTGACCGATCCCGAAAGCGCCTCCGGTTTCCGCCTGGCGGGGATTACCGCGTACGAGGCCACGAGCCCCGAGGAGGCGCTCGAGAAGCTGAAGGCCCTGGTCCAGGAAACGGACCTGGTCCTCTTGGCGGTGGACGAGGGCCTGATCAAAGACCCGCTGGCCGCCGTGGCCCGCGAGATGCGCGGCCGGGACCTGCCGGTGGTGCTGCCCTTCCCCTCGCTTAGCTTCGCCTTCGGCGAGGAGGGCGAGGACATGAAGGCCTACATGCGCCGCCTCGTCAAGTCCACGATCGGCTACGAGGTCAAGCTTTAGGATGGGAGGAACGATGCAGCAAGGAATCATCAAGAAGATCGCCGGCCCCGCGGTCATCGCCAAGAACATGCACGGGGCGCGGATGTACGACATCGTCAAGGTGGGCAAGGAGGGCCTCCTTGGCGAGATCATCCGCCTGGACGGCGACACCGCGTTCGTTCAGGTCTACGAGGACACCTCCGGCCTGCAGGTTGGCGAACCGGTACAGAGCCTGGGCATCCCCCTCTCGGTGGAGCTGGGTCCGGGGATGCTGAACTCGATCTACGACGGCGTGCAGCGCCCCCTGGACAAGATCAAGGAGAGCACCGGGGCCTTCATCGGGCGGGGCATCTTCGTCCCGGCGCTGGACCGGGAGCGGACCTGGGCCTGGACCCCGAAGGTCAAGCCCGGCGACGAGGTGAGTGGCGGGGACGTGTTGGGCACCGTCCCCGAGTTCCAGTTCACCCACAAGATCCTGGTGCCCCCAGGCGTCCGCGGCCGGGTGAAGGAGGTCAAGCCCGAAGGGGAGTACACCGTCGAGGAGGTCGTCGCGGTCCTCGAGGACGGCACCGAGCTGAAGATGTACCACACCTGGCCGGTGCGTAAGGCCCGCCCGGTGCGCCGCGAGCTGGACCCCGACGAGCCCTTCCTGACCGGGATGCGCATCCTCGACGTGCTCTTTCCCTTAGCGATGGGCGGCACCGCGGCGATCCCCGGCCCCTTCGGCTCGGGGAAGACGGTGACCCAGCAGTCGCTGGCCAAGTGGTCCAACGCCGACGTCGTGATCTACGTCGGCTGCGGTGAGCGCGGGAACGAGATGACCGACGTGCTGGTCGAGTTCCCCGAGCTCGAGGACCCCAAGACCGGTGGCCCGCTGATGCACCGCACGGTGCTGATCGCGAACACCTCGAACATGCCGGTGGCCGCCCGCGAGGCCAGCATCTACGTGGGGGTGACGATCGCCGAGTACTTCCGCGACCAGGGCTACGCGGTGGCCTTGATGGCGGACTCCACCAGCCGCTGGGCGGAGGCGCTGCGTGAGATCAGCTCGCGGCTCGAGGAGATGCCCGCGGAGGAAGGGTACCCGCCCTACCTGGCGGCGCGCCTTGCGGCCTTCTACGAGCGCTCGGGGCGCACCATCAGCCTGGCCGGTGACCAGGGCGCGGTCTCGATCGTGGGCGCGGTGAGCCCCCCGGGCGGCGACATGTCCGAGCCGGTCACCCAGTCCACCCTCCGGATCGTCGGCGCCTTCTGGCGGCTGGACGCCTCGCTCGCCTACCGGCGGCACTTCCCGGCGATCAACTGGAGTGGCTCCTACTCGCTCTACACCCCGGCGCTCGAGGCCTGGTACCGCACCCACGTCGCCGAGGACTACCCCGAGAAACGGGCCGCGATCAGCGAGCTCCTGCAGCGCGAGGCCAACCTCCAGGAGGTCGTCCAGCTCGTCGGTCCCGACGCGCTCCAAGACGCCGAGCGCCTGATCATCGAGGTGGGGCGCTTGATCCGCGAGGGCTTCTTGCAGCAGAACGCCTTCGATCCGGTCGACGCCTACTGCTCGCTGAAGAAGGCCTACGGGATCATGACCCTGATCCTCGAGTTCTACCGGGCGGCGGAGGCTGCGATTCGCGCGGGCACCCCCGTCGAGGAGATCCTCCAGTCGCCGGTGGTGGAGAAGATCGCCCGGGCTCGCTACGTGCCCGAGGATGCGTTCGACGCCTACCGCGACGAGGTGCTCGCGGAGATCCAGTCCGCGTTTGCTACCCCGGCCTAAGGAGGCAGCATGGACCTTTTGAAAAAGGAATACACCTCGACCACCTACATCTCGGGGCCGCTGCTCTTCGTGCAAAACGCCTCGGACCTGGCTTACGGCGCGATCGTGGAGATCGTGGACGGCGAGGGGCACCGGCGCGGTGGCCAGGTCATCGAGGTCTCCGAAGAGTTCGCGGTGATCCAGGTCTTCGAGGAGACCACTGGGCTGGACTTGGCCACGACCACGGTCAGCCTGGTGGAGGACGTGGCCCGGCTCGGCGTCTCCAGGGAGATGCTCGGCCGGCGCTTCAACGGCATCGGCCGGCCCATCGACGGCCTCCCCCCGGTCACCCCGGAAGCGCGGTTGCCGATCATCGGCCAGCCGATCAACCCGGTCGCCCGGCGCAAGCCCGAGGAGTTCATCCAGACCGGCATCTCCGCGATCGACGTGATGAACACCCTGGTGCGCGGCCAGAAGCTGCCCATCTTCACCGGCTCGGGGCTGCCCGCGAACGAGCTCGCGGCGCAGGTCGCGCGTCAGGCGACGGTGCCCGGCGAGGACGTGCAGTTCGCGGTGGTCTTCGCCGCGATGGGGATCACGCAGCGCGAGCTCTCCTTCTTCGTCAATGAGTTCGAGCGCACCGGGGCCCTCTCGCGCAGCGTCCTCTTCCTCAACAAGGCCGACGACCCCACGATCGAGCGCATCCTCACCCCCCGGATGGCGCTGACCGTCGCCGAGTACCTGGCCTTCGAGCACGACTACCACGTGCTGGTGATCCTCACCGACATGCTCAACTACTGCGACGCGCTGCGCGAGGTCTCGGCGGCGCGCGAAGAGGTGCCCGGCCGCCGCGGCTACCCCGGCTACATGTACACCGACCTGGCGACGATCTACGAGCGCGCCGGGGTGATCGTGGGTAAGGAGGGCTCGGTGACCCAGTTCCCGATCCTCTCGATGCCCGACGACGACCGCACCCATCCGGTGCCGGACCTGACCGGCTACATCACCGAGGGCCAGATCCAGCTCTCCCGTGAGCTGCACCGCAAGAACATCTACCCGCCGATCGATCCCCTCCCCTCGCTTTCGCGGCTGATGAACAACGCGATCGGCGAGGGCAAGACCCGCGCCGATCACAAGCAGGTCGCGGACCAGCTCTACGCGGCCTACGCCACCGGCGTGGACATCCGCCGCCTGGTGGCGATCATCGGCGAGGACGCCCTGACCGAGGCCGACCGCAAGTACCTGGCCTTCGCCGACGCCTTCGAGAAGTACTTCCTCAACCAAAGGGAGCAAAACCGCAGCATCGAGGAGTCGCTCAACCTTTCCTGGGCGTTGCTCTCGATCCTGCCCGAGTCCGCGCTCTCGCGCATCTCGAAGAAATACATCGAGCAGTACTACGGCAAGTTCAAGCTCGAGGACTTCGCGATCGCCGAGGCCTAGGGAGGGGGTATGGAGCAGATCAGCCCCACCCGCATGACCCTTCTCCAAAAGCGGAATCAAAAGAAGCTGGCGGAGAAGGGGGCGGACCTTTTGAAGAAAAAGCGCGACGCGCTGGTCTCGGAGTTCTTCGAGCTGGTCGGGGACACCCTCAAGGCCCGCGAGGCGCTGGCCGCGTCGGCCAAGGAAGCCTACCTGGCGCTCTTTCTGGCCAAGGCCTTCGACGGTCCGGAGGAGGTGGAGGCGGTCGCCCTCGGCGTGCCCGCGGTCTCCAAGGTCGAGGCCGAGGTGGAGAACGTCTGGGGCACCAAGGTCCCGCGCTTGCGCGTCGCCTGGCCGGAGCGGGCAGGGGTGAGCCCGGTGGCCACCGGCGGGCAGACCCTGGCCGCGGCCCGGGCCTTCCGGGCCTTCGCCGAGGCCCTGGTCGAGGTGGCGAACACCGAGACCCGGCTGCGGCGGATCGGTGAGGAGATCAAGAAGACCACCCGCCGGGTGAACGCCCTCGAGCAGGTGGTGATCCCCGACCTCGACCACCAGGTGCGCTACATCCGCCAGGTTCTGGAGCAGCGCGAGCGCGAGGACAACTTCCGCCTCAAGAAGATCAAGAGCAAGATGGAGGCCCAAAGCCGCGGCTAACGGCCTCTGCCTGTGCCAAGGGGGCGGGCCCTAGGGCCCGCCCCCTTTCTTAGGGCAGCGCTCGGCGCAGCCAGGAGAGCCAGTTTTCGCCGAGGACGGCGTCGAAGGTCCCCTTCGGAAGGACATCCTCCAGCCTCCGCAGGTCGGCGGGCTCGGAGATCCCCTCGGGAAGGGCCTCGGCGCCAAAGCCCCCGTCGAAGTCGGAGCCGATCCCCACCCATGACCAGCCCAGCCGCTCGGCGAGGTGGGCCGCGTGCAGGCCAACCCGGGAGAGGGGCACGCGCTGGCCGGGGCGCCAGCCGGGGTCCAGAAAGCGGTTATAGAGCACCAGCCCGACGACCACGTCGCGCGGTCTCAGCGCCGCGAGCTGGGCCTCGCTGAGGTGGCGGTTTCCGGAAGGGGCCAGGGCCCGGGGGTTGGCATGGGTCACCGCGATCGGCCCCGAAAACGCTTTTAGCGCCTCGAAGAACGCGGCCTCGCTGAGGTGGGAGAGGTCCAAGGCCAGCCCGGCCTCGGCCATCGCCGCCAAAAGGTCCTTTCCGGCCGCGGTGAGCCCCTTTTGCCCGCCGGTGCCGCCCGCGTAGCGGGTGTCCTTCCAGGCCGGGCCGATCAAGCGCACCCCCGCCCGGGCCCAGAAGGCGACCTCCTTCGGGTCGCGGATCGGCTCCGACCCTTCCATCAAGAGCACCGCCCCCACCTTCCGATCCCGCGTCCAGGCGGTGAGGTGGGCCGAAAGCCCGGCGCGGTCCTTGACCAACCGCAGCCACCCCCTGCTCGCTAGGTCCTCGTAATAGGCGAGCTGCCGCAGCGCGGCCTTTTGGGACGCCTCCGGCGTGGGGTGGCGTTCGGGGTCGACGAAGAGGGTGGCGAAGACCAGCGCCACCCCCGCGGCCTCGAGCGCCGGCAGGCTGACCGTAGGGCGGTAGGGGCCCGGGGCCCGCCGCCTGAGCGTCGCCAGGGGAAGCGTCAGGTCCCAGCCATGCTCCAGGGCGTTGTAGGCGAGGTCCAGGTGGGCGTCGACGATCGGGGTCATCGCCTTGCCAGCTTAACCAAGAGGGCGTCCAGGGCGAGCAGCGGGTCCCGCCCCTGCTTGATGGCAAGCTCCGCCGCCATCAGGGCCTCGAGGCTCCTCGCCAGGCGTTCGGCCTCGATGCGGGCGGCGGCTTCCAGGAGCCGCCGTGCGGCAAACGGGGAAACCCCGAGCAGCCGGGCCGCGTCCTCTTCCCGTCGCGGCCGTGCGTTTGCGAGGGAGAGGGCGTAGAGCTTGGTGTAGTGCCAGGTGAGGGCCCCCAGGATCTTCAGCGGGGCCTCCCCCTTTTCCAGGAGGGTGCGCAGGACCTCGAGCGCGGTCGCGACCTCCCCCCGGGCCAACGGGGTGAGGAGCTCGAAGGCGGTCGTCGCCGGAGGCGCGGCGAGGAGGGCCGCGGCCTTCTCCGGGGTGATCGGGGGTTCGGCCAGGGCCAGCTTCTCCACCTCCCGCACCAGGCCCTCGGTGTCCGCCTCGCTCTCGGCCAGGAGCTGGGCCACCGCGGCCGGGGCCTTGACCCCGTGGCGCTTGAGCTCGGTCTGGACGAAGGCCACGCGCTCGCGAAAGCGTGGCGTGGGGAACGGACGCACCTCGGCCCGGCGCTTGTACCAGCGGGCGCGCCCGGAGCTTGGCTTGGGGTCCAGGATCAGGATCAACGTGGCCTCGGGAATGTGCTCGAGCAGGGGTTTGAGCTCGTTCCAGGTGGCCGCGTCTAGATCGCGAAAATCGACGGCCCCGCCGCCCGGCCCGAAGAGGCCGGGGGAGAGGAGCTCGGGCAGGTCCTGCGGGGGCGAAAGGCGGTGGGGCAGGCCCTTGAGCTGCCGTTCTTTTTCCAGCGCCCGCCGGGCGAGGTAGGGATCGCCAGTGAAGACGATGAGCATCCCCGCAGTCTAACCGGTAAGATGCTGAGGCATGTGGGGCCGCGCTGTGCTCGTCGAGGGTGAGGATCGCCCCCAAGCCGTGGAGGGTTTGCTCGCGGACAAGCCTGAGCTTTTGCATGAGGCGCGCAGCCGCCTCGCCCAGCTGCGCGAGGGGCGGGGATTGGAGTGGGAGGCGTTTCACGGGGACGAGCGCTACCGCTTTTCCTTCTTCCCGGTGGCTACGTCGCCCTTGAAAGCGGTGTTCCTGGTTCAACGCCTGCCCCAGACCGACTGGCGCGACCTGCTCTTGGAGGCGATGGCCGAGTTCCGCCAGCGCTTGAGCACGGCCAAGAGCCCGGAGGCCCTCTATCAGGGCCTGGTTGAAACCGCGGTTCGGGCCATCCCGGGGGCCGAGGCGGGGAGCTTTTGGCTGCGCGAGCGCTCGGGGTTTCGCCTGGTCGCGCTCAAGGGCTTTGACCCCGAGCTTCTCGGGGTTTGGGTGCCGGAGGCGACGCAGGTGGACTGGTTCGGCGGCAGCGGGCCCGCCCCCCGCCTTTTCCGTTCCCCTGCCGAGGCGACGCGTCTGCCCCGAGAGCTGAGGGAAAAAGCCGCGCTACACCGCATCCGGGCTACCCTTTCGGTGCCCATCCTGATCCAGGGCAGGGTGTACGGCTACCTCAACCTGGACCGCTTCCGGGACGGCGAGGGGTTCGGCGAGCGGTCCTTTCAGGCCGCGGAGGTCTTCGCCGGCCAGGCCGCGAGCCTGGTCGCGGTCTACGAGCGGTCGCTGCGCGCCAGGCGGGAGCGCGAGCGCGCCCGCTGGGCCGAGCGGGTGGCCCGGATCGGCCAGGCCCTGCAAAGGATGCCATCCGGCGGCCTGTTGCGCTGGAGCGCTAAGGTGCTCCAGCGCGAGTTCCCCGAGCTCGCCGTCGCGCGCGTCGACGAGGCCGACCTGCAGGAGGAGAAGCGTGAGGTGCTGGCGCAACAGGGTCTCCATTACAGCGAACACACGATCCTGCTCCGCCCCCCCGGCGCGCGCGACGCGTTGCGCCTCGTTCCCAAGCAGGGGCGCTTTCCCGAAGGCTTTCACGGGTTCATCGTGGCCTTTTTGGAAGGGCTGAAGCTGGCCCACGCGCGCAACCGTGCGCTCTACAGTGCCCGGCGGACGAGCAACGCCTACCGACAGCTGCTTTCGTTGAGCAACGTGTTGGAGTCGGAGACCGACACCGAGCGGCTGATCGTCGAGACCCTCGAGCTCCTCCTGGGGCTGACCCGGAGCGACACCGCGATCTTTACCCGGGTAACGGACGGCATCCTGCAACCGAAGTACCTCACCGGCGGTTTTTCCAAGGAGATGCTTCAAGCCTACGAAGAGGATGCCCCGCGGCTGGGGCAGGGGGCGGTGGGGGAGGCGATGGCCAGTGGCCATTTCCTGTTGATCGAGGACTACCAGAGCTGGCCCCGGGCCCTCCCCGCGTTTAAGGGGATCGGGGTGAGGAGCGTGGGGGTGGTCCCGATCTGGCTTTCGGGCAAGCCCTACGGGGCGATCGAGCTCTTGAGCTTCGGCGAACGCAGCCTTTCCCCCGCTGATCAGGAGGTCTTTAAGCTCGCCGGTCGGCGCCTGGCGCGGATGCTGGAGCGGGCCGAGCACTTAAAGGAGCTTGCGGAAACCCGGGAGGCGGTGCTGCGCACTTTTGGTTTAGCGCTCGAGCACCGCGACTTGGAGACCCGTGGCCACACCGACCGGGTGGTGCGCCTGGTCACCGTTTTGGGGCGGGAGCTCGGCTATCGCGGGGAGTGGCTCGATGCGTTGCGCTGGGGGGCGTACCTCCATGACGTGGGTAAGCTGGCGCTTCCGGACGCCATCCTCTTAAAGCAGGGCAGCCTTCTCGACTACGAGTGGGAGATCATCCAGCGCCACCCGGTGATCGGGGTGGAGATGCTGAAGAACCTGAGCTTCCTGCCCCAGGCGACGCTGAACGTGGTGCGCTACCACCACGAGCGCTGGGATGGAAGCGGCTACCCTGAGGGGCTGAAGGGGGAGGCAATCCCCAAGGAGGCGCGCATCTTCGCGGTGGTGGACGTCTTCGACGCCCTGGTGAGCAGCCGCCCCTACAAGGAGGCCTGGGACCAGGAGCGGGCGCTGGCCGAGCTGCGTCGTCAAGCTGGAAAGACGCTCGATCCGGAGGTGGTCGAGGCCTTCATCCGGGCCCTGCACGCCGGCGCCTTTTCGCTACCCCCGTCGGGCTAGAACGCGGCCAGGCCGGTGATCTCCCGGCCCAGGATCAGGGTGTGGATGTCGTGGGTGCCCTCGTAGGTGTAGACCGTTTCCAGGTTGAGCATGTGGCGGATCGCGTGGTACTCGAGGGTGATCCCGTTGGCCCCGAGGATGTCCCGGGCCATGCGCGCGGCCTTGAGCGCGGCGTAGGTGTTGTCACGCTTGGCCAGGGAGACCTGGGCGTGGTGCAGTCGTCCCTGGTCCTTGAGCTGGGCGAGGCGCCAGACTAAGAGCAGCCCCTTGGCGTGGTCGGCGAGCATCTCGCTGAGCTTGGCCTGCACCAGTTGCTTCTTGGCGATCGGCTCGCCGAAGGTGCGGCGCGATTGGGCGAACGCAAGCGCTTCGGTGTAGACCGCTTCCAGCGCCCCCAGGACCCCCCAGGCGATCCCGTAGCGGGCCTGGGTCAGGCAGGAGAGAGGGGCCTTTAAGCTCTTGGCCTTGGGCAGCATCAGCTCGGCGGGCACGCGAACGTCCTCGAGGACCAGCTCGGAGGTGACGCTGGCGCGAAGGCTCAGCTTGTGCTTGATCTCCGGGGCGGAGAACCCCGGGGTGTCGGTGGGGACGATGAAGCCCCGCACCTCCCCAGCCTCGTCCTTGGCCCAGACGATCGCCAGGTCGGCGATCGTGCCGTTGGTGATCCACATCTTGGTGCCGTTCAGGACGTAGTCGTCGCCGTCGCGGACGGCCCGGGTCTGCATGTTGCCCCCGGGGTCCGAGCCGCCGTCGGGCTCGGTCAGGCCGAACGCCCCGACCAGCTTGCCCGAAGCCAGCTTGGGCAGAAAGCGTCGCTTTTGCTCTTCCGAGCCGTAGGCGTAGATCGGGTACATCACCAGCGCACCCTGGACGCTGGCAAAGCTGCGGAGCCCGGAGTCGACGCGCTCGAGCTCGTACATGATCATCCCGTAGGCGGCGCTGGTGACCTCGGCGGCCCCGTACTCCGCGGGGAGGTTCGCCCCCAAAAACCCCATCTCCCCGAACTTCGGAATCAGCTCGGTGGGAAAGCGCCCGGCCTCCCACCACGCGCGGATGTGGGGCAGCGCCTCGGCCTCGAGGAACTTGCGCGCCGCGGCCTGCACCTGGCGAGCCTCATCGTCGAGGAGCTCGCGGACGGCGAGGAAGTCAAGCATGAGAACAGCATAACGCTTTTGCGTCGACCGCTTTGACCACGTGGGGGTTGGTGCATAAAATATCTTCCTGAAAGGAGGGTTTATGAAAGCAAAGTTCGCGTTCGCACTGGTCGCGTTTGTCCTATCCCTCGGCCTAGCCCAGACCCAGCGGATCTCGATCGCCACCGGCGGCACCGGCGGCGTCTACTATCCCCTCGGCGGCGGCCTGGCCAAGATCTGGAGCGACTACGTTCCCGGGGTCAAGGCCAGCGCCGAGGTCACCGGGGCGTCGGTGGAAAACGTCCGGCTGGTGGCGAGCGGCGAGGCCCAGGTCGCGCTGGGCACCAGCGGCGTCGTGGTGCAGGCCTACAAGGGCGAGGGCAAGTTCAAGGGCCGCCCGCAGCCGATCCTGGCCATCGGAGCGCTCTATCCGAACGCCTGGCAGTTCGTCACCGTGGCGGAGACCGGGATCAAGAGCATCCCCGAGATCAAGGGCAAGCGGGTTTCCACCGGGGCCCCGGGTTCCGGCACCAAGGTCATGACCCGGGCCATCCTGAGGACCCTCGGCTTCGAGCCCGGCAGGGACTTCAAGGAGTTCCACCTCTCCTTCTCCGAGCAGGTCGCCGCGCTGAAGGACGGGACGATCGACGTCGGCTCCTGGTCGGTGGGTCTGGGGCCGGGCTCCTTGATCGACCTCGCCACCACCAGGAAGATGGTCCTCCTTTGCATGACCCCCGAGGATCAGCAAAAGGTCAACGCCGCCCATCCCTACTACGTCCCCTTTACCATTCCTGCGGGGACGTACAAGGGCGTGGATTACGACTGTCCTACGGTGGGCACCCCGAACGTCCTCTTCGTCAATGCCTCGATGGATGAGGACCTGGTCTACCAGCTAACCAAGGCGCTCTTCGAGCACCTCGACGCGCTCCAGAAGATCCATCCCGCGGCGAAGACGATCAGCCCCGAGTACGTCCTCAAGGCCACGCTGATCCCCCTGCATCCCGGGGCGATCCGCTATTACGAGGAGGCCGGCTACACCGTTCCCGACCACCTCAAGCCCCAGAAGTAACCGATGCGAAGGTGGAGGCTCGTCCTGGCGTCGTTGGGGGCGGGCCTCCTCCTTTGGCTTTTCTGGCCGCAGCCCGGCCTCTTGCTCGCGATCGACGGACGGCCGGTGGCGCGCTTTCCCCTTCGGGAGGGTAGCGTGGTGCACCTCACCTGGGTGCACTCGGTCTCCGGGATCCCGGTCCGGGAGGTTTTTGTCTACGCGGATCGCCATCTCTGGCTGGAGGAGTCGCATAATCCCTGGTTCGCCGCCGGGCTGGGGGAGGTCCCGGGCCGGGGCCGGCTGGTCGGCGAGGGGCGGCACGGCCTGGCGCTGGTCGGGATCCACGAGCTGGCGGACCGCTTTCGGCTCTTGGTGGGGGGGCCGGAGATCCACCACACCCTGGTGATCGGGGGAAGGGGGTACGACCTCTCCGCTTGTGCGGCGCACCGGCACCTGTCCTGGCGGGTGGCGAAATGGCCCCGCGTTTTCTTTTTCTTCGGGAGGTTCTCGTGTCCCTAGCGCGCCATCTGGCCACGCTTTTGGCGCTCATGCTGGTGGCTTTTCAGATCTACACCGCGGGTTATGCCCCGGTGAGCGCGATCTTCCAGCGCTCGATTCACCTGGGCTTCGTGCTGTCGATCCTCTTTTTGCTCACGCCGGTGTCCCGCCGGGCCCCGGCCTGGCTGCGTTGGCTGGTGGACGGGGCGTTTCTCCTCGCCACCCTGGGGGTGATCGGCTACATCTACACCCAGTACGACGCGATCATGGAGCGGTTCGGCTGGTGGGCGCCGGCGGACGTCGCCCTGGGGGTGGTGGCGACGCTTTTGGTCCTCGAGGCCACGCGTCGGGCGATCGGCTGGCCGATGACCTTGATCGCCCTGGTCTTTTTGCTCTATGCCTTCTTCGGGCCTTGGATGCCCGGGGTGCTCGCGCACAAGGGCTACGGGGTGGAGCGCGTCTTCACCCAGCTCTACCTGACCACCGAGGGGATCTTCGGGCTGCCCCTGGGGGTGGCCGCGACCTACGTCTTCATCTTCATCCTCTTTGGCGCGTTGCTCGAGGCCACCTGGGCGGGGAAGTTCTTCATCGACCTGGCCTACGCCCTGGCCGGCCGGGCCCGCGGCGGGCCGGCCAAGGTGAGCGTCCTCAGCTCGGCGTTCATGGGCAGCCTCTCGGGGTCGGCGATCGCCAACGTGGTCACCACCGGGGCCTTCACGATTCCCCTGATGCAGCGGCTCGGCTACCGGCCCGAGGAAGCCGCGGGGGTCGAGGCCGCGGCCTCGACCGGAGGGCAGATCATGCCCCCGATCATGGGGGCGGGAGCCTTCTTGATCGCCGAGTACACCCAGCGCCCTTACCTGGAGATCGTCAAGCTCTCGATCATCCCCGCGCTGCTCTACTTCCTGACCGTCTACCTCTTCGTGGACACGATCGCCGCCAAGCGGGGCCTTTTGGGCCTTCCCAAGGAGGAGCTGCCGGTCCTCGTCAAGGTGCTACGGGAGGGCTGGCACTTCCTCCTGCCCCTGGGCCTCCTCGTCTACTACCTGGCCAAGGGCGTTTCCGCGATGAAGGTGGGCTTCATCGGGGTGCTCGCGGTGATCGCCGCGACCAACCTCCGGGCCCGGCCCGGACCGGCGGGGCTCCGGACGCTGCACTACGCCTACCACCTCGCCTACCTGGGGTTCTTGCTCTACGTCGGCCTGCAGAGCCGGCAGGGGATGACCTGGCACCAGTTCGAGGCCCTGATCGCCGGGGCCCTCGTCTCCGCGTCGCTGCCCTTGAGTCCCTTTCGCCTGCCCCAGCTGATCGAGGGGCTGGTCAACGGAGCCAAGGCGGCGGTGCCGGTCTCGGTGGCCACCGCGGCCGCGGGGATCGTGGTCGGGGTGGTGGGGCTGACCGGGTTGGGGCTCAAGTTCTCCGGCCTCTTGCTCTCCGCCTCTGGCGGTCAGCTTTTGGTGGCGCTCTTCCTCGTCGCGCTGGCCAGCCTGGTGCTGGGGATGGGGCTTCCGGTCACCGCCAGCTACATCGTGCTGGTGATCCTCGCCGGGCCGGCCCTCCAGGACCTCGGCGTGCCGCTCTTGATCGCCCATATGGTCGTCTTCTGGCTTAGCCAGGACTCGAACGTGACCCCGCCGGTGGCGCTCGCCGCCTACGCCGCCTCGGGCCTGGCCGGGGCGGATCCGATGAAGGCTTCGGTGGCGGCCTGGAAGTACGCCAAGGGGCTCTACCTGATCCCGCTCTTGATGGTCTACCGGCCGGGGTTGATGCTGGCTGGCTCGCCGGCGGCGGTGTTGCGCGACCTGGGCCTGAGCCTGCTCGCGCTTTTGGCCTTCATCGGGGCGCTCGAGGGCTTCATCCTGCGCCCGGTGAGCGGTCTTGGACGGCTCCTCCTTTTGGCCGCAGGGGTCCTGGCCTTCTTCCCCCAGCCTGCGGCCTGGTTGCTCTCCCTGGCGGCGGCCGTCCTGGCCTGGGTGACCAGCCGGTCAGACGTGCGCTAAGCTTGAGGGGTGCCGGCCTTCGCCTTGCTCAACGACCCCGCCTACCGGCGCTACTGGCTCGCGCTCTTCGTCAGCCAGTTCGGCACCTGGATGCAGGCCACCGCGCTGGGCTGGCTGGCGCTCGAGGTCAGCGGCACCGGCGAGGGGCTGGGGACGATCCTCGGGCTGTTGTTCCTGCCCTCGCTGCTCCTCAGCCTGCCCGCCGGGGCGCTCGCCGACCGCTTTCCCCGGGCCCGGCTGCTCTTTGTCTATCAGCTGGGGATGGCGCTGAGTTCGGCGGCGCTTTTTTACCTCGTCTGGCGGGGGCAGGTCGACTATGGGGACCTGAAGCTGTTCGCGCTCGTCTACGGCAGCTTCTCCGCGCTCGAGGTCCCCACCCGCCAGGCCTACAACGTCGAGCTCGCGGGCAGGAAACGCATCTCCGGGGCGATCGCGCTGGGCTCGTTTTCCTTCAACGTCTCCCGTGTCTTGGCCCCCGGCGTGGCCGGGCTTTTGATCGCCCGCGCGGGGCTGGCCACGGCGTTCTTGATCAACGCCCTTTCCTTTTTGCCCATGCTCCTCTTCCTCTTGCGGGTTCCGGCCCATCCGCCCTCGACGCTGCGCCAGAGCCCCTGGGCCGCGTTGCTCGAAGGGTTTCGCTACGTCCGCCGCACCTCGTTGGTGCGCTGGGTGCTGCTGATGCTCTTTTTGGTCGGCACCTTCGGCATCAACTTCCAGGCCTTTATCCCCGCCTACGCCCGGCTGGTGCTGGGGCTAGGCGCCGAGGGGTACGGCTTCTTGATGAGCGCGCTCGGGCTCGGCTCCCTGGCCGGGGCGACGATCAGCGCCCTGGCCACCCGGGTCCACCCCTGGTGGGTGCCCCGGGGCGCGTTGTTGCTCGCCGCCTCGCTGGCCGCGACCGCCTTTGCCCGGGCGTCGCTCGCCGCCTCCCTGGCGCTGTTCGTCGCCGGGATGGCGATGGTGGTGACCCTGATCAGCGCCAACTCCACGGTTCAGGCCCTGGTTCCGGAGGCGCTCAGGGGCCGGGTGATGGCGCTCTACTCCCTGGTCCTCATGGGGTCCGGGCCCCCGGGGATGTACCTGACCGGGGTGGCCTTCGACCTTTTTGGGGCCAGTGCCCCTTTGGTCCTTGGGGGGCTGACCGCACTCCCCGCCGCGTACTTCTTCTTGAAGCCCTGGCCCAAGACCCTCACCCCGGTGGGGGGATGAAGTCCTCGGGGCGCGGCGCCAGGCCGAGCCGCCAGGCCACGGCCTGGGCCACCCGTTCCCCGGCCCGGCCGTCGCCGTAGGGGTTGTACCGCCAGCGCAGGCGACCGGGGGAACGGAGCGCCTCGCGCACCGCGGCGGCGAGGCGGGCGGGCTGGTTGCCGGCGAGGACTAGCCCCCCAGCGGCGAGGCCTTCGGGCCGCTCGGTGACGTTCCGGGCCACGACCACCCCGACCCCGAGCGCCGCGGCCTCCTCTTGCAGCCCTCCGGAGTCGGTCACGATCAGCTCCGCCCGGGCCAAGAGCGCGGCCATCTCGTCGTAGGGGAGGGGTTCGATGAGGTGCACGTTGGGAAGCGGCGCCAGTGCCGGCCAGACCGCGCGGCGCACCGCGGGGTTTTTGTGCACGGGGTAGACGAAGGTACGCTCGGGAAAGGTCCGGGCGACCTCGGCCAGGGCCTCGGCGAGGGACGCGAGCACCGGCCAGTTCTCCCGACGGTGCAGGGTCACCACCACCCAGGGGCCCTCGCCAAGGCCCTGGGGCGGACGGGCCCGCTCGGCGACGATCCGGATCGCGTCGATCCCGGTCTGGCCGGTGACCACGACCCGTGCCTCGGGCTTTCCTTCTCGAACCAGGTTGGCCTTGGCCCCGGGGGTGGGGGCCAGGTCGAGGTCGCTGATCACCGCTACCAAGCGGCGGTTGGCCTCCTCCGGGAAGGGCTCGCTGAGCTTCCCGCTGCGCAGGCCGGCCTCCACGTGGCCGACCGGGACGCCCAGCAAGAACCCGGTCCAGGCCACGGCAAAGGTCGAGAGGGTGTCGCCGTGAACGAGCAGGTAGTCCGGTGAGAGGCGCTCGAGCGCCTCGGCGGCGGCGGGGAGGATGCGCCCGGCGAGCGCCGGGAGCGCCTGCTCCGGGCGCATCGCCTTCAGGTTGGCGTCGGGGCTAAGGCCGAAGGGGCGAAGGGCGGCCTCGAGCTGCTCCTGATGCTGCCCGGTGAGCAGGAGGTGGGGGGTGAGGTCGGTTCGTCGCTTGAGCGCCAAGTAGACCGGGGCCATCTTGATCGCCTCGGGACGGGTGCCGAAGGCCAGGACGACCCTCACCGCCCCTCCCTCCTGGCCTTCTCCCTGCGCCAAAGGGCAAAACCCAGACCGGCCACGACGCCAACGGCGTACGCGCCGAGCGCGATCGGGGGCAACCCCTGGAGGGCCAGGGCGATCAGGCTGGCGACGAAGGTCAGCCCCCAGAGCACAAAGACCGACCGGCGCTGCCCCAACCCGCGGCGAAAGAGGGTGTGGTGCAGGTGGTCCTGCCCCGGGGTGGCGAGGGGGTTTTTCCCCTGCAGGAGCCGCCGGACGACGACCTGGGTGGTGTCCAGAATGGGCACCAGCAAAAAGAGCCCCGCCGGCACCAGGGCGAGGACCGTGGTCACCTTGACGTAGCCCAGGATCGCCGCGTTGGCCAGCGCGTAGCCGAAGAAGTAGGCCCCGGCGTCCCCCAGGATGATCCGCGAGGGCGGCAGGTTGTGCCGCAAAAACCCCAGCGCCGCCCCGGCGAGCGCCGCCAGCAGGAGGGTGGCCGCGGCCCGGGTCTCGTAGCGTGCCGAGGCCAGGAGCATCCCCAGGGCGGCGATGTAGGCGATCCCCCCGGCGAGGCCGTCCAGCCCGTCGATGAGGTTCAGGGCGTTGGTCACCCCGACGATCCAGACCCAGGTGAGCGCGAGGGAGAGCAGGGGGTCGAGGGGGCTGCCAAACGCGGCCTCGATGCGCACCCCGGCGAGGTAGGAGAGGAGGGCCGCCGCGCTCTGCACGAGCAGACGAAATCCGGGCGAGAGGCCGTACTGGTCGTCGATGAAGCCCACGAAGACGAGCAGCGCGCCGCCGAAGAGGATGGCCAGGAGCTGGATCAGGACGTCGTCCACCACGATCGGCCGGAGCAGCGCGGCAAAAAGGAGCGCGCCCACCACCCCGGCGAAGATCGCCAGTCCCCCGGCGTTGGGCAGCCGGCCCTGGTGCACCCGCCGTCCGCCCCCCTCGTCGGCCCAGCCCGCTTTCAGGGCGAAGGCCCGCACCCTGGGGATGAAGCGCCAGGTGCTAAAGGCGGCGAGGACGAAGGTCAGCAAGACGACCTTCCAGCCGCTTCCCCCGGGATCGGCCACCCCCAGCTGGTGAAGGAGGTCAGACATGCCCAAGCCGGCGCCTACTTGGTGCCGTAGATGCGGTCGCCGGCGTCCCCCAGTCCGGGCACGATGTAGCCCTTGTCGTTCAAGCGCTCATCGACCGCCGCGACCACGATCTCCACCTCGGGATGCGCGCGGTGGACGCGTTCGATCCCTTCCGGGGCGGCGATGATGTTCATCAGCTTGATCTGCTGGGCGCCCTTGGCCTTGAGGATGTCCAGCGCCTTCACCGCGGAGCCGCCGGTGGCGAGCATGGGGTCGGTGAGGAAGATCCGCCGGGCAGCGATGTCATCGGGGAGCTTGGCGTAGTATTCCACCGGCACGAGGCTCTTGGGGTCGCGGTAGAGCCCGATGTGGCCGACCTTGGCGGCGGGGATGAGGCGCAGGATCCCGTCCACCATGACCAGACCGGCCCGGAGGATGGCCACCAGCGCGAGCTTCTTGCCCGCGAGCACGCGCACCCGGGCCGGGGCCACCGGGGTTTCCACCACGGTCTCGACGAGCTCAAGGTCCCGCGTGGCCTCGTAGGCCATGAGCATGCTGACCTCGGCCATGAGTTCGCGGAAGTCCTTGCTTCCGGTGCGCTTGTCGCGCAGAAGCGCCAGCTTGTGCTGCACCAGGGGGTGGTCGACGACGGTCACCTTCGCGTCCATCGACTAAAAGCCTAGCACCCTATAGTGAGGGCATGCTTCGGGTCGCCAGCTGGAACGTCAACGGGATTCGCGCGGCGGTGCGCAAGGGGTTTTGGGAGGTGGTCAACAAGCTCTCCCCGGACGTCCTGGGAATCCAGGAGATCAAGGCCAGCGAGCCGGTGGCGATTCCCTCCGAGCTCGCCGAGTACCGCTGGCACTGGAACCCGGGGGAGAAGAAGGGCTACGCGGGGACCGCGGTCCTCGAGCGCAGGGCCCCCCTTTCGGTCAAGAATGGCCTCGGGGTGCCGGAGTTCGACGCCGAGGGGCGGGTGCAGACCCTCGAGTACCCTGCCTTCTACCTCGTCAACGCCTACTTTCCGAACGCCGGGCGGGGGCTGCCCCGGCTCGATTTCAAGCTCAGCTTCAACCGTACCATCGAGGCCTACCTCGCGTCCCTGCGCGAAACGAAGGGGGTCATCCTGGTCGGCGACCTCAACGTCGCCCATCGCGAGATCGACCTGGCCCGGCCCAGGGAGAACGTCAAGAACGCCGGCTTCACCCCCGAGGAGCGGGCCTGGATTGACGCCTTCTTGAAGAAGGGTTGGATCGACACCTTCCGCTACCTCCACCCCGACGCGAGCGGCGCCTACACCTGGTGGAGCTACCGCTTCAACGCCCGGGAGAAGAACATCGGCTGGCGCGTCGACTACGTGATCATCTCCGAGGACCTGCTGCCGCGGCTGAAGAACGCGTATATTTTCACCGACGCCTACGCCTCGGACCACGTGCCCGCGGTGGCCGAGCTCGATCTTTAGGAGGCAGAGGATGCAACCACGACTGTCCCAGCGCGCCCAACGCATGGAAAGTTCGTTGATCCGCGAGCTTTTGAAGCTCGCAAGTCGCCCCGGGGTGATCTCCCTAGCCGGTGGGGTGCCAGCCCCCGAGGCCTTCCCCATGGACGCGATCAAGGCCGCAAGCCAGCGGGCGCTTGAAGCCTACGGCCCGGCGGCGCTGCAATACAGCCCCACCGAGGGCCACCCGGTCGTCCGCCGCTACGTCGCCGAACGGCTCGGGGTCGAGCCGGACTGGGTCCTGATCACCTCCGGCAGCCAGCAGGCGATCGACCTCGTGGCCCGGGTCTTTTTGGACCCCGGGGACGCGGTGGTCGTCGAGGCGCCGACCTACATGGGCGGTCTCTTGGCGATGCGGCCCTATGGGGTCCGCTTCCTTCCGGTGCCTTTGGGGGCGAGCGGCCCGCGGGTGGCGGCGCTGCCCGAGGGGGCGAAGCTCGCCTACCTCCTGCCCAACTTCCAAAACCCCACCGGGGCGCTCTGGGACGAGGCGACGCGCGCGCAGGTGCTGGACTGGGCCCGGGCCAGCGGGACCTTCGTGCTCGAGGACGACCCCTACGGCCACATCCACTTCGAGGCGCCGCCCCCGCCCCCGTTGTTCGCCCGGAACCCGGAGGCGGTGATCTACGCCGGGACCTTCTCCAAGCTCATCGCGCCGGGCCTGCGCATCGGCTACCTGGTGGCCCGTCCGGAGCTGCTCGAGTACCTGATCAAGGCCAAGCAGGCCGCCGACCTGCACACCAACATCCTGGGCCAGGCGATCCTCGCCGAGCTTATCGAGGCCGGGGCGCTGTCGCCGCAGGCCGAGCGTGTCCGCGCCCTGTACCGCCGCCGTCGTGACGTCATGGCCGAGGCGCTTTCCGAACACATGCCCGAAGGCGTGCGCTGGACGGTGCCCAAGGGCGGGATGTTCTTCTGGCTGCGCCTGCCCGAAGGGACCGATACCCGGGCCCTCCTCGAGCGGGCCCTCGCCGCCGGGGTGGCCTTCGTGCCCGGCGAGGCCTTCTTCCCTCAAGGGGGCTACCCCTCGGCCCGGCTGACCTTCGCCAGCGTCGACGAGGCGGGCATCGAGGAGGGCGTGCGGCGGCTCGCCCGGGTCTTCGCGGAGGCCTTTTCGGCCTAGAAGACCCGCCCCCCGAGGGGGACCTCGTCGTCCGGGGCGAGGAGGACCACCCGCCCTTGCGCGTCGGCGACCCCGAGCACCAGCACCTCGGAGGTGAACCCGGCGATGCGTTTTTTGCCCAGGTTGACCGCGGCCACCACCAGACGGCCCGCCAGGTCGTTCGGGGTGTAGCGCGCGGTGATCTGGGCGCTCGAGGTCTTGACCCCCAGGGGGCCGAAGTCGATCCAGAGCTTGTAGGCCGGTTGCTTTGCCTTGTCATGGGGCTCGGCGCGGAGGATCCGCCCCACGCGGAGGTCGAGGGCGTCGAGGGGCTGCATCGCTTTTAGGTATACTTCGCGGCGTGGCGTCGGGCCTAGGGGGGTGTGGGTGAGGGATTCCGTTGAAGCGGTCGTCGACTACGCCCGGGGGCTCTTGGAGGCCCGTCCCGAGGAGGGGGCCTCCGGGGCGCGGGCGATGATCGAGCGTCTGGAGGCGATGCCCCCTTCGCGAGAGCGGTCGCGGGGGCTGGCCTGGTTGTTCTTGGCCCTGGCCCGCTCGCAGCTCCGGCTGGGGCGGGGCCGGGAGGCCTATGCCGCCTGGCTGAGTGGCTTTTCCTACGCCCGCAGCGCTGCCGACGCCGAGGCCTTTCGCCTGGCCCGGGTGCTCGAGGAGGAGGTGCGTCATGCAAGACTGGCTCGCCCTGCTAAGCGTCGTAAGCATCGGCGTTAGCGCGTTGGTCCTGCTCTACGGGGTGCGCGAGATTCGCGCCGGCCGGCGTCAAGCCCACCACCGGGCGATGCTCTGGGCGTCTGCCCTCGCGGTCCTCTTTTTGGTGCTGTACCTGCTCAAGGCTGGGCTCTATGGCGGGCGCCATTACGCCGGCCCCGAGGCCTACCGCGCCGCCTACCTGATCCTGCTGGGATTCCACACCCTGATCGCGGCCATCAACCTTCCGCTCGTTGGGGCCGTCCTTTACTTCGCCTTCCGCGGCGCCTTCGCGCGCCATCGCCGCCTGGCGCCCTGGGCGGTGGTCAACTGGCTCGCGGTGGCCCTGACCGGGTGGTTGGTCTGGGGCGTGCTGGCGGTCTGGGGGCAATGAGAAGAGGGCGCGCCGATCGGCGCGCCCTTCGTTCTGGTTGCGGGGGCGGGATTTGAACCCGCGACCTCCGGGTTATGAGCCCGGCGAGCTACCAGGCTGCTCCACCCCGCGTCGCAAAGAAGATCTTACGCGCTGGAGCATCTTTTGTCAAGCGGCGCCACGGCCCTTTAGAATGCCTGTGAAGGTGCGGGAGGAGAACCCATGAAGAGATGGCTATGGCTATTGACGCTGCTTTGGGCCCTCGCGATGGCCCAGGGCGGTGACCTCGACGATCGATTGAACCAGGGGTTCGAGGCGCTCAGCGCCGGCCATTACGGGGAGGCGGTGGCGATCTTCGATGCCATCGTCGCCGACGATTACAAGAACTACCGGGCTCACCTGGGCCTTGGGCTCGGCTACTACCGCATGGGCAAGCTGAACGAGGCGCTCTTTGAGTTCCGCCAGCTCACGATGCTCGAGCCCAAGCGCTTCGAAGGCTGGTACAACCTGGGCCTGGTCCTCTTTGACCTCGGTCGCGATCGCGAGGCCGCGGACGCCTTCGCCACCGCGGTCCGCCTCGGGGAGGAAGCCAAGCTTGCGCGAGACGCCGTGCGCGCTGCCGCCCTCGGCCTGGCCCGGGCCTACCTCGAGCAGGGGCAACCCGATCAGGCCGCCGACGCCCTGCTCGCGTTCTACCAAAAGCACGGCGGGGACCCGGAGGTGGACCTCCTCCTGGCCGACGCCCTGCACCGGGCGGGGCGCGATCAGAGCGCGGTCGTCTACCTCTACGAGCGGCTGAAGGCCCTGCCCGGGGATGCCCAGGCCGTGCTCCTTCTCGCGGACGTCTACCAGGCCCTGGAGCTCTCCGAGCGCGCCTATCGGGTTCTGGACCAGGCCCTCGCCGAGGCCACGGACCCCAAAGCTAAGGCCGCGTTCCTCTTTAAGAAGGCCAAACTCCTCTTGAAGAACCAGCAACCCGCGGAGCGGGCGCTGGCGTTGTTGCAAAAGGCACTCGAGCTGGACCCCGGGCGCTGGCCCTACCACTACGAGGCGGGTCGTTTGTACCTCCTTTTGGGGCGGCCCGAGGCGGCGCTCGACGCGTTTAAGCGTGCCTTGCGTCTGGCACCGGAGGCCCCCGAGGTCATGGCTGGGCTGGCCGCGGCCTACGACGCGGCGGGGCAGGCCGAGTCCGCCTACCGCGCGGCCAAGCTAGCCCTCGGCCTGAT
Source organism: Rhabdothermus arcticus (assembly GCF_055382915.1). Taxonomy (NCBI): domain Bacteria; kingdom Thermotogati; phylum Deinococcota; class Deinococci; order Thermales; family Thermaceae; genus Rhabdothermus; species Rhabdothermus arcticus. The sequence goes on from NZ_AP043808.1 coordinate 277,367, forward strand.
CTCCGGCGAGGCGCCGGTCGACCTTTGGTTCATCCTCGGAAAGAACGCCTATCTGCTGGGGAAGTACGACGAGGCTGTGGCGGCCCTGGCCAAGGTGGTCAAGGCGCGCCAGGAGCAGGCGGAGGCCTGGACCTGGTACGGCCTCGCCCTTTACGCGCGCAAGGACTACGGCCAGGCGGCGGCCGCGCTTGAGCGCGCCGCCGCGCTGGACCCTGCCCCAGAGATCAAGTTCAACCTCGGCGCGGCCTACCTCGCTGCGCGGCGCTTTTCCGACGCGGAGCGGGTGCTGAGCGAGGTGGTCCAGCTGCGCCCGGACTGGGGAGAGGCCTGGTACCAGCTGGGCTGGGCGCTGAAGGCCCTGGGACGGGACGCCGAGGCCAAGCGGGCCTGGAAAAAGGCGCTTGAGCTCGGGTATCGTCCGGTGAAAGGGTAGGAGGCGGCATGTCCTGGCTCAAGGAGAACTGGCTCGACGTCCTGATCTTCGTTTTGCTCACCGCCGTCGTGGTGGCGATCGTCTTCTTTCTCATCGGGATCAACCCCTTCGCGAAACCGCCACAGGTGGTCTCCGCGCCCGCCCCCAGCGCAAAGGCCGAGGCGCCCTCGCCTCCACAGGCCTCTGAGGTCGCGCCCTCCCAGGCCGCGCCGAAGCGCGAGACCAAGCCTCCTGCGGAGCCGATTACCGTGCTGCCGCTTCCCCCCGCCAACGAAGCGACCCCGGCCTCCAGCCCCCCCGCGGCCTCCGCGCCCGAGGCCGGTGCCGCAGCGCCCCAGCCCTCCGCCCCCGCGAGCGGCCGCTTTCGCGTGGCGGTGGGCTCCTTCACCCGCCCCAGCTACGCGGCGAAGCTGGCCAAACGGCTGGAGGGCGAGGGGTATCCGGTCCGCGTCGAGGTGGTCGGGAAGGTCAGCCGGGTCGTCGTCGGGCCCTTCGCCGACCGCGCGGAGGCCGAGCGGGCCGCCAAGCGGCTGGCCCGCTACGAGCCGCTAATCTACCGCGGGGACACCCCCCTCCCTACGGGAACCTACCTGCAGGTCGCGGCGTTCAAGGACCTCGACCGCGCCGCCGAGCTGGCCCGCACGCTCAAGGAGAAGGGCTACGACGTCGTCCTCTACTATCGCGATGGCTGGGCCAAGGTCTGGGTTGGGCCGGTGGACAACGCGGCCTTGCCGAAGGTCAAGGAACGGCTCAAGGCGGAGGGCTTCGAGCCGGTGGAGGTGCGAGGTGGCTAACCGCGTGCCCAGTGCAGCGATCTCCCGTTTGGTGCAGTACCTGCGGGTGCTCGAGGACCTCGATCGCCGTGGTATTGAACGCGTCTCCAGCGATCAGCTTGCCGAGGCCGCTCAGGTCACCGCGTTTCAGGTGCGCAAGGACCTCTCTTACTTCGGCAGCTACGGCACCCGAGGGGTAGGCTACGCGGTGCCCTTTTTGAAACGCGAGCTTAGGCAGATCCTGGGGCTGGACCGCCGTTGGCGGCTGGTCATCGTGGGGATGGGCCGGCTTGGCCAGGCCCTGGCCGATTACCCGGGCTTTGGCGAGAACTTCGTGCACGTCGGCTACTTCGACGTGGATCCGGAGAAGATCGGCCAGCCGGTGGGGCAGGGGGTGATCGAGCCGATCAAGGCCCTGCCCGAGGCGGTCCGGACCCGGGGAGCCGAGATCGGCCTGATCACCGTCCCCGCTGAGGCGGCGCAGGAGGTCGCGGACCGGTTGGTGCGGGCGGGGATCCGGGGAATTCTTAATTTTTCGCCCGCCGTTTTGGAAGCCCCATCTTCTGTACACATAGAAAACGTCGATTTTTTAGGCGGGCTTACCAGATTGACGTATTATGTTAATCACAGGGTAATGGAGAGGTGATGGTTGTGAAGAAACTGCTTTTTGGGATAAGTATAGGAATCCTACTTCTTCTTTCCGCCTGTGGCGGAGTAAGGTTGGGGGGGGCAAACTTTAAACTCACTAAGCTTGAGCCAACGGCGATTTCTGTGAAAATTAAAGGCCCTGAGGACAAGATTTCAGCAGATCCTGTGACGATGAGCGCTCTTTTTTCAATTGAAGGTCCTAGCCCAGGTATTACCGTTACAGAGGCTTCAGTTAAATTTTTTGACCCCCAGAACAAACTATTGGAGCACCTTACGCAGAAAAGTAAAGCAGTATTGAATATCCCTAGAGCCGATCGAGGTGAAATTAAACAAGGAACCTACATAATGAACATTGGCATGCAGTCTTTTGCAAATTATTGGTACGAGCTGATCAAGGAAATTCCTGATCAAAATAATGTTCCATATGAAGGGTGGTATATCGAGGCTTCCTTTATTTTGCGAGACGAAAACGGAGGAAGTTACATCGAAAAAAGGATTCTCCCCTTAACCATTAGTACAGAAAATTTGGCTTTGGGAGACGAGACCCCACCGACGGTGAGCTGGCAGCGGCCGGCGAACAATGCGACGGTAAGCGGGACGGTCGTGCTGGAGGTTTCGGCGGAGGACGATCGCGGGATCTCGAAGGTCGAGTTTTATGCGGGGGCGAACTTATTGGGTGAGGACGCGGATGGCACGGACGGCTACTCGCTGTCGTGGGACACGCGTTCGGTGCCCGATGGCGCGCTGGACCTGAAGGCGATTGCCTACGACACCTCCGGGAACCAGGCGACCGCGCTCATCAAGGTGACGGTTGCCAATGCGGACGAGACCCCACCGACGGTGAGCTGGCAGCGGCCGGCGAACAATGCGACGGTAAGCGGGACGGTCGTGCTGGAGGTTTCGGCGGAGGACGATCGCGGGATCTCGAAGGTCGAGTTTTATGCGGGGGCGAACTTATTGGGTGAGGACGCGGATGGCACGGACGGCTACTCGCTGTCGTGGGACACGCGTTCGGTGCCCGATGGCGCGCTGGACCTGAAGGCGATTGCCTACGACACCTCCGGGAACCAGGCGACCGCGCTCATCAAGGTGACGGTTGCCAATGCGGACGAGACCCCACCGACGGTGAGCTGGCAGCGGCCGGCGAACAATGCGACGGTAAGCGGGACGGTCGTGCTGGAGGTTTCGGCGGAGGACGATCGCGGGATCTCGAAGGTCGAGTTTTATGCGGGGGCGAACTTATTGGGTGAGGACGCGGATGGCACGGACGGCTACTCGCTGTCGTGGGACACGCGTTCGGTGCCCGATGGCGCGCTGGACCTGAAGGCGATTGCCTACGACACCTCCGGGAACCAGGCGACCGCGCTCATCAAGGTGACGGTTGCCAATGCGGACGAGACCCCACCGACGGTGAGCTGGCAGCGGCCGGCGAACAATGCGACGGTAAGCGGGACGGTCGTGCTGGAGGTTTCGGCGGAGGACGATCGCGGGATCTCGAAGGTCGAGTTTTATGCGGGGGCGAACTTATTGGGTGAGGACGCGGATGGCACGGACGGCTACTCGCTGTCGTGGGACACGCGTTCGGTGCCCGATGGCGCGCTGGACCTGAAGGCGATTGCCTACGACACCTCCGGGAACCAGGCGACCGCGCTCATCAAGGTGACGGTTGCCAATGACCCTGTGGTGCAATGGGCGTGGGTAGGCGATAGCAGTCCGTTACCTGGTATCCGTCTTGCTGGGGACATCAGGCTTGCTGCTTATGTTGAAGCACAACGAGGTCTTAGTATGGGTGGAGTGAGTTTCTTTATAAGGGATTCGTCTGGAAAAGAGACGAAAATCGCCGACGGAACCTTGTCTGATGGTTATTACCAAGCTTCATTTAACACATCTCGCTCTACTCCGGGTGAATACACGTTGATTGCTCGAGCAAAGGATGTCACTGGTGCGATTGGTGAAAGCGAGCTTGATGTTTTCATCGTTAGCCCCTTTATCATCACGAACCCGAAGGAAAACGATGATGTTGGGCCTGGCGCCGAGCGAACGGTGGTTGCAGTCACTGTCGGTTTGAATGGTACGCTAGTTGGCAGTCTGGGTACGGTGTTATCCGTCGAAATTTACGTTAACGGGCAATTCCTAGGCTATGCAGCCAAAATCGAGGGAACTAACGATGTTAGTTATGTATTTGCTTGGGATACAAGCCGGGCTTCAGCTGGGCATGATCCAAGTTTGCCAGGGGATCGCATAATCACCGCTAAAGTGGCGACGGGCAGTGGAGAATACTTAACTCCTGGCGTGCTCGTATCTTATGCGCCTTCAAGCGGTCCTTAATAATCATTAAGAACTCTTTAATGGCCCTGCTTTAAAGCAGGGCCATTAGTTATTTGGCTCATGGGGTCCAAAGGCCTTTAGAATACCTAAGGTGGCGACGGCCGTTGAAGCCAACGAGTTCCTGGCCCGATTCGACGCGCGGCTCCGAGCGCTCTTGCGCTCGGACGTCGAGTTCATCCAGCTGATCGAAGAGGACCTGATCTACGCCGGGGGCAAGCGGATCCGCCCCCGGCTTGCGTTTTTGGCCAGCCGGGCCCTTCGCGACGGTGGGGTCCCCCACGAGATGGAGCTCGCGCTTTCGGTCGAGCTGTTGCATTCCGCGACCTTGCTCCACGACGACTTGGTGGACGACGCCGAGACCCGCCGTGGGCGCGAGGCGGCGTTTCGCAAGTACGGCAACGCGGTGAGCGTCCTTTCCGGCGATTACCTCCTCTCACGGCTCCTCTTTTTGCTCGCGGAGACCGGCCGGATGGCGCTCGTCTACCTCTTCGCTGAGACCGCGAAGCAGCTCGCCGAGGCCGAGGTGTTGCAGTTTCAGCTGGCCGCGCTTGAGACCCACTCCCTGCCCCAGTACCGGCGCATCATCCGGGGGAAGACCGCGGCCTTGATGCGCGCGGCCACCGAGGGGGCGGCGATCCTCGACGGCCGTTCCGAAGCGGACCCCTGGCGCCGGGCGCTGGCGGCGTTCGGCGAGGCCTACGGGCTGGCCTTTCAGATGCGCGACGACTACCTGGACCTGATGGGGGATCCGGCGACCCTCAAAAAGCCGGTGGGCGGGGACGTGCGTGAGGGCAAGCTGACCTTGATCACCCTCGAGCTCTTGGACCGGGCCCCGGAGGCGGTCGCCCCGATCCTCGCCCGGCGGGGGCGCGGATCCGGGGACATCGAGGCCCTCCAGCGCCTGGCCCGGGAGACCGGCGCAGCCCGGGCGGCCCAGGCCTTCATCGAGGAGGAGGTGGGCCGCGCCCTGGCCGCCCTGGCGCCGCTTCCAGAAAGCCCGGCCAAGGCTGCGCTCAAGGACCTCGCGGAGCAAGAGCGCGCGCGCATTCGGTAGGGATGCCCCCGGAGGAGGCGCTATAATCCCCGCGGAACAGGAGGCCGTGATGGAGAACACGGTATGGAAGCCGCCAGGACCCCCGGGACTCTGGGGGGACTTTATGGCCTATCTCGGGGAGGTCGCCGAACGGGGGCGGGTCCACCCCACCACCTATCAGTACCTGGTGCACCCCGAGCGCATCAGCTCGGTGGCGCTGCCGGTCAAGCTCGACGACCGCAGCGTGCGCACCTTTCGCGGCTGGCGGGTGGTGCACAACACCGCCCGGGGGCCCGCGATCGGCGGCGTGCGCTACGATCCCGCGCTCACCCTGGGGGACGTCGCCGGCCTGGCCGCCTGGACGACGTTGAAGACCGCGGTGCTGGGGCTTCCTTTTGGCGGTGCGGCGGGGGGGATCCCGGTGGACCGGGCGCGGTTTTCCAAGGGGGAGCTCGAGCGCCTCTCGCGCCGCTACATGTACGGCCTGGTCAACCTCGCCGGTCCCGAGGTCGACGTCCTGGCCCCGGAGTTCGGCACCGACGCCCAGGTCATGGGCTGGTTCCTCGACACCTACTCCCAGGCCAAGGGCTATGCGGAGCCGGCGGTGGTCGTGGGCAAGCCTCCCCAGCTCTCCGGCGACCAGGACCGCAACCAGGCGCTGGCCAGCGGGCTCGTGCACGCGCTCGAGCGCTTCGCCGGCCCGGTTGAGGGCCGGCGCATCGCGGTCCAGGGCTTCGGCCAGGTGGGCCGGGCGGTCGCGCTCGCGTTGCATCGCGCCGGGGGGCGGGTGGTCGCGGTCTCGATGGACACCGGCGGCCTCTACGACGAGAACGGCCTCGACCTGCCTGCGCTGATCGCCCATCACGAACAGGCTGAGGGGTTTTCCGGCTACCCCGCCCGAGAGATCAGCAACGAGGACCTGCTTGCCCTGGAGGTGGACGTGGTGGTCCTCGCCGCCTACCAGCACGTGATCACCGAGGACAACGCGGAACGGGTCCAGGCCCCCTGGCTGGTGGAGGCCGCTCACGTGCCCATCACTTACGAGGCGGACCGCATCCTGCGGACGCGGGGTAAGCGCGTGATCCCCCACGTGCTGGCCACCGGCGGGGTGCTGATCTCCGACTACCTTGAGTGGGTGCAGACCCTCAACCAGCATTTTTGGAAGAAGGAGCGCGTCAACCAGCAGATCCTCTCGGTGCTCGACCGCGCCCTGGCCGTGGTCGAGGCCGAGGCCGAGAAGAACGGCGGCCACTTGCGTAGCGCCGCCCACGTGATCGCCATCCGCCGCGTCGACGAGGCCACGCGCCTCAGGGGAGTGTACCCGTGAAGCACGAACCGCTTTCCTTCCTACCCAAAGACACCGAAGGCCCCTGGAAGACCTACCTTGAGCAGGTGGACCGGGTGACCCCCTACCTCGGTCCGCTGGCCTACTGGGTGGAGACCCTGAAGCGTCCCAAGCGTATCCTGATCGTTGACGTACCCATTCGTCTCGACGACGGGACCGTGGCTCACTTCGAGGGCTACCGGGTGCAGCACAACACCTCCCGAGGCCCCGCCAAGGGAGGCGTGCGCTACCACCCCTCGGTGACCCTTTCCGAGGTCATGGCCCTGGCCGCTTGGATGACCATCAAGAACGCCGCGGTGGGGCTGCCCTACGGCGGGGGCAAGGGCGGGATCCGGGTGGACCCGAGAAAGCTCTCGATCAGCGAGCTCGAGCGCCTGACCCGCCGCTACACCTCGGAGATCGGGGTTCTGATCGGCCCTAAAAAGGACATCCCGGCCCCGGACGTGGGCACCGGCCAGCGGGAGATGGCCTGGATGATGGACACCTACTCGATGAACGTCGGCGCGACGGTGCCCGGCGTGGTCACCGGCAAGCCGATCGCGCTCGGCGGTTCGCTGGGGCGCCAGGACGCCACCGGGAACGGTGTCTTCTTCGTCGCCGCGGCGGCGGCCAAGAAGATCGGCCTGCCGATCGAGGGCAGCCGGGTCATCATTCAGGGCTTCGGGAACGTGGGCAACGCCGCCGCCCGGGCCTTCTTCGACCACGGCGCCCGGGTGGTGGGGATCGCCGACGTCACCGGGGCGATCTACAACGAACAGGGGATCGACCCCTACGACCTCCTGCGCTACGTCGCGGAGAGCGGCGGGGTGCGCGGCTACCCCAAGGCCGAGGCGGTGCCCTCCGGCGAGTTCTTCGCCCTGCCCGCGGAGATTGCGGTGCCGGCGGCGCTCGAGGGCGCGATCACCGAGCAAAACGCCTGGAAGATCAAGGCCAAGATGGTCGTGGAAGGGGCGAACGGCCCCACCACCCCCGCCGCCGACGACATCCTCAGCGAGCGCGGGGTGCTGGTCGTCCCCGACGTGATCGCGAACGCCGGCGGCGTGATCGTCTCCTACCTGGAGTGGGTGCAGGACTTCAACTCCTACTTCTGGTCCGAGGAGGAGGTCAACGAGAACCTGCGGCGGGTGATCACCGACGCCTTCGAGGCCGCCTGGGCGAAGTCCGAGGCGGTGGGGGCCTCGCTGCGCACCGCCGCCTACATCCTCGCGGCCACGCGCGTCCTCGAGGCCCGGGCCTTGCGGGGGCTCTACCCCTAACCAGCATCGCGCCGGCAAGCGGGGCCTCTGGCCCCGTTTGCTTTAATGGGAGCGTGGCCCGGGTGCGGCTTGAAAACTTTCTCGAGGTCCAGGACGAGACCGCGTGGTCGCGGTTCTACGCGGGCTTTCGCGACCCCGAGATCGCCCGACTCAACGGCCACCGCCCCTTGAGGATGCCCCGTTGGCTCTTCAAGCGCGTCGTCCTCGCCGAGCTGCGCCGGGGCGATCGCGTGGCCTGGGCGATCTACGACGAGGGGGGCGCGTTCTTGGGGGCGGTCGAGCTCTACGACCTGCAGGGCGGCGAGGCCACGCTGGGGATCTTGATCACCGAAAAGGCCCGCTGGGGCCAGGGCTACGGCACCGAGGCGGTGCGCGCCGCGCTGGAGAAGGCCTTTTCCGAGCTCGGCCTGGCCAGGGTGCGGCTCCGCACCTTTCGCTGGAACGCTCGCGCCCGGCGAGCCTTCGAAAAGGCTGGCTTTCGGCTGGTGGGCTACGCCCCTAGTGGGGAAGGAGACGAGGATGCCCTCATGGAGATCGACCGGGAGACCTGGGCTCAGGCTCTGGGTGCCGCCGGGGACGCCGAGGGGCTTGCTTGAAGGGCTGCCCGAGGGCGTCGAGGTTCGGGACTGGCCCCTGGAAGGGGCGATCGAGGACGACGGTGCCCCGGCGTTCTACGTGCCTCGCTTCGGGGACCGCGCGCGCACCCGCGCCCACCTCGCGGCGCTGCAGGGGCTGAAGGTGGTGCAGACGCTTTCCGCGGGGGTGGACTGGGTGCTCGACCTCGTCCCTCCCGGGGTCCTTCTTGCCGACGCCCGTGGGGTTCACGACGTCCCGGTCGCGGAATGGGTGGTCGAGGCCCTCCTGGCGCTGGCCAAGGACACCGCGCGCTACGTCCACGCTCAGGCTGCCCGGTCCTGGCTGCCCTGGCGGGAGGCGGCGCGAACGGAGCTCTTGGGCCGCCGGGTGCTGATCCTTGGCTACGGGGCGATCGGTCGCGCGGTCGAGGCCCGCTTGAAGCCGTTTGGGGTGCGCATCGAGCGGATGGCCCGACGCCCCCGCCCCGGGGTCTGGCCCCGCACCGCGCTCTTTGAGCGGCTTCCCCGGGTGGACGCGGTGATCCTGCTCTTGCCCCTCACCGAGGCGACCGAGCGCATCGTCGACGCCCGGTTCCTGGAGGCGATGCGTCCCGGAGCCTGGCTGATCAACGCCGGACGCGGCCGGTTGGTGGACACCGAGGCCCTGACCCGGGCGCTCTACGCGCGGCGCGTCAAGGCCGCGCTCGACGTCACCGACCCCGAGCCCCTGCCCGCGTCGCACCCGCTCTGGCAGGCCCCCGGGCTCTACCTCACCCCCCACGTCGCCGGGGCCTCGCCGCGCTTTTGGGACCGCGCCTACCGCCTGGTCAAGGCCCAGGTGCGGCGCCTGCTCGAGGGCCGGCCGCTTTGGAACGTGGTCGAGGCCGGGTATTGAGGGTCGCCGTGGCGGCGTTCCTGCCGGATCCTTAAGATGGGGGCATGACCGATATCGAGCGGCTTTCCGTCAACGCCATTCGTTTTTTGGCGATCGACGCGGTGGAAGCGGCCAAGTCCGGCCACCCGGGCATGCCCATGGGGGCCGCGCCGATGGCCTACGTGCTCTGGCACGACTTCTTGAAGGTCAACCCCAAGGACCCGGACTGGCCGGACCGGGACCGTTTCGTCCTTTCCGCGGGGCACGGCTCGATGCTGCTGTACGCGCTCTTGCACCTTTCCGGCTTTGACCTGCCGATGGAGGAGCTCAAGCGCTTTCGCCAGTGGGGTTCGAAGACCCCCGGGCACCCGGAGTACGGCCTCACGCCGGGGGTCGAGGTCACCACCGGGCCGCTGGGACAGGGGATCGCGAGCGCGGTGGGGATGGCGTTGGCGGAGAAGAAGCTGGCCGCCGAGTTCAACCGCCCGGAGTTCGAGATCGTCGACCACCACACCTACGTGATCGCCTCCGACGGGGACCTGATGGAGGGCGTCTCCGGGGAGGCCTCGAGCCTCGCCGGAACCTGGCGGTTGGGCAAGCTCATCGTGCTCTGGGACAACAACCGCATCAGCATCGACGGCTCCACCGACCTGGCCTTCACCGAGAACGTGCTCGAGCGCTACGGCGCCTACGGCTGGCAGGTGCTCGAGGTCGAGGACGGGGAGGACCTGGAGGCGATCCGCAACGCCCTCAGCCTGGCCCGGGAGGAGACGACCCGACCCAGCCTGATCGCGGTCCGGACCCACATCGGCTACGGCAGCCCGCTCCAGGACACGGCCAAGGTGCACGGTGCCCCGCTCGGTCCGGAGGCGGTCGAGGCGACCCGTAAACATCTGGGCTGGCCCTACCCGCCCTTCGTGATCCCCCGCGAGGTCTACGAGGACTTCCGGGTCGTCCTCGATCGCGGCGTCGAGGCCCAGGAGGCCTGGGAGCGTCGGCTCGAGGCCTACGCCTGGGCGCACCCCGAGGCGGCCGCGGAGTTCTCCCGGCGCGTCGTCCGCGCGGAGCTCCCCAAGGGGGCCCTCGAGGGCCTGGAGGAGGCGGTGGCCTTCGATCCCACCACGCCGCTGGCCACCCGGGCGGCCAGCGGGCGGGTGCTCGACGCCCTGGCCGAGCGCATCCCCGAGCTCCTCGGGGGCAGCGCGGACCTCACCCCATCGAACAACACCAAGGCCAAGGGGATGACCGACTTCAGCGCCGACCACCCCACCGGCCGCTACATCCACTACGGGGTCCGGGAACACGCGATGGGGGCGATCCTCAACGGCCTGGTGCTGCACCGGGGCTACCTGCCCTACGGCGGGACCTTCCTCGTCTTCTCCGACTACATGCGCCCGCCGGTGCGGCTGGCGGCGCTGATGAAGATCAGGCCGATCTACGTCTGGACCCACGACTCGATCGCGATCGGGGAGGACGGCCCCACCCACCAGCCGGTCGAGCACCTTCCGGCGCTGCGGGCGGTGCCCCGGCTGGTGGTCATCCGGCCCGCGGACGGCCCCGAGGTGCTCTGGGCCTGGGTGGCGGCGCTGCGCCATCAGGGGGGGCCGGTGGCCCTGGTCCTGACCCGTCAGAAGGTGCCCCAGATCCCGCGCACGCCGCCGGTGCACGCGAGCGGGCTCTTGCGCGGGGCCTACGTCCTGGACAACCCGGAGGGGGCGCGGGCGACCCTCGTCGCCAGCGGGTCCGAGGTGGCCCTGATCGTGGCCGCGGCCCAGCGCCTGGCCGAGGAGGGGCTGCCGGTACGCACGGTGAGCTTCCCCTCCTTCGAGCTCTTCGAGATGCAGGACGCGGCCTACCGGGAGAGCGTCTTTCCCCGGGACCTGCCGGTCTTCGCGGTGGAGGCGGCGAGCGGGTTCGGCTGGTCCCGCTACGCCGATGACGGGCTCTTCGTCGAGGACTTTGGCTCAAGCGCCCCCGGGCCGGTGGTCTACGAGAAGTACGGGTTCACCGTGGAGAACGTGGTCGCCCGGGTCAAGGCGATGCTCGAATAGAATGGCGCCGTGAAGCACGTCGTTAGCGTGTCCCTGGGCTCGAGCACCCGCGATCACCGCGCCGAGGTCGAGGTGCTGGGCGAGCGCTTCGTGCTCGAGCGCGTCGGCACCGATGGGGACTTCAATGCGGCGATCGAGACGATCCGGAAACTGGACGGGAAGGTCGACGCGATCGGCCTCGGCGGGATCGACCTCTACCTCTACGCCGCGGGCCGGCGCTACACGATCCGCGACGCCCTCAAGCTGGCCCGCGCCGCGAAAAAGACCCCGGTCGTCGACGGCTCGGGGCTCAAGGCCACCCTCGAGCGCCGCGCGGTGTTCGAGCTCCACGCGCGCCTCGGCTTTTCCGGGAAGAAGGTCCTGATCCCCTCCGCGGTCGACCGCTTTGGCATGGCCGAGGCCTTTTACGAGGTGGGGGCGAGGACGCTTTACGGGGATTTCATCTTCGCCCTGGGCCTGCCCATCCCCCTCTCCACGCCGCGGCAGCTGGCGGTGCTGGCCCGGGTCTTCTTGCCGGTCTTCACCCAGCTGCCCTTTACCTGGCTCTATCCCACCGGGAGGAAGCAGGAGGAGGTGCGCGTCGACTGGCGGTCGCGCTACTTCCAGTGGGCGGACGTGATCGCTGGGGACTTCCTTTATATCCGCCGGCACATGCCCCCGGGGATGCAGGGCAAGGGGGTGGTGGCCAACACCACGACCGCGCGCGACCTGGACTTTTTGCGCGAGCGAGGGGTGGCCTGGCTGGCGACGACCACCCCGCGCCTCTCCGGACGCTCGTTCGGCACCAACGTGATGGAGGCGATGATCGTGGCGCTCGCGGAGAAGTTTCCGCTCACCCTCGAGGACTACGCCGCCTGGGTGGAGCGCATCGGCCTCCACCCCGAGGTCATCGCGCTTGAGGGCGAAGGTAAAATCACCGGTAAGGAGGAAACGGCATGATTGGCGTGACCGATTTGCGACCCGGGACCAAGGTAAAGATGGACGGCGGTTTATGGGAGTGCGTCAGCTACCAGCATCAGAAGATCGGCCGTGGCGGTGCCAAGGTGGTGGCCAAGTTCCGCAACCTGGAGACCGGGGCCACCGTCGAGCGCACCTTTAACTCGGGGGAGAAGCTCGAGGACATCTTCGTCGAGACCAAGGAGATCCAGTACCTCTACCCCGAGGGGGACGACTACGTCTTCATGGACCTCGAGACCTACGACCAGTACCACGTCCCGAAGGCCGTGGTGGGGGAGGCGGCGAAGTTCTTGAAGGAGGGGATGACCGCTCTTGGCGACGTCTACGAGGGGCGCATCATCAAGGTCACCCCGCCGACGGTGGTCGAGCTCGAGGTCGTCGAGACCCCCCCGGGGGTGAAGGGGGACACCGTCTCCGGCGGCTCCAAACCGGCGACGCTGGAGACCGGCGCGGTGATTCAGGTGCCCCTCTTCGTCAATGCCGGCGACGTGGTCAAGGTCGACACCCGCACCGGCGAGTACGTGGGGCGGGCCTAGGAGGTCTGGCATGAAGCCCAAGGAGATCAAGGCGCTGCTCGAGGCCATGGAGGCCACGGGGGCGACCGAGGTGAGCCTCGAGACCCCGGACTTCAAGATCACCCTGAGGCGTGAAAAGGAGGTCGTGGCCCCGCCCCCGCCGGCCGCCGCGCCGGCTCCGGCCCCAGCCCCCTTGCCCGCTCCCGAGCCGCCCGCCCAGGCGGCCGCCGCGCCCGCGCCGGAGCCCAAGGCCGAGGAGACCGACGACTGCCCCAACTGCGTCGTGGTCAAGGCCCCGATCGTCGGCACCTTCTACCGCCGCCCCGCGCCCGACGCCGAGCCCTACGTCAAGGAGGGCGACCGGGTGGAGAAGGGCCAGGTGCTCTGCATCATCGAGGCCATGAAGCTCTTCAACGAGATCGAGTCCGAGGTCTCGGGCATCGTGCGCAAGATCCTGGTCGAGGACGGCGCGCCGGTGGAGTACGGCCAGCCCCTCTTCCTCATCGAGCCGACATGAAAAAGGTCCTGATCGCCAACCGGGGGGAGATCGCCCTGCGCGTGCTGCGCACCGCCAGGGAGCTGGGCCTGAAGACCGTCGTCGTGCACTCCGAGGCCGATGCCGAGAGCCTGCCCGTGCTGCTCGCCGACGAGGCGATCTGCATCGGGCCGGCGAGCCCCGCCCAGTCCTACCTGAACATCCCCAACATCCTCTCCGCGGCGATCGTCGCCGGGGCCGACGCCATCCATCCCGGCTACGGCTTTTTGGCGGAGAACGCGGACTTCGCCCAGATGGTCCTGGACCACGGCATCACCTTCATCGGGCCCACCCCGGAGAACATGCGCCTTTTGGGGGATAAGGCCACCGCGCGCAAGATCGCCCGTGAGGCGGGGGTGCCGGTGGTGCCGGGCTCGGACGAGCTCGAGGACCTGGAGGCGGCCAAGGCGGCGGCCAAGGAGATCGGCTACCCGGTGATCCTCAAGGCCTCCGCCGGAGGCGGCGGGCGGGGCATGCGGGTGGTGCACACCGAGGCCGAGCTCGAGCGGGCGGTCCTCCAGGCCCAGGAGGAGGCCCGCGCGGCCTTCGGCAACCCTGCGGTCTACCTCGAGAAGTACGTCGAGGAGCCGCGCCACGTCGAGGTGCAGGTGATCGGCGACGGCGAGCGGGTGCTGCACCTCTTCGAGCGCGATTGCTCGATCCAGCGCCGCCATCAAAAGCTCCTCGAGGAGGCCCCCTCGACCCTGTCCCAGGAGGTGCGCGAGGGCCTCTTGGCCGCTGCGGTGCGTCTCGCCGAGCACGTCGGCTACAAGAGCGCCGGCACCCTCGAGTTCCTGGTGGACAAGGAGGGGCACTACTACTTCATCGAAATGAACACCCGCATCCAGGTCGAGCACCCGGTGACCGAGATGATCACCGGGCTGGACCTGATCCGGTTGCAGTTCCAGGTCGCGGGCGGCGCGCCGCTTGCGTTGCGGCAGTCGGAGATCGAGGCCCGGGGCCACGCGATCGAGGTGCGGGTCAACGCCGAGGACCCGGAGAAGGACTTCCGCCCCGCGATCGGCACCGTCGAGACCCTGCTCTGGCCCGGGGGCCCGGGGATCCGGGTGGACAGCCACCTCTACACCGGCTACAAGATTCCCCCTTACTACGACTCCTTGATCGGCAAGATCATCGCCTGGGACACCGACCGGCCGCGGACGATCGAGCGCATGCGCCGGGCGCTCGGCGAGACAGCGATCGAGGGTCCGGGGCTGAAGACCACCATCCCCTTCCACATGAAGGTCCTGGACAACGCCTTCTTCCGGCGCGGGGTGGTGTACACCAACTTCGTCGCCCGCCGGATGAGCGAGTAGAGTGGGAGCGATGGCCGAGTTCGAGATCTCCGAAGCCGCGTTGTTGCAACTGGTCGAGTACGCCCTCGAGGGCGTGGACGGGGCGCGCCCGGCGACGCGCAGCCTCTCCCGCCGGGCACGGCCGGTCAAGGTCACCCGCGAGGAGGATCGGGTGCGGGTGGAGCTCTGGCTCTCCGCGGACTACGGCCGCCCCCTCCCCGAGCTGGGGCGCGAGGTGCAGCGCGCGGTCGCCGAGGTGCTGAAGGCGACGACCGGGCTCAAGGTCGAGGCGGTGGACGTGATCTTCACCGAGGTGGTGCCCAAGGATGCGGCGTAAGGCGCGGGAGATCGCCTTCAAGACCCTCTTCGAGCACCTCAACGGGGGGGTGGACCTCGAGGAGGCCTGGCGTCACGCGATCGAGCTCGAGGGCACGCCTCCGGACGAGGACACCCTGGCCTTCGCTCGCCGCCTCGTCGAGGGCTACATGGCGCACAAGGACGAGGTCGAGCGCGTCCTCAAGGAGACGATCAAGGGCTGGAGCTTTTCCCAGATGAATCAGGCCGACCTCACGGTGCTCCGGCTCGCTGCCTACGAGGCCCTCTTCGAGGACACCCCGCTGCCACCGCTGATGGAGGTCGCGGTGAAGATCGCCAAGCGCTACGGCGGCGAGGACTCGGGGCGCTTCGTCAACGGGGTGTTGAAAAACCTCAAGGCCCGGATCGAAAAGGATCCGGCCCATTCGCGCGAGCACGGGGGGTAGTGTGGGGCGCTGGCTCCCTGGCGAACCGGTGGCCGAGGCGGTCTATGCCTCGCTGCGTGCCCGCCTTGCCCGTCTTGGGTTCGTCCCTGGCCTGCGGGTCATCCGGGTGGGGGAGGACCCGGCCTCGAAGGCCTACGTCCGCCTCAAGGCCAAGCGGGCCCGGGCCCTCGGGTACCGGGCCCAGGTCCACGTCCTGCCCGAGGAGACCGAAGAGGCTGAACTGCTGGAGCTGATCGAGGCGCTGAACGCCGACCCCGAGGTGGACGGGATCCTGGTCCAGCTCCCCCTGCCCCCACAGATCGCGGCCCATCACGTCCTTGAGGCGATCGATCCAGCCAAGGACGTCGACGGCTTTCATCCGGTCAACGTCGGCCGGCTCTGGTCGCTGGGCCCCGACGCGGCCCTCGCCCCCTGCACGCCCAAGGGGGTGATGCGGCTGCTGGAGCACTACGGCATCGAGGTCGCCGGCCGGAGGGCGGTGGTGGTGGGGCGGAGCAACATCGTGGGCAAGCCGATGGCGGCGTTCTTGCTCCACGCCGACGCCACCCCCACCCTGGCCCACTCGCGCACCCGGGCCCTCGCCGAGCTCACCCGGGAGGCCGAGGTCCTGATCAGCGCGGTGGGCCGGCCCGGGCTGATCACCAAGGCCATGGTGCGTCCGGGGGCGGTGGTGGTGGACGTGGGCATCGTCCGGGTGGGCGGGCGTCTGGTCGGCGACGTGGATCCGGAGGTCGTCGAGGTCGCCTCCGCGGTCACCCCGGTCCCTGGGGGCGTGGGCCCGATGACCGTGGCGATGCTCTTGGAAAACACCCTCGAGGCCGCGATCCGGAGGCGGGGATGAAGCTGCCCCCGGAGGCGGTGCGGCTTTTGGACACCGGCCTGGCCCAGAACCAGGTCTTCTGGACCGCGATCCTTGCCAACGTCATCGCTCAGAGCCTCAAGCTGGGCCTCGATGCCCTGCTCAACGGCCGCGTGGACTGGCGGCGGATCCTGGACACCGGGGGGATGCCCTCCTCGCACTCCGCCACGGTCAGCGCCCTGGCGGTGGGGGTGGGCTTCGCCAGCGGTTGGGACAGCCCGCTCTTCGCCGTGGCCGCGATCCTGGCCCTGATCGTGATGTACGACGCCACCGGGATCCGCCGCCAGGCGGGGCGCCAGGCCGAGCTGTTGAACCTCTTGGTCAAGGAGCTCGAGGGCGTGATCCGCACCGGCTTTGCCCCCGGCCCGGTCAAGGAGCTGCTCGGCCACAGCTACCTCGAGGTCTTCGTCGGGGCCCTGTTGGGGGCGCTCGTGGCCTGGGGGAGCTTTGCCCTCTTATGAGGTGATAAGCTTTGACTGAGTTTAGGTTTTGAGGAGGCGAAGATGCTCACGCCGGTGGAAAAAGCCCTCTTTATCCTGGCCTTCCTGGCCAGCGCCTACTACAGCGGCCTGGGGTTTTATCGCATCTACCTGGCCTGGCGCCGGGGCAAGCCGGAGGACCGCTTCGACCGGCTGCCCGAGCGCATCGGGCGCGCCCTTTGGCTGGTCGTGACCCAGCAGACCGTCTTTAAGCGGCGGCCGCTGGTCTCGTTCTTTCACGCGCTGGTCTTCTACGGCTTCATCTACTACATCCTGGTCAACCTGGTGGACGTCCTCGAGGGCCTCTTTCCCTTCCAGGCCCGGGGCGGCGCCTGGGACCTCTTTAACCTCCTCGCTGACCTCTTCACCGCCTCGGTGCTCGTCGGCATCGTGGCCTTGATGATCCGCCGCTTCGTGCTACGTCCCGCCGAGCTGACCTTCTCTCCCAAGGTGCCCCTGCACGAGAAGGTGCGCGCGGGCATCCCCAGGGATTCGGCGATCGTCGGGGCCTTCATCTTCTTCCACGTCTCCTCCCGGCTGCTCTCCAAGGCGTCGCTCCTCGCTCACGAGGGTCCGGACCCCGCGATGCCGGTGGCCAGCCTGGCGGCGGGGTTGATCCCGGCGGGGGCGGCGCCGGTCCTGGAGCACGTCTTCTGGTGGGGCGCGATCGGCTCGATCCTGGCCTTTTTCCCGTACTTCCCCCGCTCCAAGCACATCCACCTCTTCATCTCCGGGGTCAAGCTCACCTTCAACAAGGAACCCTGGGGCGCCCTGGACCCGATCGACTTCGAGGACGAGTCCGCCGAGTCCTTTGGCGTGGCCAAGCTCGAGGACTTCACCTGGCCCCGGCTCGTCGACCCCTACGCCTGCATCATGTGCAACCGCTGCCAGGAGGTCTGCCCCGCCTACACCACCGGCAAGGCCCTCTCCCCCTCGGCCCTGATCATCAACGAGCGCTACGAGCTCAACGACATCCTTCCCCAGTTCGCCGCGGGAGAGCCGAGCCCCCGCCCGCTGATGGAATTTGCGATCAACGACGAGGCGCTCTGGGCTTGCACCACCTGCATGGCCTGCATCGAGGTCTGCCCGGTGGGCAACGAGCAGATGCTGCACATCGTCGACCTCCGTCGCGAGCGGGTGCTGATGGAGGGCGACTTTCCCAGCGAGCTGCAAAACGCCTTCCGGGGCATGGAGCGCAGCGGCAACCCCTGGGGGCTCTCTCCGGAAAAGCGCATGGACTGGGCCGAGGGCCTGCCCTTCTCGGTGCCGACCGTCGCCGAGAACCCCAACCCCGACGTCCTCTACTGGGTGGGTTGCGCCGCCAGCTACGACCCCCGTGCCCAGAAGATCGCCCGGGCCATGGCCACCATCCTCGACGCCGCGGGGCTGAACTGGGCGGTGCTGGGCAAGGAGGAAAAGTGCACCGGGGACGCCGCCCGGCGTGCGGGGAACGAGTACCTCTTCTTTGCCTTGGCCACCGAGAACGTCGAGAAGCTGAACGCGGTCAGCCCCAAGGTCATCGTGACCACCTGCCCGCACTGCATGCACACCATCGGCAACGAGTACAAGGCCTTCGGCGGGGACTATGAGGTGGTGCACCACTCGGTCTTCGTCGAGCGGCTGATCGAGGAGGGGCGGTTGAAGGTCCCGGCCTTCTTTCAGGGCCAGGCCACCTTCCACGATCCCTGCTACCTCGGGCGCCACAACGGGGTCTACGACGCACCCCGGGACGTGGTCAGCGCGGTGGGCTTCAAGCTCGAGGACCCACCCCGGAGCCGGGAGCAGAGCTTTTGCTGCGGCGCCGGCGGGGCGCAGTTTTGGAAGGAGGAGGAGCCCGGCGAGGAGCGGGTCTCGGAGAACCGCTACCGCGAGCTCAAGGGTACCGGGGCCGAGCTGGTGGCCACCGCCTGTCCGTTTTGCATGCGCATGATCGAGGACGAGGCGGCCCGGGAGGAGGGCGGACCCGAGGTGAGGGACATCGCCGAGCTGATCGCCGAGGCCATCGAGCGGGACCGCCGGGAGCTCGGGGGGCTTTCCGCCTAAAACCCGAGCGCTTTTCTCGGATATAATGGAGCCATGAGCGAAGAGGCCAAGAACGCCACTGCCCAGGAGACCCAAGCTCCCGACCCCCAGGCGATCCTCGAGGCCCTGAAGGTTGTTAAGGACCCGGAGATCCCGGTGAACATCGTGGACCTGGGGTTGATCTACAACCTCCACGTCGAGCCCAGCGGCCAGGTGGACATCGAGATGACCCTGACCGCGATTGGCTGCCCGGTCCAAGACATGATCAAGGCCGACGTCGAGCTGGCCGCGATGCGCGTGCCCGGGGTGAAGAGCGTCAACGTGGACTTCGTCTGGAGCCCGCCCTGGACTCCGGCGCGGATGACCGAGGAGGGCAAGAAGCAGCTGCGCATGCTGGGCTTCAACGTTTGATCCGCGTTGCTGGGCGGCCCCGGCCTAGGCCGGGGCCGCCTCGATCGTGACCGTCGCCGTGGCCACCCCGTCCCCGGTGGGGCGGTCGGTGATCGCGATGACCTCGCCGGCCCTGGCGACGTTCGCCCGCCCCTCGAAGCCGAGGTCGTAGAGCGAGCCGGTGAGCATCGGGTTGAGCCCGTAGCGCAGGTGTTCCCGGCCTTCGAGCCGTTTTTGGAGCCCCTCGGCGAGCCAGACCTCGCCCTCGACCTTGTGGGGATCGCCGGACCAGGGGCCGTCCCAGGGCCGGGCGTTGGCCGAGGGCTGGACCAAGAGCCAGGCCCCGGCGGCGTCGGCGCGTTCGACCAAGGCCTCGTGAAAGGCGTCGAGGCAGACCAACGTGGCCAGCCGGCCGATTTGGGTTTGGATCACCTGTTCGCCCCAGCGGCCGGGGAGGATCAGGGCCCGGCGCTCGTCCGGGGTGAGGCGAAGCTTCTCCGGCCGCCCCAAGAGCGCCCCGCGCGGGGTGACCCAAAACCCCCAGTTGTGGGCGGTGGCGCTGGTCGCGTAGAGCCCCTTGACCGGTTCCTCGTCGAGCCGGGGCAAGAACGCGGTGCCGGCGAAGACGTAGGCCTTGTGGCGCCTGGCGGCCTCCTGCATCGCCGTGCGCCAGACCGGCCAGACCGCGGGGGCCCGCATCTTGTAAAGCCCCCAGGGGCCCTGCATCAGGCCCCGGGCCAAGCCCAGGGCGCGCGCCCAGGCCCAGGCTGCTTCGAGCGTCGTCCGCGCCCGCATGACCTCCCGGGGGGCCTCGAGCCAAAAGAGCAACGGCAGGGCGAAGAGCTCGGGGAAGGCCACCACCCGGGTCTCGGCTTCGCTGCCGGCGAGGGCGTCTTCCATCAGGGTCTCGACGCGGGTCGAGAAGGCCTTGGGGCTCGTGTAGCCTTCGGGAACGATCTCCGCTTGCACCGCCGCCAGTTGGACCAGCATCCCGCTCAGCTTACCCCGCGCTGCTTTACTTTTCTAAACCCGTATACTACACTCGGGTATCAGGGGCCAAGGCCCTGGGTAAACCACCATGGAGGGATGAGCATGCCACTTTTGGGAGAACAGGAACAGCAGATCGTTCGCGAGCGCTTGGGCAACCTGAGTCGCGACGTGGAGATCGTCCTCTTCACCGATAGCTCCAACGTCATCGCGCCGGGCAAGGAGCCTTGCATCTACTGCAAGGAGACCGAGCAGCTGCTCAAGGAGATCGAGCCGCTCTCGGACAAGGTGCACCTCGTGGTCTACGACCTGGCCAGCGAGGAGGGCAAGAAGCAGGCCGAGGCGATGAAGGTCGAGGCGGCGCCGACGATCATCCTGCGGGAGAAGGGCAGCGACGCGGTGAACATCCGCTACCGGGGCATTCCCGCGGGCTACGAGTTCGCCAGCCTGCTCGAGGACATCGAGATGATCGGCCGCGAGGGGCACGGCCTTCCCGAGGACGTGGTCAAGACCCTGAACGAGCTACCCCAGGAGGTCGTCCTGCAGGTCTTCGTGACCCCCACCTGCCCCTACTGCCCGCAGGCGGTGCGCACCGCCCACCGCTTCGCCTACGCCTCGCCGAAGGTCATGGGGGAGATGGTCGAGGCCCAGGAGTTCCCCTCGCTCGCGGACAAGTACCACATCCACGGCGTGCCCGACACCGTGGTCAACCACGGCGCCCAGCGCATCCTCGGCGCCCAGCCGGTCTCGGCCTTCCTGGACGCGATCAAGAAGGCGGTCGGGGCCACCGCCTAGTCAGGCGCGAATACGGCGCGGGGGTACCTACCCCCGCGCTTTGGTTTTTTGTAGCATCGGGGTATGCGAAGGCTTCCTTACTGGCTCTTCCTCCTCGCCTTGCTTTTATCCGCTTGCGGCGGCCGAGGCAACTTTCAAACCGTCTCCCCGGCGGACCTCAAGCAGCACCTCGACGACCCCAACGTGGTGATCGTGGACGTGCGCACCCCCGCCGAGTACGTCCAGGGCCACGTGCCTCGGGCGGTCAACCTCCCCCTGCAGGAGATCGAGGACTGGTACCAGGCCCTGCCCACGGACAAGGAGGTCTACCTCGTCTGTCGCAGCGGCCACCGCTCCCGGCAGGCGATGACCTTTTTGAAGGAGCACGGCTTCAAGGGGAAGGTCAAGAACATCGAGGGCGGCACGCTGGCCTGGGCCAGCGAGGGCTACCCCCTTTCGACCGCCCAGGAGGACCCCGCTAAGGTGCTCAAGCATGCCCCGAAGCGCCCGGAGGTCACGCTCCCCGATCTCACCCTGAGGCGCCTCGGGGGCGGTGAGGTGGCCCTTCGCCAGTTCAAGGGCCGGCCCCTGGTCATCAACCTCTGGGCCAGCTGGTGCCCGCCGTGCCGGGCGGAGATGCCGCTTTTGGCCGAGGCCCAGTCCCGTTATTCCGGGGTGACCTTCGTCTTCGTCAACCAGGGCGAGGACGAGGGTACGATCCGCAAGTTCCTCGACGAAAAGGGGTTGGTGCTCGAGTGGGTGCTCTTGGACCCGGACTCGGCGACTTCCCGTCTGTTGCGGGCCAACGGTCTGCCCACGACCTTCTTCTTCGACGCCAAGGGCCGCCTCGTCGCTCGCCACCCCGGCCAGCTGATCAAGGGCCTCTTGGAGAACTACATGCTTAAACTGACCCAATGAACCTCCTCCGCCACCCCTTTCCTTCCGGGCGCCGGGTGGTGATGGGCGCGCGCGCGGCGCTGGCCACCACCCAGCCCCTGGCGGTCGCCGCCGGTGTCGAGGTGATGCTCGCCGGGGGCAACGCGGTCGACGCGGCGGTAGCGATGGCCGCGGCCTTGACCGTGGTCGAGCCCACGGCCAACGGCATCGGGGGCGACGCGTTTGCGATCGTGCGCCAGGGCGACCGCCTCTTCGGGTTGAACGCCTCGGGGAAGAGCCCGCGGGGACTGGATCCAGGCCCCTACCTCGAGGCCGGGAGGCTGCCGCGCTTTGGCTGGGCGCCGGTCACCGTGCCCGGGGCGGTCTCGGCCTGGGGAGCGTTGCTCGAGCGTTTTGGCCGCCTTTCCCTGGACCGCGTTTTGGCCCCCGCGGTCCGGCTCGCGGAGGAGGGGTTCCCCGTGAGCCCCGAGGTGGCCCGCGTCTGGGCGCGCGCGGCGCGGGTGTACCTGGCGCTCGAGGGCGAGGCCCACGCCGCGTTCAAGGCCCGCTTCTTCCCCAAAGGCCGGGCGCCCCGGGCGGGGGAGCGCTTCAAAAGCCCGGAGCACGCCGCGACGTTGCGCCGCCTCGCCGAGGCCGGCTAGCGGGATTTTTACCAGGGGGCGCTCGCCGAGCGCATCGTTCAGCATGCCCGCGCCACCGGGGGGTGGCTCTCCGCCGAGGACCTCGCCGAACACGCGCCCCTTTGGGTGGATCCGATCTCGACCGACTACCGGGGCGCAAGGGTCTATGAGCTGCCCCCCAACGGCCAGGGGATCGCCGCGCTCTTGGCGCTGAACCTCCTCGAGCCCTTCGACCTCATGCAGTTGCCGCAGGAACGGCGCCTCCACGTCATGGTCGAGGCGATGAAGCTGGCCTTCGCCGACGCCTTTGCGAACGTGGCCGACCCCGACGCCAAGACGCCTTGGTCCCGGTTGCTCGACAAGGCCTACGCCCGCGCCCGGGTCGAGGCGATCGGGGAGCGGGCGATGCCCTGGCCCGAGCCGGGGATTCGCCCCGGGGGCACGGTCTATTTGGCGGCGATGGATCGCGAGTTCGGGGTGAGCTTCATCCAGTCCAACTACATGGGCTTTGGCGCGGGCATCCTGGTCCCTGGAACCGGGATCAGCCTGCACAACCGGGGGCAGAACTTCAGCCTCACCCCGGGCCACCCCAACGTCCTGGCCCCGGGGAAGCGCCCCTATCACACGATTATCCCCGGCTACCTGGAGCTCGCGGACGGCGCCCACGGCCCCTTTGGGGTGATGGGCGGGTTCATGCAGCCGCAGGGGCACCTCCAGGTGGTGCACCAGCTCGTCGACGCCGGACACAACCCTCAGGCCGCGCTCGATGCCCCGCGCTGGCAGGTGGTCTGGGAACAGGGGCTGGTCCTGGAGGCGGGCCTTCCCCGGGACGTCGCGGTCGCCCTCGCCGACCGCGGCCACGAGGTACGCATGAGCGCCGACTACGGCCTCTTTGGCCGCGGCCAGGTCATCCTTCGGATCGGCGAGGCCTTCGTCGCCGGCAGCGAGCCCCGTGCCGACGGGCTGGCCTTTGCCCTTTAGGTCTGCTATACTCGTCCTCGGCCGCGGGCCGGGATGGCGGAATTGGTAGACGCGGCAGACTCAAAATCTGCTGGGCGATGAGCCCGTGCGGGTTCGAGTCCCGCTCCCGGCACCAAAGAAACGGCGCGTTGAGGAGGCGGACGTGGACTTCATTCAGCTGCTCTTGCTACTCATCTACGTGGTCATCGCGATCGGGCTGATCTGGGTCGTGGTGCTGCAGGAACCCAAGACCGGGGGCGGCGACATCTTCGGCGGTGGGGCGACGGACCTCTTCGCCGCCCGCGGGCTCACCGGCGGGCTCTACCGCATCACCATTTATTTGGGTCTGGGCTTCATGTTCTTGGCGCTGCTCATCGGTGCGCGCCAGCTCTAGCGGAGAAAGACGATCGGGGCGCCGCGTGATGCGGCGCCCGCTTTTTCGTTGACGCGGCGCTTTCTCTTGGGTAGGCTAGGGGCAACGCCCAGGATGAGCCTGCGAAAAACTCAGCACGGCCAGGGCGTGTTTTTGGAGGAGGTTACGTATGAGAAAGCACATCTGGGTATTGGCTGCGATCGCGTTCGCCTCGTTGAGCCTCGCGCAGACCTTCGTCTGGCCTTCGAAGTGGACCACCGCGAAGCCGGGCGAGGCCAAGTCGGGCGGGACCTTCGTCGAGGCCACGATCAGCGACTTCCGCACCATGAACCCCTTCATCACCGCGGAGGCCACCAACATCCCCGACCTGATGAACCCCTACGGCCTCGTCATGCGGGACCCCACCACCGGGGAGTGGATTCCTTACATGGCCACCTCCTGGGAGATCAGCAAGGATCAGACCGAGATCACCTTCAAGATCCGCAAGGGGATGAAGTGGTCGGACGGCCAGCCGATCACCGCCGATGACTGGGTTACCACCTACAAGATCCACATGGACCCGGACGTGGGCTCCAACAGCCGCGACTCCTTCTTCATCGGCGACAAGCCGATCGTCGTGGAGAAGATCGACGACTACACCCTGAAGTTCATCTACCCGAAGCCCGACGCCGAGGCCTTCTCGATCGCCAGCTTCGTTCCCTGGCCGGCGCACATCTTCGGCCCGGTCTACGCGGAGAAGGGCGCCGAGGGCATCAAGGGGATGTGGGGCCTGAGCGAGGATCCCAAGAACATCGTCAGCGGTGGCCCCTTCGTGGTCGAGTCCTACCGCCAGGGCGAGCGCGTGATCTTGAAGCGCAACCCCTACTGGGGTGAGTGGAACAAGGACGAGGCGGGCAACCCGCTGCCCTACCTCGAGCGCCGCCAGATGAACATCGTCCCCGACGTCAACGCCGAGCTCGCGGCCTTCCTGGTGGGTAAGATCGACGTCTTCAACCCCGCGACCGTCGAGCAGATCGCTCAGGTCAAGAAGGCGATCAACGCCGGGAACCTCGACGCGACCCTGAAGGTCAACGCCTCGCCGATCGCCTCCAGCCAGTTCATGGTCTTCAACTGGAACAAGAAGTCCGATCCCTTCAAGGAGGCTCTCTTCCGCTCGGACAAGTTCCGCAAGGCAATGAGCCACCTGATGAACCGTCCGGCGATCGTGGACGTCGTCTACGGCGGCCTGGGCACCCCCACCTACGGCTCGGTCTACCCGGTGCTCAAGCAGTGGATTAATCCCGACGCGCCAAAGTTTACCTACGACCCCGAAAAGGCCAAGAAGCTCCTCGCCGAGCTGGGCTTTACCAAAAAGGACAGCGAGGGCTACCTGGTCGACAACAAGGGGCGGCGCATCGAGTTCAACCTCTCCACCAACGCGGGCAACGCCCAGCGTGAGCAGATCGCCAAGATCTTCGTCGACGAAGCCAAGAAGGTCGGCGTGAAGGTCAACTTCCGCCCCATCGACTTCAACACCCTCGTCGGTCAGCTTCTGGCCAAGGGCGACGATCGTCCCTTCGACGCGATCATCATCGGGTTGACCGGCGGTGGTCTGGACTGGCCGTTCGGCTCCAACGTGGTTCCCTGTAAGGGCAACCTGCACCTTTGGAACCGCTCCGGCACCTGCCTCGACGCGCGCGAGACCCTGATGGAGAAGTACTACTACCAGGGCCGCACCACCCTCGACTTCAAGGAGCGGGTCAAGATCGGCTACCGCATCCAGGAGATCGAGGGCGACCTGCAGCCGCTGGTCTACATCGCCGGGCCCAACTACCACGTCGCCTGGAACAACCGCCTCGGCGGCTTCCACCCGGACGAGATCATCTCCTCGATCTGGGGGGCCTACGAGGTGCCCTTGCTCTTCGTGAAGAAGTAGCCCATTCGCCCCGGGCCAAGGCCCGGGGCGCCCTTTCCTTTTTCTTTGACTCGGTGTAGAGTTTGCCTTGAAAAGCGGTCGATCCCGGGGTCCCCCCGGGATTTTCGTGGAGAGCCGACGTGACGACCTACCTGATCCGCCGCACCCTCTACCTGATTCCCACCTTTTTGGGCGCGACCTTCCTCGCCTTCATGGTGCTTCAGGCCGTGCCCGGGGACTTTTTGACCCAGCTTTCCCTGGACCCCAAGATCCGGCCGGAGACGATCGAGTACATGCGGCACCTCTTTGGCCTCGACAAGCCGGTGCTGGTGCAGTACCTGATCTGGTTGAAGAACCTGTTCAACGGGGACCTCGGTTATTCGTTCATGTACCAGCAGCCGGTCGTGGAGGTCATCCTGCCCAGGATTGAAAACTCCCTCGTTCTGGTCGGGCTGGGGGTGCTCTTCCTCTATCTCCTCGGGATTCCCATCGGGATCTACCAAGCGGTCAGGCCCTACACCCTGGGTGACTACGTGGTGAGCTTCCTCGCCTACTTCGGCATCGCCATCCCCAACTTCTTCTTCATGCTGGTGTTGATCTTCCTCCTGGTCAAGATCAAGTTTGCGTTCGGCTGGACCCCCTTTCCCATCGGAGGGATGACCAGCCAGGGCTTCGAGCAGTTTTCGACCTGGCGAAAGATCCTCGACGTCCTCTGGCACGCGGCCCTACCGGCCTTCGTGGTGGTCACCGCGGACATGTCCGGGATGACCCGTTACATGCGGGCGCTGGTGCTCGAGGTCCTGGGGCAGGACTACATCCGCACCGCCCGGGCGAAGGGACTCCCAGAGCGCGTGGTCCTTTACAAGCACGCGCTGCGCAACGCGATCATCCCGGTCATCGCCACGATCGGCGGGCTGCTCCCGGGGCTCATCGGAGGGGCCGGCCTGGTCGAGGTGGTCTCCGGCTGGCCGGGGATGACCCCGCTTTTGCTCGACGCCCTCAACCGCCAGGACCTCTACGTGAACGCCGGCATCATCGCCCTCTCAACCTTGCTCTTGATCATCGGCAACATCATCGGAGACGTCCTCTTGGCCATCGTCGACCCGAGGA
Organism: Rhabdothermus arcticus; assembly: GCF_055382915.1. Taxonomy (NCBI): domain Bacteria; kingdom Thermotogati; phylum Deinococcota; class Deinococci; order Thermales; family Thermaceae; genus Rhabdothermus; species Rhabdothermus arcticus. The sequence continues at coordinate 304,111 of NZ_AP043808.1, forward strand.
TTCGCTATGGCTGAACCCACCGCGAACCAAGCCCGGATGAAGTCCGCTTCCAGGCTGGCCTGGGAGCAGTTTAAAAAGCACCGGCTGGCCCTGATCGGCGGGGGGATCCTCGTCGTCCTCTACTTCGTGGCCGCGTTTGCCGGGTTTTTTAGCCCTTACGATCCCAACTTCTATACCCTCTCGCCCAGCTACCGCTATGCCCCGCCGACCCCCATCCACGTCCGCGATCCCGAGACCGGTCGGCTGACCCACCCCTTCGTTTGCGCGACCGAGAAGACCTTGGACCTCGACACGTTTTTGGAAAAGTACGTCGAGGATTGCGGCAAGCGTTTTTCCATCCATCTCTTCGTGCGCACCCCCGACCAGCCCTATACGATCTTCAAGGTGTTCAAAAGCGACATCCGCCTGTTTGGGCTGGATGCCGCGGCCACCCAGGCCGGGGCCCGGCTCTTTTTGATTGGCGCGGACAACTTCGGCCGCGACCTCTGGAGCCGTCTGGTCTACGGCGGGCAGGTCTCGCTGACCATCGGCATCCTTTCGGTGATCATCGCGATGATCATCGGTTTGATCATGGGTGGCCTCTCGGGTTTTTACCAAGGAAGCAGGATCCATTTGAGCCTTCCGCTCTTGCGCGTAGCGAGCTGGGCCCACGCGCGGACGCCCGTTCGAAGGGTGGCCAAGGTCGTTTGGGGGATCGCCGTCGCGTTGCTCTGGGTGGGCCTGGCCTACGGGCTCTTCCTCGGGCTCACCACCCTTTGGAACAGCACCGACCGACTGGACTTCGGCACGCTTGTGGTTTCGTTGCTGCTCATCCTGGCCATCCTGGGGAGCCTGGCCGCCGCGTTCGTGGTGCCTGTCCAGCTGGACCCGGACGACGTGGTGATGCGCCTCGTGGAGATCCTGGCGGCGATCCCCGGGTTGTTCTTGCTGATCACCCTGCGCAGCATCTTTCCCAGCGACATCGACCCTTTGATGACCTTCTACATCGTGGTCGGGGTGCTGAGTCTGATCGGTTGGGGCGGGCTAGCCCGGACGATCCGGGGGATGGTGCTCTCGCTTCGGGAGATGGACTACGTCACCGCAGCCAGGGCCCTCGGCGTGTCCAACTTCTCGATCATCCTCAAGCACCTCCTCCCGGCGACCGCGAGCTACACCATCGTCTACGCCTCGATCGCGATCCCGAGCTTCATCCTGGCCGAGTCCGGGCTCTCGTTCATCGGGTTTGGCATCACCGAGCCCTACACCTCCTGGGGACTGCTCTTGAAGGCCGCCCAGGATGGTGGGTTCGCCTCGTTTGCCGACCGGCCCTGGGTGCTTGCGCCCGGGGTGATGATCTTCATCGCCGTCTTGGCCTGGAACTTCGTCGGGGATGGCTTGCGCGACGCATTTGATCCGCGCCGCCGCCGTTAGGGTATAACCATGGGGGAGATTTGATGGACGCGAACCGGCTTTTAGAAGTTGACAACTTGAAGGTCCACTTCTTCACCGACGAGGGCGTGGTGAAGGCGGTGGACGGCGTTTCCTTCCACATCGACAAGGGGGAGACGCTGGCGGTCGTCGGCGAGTCTGGCTCCGGGAAGTCGGTGACCTCGCTGGCGATCATGCGCCTGATCCCCAGCCCGCCGGGGAAGATCGTCGATGGTGAGATCCGCTTTCGGGGCAAGGACGGGCAGGTGAAGAACCTCGTCAAGCTCTCCGAAGCGGAGATGCGGCGCATTCGCGGGAACGACGTCGCGATGATCTTCCAAGAGCCAATGACCAGCCTGAACCCGGTCTACACGATCGGCGATCAGATCGCCGAGGCGATCATGCTGCACCAGGGCAAGCGCAAGAAGGAGGCCCTGGAGATGGCCGCGGAGATGCTCGAGTTGGTGGGCATCCCGGAGCCCAAAAAACGGCTTGCCAACTACCCTCATCAGATGTCCGGGGGGATGCGCCAGCGGGTGATGATCGCGATGGCCCTCTCCTGCAACCCCAGCCTGCTCATCGCCGACGAGCCGACCACCGCGCTGGACGTTACGATCCAGGCGCAGATCCTGGAGCTGATCAAGCAGCTCCAGGAGGAGATTGGCATGAGCGTGCTCTTCATCACCCACAACCTGGGGGTGGTGGCGGAGATCGCCGACCGGGTCGTGGTGATGTACGCCGGACGCGCGGTGGAGGAGACGGACGTGGTGCCGACCTTCAAGAATCCGCTCCACCCTTACACGATGGGGCTCTTGAACTCGGTGCCCCGGGTGGACCGGGCGGCGGAGAAACAGGAGCGGCTCGAGGCCATCCCCGGCAACGTCCCCAACCCGCTCTTCCTCCCCCCCGGCTGCGCCTTCCACCCCCGCTGCCGTTGGTACGAGGCGGGGCGCTGTGACGCCGAGATCCCCCAGCTCGAGGACGCCGGAGACGGTCACATGGTGCGCTGCTTCCGTTGGCGTGAGATCCAGGAGGAACTCCGATGAGCGAGGCGTTGCTCAGGGTCGAGCACCTCAAGACCTGGTTTCCCATTCGCGGTGGCGTGCTGTCTCGCACCGTGGGCCACGTCAAAGCGGTCAACGACGTGAGCTTTGAGATCAAAAAAGGCGAGGTTCTGGGGCTCGTCGGCGAGTCCGGCTCCGGCAAGACCACGGTCGGGCGCACCATCCTGCGTCTGGTCGAGCCCACCGACGGCGACGTCTACTTCGAGGACGCGAACATCGCCAAGCTCCCCCGGGGTTCGATGCGGCCGTTTAGGCGGCGCATGCAGATCATCTTTCAGGACCCCTTCGCCTCGCTGAACCCGCGGATGACGGTGGGGGACATCATCGGCGAGCCGCTGGTGATCCACAAGCTGGTGAAGAACGCCAAGGAGCGGGTGGAGCGGGTGGCCGAGCTCTTGAAGCTGGTGGGGCTTTCCCCGGACCACATGCGCCGCTACCCCCACGAGTTCTCCGGCGGGCAGCGCCAGCGCATCGGGATCGCCCGCGCGCTGGCGGTGAACCCCGACTTCATCGTGGCCGACGAGCCGGTCTCCGCGCTCGACGTCTCGATTCAGGCGCAGGTGGTCAACCTCCTCCAGGACCTCAAGGAGGAGCTGGGGCTGACCCTGCTCTTCATCGCCCACGACCTCGCGGTCGTCGAGTACATCTCCGATCGGGTGGCGGTGATGTACCTGGGCAAGCTCATGGAGATCGCCCCGGCGCGGGAGCTCTACGAAAACCCCCAGCACCCCTACACCGAGGCCCTACTCTCGGCGGTGCCGATCCCCGATCCCACGATCAAGCGTGAGCGCATCGTGCTGGAGGGGGACATCCCGAGCCCCATCAACCCGCCCTCTGGGTGCGTCTTCCGCACCCGCTGCCGCTACGCGATTCCTGAGTGCGCCGAAACCGTCCCCGAGTTGCGGGAGGTCGCGCCCGGCCATTACAAGGCCTGCATCCGCGACGACATCTTCTAGCCGGGGCGCCCCCTTCCCTTGATAGGATGGGGCATGAAGCGGGTTTGGCCGGTGCTCCTTTCGCTGATCGCGGGGCTCGCCCTGGGGCTCGATCTGACGCTCTATGAACCATTTGGCGAGGTCAGCGTTCCGGTGCGCCTCGAGCACGGGGTGTTGATCTGGCAGCCCAGCGAACGCGTGGCAAAGACCCTGATCGAGGACCTGGTCTGGGTAAGCGGGGTGACCCCCCGGCGCCGGGTCTGGCGCAAAGGGGTTTTGCGCGTCGAGGCCGACGGGGAGCGAGGAACGCTTCACTACCTCACCCGGGGGCTCAAGGGACGGGTGGCCTACCGGCTCTTTTTGCCCGAGGGCCGCTTTGCCGCCTGGTTGGGGGTGGAGAACGCCCTCGACGAGACGCTGAGGCTGGACCGCTTGGTCTTCGTCTCCGGGGAGGTACCGCTTTTGGAGGAGGCGCGTTCGACCGCGCTCCGGGCCAAGGTCGCCGCCCCAGCGGAGCGCCGGGGCGGGGTCACCCGTTACGCGCTGACCGGCCCGATCACCCTGGAGCCGGACCGCACCGAGCTCCCCCTGTTCCAGGGACCGGTGCATCCTAGGCTGATCTGGCGCTACGACGGGGGCTTTCAAAGTGGAAGCGCGTTTGCGTTGAACCGGGCGTATCGCCTGACCGCGCCCATCGACCTGAGCCCGGGGCCGCTCGACGTCTTTTACGGAGGCTCCTTCCTGGGCCGGGTCGCGGTGCCGAGGACCCCGGAGGGCGCACCGGTGGCGCCGGTCCTTGGGCAGGCCAGCCAGGCCAAGGTCGAGCGGCAAGTGGCGGTGCTCGCCGAGACCGCGGACCGGCGCCGCTACCGGGTCACCACCCGGGTCACGAATCGCGGCCAAGAGGCGGCCCGGGTCGAGATCACCGAGCGCTTCGCCGCCAAGGGGGTGGCGCTCGCGCTCTCGGAGGGCGAGCGCGTGGCCGGGGGCTACCGGGTGACGTTCGACCTGGCGCCGGGGGAGACCCACAGCTACCTTTACGAGGTCGAGCTCACCTTGCGGTAGCATTCGGGGGTGGACAAGCGCGCTCCGGGCTACGTCTTCAAGCTGGCATTGACCTCGCTGGGTGTGGTCTTCGGGGACATCGGCACCAGCCCGCTCTATGCGGTGCGCGAGGCGCTCTCGCCGAGGCACGGCGTCGCGGTGGGTCCCGAGGCCGTCCTTGGCGTGCTCTCCTTGATCTTCTGGGCGCTCGTGGTGGTCATCTCCGTCAAGTACCTGCTCTTCGTCATGCGCGCGGACAACCACGGTGAGGGCGGGATCATGGCCCTGACCGCGCTGGTCATGCCAAAAGAAGAGGAGACCGACCGCAGGGACTGGCGGTTTTGGGCCATGGTGCTGGGGATCTTCGGCGCCGCGTTGCTCTACGGGGACGGGATGATCACCCCCGCGATCTCGGTGCTCAGCGCGGTGGAGGGGTTGAAGGTGGCCTCGCCCGCGCTCTCCCCGTACGTCCTGCCGATCACGGTGCTCATCCTGATCGGGCTCTTTTCCCTGCAGTCGCGGGGGACCGCGGGCGTGGGCCGCCTCTTCGGGCCGGTGATGCTAGTTTGGTTCGCGACGCTGGCGGTGCTCGGGATAAGGCACCTGGTCGCGGCGCCGCAGGTGCTCTACGCGCTTTCGCCCGTGTATGGCCTGGGCTTCCTCTTGCAGCACGGGGCGCAGGGGTTTTTTATCCTCGGCGCGGTGTTCTTGGTGGTCACCGGGGGCGAGGCGCTCTACGCCGACCTGGGGCACTTCGGGCGGGCCCCGATCCGCATCGCCTGGTTCTTTTACGTCCTTCCTGCCTTGCTGCTCAACTACTTCGGCCAGGGCGCGTTGATCCTGCGCCATCCCGAAGCCGTGGAGAACCCGTTCTTCCTCATGGCGCCGGCCTGGGCCGCCTATCCGCTGGTGGTGTTGGCGGCGGCGGCCACGGTGATCGCCTCGCAGGCGGTGATCTCGGGCTCGTTCTCCCTGACCCGGCAGGCGATCCAGCTTGGGTTCCTGCCCCGGATGCGGGTGGTGCAGACCTCGAGCGAGGAGCGCGGTCAGGTCTACGTCCCTTCCGTGAACTGGATCCTGATGGTGGCGACGGTCGCCCTGGTGCTCGGTTTCAAGACCTCGTCCAACCTGGCCGGCGCGTATGGGGTGGGCGTCTCCACGGACATGGTCTTCACCACCCTGCTCTTTTCCCTGATCGTCTACCGCCTCTGGGGCTGGCCGCTCGTGAAGGTGGCGCTGATGGCCGCGGTCTTCTTGTCCGTGGACCTCGCCTTCTGGGCCGCGAACCTCATCAAGGTGCCCCAGGGCGGCTGGGTGCCGCTGGTCGTCGCGGCGGTCGTCTACGTGTTGATGAGCACTTGGAAGTTCGGTCGCGCGCTCTTGCACCGGGCCTTGCGCACGCTCTCCCTGCCGCTCGATGCGCTGGTGGCGCGCCTGGAAGCGGAGCCGCCCTCGCGGGTGTCGGGGACCGCGGTGTACCTGAGCGCCGACCCCAAACGCGCGCCGGACGTCCTGTTGGCCCAGCTCGAGCACTTCGGGGTCCTGCACGAACGGGTCGTCATTCTCACCGTGCGCACCTCGGAGCGCCCCCGGGTCGAGCCCGAAAAACGGGTCTTCTTGCAACCGCTGGGGGCTGGGGTGGAACGCCTGATCGTGAGCTACGGGTTCATGGAAAACCCCGACCTCTTGCGCGACCTTTCGACCTTTGGGGACCTGAACCTGATGCCCTACGAGGTCAGCTTCTTCTTGGGGCGGGAGGAGGTGGTGCCCGCCGGCCGCTACATGGCCCGCTGGCGGGAGTTCCTCTTTGCCTTCATGCGGCGCAACGCGGAGAGCCCGGTGGCCTACTTCAACCTGCCCTCGGATCGGGCCCTCGAGCTCGGCGTCTTCGCCCGGATCTGACCTGCAGGTCAGTATGATGGAGGGGTGCCGGCCTACCTCTATCCCCTGATCGCGGTGACCTTCTGGGGGCTGAACTTCGTGCTCCTCAAGGTCTTGGTGGGGGTCCTCCCCGCGCACCTCATGAACGCCCTGCGCACCCTGGTCGCCGCCGGGGCGTTCCTCTTGCTCGCGCGCATCGGCCGCGCCCCGCGGATCCCCTGGCGGGACGCGCGCGTCATCCTGGGCTTTGGCATCGTCGGCAACGCGCTCTTCCAGTGGCTCTTGATGGAGGGGGTCTTGCGCACCCCGGCCTCGGTGGCGGCGGTCACCAACGCCACCAACCCCGCCTGGCTGGCCCTGGTCGGCTACCTCTGGCTGGGGGAGCGGCTCGAGGCCCTGGGCTACCTGGGCATCTTCCTGGCGTTTTTCGGCGTGGCCCTATTGGGGCTCGGCGGGGGAAGCCTCGAGGTCGGGCTGGGGGTGGCCGACCTGGTTCTGGCCTCGCTGGCCTGGGCGATCTACTCGGCCTCGGCGCGCACCGTCGGGGCCCGTTACCCGCTGCTCTCCTGGGTCAGCCTGGGCTACGTCGGCGGGATGCTGCCCTACTGGCTGGCCAACCTCTCGGGGCTCTTGACGCTGCCGTTTGCCAGGGTGCCGGCCTGGGCCTTTTGGGGCATCGCCGCGAGCGGCCTCTTGGCCAACGTCGCCGCCTACCTGGCCTGGATGCGGGGGGTGCAGCTTTTAGGGCCGGCAAAGGCTGGGGTCTGGCAGAACCTGGCCCCGGTGCTCGGGGCCCTCGGTGGGTTTTTGCTCCTCGGCGAGCGGCTGCCTTTGCGGGCGCTCCTCGGCGCGGTGCTGGTGATCGTCGGGGTCTACCTGACCCAGCGGGCCAAGAGCCAGACCTAGGACGCGGGCCAGAGCCAGGGCCCGGCGGGGTTCTTCGCCGCGTTCAGGTGGGCGGCGAGGGCCTCGTTCGCGGCCGAGAGTTCGGCGAGCAGGCCGGGCTCGAGCATCGCCTCGAAAAAGCGCCGCACGCCGCGTTCCTCGGCCCAGCGGACCAGCTCGATCAGGGCGTTTTGCCCCGCTTCGCCGAACGCTCCCCCGAAGGCGGGCTGGGTGAGGATGGGGGTCTTCGTCCCCTGAACGAAGACCGCGTAGGCCATCCGGGCCCGGTTGCCCTGCCAGTCGCCGACCAGGGTCAAGCTCAGGCTGGGCCAGTGTGCGCCCTTAAGCGCGGCCTTCAACTCTTCGAGGGTGGCCTCGGGATTCGCGGGAACGCCAACGAGCTTCATGCCTCCATTATGCCTAAGGCCCCGGCCTCTGGCCGGGGCCATCGTCCCGGCGTCGGCTACTTGCCGAGGGCCTTCAAGGCGGCCTGGAGGATCGCGTCGTGGGCGAGGTCGATCCGGGCCTCTCCGGGAACGTCCGAGGTGGGGCGCGGCGGCACCTCCTCGCTGAAGGAAAAGGTGCCGTCCTCCTTGACCTTGGCCTTCACCCGCTTGATTTCCTTCCCGTTGGCGTCGCGGACGACGAGCTCCACCTCGCCACCGGCGGGGGCCCCCAGGCCGTCGAAGGCCAAAGGCTCGGGGAAGCGCGTGTCCTTGACCAGGATGTCCGGGGTGATCCCCTTTTCGTGGATCGAGCGCTGCTTTGGCGTCAGCCACTCGAAGGTCACCAGGGTCAGCTCGCCGCCGTTGGCCAGGGTGAAGACGTTCTGCCCGACGCCCTTGCCGAAGGTCTTCTCGCCGATGATCTTGGCCCGTTGGTAGTCCTGCAAGGCGCCGGCGACGATCTCCGAGGCCGAGGCCGAGTTGCCGTTGACCAGGGCGACCATCGGCCCGTCCCAGAGCTGCTTGGGCGAGGCCTCGCAGAAGGGTCGGGTGCGCTCGCGGGAGCGGGTGTAGACGATCACCCCCTGGTCGAGAAAGGCGTCAGCGACCTGGCAGCCCTGGTCGAGGAGGCCGCCGCCGTTGTCGCGCAGGTCGAGGATGAGCTTTTTGATCCCGCGTTCTTTGAGGGCCTCGATCGCCTGGCGCAGCTGCTCGATCACCTTGACGTTGAGGAAGGTCTCGATCGCCACGTAGCCGACGTCCTCGCCGATGGTGGTCTTGGAGACGGAGACGATCTCCACCTTCTCCCGGGGGATCTTAAAGCGCAAGACTGCCCGCGACCCCTTGCGCCGCACCCCGATCTCCACGATCGTTCCCTTGGGGCCGCGGATCTTGGCCACGATGTCGAAGAGGTCGAGCTGGGTGACGTCCTCTCCGTCGACCTCGACGATCTCGTCCCCGGCCTTGAGGCCGGCGCGGTAGGCGGGGCCGCCGCGGAAGACGGTGAGGATCTTGGCCCCGGTCCCGTCGGGGCGGGCGGCCTGGATCACCACGCCGATGCCGTAGAACTCGCCCTGGACGTCCTGGTTGCGGATCTCGGTGCGGCGCGGAGCGCTGTAGGTGGTGAAAGGATCGTCGAGGGCCTCCACTTCGCCGCGGATCGCGCCCTCGAGCACGCGGTCCAGCTCATCCTGACTGAGTTTTTTCAGGTAATGGGTCTTGATGAGCTCGTAGGTCTCCACCGCGGCCTGGCCGTTGGGGTGGGTGAGGAACTCCCCCTGGTTTTGAAACTGGGCGATGCCCAGCGCGGCGGCCACGGCCAGGACGGCGAAGAGGTAGCGTTTCGGCTTCATGCCGGCCATTCTAACGACTGGCCGATGAGAAAGGGGGTAGGCTGAGGGCGTGATCCACCTCCACCGGGTTGGTCTCGAGTACCCGCGCACCAAGACGATGGCCCTCTACAACGTCAACCTGGAGATCAAGCGGGGGGAGTTCGTCTTCCTCATGGGGCACTCGGGGGCCGGGAAGTCGAGCCTTTTGGGCCTCATCTTGCGGCGTTTCCAGCCCACGAGCGGGGCGGTCTACGTGGACGGGGTGAACCTTCGCGGGCTCCACGGCAACCGCCTGGCCCGCTACCGCCGCCGGGTGGGGATGGTGTTCCAGGACCACCGCCTGCTCATGGACCGCACCGTCGAGGAGAACCTGGCCTTCGTCCTGCGCGTGCAGGGCGTCCCCCGCCGGCTCTGGCCCGAGCGCATCGCTCGCGTGCTGCGCACCGTGGGCCTTCCCCACAAGCGCCGTGCCTTTCCCTTCCAGCTCTCGGTCGGCGAGGCCCAGCGGGTCGCGGTCGCCCGGGCGCTGATCGTCGAGCCCGAGGTGCTCCTGGCCGACGAGCCCACCGGCAACCTCGACCCGGAGAACGCCCTGGCGATGCTCGAGCTCTTCAAGCTGGCCCACGCCAAGGGCACCACCGTGCTGATCGCCACCCACTCCCCGGAGCTGGTCAAGGCCTATCCCCAAAGGGTGGTGGCCTTGAAGGCCGGGCAGATCGTGCGCGACCAGCGCCTCGCGGTACAATGAGGCTGCAGGGAAAGGAGGGCGCATGCAGATCTACCGCCTCGTGGGACGCAACGTTGACGTGACCGAAGCCATCCGAACCTACGTCGAGAAGAAGCTTTCCCGCCTGGACCGTTACTTCGACGGCGCGCAGGAGGCCAAGGTGGTGCTCAGCCTGGCCCGCAGCCCTCACGTCGAACGGCGTGCCAAGGCCGAGATCCAGATCAACGTGCCCGGGGGGATCGTGCGCGTCGAGGAGGACGACCCCGACCTCTACGCCGCGATCGACCGGGCGGTGGAAGTCCTGGAAAAGCAGCTCAAGCGCTACAAGGGCCGCCTCATGGGCAAGCGGCACACCAGCCTGGGTCCCGCGCCGGCGGCGGAGGAGACCCTCGAGGAAGGGCCGGAGATCGTCCGCGTCAAGCGCTTTGCGATGAAGCCGATGACCCCCGAGGACGCGGCCTTTCAGATGGAGGCCCTGGGCCACGACTTCTTCGTCTTCAAGAACGCCGACACCGAGCAGATCAACGTCATTTACAAGCGCAAGGACGGGAACTACGGGCTGATCGAGACGCAATGAGCCGCCTCGGCTTCTGGCTCGTCCTTCTAGGAGGCATGGTGATGGCCGCGGGATTTCGGATCTACAGCCCGGCGTTCGAGCGGGGCGCGGTCATTCCACGGGCCTACACCTGCGATGGGGAGGACCGCTCTCCGCCCCTGGTGTTCGAGGGCGTGCCCGAAGGGGCCGGGTCCTTGGTCCTGGTGATGTCGGACCCGGACGCCCCGGCCGGGACGTTCATCCACTGGGTGGCTTACGACCTGCCCCCGAGCCTTGCCGGCCTTCCCGAGGGGGTGCCCAAGGGTCCCGCGGTGGATAGGTTCTCCCAGGCGATCAACGACTTCGGGTTCGCCGGGTACGGCGGTCCCTGTCCGCCCAAGGGGCACGGCCCCCACCGCTACTTCTTCGAACTGCTGGCGCTCGACGTCGAAGGCCTGGGGCTCGACCCCGGGGTCCCGGCCCGCGCGGTCCTCGCCAGGATCGACGGCCACGTCCTGGCCAGGGCCAGCTGGATGGGCGTCTACGCCCGCTGACGCCGCCTTCAGCTCGGCGTCATCGTCCTAAAACCTCCCGCCCCTAGCCTGGGGCTGGAGGTGGAAGGATGAAGGACTGGAAACGCATCGGCGCGGTCACGCTGGCGGTCTTGGTGCTCTCCGGAGGGGCCCTGGCCCAGGGAACGTCCCCGCGGGGACCGGGCGCGGGGATGCAAAAAACGGCGGCCATGGCCAGGCCGAGGACCCCGGACGAGGCCCGGGCGCGGCTTGAGGCGGCGCTTCAGAAGCTGGAGGCCGCCTACGCTTCCGGAAAGATCGCGCGGCTCCGCTACGAGGTGGAGAAGGCCCGGCTCACCGCGCGGCTCGTGCGCCTTTCGGCGCCGAGCTGGGGGGCGCTGATCTCCGCCTCCGGTGGGGACCTCGCGAAGGCCAAGAACCTCCTGGAGACGCGGTTCCGGGAGGAGGTCGCGCGGCTCTACGAGCTGGGCCTGATCTCCGCTCAGGAGAAGGGTCGGCTTCTGGCCAAGGTGGGTGAGCTCGCCGAGCGGGTCCTCTCCCGGCCGGTGGGGCTTGGGCTGGGGCCGAAGGCGCCCCACCGTCCGGGGGCACCCGGCCGTTCCAAGCGGTTTCCAAAGCGCCCCGCGCCGCGGCGCTGAGCCCGACGGCTTCCATGGGGACGGCGGTGCACCGCCGTCCCCATGGAAGTGGCTTAGAAGTAGGGGGCGGGGTCGACGTAGTAGAAGCGCCCGTCCTTCCAGATCGCCGCCCGGAACCAGAGGACGTTTGGAGGGATCAGCGTCCCCCCGCCAAGGTAGCCGATCACCTCCCCCTGCGCGACCCGGTCCCCGGTGCGCACCAACGGGGTTTGCAGGTTGACGTACTGGGTAAAGAGCGCTTTGGCGTGCTGGATCATCACCGTCCAGCCGATGTTGCCGTAAAAGAGGACCGCGAGCACCTGCCCATCGGCGGCGGCGAGGACCGGGGCGGCGGGTTTCGGGGCCTCGATCCAGGTGAAGTTCTGGCCGTTTTCCCCGAAGCGATGGGCGATGCGTCCCCCAGGGATGGGGAAGAGGAGCCGGCCGACCAGCGCTTTCGGGACCGGGAGCTTCGCTTGGGCCTCGGCGGCGCGGGCGGCCTCGAGCTGGCGTTGCAGCGCCTGGAGGCGTTGCTCCAGGGCCTCCTGGCTCTCTAAAAGCTGCGCCAGGCGGACCGTCCGGGCCTTCTTTTGCCGGTCCAGCTGGGCCAGGGTCTCGCGGATCTTACGGCGCTCATGCTCGGTCGCGCGGGCGTTTTCCCGCAGCACCGCCTGTTTTTTCTTTAGGGCCGAAAGGGCGGCCTCAAGCCGGGCCTTTGCGGCGGCGAGGCGTTCGGCCTGGGCCTGGGTCTCCTTGAGCAACGCCAGGTCCGCCTGGCTCAGGCGGGCAAGCCAGCGGGTTTTGATCGTGAGCTCGGTCAGGCTCTCCGCCCGCACCAGGGGGAGGCGCCGTGCCATCCGCTGGTACCAGAGCCGGCGCATCAGCGCCCGGAGCCGGGTCTTCTGGCGGGCCAGCGTGGCCTCGGCCGCGGCCTTCTCCTCTTGCAGTCGTTGAATCTCCTGCTCGAGGTCTCGAAGCTCCAGCACCAGCGCGTGCCGCGCCCGCTCCAGGCGGGCCAGCTTGGCCTCGAGCCGCTTGAGGGTCGCGAGGAGCGCTTTGCTGCGCGCGTCGAGCTGGGCAAGCTCCTTCTTGATCGCCGCCGCCTGCCGCGCTGCGGCGGCCATCTCCGCCTTGGCCTTCTCGATCTGGCTGGTGATCGCCTCGCTTCCGGCGAGGGCCAGCGCGAAGAGCAAAAGCCAGACCGCCCAGAGTCGCTTCACGCCTCCACCTCGCGGAGCTGGGCGCGGCTGGAGAGCCAGGCCCCGAAAAAGCCCAGGAAGAAGGCCAGCAGGAGGAGGGCCGAGGCCGCGGTCTTGAGGTCCTCCGGCCCCAGGGTGGGGAGGAAGGGGAAAAGGGCCAGCACCTTCGTCGCCAGAAAGCGGTAGGCGTAGAGCGCCAGGGCCAGCGCGATCAGGGCCGCGGCCTCGGTGAGCAGCACCCCTTCCAGGAGGAAGGGCCAAAGGATCGTCCCCCGGGTGGCCCCGACGAGCTGCATGATGGCTAGCTCGTCCTTGCGGTTTTCGATCGAGAGCCGGATCGTTCCCATCACGCTGAAGAAGGTGTTCAAAATCAAGAGCAGGATCAGCCCCACCGCCCCGAGCCGGATCCCCCGGGCCAGGCGCAAGAGCTGCAGGGTCAGGGTGCCGCCGTAGTCGACCCGCTCGACCTCGGCCTCGCCGAGGAGCCGCTGGGCCAGCTCGGCCACCCGCGTGGGGTCCCGGGGCTGGACGATCAGGGTATCGGGGAGGGGGTTATCCAGCGCGTCCGCGGTGCCCTGAAGGTAGGGGAGGTCGGCCTCGAGCTGTCGCAGGGCTTCGCTTTTCGAGATGTAGCGCGCCGCGGCGACCTCCGGCCAGGCACGCACGCGTTCATAGAGCCCCCGGCCGTCGAGGCCGGGCTTGACGAAGACCGCGATCTCGACGTCCCGCTCCAGGCTGCCCACCACCTTTTCCAGGTTCCAAAGCAAAAGCCCGGCGAGCATCAGGAGCGAGAAGGAGACGGTGGCCGTCACCAGGGTTGCCAGTGAGCTCACCGGGTGGCGCAGGAGCGCGATCACGGCTTCGCGGAGGGCGAACACGGGCTTCAGTCTACCGGCCGTGCATGAGGGTGTAGCCTAAAAGCATGCGGGTGCGCCAGGTGATCTACATCGTGGCCCTGGTGGCCTACCTGGTGCCCCTGATCCTGGGGTTGGTGCTGGCCCTAATCGGGGACGTGCCCTTGCTCGCTCGGTTTTACGCCCGCTACCACTACTTCAGCGACCTCACCCTGGTGGTCCTCGCCTCGTCGGCAACCGGGCTTGCCGCCTACCTGGTGCTCAAGCGCCTCCTTGCCCCCTGGGAGCGGCTCGAGGCCGAGCTCGGCCACCTGATTCGCGGCCAGGGGCGGCTCCTCCCGGTGGGGGAGGAGCACGCCGACCGGGTGGTGGCCAAGATCAACACCCTGCTCGCCCTTCAAGAGGACTTCCACCGCCTCGAGGACCTGCAGAAGAACGCGTTGGCCCAGCAGCTCCACGACGGTGCGGTGCAGAGCCTGATCGCCGCCCGCTGGGCGCTGGCGCAAAAGGACCAGGTCGCCGCCGAGCATTCCCTGGCCGAGGCCGAGGCCGCGCTGCGTCAGGCGATCGAGGCCCTGTCCCCGCCGGAGGTTGAACACCTGCCCTTGGAAGCGGCCCTCAAGGCGCTGGGCGAGCGCTTGGGGCTGGAGGTCGCCGTTGAGGGCGTGGCTCCCGACGACCCGCATGTGCGGCAGGAGCTCTACCGTATCGCCCGCCAGGCCTTCGAGAACGCGCGCCGCCACGGCGGGGCGCGCCGCGTGTGGGTGCGCCTGATCGCCGGGGAGGAAGTGGGGATCGACGTCGTCGACGACGGACAGGGGCCGACCGGCGACCTGCGACCGGGCCATGGGTTGGACATCCTCCGGGCAAGGATGCGGCTCTTGGGCGGACGGCTGGAGTTCGGTCCGGCCCCCGAAGGCGGCGCGAGGCTCGGCGTCGTCTGGCCGAGAAAGGAGCGGCATGCGCATCCTGGTGATCGAAGACCACGCGTTGGTTCGTGAGGGGTTGCTTCGCCTTCTCGCCGAAGCGTTGCCCGAGGCCGAGGTGCGGGCGGTGGGCAGCGCGGAGGAGGCCGAGCCGCACCTGGCCTGGGCGGAGCGGGTGCTCTTGGACCTCTCGCTTCCGGGCAAGCCCGGGCTGGGCTTTTTGGCCGAGCTCTCCGAGCGCTTTCCCGACCTTCCGGTGATCATCCTCACCGCCTACGACGAACCCGCCTTCCGGGCCCGGGCGCGGGAGCTCGGGGCGAGCGCTTTTCTCTCCAAGAACGCTCCGCCGGAACAGCTCGTCGAGGCCTTGAGGGGGCTTCGTCCGATCGAGGGACCCCCCCACGAGCGGCTTTCCCCGATGGAGCGCTCGGTCTTGCTCCTGCTCGGGGAGGGGCTGAGCACCGCCGAGATCGCCGAGCGGTTGGGGATCGACGAGAAGACCGTCTACACCCACCGCCGCCACGCGATGTTCAAGCTGGGCCTGAAGAACGCCCAAGAGCTCTTGCGCTACGCGACCCTCTACCACACGGGTCTCGGCACCTAAGAAAAGTTCTGATGTTGTAAGCGTTTCTCATTTCGCTTATAACGCACTGGTATGTGGTTCCTGGCCGCGCTCGTTTTGCTGCCCGGCCAGCCCGTGCCCCAGGCCCTGCCCCCGGGGACCGAGCTGGTCCTGAAGGCCGGGGTGCACCCGCCGCTGGAGCTGCAGGGGCGCGACCTGACCCTTCGCGCCGAACCCGGGGCGGTTATCGACGCCGGCGGTAAGGGTCACGGGGTGGTGGTCAGCGGCGAGCGGATCCGCCTCGAGCGCCTGGTGGTGCGAAACACCGGCCCCAACGCGGACTTCTACGACCCCGACAGCGCGGTCGACCTCGTCGAGTGCCAGGGTTGCGTGGTCGACGGGCTTCGGGCCGAGGGGGTGATCACCGCGGTGCGCGCGGAGGAGGCCCCGGGCCTGGTGGTTCGCGGGGTCGAGGCCGTGGGCAACCGCAAAGGTCCGGGCATCACCCTTTACGAATGCCCCGGCGCGTTGGTGGAGGACAACCGGCTTTCGCGGTTCCTCGACAACCTCTACATGGAGCGCACCGACCGGAGCGTGGTCCGGAACAACGTCCTGCTTCATTCCTTTCGCTACGGCTACCACCTGATGTTCTCCAAGGACGTCGAGGTCTACGGCAACGTCGCCAAGGAAGGCCGGGTGGGCTCGGCGGTGATGTACGGGCGGCGGGTCCACGTCCACGACAACCGCTTCGAGGGCCACGTCGGGCCGCTGGCCTTCGGCCTGCTCTCCCAGGAGCAGCACGAGAGCGTCTTCGAGCACAACGAGATCCGCGGCAACAACGTTGGTATCCTGGTGGTTTCCGCGCTCGAGGACACCTTCCGCGACAACGACGTCGTGCAAAACGGGTTCGGCGTGCTCGTCTTGCGGGAAACGAACAAGGTCTCGAGCGCCGCGCTCTTCCGCGAGAACCGTTTCGTCGGCAACGTCTACGACCTGGCGGTCGACGACCCCGAGGCCAAGGTGCGCCTTCTCGGCAACGCCTTCGACCGCGCCTCCCCCCTCGACCTCGACGGGGATGGGGTCTCCGACGTGCCCTACATGCCGTCCTCGAGCTACGCGCTCCTGGCCTCGCGCATGCTCGATCTTTCGCTCTTCGCCTTTAGCCCCGGGGTCAAGCTCTGGGAGGAGGCCGAGCAGAAGGTGCCCGGTTTGCGGCTCCTGTCCCTGGTCGACCCCCAACCCCGGATTCTGCGTGTCGAGACCGCCGGCGCGACCGCCATCTGGCCGCTGGCGCTCGCCGGGCTGGCGCTGATGGGAGGGCTATGGTTGAGGTCGTAAGCGTTAACAAGCGGGGCCGCCTCAAGGAGGTGAGCTTTCGCCTGGAGCAGGGGGCCTTGGCCCTGGTGGGGCCGAACGGGGCAGGGAAGACGACGCTCTTGAACCTGATCGTGGGGCGGCTCAAACCCGACGCCGGTCGGGTCTCGGTCTTCGGGTATCCTCCGCGTTCGTTGGAAGCGGCCCGCCTTCGCGCCTACGTGCCGCAGCAGATCGCCTTTCCCCTGCACCTCAAGGTGCGCGAGGTGCTCGAGGCCGCGGCCCGGCTCTCCGGCACCGGCTCGGGCGAATGCGACGAGGCGGTAGAGCGGATGGGCCTCGCCCAGCACCTCAAGAAACCGGTGGGCGCGCTTTCAGGCGGGTTGCGCCAGCGCCTGGCCCTGGCCGCCGGCCTGATGGGAGATAAACGGCTCTGGCTGCTCGACGAACCGGCCAGCGCCCTCGACCCCGGGGGGCTGGCGCGGCTGATCGAGTGGGCCAGGGAGCACCGCGGGCGCGGGGGGATGCTGATCGTCAGCGCCCACCGCCCGGACGAGGTCGAGGCCCTCGCCGACGAGGCGTTGCTCCTTTCCGCGGGGCGGGTGCGCTGGCGCGGGCCGGTGGACAAGCTCTACACCTATCGTTTGCCGGATGGCCGGCGGCTGGACGAGGTCCTGCCGGGCACGCGCGTGGTGCGCGAGCCCGTGGACGTGTTAAGGGAGGTGCTCTATGAGGAAGAACAGGCGTGAGGTCCTCAAGATCCTCGGCACGGTGGGCGGGGCGCTGGCCCTGGCGCCCCGGGCCTTCGCCGAGGCCGGTGCGAGCCGGGTGGTGAAGCAGGGCAAGGTGCCCGCGGCCCCCATCCCCTGGGAAACGGGGCGCTGCGCGTTTTGCAACATGCCGATCAAGACCCCGCCCGGGGGCATGAAGGGCAAGACCTTCCCGCCCGGGTTCTTCGAGCGGACCTACGCGCAGATCGCCTTCGCCGACGGCAAGGCCCTGCACTTTGAGTCCATCGCCTGTATGGTCAACTACGCCTATGCCAAGGGCATCGAGGACGGAGACGGCGCGACCTTCTACGTGATGGCGGTGGACATGACCAAGGTCCCCTGCACGCCCAAGGGGTTGATCCCGGCCCGCGAGGCCACTTACGTCTGGGGGCAAAACCTCAAGACCACGATGATGGCCCACCTGGTAGCCACCGAAACCCCCGCCGAGGCCTCGGCCGGGGTGCGCAAGCGGCTCGCCAAGATCGGGCGCTTCCACATCCTCCCCTGGTCCGAGCTCTGGGACCTCAAGCCCCTTCCCGAGGTCAACCTGGTCCCGCTCTTGGCCAAGCACACCGGACTGCTCTAACCCCGCACCCCCGGGCATGCCCGGGGGTTAAGCTTGCTATGGAGGTGCGATGACCCGCCGTCAGCTGATCAAGGCCCTGGCCTTCTTCGCGGTGCCCTACGCCTTCCGCGGGGTGGCCAAGCCCCGGCCGGTGCGGATCGGGGTCGACGTCTGCCCCTACTGCTTCATGACCGTGATCGATGGCCGCTTCGTCGCCCAGGTCATCGTCAAGACCGGCAAATCCTACAACTACGACGCGATCGAGTGTCTCGCCGACCACGTCAACGGCTACGCCGCCTACGGCCCCACGGTGCGGGTCGAGCCGAAGGCGTGGTACCTCGCGGACTACGCCCGGTCCAAGCCCAGCGCCCCGGTCTTGATACCCGCCGAGTCGGCGGTCATCGTCCACCACCGGCGCATCCGCACCCCGATGGGGGGCGGGCTGGCGGCCTTTTCCAGCCGTGAGGCGGCCGAGGCCTTCGTCGAAAAACGCCGCCTGAAAGGGGCCCGCTTTCTGACCTGGGCCGAGCTACTCGAGGAAGGCAAGACCCACCCCTGGGTGCCGGCGATCTAGGCATGCGCGACTTCGGCCTGCTCTTCTCCCGTGAGGTGCTGCGCAACCCCTGGGCCTGGGGGCTCGGGCTTGCGCTCTTCTTCCTGGCCCTGGCCTTCCGCGGCCGGCCCGAGGGGGTGGCGATCCTCAGCGTCTACGGGCTGATGCTCCTCTTCGTCCCCCCGGCGGTGCTGGCGCTTTCGGCGCCGCTTTTGTCGGGGCGCGAGGAGTGGGCCTTCTGGGCGGCGATGCCCCGGCCCGCGGCCCGGCTTTACCTGGGAGCGGCGATCGGCGTCTTGCTGGGCTTTCTGTTTCCCTTTCTCCTCGGCGGGGGGCTGGCGGCCGCGGTGCTCGGCCTCTCCCCGGGCGGGGCGCTCTGGCTGCTCGCCGCGCTGGTGCTGGTGCTCGCGTTCTGGGTGGGGGTGGCGGCGCTGGCCGGGGCCTGGACCCTCGAGCCCGGCCGGGCCCTGGGGCTTGGGCTCTTCTTTTGGGGGCTCTTGGTCCTGGCCTACGATCCCGCGGCGATCGCGATCGCGGTGGCCTTTCGCGACTACCCCTTGGAGGGGTTTTTGACCGCGGTGCTCTTTTTAAACCCCATGGAGATCTTGCGGGTGAGCCTCCTGCACGCGCTGCACACCCCGGTGCTGGTGGGGCCGGTCGGCTACCTGCTGGACAAGCTCCTGGGAGGGGTCGGGTACCTGCCGCTTTTTCTGAGCTTTTTGCTCAGCTACCTCTTCTTCTACGGGGTCTCCGGCTGGGTCTTCGCCCGGCGCGACCGCTAGCCCTCGTCGAGCAGGGTGGCCGCGTGCCGCAGGGCTTCCTCGCTGTAGGTGCCGGAGAGCATGCGGGCGATCTCCCGGGTGCGCTCGGCTTCCGAGAGGCGTTCCACCGTGGCCCGCCCGCCCTCTTTTTTCACCCGGTAGTGGGTCCTGGCGCGAGCCGCGACCTGGGGCAGGTGGGTGACGACGAGGACCTGGTGGCGCTCGCCCAGCCGGGCGAGCCGCTCGGCGAGGGCGCGGGCGGCCTCGCCCCCGAGCCCGGCGTCGATCTCGTCGAGGACGACGGTCTCCGCGCGCAGGCCGCTGGTCAGGAGCAGTGCCAGGAGGGTGCGGGAGAGCTCGCCGCCGGACGCGGCCTTCTCCAGCGGGGCGGGGGGGAGGTCGGGGTTGGCGGTGAAGAAGAGGCGGATCTCCTCCGCGCCGTGGGGCCCGGGTTCGGGGAGGGGGGAAAGGCGCACCTCAAGGCGCGCTTCGGGCAGGGCCAGTGCCTTGAGCTCGGCGCGGACCCCGGCCTCGAGCCGGGCCTTGGCCTTGCGCCGGGCCTCGCTCAGCGCCCCGGCCGCCTCAGCCAGGCGGCGTTCGGCCTCGGCCAGGGCCGCCGCCAGCGTCGCCGCCTCGTCCTCGGCGTTCTCAAGTGCCGCCAGCTCGTCCCTGGCCGAGGCCAGATAGGCGAGGACCTCCTCAACGCTGTCGCCGTACTTGCGCTTGAGGCGCTCGATCTCGGCGAGCCGGTCCTCCACAACCTGCAACCGCTCGGGGTCGGCCTCGAGCGTCGCCATCCGGCGCTCGAGCTCGGCGAGCACCCCGTCGAGGGCGGCCTCGAGCCCCCCGAGCTCCTCGGCCAGGGAGGCCAGCGTCGCGTCCAGGCGGGCGGCGGCCTCGACCCGCGCGGCGGCCCGGCCCACCGCGCCCCGGGCGTCCCCCTCGCCGCCGAGGAGCTCGATGGCCTCCGCGAGGCGCTCGCGCAGGCCCTCGACGTTGCGCAGCCGTTCGCGCTCGGCGCGGAGGGCTTCCTCCTCGTCCGGCGCAAGCGCCGCGGCCTCGATCTCGGCGACCTGAAAGCGTAGCAGGTCGAGCCGCTGGGCGCGGTCGCGGGCGGCCTGTTTGAGCGCCGCCAAGGCTTCTTTAAGGCGCCGGTGTTCGGCGTAGGCGGCCGCGTAGGCATGGCGCACCTGCTCCGGCACCAGCGCGTCCACCAGCCGCCGCTGGGCGGCGGGCCGGGTCAGGGTATGGGCGGCGTGCTGGGCGTGCAGCGCGATGTGGCCGCGCACCGCCTTGGCGAGCTCTTCCAGGGTCACCACCTCGCCCTCGATGCGCGGGATGCTGCGGCCTCCCAGCCTGCGGCTGTAGGCCTTGCCGTCGATCCAGGCGGTGACCAGCGCGGTCCTTTCCGGAGGGATCGCGGCGCGGTCGGCCTTGGCGCCGAGCAGGAGCGCCAGGGCGTCGACGAGCAGCGATTTCCCGGCTCCGGTCTCCCCGGTGAGGACGTTCAGCCCGGGGGAGAACTCGAGCTCAGCGGCCTCGATGACCGCGAGGTTTCGCACCTCGAGCCGCTCCAGCATCCCGTCTAGGCTATCAGCTTTCGGGACAAAACAACCTGGTCCAGGTCGGGTTTTCCCGGGTATCGTGAGGGCGGAGGTGAGGCAGTGAAGAAGGTGTTCGCGGTTCTCTTGACGCTGGCGTTCGCCGTTGGGCTCGCCGCCGAGTGCGAGATCCCGGCCAAGATGCCGCCGCCGGGCCTGCCCAAGGGCATCGGCCCCTACGCGGAGAAGACCCTGAAGCTCGAGCCTTGCGTGGACAAGGAGCTGGCGAAGAAGGGTGCGGCGCTCTTCGAGCAGTACTGCTCGGCCTGCCACAAGATCAACGAGCGCTATGTTGGCCCGCCGCTCAAAGGGGTGACCCTGGCACGCAGCCCCGAGTGGATCATGAACCTCTTCGTGAACACCCAGGAGATGGTGATGAACGACCCCATCGCCAAGGCGCTCTTGATGCAGTACTACACGATCATGCGCACCTCCCCGGACCTGACCGAGGAGGACTTCCGCGCGATCCTCGAGTACCTGCGCTACATTGACGCGACGGGGCGGGAAGAGGTCAAGTAGACCACGCGCCAACGCCGAGGGAGGGCCGATTTTCGGCCCTCCCTCGGCGTTTTCGGGACAAACGCCCTATGCCCCTTTGGCTACCTTAGATGTGAACCATTAGGGCCAAAGGCCCGAAGGGAGGAGTGGGAAGATGAACAAAGGACGGGTCAGGTTAGCCTTTCTCATGGCAGCGCTCGCGGTGCTGGCCTTCGTCGCCTTTGGCGCGAAGAAGGTCGCGAGCAAGCTCGCCAAGGACGCGGCGCAGAAGGTCTACGTGCCGCCCGGTGAGTACGACGAGTTCTACGCTTTCCTCTCCGGCGGCTTCAACGGGCAGCTCTCGGTGGTCGGGCTTCCCTCCGGGCGCGTCTTGAAGAACGTGGGCGTCTTCTCGGTCAACCCCCGCAACGGCTACGGTTTCTCCCCGGAGACCAAGCCGCTGCTGATGACCTCCCACGGCTTCATCCCCTGGGACGACACCCACCACCCCGAGCTCTCGCAAACCAACGGGGTCCCCGACGGCCGCTGGCTCTTCATCAACGCCAACAACACGCCACGGATTGCCCGCCTCGACCTCAAGTACATGGAGACCGCGGAGATCATCGAGATCCCCAACTCGGCGGGCAACCACCCGAGCTCGTTCGTCACCGAGAACACCGAGTACATCACCGCCGGTACCCGCTTCTCGGTCCCGCTGCCGCAAAAGGACATCCCCATCGATCAGTACAAGGGGAACTTCAAGGGCACCCTCTCCTTCATCAAGGTTGATCCCGAGAGCGGCCGCATGAGCCTGGCCTTCCAGATCCTGGTGCCCGGCTACGACTACGACTTGGCCCACTGCGGCAAGGGGCCCTCGCATGACTGGTGCTTCTTCACCTCCTACAACACCGAGGAAGCCCACACCCTCCTCGAGATCAACGCCTCCCAGCATGACAAGGACTTCATCGCCGCGGTGAACTGGAAGCGGGCCGAGGAGTGCGTCAAGGAGGGCAAGTACGAGACCTGGAACACCCCCTACGCCCACAACTGGTTCGACGAGAAGAAGCACATGGCCTTCTCCGAGATCATCAAGGAGGAGAAGGTCATCAAGCCCGAGCAGTGCCCTGGCGTCGTCTACTTCATCCCCACGCCCAAGTCGCCCCACGGCGTGGACGTGAGCCCCGACGGCCGCTTCATCCTGGGTAACGGCAAGCTCTCCGCGACGATGGCCGTGCACTCCTTCGAGAAGATGCTCAAGGCCATCGAGGAGAAGAAGTTCGCCGGCGACGCCTACGGCATCCCCATCCTCGACTACGACGCGGTCGTCGACCACCACGTCAAGAACATCTGCCTCGGCCCCTTGCACACCGAGTCCGACGGCAAGGGCTACGCCTACACCTCCTGCTTCATCAGCTCCGAGGTCGTGAAGTGGAAGTGGGAGACCGGCGAGATCGTCGACCGCATCCCGGTCTACTACTCGATCGGTCACCTGATGATCCCGGGCGGCGACTCGGCGAAGCCCTGGGGCAAGTACCTCCTGGCGATGAACAAGATCACCAAGGACCGCTATCTGCCCACCGGCCCCGAGCTCAACCAGTCCGCCCAGCTGATCGACATCAGCGGCGACAAGATGCAGCTGCTGCTCGACTTCCCCACCCTCGGCGAGCCGCACTACGCCCAGGGGCTGCCCGCGGACCTGATCAAGGACAAGCAGGCCAAGATCTACAACCTCAAGGAGAACGAGCACCCCTACGCGACCAAGAGCGAGAAGGACGTCAAGATCGTGCGTAAGGGCAACGAGGTGCACGTCTACATGACCGCGATTCGCTCGCACTTCGTGCCCGACAACATCGAGGGTGTCAAGGTCGGCGACACCGTCTACTTCCACGTCACCAACCTCGAGCAGGACTGGGACATCCCGCACGGCTTCGCGGTCTACGGCGCGGACATGCCCAACCTGCTGATCATGCCCGGCCAGACCCTGACCCTGGTCTGGAAGCCCGAGAAGCCTGGCGTCTTCCCCTTCTACTGCACCGACTTCTGCTCGGCGCTGCACCAGGAGATGCAGGGCTACGTGCGGGTCTCCCCGGCCGACGCCAACCCGCCGATGATCTGGCGCGGCGGCGGTCGCGAGGGTAAGTGGACGGTTGAGTAGGCCGTACGGCTCGGGAGGCCGGGGTGGGACATCCTGCCCCGGCCTTTTGCCTAAAGATGGAACGCGAGGAGGGTGAGCATGCAAGCGAAACAGAACAAGCTTCCGCTCGTCGCCCGGTTGCTCGTCGCCATCAGCGCGTTGATCGCGATTGCGGCGTTCTTCTTCCCGCTCTGGACCTACCATCTCGAGGCCCCCCAGTACCCCGAGGGCCTGGACATGTACATCTGGCTCTACAAGCTCACCGGCAAGGTCGACATCATCAACGACCTCAACCACTACGTGGGGTTCATGCAGATCAAGCCGGAGATGTACTGGGAGTTCAAGGTCCTGCCGGTGATGACCGCGATCCTGGCGATCTGGGGGCTTTGGGTGGCCCTGGTGGGGACGGTGCGCGGCTTCCTCTGGTGGTTCGGCTACTACATCGTCTTCGCGGCCTTCGGCCTCATCGACTTCTACTACCGGCTTTGGCAGTTCGGCCACACCGTCGACCCCCGGGCTCCGATCCGCATCGAGGGCTACGTCCCGCCGATGTGGGGTACCAAGCAGTTCATGAACTTCCTGATCGCCTCTCACCCCGCCGAAGGGTTCTGGGTGCTCTTGGCGGGCTTTGTGGTGGCCCTGATCGCGCTGATCGTGGCCTGGCCGGCGCTCAAGCAACGTGCTTAAGATGGAGGGGATGCGACGCCTCGGGCTCCTTTTGCTGCTGATCTTCTCCCTCGCCGGGTGTGCCCCCAAGGGGCCGGTGCCGATCGAGTACGGACAGGACATCTGCGCCTTTTGCAAGATGATCATCGCCGACCCCCGCTACGGAGCGGAGCTGATCACCAAGAAGGGCAAGGTCTACAAGTTCGATTCGGTCGAGTGCATGGTGGCCTTCATGATCTACGACGTGGGGCCCGAGAACGTCGCCCAGGCCTACGTGACCGATTTCGCCCGTCCGGGGACGCTGATTCCCGCGGAGAGCGCCTACTACCTGCAGAGCGTGGGCCTGAGGAGTCCGATGAGCCTGGGGATCACCGCCTTTGCCAGCAAGAAGGAGCTCGAGGCCTTCAAGGCCAAGTACGACGGCCTCGAGCTCCTTTGGAAGGACCTCCCCAACGTCATCCGCGAGTCCGGCTTCAACCCCGAGAACGTCAACAAGTTCATCCGCCCCCGCAATGCGCCGTAGCCTCCTGCTCCTCTCCTGGCTCTTCTTTGGCCTGGCCCTGGCCAAGGTGGTGCACGTCTGCCCGAGCTGCGAGGTGCGCACCCTAAAGACCGCCTTCGCCCTCGCGGAGGACGGGGACACGATCCTGATCGAAGGGGGCCCCTACCGCGAGGGCCCCTTGACCCTCGACAAACGCGTAAGCCTCGAGGGCAGGGGGTATCCGGTCATCGACGGGGAGGGCAAGTACGAGATCCTCCTGGTGACCGCCGACGGGGTGCAGATCCGGGGCCTCGAGTTCCGCGGCTCGGGGGTGAACTTCGTCGAGGACCAGGCCGCGGTCAAGATGCGCGAGGTCAACGGCTGCGTCATCGAGAACAACCGCTTTCTCTACAACTTCTTCGCGATCTATCTGGAGCGCTCGGCGCACTGCATGATCCGCAACAACGAGATCGTCTCCAACGCCGAGAACGAGAACTACTCCGGCAAC
Organism: Rhabdothermus arcticus; assembly: GCF_055382915.1. Classification (NCBI taxonomy): domain Bacteria; kingdom Thermotogati; phylum Deinococcota; class Deinococci; order Thermales; family Thermaceae; genus Rhabdothermus; species Rhabdothermus arcticus. Next base: position 328,887 of record NZ_AP043808.1, read on the forward strand.
GGCATCCATCTTTGGAACTCCTACGACGTGCAGATCGTCGGCAACCATATCGCCGGCCACCGCGACGGCATCTACCTGGAGTTCGTCCGCGACAGCCGGATCGTGGAGAACGTCAGCGAGGACCACGTCCGCTACGGCCTGCACTTTATGTTCAGCGAGAACAACGTCTTCGAGCACAACGTCTTTCGCCGCTCCGGAGCGGGGGTCGCGGTGATGTACTCCAAGCATACCCGCATGGAGCACAACCGCTTCGAGTACAACTGGGGCGGGGCCTCCTACGGGCTCTTGCTCAAGGACATCGACGACTCGGACATTCGTCGCAACGTCTTTTTCCGGAACAGCGTCGGGCTCTACGCCGACGGCTCGAACCGCACCACGGTTTGGGGCAACGACTTCCTGCAAAACGGCTACGGCATGCGCGTCTTCGCCAACTCGATGGGCATGCTCTTCATGTACAACAACTTCATCGGCAACACCTTCGACGTCACCACCAACTCCACCAAGTCCTACAATGCCTACCTCAAGAACTACTGGGACAAGTACGAAGGCTACGACCTGAACAAGGACGGCATCGGCGACGTTCCCTACCGTCCGGTTCGACTTTTCTCGCTGATCGTGGAAGACTATCCCCAGGCGCTGGTGCTCTTGCACAGCCCCCTGGTGCGGCTCCTAGACCGGGCGGAGAAGATCTTTCCCGTCTTTTCGCCCAAGGCCATCGAGGACGATCAACCTTTGATGTTCAAGATCCAATGGTCCGCGTTGAAGCCCTCACCAAACGATTCGGCCCCCTAGAGGTCCTGAAGGGGGTGAGCGCCGAGTTCCCGCCCGGCGCGGTGACCGCGGTCGTCGGCCCCAACGCCTCGGGCAAGACGACGTTGATGAAGAGCATCCTCGGCCTGGTCCTCCCCGACGCCGGGCGCATCGAGGTCCTGGGCCAGCCGGCCACGAACAACCCCCGGGTGCGGGAGCGGATCGGCTACATGCCCCAGGACCCCCGTTTCCCGGAGAACGTCACCGCACGCGAGGTCCTGCGCTGGATCGAAGAGCTGCGGGCCAAGCCTGAACAGCGCCTGGCGCAGCTGATCGAGCGCTTCGGCCTGGCCCCTCACCTCGACCGGCCCACCCGCTACCTCTCGGGGGGCACCCGGCAAAAGCTCTCCGCGGTGATCGCGTTCTTGTTCGACCCCGAGGTCCTGATCCTCGACGAGCCCACCGCAGGGCTCGACCCCCTGGCCTCGAGCCGGTTCAAGGACCTGGTGAAGGAGGAACGAGAGCGGGGCAAGGCGGTGATCCTCACCTCGCACGTGATGAGCGAGCTCGAGGAGCTGGCGGAGCGGATCGTCTTCCTGCTCGAAGGTCGGGTGATCTTCGCCGGCCCCGTCGAGGCCCTCCGCGAGCGGACCGGGGAGGCGCGGCTCGAGCGTGCGGTGGCGCGGATGATGGAGGAGGCATGAGGGGCGCGGCCTACAAGATTTTCAAGTACACCCTCTTCGATTTGATCCGCAGCCGCTGGGTGCTTGGCTACGCCCTGCTCACCGCGTTGATGGTGGGGGGGCTCCTGCTCTTTGGCAGCGACCCCACCCAGGCCGTGGTCAGCGTCCTGAACCTGGTGATTTTGGTCGTGCCCCTGGTGAGCCTGATCCTCGGGCTGATGTACCACTACGCCAACCGGGACTTTGCGCTGCTCGTCCTCACCCAGCCGGTCCCCCGGGCGGCGGTCTTCCGCGGTCAGCTCTTTGGCCTTGGCGTGGCGTTGAGCGGGGCCTTTTTGCTCGGTGCGGGGCTGCCCTTTTTGATCTACAGCTTCTTCGGAGCGGTGGACTGGCCCACCTTGCTGGTCATGCTCGGGGTGGGGGTGGCGATCACCCTGGTCTTTTTGAGCCTCGCGCTTTGGTTCGGGGTGCGCGAGGAAGAGCGGGTTCGCGCGCTGGGGTACGCGATCAGCCTGTGGTTCCTCCTGACCTTCGTTTACGATGGCCTGCTGCTCTTTTTCATCATTCTCGCCCAGGCCTACCCGATCGATCCCTGGGTGATCGGGTTTTCGATGCTGAACCCGGTGGACCTGGGGCGGGTGCTGGTCCTTTTGCACCTCGACACCGCGGCGTTGATGGGCTACACCGGGGCGCTCTTCAAGAAGTTTTTGGGCACCGCGCTGGGCAGCGCGGTGGCGGTGGTGGCCCTGTTCGTCTGGGCCACGCTGCCGGCGTTCTTTGCCCGGCGCACCTTCGAGCGAAAGGACTTCTAGGATGCTGAGACCGGCCAACCCCAAGCTCCTCGTCCTCGCCGCGGCAGTGCTCGTTCTGGCTGCCGTGGCCTACCTTCTCTTGCGCAAGCCCCCCGCCCCCGCGACCGCGTACACCCCGGAGGAGGTCAAGGGGTTCTTCCACACCTACGGTTGCACCAACTGTCACGACATCAGCAACCCCCTTTTGGGGCCCAGCTTCGAGGCGATCGCCGCGCGCTACGCCGGCCGCCCCGACGCGCTTTCGGAGCTCAAAGCCAGCGTGCGCAAGGGCAGCCAGGGGAAGTGGGTGGAAAAGGGGGCGACGACCGCGCGCGGAATTCCCATGGCGATGCCTGCCTTTGACCGTGCCCGTCTTCCCGAGGACCGGCTCGAGGCGATGCTGCGCTGGATCTTGGCCCGTAGCTGGGCCGAGTAGCCGCTAGGCTCGCTCCAGGACCACCACCGCCACCGCGTGGGTGTGCTCGTGGCTGAGGGAGACGTGGGCCGAAAGCCCCCGGCCCTCGAGGTCCTTCTTAAGCCTCGGAGCCAAGAGGAGGCGCGGCGGTCGGCCCGCGGCCCCCACCTCGGTGATCCGCACGGCGCCGGGCCAGGCCTTGACGAAGGCCTCCTTGGCGGCGAAGCGGGCGGCGAGGGAGGGGTAGGGGTCGGCGTGGCGTAGCGCGTCGTCGAGCTCCTCGGCGAAGAAGACGCGGCGCAAGAAGCGGTCACCGAGCCGGGCGTGCGCTGCCCGGATGCGCGCGATCTCCACCAGGTCCACGCCCACGCCCACGATCATTCCAGGACCTCGAACCCCGCTTCCCTAAGGGCGCGTTTGGCCAGCGCGGCGTTGGCCTGGCGCACCAGGATGTAGTCGGTGTCGAAGCCCGAGTAGGCGAAGATGCTCACCCCGACCTCGGCCAGGGCGCTTCCGATGCGGCCGAGGATGCCGATCGCCTCCAGGGGAACCGGGCCCTCGAGCTCAAAGAGGACGAACGGCCCCTCGGCCTCGCGGGCCTGGTCCACCAGGGCCTCGGGGAGGACCGCGCTACGGGACCCGTTGGCCTCGAGGTAGGCAAAGAAGGGGCTTCCCAGCGCGGCCTCGGGCAGGGCGTCGACGCGGGCCAGATAGAGCGGATCCCGGTGCAGGCGCAGCTTCATCGGCGCCATGATATACCATGGCCCCGTGCCCCTTCCCGAGCCCTTTCTAAAGCGCATGGCCGAACGTCTGGGGAAGGAGGAGTTCGCGCGTTTTCTCAAGAGCCTGACCGGCCAGCCTCCCGCCCGGGGACTCAGGGTGAACACCCTGAAGCTCAACCCCGAGGCCTTTCGCGCGAAAAGCCCCTGGCCGCTCGAGCCCGTCCCCTGGTGCCCGGAGGGGTTCTACTACCCCGAGGACGCCCGCCCCGGTCCCCACCCCTACTTCTACGCCGGGCTCTACTACATCCAGGAACCCTCGGCGATGGCCGTCGGGGTGGCGCTCGACCCGCAACCCGGGGAGCGGGTGTTGGACCTCGCCGCCGCCCCTGGAGGAAAGACCACCCACCTCGCCGCGCGCATGCGGGGCGAGGGGCTCTTGATCGCCAACGAGGTGGACAAAAAGCGCGCCCGGGGGCTCTTGGAGAACGTCGAGCGCTGGGGGGCGAGGCTCGCGGTCGTCGGCGCCCCGGTCGAGCGGCTGGCGGCGCGCTGGGGAGCGAGCTTCGATCGGGTCCTGCTCGACGCCCCCTGTTCGGGGGAGGGGATGTTCCGGAAGGACCCTGCGGTCGCCGCCCACTGGGGGCCCGGCGCGCCCGCGCGCATGGCCGGGGTGCAGGCCGGCCTGATCGATGCCGCGGCGCGGCTGGTGGCCCCGGGCGGGGTGTTGGTCTACTCGACCTGCACCTTTTCCCCGGAGGAGAACGAAGGGGTCGTGGGGGCCTTCCTGGCGCGGCATCCGGAGTTCGACGTGCTGGATGCGCGGATCCATCCGAGCTTTGCCCCCGGGGTGCCGGATTGGGGGGGTGGTGATCCCAGGCTCGAGAAGACCGCCCGACTCTGGCCCCACCGGCTGCGCGGCGAGGGTCATTTCATCGCCAAGCTCACCCGCGTGGAGGGCGTTGCCGGTTCGCCCCCCAGGCTGACGCCGCCAAGGCCCAAGCAGGAGGCGCTCGCCGCGCTGCGCGCGTTCTGGGAGGCCCACGTCCGCCGGCCCCTGCCGGGGCCGCTTTGGGAACGCGACGGCCACATCTACCTGCTGCCCCCGGACCTGCCGGACCTGGCCGGGGTACGCGCGCCCGCCCCTGGGCTTTACCTTGGCCAGGCCAAGAAGCGGCGCTTCGTGCCGGCCAAGGCCCTGGCCCATGCGTTGGAGACCGGGGACGCCGGGCCAATCGCGCGTTTTTCGGCCGACGCCCCCGAACCGATGCGCTTCGTCCAGGGCGAGCCGGTGCCGTTTTCGGGAGAGGACGGCTGGTACCTGGTCACCGTTGAGCGCTTTCCCCTAGGCTGGGGACTGCTCAAGGGTGGGGTGCTACGCCCCCGGCACGCCCGGCTCTAGGGTCCGGGCTTCGGTCACGATCAGGTTGACGGGCCGGTCCCAGAGATCCCGGGGCAGCCTGGGGTAGAGGAGGGCTTCGGGGACCGCCCCGACGGTCAGGACCTCGGGGCCAAGGCCCGCGAGGAAGCGGTCGTAGAACCCCTTGCCGTGCCCCAGGCGGTACCCCGCCTCGTCGAAGGCCAGGCCGGGGACGACGACCGCGTCCAGGAGGCCCGGGGCGACCGCGGGGGTCTCGGGTTCGAGCACCCCAAACGCCCCGGGCCGCAGCGGACCCAGCGGATGCACGCCGAGCGCCTTGCCGTGGACCTTGGGGAGATAGAAGCGGGTCTTGGGCATCAGCTCGATCAGGCCCAGCAGGTCGAGCTCGTGGGGGAGGGGGGCGTAGAGGAGGACGTGGCGGCGTCCGGCGAGCGCCGCCGCGAGGCGGGGTCGGACCGCCGCGGCCAGGCGCGAAAGGTCCAGCGTCCTTCGCAGGGCCTTGGCCTGCCGGCGCAGGGCGCGCTTGTCCACGCCCTCGAGTATAGCCTCTTGACACTCTCAAAACTTAAGTGTCAAAATGCAGGAGATATGCCGGTCTACGTCTACAAGGGCTTGAAGAGCGGAAACCTCTACGAGTTCGAGCAGGGCTTTCACGACGCGCCGCTGGAGGTGCACCCCGAGACCGGGGAGCCCTTGAAGCGGATCATCACCCCGCCGGCGATCGTCTTCAAGGGCTCGGGCTGGCACGTCACCGACTACCGCCAAAAGGGTGGGGAAGCGCAAAAGAGCGGCGAGACAGCATCCAAGGCGGACGGAGACTAAGGCGGCCTGCGGGCCGCGTTTTCGTTTAGGCTTGGGGCATGGGCCTCGTCGTCCTTGCCAACCGTGAGCCGGTGCGCCGCGTCGGGGACCGCTACGAGGTCTCCGTAGGGGGGCTCGCGGCGGCCCTCTTCCCGGCGCTCAAGGCGATCGGGGGGACCTGGGTGGCCTGGAACCCGGGCGGCGGCGACGTGGCGCTCGAGGTCCAGGGGGTGCGCGTCTTGCGGGTGGGGCTCAGCCCCGCCGAGGTTCAGGGCTACTACGCGGGCTTTGCGAACCGCGCGCTCTGGCCGCTGATGCACGCGATGCTCGACAAGTTCGAGCACCGGCGCCGCTGGTGGCGCCACTACCAGGCGGTGAACCAGCGCTTCGCCGAGCGCGCCGCGGGCCTTGGCGCCGAGCGCTACTGGGTGCACGACTACCACCTGGCCCTGGTGCCCGCGCGGCTCCGGGCCCTGCGCCCCGGGGCCCGGATCGGCGTCTTCTGGCACGTGCCCTGGCCGCCCGGGGCGATCTACGCCGCCCTGCCCGAGGCCCGCGCCCTCTTCGAGGGGCTCTTGGGGGCGGATCTCGTTGGCTTTCACACCGAGGGCTACCGCCGCGCTTTCCTGGAGACCGCGGCCTCTTTGGGATTCGCCGTCGAGGGGACGGGAGTCCGCGTGGGCCCGCGTCGGGTGCAGACCGGGGTCTTTCCCATCGGCCTGGACACCGAGGGCCTCTTCGCCGAGGCCGAGGCCGCCGCGCCCTTGGCGGAGCGGATCCGGGCCGGCGATCGTGGGCGGGTGGTCTTCGTCGGCGCCGACCGGCTCGACTACACCAAGGGCATTCCCGAGCGGCTTCGGGCCTTTCGCAGGTTCCTCGCGCGCCATCCCCGTCTGCGCTCGCGGATGAGGATGCGGCTTTTGCTCTCCCCGAGCCGGGAGCGGCTCCCCGCGTACCGCGCGCTGCGGCAGGAGGTGCGGCGCTTGGCCCGGGAGCTCAAAGGGCGCTTCCCGGGGGCGCTCGAGCTGCGCATCGCCGCCCTTTCCCGGGTCGAGCTCGTCGCCCACTACCGCGCCGCCCGTTTCGCGGCGGTGACCCCCTTGCGCGACGGCATGAACCTCGTGGCCCAGGAGTTCGCCCTGGTCGGCGGAGGGATTCCCCTGTTGAGCCGCTTCGCCGGGGCCGCGGACTACCTACCCGAGGCCCTGCTCGTCAACCCCTACGACGAGGAAGGTCTGGCCGAGGCCTACGCCGAGGCACTGGTGCTTCCCGAGGACGCGCTCAAGGCGCGCAAAGCGGCCCTCATCCACCGGGTGAAGGCCCTCGACGTGCGCCACTGGGCGCGGCGGTTTTTGGAGGCCCTGGATGCAACCTCCTAAGGTCAAGGATCCCCTCTTCATCCTCGACTACGACGGCACCCTGGCCCCGATCGCGCCCCGACCGGAGGCGGCGCGACCGCACCCCGAGGTGCCCACCCTGCTCATCGCGCTGAGCCGGCGGTACCCGGTCTACCTGGTCACCGGCCGGCGGCTTTGGGACCTCGAGCGCCTCTTGCCGGTTTCCGGCCTCCCGGCCTTTGGCGTGCACGGGATGGAGGCCGGCACCCTGATGGGGCAGAGCACCTCCCGGGTCCCCGAGCATCAGCGCCTTCTCCTGGAACTGGTTCGCGAGGGCCTGCCCCGCTTCCCCGGCCTTCGCGTCGAGGACAAGGACCTGGCGATCGCCCTGCACTACCGCGGGGCCCCGGACGAAGCCGCGATCGAGGCCGCGCTGCGTCGCTGGGCAAGCACCCTGCCCGAGGGGCTCGAGGCCCTTTGGGGCAAGAAGGTGCTCGAGATCCGGCCCAAGGGGTTCGGCAAGGGGCGCATCGCCCGCGAGATCGTTGCCCGGAACCCCGAACGCACGCCCGTCGTGATCGGCGACGACGCCACCGACGAGGAGATGTTCCGCGCGCTGGAGCGGGCGGTGACGATCAAGGTGGGCCCGGGGCCGACCGCCGCCCGCTACCGTCTACCGGACGTCGACGCGGTCGTCGCCTACCTAAAGCAGTACCTCGAGGAGGATGAAGAAGAACATCCCTAGGCTGACCGCGACGTTGGCCTGAAAGAAGGCGACGTCCACCTTGGAGAGGTCATCGGGGCGCACCAGCCGGTGCTCGAACAAGAGCACCAGCCCCACGAAGAGGACCCCGAGGTGGTAGGCCAGCCCCAGGCCGAGCAGCCGGCCAACCAAAAAGAACATCACCCAGGCCAGGAAGTGGGTCGCGCGGGCGATCTTCAGCGCGGCCTCGAGGCCGAAGCGGGCGGGGATCGCCTGCACCCCGTGGCTGCGGTCGAAGGCGGCGTCCTGAGTGGCGTAGAGGATGTCGAAGCCGGCGATCCAAAGCCCCACCGCGGCCCAGAGCGCGTAGGTGGCGGGCTCGAAGCGGCCGGTGACCGCGATCCAGCCCCCGGCGGCAGCGGCCCCGATGGTCAGCCCCAGCCAGTAATGGCAGGTCCAGGTGAAGCGCTTGGTGTAGGAGTAGACGGTGAGGAAGAAGACCGCCACCGGCAGCAACGCGGCGGTCAGGGGATTGAGGTTGAAGGCGGCCAGGGCCAGCAAGAGAAAGCCCACCGCGGCCAGCAAGATCGCCTCGAGGGGCGTGATCTTGCCCTGGGGGAGGTGGCGGTTTCGGGTGCGCGGGTTGAGGGCGTCGATTTGGGCGTCGATGACCCGGTTGAGGGCCATCGCCGCAGTGCGCGCCCCGACCATCGCCACCGTGACCCAAAAAAAGACCCCGAACCCCGGCCAGCCCCGGGCGCCGAGCAGCATCCCCGCGTAGGCAAAGGGAAGGGCGAAGAGGGTGTGCTCGAAACGGACCAGTTCGAGGTAGTCGCGAAGCCGCGCGCTCACCCTTCCTGGACCTTTTGGATGCGGTTGTGCGCGTCGACGAGGACCACCTTCGGCTTGAGGGCGCGGGCCTCGTCCTCGTCGAAGAGGCCGTAAGCGACGATGATCACCAGATCCCCGGGCTGAACGAGGCGCGCCGCGGCGCCGTTCATCCCGATCACCCCCGAACCGCGCTCTCCGGCCAGGGCGTAGGTCGTGAGCCGGGCGCCGTTGGTGATGTCGTAGACGTCCACCTGTTCGAAGGGAAGGATACCCGCGGCGTCGAGCAGGTCGGCGTCGACGGTGATCGAACCGACGTAGTTGAGGTCGGCCTGGGTGACCGTCGCGCGGTGGATTTTGGCGTGGAACATCGTCCGTTTCACAGCCCCTTATTCTAGCCGGGGCGCGGGCCAATGCCATAGGGTCATTCGGGCCGTTCGGCATCGACGAAGAGGGTCTTGGCCTGGGTGTAGGTGACTGCCCCCGGCGGGCCCTTCTTGATGGGGCGCACGAACTTCTTCTTGGTGTAGTCGACGGGGGCGTGCTTTTCCCCGCGCATGCGGGAGTGAAAGGCGGCAAGGCGGGCCGCGAAGAGGAGGGCCTCGAGCGGTGGGGGCTTTCCTTGGGTGCGCAGGATGACGTGGGATCCCGGGGCACCCTGGGCGTGGAACCAGAGGTCCTCGGCCCGGGCCAGGCGCAAGAGCGCGGCGTTCTCCTTGGCGTTGCGGCCGAGCCAGACCTCGAACCCGCCGGGGGCGACGAACCGCTGGCCGATCCTGGGGCCTTCCTTGCGGGCCGCCTTGAGCCGTGCCTTGAGCGTTTTCGCGTCGGCGTTGGCCAGGGCGTTGAGCTCGCTCTCGACCCGGCGCAGGTTGGCCTCGGTGGTGGCCAGGAGGGCCTCGGCTCGACGCGCGCCCTCGGCGAGCTTCTTCGCCTTTTCAAAGTAGCGCTCGGCGTTCTTCTGCGTGGAGAGGCGCGGGTCGAGCGGGACCTCGATGGTTATGCCGGTGTGGTAGTCGAGGAGGCGGGCCTTCTCCGCCCCCTTCGGGATCTCGTGGGCGAAGGCCAGGATCAGCTCCCCGAAGCGCCGGTAGCGTTCGGCCTCCTTGCCCCGGGCGATGTTGTTGAGGTGGTCCTCGCGACGTTTTTCCAGGGCCCGCCGCTCCTTTTCCAGCGCCTCCAGCAGCGGCCGGCGCAGGGCCTCGAGCGCGCGCGCTTCGGCTTGGGCCAAAAGGTCTGCCTCGAGGTCCCGGGCGAGCTCGGGTTCTTGGACCAGGCGCTGGATCGCTTGCAGCAAGGCCCGGGCGCCGGCCTCGTCGAGGGGCGCGTTCGGGTCCAGCCCGGCGAGGGCGATGGCCTTGGCGGTGAGCTTCTTGCCAAAGCCGTCCACGACGCGGGGAAGCTCGGTGGGTGGACGGCCGAGGAGGGGTGCGAGGTCCTCGAGGGCCAGGCGCCTCGGGTCGGCCTTGGTGTAGGGCGGGGGCGGGGTGTAGGGCAGCCCCACCTTGAGCTGGCGGAAGCGGTTTTGGCTGCGGTCCACCGGGCGGTCGAGGGCCAGGATGCGGCCCTCGAGATCGGTGACGATGAGGTTGGCGTTGCGGCCGGTGGCCTCGAGGATCAGGTTGACCGGCGGCGTCTCGACGAACCCCGACGCGCCGCCAAAGCGCAGCACCACCACCCGGTCCAGGTCCCGCTGCTCGGCGGCGTGCAAGGGCCCCCGCACCCGCGCGGCCAGAAACCGCTGCAAAGGGGTTTGCGGCGGTCCCCCGGGCCTCCTTTGCTCCAGCCGCAGGTAGGGGTCCGGGGGCCGGTAGTGGAGCACCAGGTCCGGGCCCTTTTCCAGCCGGAGCACCGCGGTCCCCTCGTCGGGAAAGCCCCAGCCCTTGGTCGCGGCCGGCAGGGGAGGGAGTTCGGCGAGGGCGTGATGGAGGAGGAGGCCTTCCACGCCTTCAAGTTACCGCGGCATCGTCTCGGGACGGGTCGCGCGTTTTTCGGAGTTCGAGCAGAAACGCGGTGTGCCCGATCTGGCGGAAGGCGGGGTGGGCGACCGGCGGGCGCACGTCCCAGGTGCGGTGCTGGACCTCGAGGGTGCGGGTCTGGCGAAAGGGCAGGGCCTCGTTGCGCACGGCGTTGAGGACCTCGATGACCTGGGTAATGTTGGGGAGGTAGAGGACCAGCGGTCGCCCGGGTTTAAGCGCGGGGGCCACGTTGGGGAGGACCTTCCAGGGTTCCATCATGTCCAGGGCCACGGCGTCGTAGGCCGCCTCGGGCAGCTCGACCTCGGCCAGATCCCCGAGGAAAAAGCGCACGTTCTTCGCCCCCCAGGCCGCGACGTTGGCCTCCGCGCGGGCCTTGAACGCGGGGCGGGTCTCGTAGCTGTGCACCTCACCGTGCTCCCCGACCGCGCGGGAGAGGAAGAGGGCCAGCCCGCCGGAACCACTCCCGGCCTCGAGCACCCGCATGCCCGGCGCGAGGTCGAGCATCATCACCATCGCCGCGGCGTCCTTGGGATAAGTGACGGTGGCGCCGCGTTTCATCAGGAGGACGTAGTCTTCCAAGGTGGGCTGATACACGTAGAGGGGCTCCCCCTGATGGGTGTGCACCACCCCTCCGGGACCAGCGGCGATGATCGCGTCGTGATCCACGGCACCTCGGTGATGGGAAAAGCGGCCCCCTGGACGCAGGGCGACCAGGTAGCGGCGGCCCTTTTGGTCCTCCAGGAGCGCGAGGTCGCCGTAGGTCACGGGGCCTTGGCCGCGGCCATCGCGGCGTAGCGAACGTAGGCCTCGGGGTCGAAGGGATTGGGGAGCTTGAAGGGCCCCACGAAGACCGTGGGGGTCCCGCGGAGGCCCAGGCGCTCGGCCTCGTCGCGCATCGCTTGCACCACTTCCCGATAGGCGTCCGAGGTCAGGCAGGCCCCGAAGCGCTTCTCATCCAGGCGAAGCTCTTTGGCGATCTTCAGGTAGTTGGCCCCCTCCTTCTTGGAGAGGCGTTCGAAGAGCCGATCGTGGAAGGGCCAGAACTTGCCCTGTTCGGCGGCGCATTCCGAGGCCCGCGCGGCCTCAAAGGCGTCGGGATGGATCTCGACCAGGGGGAAGTGGCGGTACTCGAAACGGGCCACCCCCGCGTCGATGAGCGTGCGTTTGAGCTTGGGGAGCACGGTCCGCGCCAGGCGTTGGCAGTAGGGGCAGTAAAAGTCCGAATATTCCCGGATCAACGGCCCCGTGTGACCGAGGACGTGGCGGGGTTTACCGAACGCCGACTCCGGGACTTCGAAGGGCGTCACCTCGATCAGGACCTTGCCTTTTTGGATCGCGAGGGTGAGGACGTGGGCCTCGCCAAGCTGCACCTTGACCGGGCGCGGCTCCTTGGCCAGGGCGTCGCGGTTTTCGCGGAACCATTTGACGTAGGCGTCCTTGAGCTTGGGGGCACCGAGTGCGGCGGCGATGACCCTGCCCTGGGTCGCGACGTCGTCTTCGGGCCCCACGTAGCGGACCTTGTAGAGCTGGCCGCCGAGCACTTCAGTGGCCAGCACGCCTTGCTCGAGGGCCACCGGCTTGTCGGCGGGGGCCAGGTTGAGCATGGCGTAAAAGCGCTCCGGCGCGTTGCCGATTTCGGCCAGCGCCAGACCAAAGAGCACGATCAACACGAGGATGCGGTGCATGGCCTCCACTATAGAGGGCTAGAGTCTAAGAAAGTCGAGGACCTCGACGACGAACACCACCGCCCCGCCGATCTCGATGCGTCCCCCAGCCGTCTCCACCTGACGGGCCCGGGCGTAGGTGGCGAGCACCTGCTTGACCTCCTCGATCCGCGCTTCCTCGACCCCGATGAGCAGGGTTGCGTTGGGTTTGGCAAGGAACCCTCCCTCGGAGGCCAGGCGCGTGGACTGCAACCCCCGGGTGGCGAGCGCGCGCAAAACCTCTCCTGCGTCGTCTTCGTGGACGATGGCGATGACGAGCTTCATGGACCCATCCTACTTGCAGTAGGACGCCGTTCGGTCGGCCTTTACGCCGCGGTTTTGGGGCGTGGCGTGGAGGACGAAGGGCCGCGGGCCGGCCGGGAATCGGTACGCGGGGCCTCGGTGCAGGCGTAAAAACCGCGTGCGAAGCGTCACCGAGACCACCTCCCCGGCCTTGGTTTCCATGTCGAAGGGCCCGGCATAGTCGAAGCGGGGGTCGACGGGGTCCGAGCTCGGCTGCACGTCGTCGACGAGCAGGCGCCCTCGCCGGCCGCGATACGCGGTGTTCTTGGGCCGGGGCTGGCCGGACGCATCCACCGGGCAGCGACCCGCGTCGTAGGACGCGCGGTATTCCATGAGCACCCAGACCTTGGCGTCGTTTTCGGGGTCGGGGTTCAGCGCCTCGACGGGGCTGGCGTTTTTGACGTAGGCCTTCCGGCGCATCGGATAGTAGGCGAAAAAGCGAAAGCACCCGTGCTCGTCCTCGCTGCAGTTCACGCCGTCGGCGAGGGGAGGGAGGATCATCGCCAAGAAGGTGGGGCCTACCGTCCAGCGCCATCCTCCTTCGAGCGTGTTCTTGGTGGTCCACCCGGAGCGCGTCAGGCGTAGCGTGGTGCCAGGGGGCCAGACGTACCAGGCCTCCTTGACCCGGCTGGCGATGAGGTGGGTGGCGAGCTGCCCCTCGGCCAGGAGTTCATTTTTGAGCTTTAGGGTTTGGGTGGCGTAGAGGGTGCGCGTGAAGAAGGTGGTGAAGGCGGCCAGCAGGATGCTCATTACCGCGAGCGCGGCGAGGAGTTCGAGCAGGGTGAAGCCTCTTCGCATCATTTCGGCTCCGGAATGTCCAGGATGAGCTCCGCCCGAACGCGGCCGCGGGGATCGGTGACGCGCACCGTGACCCGCTTGATCGGGGCCGGCTCGCTGAGGGCACCGGGGCAGCGGGTGCTGAAGGTCAGGGGGGCTTCGGGCTTGGCGTCGGCGGAGAGCGCGTTGACCTCGATCGTCGTATGAGGGGAGAGGGTGAGTGGGGCGCAGGTCGTGTCGTAGGACGAGGGATCGCGCCAGGCCGCGCGGATGGCCTCGATCGTCTCCTGGGCCTCTGCGGTGGCCTGGGTCTGTAGCGTGGTCTCCCGGGTGAGGCCGAAGAGCGGAAGCAATCCCTGCGTCACCGCCAGCATGAGGATGGAAAAGATGCTGATCGCGATCAGCACCTCGATGAGGGTAAGGCCGTGCTCACGGGCAGGCATGGGCGATGACCACCTTTCCCGTCACCCCGATGACCCGCACGCAGGCGGCGATCGCGGGGTGGCGCCGTTGCTGAATCCGAAAGAGGACGGCCCTGGCATCGGTGACCTCACCAAAAGGGGCGCTGTAGACGATGCGTTTGAGTTTTGCCGGCGATCGCCAGCGGGTCCCGTCGCGACTGAAGGCGAGCTCGAGGTTCGCCTCAATCCGGCGCGCGTACGCCCGGAAGGGCTTGCCGTCGCGATTCTCGGCTCGCAGTTCGTAGCTCGAAGGGTCTGGAAAACGCACCTCGGCGTTCACGCTGTAGCGCTGGGCCAGGCTGCGGGCGTCCCGCAGGGCGGCCGCGAGGTCGATTGCGGCCTGGCGCGTCTCGGCCCGGAGGCGGGCGTTGCGATAGGTCGAGAACGACAGGCCCAGCAGGACGCCGAGCACCGCGAGCACGACCAGCAGTTCGAGGAGGGTGTAGCCCAAAGCTCGCATCCTATTCCCCTGGAACCTGCCGCCAGAACCCCGGCGCACCGCTCTCAACCTTCGGGGGCGACGCTGACCAGACCCCGCTCCCAAAGCGCGGGAAACCGGGCGGTGCCAGCCCCTCCAGCATGCGGCGGTCATAGGTGAGGGCCGAGCGGTAGCCGAGGAAGGCATCCTTTTTTGAGCACCTTCGCTTCCAGTTCAGCGCGCCCAGCCGGTTTTGAATCATGCCTCCGAGGAGCTTGAACGTGCCGAGGTCCTTTCTTGTGCAGCTTTGGACGCGTCGGGTCTCGATCTTGCCGCTTGCGGCCATGAGGACCGCGTGCACGGTCAGGCCTCGACCCGCTTGGTTCCATGGGCCTTTCGGGTCGAGCCAGATGTTCCTGGCGTAGAGGCCGAGCAGGTTATCGGCGGCCTTTTTGAAGTTTTCGTCGGGGCAGCGATCGACGATCTCCCGAGTGTCGCCGTCCCCGTCGCGGTCCTCGAGGTCGCGGTGGGGCGTTTTGTCACAGGCGGGCTTTTCGTACGTAAGGTCGTTGGCGATGTGCAGGTCGTAGGGCGAGGCAACGGTGAGCTGGGCGAAGGCGGCGACGGCGGGCTTGGGGGGTGTTGCGTCTTCCCAGGGACCCTGCACGAAGAAGTCGTCCCGCTCCGCGAAGATCACGCCATTGAAGGCCCCGGGGGTGAAGGTGACCAAGGTCATCGCGCCCTTTTGCTTCACCACGCGGAGGGTGGGATCGGCCTTGCTGTAGGCGAACTCGATGGACTCGTCCTTTAGGACGGGTTCGTATTTATCCCTTGGGAAGTAACAGATCCACCTGCAGGTGCACCCCTTCTTGCAACCGGGCTTCTTCAAGCCTTTGCAGGCGTTCCCGGTTTCGTCGACCAGATCGGAGGTCCTGGCCAGCAGGCCAGCGGGCAGGGGAAGGGGTCGCCAGACGCCGCCCCCGCCGCTGCTGCCGCCACCGCCCCCGCCTCCACCGCCACCCCCGCTGCCGCCTCCACCCCCGCCGCCGCCCCCGCCGCCGCCGCCACCAGGGGGGCATTTTTGCCTTCTTACCCACCTGGCTGGGTAGCGTCGGGTCTTTTTCCAGCCCACCACGCGCTTGGCGCTGATTCGGATGATCTGCGCGCCATCCTCTGCCCGGAGCTCGATGCGGTAAGTGCCAGGCCGGGCCGCATACTTGCCCACGCACTTCGTTGGTTTGGGATCCCCTTCGCGAACGGTGATGGAGCCTGCGTAGCAGAATGCGTCGGCGATGTAGATGCCCCCGGTCTGCGCGAGGTCGCGCAGGTGGTCCACCGCCTGCTTGCCGGGCATGGGGATCTTGTCGTGCTTGAAGTTCACCGCGCGCTGGAACACCCAGGGGGGATCCGGTTGACCGTTCTTGTCACCATCGACCAGCGTGCAGAGCTTGGTTTCTTTGCTAAGCGGGTTGTAGCAAAGGGGTTGACCGAGCACGTCCGTGCGGATGGGAAAGTCCGCTGAGAAGTTCCTGAAGTCCCACCAGAACCGCGGGTCGACCCCGGGCGGCGGGGTTTCGTAACCCACCATCCCATCGCCCCGCCAGTAGATCCTCGGGTCCCGCCCGCCGGAGGCACTGGTCACCGGGCCCCCGAACCAAGGCTCGGCGCCTTTTTCAAAGGCGAAGTACCCGTTGGTGTGCACCGGGCCGTCGATCACCGTGCTGTCACGGAAGACGATCATGCGCTTGGTATCGGGCTTGGCATAGGGGTTGTCGGGATTGACGATGTGCATGTGGTTAAAGAACGCGAACCAGGCGAAGTTGGGCGCGGTGATGTCCAGCTCGAGGCGGTTTTCACCTTGGTTTCCGACCTGCACCACCCGTCGGGCGAGCACCTTGCCGCCGAGGTCACGCACCTCTCCCACCGCGTAGATGCCCGCCTTTCCGCCGGGGTCGCCGAAGAGAAGGCGCACCCGCCCGTCCGCGATGACCAGCTTGGCGGGGGTGATGCCGGCGCGTGCGCCGGTAGAGACCGTGTAGACGACTTCCGTTTTGGCATCCCGCTTGAGGGTGCGGGTGAGGGCGGCGGTTGTTCCCCTGAGGACCTGGCCCCAAAAGCGCGCGGGGCTGGCAATGCCCTTCAGCGCGTAGACCGAGGGGTCGATGTGGTGAACGAAGACCGCGTACCAGCGCGCCCCGAGGTCCGCGTCGCTCAGGGTTGGGTCCTCGAGCTCACGTTCGAGGGTCGGGGCGTCCACCAGACATTCGAACGTGAAGGCCTTGTTGGGATCCAAGCCGGCGGTGATCTTCCTTAGGACCTTTGGATCCGTCGGGGATCGGGTGCCGTAGCAGAAGGCGGCCAGGTCCCTGGCGAAGGCCTCGACCGCCGGGCGTCCCGCGCCCAGATCGACCCGCGTCCGCCGCATCAACCACTCGAGCTCCCCGAGCACGGCCATCGCCTGCTCCGCGCCCGATTCGGCGGCGTACTGGGCGGTGAGCTCGACGGACTTGTTGCTGGAAAGGCTGCGATTGGAGATCGAAAGCGTTCCCACCACGACGACGACGGCGAGGAGGAGGGCGAGCGCGGCCAGCAGGGTGACCACCAGGGCAATGCCGCTCTTACGCTGCATACAGCGCCTCCTTTCGGATGCTTTACATCCCAATCGCAATGTACCCCTGCTTCAAGGAAACGCAGGGGTGATTTGACCCAAAAGGCGAAGTCGTTAGCCCTGGGTTTGAGTGAGCACCTCGAGGAGTTGAGCGTGGAGATGACCGTTGGTGGCCACGATGTAAGGCGTGCCTAAGCGGTAAGGCTGTCCCTGGAGATCGCTCACCTGTCCTCCCGCTTCCTCCACCAGCAGCCAGCCCGCGGCGACGTCCCAGGGGTTGAGCTTCATCTCCCAGAACCCCTCCAGCCTTCCCGCCGCGACGTAGGCAAGGTCGAGCGCGGCGGCGCCGGGACGGCGGACCGGCACCCCGTGGGCGATGACCCGCCGGAAGTATTCCACGGCCTCGGGCACCCGCTCGACGTCGTAGGGGAAGCCGGTGGCGTAGAGACCACGGCGAAACGCGCGAACCTCGGAGACCTGGATGCGCTGGCCGTTGAGGTAGGCCCCCTGGCCGCGAACCGCGGTAAAAAGCTCGTCCCGGGCGGTGTCCAGGACCACCCCGAGCTCGATGCGGCCGGAGACCTCGAGGGCAATGCTCACCGCGTAGACGGGAAAGCGATGGGCGAAGTTCACGGTTCCATCCAGGGGATCCACGATCCAGCGCGGGCGGTCACCGGAGGCCGCCTTCTCGCCCTCCTCCTCGCCGAGGAAGCCGTGGTCGGGGAAGCGCTTGAGCAAGTAATCGCGGATCGCCGCCTCGGCCTCGCGATCGGCTTCGGTCACCAGGTCGCTGATCACCGTCTTGCTCTCGGTGACGAACCCCTTGGCCTGGTAATAGCGGTGGATGCCCTGGGCCAGCCGGGCCGCGTGTATGGCGGCGTCGATCGCGCTCATGCCCCAAATATACGCATAAAATAGGGCCCGTGGGGTTGGGGCTTAAAGGTGAGGGGAAGGGACCGCTACCGCCGCTGCTGGCGCAGTACGTGGCCCTGCGCGACGCCTACCCCGATTACCTGCTCCTTTTCCAGGTCGGGGACTTCTACGAGGCCTTCGGGGAGGACGCGGAGCGGCTCGCCCGCGCCCTGGGGCTGGCCCTAACTCATAAGACCTCCAAGGACTTCACCACCCCGATGGCCGGCATCCCCGTGCGCAGCGCCGACGCCTACATCGAAAAGCTCCTCGAGCAGGGCTTTCGCGTCGCCGTGGCCGATCAAAAGGGCAGCCAGCCGGGTCCCGACGGTTTGGTGCCCCGGGAGGTGGTGCAGCTCATCACCCCGGGCACGGTGACCGAGGAGAACCTCCTCGCCCCGGACGCCAACTACCTCGCCGCGCTGGCCACCGGCGACGGCTACGCGTTGGCGCTTTTGGACCTTTCCACCGGTGAGTTTCGGGGGACCGAACTCCAGTCCCGCGCGGCGCTCTTCGACGAGCTCTGGCGGGCGCGCCCCCGCGAGCTCTTGCTCGCCCCCGAGCTGATGGCCAACCAGGCGCTCCTGGAGGAGCTCGGGCGGCGTTTTCCGGCGGCGGTCGCGGCCTCCGCCTTCGACGGCGACCTTGACGGCTGGGAAGAGGTCGTCGATCCCGACGCGCTCTCCCTGGGGCTCAGGCGGGCGGTGGCCGCGGCGCTGGCCTACGCTAGCGAGACCCAGCGCGGCCGGGTGCGGCAGATCCGCCGCTTTCAACGCTACGACCCGAGCGCGGCGTTGCGGCTCGATGGCGTCGCGCTGCGCACCCTCGAGGTCTTTGCCCCGACCCTGGGGGAGGGCGCCGGACGTACCCTCTTCGGGGTCCTCAACGCCACCCGGACCGCCCCCGGAAGGCGGTTGCTGCGCCGTTGGCTGGAGCGGCCTTTGGTGGATCGGGGGCCGATCGAGGCCCGGTTGGACGCGGTCGAAGCCCTGGTCCGGGCGGGCAGCCTGCGCCAGTCGGTGCGCGCCGCGCTGCACCGGGTGCACGACCTCGAGCGCCTGGCTTCCCGTCTCGCCGCCCACCGGGCCAGCCCCCGAGATCTGGTCGCCCTCGCGCGCAGTCTGGCGCTGGTCCCCGAGCTCGCCGAGGCGGTTCGCGGTGAGGCCGCGCTCGCCGCGTTGGGCCAGCGGCTGGACGGTCTGCCCGAGCTCGTCGCCCAGATTCGGGCGGCCCTGGTCGAGGCGCCGCCCCTCAAGGTCAGCGAAGGGGGGCTGATCCGGGACGGCTACGACGCCGAGCTCGACCGCCTACGCGGAGAGGCCGAGGCGGGCCGGGCCTGGATCGCCGGGCTCGAAGCCCACCTCAAGGAGGCCACCGGGATCCCCACCTTGAAGGTTGGGTACAACGCGGTCTTCGGCTACTACCTCGAGGTCACCCGGCCCTACCTGGATCGGGTGCCCGCGGATTGGCGTCCGGTGCAGACCTTAAAGGACCGCCAGCGCTATTCCCGGCCGGACTTGAAGGAGCGCGAACGCGCCATCCTGCGTGCCGAAGAGGCCGCCAAGGCCCGGGAACAGGCGGTCTTCACCGAGCTCAGGGAGGCGCTCGCGGTGCACGTGGATCGGATCTTCGACCTCGCCGGCGCCCTCGCTGAGCTCGACGTGCTCGCGGCCCTCGCCGAGAACGCCGCCCGCCATGGTTACGTCCGTCCCCGCTTTGGCGAGCGGCTTTTGATCGAGGGCGGGCGCCATCCGGTCGTCGAGCGGCAGACCAGGTTCATCGCCAACGACCTGGAGATGGACGCCTCGCGGCGGGCGCTCCTCATCACCGGACCGAACATGAGTGGGAAGTCCACCTTCCTGCGGCAGACCGCGCTGATCGCCCTGATGGCCCAGATCGGGTCCTTCGTGCCCGCGACGCGGGCGGAGCTTCCCATCTTCACCCGGATCTTCACCCGGATCGGCGCCGCTGACGACATCGCCTCCGGGCGTTCGACCTTCATGGTCGAGATGGAGGAGCTGGCCGCGATCCTGCGCGAGGCGGATGCGCGCAGCCTGGTGCTCCTGGACGAGGTGGGCCGCGGGACCTCGACCTTCGACGGGCTCTCGATCGCCTGGGCGGCGTTCGAGCAGCTCCACGATCGGGGCGCGCTGACCCTGTTTGCGACCCACTACTTCGAACTCACCGAACTCGCCGAGCGCCTGCCGCACGCGGCCAACCTGCACGTCGCGGCGCGGGAGGAGGCCGGGGGGTTGGTCTTCTACCACCAGGTTCTGCCCGGGCCGGCCTCCAAGTCCTACGGCCTCGAGGTCGCCCGGCTCGCGGGGGTCCCCAAAGAGGTGGTGGGCCGCGCGGAAGTGGTGCTAAAGGCGTTGGAAGCGCGCAGGTCGGCTAGCGATCAGGCTTTGATCGAGGAGCTTTTGGCCCTCGATCTCGACCGGATGAGTCCGCTGGAGGCGCTGCTCGTCTTGAAGCGCCTCAAGGAGCGGTTGGGGATGGTACCGAGCCCGTGATCCGCCGGCTTCCCGAGGCCCTGATCCGCGAGATCGCCGCCGGGGAGGTCATCGAGGGTCCCCGGGACGTGGTCAAGGAGCTCTTGGAGAACGCCCTCGACGCCGGCGCGGGGCGGATCGAGGTCGAGCTCTCGGCCGGGGGGAAACGGCGCGTCCTGGTGCGGGACGACGGAGCGGGCATCCCCGAAGACGAGCTGGAACTTGCGGTGGAGCGGCACGCGACCTCCAAGCTCGAGCGGCTGGACCGGATTACCACGCTGGGGTTTCGCGGCGAGGGGCTCTTCGCGATCCGCCAGGCGGCCCGGCTGCGGTTGACGAGCCGCCCCCGACGGCAGCTCGGTGGGGCCACGGTGATCGCCGAAGGGGAGAGCGTCGAGCGATTTTCCCACCCCGCCCCCGCGGGGACCGAGGTCGAGGTGACCCGGCTCTTCGCCCGGCTTCCAGCACGGCGGGCCGGTCTCTTGGAGGACAGGGCCGAAGAACGCCGGGTGCTCGCGCTGATTCAGCGCTACCTCTTGCACCACCCCGGGGTTGCCTTACGGGTGGTCGCCGACGGCGAGGAGCGCCTCCTCTTCCCTGGCGGCGGCCAGCTGGACGCGGCGCGCGCGGTCTGGGGGACGGTCGTGGCCAACCGCCTGGTGACCTTCGCCCACGGGGAGGCCGGGCGCGAGGTGGTCGGCCTCCTCTCCCGGCCCGAACTCGCCCGGCCCGGACGGGACCGGCTCTGGCTTGCGGTCAACGGCCGACCGGTGGCCTGGCCGGAGGCCCTGCTCCAGGGGCTCCTCAAGGGCTACGGGGAGCTCCTGCCCCGGGGGCAGTTTCCGGTGGGGGTCGTCAACCTGACCTGGCCGGCGGAGGAGGTGCTGGTCAACCTCGGTCCGAAGAAGGACCGGGTGCGCTTTCTAAACCCCGCTCCGGTCGCCGCCCTCTTGACCGCCGCGGTCCAGGCGCTCTTTTCCGGGTTGCGCCTGGCGCCGGCCGCCCCCGGTTTCCGGCCGGTGCTCCTGGAAGGTCCCGAGCCCCGCCACGCCTTCCCCCGCCTGAGGGTGATCGGCCGCTTCCGCGACCTCTATTTGCTCGCCGAAGCCGGAGACGAGCTCTGGATCGTGGACCAGCACGCCGCCCACGAACGGGTCCTCTACGAGGAGCTGCTGCGGCGGCTCGAGCGCGAACCACCCCTCTTGCTCAAGACCCCGGAGGTGGTCGCCCTCTCCGCTGAGGAGGCCTCCAGGCTCGAGGCCAGGCGCGCCGAGCTGAAAGCGGCGGGGTTCGAGGTCGAGGCCTTCGGGCCCGGTCGCTACCTGGTGCGGGCGGTGCCCGCGGTGCTGGCCCTGGAGCAGGAGGGGGTGCTCGAGGCGCTCCGTGTCTTTCTCGCGGAAGACAGCCTGGAGGCGGCGATGCGCCGGGTGGCGGGGCGGCTCGCCTGTCGGCCGGCGATCAAGGCCGGGCACCGCCTGGCCCGGGCCCAGGCCGACGCCCTGCTCGAGGCGCTCCGCGCCTGCGAGACCCCCTGGGTCTGTCCCCACGGCCGGCCCACCGCGCTCCGCCTAAGCGAGGTCGAGCTGGCCCGGCGCTTCGGTCGCCGCGGGCCACGGGCGACGGCCAAGGAGGTAGCGGGCCCGGCCGGCGAGGTCGAAGCGGATCCCGACGTCGGCGAACCCCAACGCGGTAAGCTCCGCCGCAAGTAAGTGGACGTTGCGGGGATCGAGCTCGAGGAGGAGTCGTCCCCCCGGCTTGAGGGCTGTGGCCGCCGCACGGGCCAGCGGGCGGGCCACGGCGAGCCCGTCCTCGCCGGCGTAGAGGGCGTGGGGCGGTTCGTGGGCGAGCTCGGGCGGGGCCTGCGCTTGGTCGCTCTCGGGGAGGTAGGGGGGGTTGGCCAGGATCACGTCCAGATCGCCGAGCCCCCCGGTGAAGGGGGCGTGGAGGAACCCTACCTCAAGGCCCAGACGCCGCGCGTTGGCTCGGGCCAGCTCGAGCGCCCGGGCGTCGGTCTCGGTGGCGAAGACCTCGGCGTCGGGGCGATGGTGCTTGATCGCCAGCGCGATCGCCCCGCTCCCGGTGCCCACGTCGAGGACCCGGGGGCGGGAGGTGCCCGCGAGGGCGTGAAGGGCAAGCTCGACCAGACCCTCGGTCTCCGGACGGGGGATCAGGGCCCCTTGGCGGACCTCAAGGGGCAGGCCGAAGAACTCGGTCACGCCGATCAAGCGCTGGAGCGGGACGCCCGATTTGCGGGCCCGGGCAAGGGCCTGCACCCGCTCCCAGGCGGGTGGGGGCAGGGGCGCCCGGAGGCTTGCGTAGAACGCGGGCCGGGCCTCCCCGAGCACGTGCAGCAAGAGCGCCTCCGCCTCGTGGCGGGGGAGGGTCTCGCGGAGTCGGGCAAGCGCTTCGGCCCGGGTCAAGCCTCTTCGCGGCGGGGGAAGACGACGACGTGGCGGTCCTCGCCCTGGCCCTGGGATTCGGTGTAGACCTCGGGGTGGTCCTTGAGGGCGACGTGAATCGCGCGGCGTTCGGCGGGGGTCATCGGCGGCAGGGGAACCGCCTCGCCGGTTTCCCGGGCCAGCCTGGCGGCCTCCATCGCCCGGGCCACTGCCTTGTCTGCCCGGCGCTTCTTGTAGCCCGCGGCGTCGATCAGGACCCGGTAGCGGTGGCCGAAGCGTCGCGAGAGCACCGCGTTGGTCAGCGTCTCTAGCGCCCTCAAGGTGCGGCCTTCCTTGCCGATCAGGCGGCCCAGGTCGCCGCCGAAGACCTCGACGTAGAGGTAGTCGTCCTCCTGGCGGACCTCCAGGGTGTAGGCCGGGTCCAGGTAGAGGAAGAGCCCGACCAGAAAGTGCTCGACGACCTCCACCGGGTTCCCGGCCTCGGTCGCGGCCTCCTCGGGTTCGGCCCGCTCCAGCGCCGGGGCTTCGAGGGCCTCGGCGTCCTCGCCCTCGAGCCCCAGGCCCTCGAGGAGGTCGTCCAGGTTTTTCTTCTTCTCCGCCATGCTTCTATTATCCCCCCGCGGGGGCGGCGCCGAGCTGTTTGTTGATCAGCCACTGCTGCACCAGGCCGATCAGGGTGGAGAAGACCCAGTAGAGCGTCACCCCGGAGGGGAACTGCAGGATCAGGTAGACGAAGATCAGGTTCATGAAGAGCGCCTGGCGCAGCTGGTCCTTGTTGCCCTGGGACATCAGCAGCGTCTGGGCGATCATCACCAGAACGTAGAGCACGGGAAGGATGTAGTAGGGATCGGGTAGGGAGAGGTCGGGGAGCCAGAGGAAGCCCTCGTTGAACTCGTAGTTGGCGATGACCCGCCAGAGAATGAAGAGGATCGGCAGCTGGATGATCATCGGCAGGCAGCCCGCCGCCGGGTTGACCTTGTGCTCCGCGTAGAGCTCCATCAAGGCCTTGTTCTTCTTTTCCGGGTCGTCCTTGTACTTCTTGTTCAGCTCGTCGACCAGCGGTTTTAGCCGCTGCATCGCGGTCATCGACTTGAACTGCTGGTGCATCAGCGGCCAGATCGCGAGCCGCACCGCCAGGGTGAGGAGCAAAATGGCCAGCCCCCAGTTCCCGGTGAGGCCGTGGAAGAACTCGAGCAGGGCCAGGATCCAAAGCGCGAGCTTACCCCAGAGGTTGGGGGTGAAGAGGCCGGGAAGGTCCAAGAGCCCCTCGACGTGGTAACGGACGAGCTCGTTCTGACCGCCGTAGAGCTTGAGCGCGGAACGCCCCGAGGCGAGGGAGACGGTGATCACCGCGCCCCCGTTTCGCTTGGTCAGGGCCATCGGGAGGGGGGCGTCGGACCAGGCGACGAAGGCGTAGCCCCGGGTCGGCTGGCTTTGGATCGCCGCGTAGCGCGCAGGGCCCTCGCCGCTTTCGCGGGGAGCGGTTTCGCCAGCCAGGAGGAGTTTGGTGGTGGGGCGCTCGGTCCCCCCGATGCCGCTCAAGCGAAAGCGTGCGGGGGCGTTGAGCTCGGTCTCGACCCGGATCGTGTAGTGGCTGGGGCTGATGCGGTAGAGGAGCGTGCCCTCGGGGCTTTGAAAGCGCGCGACCAGCTGCCCCCCCTCCTCGAAAAAGCGCGCGTTCTTCGGCTCGAAGCCGACGAGGCCGGGAAGCCCCAGCGCGGGTTTGATCAGGTTAAGGGCCCGGGCGTAGTCCTTGATCACCCGCCCCTTGACCCGTTTGACGTACCAGCCAACGATCTGGCCCGTTCCGTCGAAGGCCAGGTCCATGAGGTTGGTGATCGCGACGTGCTCGGGGGTGCCGTCGCCGTTGACGTCGGCGGTCCGCCATTCGGCCTTGAGGGCCAGGACGGGGCTTAGGAGCAAGAACAGGGCGATGATCCAGCGCTTCATTGGGGCTTCCTCTTTCCGATCGTGAACTCCATGGGGACGGGGTCGTACCCTCCGGGGTGGAAGGGGTGGCAGCGGAGGATGCGCCGGGTGGCAAGATAGCCACCTTTGAGGGCACCGTGGCGCGACACCGCCTCGTAGGCGTAGCTCGAGCAGCTTGGGTAAAACCGGCAGGTCCGCGGCTTGATCGGCGAGATCCAGCGCTGGTAGAGGCGGATGAGGCCGAGCAGAACGGCGCGCATAACGGCGAACATTTTAACCCCCTACCCGGAGAGCATGCCGGCCTTGACCAGCGCCTGGCGCAGGTCCTTTGCGAGCTCGGCGAAGCTGGCCTCGGCCGCCTGAGGCTGGGCGATGACCATCAGCTCCCCGGGGGGGAGGTGGCTTTGGCGCAGGACCTCGCGCAGGCGGCGCTTGACCTTGTTGCGCACCACCGCTTTGCCGACCTTTTTGGAGACCACGATCCCCACCCGCGGCGGGCCCTGCTTCAAGGGCCGCCAGCGCACGCTGACCAGGCGCCCCCGCGCCGCGCGGCCCTTCTTGGCCCGGCGAAACGCGGCGTCGCCCTTCAGCGAGGCGAAGCGGGTCAAACCGCCAGGCGCTTGCGCCCTTTGCGACGGCGGCGGGCGAGGACCTTGCGGCCGCTCCGGGTCTTCATGCGCACGCGAAATCCGTGGGTCTTCTGCCGTTTGCGGCGGTTGGGTTGCCAGGTTCGCTTCATGGTTCCCTCCTCGGTGCGGGTGGCTGCACCCGCCAGCCTCCAAAGCTTAGCATGCCGCTTTATTCCTTGACAAACGGGCTTTTGCCGGCTAGGCTATGTCTTGCGTCTGCCGGGATGGCGGAATTGGTAGACGCGCATGATTCAGGGTCATGTGCCCGCAAGGGCGTGTGGGTTCGAGTCCCACTCCCGGCACCAAACGCCCCCAGCGCGGGGGCTTTTTGTTTTGCTTAAAATGGCGGCCATGAAGCGCGTGTTCTCCGGCATTCAACCCTCCGGGGAGATCCACATCGGCAACTACCTGGGGGCGATCAAGAACTGGATCCGCCTGGGGGAGCGCCTGGGCAAGGACGCGATCTTTTCCATCGTCGACTACCACGCGATCACCCAGGCCTACGACCCCGCCCTTTTGGCCAAGCGCACCTTCGAGGCCGCGCTGGCCAACATCGCCGCCGGGCTGGATCCCGAGCGGGTCACCCTCTTCGTGCAGTCCCACGTGCCCGAGCACACCGAGCTGGCCTGGGTCTTCACCACCCAGACCCCGGTGGGGGACCTGACCCGGATGACCCAGTTCAAGGACAAGGCCAAGCGCCAGACCTTCGTGGGGGCCGGCCTCCTGATGTACCCGGTGTTGCAGGCCGCGGACATCCTGCTCTACAAGGCGGACACCGTGCCGGTGGGGGAGGACCAGCTCCAGCACATCGAGCTGACGCGGGAGATCGCCCGTCGCTTCAACGCCCGGTTCGGCCCCACCTTCCCCGAGCCCCAGGCGCTTTTAAACAAGAACGCGCCCCGGGTTCCGGGGATCGATGGCAAGGCCAAGATGTCCAAGTCGGTGGGCAACACGATCGGGATCCTGGAACCCCCGGACTCGATCTGGGAGAAGCTGCGCACCGCCCCCACCGATCCGGCCCGGGTGCGGCGTTCCGACCCTGGGGAGCCGACGCGCTGCTTGATCTGGCGCTACCACACCTATTTCTCGCCGCCCTCGCTGGTCAAGGAGGTGGTGGAGCCCGAGTGCCGTCGCGCCGGGATCGGTTGCGTGGCGTGCAAGCGGCTGCTCTTCGACGCGATGATGAAGGAGCTGGGTCCGATCCAGGAGCGCGGGGCCTACCTCAGGGCCCATCCCGAGGTGGTGATGGACGCGCTCGAGGACGGACGCAAGACCGCCGCGAAGGTCGCCGAACCGGTGATGGAGGAGGTCCGGGAGAAGATCGGCTTGTTGCGTCCGGTGGGGGCGAAGGTTCCGCGGGTATAGTGGCGACATGAGCGTTTCCGTGGGCGATCTCGCGCCGGACTTCGAGCTGGTGGATCAGGAAGGGCGGCCTCATCGCCTTTCCGATTACCGTGGCCGATACGTGGTGCTCTACTTCTACCCCAAGGACTTCACCCCCGGCTGCACCCGCGAGGCCAAGGCCTTCAACGAGGCTCTGGCCGCCCTCGATGCCGAGGGCGCGGTGGTGCTCGGCATCAGCGCCGACGACGCGGCGACCCACCGCCGCTTCGCCGAGTCTTTGGGGGTGCGCTTTCCCCTGCTCGCGGACCCGGAGAAGAAGGTCATCCGGGCCTACGGCGCCTGGGGGGTGAAGAACCTCTACGGCAAAAAGGTCGAGGGCACCCAGCGCCACACCTTCGTGATCGGGCCCGACGGCCGGGTCCTGAAGGTGATCAAGCGGGCCAAGCCGGAGGAGCACGTGCAAAAGGCCTTGGCCGTGATCCGGGAGGCCAAGGGTGTCGCTTGAGGCCTATAAGGCCCAGGCCGCGCGCGCGGCCCTGCGCCATGTCAGGAGCGGGATGCGGGTGGGGCTGGGCACCGGAAGCACCGCGCGCTACTTCATCGAGGCACTAGGGGCCGCCTTGCGCGAAGGGCGGCTCGAGGACGTCGTCGGCGTACCCACCTCCAAGGCGACCGAGGCCCTGGCGTGCAAGGCGGGC
Source organism: Rhabdothermus arcticus (assembly GCF_055382915.1). Taxonomy (NCBI): domain Bacteria; kingdom Thermotogati; phylum Deinococcota; class Deinococci; order Thermales; family Thermaceae; genus Rhabdothermus; species Rhabdothermus arcticus. Next base: position 355,944 of record NZ_AP043808.1, read on the forward strand.
ATCCCGCTCGAGGCGCTGGGACCCGAGGGCGTGGACCTCGCGGTCGACGGGGCCGACGAGGTGGCCCCCGACCTCACCCTGATCAAGGGCGGGGGCGGGGCGCTCTTGGGGGAGAAGATCGTTGAGGCGGCGGCCGCCCGCTTCGTGGTGATCGCCGACCACACCAAGGCGGTGGAGGTCCTCGGGGAGCGCGTGCGGTTGCCCGTGGAGGTGGTGCCTTTCGGCGCCGCGCGCACCCTCGCCGAGATCGAGGCCCTCGGGGGCCGGCCCGAGCTGCGAAAAGCGGCGGGCCAGCCCTTCGAGACCGACCACGGCCACTTCGTTGCCGACGTGGACTTTGGCCCGATCGGAGATCCCGCGGGGCTCGAGGCCTTGCTCTCGGCGATCCCCGGGGTGGTGACCTCTGGGCTCTTCGTGGGGATGGCCGATCTCGCCTACCTCGCCGGGCCAAAGGGGATCGAGGTGCGATGCCGGTAAAAAAGATCAAGCTCAGCCTCACCGGTCCTCCTCCTGAGGCGATTCCCGAGTCGGTCTTCTCCCGGGTGCGCTCTTGGATGCAGGAGAAGGGGGTGGGCGAGGTCTGGTTGGAGCCGGTGGCCGCGGGCTACGGGATCCGCTTTAACCTCTTCTTGCCCAGCCCCGGGGTCTACCTCCCCGAGGACGCGCTTTCGGACCCCGAGCAGCTCTTGGAGACCCTCGAGCAGGCGCTTAATATTTATTACGAGGAGCTTAACCTTCGTGAGTAAGGAGGTGTAGGCATGAAGGCTTGCCGGATCACGTTGAGCAAGATGGAAGGCTGCCCCGAGGTGGTCGCCGCCAAGGTGCGCGAGTGGATGGCCGGCCACCCGGTGGTCAAGGAGCTCGAGCTGCGCCCGGTCGCCGGGCACCGCTACTACGCGATCCACATCAACGGCAGCCTGGACCCGGTCCCCGGGGTGGTGCTCGCGGAGGAGGACCTCGAGGACCCCGAGGTCTTGCTGCGCACCCTGGAGGCCGCCTACATCGTCTACGACCACGAGGTCGGGGCGGTGGACTGATGCTGCGCTTTTACTGCAAGAAGACCTGCCGCACCTGCCAGAAGGCCCGCAGCTGGCTTGACGAGCGCGGGGTTCCCTACACCTTCATCGACTACACCAAGACCCTCCCGCCCGAGGACCTGATTCAGGCTATCCTCCGCGAGTACGGCCCGGACGCGCTGCGCAAGCGGCATAAGCGCTACAAGGAGCTCAAGGACCGCAGCCCGGACGCGTGGCTGGAGGCGATCAAGGCGGACCCCAACCTCTTGGTCCGCCCCATTCTGGTCTTCGAGGACGGCCACTACCTGGTGGGGTTTTCCCCCGAGCACTGGGAGGCGGAGCTCAAGGCGCGGCGGCTTTTGTAGCGGTATCGTAGGGCCATGAAGCCCGTGACCCTCCTGGACACCACCCTCCGCGACGGCGCGCTGGCGGAGGGGGTTTCCTTTACCCCCGAGGACAAGCTCGAGCTCCTCTCCCTGCTCGATCAGCTGGAGATCGACTACCTGGAGGCGGGCTGGCCCTACCAGTTTCCCGAGGACCTCGAGGTCTTCGCCCGCGCGGCGGACCTGGGGCTCAAGGGAAAGCTCACCGTGTTCGGCTCGACTCGGCGCCCGGAGACCGCGCCCAGCCGCGACCCCAACATCAAGGCCATGCTCCGCGCCGAGACCCCGGTGGTGCACGTCTACGGCAAGGCCTGGGAGCTGCACGTGGAGAAGGTGATCCGGACCACGCTCGAGGAGAACCTGGCGATGGTCCGGGACACCGTGGCCTTCTTCAAGGACCAGGGCAAGGAGGTGCTCTTCACCGCCGAGCACTTCTTCGACGCCTACCGCCGCGGCCCGGAGTACCCGATGGCGGTGGTGGAGGCCGCCCACGCCGCGGGGGCGGATCTGCTCGACCTCGGCGACTCCAACGGGGCGGCGCTTCCCCGGGAAGTCGAGGCAGGGACGCGGGCGGTGATCGAGGCCTTTGGGGACGTTCCGGTGGGGTTTCACGGGCACAACGACGCCGGGCTTGCGGTGGCCAACGCGATCGCTGCCCTCGAGGCCGGCGCCCGCCACGTCCAGGGATCGGTGGGGGGCTACGGCGCGCGCTGCGGGATTACCGACTTGGCCACGCTCTTGCCCATCTTGAAGCTGCGCATGGGGCTTGAGGTGGTTTCCGACGCGGCGCTGAGGCGCCTCACCCCGATCACCCGCAAGATCGTCAACCGGATCGGGGTCGGCGACCTCGACTACCATCCCTTCGTCGGCTACAAGGTCTTCGCCCACCGCACCCACGCGCACATCGCCGCGGTCCTCTCGGCCCCCGAGTCCTACGAGCCGATTCCACCCGAGGCGGTGGGGAACGAGCGACGGCTCTTGCTGCCGGGGATCGTCCGTGCCTCCTACCTCGAGGCCCTCGCTGCCCGCTACGGGGTGGACCTCTCCGAGGACACCGCCGCCAACCGCCGCATTCGCGAGGAGCTGGTTCGCCTGGAGGAGGCGGGTTACACCTTCGAGGACGCCGAGGCCAGCTTCGAGCTGACCCTGGGCAAGCTGACCGGGCGTTTCCGACCCTGGATCGAGGTCGAGCGCTTGCGGCTCTTCGAGGTCTTGCGGGGCCGGGTGCGCCCGGTCGTCGAGGCCTCATTGCGGGCACGGCTGGGCCAGGACGAGGAGTACGTGGCCGCGGAGGGCTCCGGGCCGGTGACGACGCTCTTTTTGGTCTTGCAGTCGGCGCTCAAACAGATGCAACCCCGCCTCGGCCCGCTCGCCGACCGGGTGGGGGCGCTGGATCTGCGCGCGGTGCGGGTGCGCACCTTCTACCCCCGCGGCCGCCGCGAGCTGCGGGCGAGGGTGACGGTGACCTTCGCGCTGGCCGAGCGCCAGTTCACCACCATCGGGATCTCCGCGGACCTGATCCAGGCGGTCTGGAAGGCCCTTTTGGACGGTGTGGAGTACGCGCTTTACACCGAGGCCGAAGCCCTCGGCGTGGCGCTTTGAGAGGGGGTTTGGAGCGATGGACGTCAGGAAGATCGGTGTCGTCGGTGCCGGGCAGATGGGTTCGGGGATCGCCCAGGTGGCGGCCCAAGCGGGGTTCGAGGTCGTCCTTTTGGACACCGAAGAGCGCTTTTTGGAGCGCGGGCTGGTCGCGATCCGGCGCTCGCTGGGCAAGTTTCTGGAAAAGGGCAAGCTCACGCAGGAGGCCCACGACGCGACCCTGAGCCGGATCAAGCCCACGCTGAACTACGCGGAGTTCGCGGACTGCGATCTGGTCGTCGAGGCGGTGGTCGAGAACGAGGCGGTGAAGGCCGAGGTCTTTCGCGCCCTGGACCGGGTGGTCAAGCCCGAGGGCATCCTGGCCTCGAACACCTCGTCGATCCCCATCACCAAGCTCGCCAGCCACACCCAACGGCCGGAAAAGGTCATCGGCATGCACTTCATGAACCCGGTGCCGCTGATGGTCCTGGTCGAGGTCATCCGCGGGCACAAGACCGCGGATGAGACCGCCCGGACGGTGGTCGAGGTGGCGCGCAGGATGAAGAAGACCCCGGTCGAGGTCAACGACTACCCCGGCTTCGTCTCCAACCGGGTCCTGATCCCGATGCTCAACGAGGCCATCCAGGCGGTCTTTGAGGGCGTCGCCACCCCGGAGGCGGTGGACGCGGTGATGCGGCTGGGCATGAACCACCCCATGGGCCCCCTGGAGCTCGCCGACTTCATCGGCCTGGACACCGTCTTGGCGATCATGGAGGTCCTCTACGAAGGCTTCAACGACGACAAGTACCGGCCCAGCCCGCTCCTAAAGAAGATGGTCCAGGCTGGGCTGCTCGGCAGAAAGAGCGGCGAGGGCTTTTACAAGTACGACGCGAAGGGGCGTCGCATCTAGCCTTGGACGAGCGCGCGGCCTTTGCCCAGTTGCAGCGGGAGGTGGACCTCCTCGGCCGCCTTCTGGGGTCGGCGATCCGCCGCTTCGAGGGGGAGGCGATGTTCGCCCTGGAGGAGGAGGTCCGCCTCCAGGCCAAGCACCTGCGGCAGCACCCCGGGGATGCCGAGGCCGCGCGCCGCTTTCTGGCCCTCATCCGGGGGCTGGACCTGGCCCAGGCGGAGACCTTGGTCCGGGCGTTCAGCCACTACTTTCACCTGGTGAACCTGGCCGAAGAGCATCACCGGGTGCGGGTCAACCGTCTGCGCGAGGCCCAGGCCACCCCGGAGCGGCCGCGTCCGGAGTCGCTGGCCGCGCTGGTCCGGGCGCTCAAACTGCGCGGGCTTTCCGCCGAGGAGGCCGAACGACTGCTCGCCTCCCTGCGGCTTTACCTCACCTTCACCGCCCACCCCACCGAGGCCCGGCGGCGCACCGTGCGCCACCACCTGGAGGCGATCTTTGACCTTCTCGACCGGACCCCGCTCGACGAGGCCGCGCTCAGCGCGCGCATCGACCTCCTCTGGACCACGCTGGAGCTCAGACGCACCCGTCCCACGGTCCAGGACGAGGCGAAGGGCGGGCTTTACTACCTCTTTTCCAGCCTCTGGGAGGCGATTCCACGGCTTGGCGAGGCGCTCAACCGGGCCTTTCGGGCGATTTACGGCCGGGACCCGCGCCTTGCCCCGCCGATCCGCTTTCGCAGCTGGATCGGCGGGGACCGGGACGGCAACCCCAACGTCACCCCCGAGGTGACCGCCTGGGCTCAGGATTACGCCCGGGACCGGGTCTTTTCGGGTTATGCCCGGCTCGCCGACGCCTTGATCGAGGACCTCTCGGTGGCCGAGGAGCGGGTGCGCTTTCCCGAATGGTTCCTTTCCCGGCTCGAGACCGTGGAGGATGCGCGCTTTGCCGGCGAGCCGCTCCGCCGCTACCTGCGGGCGATGGGGCAGAGGCTCCGCCAACGCGCCTACGACGATCCGGAGCTCGCCGCTGACCTCGGTGCGCTCTCGGGGGTGCTCGACGAAACCGGTCTCGAAGGGGTGCGGGCGACGTTCTTGGACCCCTTCGCGATGCGCGTCGAGGTCCTGGGGACCCGGGCCGCTCCCCTCGACCTCAGGGAGGAGTCCGCGGCCCACGCCGAGGCGGTGGCCGAGCTCTTTCTCGCCGCCGAGCATGGCGTCGACTACCTGGCGCTGGACCCGGATCGTCGAGCCGCGTTGCTCACCGAGGAGCTCAAGCGCCCCAGGCCGCTCCTCCCCGTGGGCTACGCGCCCCAGGGCGAGCCTCTGCGCCGCGCCCTGGGGGCCCTCCGGGTCTGGGAGGGAAAGGGCGCCTACATCGTGAGCATGACCCGCCACCCGGCGGATCTGCTCGAGGTCTTCCTCCTCGCCCGCGAGGTCGGGCATTACCGGGTGGGCCGGGGGCTGCCCTACGACGTGGTGCCGCTCTTCGAGACCCTAGGGGACCTCAACCGAAGCGCGGCGGTCGTTGCCAAACTCATCGAGAACCCGATCTTTCGCGCCCACCTCGAAGCACGGGCGGGCCTGGAGGTAATGATCGGCTACTCGGACTCCAACAAGGACGCCGGGTTCCTCGCCGCCAACTGGGCCCTTTTCTCGGCACAGCAAGCGATCTACGAGACCGCGCGCGCGGCCGGGGTGCGGGTCTTCTTCTTTCACGGCCGTGGCACCTCGACCGCCCGCGGTGGTGGGCCCGCCGGGCGGGCGATCCAGGGCCTGCCCCAGGGAAGCGTCGACCATCGCATCCGCCTCACCGAGCAGGGCGAGGCCCTGGCCGACCGCTACGCCCATCCCGAGCTCGCCTTTCGCAACCTCGAGCAGCTCCTTTACCACCTCGCCCTGGCGGTGGTCGGCGAGGCCCAACCCCTGGACCCGGACTGGACCGCAGCGATGGCGCGGGCGAGCGCGGCCAGCGTCGAGGTCTACCGTGCCCTGGTCGAGGCCGAGGGGTTTTTGACCTTCTTCGAGCAGTTCACCCCGATTCGCGAGATCGCAAGCCTCAACATCGCTTCCCGCCCGGTGTGGCGGCATGGCCGGGTCCACGACCTCAAGGACATCCGCGCCATTCCCTGGGTGATGGCCTGGACCCAGGTGCGGGCCAACGTCCCCGGCTGGTACGGCCTGGGCAGCGGTTTGGCGGCGGTCGAGCTCGACCGGTTGCGCGAGATGTACCGGGCGTGGCCATTTTTTAAGAGCGTGCTCTCGGCGGCGGCGATGAGCCTGGCCAAGGCCGACCTGGGGGTGGCCCGGGCCTATCTGCGGCTGGTGGAGCCGGGCCTCGCGGCGCGCGTGTTTCCCTTGATCGAGGCCGAGTTCGAGCGCACCAAGGCGATGCTCGAGGCGATCTTCGAGGCTCCCCTGCTGCACGATCAGCCCACCCTCGAGCGCGCGATCCGCTTGAGGAACCCCTACGTCGATCCCCTGAATCACCTCCAGGTCGAGCTCCTCGCCCGCTACCGGGGCCTGCCCGAGGGGCCTGAGAAGCAGGCAATCGAGCGGCCGCTGTTGATGACCCTCTTGGGGGTGGCAGCGGGTTTGCGCAACACCGGTTGAGGAAGGACGCCCTGACGGCCTGGCCTCCTTTGGATTGGTCTAAAGCGCAACCTTGATTGCCTCACAAAAATGCTTCCAAAAACCCCCAAGTTGGGGGATGCGGCGCGCCTCTCGCGTGGTTAACTTCCTTTGGTAAGGGATGAGGAGCACGCGCCGAAAAGGCTTGACCTTGCTGGAGATGCTGGTCGTCCTCGCCGTCCTGGGGATACTCTTGGCCCTTGGCTATCGCGTATGGGCGACGGGCTTTTACCTGCAAAAGGCCCGGGCCGAGGTCGAGGCACGCTTGCTGCGCGCCCGTACGGAGGCGATCAGGAAGGAGACGGTGCTGTACCTTCGGCGCGAGGGCACGGCGCTCGAGCTCTGTCAGGATGCGGCGTGCACGTCCCGCCTGGCGACGCTGAGGCCGGCGGGCGTTCGCTGGCTGGAGCCGCCGGATGGCACTTCAATCACGATCAGTGCGCTGGGTCGCCCGGATACGGGGCAAGCGTTTGTCTTCGAGCGCGGCGGCCGAAGCACGCGGGTTTGCATCAACCGCGCGGGGATGATCGGGGAGGATGCCTGTGAGGAATAAGGGGTTGACGCTCCTAGAGGTGCTGATCGCCCTCTTGGTGCTCGCGGTGGTGGGCGCGGCGGTCGTGGCGCTGCAGGTTTCCAGCATGCGCGCCAGCCAGAAGGCCCGGCAGCTCGAGCGCCTGGTCAACGCGATCGAGAGCCGGTTCGATGCCTGGAGAGCGGACCCCGGCCGTCTCGAGGGGGCGTGCAACGAAGAGATGGAGGTGGCCGGTGTGTCGGCGCGGTGCGTCCTCCAGCCTTGTGCGATTAGCGAAGCGGACCCCGACGCGCTGCTCTGCGGCCCGGGTCAGACGGCTGCGCTCTACCGCGTGGAGGTCAGCGTGGACCGGCCGCGTTTGCAGCTCTCCACCTACATACGCGCGGAGGGAAAACCGTGAGGACCGGCCCCCGCGGGTTCACCCTCGTGGAGCTCCTGGTCGCGGCGAGCATCCTTACCCTGCTCCTCGGGCTGGTGATCATGGCGCTTGCCTCCTCGAGCCGCCAAAGCCGGCTGCTCCAGCTGAAAAACCGCATGCAAAATGAGCTGGCCCTGGCCGCGCACGTCATGCAACGCGAGCTGCGCCTTGCGGGTTATACCCCGGACCCCGACCGGCGCGTCCCCGCGCCGCTCCGCCTTCAACGGGACGAAGGGGCTGTGGGGCTGGACCTCGGGTTCGTCTGCGACGGTGACATGGGGGCCCTCTACCCGCGAGACTGCGCGCCCGGGCGAGCGCTCCGCGTGGGCTATCGCTTCGATGCGCTTAAGGGCGTCCTCTCCTGGGGGCTTTGCCGCGGCGAGGGATGCACGCCCGTCGCCGACGCCCCCTTCCTCAAGGACGTCGAGGACGTGAGGCTCAGCTACCGCACGGGAAGCGGGTGGCAGCCCCTTCCCGAGGGCCATCGAGCGTTCGAAAGCGGGGTTTCCGCGGTGGCCGTCTACGCCCGCCTGGCCAGGGAGGTCAGCGGCGTACGCGCGCCTGTCTTCGAGGTTGGGGCCTCGCTGCCCGAAGGGTTTTCGCCGTCGGATCTGGGGCTTACCCCAACGCGCTATGCCGACGGCAAGCTCCGCGTCGAGGGGCTATGGGTCGTCGAAACGCCCAACCTGGGGGGTGAGTAGGAATGCGGCGAAAGAGCGGTTTTGCGCTGGTGGCGGCGCTCTCGGCGATGGTGATCTTGATGCTCTTGGCCGTCGCCATGTCGGTCTCCGCGGTGAGCACCTTGCGTTCGGGTGGGGATCTCTTGCGCAAGGCAGCGGCCCGCGAGCTGGCCGAGGCAGGGATCGAGCACGCGATCGTGCGTCTCGGAGACGAGGGTGACTTGCCTTCCAGGTTTGAAGGGGTCCTCGGCGAGGGGACTTATCGTGTTGAGGTCGAACGGCCGGCCGGCGCAGACACCTGGCGGGTGACGAGCACGGGCGTCTACGGGCCGGCCAAGCACACCGCGGTGGCGATCCTGCGCCTCTCGAAGCGTGAGGGCGATACCCAGCCCGATCCGCGTTTTAGCAAAGGATGGCTGACCGGCGGGCAGCTCGACGTGAACGGCAGCTTTGACCTCTACGGTACGCACCTGCATGCGGATCCTGGTTTTTTCCTGAATGGGGGGCTCGAGCGCTGTTCCGAGGAGGGAGGGTGCGAGAGCCTGCTCCCGAGTGATGTCTCCGCCGCAGACGGGATCCAAACCTACTGCGTTGCCAACTCTAGGTCTGCCAAGGCGGTGTGCCCTTGGAACGAGCAGACGTATCGGTTCGAACCCGCTACCCGGGTCTGCCCCATCTACGTGGTCCCCGACGATCCCAACCTGGTCTGCACCGACCTCATCACTGGAAAACGCGTGCGCTGGGATCAGGCCACGAGGATCACCGGGCCGAATATCGACGACTTGAGCCGGAAGGCCATGGGCGCCAGCGTGGCGACGCCCTACTACGACGCTCGTGACGCAGGTAAGTGCGATTTTTCCTTTTCCCGTTTGAACCCCGGGGTCCGCGACGAGCTTCGGGCCGCGCTGGACCGTCTCGGCGTGCCTTACGGACGCTACGAGATCACCGGCGACCTCGTGGACAAGTTCATCCGCGCGGTCAACGGCACCGGCAAGCGCATCTGCGTGGGCGGGCCGGTGGTCTTCAACCAAAGCGGTCTGAACCTCAAAGACCTGGACTTCTATGTGCAGGGCTCCTTTACCCTGAATGGATCGGGTCATTTGGAGGGTGTCCGGGTGGCCAGCAGCGATGCCATCATCCTCAACGGCCGCGCCACCCTCGAGGATTCCCGCCTGTACACGGCGAGCCGGTTGACCTTCAACGGGGAAATCGAGGTCATCGGGGACGCGACGCTGGCTTCCAAGGAGCCGCTCATCTTCAACGGGCGGACGCGCTTGAAAGATGGGCGCGGGCCGTTGATCGCCAGCGAGGGCTACATCATCATGAACGGCTCCATCAGCACCCCGGTGCCCGCCATCGTCTGGTCCGGGGACCGGGTGATGCTCAACGGAAGCGTGCGCATGGTGGGTGGGATCGTGAGCCTCAACGGCATCACCGCCAATGGGAGCGGCGTCTATAAGAGCCAGGCCATCGCGAATGGCGACATTCCCGAGGTTCCGGTTCCCGGCACGGGGGGCGTGGTGGTGCGTTCCCGGCGTTAGCCTTTTCTGCCGCGCGTGCTATACTGCCCCTTTATGAGCGAGGTCGTGCACGTCGTCGGTGGGGGGCTTGCGGGGAGCGAGGCGGCCCTCGCCGCTGCCCGCCTGGGAGCGCGGGTGCGCCTTTACGAGATGCGCCCGGGGAAGATGACCCCCGCGCACCGCAGCGATCGCTTCGCCGAGTTGGTGTGTTCGAACTCCCTTGGAGGCGAGGCCGAGACCAACGCCAAGGGGCTCTTGCAGGCCGAGATGCGGGCCGCGAACAGCGTGGTCATGGCCGCTGCCGACGCCGCGCGGGTGCCCGCGGGCGGGGCGCTTGCGGTGGACCGGGAGCTCTTTTCCCAGGCGGTGACCGAGGCGGTCAGCGCGCATCCCCGGATCGAGGTGGTGCGAACGGAGGTCACCGCGATCCCCGGGGACGGGGTGGTGGTCCTGGCCACCGGCCCGCTCACCTCCGACCCTTTGGCCGAGCATCTCAAGGCGCGCTTTGGCGATCACTTCCTCAGCTACTACGACGCCGCCGCGCCGGTCGTGCTCTTTGAGAGCATCGACATGGAGACCTGCTACTTCGCCGGTCGTTACGATCAGAGCCCCGATTACATCAACTGCCCCCTCGACGAGGCTGCGTACCGGCGGTTCTACGAGGCGCTGCAGCAAGCCCGCCGGCACCAGCCCCACGACTGGGAGCAGCTCGCGTTCTTCGAGGCCTGCGTGCCCATCGAGGAGCTCGGCCGCCGCGGCTACCAGACCCTGCTCTTTGGTCCGATGAAGCCCGTCGGCCTGCCCGATCCCAAGACCGGAACGCTGCCCTTCGCGGTGGTCCAGCTGCGTCGGGAGGATCGGGCGGGGCGGATGTGGAGCCTGGTGGGCTTCCAGACCGGCCTCAAGTGGGGGGACCAGAAGACGCTGATCCGGCTCATCCCCGGGCTGGAGAAGGCGGAGATCGTGCGCTACGGGGTGATGCACCGCAACACCTACCTTAACGCGCCGCGCCTCCTCCAAGCGGACCTCTCCTTCAAGGCCGCGTCGCGGATCCTGGCCGCCGGGGTCCTCGCCGGCGTCGAGGGGTATTTGGAGTCCGCGGCCACCGGCTGGCTGGCCGGGGTGAACGCCGCGCGCAAGCTTTTTGGTGCGGCCCCGGTCGTTCCCCCCGAGGTCAGCATGCTCGGAGGCCTGGTGCGCTTTTTGGCCACCGCCAACCCGGAGAACTTCCAGCCGATGAGCGCGAACTGGGGCCTGGTGCCTCCGGCCCCGGTCCGTGGCCCCAAGCGCGAGCGCCGCAAGGCGATGTTCGCCCGGGGCCTAGAGGCCTTCGAGGCCTGGCTCGCCGGCGCCCTTTCTCACGCCGACCTAACGCCGAGGCCATAACCTCGGCTTGATGCAAGGCATGCACGGCACGACGATCCTCGCCGTTCAGCGGGACGGCGTCACCGCCCTCGCCGGCGACGGCCAGGTCACCCTGGGGCAGACGGTGATGAAGAAGGGGGCGGTCAAGGTGCGCCGGCTCGAGGGCGGGGTCCTCGCGGGCTTCGCCGGAAGCGTCGCCGACGCCTTCACCCTCTTCGAGAAGTTCGAGGCCCAGCTCAAGGCGGCCAAGGGGCAGCTGCAGCGCGCGGCGGTGGAAACCGTCAAGCTCTGGCGCACCGACCGCGTGCTGCGCCGGCTGGAGGCAATGATGATCGTCGCTGACGCCCAGGATCTGCTCCTGCTCTCCGGCTCCGGCGAGGTGATCAGCCCCGACGAGCCGGTGCTCGGCGTGGGCAGCGGGTCGTCCTACGCGATCGCCGCGGCCAAGGCCCTCTTGCGCCATAGCGCCCTTCCCGCCGCGGCGATCGCCGAGGAGGCGCTGAAGATCGCTGCGGAGATCGACATCTATTCCGGGGGCCGGATCACCGTGCTCACCGTGGAGGCAAGATGACCGAGCTTACCCCAAAGGCCATCGTCGCCGAGCTCGACAAGTACGTGATCGGCCAGGACGAGGCCAAGAAGGCGGTGGCGGTGGCCCTGCGCAACCGCTACCGGCGCAAGCGGCTCCCCCCGGAGCTGGCCCGGGAGATCATTCCCAAGAACATCCTGATGATGGGGCCCACCGGGGTGGGGAAGACCGAGATCGCCCGCCGCCTGGCGCGGCTCGCCGGCGCGCCGTTTTTGAAGGTCGAGGCCACCAAGTTCACCGAGGTCGGCTACGTTGGCCGCGACGTGGACTCGATCGTCCGCGACCTGGCCGAGGTTGCCTATCAGCTGGTGATGCGGGAGAAGACCGAGGAGGTCGCCGAGGAGGCGACGCGCCGGGCCAACGAGCAGCTGGCCTCCCTCCTCGGCGTCTCGCCCTTCGAGGTCGCCGCCGGGCAACATGAGGATCGTCTGGTCGAGATCGAGGTCGCCGAGGAGCCGCAGATCCCGATGCTGGGCATGTTCGGCGCGGAGCAGATGCAGGGCCTCACCGACATGCTCTCCGGGCTCTTGCCCAAGAAGCGGGTGCGCCGCCGCATGCGCGTGAAGGAGGCCCGGGAGGTCTTGAAGGCCCAGGAAGCGGAGATGATGGTGGACCGCGAGGAGGTCAGCCAGGAGGCCGCCCGCCGGGCCCAGGAGGATGGGATCGTCTTCCTCGACGAGATCGACAAGATCGCGACCAAGGAGGGCTCGCACGGCCCCGACGTCTCCGGGGAAGGGGTGCAGCGGGACCTGCTTCCCATCGTCGAGGGCACGGTGGTGAACACCCGGCTCGGCCCCATCTCCACCGAGCACGTCCTCTTCATCGGGGCCGGGGCCTTTCACGTGGCCAAGCCCTCGGACCTGATTCCCGAGCTGCAGGGGCGCTTTCCCATCCGGGTGGAGCTCTCCTCGCTGAGCGCGGAGGACTTCGTCAAGATCCTCACCCAGACCGAGTCCTCGCTCTTGCGGCAGTACACCGCCTTGCTCGCCGCCGACGGAACCGAGGTGGAGTTTACGCCGGAGGCGATCCGGGCGATCGCCCAGTACGCCCACAAGGCCAACCAGCTGCTCGAGGACATCGGTGCTCGCCGGCTGCACACGGTCCTGGAGCGGGTGCTCGAGGAGATCAGCTTCCAGACCGACCTTGGCAAGGTCACGGTGACCGAGGCCTACGTGGAGGAGCGCCTGGCGCCGGTGATGCAGAGCCAGGATCTTTCCAAGTACATTCTTTAGGAGAACCTATGCGACGTTTGTTGATCCTTCCCCTCGCCTTCCTGATGGTCCTGGCCTTTGCCCAGGCCGAGAAGAAGCCGCTTTCCCCAGACGCCTGGGTGCTCTTGGGCAACGAGTACCTCGCGAGCTCGGCCTACGACGCCGCGCTCGTGGCCTTCAAGAACGCGCTCAACGCCGACCCCGATCGCGTCGACGCCCTTTACGGGCTGGGCGAGGCGCAGCTCAAGCTGGGGCTGGTGAACGCCGCGGTCGAGACCCTCAAACGGGCGGTCTCGCTGGACGCCCGCCACCTTCCGAGCTACCTGGCGTTGAGCCGGGCCTACCTGGCGCTGGCCCGCCGCGCCGAGGACCCGGCCACCGCCCGTCTCTACCTGGACCGGGCGCTGAGCGTGCTCAAGGACGCGGAGAAGCTGGCCGAGGGCGAGACCCTGGGGGCGGTCTACAACCAGATGGGCGTCGTCTACCAGCGGATGGGCCAGCCGGACCGCGCGATCGAGGCCTTCCGCAAGGCGATCGAGGCCAAGGGCGAAGACCCCCTCGTCCTCTACAACCTCTCGATCGCCTACCTCTCGCAGGGCAAGCTGGACGCGGCCTTGGCCGCGCTCAAGCGGGCGGTGGACGCGGCCCCGTATGACGGCTTTCTCTGGGCGCGCTACGGGGCCTTGTTGGCGGTGAAGGGGGACGCCGCCGCGGCCGAGGCGGCGCTTCGAAAGGCGGTCGAGCTCAGCCCCAAGAACCCCACCGCGTGGAGCTACCTGGGCCAGGTCCTGCTGCAGCGGGGCCGGGTGGACGAGGCCATCGAGGCGCTTGAAAAGGCGGTGGCGCTGGCCCCGCTCTCCCACCCCGAGGCCTACTATTACCTCGGCCGGGCCTACCTGAAGAAGGGGGACCACGAAAAGGCCCGCTTCAACCTCACCAAGGCGGTGGTCCTGGCCCCGGAGAGCCCGGACTACCACTACTACCTGGGGCTCGCCAACGAAAAGCTCGGGGACCTCGAGGGCGCGCGGGCCCAGTATCAGGAGGCCTTGAACCTCGATCCCAAGTACCAGCCTGCCAGGGAGGGCCTCGCCCGCGTGGGGGAGTAGGCCTTGCGGGTCAAGCTCTCCGCCTGGCTTCCCGAGTATGATCTGATCGAGCCTGAACAGGCCCCGAAGGTCCCGGGCACGCCCCGCGAGGCCCCCTGGGAGGTCAGGGCCGACCCCCTCGACGGGGGCGGACGCTGGGCCTTCGTTGACGGCGTCGAGCGGGTGGATGCCTTCGTCCAGGTCGAGGACGCTCCTGGATTGCTCTTTAGCTACGCGGTCGGCGCGGCGCTGCTCTCGCCGGGCGCGGCCGCCTTCTGGGAGCGGGTTGAGGTCGGGCGCGTCTTCCTCTCGCCGCTTGGCGTGGGGTTGGAGGCCGGTGGCCTGACCTACGCGGGGCGCGTCGCTCCCGAGGCGGACCGCGAAGCCTTGCTCAAGGCCGCCCGCAAGCTGCGCCGACGGGCCGAGGTGGCCTTTGCCCGGAGGCTCCTTGAGGCGCTTCCAGAGGTCCAGGTCGTCCACGACGGCCCGCTCTACTTCGAAGCCGCGCCGCCGCCCGCGGCCAGGGTCGGCTACATCAAGAGCCTGCATCAGGCCTACTTAAGCCCCGAGCACGCGGCGCTTTTGGCCCGCCTCGAACCGGGCCAGCGCTCCCCGGTCTTCCTCGTTCCCGAGGCCGCGCGGGGCACCCCAGTTCCCTTTTTCGCCTGGTATTTACGGCTGCCCCTCGAGCCCCGCGGCCCCTTCGCCGATCGGGCCGGGCTGGTGCGGCTCGAAACCGACGCCGCCGACGAGGGAGCGGCGATCCGGCTGGCGCGGGAGACCCTGGGGCTCTTTTTTCGGCTCGCCTCCAAGCCCCACCAGGACCCCCGGGCACCGGCCAACCTCCTGCCCGTGGCCCGGCTCGAGGCCGAGCTCAAGCGCCGTCTGGGCCACCGCGATCTGGTTCGTCGGAGGATCGCCGAGGCCCTTGCCGTGAGCGGGTAGGATACCCAGGGAGATGGACGCGATCGGTGTGGTCCTGGGCAGGCGCGAGGCCACCCCGCTGGGGTTCTGGGTGGGGGTGGCCTCGGGTCAGCGGCTCCGCCTCGACGACCTGGTCTTCGTCGAGAGCGACGGGGTGCGCTACTACGGCATGGTCGATCAGGTGTTCAAGCTTCACGAGGGCAGCCAGTTCGACTCCGACGCCTTTCTGGCGAAGGAGAACCTGATTCCGGTGAACACCGCCTACGTGGCCCACGTCAGCGTGACCCGGCTCGATCCCGAGGACTTCCGACCCCCGGAGCCCGGGGCACCGGTCCACTTGGCCCGGGGCGAGGCCTTGGCCAAGGCGCTCTACTACGACGCGATGACGGCGCGCCTGCCGGTCGGTCTGTTGCCCAATGGGGAGCCGGCCTACGTCAACCTCGAGTTCTTCGACGGCCGCCGCGGTGGGCACGCCAACATCTCCGGAATCTCCGGGGTCGCGGCCAAGACCAGCTACGCGCTGTTCCTCCTCTACAGCCTCTATCAGAGCGGGGTCCTAAAAAGCGCCCACAGCGCCCGCACCCTGCTCTTTAACGTCAAGGGGCAGGACCTCTTCTACCTCGACAAGAAGAATCGCTTCCTGAAGCCCGAGGACGCGGCGGCCTACCAAAAGCTCGGGCTTCCCGCGCGGCCCTTTGAGCGGGTGGCCTTCTTCGCCCCGCCCCGGCACGCCCCCGGAGAAGGGGAGATCGTCCCCTTCACCGTGCACCGCATGGAGGGCGTGGCCCCCTACTACTGGGACCTGGTGCAGTTCGCCCAGCGCCGTCTCCTGCCCTACCTCTTCGCCGACCGCGGCGGTATGACCAACCTGGCCTTCCTCGCCGAGCACGTCACCGAACGCTTGTTTCGCCTCGCCCGGACCCAGCGCGGGCCGGCGCTCTTGGTCGAGGACTGGGCCCTCCCGTCGGAGGACGAGCTTGGGGTCTCGGACTTCGACCATCTGGGGAAGACCCCCCTGGTGAGCTTCCAGGACCTCGTCAGCTACATCGAGTTCAAGCTGCTCGATGACCATGAGGGCCAGGGCGACCCGGCCTGGGTGGCGCGCCAGCACCGGGGGACGCTGGAGGCCTTCGTGCGCCGGTTGCGGGCCGCGGGCAAGGCGGTGGGGCCGCTGGTGCGCGGGGACAAGCCCGGCCGTCCCCCGAACCCCCTCGCCGGCGAGGCCCAGCTCCACGTCGTGGACATCCATCGCCTGCCCGCCCAGGCCCAGATGTTCGTGGTCGGGGCGCTTTTGAAGGAGGTCTTCACCGCGAAGGAGGAAAACCGCTACCAGGGCCAGGTCTTCATCGTCCTCGACGAGCTCAACAAGTACGCGCCCAGGGAGGGGGAGAGCCCGATCAAGGACATCCTTTTGGACATCGCCGAGCGTGGCCGCTCGCTGGGGGTGATCCTGATCGGGGCCGAGCAGACCGCGAGCGAGGTCGAGCGGCGGGTGGTGGCCAACGCTGCCCTTCGCGTCGTGGGTCGGTTGGACGCGGCCGAGGCCGAGCGGCCCGAGTACCGCTACCTGCCGGGCTCCTTTCGCGAGCGGGCCATCCTCTTGCCGCAAGGGGCGATGGTTCTGCACCAGCCGGAGGTCCCGGTCCCCTTGATGGTGCGCTTTCCCTACCCCGCCTGGGCGACGAAGCAGAGCGAGGTCGAAGAGGACTTCTCCGCCGACGCCCTCAGGGACGAGTTCGGGCTATGAGGCTCCTGCACACCGCCGACTGGCACCTGGGCAAGACCCTCAAGGGCATCGATCGCACCCCGGAGGTCGCCGCTGCGTTGAAGGAGCTCTTGGCCCTGGTTGAAGCCGAGCGGGTGGACGCGGTGATCGCCGCCGGCGACCTCTTCGACCACCCCAACCCCAGCGCCGAGGCCGAGGCCGCGTTCTACGACTTCCTCGCCGGGCTGAAGGGGCTCGGGGTGCCGCTCTTCGCGGTCGCCGGGAACCACGACGCCTACAGCCGCTTCGAGGCCCTGGCCCCGATGGCCCGGCACCTCGGGGCCGAGCTCCGGGGCCGGTTGCGGTTCTTCGAGGAGGGCGGGGTCAGCGACTTCGCGGGGATGCGGGTGGCGGCGCTGCCCTTCGTCTCCGAGCGGCGGCTGATCCGCGGCCGCGAGCTGCTGGCCGCCGACGCCGGGAGGGAGATGCAGCGCTACGCCGAGCTAATGCGGCGCCTGATGGCCAACCTCGCGCAGGGCTTTACCCAGGACCGAATCAACCTCCTGGTCGGGCACCTCACCGTGGACGGCGCCGCGCTCGGTGGCGGAGAGTTTCGCCTCTACGTGGGGCAGAGCTACGCGATCCCTCCGACCGCCTTTCCCGAGGGCGCAAGCTACATCGCGCTCGGCCACATCCACCGGCAGCAGCAGGTGGGGGACGTGGCCTGGTACGCGGGCTCGCTGATCCAGTTGGACTTCGGGGAGGCCGAGGATGCTTCCCGGGGGGCGCTGCTCGTCGAGCTCGAGCCCAGAAGGCCGCCGCGGGTCCACCCGGTCCCGGGGTTCGGGCGGCCCCTGCGCACGTTCCGCTTCGACCTCGAAACCCTCGACCGGCGGATCGAGGAGGTGGCCCGCTTTCCCGGCTACGCCCGGCTGATCTTGAAAGGGCGCGGGGACGCCGCCTTGAGGGCGCGCATCCTGCGCGACCACCCGCACCTTCTGGAGGTCGTCTTCGAGGCCGAGGGCGAGGCGCTCGCGCCGTTGGAGACGCCGCGCACGCTCTCGCTCATGGAGGCCTACGGGGCGTATCACCGGGAGGCTTACGGCGAGCCCCCGGAGGCCGCGCTCGAGGACGCGTTCAGAGAAGCCCTGGAGGAGGTCCATGAGGCCGATCGCGCTTAGGCTCGCGGGGTTTGGCCCCTACCTCGAGCCGGTGGAGCTGGACTTCGCGTCGCGCACGCTCTTCGCCATCACCGGGCCCACCGGGGCCGGGAAGTCCACGATCCTCGACGCGTTGGTCTTCGCCCTCTTCGCCAAGACCCCGCGCCTGGGGCGGTATCACGAGGGGCTTCGCCATCCCGGCGCCGAGGTGACCTGGGTGCAGCTGGACTTTGCCATTCAAAACGAGGTTTACCGGGTCACCCGGCGCCTGGCCAAGCGCAGCGAGCACCGCCTTGAGCGCTATACCGGAGCGGCATGGAAGGTCCTTCCGGAGAGCGAGAAGGTCAAGACCCTCAACCGCAAGATCGAGGCCCTGCTGGGCATGGACTTCGAGGCCTTCACCCGGGCCGTCCTCCTCCCGCAAGGAGCCTTCGACCGTTTTTTGCGGGGCGATCCCAAGGAGCGCAAGGACCTTTTGAAGACCCTCTTCGGTCTCTCCCAGCTGGACGCGATGCAGGAGGTCGCGCAAAAACGCCGCGGCGCGCTCCGCGAGGCCCTGGAACGGCTTGAGGGTGAGCGCGAGGGCCTGCGCCTGGAACGTGCTCCCGAGGAGCTGGAGGCCGAGCTCCTCGACCTGCGCCGCAAGCTCGAGGCCAAGACCGCGGCCAGGGCACGGTTGGACAAGGAGCTCGAGACGCTGCGCCGGCTGGCCGAGGCCTTCGCCGCGCTTTCCCGTGCCGAGCGCCGCCTCGAGGGGCTGCGGCTGGAGGCCGAGGAGGTGGCGCGCTTGCGACGCCGGGTCGCGGACGCCGAGCGGGCCCGGCCGCTCTTGGCCCGGGAGGCGGAGGTCAAGCGGGAACGGGCGCGAAAGGCCGCGCTCGAGGCCGAGCTCAAGGCCCGCAGGACGGAGCTCGAACGCCTTGAGGGCGAGCTCGCCGCCCTGCCCCAGGTAGACGAGGCCGCGCTCGCCGACCGCTACGCCGAGCGCGAGGCGATCAAGCAGCGGGTCGAGGCGGCGCGGCGGCTCAAGCCCTGGCGTGCCCGGCTGGCGTCCTTTGCCCCTCGCCAGCAGGGGGTGGCCTTCGATCCCGAGCGGGCGGCGCGTCTGCTTCGCGCCTGGGAGGTCAGGAGCGCGCTTTTGCGCGAGACCGAACGGCTCGCCGCCGAGGCCGAGGCCAGCACCCGCCTGGAGGCGGCGGTCAAGGAAAAGCGCGCGCGGCTCGCCGCGATCAAGACCGAGGGCCAGGCGCTCAAGGCGACCCTGAAAAGCTTGGAAGAGCGCATCCAGGCGCTGGGCCTCGCCGCGCACCGCCACCTCTTGCAGATTGGGGCGCCTTGCCCGCTTTGCGGCCAGCCGGTGCGCGCGTTGCCCCGGGCCGAGGTCGCGGCCCTCGCGCCCTTGGAGGCCGAACGCGAGGCCAAGTCCCGGCAGCTCGAGGACCTGGGCGAACGCTACCAGCAGCTGCTCAACGAGCTCGGTAGGGATGAGGGGCAGCTCACCTCGCGCCGCGCGGTGCTCGAGGAGCGGCGGGAGCGCGTGGCCACCCTGCGCGCGCAGCTCTCCGAGTTGCTCGAAGGCGAGGACCCGGGCGCGCTCGAGGTCGCCCTCGGGGCCTTGAGAGGGGCTTTGGAGGCCGAGCTTGCCGGCCCGGACCCCGCCGAGGCCTTGAAGCGCGTCGAGGCGGCGTTGGCCCGGCTGCATCGGGCACAACAGGCGCGCGAGCGCCTACAACGAGCCCTGGAAGAAGCGCGGCGGCAGGTGGCGGCGCTCGTCGCCAAGGACGAGGAGCTCTCGCGCCACCTGGCGCGCCTGGAAGAGGAACTCGCTACTGGAATCGAGGCGCTCGGCCTACCCTCGCCGGAGGCCCTCGGTGCGCTTCGCCTGACCGACGAGGAGCTCGCGGCCCTGAAGGCGCGCGTCGAAACCCACGACCGGGCCGTGGTCGAGGTGGAGGCGGAGATCAAGGCCTTGAGGGCGACCTTGGCGGGTAAGGCCCCGCCAGAGGAAGGTGCGCTCGCCGAGAAAGCGCGCGCGTTGCAGGCATTGGAGGCTGAGTTGCAGGGCCTGGCCCACGAGATCGGCCGCTTGGATCAGGCCCTGCAGCACGCCCGCGCGGTCGAGGCCCGCAGGCGCACCTTGGAAAAAGAGATTGCCGGGATCTCGGCCAAGCTTTCGATCTGGGAGCGGCTCAGCCTCGATTTGCGGGGCGACCGCTTTCCCGAGTTCCTCCTCAAGCACTACCAGCAGGGCCTCTTGGCCCGGGCCTCGGAGATCCTCGAGGGCCTCTACCACGGGCGCTACCGGCTGGTGAGCGACGGGGGCGAGTACTTCGTCCAGGACACCTGGACCCAGGGGGTGCGCTCGGTGCGCACGCTCTCCGGCGGGGAGTCCTTCTTGGCCTCGCTGGCGCTCGCGCTGGCCCTCTCCGAGCAGCTCGCGGCCGAGGCCCCGGCGGCGCTCTTTTTGGACGAGGGGTTTGGCGCGCTGGACCGGGACGCGCTCGAGGTCGTGGCCGAAACCCTCGCCGAGCTCCCGCGCGGGGGGCGTATGGTGGGGATCGTGACCCACGTGGCGGAACTGGCCGAGCGCATGCCGGCGCGGCTGGTGGTGGAGAAGTCCCCCGCGGGCAGCCGGGTGCGCTGGGTGGAGGGGGAATAGCATGGGCGTGATCACCCGTTATCTGGACAAGGCGATGGAGGCCGCGGAGTACGACTTGAAACGAGGACGCGTCCGCGGTCGGATCAAGGCCCTCTCGGCGGAAGCCGAGGGGGAGAACCTCGAGGCCGCGCGGCGCGCGTTGAGGGAGGCGCTTGAGGCCCGCGTCGTCGAGGCCCTGCGCGTCGGACTGGAGCTGCCGAGCTTTGGCGGGGTGACCCTGGCCCCGCCGGTGGACCGGATGGAGCAGATCCGGCGTATGGCCGAGGGCATCCTGAAGCTCGTGCAGCCGGAGCCGGTGCGACGCACGCGGACGGATCTGAAGGGCTACCTCGCTCAGCGCGGGGTCGAGGTCCTTCCCATCCTCCCCGAGGACGAGGAACGGGAAAAGCTCCTCAACCGCCTAGCCTTCTTCATGGGCGAGCGCTACCCCAACGTGGCCCGGCTCTACGACCGGGTGAAGTGGAGCGTGGCCAACAAGCGGCGCTTCGAGCTCTCCTTGAAGTCCGCTTCCGAGGCCGAGATCCGCGACTCCACCCAGCTGGCCACCGACCTCAAGAAGTACGCGCTCCTTACCAGCTACTACTACAAGAGCGAGGACCGGAGGATCGTCGGCAAGGCCCGGGGCTCGGGTTGGGAGGCCCAGTTCCTGACCGGAGGATGGTTTGAACGCTACGTGGAACAAAAGCTGACCAAGGCGCTACGCGCCAAGAACCTGCCCTTCGAGGCCCTGGCCCGGGCGGTGGTCATGCTCCCCGGTGAGCAGAAGGCCGAGCTCGACCTGCTGCTCTGGGTCAAGGAGCGCCTTTTCTGGTTCGAGACCAAGACCGGGGAGTTCACCAGCGATCTCTCGCGCTACGTCGAGCTGCAGGAGGTCCTCGGGGTGCCCCCGGAGCAGGCCTTCTTGGTCCTGCTCGACGAGAGCGAGCAACGCACCAAGGAGCTCACCGCGCTGCACCGGGTGCGGGTGGTCAACCGCGCTGGGCTGGTCGAGGCCTTCATGGACGCGCTTGCCAGCGCAGCAAGCGCCGATTAGGTTCAAGCCGTGGGCGGCCGCCTGCTCAAGAACACCGCCTTGATGATGGCGGGGACGCTGGTGAGCCGGGCCTTCGGCCTGGTGCGTCAGGCGGTCTTCAACAACCTCTTCCCCGATGGCGTCAAGGACGCCTTCAACGTCGCCTTCCGGGTGCCGAACCTCTTTCGCGAGGTGCTCGCCGAAGGGGCGGTGACCAACGCCCTGATCCCCAGCCTGAAGGGGCTGGACCCCGAGCAGCGGACCGGCTTTGCCCGCCGCTTCTTTGGCCTGTTGCTCGGCGCGGACCTCTTGGTCGTGGGGTTGATCGTGCTCTTCGCCCCGATCTTCGCTGAGCTGCTCATCGCCCGGGACGCCCCCTTGGATCGCCGTCTGGTCGTCCACTTGATCCGCGTGCTGGCCCCGTTCCTGCTCGCGGTGAGCCTGGCGGCCTTCTTTTCCGCCTTGCATCAAGAAAAGGAGCGGTTTTTCTGGCCCGCGTTCGCCCCGGTGGCCTTCAACCTGGTGGCGATCGCCCTCATGCTGGCCTTTCCCGGACAGGCCACGGCGCTGGCGCTGGCCTTCGTCCTTGGGGGGTTCGCCCAGGCGGCGGCCTCGGCGGTGGGGCTCAAGGGACTGGGCCTCGCCTGGGGGCTCGATGCCCGGGTGCTGGCGGCGCTGGGGCTGATGCTGCCCTTCGTCTTCACCACCTCCACCCGGCAGCTGGTCAACCTGGTGCTCACCGCGCTGCTCACCGCCTACCCGCGCGCGGCGGTCACCGGGTTCTACAACGCGGAGATGGTCTACCTGATGGTGCTCGGGCTCTTTTCGGTGAGCCCGGCCATGGCGCTCTTCCCCCGCCTGGCGGCGGCGGGCTCGGGATTCGGGCGCTTGCTCGGGGAGGCCCTGGAGCGGGTCGGGGTGGTCCTCGCCGGCCTTTCCGGATTGCTCTTCGCGCTCGCCCCCTGGGTCGTCGGGGTGCTCTTCGCCTGGAGCCCAGCGTTTAGCGCCGCGAACTTTCGCTTTTCCAGCGAGGCCCTGATGGCCCTGGCCTTGGCCGTCTTCCCCTGGGGGGTCTATGCCCTTTTGGTGCGCGGGCTCTACGCCAGGAAGGCGATCTGGGTCGCGGTTCGGATCTCGGTCGCGGTCTTCTTGCTGAACGCCGCGCTCTACTATCTTCTCGCGCCCCGGGGGATGTTCGCGCTCAACCTGGCGACGGTGGCCGCCGGCTGGGTGGGGGTGTCGCTCCTCTTCGTCGCCCTGCGGGAGGAAGGGCTTATGCGCATCTGGTCCGGCTGGGCCAAGGCGCTCGGTGCGGCCGGGTTGGCCGCGGCCGCGGCTCGGCTCACCGCCGCCGTCGCGGGCCCCCCGGGCGTGGCCTGGGAAAGCCTCTGGCCGCTGGCCTCCGGGGGGCTGGTGGGGGGGCTGGTCTACCTCGGCCTCGCCGAGGGGCTGGGCCTGACCCGGGTCCTAAGGCGTTAGCCGGGTGCGGTCGCGGGGGAAGGCCCGGGCGTAGCGCACGTTGGGCAGGCCGAGCAGCTTTTGCGTGAAGCGCTCGGCGCCGATGGCGAAGCCGCCGTGGGGTGGCATGCCGTAGCGGAAGACCTCGAGGTAGTCCTTGAAGGCCTCGACGTTCATCCCTTTCTTCTCCAGCTGACGAACGATCAGCTCGGGTTGGTGGATGCGCTGCCCCCCCGAGGTGACCTCGAGCCCGCGAAAGAGCAGGTCGAAGCCCCGAGTGAGGCCGCCGTCCTTGGGCATCGTGTAGAACGGGCGGACCTCCTCCGGGTAATCGACGACGAAGACGAAGTCGGTGGCATATTTCTCGGAGAAGTACGCGCCGAGCGCGCGCTCGGCGGCATCGTTCAGGTCCTCACCCGTTCCCACCCCGAGGGCCTTCACGATCTTCTTGGCCTCGGCGTAGGGCACCCGAGGGAAGTGCTTCGGTACCTTGGGCCAAGGGGCGTCGAGCAGCGCCAGCTCGTTGGCCGCGCGCGCCTTGACCTCCTCGAGCATCGCCTGGATCAGCGCTTCCTCCAGGCGCATGACGTCCTCTTCGCTCTCGATGAAGCCCATCTCCACGTCGAGGGAGAGGTACTCGTTGAGGTGGCGGCTGGTCGCGTGTTCCTCGGCCCGCCAAACCGGGGCGACCTCGTAGACGCGCTCGAAGACCCCGACCATGATCTGCTTGTAGAGCTGCGGGCTTTGCGCCAGGAAGGCCGGGCGACCGAAGTAATCAACCTCGAAGAGGTTCGACCCCCCTTCCGCGCCGGCGGAGACGATCTTGGGGGTGAAGATCTCGGTGAACCCCTCGGCGTCGAGGAAGTTGCGGAACCCCCGCACCAGCGCGGCCTGGACCTTCAGGGGCGCGCGGGCCTTCTCCCCGCGCAGCGAGACGTAGCGGTAGGTGAGGAGGGTCTCCGGATGGGCCCGCCATTCCTCCTTGGGGATCTCGACCGGGGTGGGTCGTTCCGCCGGGGCGAGGACCTCGATCTGCTCGGCCTGCAGTTCATAACCCCCTGGGGCCTTCTCGCTCTTCGCGACCCGCCCGCGCACCTTGATCGCGGACTCGGGCATCGGCAGCCGCTCGCGGCGGTTGAGCACCGCCTGCACCACACCGCTCTTGTCCCGAACCAGGGCGAACTGGATCCCGCCGAGGTCGCGGCGCCAGTGCAGCCAGCCCCAGACCTCGACGACCTCGCCCTCGTGCTCTTTGACCTCGCTCGCCAGTACCCGCATCTCGTTCCCCCTATCGAAGGACCCCCGGCCAAGGTGGGCGGCCGGGGGTCCTGGGCTTGCCCCCGCGCTAGCGATTGGCGTTCAGCGCGCGCACGTCTGCAAGTTTATGCGGGGGCGCCTCAGGGGTCAAGGCGCTCCCAGGCCATGATCAATCGAGCCGGGTTCTCCACCTCGCGGGCAAAGAAGACCTCGAAGGTCTCCTCGCGCCGCACGTACTGCCCGGGCACGCCGGCGAGGGTCTTCTCGGCGACCGCCTCGGCGACGATCCGCCGCTTTTCCAGACGCACCTCGCCCTGCTCCGAGAGGTAGACCGCGAGCTGGGTCCCGTCCTCGTGGCGTCGGCCGACGACGTAGCGGGGGGTCGTCTCCACCTCGTAGCCAAGGGCCTCCAGGAGTTCGATCAGCGCGTTCACCGCACCACCTCGATCTGGTAGGGGGACCGTACCCGGATCTCCGGGCGGCCCCGGTAGGCCTCGACCCGGCCGGTGACCCGGATCGTGTGGCCGATCAGGGCCTGGGGGTCGAGGGGCGTGGGTCTTGGCAAGAGGATCACGAAGCGCTGCTCGGGCGCGAAGAAGAGGCGGAAGAAGCGCCGGGTTGCATTCACCCCGAGGACCCGCCCTTCGACGATCACGATCTGCCCCAGGTAGCGGCCGGCCACCGAGGGCGGCACGGGCTGCGCCGGAGCAGAAGCCAGAGCGCCGGGCCGGGCCGCGGCCCAGTCCCGTGCCATCGTCTGGGCGAGGCGGTCCAGGGCCGGACCCGGGGTGAGCTCCCCGCCGAGCTCGCGGTTGGCCTCGAGCGCGGTGGGGGTGAAGTTCTGCGAGCCGACGAAGGCCCGGCGTCCGTCCACCAGCATGGCCTTGGCGTGGACCTTGAGCCGATCCAGGTAGCGTAGCTCGGCCCCGGCCCGCCTAAGGCGCTCGGCGAGGGGGCGGAAGTAGGTGTCCCCGGGCCGTGGCCGGCTGCCCAGAAGGCGCACCCGCACCCCCCGTGCCAGCGCCCGTTTCAGCGCCCGATAGATGCCCTCGTCGGTGAAGCCGTTCTGTTCGATGAAGATCTCCCGCTTTGCGTCGTCGATCATCGCCGTCAGGCGGCTCCGCGCGTTGCCCTCGAAGACCGGGTTCAGGATCCCCAAGACCCGCTCCGGGCTCCAGATCAACCGGGCGTTTCGGAGGCCGAGGGGGGCCTCGTCCCAGTCCGCGGCAAAGACCCGCTTGGCTTCCTCGATCCAGGCGGGGTCGTCGCTCAGCACCGCGTACTCCCGGTTGGTCTTAAAGCTGCTCTTGGTGAAGTTGCCAGTTGAGAACCAAAGCCAGCGGTCGTCGATCCGCAGGCTCTTTTCATGCAGGTTCAAAAAGCGCAGAGGGGAGCTTAGCCGGACCTCGATCCCAGCGGCCTTGAGCGCCTTGAGCACCTTAGGGTCCTGTCCGTAGCCGGGGTCGTGGTCCAGGAGGACGCGGACCCGTACCCCTCGGCGCACCGCGTCGCCGAGGGCCTCGACCAGGTCCATCCGTCCGCGGGTCCAGAGGTACATCTTGATCTCGATGCGTTCTTGGGCCGAATGGATCAGCGCCTTGAGGTAGCCCACCCCGTCGTCGGGTTCGACGTAGAGGCGGGGTGCGGCGAGCGCTAACCCGAAGAGAAGGAAAAGCCCAAGGACGCGCCTCATGCCTCCTCCGGGGGCGCGGGATCGGGCACGGTCTGGCCCAGGTAAGGGTTCGGGAGCTTGATCAGGGTCGCGGCCTGGAACGCCGCCTCGACCAGGCCGGGAACGTCGAGCCCGGCCTCGGCAGCGTCCAGGGCCTCGGGGGTGGCGCGGGTCGCGGGGCGGCGGGGCTCGAGGAAGCTGCAGCAGTCCTCCTGGGGGAGGACGCTGATCTCGTAGGTCCGGATGCGCTTGGCCTCGGCAATGACCTCGGTCTTGTCCATCCCGATCAGGGGGCGGAGCACCAGGGCGCTCACCGCTTTTGAGACCGCGTGGAGGTTTTCAAGCGTCTGGCTGGCCACCTGCCCCAGCGCGTCCCCGGTGATCAGCGCCCCGGCGTGCTCGCGCTCGGCGATGCGCTCGGCGATGCGCAGCATGAAGCGGCGGTAGAGGAGGGTGCGGTACTTTTCCGGGCTCTTGGCGAAGATCTCCGCCTGCACCCCGGCGAGGGGGACCAGGTAGAGCCGGGCCCCGCCCTGCCAGCGGGCGAGGACCTCGGCCTCGCGCTTGGCCTTGACCGCGGAGGCGAAGTCGGTGTGCGGGTAGGAGTGGAAGTGCACGAAGCTGCTCTTCGCTCCCCGCTTCATCATGCGCCAGGCGGCGACCGGGGAGTCGATGCCCCCGGAGAGCAGGGTGAGGACCTTGCCGCTGGCGCCCACCGGGAGGCCGCCGGGACCGGGGTGGCGGTCGCGGCTGGTGTAGACCCAGGCGCGGTCCAGGGCGAACTCGAGGTAGACGGTGACGTCCGGCGTCTTGAGGTCCACCGGGACCCCGGTGGCCTGGTGGATGCGGGACCCGACCAAGCGCTCGGCCTCGATCGAGGTGAAGGGCAGGCGCTTGTTGCCCCGCTTGGCGGAGACGCGAAAGGAGCGGGCGTCCTTGGGAAAGCGCTTTAAGGCGAGCACGGCGAGGGTCTCGAGGTCCGGCGGCGCCTCATAAGCGAAGGCGAAGTTGGCCAGGCCGAACACCGTGGCCAGGCGCGCGGCAAGCGCCTCTTGGTCCAGCCCCTCGACGCCCCGGACCACGAGCCGCCCGGGCAGCTTGGAGACCTTGACCGGGAGTCCGACCAGCGCCTCCTGGACCCGGGAGAGCAGGATCTGCTCGAAGCGGTGCCGGTTCTTCCCCTTGAGGCTGATCTCGTGGTAGTGCAACAGAACGACTTCTAGCGCGTCCACTGGAAGAGCCTCCGGGCGTTGGCGTCGGTTGCGGCCTCGATCTCGCGGAAGGGTAGGCCGAGGAGATCGGCGAGCTCGGCCAGGGTGTAGATCACGTAGGCCGGCTGGTTGTCCCGTCCGCGTTTGGGCTCCGGGGTGAGGTAGGGGGCGTCGGTTTCGACCACGATTCGTTCCTTGGGAATCTCTCGGGCCAGCTCGCGCAGGCGCTTTTTCTTTTTATGGGTCAGGTTGCCCGCGAACGAGACGTAGCCCCCAAGCGTGAGCGCGGTCTCCAGGAGCCCCTCGTGGCCCGCGAAGGCGTGGAGCACGAAGCGGCGCGGTCGGGCCGCGCGGAGCCAGTCGGCGAGGGCCCGTTCGGCGTCGTCCCGGCCGTCTTTGGAGCGCACGTGGAGGATCAGGGCCAGGTCCAGGTGCTTGGCCAGGTCGTGCTGGAACTCGAGCGCCCGGAACTGCGCCTTGGGACTGGCCTTGTCCCAGTAGAAGTCCAGCCCGGTCTCGCCGACGGCCCGCACCCGGGGATGGCGGGCAAGCTCGGTGAGGGCGGCCTCGACCTCGGGCGAGAACTGTTCGGCAGCGGTGGGATGCAGTCCCACCGCGGCGTAGACGTTATCGTTCTGCTCGGCGTAGCGGATCGCCCGCAGGCTGCGGTCGGCGTCGGTGCCCACCGTAAGGACCGCGGCGAGGTCCCGGGCCCGGGCCAGGGCCAGCGCGGGGTCCGGGTGCAGGTCGAGGTGGGTGTGGGTGTCGGTCATCGACTTATGTTAGCGAAAATGCGATCTAGATAGGACGTTCGTCGCGACGAAGGTGCTACAATACCGGGCGGAAAAACGCGGGGGGCTTGCCCCCACGCGAGGAGGCGATAAGGCATGGAAGAGGTCGTTTTGGCGATTGCCGGATCCGGTGGCGACGGGGTGATCACCGCCGGAGATTTCATCACCAAGTCCGCGGCGCGGAAGGGCTTGCACGCCTTCATGCTCAAGTCCTACGGCCCGCAGATTCGCGGCGGTGAGTCCTCGGCTCGGATCCGGGTCGCAGCGAAGCCGGTCTACTCCCAGGGGGACTTCGTCGACGTGCTCGCGGTCTTCGCCTGGAAGGACTTCAACCGCTTCACCGACGAGATCGAGCTCCGCGAGGGCGCGGTCGCGCTCTACGACGCGTCCGACCCCACCCCGCTCGAGGCCGTCCCCATCCCCAAGGAGAAGAAGGTCACCTTCATCCCGGTGCCCTTCAAGCAGCTGGCCAGCGACGAGCTCAAGGTCCCCCTGGCCAAGAACATGGTCCTTTTGGGGGTGCTCGCCGAGCTCTTGAACCTGCCCGCGGACGCGCTCAAGGACGCGGTCATGCAGAAGTTCGGCAAGAAGCGTCCGGAGGCCGCGGAGATCAACATCAAGGCCATCGAGCTCGGCGGCGCCTGGGTCCGGGAGAACCTCCCCGAGGGCATCCCCTACCGCCTGGAGGCCGAAGGCGGCGCCCCCAAGCTGGTGATGACCGGGAACGACGCCCTGGCCTTCGGCGCGATCAAGGCCGGGCTGAACTTCTACGCCGGGTACCCGATCACCCCGGCGAGCCCGATCCTCGAGTTCCTGGCCCGGGAGCTCCCGCGCTTCGGCGGCGCGGTCTTGCAGACCGAGGACGAGCTGGCCGCGGTGACCTCGGCGATCGGTGCGTCCTGGGCGGGGGCCCGGGCGATGACCGCGAGCTCCGGGCCCGGTATCTCCCTCAAGCAGGAGGGGGTGGGCCTGGCGGCGATGGCCGAGATCCCGCTGGTCGTGGTCAACGTGCAGCGCGCTGGCCCTTCGACCGGTATCCCCTCGAAGACCGAGCAGGCGGACCTCTTCCAGGCGATCGGGGGCACCCACGGCGACGCCCCGCGGGTGATCCTGGCCCCGGCCGACGTCGAGGACAACTTCCAGGTCGCGGTCGAGGCCTTCTACCTGGCGGAGAAGTACCAGCTCCCGGTCTACATCCTCTCCGACCAGTTCGTCGGTGAACGCTCGGAGACGGTGGACGAGGCGATGCTCTTTGCCCGGGAACGGAAGATCGCCCGCAAGCTCCCGAGCCCCGAAGAGCTTGGCGAGGACTACGCCCGCTACAAGCTCACCGAGGACGGGGTGAGCCCGATGGCGATCCCGGGCATGAAGGGCGGCCAGCACTACATCTCGGGGCTCGAGCACAACGAGAAGGGCTGGCCCTCGTCGTCGGGGACGATGCATCAGGTGATGAGCGAAAAGCGGGCCAGGAAGCTGGCCCTGATCGCCGAGGAGGCCGGGTTCGTCCGCGTCTACGGCGACCCCGATGCGCCCTTTGCGGTGCTCGCTTGGGGCTCCTCGAAGGGGGCGGTCCGCGAGGCGATCGAGGCCGCCCGGGCCAAGGGGCTGAAGGTGAAGGCGATCGTGCCCCAGCTCATCTACCCGCTGCCCGAAAAGGCACTGAACGAGGCGATGCAGGGCGTGGAGCGGGCGCTCGTCGTCGAGCTCTCCTTCAGCGCCCAGTTCTACCGCTACCTCAGGGCGTTCTACGACGGGCTGCCCAAGGAAACCCGTTCCTACAGCCGCGCCGGGGGCAACCCCTTGCAGGTCAAGGAGGTCCTCGAGGCCATCGAGGCCCATTACGGCGCGAAGGTGGAGGCGTAAGGCATGGAGAAGGTGAAGCTCACTGCAAAGGACTACAAGACCAAGATCCCCAACGTCTGGTGCCCGGGGTGCGGCGACTTCGGCGTGCTCGCGGCGATCCACCAGGCGGTGGCGGACCTGCAGATTCCCCCCGAGATGCTCGGGGTGGTCAGCGGCATCGGCTGCTCCAGCCGCATCGCCGGCTACATCAATGCTTACGGCTTTAACTCCATTCACGGCCGGCCGCTGCCGATCGCCACCGGGGCCAAGGTCGCGAACCCCGAGCTGACCATGCTCGTCGCCGGCGGTGACGGCGACGGCTACTCGATCGGCATGGGGCACTTCGTGCACGCGATCCGCCGCAACCCGGACCTCACCTACATCGTGATGGACAACCGCATCTACGGGTTGACCAAGGGCCAGGTCTCGCCGACCACCCCCGAGGGGGACGTCACCAAGACCACCCCTTCCGGCAACCCGGAGCGGCCCTTGAACCCCCTGGCGCTGGCCCTCGAGCTCGGCGCGACCTACATCGCCCAGGGCTTTTCCGGCAACGTCAAGCATCTCAAGGAGCTCATCAAGAAAGGCATCGAGCACAAGGGCTTTGCGTTGATCAACGTGCTGTCCCCCTGCGTGACCTTCCGGGGCAAGCAGGAGTACGACTACGTGCGCCAGCACGGGGTCTACCTGGAAGACGTCGAGGGCTACGACCCCGGCGACTGGAACAAGGCCCACGAGGTCACCCAGTGGCGGGACAAGCTCCCCTTGGGTGTGATCTACCACGTCCGCGGCCGGCGCACGCTCGGCGACGAGATCGCCGAGGTCCAGGCCGCGGCCCGGGCCAAGAAGGTCTACAAGGACGTCACCGAACTCATCGACACCTTCCGCTGAGCTAAAACGCCCCGCTTTCCCGGCGGGGCGTTTTTTTGTAGGCTGAAGCGGTCGGGGCGGTTAGCTCAGCTGGCCAGAGCACCCGCCTTACAAGCGGGGGGTCAGAGGTTCAAGTCCTCTACCGCCCACCATCCGGACGGGGTTTTCGCCCCGTCCGCTTTTTCTTTCTGGCCCCCTTGACCCCAGGCCGCGGCTTCGTGCTAGAATGCCCCGCAAGATGCAGCGTCGGATCATTATTCGCCCCGTGCTCGGCCTACTCCTAGTAGGGCCGGGGGCGGGGGGTTTCCGACGTTAGCGTCTTCAACGCGTTTTGGACCCCAGGCCCCCGGAGACCCGGGGGCCTCGGTGTTTAGGGAGGCGGCGATGACGGGAGCAGAAGTCTTGTTGGAAGCGTTGGCGCGGGAAGGGGTGGAGGTCCTCTTCGGTCACCCCGGGGGCGCGATCATGCCGGTGTACGACGCGCTGTATCGACGTCCGGATCTACGCCACATCCTGGTACGGCACGAGCAGGCGGCGGGGCACGCCGCCACCGGCTACGCCCGGCACACGGGTAGGGTCGGGGTGGTTCTGGCCACCAGCGGTCCGGGGGCGCTCAACCTGGTGACCCCGCTTGCCGACGCGATGATGGACTCCACCCCGCTGGTGGCGATCACCGGGCAGGTGCCCACCACCGCGGTGGGCACCGATGCCTTTCAGGAGGCGGACGTGACCGGGGTGACGATGCCGGTGACCAAGCACAACTATCTGGTGACCGAGGTCAACGACATCCCTCGGGTGGTCAAGGAGGCCTTTCACATCGCCAAGACCGGGCGGCCGGGCCCGGTCTTGATTGACCTTCCCAAGGACGTGCAAAACGCGGAGTTCACCGGCACCTTCCCCGAGGCGGTGGACCTGCCCGGGTACAAGCCGGCTCATAAAGGGCACCCGCGGCAGATCAAAAAGGCCCTGGACGCGCTGGCCGAGGCCAAACGCCCGGTGCTGATGGTCGGCGGTGGGGCCCAGCACGCGGCCGAGCCGATCCGCCGCTTCGTGGCGGCGACCGGGATTCCGGTGGTCGCCACGCTCCTTGGCCTCGGCGTGGTCGACGCCCGGGACCCGCGCTTCGTGGGCATGCCCGGGATGCACGGCAGCGTCGCCGCCAATCGCGCCCTGCACCACGCGGACGTGATCCTGGCCATCGGGCAGCGGTTCGACGACCGGGTCACCGGCGATTTCCGCCGCTTCGCCCCCCACGCGCACACGATCATCCACGTCAACATCGAGGCGGCGGAGATCGGGAAGGTGGTGCCGACGGCGATCCCGGTGGTCGGAGACTCGGCCTGGGTGGCGGAGCGCCTGGCCGCCGGTGCCCGCCGGCTCGAGATCGGCGATTGGTGGGAGACGCTGCGCGGTTGGATGCTCGCCTATCCCTTCAAGCTGCCCGAGGGCGAAGAGCTTTCCTCGCAGAGGGTGATCCGCGCGTTTTACGAGGCCAGCGAGGGCGAGGCGATCGTGGTCACCGGCGTCGGTCAGCATCAGATGTTCGCGGCGCAGTTTTTCCCCATTCACGCGCCGAGGCGCTTTCTGACCTCCGGAGGGTTGGGCACGATGGGCTTCGGCCTGCCCGCGGCGATCGGGGTGCAGGTGGCGAACCCCGAGGCACGGGTCCTGCTCTTCGACGGCGACGGCTCCTTTCAGATGACGTTGCAGGAGCTGGCCACGGTCAAGAAGTACCGTCTCCCGCTCAAGATGATCGTGCTCAACAACGGCTACCTGGGCATGGTGCGCCAGTGGCAGGACCTCTTTTACGCCGACCGCTACAGCGAGGTCTACCTCGCGGACTCGAACCCCGATTTCGCCAAGCTCGCCGAGGCCTATGGCATCGAGGGCCTGGTCGTGGAGGACAGGGGCGGGCTCGAGGCCGCGGTCGAGCGGGTGCTCGCCCACGAGGGCCCGATCCTCGCCGAATTCAGGGTGGTACCCGAGGAGGCCGTCTTCCCCATGATCCCCGCCGGCGGTAGCGCCGAGGAGATGATCATCGACGCTTCGGAGGTCAAGGAATGAAGCATCTCGTGAGCGTGTTGGTCGAAGACCATCCCCGGGTGCTCACCCGGATCACCTCGATGTTCGCCCGCCGGGGGTTTAACATCGAGTCCCTGGCCGTGGGCAACACCCACGTCCCCGGCGTCTCCCGGATCTCCTTCGTGGTTCGCGGGGACGATCGCACCATCGAGCAGGTGGAAAAGCAGCTCAACCGGCTGGTCGAGGTCCTCAAGGTGGTGGACCACGACGGCCCCCACCTGGAGCGTGAGATCGCCCTGATCAAGGTGCGCGTCGACGGCCTCGACGCCCGCCTCGAGGTCAAGGAGATCGCCGAGGCGTTCCGCGCCCGCATCGTCGACGTCGCCCGGGGCGCGCTCACCTTCGAGGTGACCGGGCATCCGGCGAAGGTGGACCGCTTTCTCGCGGAGATGGCGCCCTACGGCATCATCGAGACGATGCGCTCCGGGGCGCTGGCGATGGACCGCGGCGAACGCGCGATTAGACTGAAGGCACGTAAGGAGGCGGTATGAAGTTCTATCATGATCACGACGCGGACCTAGGCTTTCTCAAGGACAAGACGGTGGCCATTTTGGGGTTCGGCTCCCAGGGGCATGCCCACGCGCTGAACCTCAAGGAGGCAGGCATCCGGGTGGTGGTGGGCCTCCGCCCTGGCTCCCGGCGCTGGAAGGTGGCCGAGGGCGCCGGCCTGCCGGTCCGGGACGTGCCCGGCGCGGTGGCCGAGGCCGACGTGGTCATGGTGCTCTTGCCGGACGAGGTGCAGGGGGCGGTCTACGAACGGGAGATCGCCCCCAACCTCAAGGAGGGGGCGGCCCTGGCCTTTGCCCACGGCTTCAACATCCACTTCGGCCAGATCCGACCGCGAGCCGACCTCGACGTCTGGATGGTGGCCCCGAAAGGGCCCGGCCACCTGGTGCGCAGCGAGTACGTCGCCGGCCGCGGCGTGCCCGCCCTGGTCGCCGTGCATCAGGACGTCTCCGGGGCCGCGCTTCCCACCGCGCTGGCCTACGCCAAGGGGATCGGGGCCACCCGGGCCGGGGTGATCCCCACGACCTTCGCCGAGGAGACCGAGACCGACCTCTTCGGCGAGCAGGCGGTGCTCTGCGGCGGCCTCACGCGGCTCATCACCGCCGGGTTCGAGACCCTGGTCGAGGCCGGCTACAAGCCTGAGGTGGCCTACTTCGAGACCCTGCACGAGGTCAAGCTGATCGTGGACCTGATCTACGAGGCCGGCCTCCAGGGAATGCGCTACTCGATCTCCAACACCGCCGAGTACGGCGATTACACCCGCGGTCACCAGGTCGTGGACCCCGGGGTCAAGGCGCGGATGCGCGAGGTGCTGCGACAGGTGCAGTCAGGTGAGTTCGCTCGGGAGTTCATTCTGGAGAACCAGGCCAAGCAGCCGGTCCTCACCGCCGAGCGGCGGCGTTGGGCCGAGCACCCCATCGAGCAGGTGGGCAAGGCGTTGCGGGCGATGATGCCCTTTATCCATTCCCGTTTGGAGGAGGAAGAGCATGCGGCGGATTAAGATCTTCGACACCACCCTGCGGGACGGGGAGCAGTCCCCCGGGGTGGCCCTGACCCCCGAGGAGAAGCTGGCGATCGCCGAGCAGCTGGCGCGGCTCGGGGTGGACGTGATCGAGGCTGGGTTCCCCATCGCCAGCCCGGGGGACTTCGAGGCCGTGCGGCGGATCGCGGAGCGGGTCAAGGGGCCCACGATCGCGGCCCTCGCCCGGGCCGCGAAGCCGGACATCGAACGCGCCGCGGAGGCGATCGCCCCCGCGGAGAAAAAGCGCATCCACACCTTCATCGCCACCAGCCCGGTGCACATGGAGAAAAAGCTCCGGCTCACGCCCGAGGAGGTCGTCGAGCGCGCGGTCTGGGCGGTGACCTTCGCCAAGTCCTTCGTCGACGACGTGGAGTTCTCCGCGGAGGACGCCGGGCGCAGCGAGCGCGACTTTCTGGTGGAGATCTTCGGGCGGGTGATCGAGGCCGGGGCCACGGTGATCAACATCCCCGACACCGTCGGCTACCAGGTCCCCTGGGAGTTCGCCGAGCTGGTCGCCTACGTGATCGAGCACACGCCTGGGGCCGAGAAGGTGGAGTGGAGCGTCCACTGCCACGACGACCTGGGGCTCGCGGTGGCCAACTCCCTGGCCGCGGTGCGCGTCGGGGCGACCCAGGTCGAGTGCACGATCAACGGCATTGGCGAGCGCGCCGGGAACGCGGCGATGGAGGAGATCGTGATGGCCCTGCACACCCGGCGGGACTTCTTCGACGTCGAAACCGGGATCAACACCCGGGAGATCGCCCGTACCTCGCGCCTGGTCAGCCACCTGACGGGGATGCCCGTGCCCCCGAACAAGGCGGTGGTGGGGGCCAATGCCTTCGCCCACGAGTCCGGCATTCATCAAGACGGCGTGCTGAAGGCACGGGAGACCTACGAGATCATGAACGCCGAGCTCGTGGGGCGCGAGGCCGCGGTGCTGGTGCTCGGCAAGCACTCCGGGCGCCACGCCTTCAAGAAAGCCCTCGAGGAGCTCGGCTACGCCTTTGACGACGAAACGCTCAAGAAGCTCTTCGGCCGCTTCAAGGAGATCGCCGAGCGTAAGAAGACGGTCACCGCCGAGGACCTGATGGCCTTGGTCGAGGACGAGCGCACCCGAGCCCCCGAGCACTTCAAGCTCCTCGACCTGCAGGTGCACTCGGGCACCCAGCTCACCCCGGTGGCCACGGTGCGGATCCAGACCCCGGAGGGCGAGGTCACCGAGGCCGCGACCGGGGACGGGCCGGTCGACGCGGTGTACCGGGCGATCGCGCGGGCGGTGAAGATGCAGCCGGTGCTCGAGCGCTACCGCATCGAGGCCACGTCCGGGGGGACGGAGTCTTTGGGCGAGGTGGTGGTGCGGTTGCGCATGGGGTCGGTAACCGTCGGCGGGCGCGGCTTGGCCCCGGACATCGTCGAGGCCTCGGCGCGGGCCTACCTCGACGCCTTGAACAAGCTGGTTTCGGGGGTGGGCAGCCGCGAGCTCGTGGAGACCCCTTAGATCGCGTCGGCTCCGGCCAGGGACGCTTCCGCCAGCCGCGCGGCGTAGGTGCGCCAAAAGAGCGGCCGTAGCTCCGCGGGAAGGCGCCCGGCCTCTTCGTCCAAGATGGCTTTGAGGCGTTTCCTGGCCTCGGGGACGTGGCGCGCGTAGACGGCGGTGATCAAGAGGCGGTGGGGCACCCCGGTCTGCCAGCGCGCCGCCTGCAGGAACGCGGTTTTGGCGTGCTCCCGAGCCTCGGGCTCCTCGCCCCGGGTCAGCGAGAAGAGCGCGTGGGCGTAGGCCGCGTGGCCCAGCTCGCCCCGGCCTTCCCAGTGGGCGATCGCCTTGGCGAGCCAGGCTGCGGCCGCTTCGGGCCTTCCTCGGCGGAGTTCAAGGTAGCCGAGGCCGGTGTAGACGTGGCCCAGCTTGGCCTGCTCGCCGATCGCCTGCATCATGCGCAAGGCGGCCATCAGGTCGGCTTCGGCGGCCGTGTCCTGGCCCAGCTCGATTGCCGGCAGCGCCCGCTCGGAGCGCATCAGGGCCAGGTCACGCATCCGCTCGGTGGCCTGGGCCAGCTGACGCCCCTGTTCGAAGGCCAAGAAGGCCTGGCTGGGACGCCCCAGCTTCCACTCGGCGAGGCCGATCAGCTCGAGCGCGTCGATCTGACCCGGGAGGTCCGCCGCCTGACGGGCGGCCTCGAGCAGCTGGGTCGCCCCGCGCAGGGCGGCCACGTCGTCGCGATGCAGCCAGAGGCCGGTCAAGCGGTCGGCCCAGACCCGCCGTTCCAGGATCGGGTCGGGGTGGCGTTCGAGGTCGGCCAGGATCTCAGCCTGAAGGGCGGTCCCCTCCCGGTGATCCCCCAGGCGAAAGGCCAGGGCGGCGAGGTTGCGCCGCACCCGGTTGACCATGCGCCAGTCGCGGCTGCGCTTGAACGCGCTGAGGGCGGCGAGCAGGTGGCTGCGCTGCCCCCAGGGGTCGCCCGCCCGGTAGGCCACCCAGGCCAGGATGTAGCCGGCGCGGGCCACCATCCCGGGATCCCGGGTCAGCCGGCGCACTGCTTCGGCGTGGTCGGCGGCGCGGTGGAACGCGCCCTTTTGCAGTGCGGCCTCGGCGGCGGCCAGCCTGCGCCGGGCTTCGAGTCGGGCGTCCGGACGCGGTGGCGGGCCCAGGGCCTCGATCTCCCCGAGGACGTCGCGGCCCAGCTCAACCTCGAGCTCCAGGCGTTCCAGAGCGAGGCCCCAGCGCGCGCTGGGGCCCAGCCGGGCCAGACGTTCGGCGCGGCGATAGGCCACCAGGGCCAGCGTGGGATCGGGCCCCGACCGGGCCTCCCGGGCGGCCGCGAGCTGGAGGGCCGCGGCCGCTTCTTCGCGGCCACCGGCGGCCAGGTGCTCGGCGATCAGCAAGGGGCTGCCCGAGGTCGCGGAGAGGGCCCTGGCCCAGCGGCGGTGCAGGGTTCGCGCCAGCGCCGGCGGAACCGTCGCCGCCAGGTCCGGATAGCGGGGGAGGAAGCCGCGGGTGCTGGGGTGGCTCAGCCCCGCTTCCAGGGCTTCCTGGAACGCAAAGGCGACCTCTTCCTCGCTCAGTTGAAGGGCCAAGGCGACGACCTCGACGTCTGCCGGGGCGCGCGCGAAAAGCAGCAGCTTGACCACCCGCTGGGCCTTGGGGGAGAGGGTCAAGAGGCGTTGGTTGAGGGCGGCGAGCACGGTGCCGGGAAGCACGCGCGGCGGCGTGGGCTCGCCGCTTTCGACGAGCGTCCGCAGGGTTTCGAGCACAAAACGTGGATTTCCCCGGGTGATCTGGTAAAGCCGGCGCACCAGCGCGGGCCGTGCCCCGGCCCCGATCGCTTCCTCGGCGAGCCGGGCCACCCCCGTCGGGCTGAGCGGGGAGAGGCGCAGCGGGTGCACCAGGCCTTCGGCGACCAGGTGCGACGGCGGCGGGGTCCGCGCGGTGGCGATGAGCTGGAGGCCCAGGGAGGGGGCGCGCCGCGCCAGGTAGGGGAGAAAGGCCGTGGAAGCGGCGTCCGCGTGCTCGACCGCGTCGAGCAGGATGCGTGTTGCAAGATGGCCGAGGGCGCGGGCCAGGGCCTCGAAAAAGCGCGGCAGATCCAGGCCCTCCGGCGGCGGACCGGTGGCGGGGGTGAGCTCGGGGAAAAACCGTGCCAGGGTTCGCCGGACCTCGGGGTGGAGGTCGTTCAGCCGCGGGCGGGCCTGACGCAGGGCTTCAAACAAGCCCCCGTAGGGGAGGGTCTTGAGGCTGGGGGAAAAGCGCACCGCAAGCTGCGGGTGCGTGGCCTCGGCGAGGGCGGTCTTGCCCACCCCATCGGGGCCGTGAATCCAGATCAAGGGGGCCTTTGCGCGTTCGATGTCCGCAAGGGCCGCTTCGCGCTCGAGGAGCGGGGGCGCGCGCAGTGAGGCGGAGGACAGCGGGGCTGGCTCTGGTGCCTCCGAGCCCTCGAGCGCGGCCTGGAAGGCGCGGCGGGTCTCCGCGCTGGGGGGCAGCCCGTACTCGCGCTCGAGGGCTCGGGCCAGCTGGTGGAAGCGGGCCTCCGCTTCCTCGCGCTGGCCAAGCCGGACCAGGAGGGGAAAGAGCTGCCGGTAGCCGGGCTCGAAGAGGGGGTCCCAGGCCAGCGCGGTCTTCAGGGTACTGGCGGCCTTTTCGGGCTGGGTGAGGGCCAGGCGCTTGGCCAGGCGCAGCAGGGCCGAGAGGATCGCTTCCTTGAGGGTTTCTCCGTGCACGTACTGCCAGTCGGAAAAACCCGAAACGGGCAGGGCAAACCCCCTTAAGAAGGGGCCCCGCACCAGGGCCAGCGCGGCCTCCAGCCGCCCCTGCTCGAGCCGTTCCCAAAAGAGGCGTTCGTCAACCTGCGCTCCTTCGAGCCGGAGCTCGCCACCGGTCTCCAGCACGTGCGCGGCCAGGGGAGTTTGCCTGAGGCGGTAGAGCGTCTGACGCAGGTTTCGGCGGGCCCGGGACTCCGGGGCATCGAAGAGCAAGGCCGCGAGCGTCTCCCGCGAGGCGGGACCGGCGGATGCCAGGTAATAGACGAGCGCCCGTCCCTTCTTCGAGAGGCCGGCCACCGGCTCGCCCAGGACCGAAAGCTCGGGCGGCCCCAGCAGGTTCACTTGTAGGGCCCGCATCGGCGGTCTTAGTTTACCTTCCGCGCGCGCTCCACGAGCCAGACGAAGCGCACCAGCCTGAGCCCGCGACGCCAGCGTCGGGGATCGGTGCCCACCCGCCAGGCCCATTCCAGGCCCAGCCTTCGGGTCCAGGCCGGGGCCCGTCTGGCGGTCTTGGCCCAGACGTCGAGCGTGCCCCCAACGCCGATCGCGATACGGCTCCCCAGGACCTCGCGGTGGCGGTGAATGAAGGTCTCCTGGCGCTCGCCGAGGGCCACCAGGAGGAGGTCCGCGCCGGCGCTGCGCACCGCGCGCAGCGCCGCTTCCTCCGGCAGGTAGCCGTGGGCGTGGCCGGCGATCCTCACCCCCCAGCGGGCCCGGGCGTGGGCGGCGGCGCGTTCGGCCACCCCGGGCCGGCCACCCAGGAAGAAGACCCGCAGGCGGGGGCCGTGTCGGGCCAAGAAGGCTTCAGCGAGCTCGATTCCGGTCACCCGTTCGGGCAGCGAGAGGCCGTGGAGCCGGCGCACCGCCCAGAGCATCCCCACCCCGTCGGGGGTCACCAGGCTCGCGGCGCGGATCGCGGCGCGCAGCTCCGGGTCGCGCTGGGCGCGGACCGTGATCTCCGGGTTCAGGGTGACCACCGCGTCCAGCCTGGGGGTTTCCAAAAAGGCCGTTAACCGCGCCAGGGCGCGGTCCATGTCCACCAGGTCCAGGGGCAGGCCGAGGACCTCAACCCGCGCGCTCGAAGACGTAGACGGGTCGGCCAAGGGCCTCCTCCTTGCGGGCCAGGCGCGGCACCGCGGGGTCGCGGCTGATCAGCGTGGCCAGCGCCAGGTCCTCGGCGTAGCCGAGCCCGGCGAGCCAGTGCCCCACTTCGGACTGCCAAAGCGCTTCCTGGGGGTCGGGGTAGGCCTTTAACAGGGCGCTGGTGATGGCGTAGCCGTCCCCTTCCGGGTGTGCCCCGGCGCGGGCTAGGCGCTTGGCCAAGAAGCCGGCGGCCAGCGCGTCGTCGAGGCTCGGCCGGCCGCGGTGCCCGGCGGCGACGAGGCGAACCCGATCGGGACGCCGACTCGTGAGGTGGGCGAGCAGCGCCCGAGCGTTGCGAAACGTCCCCAGGTAGATCGATGGGCTCCCCCAGACCTGGCCCAGGGCCCGGGGGAGGTTTTCGCTGGTGTAGACGATGCGCCGACCTTCGACCTCGAGTCCGCTCAGGGTGTGGAGGTCGGTGCCTGCGTCAAAGCCCTCCGGGGGCAGGCCCTCCCGGTCCCCCAGGCGCAGGCCCTCGAGCGTCCGCGCCACGCGCAGCGATGCGGTGACCCAGACCTCGGCCGCCCCCCTCGCGAGGAGCAGGCCGATCGCCGAGCTCGCCCGCAGGACGTCGACGATCACCACCGGACCGGGCGCGGGTTGCTGGGGGAGAAGGTCCACGCGGACGCGCATCGGCGCCATTCTAAGGCAAGATGAGGGGGTGAACGAGCGCGCGCTGACCCGTCTCTTGGCCTCCCTCGGCTACCCCGAGGGGGCCCCCTTGCCTCCCGGGGACGACGCGGGCGGGGTGGCCCTTCGGGGCCTCGCCTGGCTGCTCAAGGTCGATGGGTTCCGCGCCCGTGACGTGCGTCTCTCGGGGATGCCCGAGGCGGCCGTGGGCTGGCGCGCGGTGACCGCGGTGGCCTCCGACCTCCTGGCCAAGCTGGCCCGTCCGGTGGGCTTTGTCCTGGGAGCCTTCCACGAGACCCCGGAGGCGGTGTTGCGCTGGGGCGAGGGCGCGGCCCGGGCCGCCGCGACCTACGGGGCCGCCCTGCTCGGTGGCGACACCAACCGCGGGGAGGCCGCGATCCTCGCCGCCGGCTTCGGGGTGGCCGAGGACCCACTGCCTCGGGGCGGCGAGATCGGGGACCGGGTCTACCTGGTGGGGGATCGCTGGGGGCGGAGCGGCGCGGCGATCGACGCCCACTACCGCGGGGTTTCGCTCGAGGCCTACCCCGAGATCCGTCGCGCCGGCTTTTGGCCTCGGGCGCGGCTCGCGCTCTTGGCGCTGACCCCGCTCAGGCCCTGGCTCAGCGGCAGCGCCGACAGTTCCGACGGGCTCGCCGAGACCTTGTACCAGCTCAGCGAGGCGGCCGGCCTGGGGATCGCGCTTTCCCACTTGCCGTTCTACCCCGACGTCCTGGCCTACGCAAACGCGTTCGGCGCCGACCCAAGCACCCTCGTCCTCTACGGCGGCGAGGAGTTCGAGGCGGTCTTCGCGGTCCGGCCCGAGGGGGTGCCGTTTTTCGAAGCCACGCTCACGGAGCTTGGGGTTCCGTTCGAGCGGGTGGGGGAGGTGGTCGAGCCCCCGGGGGTTTGGTTTCAAAACGCGCGGCTCGCGCGCCGGGGCTACGACCACTTCGCGCGCCGGTAGCGCTCGGCAAGGGCCACGTAGCGGCGGGCGTTCTCCATCTTCGGCGCCGGTCCTCGTACCCGGGCGGGTACCCCCAGGGCGAGCTGGCCGGCGGGGATGCGGGCGTTGGCGGGGACCACCGCCCCCGCCCCGACCACCGCGCCGGCCTCGATGACCGCGCCGTTGAGCACGATCGCTCCGATCCCGATCAGGGCCCCGTCCTCGATGCGGGCGCCGTGGACCACCGCGGCGTGGCCGACGGTGACCTCGCGGCCCAGCCGCACCGGGTAGCCGGGGTCGGCGTGCAGCACGGCCCGATCTTGGACGTTGGTCGCCTCGCCGACCTCGATCGCCTCGAGGTCCCCCCGCAAGACCGCGCCAAACCAGATCGAGGCCTTAGCGCGCACCCAGACCCGGCCCACCAGGACCGCGTCCTCCGCGACGAAGGCGCTGGGGTGCACGAAGGGGAGCGCGTCCTCAAAGGCCAAGCTGGGCATAGGCGGCCTCCAAAAGCGCGAGGTCCTCGGGAAAGCTCAGCCGTTCCTCGGCCTCCTCCCGGGCAAAGAACCCGCCCCCCGTCAGGCGGGGTTCGAGCTTGACCGGGCCCTCGCCGCGCATCAAAAACCAAGTGATCTCCCGCACCTCGCCGCGGTCGTTTTTGTAACGCGTCTTGCCGAGCTCGAAGAGGGGCTCGGCGCGGACCCCGGCCTCCTCCGCCACCTCGCGGACCGCCGCGTCTTGGGGGGTTTCCCCGGGCTCGAGGTGGCCTTTGGGGAAGACCCAGTAGCCGTTGCGGTCGCGGATCAGGAGGACCTCGCCGCGGGGGTTGATCACCACCCCACCGGCGCCGGGAACCGGCGTCACCGGTAGCGCTCCTTCAAGATCCGAATCAGGTCCTCGTCGAGCTCGGAACCTCCGC
The DNA here is from genome assembly GCF_055382915.1 of Rhabdothermus arcticus. Classification (NCBI taxonomy): domain Bacteria; kingdom Thermotogati; phylum Deinococcota; class Deinococci; order Thermales; family Thermaceae; genus Rhabdothermus; species Rhabdothermus arcticus. The sequence goes on from NZ_AP043808.1 coordinate 397,918, forward strand.
TGTAGCGCGCTTCCAGGTTGGCTTCCCCCAGCAAGGCCTTGAGCGCGGCCTCGAAGGCCGCGTTCCAGCCGCCGGTGGGGGCGGGGAGGAAGCCCTTTTGGAGCAGGACCTTCTCCAGCCAGGCGAACTCCTCGGGGTTCAGGGTCCTGAGGCGTTCCGGGGGACGAAAGAGCTCGCGGTGAATCCCCAGCAGCCTTTCCAGCTCGGGCACCGGGTCGGGGTGGTCGTCGACGCGCAGGTCGATCCAGCGGTCGTTGAGCCCGGCGTAGCCCTTCTTTTCCCCAACCACCAAGAGCGCCGCCGACTGCCGCCCGCGGCGGTCCCCCCCGGCGCGGTCCCCGGCCAGGAGGGCGGCCAAGAGGCGCTCCGGAAAGGGGAGGCTGGCCTCGCGGAAGAAGGTCTCCCAAAGCGCCTCCACCACCTCGGGGCCGGTGAGCAGGTTGCCCTGCACCGCGACCCCCGAACCCGCCTTGCCCCCGGCGTAGGCGTGGCATTCCCCGCCGGTGAAGGTATGCGCCTCCCCGCTGGCGTCGACGATCCCGTACTGCCGCTTGGCGTGCTCCGGGTCGGTGCGCTGGAACGCCTCGTGGACGTGGCGGGGATGGGCGCCGGCCTCGAGCATCAAGAGCCCCCGGGGGCCGTAGGTGGGGTTGGCGTAGGACTGGGTGGCGATCGCCCCGACCCCGGCCCTGGCCCAGGGGACGACCGCGCCCACCGCCAAGAACTTGCTGGCCACGGCGACGCCGAGGTCCCCCGTTTCGGGGTCCCGGGCGACGATCGAAAAGGTGTGAACGGGCAGCATGCCGCCATTGTAAGGCGCGCCCTTTTGGGGCGCGCCTTAAGGACAAGCGGGCAGCTAGTGGTGGCCGCCCGGGCCGTGCACGTGGCCGTGGGCCAGCTCCTCGGGGGTGGCGTCGCGCACGTCGACGATCTCCACCTCGAACTCCAGCTCCTTCCCCGCCAGGGGGTGGTTGAAGTCGATGGTGACGTCCTCCCCCTCAACCTTGGTGATGGTGAAGGGCATCGGCTGGCCGCTTTGGTCCTGGGCGTAGAACTGCTCGCCGACCGCGACCTCGCTGCCTTCGGGGAAGGCCGACTTGGGCACCACCTGGACCGCCTCGGGGTTCTGGTGGCCGTAGGCCTTTTCCGGGGGCACCTTGACGGTGAGCGTTTCGCCCACCTCGCGGCCCTCGAGGGCCTCCTCGAGGCCGGGGATGATCTGCTGGTGGCCGTGCAGGTAAGGAAGCTCGCCCTGATCCACGACCTCGCCGTCCACGCGGAGCGTGTAGCGGATGGTGACTGCCTTGTCTTTTTCTACCTTCATGCAAAAATCCCTTCCTTCCCTTTGGGAAGCGCCTCAGTATAGCGCGGACGGGATGAGGACTCTAGAGTAGGGGCATGCGAGTCGACGCGGTGATTGGTGAGACGGCCCTGGTGCGCCTGTCGCGGGTGGTTCCCGAGGGGGCGGCCGAGGTCTGGGTCAAGCTCGAGGGCCAGAACCCCGGGGGCTCGGTGAAGGATCGGGCGGCCCGCTTCATGGTCGACGTGGCGGAGGCCGAGGGCCGGTTGCGCCCGGGGGGGACGATCGTCGAGCCCACCAGCGGCAACACCGGGATCGCGCTGGCGATGCTCGGGGCAGCGCGCGGCTACCGTGTCATCCTGACCATGCCGGCCTCGATGAGCGAAGAGCGGAAGCGCATCCTCAGCGCCTACGGGGCCGAGCTGGTCCTGACCGACCCCCAAAAGGGGATCCGTGGCGCGATCGCCGAGGCCCAGCTGGTCGCCGAGCGGACCGGCGCGTTCATGCCCAACCAGTTCGAGAACCCGGCGAACCCCCTGGCCCACGAGCGCACCACCGGCCCGGAGATCGTGGCCGCGCTCGGGGGTCGGGTCGACGCCTTCGTCTACGGCAGCGGCACCGGGGGCACGCTGACCGGGGTGGGGCGCTACCTCAAGGCGCAGAACCCCAAGGTGCGGGTGGTCCTCGTCGAGCCTGCCCGCCGTCCCGCGGTCCTCCCCGGGCCCAAGGAACCCCACGGCTTTCAGGGCATGGCTCCGGGCTTCGTGCCCAAGAACCTGGACCTCGACGTGGTGGACGAGGTGTTGCTGGTCGAGGAGGCCTCGGCCTTTCCCCTGGGGCTGAGGGTCGTTCGGGAAGAAGGCATCTTCCTCGGCCCCAGCGCGATGGCCAACGTCGACGCCGCGATCCGGGTGGCCCAGACCCTGGGGCGGGGCCACCGGGTGGTCACGGTGGCTCCGGATTTTGGCTACAAGTACCTCAGCGTGCCGCCCTACGCGTCGTCGCCGTAGCGGATGAAGGCCGGGATCTCGAGGTCGTCGTAGTTGAGCCGTGCGGCCCCGCCGAGGCTCGGCGCGTAGGCCGAGGCGTCCTTGAAGTCCGAGGCGATCAGGATGACCCGCAGCTCGTCCCCGGCCTTGGGGTCGTAGGTGATGCCGTAGAGCACGTCGGGGTCGGCGAGGCCGGTGGCGGCGCTGATCTGCTCGGCGACCTCCGAGGCTTCGGCGAGGGTGATCTCCTCGGTGCCCACGACGTTGATCAAGAGCTGCCGCGCGCCCTCGATGCTGCGGTCCAGGAGGGGGCTGGTGATCGCGGTCTTGGCCGCCTTCTGCACCCGGTCCTCGCCCTTGCCGGCGCCGATCCCCATCAGGACCTGGCCGGCCCCGGCGAGCATGTTCTTGATGTCCGCGAAGTCCACGTTGATCAAACCCGGGCGGTTGATCACGTCGCTGATCCCCTTGACCCCGTGGTAGAGCACCCGGTCGGCCATCAAGAAGGCCTCCTTGAGGGTGACCTTTTTGTCCACCGCCTGCAAGAGGCGCTCGTTGTCGACGACGACCAGCGCGTCCACCCGCTCGCGGAGCCTGCCGATGCCCTCCTCCGCGACCCGCATGCGCCTGGGGCCCTCGAACTTGAAGGGGCGGGTGACCACCGCCAGGGTGAGGGCCCCCTGATTGCGCGCGATCTCCGCCACCACCGGGGCCGCGCCGGTGCCCGTGCCACCGCCCATGCCGGCGGTGATGAAGACCAGGTCCGCGCCCTCGAGGCGCTCGGCGATCAGGTCCTGGCTCTCAAGCGCGGCCTTCTCGCCGATCGTAGGGTCGGCGCCGGCGCCCAGCCCGCGGGTCAGCTTGTCCCCGAGCTGGATGCGGATGTCCGCGTAGGACTTGGCCAGTACCTGGGCGTCGGTGTTGGCGGCGATGAACTCGACGCCATCCAGGCCGGCCTCGATCATGCGGTTGACGGCGTTGTTCCCGGCGCCGCCGAGACCGATGACTTTGATAATCGCTCCACTCATCTTCTTGTCCTCAGTCTAAAAAAGATCTTTCAAAACGCTCTTGATGCGTTCCCAAAGCGGGGTGCCCAGCCCCGGGTCGGGGCGCTGTGGGCGCGCGCGGCGCATCGGCCGTCGGGGGAGCAGGGTGCTCTCCGGGACAACCGCCTCCGCGTAGTGCAGCAGCCCCACCGCCGCCGCGTGGGTCGGGGAGGCGACGATGTCCGCGAGGCCGTCGACGCCTTGGGGCCGACCCAGGCGCACCGGGAGGTCGTATTCGCGGCGGGCCAGCTCGTCCGCCCCTTTCAAAAGCGCACCGCCCCCGGTGAGGACGACCTTGTCCGCGGCGACCTGCAGCGACCCCACGCTGTCCTCAAGGGCCTTGCGGGCCAGGCTCAGGATCTCTCGCAAGCGGGGGCGGATGATGCGAGCGAGTTCGGTCGCCGCCACCGCGGCCTCCGCCCGTCCCTCGTGGGTCACCTCCAGGACCAGCTCGGGATCGGCGAAGTCGGGCAGCGCCGCCCCGTACTTCTTCTTGAACCGCTCGGCCTCCTCGAAGGGGATCTTGAGCAGCTTGGCGATGTCCGAGCTGACCAGGGCCTGGCCCACGGGGAGGGTCTTGGCAAAGGCCAGCCGCCCCTGCTTGAAGAGCCCGACCCCGGTGGTACCGGCCCCGAGGTCGAGGACGAGCACGTCCATCTCGCGCTCTTCCGGGGTCAGGACCCCGAGCCCGCTGGCCAGCGGTCCGGCGACCAAGCCAGCGATCTCCACCCCGGCGCCCTCGACCGCGCGACGCAGGTTGGTGAGCGGGCCGGCGGGGGCGGTGACCAGGAGGACGTCGACCTCGAGCCGCACCCCGGTCATCCCCACCGGGTCGTGGATCCCCGACTGGCCGTCGACCCGGTACTCGAGCGGCACCACGTGCAAGAGGGCTTCGTTGTCGTCCAGGGGGTAGGTTTTGGCCTGCTCGACGGCGCGTTCCGCGTCCTCGGGGGTGATCGTGTGGCCGCGGCGAATCGCCGCCAGGCCATGGCTTTTCTTGCTCTCAAGCTCCGGTCCGCTGATCTGCACCCAGGCGCGGTTCACGTTCACCCCGGCGACCCGCTCGGCCGCGCGCACCGCGGCGCGGATCGCTTCGCTGGTTTTTTCGAGGTTAATCACCGCGCCGCGCTTCATGCCCTCCGAGGGGACGCTGCCCTCGCCGATAATGTCCAGCACCCGGTCCGCCGCGCGCTCGCCGATCACCGCGGTGACCTTGTCGGTGCCAATGTCCAGGCCCATGTATACCCGCTCGCTCATCGCTTGACGCTCACCCCCCAGGCGTACCGATAGGCCGCTTGATGGTCGGGGAAGGCCTCGACCGGGTCCTCCGGTCTTGGCGTCCAGATGCGCCCCTTAGGTAAGTCTATGCTAAATCCACTCGGAGAATAGCGAATCTCCTTCGCCTCGGGATAGCGCGCCGCGATCGCGAGCACGCGGGAGAGGGGTTGGCCGAAGCCGCGCACGGGAATGCCCCCGGGGTAAGGGAGGGGCACCCCGCGGTCGGAGAGGACGAGGCCACGGCGGGGGCCGGAGGGCAGGCCCAGCGCGTCGGTGAGCCAGACGCGCGGTGCCTTTGGCCGCACCTCCAGCCGGAGCGTCCCTTCCGAAAGGCGTCGCACCCGGACCTCGGCCACCCAGGGCAGGCGCATCAGGCGGCGCTCGGCCCAGAGCGGGGCGTAGAGCCAGGGGGCGCCGGGGTAGATCCCGGCGGCGTACGCGAGCGCCTCCGCCGCGGGGTAGGGGGCGACCACCTCGACGCGCTTGACCGGCCAGCCGATCCAGCTGGCGACCAGGCCGCTGAGGAGCAACAGGATCAGGGCGAGGGCTCTAATCATCGGGAAACTCCCCCCAGATCTCCCATTCCAGCTCGAGCTGCGGGATCCGCTCCCGGATCCGCCGTACGAGCCGCCATACGTCCATCGCGGTCGCGTTCCCTAAGTTTACGATGAAGTTTCCGTGTTCGGGGCTGACCATCGCGCCACCGACGCGCAGGCCCTTGAGCCCGGCGGCGTCGATCAGCCGCCCGGCGGCGTCGTCAGCGGGGTTTTTAAAGGCGCAGCCGGCGCTCTTGCGCTTGGGCTGGCCCTTTCGGGCGCGGTCGGTGCGCGCCATCCTGGCGGCGATCTCCGCTCGGGGCCGTTTTTTCAGATCGAAGCGCACCCGGGTCACGATCGCGTCCTCGGGCAGGGCGCTCTTGCGGTAGCCGAACCCAAGCCGTTCCTTGGGCCAGACCTCGAGGCGCCCTTGGTAGAAGACCTCGACCTCGGCCAGCGCGTCGGCGATCGCCCCCTGACGGGTGCCCGCGTTCATGCGCACCGCGCCCCCGACGCTGGCGGGGATGCCCAGGAGGGGCTCGAGCCCGGAGAGGCCGGATCGCGCCGCCTCCTGCACCCAGAGCGGCAGCAGGCTGCCCGCGCCCACCCAGCCGGTGAGCTCGCCCTCGAAGAAACGGCCCTCGAGCTTGATCACCCGCTCCCTCACCCCCGCGTCGGAGACCAAGAGGTTCGATCCGTTCCCCAGAACCCGGAACGGGGCCTCGGTGGCGAGGAGCAGCTCGTTGAGGTTTTCCACCCGCCAGAGTTCAGCGGGGCCGCCCACCCCCAGGGTGGTGAAGTCCTTGAGGGCGACCCGCTCAACCCGCATCGGTCGCCTCCTCGGCCAGGGCGTGGGCCAGCTTCCAGACGTCCCCGGCCCCCGCGAAGAGGAGGACCTCGTCGGGGGCCGCACTGCGTCGGAGGTAGGCGAGCGCTTCCTCGCCCTTGAGCGCGCGCGCGTTGGCCCCAAGGCGGCGGGCGCTGGCCGCGAGCGCCTCGTGGTCGACACCGGGGATCGGGGGTTCGCCGGCGGCATAGACCTCGAGGACGATCGCCTCGTCGGCGTCCCCGAGGGTCCGGGCGAAGGCTTCGAAAAAGCGTTGCGTGCGCAGGTAGCGGTGGGGCTGGAAGACCACCCGCAGCCGGCGTCCGAACCCCCGTGCGGCGGCCAGGGTGGCACGGAGCTCGGTCGGGTGGTGGGCGTAGTCGTCGAAGATCAGCGCGCCCCGGTAGCGGCCCAGGAACTCCAGCCGCCGCCCGGTGCCGCGGAAAGCGGAAAGCCCCCGCTGGATCGCCGCAAAGGGCAGGCCCCAGGCCAGGGCCGCGGCGGCGGCAGCGAGGGCGTTTTGCACGTTGTGCTGCCCGGGCACCCGAAGCCTGACCTCGCCGAGGACGCCGTCCAGGTAGCGGAGGGCAAACCGGCTGCCCCGGGGTTCCACCCGCAGCCCTTCGGCCCGCACCTCGCCCCCGTCCAGACCGAACCCGATCGCCGGTCGATCCTCCGGGACCAGGGCGGCGAGGCCCGGCCAGTCGGCGTTGTAGACCAGCGTCTTGGCCCCCGCGAGCCAGCGGCGGACCGCGCGTCTGAGCGCGGCCTCGTCGGCGTGGTAGGTGGGGCGCTCGGGGTCGCCGACGTGGTCGTCCTCGAGGTTGGTGACCACCGCGAGGTCCACCCGGGCCAAGGGAAACCCTCGGTCGGATTCGTCGATCTCGGCCACCATGGGGCCGCGCCCGACCCGCGCGCCGCCCCCGAACTGGGGCACCCGTGCCCCCACCAGGACCGTGGGGTCCTGGCCCGCGGCCTCGAGGATGAGGCCGAGCATCGCGGTGGTGGTGGTCTTTCCGTGGGTTCCGCTCACCCCCAGGCTGGGGCGGGCAGCCAGCAGCTCGGCCAGGGCCTCGATGCGCCGTTGCACCGGGATCCCCGCCCGCCTCGCCGCCTGAACCTCGGGGTGGGCCTCGGGAACCGCGTTGCTGACCACCAGGCGGGCCGCGCCTTCGAGGTGGCCGGGGTCGTGGCCGGCAAGGATCCTGGCCCCCAGCGCCGCCAGGCGGCGCGCGTTCTTCCCCGGGCTCAGGTCACAGCCGCTCACCGTCTGGCCCTGGCCGAGGAGGGCCTCGGCGAGGGCGCTCATCCCTACCCCTTCGATGCCGATTAGGTGCACGTGCTTCACGTCAACTCCTCGATGCGACGGGCGATCCGCTGGGCGCTGCCAACCGGGTCGAAGCGCCCGAGGGCAGCGCGCATCCGCTCGAGCGCTGCGTCGTCCAAGCCGTCGAGCACCCCGGGAAGCCGGAAAAGGTCGGCCTCTTCCAGGTGGATCGCGGCCCCGGCCTCGGCGTAGAGCCGCGCATTCTTGCGCTGGTGGTCCTCGGCGGCGCTGGGCAGCGGGACCAGGATCGGCGGGACGCGGTGGAAGGCGGCCTCGGCCAGGGTCATCGCCCCGGCGCGGGTGATCGCGAGGTCCGCCGCGGACCAGGCCAGGGTGGTGTCCACGAAGTCGACCAGCCGGTAGCGGGGGTCGGCGACCCGCTGCCGGGTGGCCTCGAGCCAGCGGTGGCCGGTCTGGTGAAGCACCTGGAAGCGATCCAAAAACGGCGCGAGGAGCTCGGGGAGCCGCTCGTTGAAGACCCTGGCGCCCTGACTGCCGCCGAGGACGAGCAGCAGGGGGCGCTCCGGGGAGAGGCCGAGGGCGCGCTTGGCGGCCTTGGGGTCGAGGCGGGCCTCCCGCACCGGCATGCCCACCAGCTCGGCCTTCGTGCTGAGTGCGGGAGGGAGGTTCGCGGGAACGGCGAGGAAGAGCCTTCGCGCGCGTCCCGCGAGGAGGCGGTTGGTAAGCCCTAGCCGGGCGTTTTGCTCGTGGAGGAAGACCGGCACCCCCAAAAGCTCGGCGGCGAGGGCGAAGGGGAAGGCGGCATAGCCCCCGGTGGCGAAGACCGCGTCGGGTTTGAGCCGCCGCACCAGGCGGAGGGCCTCGAGCACCCCCCAACCAGCCCGAAGGAGCTCCCGGGGGCGGGGCCGGCCGCGGTCGAGCTTGCCGGTGGTAAGGCGGTGAAAGGGAAGGCGTTCGGGGACGATGCGGGCCTCGAGCCCGTCGCCCCCCACGTAGTCCACCACGTGTCCCCGGCCTTTGAGGACCTCGCCGACCGCGAGGGCGGGGTAGACGTGGCCGCCGGTGCCGCCGCCGGTGAGCACCACCCTCACGCCGCCTCCTTGGTGCGGGTCAGCCCGGCTTCGAAGGCCGCGCGGTGCAGCCAGCCAAACGCCAGACCGAAGGTGAGCATCGCGCTCCCCCCGTAGCTGATCAAGGGAAGGGGGATCCCGGTGGGGGGCAGGAGCCCGAGCACCACCCCGATGTGCAGCGCCGCCTGCAGCAGGACCATCAAGGCCAGCCCGGCGACCAGGATGCTCTTCGCCCCGTCCAGGTGGGCCGCGCTCTGCAAGGCCCGGAGGAAGACCAGCGTGTAGGCGAAAAAGAGCAGGGTGACGCCGAGGACGCCGAGGGTGTAGCCGACCGCGGCGAAGGCCATGTCGTTGTAGGCGTAGGGCACCCGGGGCATCGCCCCCCCCGGGCCCTGGCCAAAAAAGCCGCCCCGGACCAGCGCCCGGATCGCCAGCTGGGTTTGGGTGAGGTCCCGGCCGGGGGCTTCCAGGGCCTGCGTGAGCGTGGCCGGCTGGTAGGCCTCGATCCGCTGTTCCACATGCTGGAAGCGGGCCTGGTAGACCCCGTAGAGCGCGAGCGCGATCAGCGCGGAAAACATTGCGACCGCGAACAGGCGTCGCAAGGGCACGCCGATGATCAGCATCAGGACGGTGGCCAGCAGCAGCAGGTAGGCGGCGGTCGCCAGGTCGGGCTCCATCGCCACCAGCGCCGCCCCCAGGCCGATGATCCCCACCGGGCCCATGATGAGGGTGTCCTGGCCCTTGTCTTCGAAAAACCGCGCCAGATAGACGACGAGGGCCAGCTTTAAGAGGTCCGAGGGCTGGAAGGACAGGCCCCCGAAAACGAGCCAGCGGCGCGCGTAATCGTGCCCTGGCCGGACGTCCTCGCCGATCACCAGGGTCAGCGCGGCGAGCAGGAGGGCAACGAGCACCGCTCCCCGGCCGTAGCGCAGGGGCCAGGAAAGGGGGAGGCGGGCCGCCGCGAGGGTGGCTAGAAAGGCCAGCCCGATGCGCAAGAGGTGCTGGGTGAAGAGCCCGGGTTCGGCCGCGGCGATCGCGTTTAGACCCAGGGCGAAGAGCAGGAGCTGGGCTAGGAGGAGGACGGGGTCCACAGCACCTCCTTTACCGCGTCGCGAAAGGCCTCGGAGCGGGCCTTGTAGTTGGCGAACTGGTCGAAGGAAGCGGCCATCGGCGCGAGCAGCACGCTGCCCCGGTCAAGGGAGCGGGCCGCATGGCGCACCGCCTGGCGCAGCCCACCTGGTCCAGGAAAGCGGTGGACTGGAACCAGGTCGGCAAAGGCCTCGGCCATGCGCCCGCCGTCCTGACCGATGGCCAGGATCATCGCCACCTTCGCCTGGACCAGCGGTCGCAGGCGCGCGAGGTCGGCGCCCTTGTCCACGCCTCCGAGGATCCAGGCGATGGGGGCGGGTGCGGCCTTGAGCGCCGCCTCCACCGCCAGGGTTCGGGTCGCGATCGAGTCGTCGATGAAGACCAGGCCGTCCTTTTTCCCGACCACCTCGAAGCGTCCTGGGAGCGCAGGGGCGCTCTTTAGGAGGCGTGCGACGCGGGCGGCGTCGAAGGTCCGGCCCTCGCCCTCGAGGTAGGCGCGCACGGCGGCGGCGGCGGCGCGGCGGTTGGTCTCCCGGGGATCGTCGGCGGGCTCGAAGGGGTAGGGCCGTGCCGGGGTCCTGGCCGCGGCGGCCGCGAGCTTGGGGTCGGCGGCGTTGTAGACGACGGCGTCGGTCCAGGTCAGGTTGCCGAGCAGGTTGAGCTTGGCCCGGTGGTAGGCCTCGACGCTGCCATGGCGGTCGAGGTGGTCCCGGCCCAGGTTCAAGAGGACCGCGACCCGGGGTCGGAAGGCATGGATGCGCTCGAGCTGGAAGCTGGAGAGCTCGGCCACCGCCACCGCCGCCCGGTCGACGATCTCCACCAGAGGGGGACCCAGGTTGCCCCCGGCCAGGGCCGGGAGCCCGAGGCCGCGCAGGGCGTGGGCGATCCAGCTGGTGGTGGTGCTCTTTCCCGCGGTGCCGGTGACCCCGATGATCGCCGCCCGGCCCTCGCGCCAGGCCAGCTCCGCCTCGCCGATCACCGGTGCGTCGAGCGCCGCCAGAAGGGGGTGATCGAGGGGGACGCCGGGGGCCGCGATGACCTCGGTGTGCCGCCCCGGCGTCGGGCGGGCGAAGGCGAACCCCAGCGCCCGGGCGGCGTTTTGGGCTTCGGGGCGGGGGGCGTCGTCGTACCACTCCGCCGCCTCGCCTCGCCGAGCGAGGAAGCGGAGAACGGCGAGGCCGCTTTCGCCGAGGCCAAAGACGAGCTTCATCCGCCCCCCCAGAGCGCCACTGCCAGGGCGGTGGTGACCGCGGTGATCGCGGTAAGGCGAAAGACGATCCTGGCCTCCGGCCAGCCGGAGAGCTCGAGGTGGTGGTGCAAGGGTGCCATCTTCAGGAGGCGTCGTCCTCCCGTTCGCCTAAAGTAGACCACCTGCGCGATCACGCTCAAGACCTCGAGCACCGGAACCACACCGGCGAGGGGCAAAAACCAGAGCTTTCCCGTCGTCAGATAGAGCATCGCCCAGAAGGCCCCGAGCGCCTCCGACCCGGCGTCGCCCATGAACACCCGTGCCGGCGGGGCGTTGTGCCAGAGAAAGCCGAGGATCGCGCCCAGGGCGGCCTGCACCAGGACGAGCGGGTAGAAGGGCAGCAAGAGGATCGCCGCGACGCTCCCGGCGAGGCCGTCCAGGCCGTCTGTGAAGTTCATCGCGTTGGCCGCGCCGACCAGGGCCAGGACGAAGAGCAGCCCGTCCAGCCCGGCCCAGGGGGTGTAGCGAACCTCGGGTAGGGCCAGGAGGGCCAGGAGGAGACCCGCGGCGAGCTGCAGCGCGAGCTTTTCCCGGGCACGCAAGGGACGGCCGCGCAGCCCCAGGAGGTCGTCGAGGGCCCCGATCGCCAGGAAGGCCGCGCCCGCGAGGACGACCTCCGCCCGGCCGCCGCCGAAGGCCAGCCAGGCGAGCAGCAGGGCCGCGGCCATGGGCAGCCCCCCGAGGCTGGGGGTGCCCTGTTTTTGCTGGTGCGAGGCAGGCCCGTCGGCGCGAACCGTCTTACCGAGCCCCCGGCGTCGTAGCGCCCGGGCCCAGAGGCCGACCAAGAGCCAGGAGAGGAGGAACCCCGTCGCCAGGCTCACGGCAGGGCCTCCAGCGCGTGGGAGAGGTGGATGACTGTCGCCTCGCGGCGCAGCCAGACCCCGTCCGCGTTCACCGCGAGCGCGTCGTAGCGCCCCTCGCGGGCGTCGAGCAGGAGGCCGTCGAGGCTGTAGCGCCAAAGCGCGTCCTCGCCGAGGAGGTAGAGATCACCAAAGAGCGCGGCGTCGCGGAACGGGGGAATGGCAAAGCGCGCGCCCTCGAGCACCACGGCCTCCTTGCCCAGGAAGGCCACGTGGCGCGGGTCCGCGACCACCCGACGCATGCCCGTGAGGCCCAGCGCGGTGGTACCCGCGTAGGCCTCGCCGCCGCGCACCCAGTAGAGGGTGGACCGGTAGCGGGCGTCGTCGGCGTCCACGTCCCAGGGCGGACCGCCTCCGACCCAGACCCCGGCGTCGGTGCCCGCGACGGGACGGGGGCGGGCGTGGAAAAAGCGCGGCCGTCCCGGCAGGGGATGGCTGGCCACGAGGCGGCCGTCCTCGTAGACCAGGAGTTCGAAGGGGTAGGCGGCGTAGACCCGATTTCCCTCGGCGTCGGCGAACAGCGGGGCTGCGGGCAGCGCAAAGTCCAGCCCCCGGTAGCGCACCCAGCGGCCCTGAATCAGGCCCCCCGGCAGGAGGAGGACGCGCTCGGTCGTGGCCGGGGTGGCCCTGGGCGCGCAACCGGCCAGGGACAAGAGCGCGAGGAAAAGCGCCCATCTAGGCATCGAAGACCTCCATCAGGGCCTCCAGCCCCACCCCCCGGGAGGCCTTGAGGTAGACCAGGTCCCCGGGGGAGAGGGTCTTTGCCAGCTCTTCCCGTGCCGCTTGCAGGTCCTCGGCGACGCGCCCGCGGCCTGCGGCCCGGCGCATCGCCTCGGCGTAGGGGCCGACGAAGAGCAGCTTCTCCGCGACCCTGGCGGCGAGGCGGGCGACGGCCTCGTGCTCGGCCTCGGCCCGCGGCCCCAGCTCGAGCATCGTGCCCAGGACGACGAGCCTCGGGCCGGGGAAGGTGGCGAGGGCCTCGAGCCCAGCCCGCACCGAGGCGGGGTTGGCGTTGTAGGCGTCGTCGATCACCCGGTAGGGCCCGAGCTCGCGGTAGGCCATCCGCCCTGGGGGGAGCTCGAGGTGGGCCAGGCGCTCGATGACCTCGGCCAGGGGCTTTCCCCAGAGCTCGGCCAGGGCCAGTGTGGCCAGGGCCGCGAGGGCCGCCCCGACGCCGGGATAGGGAACGAAGACCGCCCGGCCCCGGTAGCGAAACCGCACGCCCTTGGGGCTTTGCGTAAAGCCCTCGCCGGGGAAGTCCGCCGCCGGGTCAAACCCGTAGGTCCGCCCCCTCAAGCCCCAGCGGTGGGCGGTGCGGTGCTCGACCAGGCGGAGCGCGACCGCTTCCAGGAGCTGGCCCTTTTCCCTGGCGACGTTGGCCTCGGTTTTGAGGGCTTCGAGGTGGGCCGGACCGACGCCGGTGAGGACCCCGACCGTCGGGGCGGCGAGGCTTAGGAGCGCGGCCATCTCCCCAGGCCGGTCGATGCCCAGCTCGACCACCGCCCCCGGCGCGCTTGCCGGAAGATGGAGGAAAAACCGCGCCAGCGCCGGCGGGGTGTTGAGGTTGCCCGGCGTCCCCATCAGCCCCAGGCCCTGGCGGATCGCCTCCTTGGTGGTGGTCTTGCCCACGCTGCCGGTGACGCCGACCACGGGGCCGGCGTAGCGCGCTCGGAGCGCGCCACCCAGCCGAATCAGGGCCTTTTCGGGGTCGGCCACCCGCACCGCTTCGGGGCGCGGACGATCGGTTAAGAGCAGCGCTGCCCCTTTCGTGAGGGCCGCGTCGAGGTAGGCATTGCCATGGGTCCGCGCCCCGGGCAGGGCCACGAAGAGCGCCCCGGGTTGCACCATACGGCTGTCCCAGACGAGGTCCCGCGCGGTGCGGGCGCGCGGTCCGGCTACCCCGCCGGTGGCCCGGGCGACGAATTCAGGCGTCAATATCGCATCTTGAGCAAGTTGCACAATATGCTCACCGTAGGTCATCTTAACCGCTCGGGCGGCATGCCCCAATAGCTGAAGAGCCCCTTCGCCAGCTTGGCGAAGACCGGGGCCGCGAGCTCCGAGCCGTAGCGTCTCTCCGCCGGGACCTCGGGGTCGTAGAGGACGACGACCGCCGTGGCCCGCGGGGCGTCTGCGGGCAGGAATCCGGCGAAGAGCGCGACCACCCGGTTCGGGTCGTAGCCGCCGGGAACCGGGATCTGGGCGGTGCCGGTCTTGCCCGCGACCGCGTAGCCGGGGATTCGGGCGTTCTTGGTGAGGTAGGTGGAAAGGGTCTCGCGCACCCAGCGCGCGCTCGTGGCGCTAAGGAGACGGCGGGCCCGCACCGTTTGACCAAGCTCGACCACCGGTGTCCGGTACACCCCGTCCACCAGGGCGTTGAGGACGGCCGCTAGCTGCACTGGGGGCAGCGCAATCCCCTGGCCGAAGGCGGCGTTCGCCGCCTCCACCGGTCCCCAGGCGGAGAGCGGGGGCAGGATGGGGCGCTCGGCGAGGGGGTGAACCCGGGCGTCTAGTCCGGCGGCTTGCAGGAAGGCGTGCAGTTTGGCTCTGCTCACCCGCTCGCTGAGGAGGGCCATGCCCACGTTCGAGGAGTGGGCGAGGATTTGCGCAAGGCCCCAGCGTTCCCTGGGGTGCCAGCGCCAGTCGCGAACCCAGCGATCACCGATCTTGATCCGGTAGGGCACCTCGAGGCGTTCGTCGGGCCGCACCGCGCCCTGGTCCAAAAGCCAGGCCGCGATCAAGGGTTTGACCGTGGAACCGGGCTCGATCAGATAGCGCCAGGCGTAGTTGGTGAGGCGGGGATCCTTGCCCGGGGCGCCGCGGCGGCTCGCCGGGTCCAGCCGCGGGGCGTTGGCGCTGGCCAGCACCTCGCCCGTCCGGCTGAGCACGACGATCGCGCCCCAGCGCGCGCGGGCGGCCTGGACCCCCTCGAGGAGGGCGGTCTCGGCCAGGGCCTGGATCGTGGGATCGAGGGTCAGGCGGACGTCCTGCCCCTGCCTGAGCCGGGCGTCGTAACGGGCCTCGATCCCCGCCAAACCACGACCGAACCCTTTAGGGAAGCGCTCGGTGTAGCCGACGAGCTGACCCGCCAGCGCCCCCAGCGGGTAGACCCGTGCCCCGGCGGTGGGGGAGAGGGCGAGGGGGGTGCCGTCCCGGGCCAGGATCCGGCCCCTGGGGAGCGTGACCCTGTGTCCGATCCCTGGCGCCGGCCAGGGGCTCGGCGCAAAGGTGAAGAGGACCCAGACCCCGTAGCCGAAGATCAAGAGCCAGACCAGGCCAAAGAGCCCGATCGCCCAGCCCTTATACACGCCGAGGGCCCTCATCGCCACCTCCCATCCGGCAGGGGCACGAAACCTTCTCGTTCGGCCCAGCGCAGCAGGCGTTCGGGGGAGGTGAGGCGCGCCTTTTCCGCTTCCAGCCGGGCGCGTTCGGACTCCAGGGCCCGGACGGCCGCCAACAGCCGCGTTTCCTGGGCGCGGGCACGCTGCACCTTCCAGCCGAGGACGGCGAGCAAAAAGAGCAAGCCTACCAGGAGCAGGCCCCAGGTCAGCGCGGACCTCACCGCCGCTCGCCTCCCCGAAGCTTGGCGCTGCGCGCCCTGGGGTTGGTCGCGCGCTCTGCCTCGCTGGCCTGAATCGGCTTCTTGGTCAGCGGGGTGAAGGCGGGATGATCCCGGAAAAAGCGCTTGACCCGCCGGTCCTCAAGGGAGTGGAAGCTGATGATCGCCGCCCGCCCGCCCGGCGCGAGGACCTCGGGCAGCTGGTTTAGCAAGGCCTCGAGCGCTCCTAGCTCGTCGTTGACGTAGAGGCGCAGGGCCTGGAAGGTCTTGCGCGCGGGATGGCCGGCGCGGCGAAACCCCACCGCCTCCTGAACCACGCGGGCCAGCTCGGCGGTGGTCGAAAAGGGTCGCTTTTGCACGATGGCCCGGGCGATGCGCCGGGCCTGGGGCTCCTCGCCGAGCTCGAAGAGGATCCGGGCCAGGGCTCGCTCGTCGAGGGTGTTGACGACCTCGGCCGCGGTCGGTCCCTGGCTGCCCATGCGCATGTCCAGCGGCCCCTCGTGGCGGTAGGAGAAGCCCCGTTGGGGATCGTCGAGGTGGTAGCTCGAAACCCCCAGGTCGGCGAGCACGCCGTGGACCTCGGAGACCCCCAGGTCATCGAGCACCTTCCGGAGCTCGCGGAAGTTGGCCTGGACCGCGGTCAGTCCTGGCTCGCGGGTGGCCAGGGCCTGGGCCCTGGCGATGGCCTCGGGGTCCTGGTCCAGGGCGATCACCCGGCCCCCGCGCTCGAGGATGGCCCGGGCGTGGCCGCCCCCGCCGAAGGTGGCGTCGACGTAGGTGCGGCCTGGTTGGACGTCGAGCAGGGCCATTGCTTCTTCGAGCAGCACCGGTTTGTGGGTCACGTCGGTCATAGCCCAAGCTCCCTCAAGCCTTCGGGGATCGGTGGATTGGCCAGGGTGCGGCGGATCTCCTGCCAGTAGCGGTCCTCGTCCCAGATCTCCAGCCGTCGCGGAGCCCCGGCGACGATGACCGCGTCCTCGATGCCGGCGAACTTGCGCAAGGTTGGGGGGATGAGAACGCGCCCGCCGCGGTCCAGCTGGGTCTTGTGCGCGCCTTGGTAAAAGGCGCGCACGAAGCGCCGTCCGGCGTCGTCGGTGAGCGGAAGCTTTTCCAGAACGCGCTCGATCCCGCTCCAGATCGAAACGGGGAAGACGTAAAGGTTGCCCTCAAACCCCCGGGTGAGCACCAGGCCCTCGGCGACGAAGTCCCGAAACGCCGGAGGAATCACCACGCGGCCTTTGGCGTCGAGGTTGTAGCTGTACTCGCCGTAGGGCACCCTCCGCCTCCCATGCCTCGCTCACAGGCTTGGGAAATTTTAACACGTTTTCCCACCTTTCCCCACGAATTGGCCCAGCCAGGTTCGGGGAAACGCAAAACCCCGGGCCAGATGGCCCGGGGGGAAGGGGTGTAAGCCGGGTTCTGTCGCGCACGGTCATCTATCTGGGACCGCGGTCGCCCGCGGCCTCGAGCGGCGTTCCCGTCGGGTTCGAGCGGGCCGGGCAAGCCCTCCCCGAACGCTGCCTTGCACCGGGTGGGGTTTGCCGAGCCACCCCGGTTTCCCGGAGTGCTGGTGGGCTCTTACCCCACCGTTTCACCCTTGCCTCCATGACCCCTCCGTGCGGAGGGCGGATCGGCGGTCTGTTCTCTGTGGCACTTTCCGTCGCCTTGCGGCGCCCAGGCGTTACCTGGCACCCTGCCCTACGGTGCCCGGACTTTCCTCACCCTCCATGGAGGAGGGCGCGACCGTGCCCCCTTCCAACCACTCATTTTAGCTCATAGGGGGGCAAATGTCACCGCCGGGGACGCGAGCATGGGACCATGCCGGCCTTGTGCTACGGTTTGGGCCTGGCCTTTTTCCTGGGCATTTTGGCCCACGTCGCCCGCGTCCCCGGTGGCGCGGTGGTGGGGGCGATGGTGGGGGCGGCGCTCTACAACTTTTCCGGGGCCCCGCGGGCAGAGCTCCCGCCCGTCGCCGGGCTGCTCATCCAGCTCGCGGTGGGGGCGATGATCGGGTTTTCCGCCCGGCGGGATCTGCTTCCGGTCCTGATCCGGGTGCTCCCGCTGGCCCTAGTCGGGGTCTTGGCCTTTCTGGTCATCGGCAGCCTGCTGGCGTTCTTCGCGGCTCGGCTGGGCTGGCTGGACCTGGCGAGCGCCCTCTTCGGCTTCGTTCCCGGAGGCATCTCGGTCATGGGGCTCTTGGCCGAGCAGGTCGGGGGCCAGGGGGCGGTGGTGGCCGCGATGCACTTCGTCCGCGTGGTGACGATCTTGCTTTTCGCACCCTGGATGGTGCGCTTCCTGCTCTGGCTTACTCGATCAGGCCCTGGGCCTTGAGCAAGGGTCGGGCGTAGAACAGGGTGAGCGCGGTGGAGGCGTCCTCGATCTCCCCGGCCTCCAGCCGCCGGTAGGCCTCGGCGAGGGGAAGCTCGACGGGGGTCAAGAGCTCCGCGGGCTCGAGCTCGGGCGGCTGCACCTGCCGGGCCCCAAGCGCGAGGAAGGGGCGGAAGACCACGGCGTTGAAGGAGGGCTGGGGGTGGAAGGGGGGCAGGGCGATGAGCTCGTCGACCTGGGCGCCGACCTCTTCCAAGAGCTCGCGCCGCGCGGCTGCCTCCGGGGTCTCTCCGTCGTCGACCTTGCCCGCGGGGACCTCCAAAAGGAACTTTCCCGTGGGGTGCCGGTATTGGCGCACCAAGAGGGCGGTCTTGGTGGGGGTGACGGGGAGGACGAAGACCGCCTCCACCGGGCCCGGCCGGTAGATGTAGGTGATCTCCTGACCGGTGTGCGTGAGCAGGCGTTCCTTGACGATCTTGACGGGGTGTTCGACCAGCGGCTCGAGCGCCAGGCGCTTCCAGGGTTTCATGCCCCCTTAGCATAATGAACCGGTGCGGGTTTTACTCACCCTGGACCCCGGCCTCGAGGACGTGACCCTGGCCGAGCTCCGCGAGCGCGGTTCGGTTGGCGAGGCCCGCCCCTTCGGCTACCGCGGGTTGGTCATCGCCGAGGTGTCCGAGGTCGCGCCGCTCTTCTCCCTGCGCTCGGTCCACCACGTGGTGCGGTTTTTGGGCCACGCGCGGCTTGCTGCCCCGACGCTGGAGGCGGCCCTCGGGGCGCTCTCGGGCTTCGCCATCCCCGGGCTCGGCCCGGAGCGATCGTTCGCCGTGCGGGTGCACCGGCGGGGGCAGCACGCGTTTCGAAGCCCCGAGCTCGAGCGCGCCTACGGGGCCTTGCTGGTGACGCGCTACCGGGCGCCGGTGGACCTCGAGCACCCCGACGTCCGGGTCCGGGTGGACCTCTTCGAGGACGCGATCTTCCTCGGCTTGCAGCTCACCGACCGGGCGCTGTCGCTCCGCTACCCAAAGGTCTACGCGCCCCCCGCGGCGCTGAAGACCAGCGTCGCCTACGGCCTGTTGCGCCTCCTCGGCGTCCGGTCCGGGCGCTTGCTCGACGCGTTCACCGGATCCGGCACGATCGCCATCGAGGCCGCGGAGGCGTTTTCGGGGCTGGAGATTCTGGGCATCGACAAGAATCCCCGCGCGGTGGCCGGCGCCCGGGAAAACGCCCGCGCCGCCGGGGTCGACGCCCACGTCACGTTCGAGGTGGGGGACGCCCGTCGCCTCGGTGAGGCCTTCGGGGAGGGGGCCTTCGATTACGTGGTGGCCAATCCCCCCTACGGCATGCGTCTCGGCCGCTCGGAGAACCTCTACTTGCTCTACCGCGACTTCTTCATGGAAGCCCGCCGGGTGCTGCGGCCCGGGGGGCGGCTCGGCTTTCTCGTGTTGAAGCGGGGCTGGGTGGACCGGATCGTGCGGCGGGTCGGAGGGTTTTCCCTTGTGCACCGCCGGGTCGTGGAGATCGGGGGGCTCTACCCCGGCTACTTCGTGCTCGAGCGGGGCGCCGATTGACCCTGCTTTGTCGTTGGGAAGGCGTGGCCTCGGCGTTGAGCCCGTTCTGGGCCGACGGCGGCATCACCGCGCCAAAGGCGGCGACGCTCGCCGTATCACGGAGAACGCCTTGAAGGCCGGTGATTCGAAGGTGGCGCATCGCAAAACAAACAGAGCGGGTGGCTTTCGACCACCCGCCCCGTTCGGCGCCGGAGCTACATGTGCTCGATCAGCGCCCGGCCGAACTCGCTGGTCTTCAAAAGCTTCGCTTCCTTGCCCTCGGCGACCATCAGGCGGTGGAAGTCGTAGGTGACGAGGCCCTCCTTGATCGTGGCTTCCATGGCCTTGATGATCAGGTCCGCGGCCTCGGTCCAGCCCAGGTAGCGGAACATCATCTCCCCGGAGAGGATCACCGAGCTGGGGTTGACCTTGTCCTGGCCGGCGTACTTGGGGGCGGTGCCGTGGGTGGCCTCGAAGACCGCGTGGCCGGTCCGGTAGTTGATGTTCGCGCCGGGGGCGATCCCGATCCCCCCGACCTGGGCGGCGAGGGCGTCGGAGATGTAGTCGCCGTTGAGGTTCGGGGTGGCGATGACGTCGTACTCCGCCGGCCGGGTGAGGATCTGCTGCAGGAAGTTGTCGGCGATCACGTCCTTGATCACCAGGTCCTCGCCGGTCTGGGGGTTTTTCAGCACGTGCCAGGGGCCGCCTTCCAGGGGCTCGGCGCCGAACTTCTCCCGCGCCACCTCGTAGCCCCAGTTGCGGAAGGCCCCCTCGGTGTACTTCATGATGTTGCCCTTGTGCACCAGGGTGACGCTCTTACGCCCTTCCTTGAGGGCGTAGTTGATCGCCGCCTCGACCAGGCGCTTGGTCCCCTCCTCGCTGATTGGCTTGAGCCCCAACCCGGAGCTCTCCGGGAAGCGGATCTTTTGGTACGCCTCGGGGAAGGTCTCCTTGAGGAAGGCAAGCAGCGTTCTTTGGCCTTCGGACCCCGCCGGCCACTCGATGCCCGTGTAGATGTCCTCGGTGTTCTCGCGGAAGACGACCATGTTCACCAGCTCGGGGTGCTTCACCGGGCTGGGCACGCCCTCGAAGTAGCGCACCGGGCGCACGCAGGCGTAGAGGTCGAGACGCTGGCGGATGGCCACGTTGATCGAGCGGATGCCCCCGCCGATGGGGGTGGTCAGCGGCCCCTTGATCGCGACCAGGTACTCGCGGATGGCCTCGATCGTCTCCTCGGGGAGCCAGACCTCCTCGCCGTAGACGCGGTTCGCTTTCTCCCCAGCGTAGACCTCCATCCAGGCGATCTTGCGCTGGCCCTGGTAGGCCTTTTCCACCGCGGCGTCGAAGACAGGCTGGGCCGCGTTCCAGATGTCCGGGCCGGTGCCGTCGCCCTCGATGAAGGCGATGATGGGATGGTCCGGCACCACCAGGTGGCCGTTTTCAATGCGGATCTTCTCGCCCCATTCCGGCACCTTGATCTTCTCGAAGTTGGGCATCGTGCACCTCCGCCCCTAAGCATACCCGTGGGGCCGGGGCATTTCGCCCTCCTCGAGGGCCTCGAGAAAGCCCTTGAGGTTGAAGAGGAAGTGGGCGAGGAGGCCGGGGACGAGCGAACCGGTGAGAAGGTAGCTGGCGCCGAAGAGCAGGCCCGCGACGAAGACATAAACCGGGTAGATCCAAGCGCGCGCGTTAGGCACGGGATGGAAGAGGGCGAAGATCAGCGCGGCGAGCACGACCCCGAAAAGGGGGCCAAGCCAGCGCGCGAGTAGGGTTTGCAAGCACCCGCGAAACAAGACTTCCTCGCCGAGGGCGCTGGCCGCGGAGAGCGCGAGGGCCAGCGCCCCCGGGTGGGGGGCGAGGGAGAGGGCGCGGCCCACCCCGCGGATCAGGGCCTCGGCGGCGGCGCTCGCGTCGGGGAAGAGGCGTTCGATCACCGCCTCCAGGCCAACCAGGGCCCAGTAGAGGAGCACAAAGGCGCCAAGGTCGCGGGCTGGGTGGAACCCGCCGGTGACCGGCGCGCCGAGCGCCCGCATGCCGAGGGCGCCGAGCGCGAGGGCCAGGGCTTCCAGCCCCAACAGGAAGAGGAAGAACCGGGTCATGCTGGAACCTCGAAGGCTAGGGCGAGTTTGCGGGAACGACCGGGGGCGAGCTCGAGGGGAAAGGCCAGGAGCAGGCCTCCCGCCCGTTCGATCGCGGTGCCTTCGGGGCCGAGCTCGAGCGCCAGCCCGGGGATCTCGGCGAGCGGCCGATAGGTCCAAAGGTCAAGCCCCAACCAGCCGGAAAGGGCCTCCTCATCCCGGTTTTGCACCCTGAGCTCGACCTCCAGACGGCGGCGTTTGGCCTTGAGCTTGAAGCTCTTTTTCACCGCCACCGCGTGCGGCCCCAGTGCACCCTCGGCGACGAGGTGGACCCGCTCGCGGTAGCGGCTGGCCTCGAACCGGGCCTCGTTGAGGGGGCTCGGGTGCGCGGGCAGGTCCGAGGCGGTCTTTGCGAAGTAAAGGCCCAGGCTGCGCGAGGCGATCAGTGGCTCGCTGTGGTCGCGGAGGTCCAGCGCGAAGAGCCGTCCGCCCTCGGCGGGGCGCAAGAAGGCGCTGAGGACGTGGCTTTCCAGGACGGCCTCGAGGTGGCCGTCGCCGTCGATGTCCTCAAGGCTGGTTTCGACCCAGGCGTACTTGCGCGGATCGGAGCGGTTCTCCGCGGCCATCAGCTGGCGGTGGGCCCAGCGCCGGGCCTGGGGGTCGTCCCCGTAGGCCCGGCCCCACTGCCCGCGGTAGAGGTCCTGGTAGGCGGCCTCCGGAGGGCGGTGGGCCTCCTCGAGCTTGTCCGAGACCCAGCGCATCTTGGCCAGGAGGTCCTTGGCTTCCGGCACCCGCCGGGGTAGGAGGCGGGGATGGGCGCAGTCGGGGAGGGCGAAGGTCGCCGCGGGGAAGGGCGCGTTGGGTTCCGGCGGGCGCCAGTCAACCCCCGCGGCGTCGTAGGGATAGAGGGTCAGGCCCTGGCCTTTGAGCTCGACGTGGGCCGGGGCCTCGAGCTCCCTTCGGGGAAGGAGCGCATAGCGGTAGCCCTCGTCGGCCAGGACTTCGATCAGGGGGAGGTCGAAGGCACCATCGGCGAGGTAGGCGCCCGAGGCCTCGACGCCAAAGAGCGCCTCAAGTCGCTCGGCCATGTCGGCGAGCTGCCAAGCCGCGTCGCGTTCGGGAAGGAGCGGCAGGTAGGGGGAGTAAAGACCTCCCCCGAGGAGCTCCAGGCCGTCCTTGGCCACCCGCTCGCCGATCGCTTCCGCAAGGTCCTCCGGGAGGAGGTCGAGCAGGAACCCGGAGAAGAAGACCAAAGCTCCTGGCGGCCAGGTCGCGTGCGCGGCCCTCACCCGCCTGAGCGCGGCGCTGGCCTCCATAGGGCCGGCGTCGTAGACGAAGAGCGGTCGCATCCCGTTTAGGTTATTCTCCGCCGAGGTCCAGGGCATAGCCGGGTCAGGCCGGGAGCGCGGCCCTAGACCGGGTAGCGGGCGAAGACGGCGCCCCGCTCGACGTCGGCCTTGACCGGCCCCACCGGCTTCCAAACCTCTTTTGCGGCGTAGCCGAGGGGGGCTTGGTCAGGGCGGGAACGACCAGCCGTTCGGCGTGGGCCCGCTCCTTAAGGGCCCGTGAGCGCGCGGGCAGGTCCGCGGCCAAAAGGACGTTTTCCGGGGGATCCCGGTCACCGCCACCGGGGACCAGATGACCGGGCCTAGGCGCGGCGGATGCGCTCGGCGTAGGCATCCGTTGGCCCAGGCGGCGCAGCGCCGCGGGGACCGCGTGGGCTGCGACCAGCGCCACGAGCCGGGTGCCTAAGGGCCCGGGTTATCCCTGCCCGGCTTCGGGAAGGGGCGGGATCAGCCGGGCCCAGAGGATGTAGGAGAGGTGGTTGAGGTACTTGAGCGGCAGCTCGGAGATCGGCCGGTCCACCTCGATGGACATCAGCGCCTCACCGCCTTTTTTGGCCCGGCTCGAGGTCAGGTAAGCGATGTTGACCTCGTCGTCGGCCAGCACCCGGGCGACCCGGGCGATGACCCCCGGGGTGTCCACGTGCTTCACCAGGAGGGTGGGCGCGGCTCCGGTAATCCGGGCCTCGAAGGCGTCGAGCCGCCAGAGCTTGACCAGCCCTCCGCCGAGGCTGGAGCCGTAGACCGCGACGCGCTCCTCGGGGTTTTCCAGGATGATGCGCACGGTGTTGGGGTGCACGTCGCCGAGCTCGACCGCCTTGAAGGCGTATTCCAGTCCCGCGGCCTCGGCAAGGGCCTCGGCCTTCTTGATGCGCGCATCGTCCGGGGCCAGTCCCAGGACCCCTCCGATCAGCGCCAGGTGGGTGCCGTGGCCCTTTCCGGTCTCCGCAAAGGAGCCGTGGAGGTGGAACTCCGCTCGGGTGGGCGGTGCGGGGAGGATCTGGCGCGCCAGCCAGGCGATCCGCGCCGCCCCGGCGGTGTGGCTCGAGGAAGGGCCGATCATCACCGGCCCGATCATCTCCAAAAGGCTCATATGAGGCTAGAATAGCACCATGCGTATCGTATGGAGCGTTTTTCTATTCGCCATCGCCGCGGCTGCCAGCCTGAGCGTGCCCCCGACGGGGGTGGTGGGGCAGCCGGTCGAGGTTCTTGGCGAGGGATTCGCCCCGGGGACCTACGCGCTCGAGGTGGAAAGCCCCGAGGGGACCCGGGTGGAGAGCGTCGAGACCCTCGACGGGAACCTGCGCCTGCGCTTCGTCCCTGAACGCCCTGGTCGCTACGTCGTTCGCGTCATGCTGCCCGAGGGGCCGCTGGAGGGCGTCCTGGAGGCGGTGCTCCCTGAACCCCGCCTGACCCCGGAGGGGCTGGACCTCGGCTGGCGGGTATTGCCCCTGCCCGAAGCGGGGCGCTGGCTCGGGCCCCGGGTCGAGGGCGGGCGGGTCTATCTGGCCCGCGGGCTTTTGGTGCTCGAGGTCAACCGCGTCACCGGAGCCGTGGTGCGGCACTACCCGCCCCGGAGGGTGGCCGCGCTCCTGGAGGGCGGCCGGGTCCGGCTGGTGGACGGGCGGGTCCTTTCGCTCGCGGCGCTCGTCGATCTTCCCTACGAAGCCGACCCCGAAGCCCTCAAGGCGCTTTGGGCGATCGAGGCCCAGCTCGGCCCCTACGACGGGCCGCGCCCTTTTTGGAGCCTGGTGGGCAAGGCCGAGCCGACCCCACGGGACCTCGAGGCCGCAGAGCGCGACGTCTTCGCCCGCGGCCACCGCCCCGACCTGGGCTGGAAGCCGGATCCGATCTCGGACCGCCTCCTGGACCTGGCCAAGGGCGGGAGCGAAGCCGCTGCCCGCGTCCTCGCCGAGGCGCTCCCGGCGGTCCTCGACGCCCCCATCCGGGCTGACCTGGCAGAGCGCTTTTCCGGAGCGCTCGGCGCACGGCTCGCGGCGCTCGGCCCTTACCTCGAGCGCGCGCTGGGCTGGCCCTACCCCGAGGTCAGCCGGACCCTCTTCGGGCTGGTTGCGCTCGCCTGGCTGGCCCTCTTGATCAAGGGGGTGGTCAGCCCGGGCCGCTCCTGGCTGGCCTTTGCCTCGCTGGGGGCGATCGAGCGCGTCCTGGCGTTGGTTCTCCTGCTCGTGGCGGGGGCGGCGTTCTTGGGTTGGGGGACGGCCCTCGAGGCCGGGCGCCTCCCCCTCGACCACGGAAGCCTGAAGACCGCCCGGTTCGCGGCCTGGCTTTCCTCCGCGCCGCAGACCCCGGAGACCGACGCGCTCCGTGCCTTCGCCCGGGGGGAGGTGCCCCCGCTTTCGATCCCTGCCGCGCTCCTGGCCCAGGGGCGTTACGCTGAGGTCCTGGCCCGCTACCCCGCCCACCCCCGTGTGCGCGAGGCGCTCGGCCTCGGCGGGGATGCCTTCACCCAGGCCTTCTTGCGGCTCGGGGTGGCACGCGGAGCCTACCCCTCGGCCAAGGAAGCTCGGGCCCTCTACTGGCGCGCGCTCCTTCGCGAGCTCGCAGCGCGGCCGCTGGCCACCTACGCCGGCCTTGCGGTCTTTCCCAGCCCGGGGCTGGCCTACGTGGTCTTGGTCCTCTTCCTGCTGGCCGCGCTCTACACCCTCTTGGGGCTCGTGTGGCCCCGTCCGAAGGGCCCGCCCCCGCGCCTCTCCCTTCTCGTGCGGGCCCTCCTGCCGGGGGTCGAGGCGTTCCGCGAGGGGGTGGGGCTTTTGCTCTTCTTCCTCGCGGCCTTCGGCGCCTGGCGGGCGATCGACGGGCATCCTGATGGGGTCTGGGTCTTGGGTCTGGCCTACCTCGTGCACTGGGGCTGGCTCTACGCGAGGAGGGGCGCATGATCCTGCCCCCGGTCCCCACCCCTTTCGACGCCGAGGGCCGTCCCGACTGGGACGCCCTGCAGGCGATCTTGGATCGGCTGGCGCCCCACGTCGACGGGGCGCTGATCTTCGGTTCCAACGGTGAAGCCCCGCTGCTCACCGCCGAGGAGCGGCGACGCGGGCTGATGCGGGTAAGGGTGCCAGGGTTTTTCCTCGCCGGCGTGGGCGACGAGAGCCTGCCCCAGGCCGTGGACCACGCCGAGGCCGCCCGGGCCGCCGGGGCTGACGCGGTTTTGGCCTTTCCCCCGCGGTTCTTCAACGCCCTGTTGGACGAGGCGGGGCACCTCGCCTACTTCGCCGGGCTGACCCGGGTAGGGCTTCCAGTCTGGCTCTATCACGTGCCCCAGCTGACCCGGGTGGACCTGCCCCTGGACCTGGTCGCCCGCCTCGCCGAGCTCGATGGGGTGGAGGGGATCAAGGACTCGAGCGGCGACGCCAGGCGTTTTCTAGACTACGCGGCCCGGGACCTCCCCTTGCGCCGGTTTAGCGGCAGCGCGCTGATCGTTCTCGATGCGTTGATGTACGGGGCCGAGGGGGGCATCCTGGCGGTGGCCAACCTGGTGCCGCGGCTGGTGCGGCGCCTCTTCGACGCGGCCCGCTCAGGGGCGCTCGAGACGGCCAGAAGCCTTCAGCTGGCCCTCTACCCGCTGGGTCGCCTGCTCGGGCAGGGAGGCCCGGTCTTGCTCAAGCAAGCGATGCGCCATCTGGGCCTCCCCGCGGGGTATCCCCGGCCCCCCTTGCCCCAGGAGAGCCCGCTCTGGCCGAGGTTCAAGCCGCTTTTGGAATCCGCCGTCGAAGCGGGGTGGACGCCGTGAGGCCCGCTTGGATGTTGCTCTTGTTCGTGCTGGCCGCCTGCGCGCCCCGGATCACCGCTCCCGCGCCGCCCAGCGCGCGCCTGCTCGGGGCTGAGCTCGTGGCCCTCGACCCCTTTGCCGATTCGCTCACCCTGGCCCTCAGGCTGTCCTTGGAAAATCCCAATCCCTACGCGCTGCCACTCGTTGAAAGCGAGCTCACGGCGCGTCTCGGCGCCTTGCGGGCCCGCGCTGCGCTGCCCGAGGTCCGGCTTCCCGCGTCCGGCAGGCGTGAGGCGCGCATCGTCGTGCGCTTTCCCCTGGGGCCCTCGTTGGAGCGCGCGGGCGCGCTCTTGCGCGGGGAGGCGCTGCCCTTATCCCTCACCGGCCGGGTGCGGGTGGAGGCGCTCGGGGTTCGGGTCTGGCTCGGCCCTTACACCCTGCTCGAGGACCGCGTCCAGGTGGCCTGGCGCTGGCGGCCCCCGGAGGTCAGGATCCGAGCGGCGCAGGTGGGGATCGAGGGCGGGGCGCTGCGCCTGGCGCTGACGTTCGGGGTTGGGAACCCCAACCCGGTGGGCGTTCACCTTGCTGGGGCCTTCGCGCTCGACTTCGCCGGGCTTCCGATCGGAGAAGTGCCTTTGGACCTCGACCTCCCCCCCGCGGGGGAGGGGACGGCCGAGGCTGCGCTCTCGCTGCCGCTGGTGAGGTGGCCGGGCCTGCTCGGTCGGTTGCGCTCGGGAGCGCCGCTGCGCCTTTCGGGGCGGTTTGAGGCCAGCGTCGCCGGTGTTTGGCGAAGGGCGTTCGCCCTTGCGGTCGAAACCCGCCTGCCCTAAGGCTTCAGGCGAAAGACCTCGGGCAGGAGCTCGCCGAGGGTGTAGCGGTGCTCCTCGCCGTGGTCGTTGCTCACGTAGATCAGGGTCTCGGGTCCGGCGAACTCGGCGATCACCTGGCGGCAGGCCCCGCAGGGGGTGGCTGGCGGTGAGCTCGTCGAGTGCACCCAGACCGCCTGGATGCGCCGCGCCCCAGCGCTGACCATGGCCCCGACGGCGATCTGCTCGGCGCAGCGGGAGAGCGGAAAGGCGCCGTTCTCGACGTTGGCCCCCACGTAGATCCGGCCGTCTTCGGCGAGGAGCGCGGCACCCACCGGGAAACCGGAGTAGGGGGCGTAGGCCCGCGCTTGCACCGCCATTGCCTCAACCTTCAGGCGTTTCATCGGTTACCTCCTCTTCGGTCCGGGCAACCTTGACCCACTCGATGCGGCGGCGGTCGGCCTCGGCAACGGTGAAGCGATAGCCCTCCCAGTCGATGCGTTCCCCGACCTCGGGGATGCGCCCGAAGCGCTCGTAGAGGAACCCGGAGAGGGTTTCGTAGTCGCCTTCCGGGAAGGTGATCTCGAGCCGCTCGGCGAGCTTGTCCAGGGGGTACTGGCCTTCGACCAGCAGCCTGCCGTCGGGGAGGGTTTGAATGCTTTCCTCGAGCTCATCGGTCTCGTCGTAGATGTCGCCGACGATCTCCTCGATGATGTCCTCGAGGGTCACCAGGCCGGCGGTGCCGCCGAACTCGTCGACCACGATCGCCATGTGGAACTTGCGTCGCCTGAGTTCGACCAGCAGGTCCCAGACGCTCATGCTCTCGGGGACGAAGTAGGGCTCGTGGGCGATGGCCTCGACCCGGACCCGCTCCAGGTGTCCGTCCTCGATGTAGTCGAGGAGGTCCTTGACGATCGCCACCCCCACGATCTGGTCGATCGTCTCCTTGTAGACCGGGTAGCGGGAGTAGCGGTGTTCGCGGATGAGGTCCAAAAAGGTCTTGAGCGTGGCCTCGGCCTCGATGGCCACGATCTCGACGCGGGGGACCATGATCTCCTTCACCTGGGTGTCCTCGAGCTCGAGGACCCCCTTGATCATGTCCTCCTCTTCCTCCTCGATCGCGCCCGAGCGCTCCGCGCCGGCGAGGATCAGCTTGAGCTCCTCCTCGGTGACCAGGGGTTCGTTCTTCGACTCCAGGCCCAACACGCGCAAGATCAGGCTCGCGCTCCAGCTGAAGAAGCGGCCCACCGGGTAGAGCAGGATCGAGAGCCAGTAGATCGGCAGGATTACCAGCCGCGCGAGCCGGTCGGCGTGGTGCACGGCCAGGGACTTGGGGGTGATCTCGCCGAAGAAGAGGACCAGCGCGGTCATCACCCCGGTGGCGATGCCGACCCCGGCGGAGCCGTAGAGCTTGGTGGCGATGTCGGTGACCAGCGCGGTGGCGGCGACGTTGACCAGGTTGTTGCCCACCAGGATCGTGGTCAGAAAGCGGGTGATGTCCGCCTCGACCAGGTGAAAGGGGCTCCTTTCCCCTTCGCGGCGTGCCAGTTCCTTGATCTTCCAGGGCCAGAGCGTGGTCAGCGCGGTCTCCGACGCGGAGAAGAATCCGGAGAGGAGGAGCAAGAGGGCCAGCGCCAGGATCTCGCTGGGGTGGATCGCTCCCGTGGTCCCCTGGGCGGCGGCCAGGGGCAAGAGGAAGAGGACCGTCGCCAAAAGGCGGGCGGGACTTGGGGGATGGTCGCGTTCGTTCATGGCCATCGTTCGATCAGCGCGGGGAGGAACAGCAAGAGGCCGATGCCGGCGGCGAACAGGCTGGCCACCAAGACCGCCGCTGCGGCGGTGTCCTTGACCGCCTTGGCCATCGGGTGGTAGGCGGGCTGCACCAGGTCCACCAGGGCCTCCAAGGCGGTGTTCAAGAGCTCGAGGGTCAGCACCGTCATGATCAGCATCAGCACCGGCCAGAGGGTGACCTTGAGAATCAGGGCCAGGGTCAGGGCCAGGGACCCGATCGCGACCTCCAGCCGGAAGTTGGGCTGCGCCCGCCACGCGTAGGCCAGGCCCTGCCAGGCGTAGCCGAAGGCGGTCAGGAGGCCCTTCGGGGTCAGAGCTCGAGAATGCGATCTTGGACCTTGCGGAACCCTGTCCATGCGTCCTCCGTGGTGTGGTCGTGCCCCATGAGGTGCCAGAGCGCGTGGGCGGCGAGGATCAGCACCTCGTCCGCGAGCCCGTGCCCCTTCGCCTCGGCCTGGCGGCGGGCGGTGTCCAGGCTGATCACGATGTCCCCGAGGTGCGGGGGGACGAAGGGGTCGCCGGGCTCGAAGGTGGGGAAGGAGAGGACGTCGGTCGGCGCGTCCTCCCCCCAGTGGACCCGCTTGAGCTCGCGGATTCGGGGGTCGTCGGTCAAGACCACGGTCACCGCCTTGTCCCCCACCCCCAGCTCGTCCATCAGTCTGGCGAGCTTTTCCTCGATCAGGGGGATGAGGTCTGGGGGGGCCTCGGCCTCGGCGACGACGTCAACCACGGGCGGCCTCCGCCTTCTCATAGGCCCGGATGATCCGCGCCACCAGGGGATGGCGCACCACGTCGGCCTCGGTGAAGTACACGAAGGCGATGCCCTCGATCCCCTTGAGCACCCGCTCGGCCTCGACCAGCCCGCTCTTGGCCGCCTTGGGCAGGTCGATCTGGGTGACGTCGCCGGTGATCACCACCTTGGAGTTGAAGCCCATGCGGGTCAAGAACATCTTCATCTGCTCGGGGGTGGTGTTCTGGGCCTCGTCGAGGATGATGAAGGCGTCGTTGAGGGTGCGGCCGCGCATGAAGGCCAGCGGCGCGACCTCGATCACCCCGGACTGCAAGTAGTTCTCGAAGCGCTCGGGGTCGATCATGTCAAAGAGCGCGTCGTAGAGCGGGCGCAGGTAGGGGTCGACCTTGGCCTGGATGTCCCCGGGGAGAAAGCCGAGCCGCTCCCCGGCCTCGACCGCGGGGCGGGTGAGGATGATGCGCTTGACGTGCTTGGCCTTCAGCGCGGCCACCGCCATGGCCACCGCCAGGTAGGTCTTGCCGGTGCCCGCGGGGCCGATGCCGAAGGTGATGTCGTTGGCGGCGATGGCCTCGACGTAGCGCTTTTGCCCAGGGGTCTTGGGCCTCAGCCGCTTGGGCAAGGCGAACCCCCGGGGCCGGGCCTCGGTCTCGGCGAAGAGGCTCTTGCCCTCGAGGGCCAGCTGGATCGCCTGCTCCACGGTGGGCTCGTCCAGCTCCGCTCCCTGCCGCACCAGGGCCAGGAGGTCCTTGATCGCCTGTTCGGCGGCGGCCACCGCGTCGAGGTCCCCGCTGATGCGGATCTCGTTGCCCCGCGCCACGATGCGCGCGGTCAGGCGTTCGCGCAGGTACTTCAGCCAGCGGTCGGCCTCGCCCAGGAGGCGGAACCCCTCCTCGGGGCTCTTAACACGAATCAGCGCTTCGGCTTCCACGGACGTCGGCCCCTCGGCTCGGAGAGGATCTCGTGCCATACAATCCCTTCCAGGATACCATCCCGGTCCCTTCGCAGGCGAAGCCGACGCTTCTTGGCCGGCGGTTCCGGCTTTTTAGGGGCGACGGCCGCCGGGGCTGGCTGCGCTCTCGGCTCGGGAGGGCTTGAGCGGCGCGGTGTTGCCTGTTTCCGTGGCGGGGGCGGGGGTGGGGGTTCCGCTGGGGGAAGCTCCGGCTCGCCCCGGGTGAACAGCCCGCGCACCACCGGAGCCACCACGAAGAGCAGGAGAAAGAGCAGGCCGAGGAGGTCGTCGAGGCTCAAGTCTCCTCCTCACCTTCCTTGGCCGCGCGGCTGATCGACTCCCGCATGTCGGTGTCGGCCTCGATGTTCTTCATCTGGTAGTAGTCCATGACCCCCATGCGGCCGGCCTTCAGGGCCTCGGCCATCGCCAGCGGCACCGCGGCCTGGGCCTCGACCAGCTTGGCCCGCATCTCCTCGACCTTGGCCCGCATCTCCTGCTCCGCGGCCACCGCCATCGCGCGGCGCTTTTCCGCCTGGGCCTGGGCGATCTTCTTGTCCGCCTCGGCCTGGTCGATCTGCAGCTGGGCGCCGATGTTCTTGCCCACGTCCACGTCGGCGATGTCCACCGAGAGGATCTCGAACGCGGTCCCCGAGTCCAACCCCTTTTCCAGCACCACCTTGCTGATGAGGTCGGGGTTTTCCAGGACGTCCTTGTGCGACTGGGCGGAGCCGATGGTGGTGACGATGCCCTCGCCGACGCGGGCGATGATCGTCTCCTCACCGGCGCCGCCGACCAGGCGGTCGATGTTGGCGCGGACGGTAATGCGCGCGACGGCGATGAGCTGGATGCCGTCCTTGGCCACTGCGGCGATGCGCGGGGTCTCGATCACCTTGGGGTTGACCGAGACCTGGACCGCCTCCAGCACGTCCCGCCCGGCGAGGTCGATCGCCGCGGCGCGGTCGAAGGTGAGGTCGATCCCCGCCTTCTGGGCGGCGATCAGGGCGTCGACGACGCGGTCCACGTTGCCCCCGGCGAGGTAGTGGGCCTCGAGCTTTTCCAGCGGGACCTCGATCCCGGCCTTGGTGGCCTTGATCAAGGGGTAGATGATCCGGGCCGGGGGAACGCGGCGCAGGCGCATCGCGATCAGGGTGATCAGCGGCACCCGCACCCCGGCCGCCCAGGCCGAGATCCATAGCCCGATGGGAACGATGCTAAATAGAACGAAGAGCGCGATGAGGATGAGGCCTGCGATGATCAAAACGGTGATGTCCATTTACGCCTCCTTTCGAACCACCACGCGCGCGCCCTCCACGCGCACGACGCGAACGGTGCTGCCACGTTCGATGAACTCGCCTTCGGTGACCACGTCCACCTTGCGTTCCCCAAACTGGGCGGTGCCCGCCGGGCGCAGGGGGGTGAGGGCCACGCCGATCGCTCCCTCCAGTGCTTTGAGGCGCGCTTTGGGCGGGGCCTCGCCCTGGATCGCGGACTCCAGCACCAGCGCCCGCGCCGCTCGGGAGCGGGGCAGGAAACGGGCGGCGGCGACCAGGCCGAGCGCGATCATGATGACGGCGAGCGAGCCGACGTAGAGCGCGCGGTCGCCGAAGGTGAAGTAGATCGAGGCCAGGACCAGGGCCAGGCCGCCGATCCCAGCAACGCCGAAGCCGGGGATGAGGAAGACCTCGGCGAGCAGGAGGAGCACCCCGGCGAAGAAGAGGAGGACCTCGAGCGCCCCGCTCATCCCCGCCAGGTAGCCCCCGAGGAAGTAGAGCCCGAGCGCGGCGATGCCCACCGCCCCGGGCAGGCCGAACCCCGGGGTGAGGGCCTCGATCAACAGGCCCAAGACCCCCACCGCGAGGAGGATCGCGGCGACGGTGGTCGAGGTCAAAAACCGCGCCGCGCGCACCCGGGCCCCGGGGGTGACGCGCACCAGCTCGGTGGAGAACCCGGCCTTCTGCAGGGCCTCGCTCAGGCTCGCGGCGGTGAAGTCAGCAAGGCCCAGCTCGACCGCCTTCTCCGCGGAAAGAGTAAGGGGCTCGCCCTTGGCGGAGAGCCCCTCGACCTCGATCTCCGGGTCCACCATCGCCTCAGCCAGCCGCACCGGTCGTCCCCGGGCCTCGGCAACGGACCGGAACTTTCCCTTGAGGGCGCTGATGATCTTGCGGTCTGCGGCTTCGTACTTGACGCCGGGGATGACCTGGACGGGGAGCGCGGCGCCGATCTCCGACCCCGGCAGCATCGCGATCTGCTCCGCGGAGAGCGCGATCAGGGCACCCGCGGAGAAGGCGTTCTTGACCACCGCCAGGGTGGGGAGGTTGGTCTCCAGGATCCGGTCGGAGATGCGGATCGCCGCATCCACCCGGCCGCCGGGGGTGTCGATGTAAAGGGCCACGCCGCTGGCCCCCTCGGCCTCGGCGCGGTTCAGGGCCTGGTCGATGAAGACCGCGAGCGCCGGGTCGATCTCGCCCTCGACGGGGATCAGGAAGGTCCGGGCCTGACCCAGACCGGTGACAAGGAGCAAGATGAGAAGAAAAAGGCGCACTGCCACTAGGATACAGGATATGCGGCTGGGGCTTTTGGGGCATCCCGTCGGTCACTCGCTCTCCCGGGTCATGCATCGGGCAGCGCTCGCAGCGCTTGGGATCGAGGGCGACTACCTGCTCCTCGACACCCCGCCTGAGGCCTTGGCGACGCGGCTCGAGGCGGTTCGCGCGGGGTTTTCGGGGGTCAACGTCACCGTCCCCTTGAAGACGCGGATCCTCTCCCTTTTGGACGACGTGGAGGCGGGGGCGCGGCGGATCGGCGCGGTGAACACGGTGGTCAACGAGGCCGGGCGGCTCGTCGGTCTGAACACCGACGCGCCGGGGTTCTTAAAGAGCCTGGAGGAGGCCGGCGTCGAGGGCCGGACGGCCCTCGTGCTTGGCGCCGGGGGCGCGGCGCGAGCGGTGGTCGACGCGCTGACCCGGACCGGTTGGACGGTCTGGGTGCATAACCGCACCCCATCGCGCGCCGCGGCGCTGGCCAAGGCCTTCGGGGTCGAGGTGCGGCCGCCAAGCGCGGCCAAAGCGGCGGACCTCATCGTCAACGCCACCTCGGTGGGGCTCGACGACCCTGCGGCCACCCCGCTCCCGGCGGCGTTCTTTCCCCGCCAGGGGGCCGCCGTGGACCTGGTCTACCGCCCTTTAAGGACCCGGTTCCTCAAGGAGGCCGAGGCCGCCGGTTTGAGGACCGTCGATGGGTTGGGGATGCTGCTCTGGCAGGGGGTGCTGGCCTTCGAGCGCTGGACCGGGAGAAGGGCTCCGGTCGAAATCATGCGCGCCGCTTTGCGCCGGGGGCTAGGCTAGAGCCATGGGTGTTTGCGATCGGAGGGCGCGCCTCGTCCTGGGGGCCTGGCTGGTGTGGATGGTGGCGCTCGCGGTGGCCTTGCTCGCCGATCCGCGGGTCGCCTTGCCGCTCTTTTTGATAGGGCTTTGGGGGTTCCTGTCGCTGCTCGCCATGCGACCGGCCTGGGCGTTGCGGGATGGGGCGCTTTGGCTTTCGGACTGCCGCTACCCTTTGCGCGCGGTTCGCGAGGTCGTGGTGGAGGAGGCGCCCAGCCTCCCCTGCGCCGCCCCCAGGGCTGAGCTTGTGCTTTCCGACGGGCGGCGGGTGCGGCTCGACGGCGGGATCGACGATCCATGGGGTTTGGCCCGGGCGTTGAAGGCCGAGGGCCTTGTGGTCCGCGGGGACCTCGAGCGCTGGGGGCGGTTCTGGCTGGTGCGCGGCGGCTTCGATGCGCGGTTGGAGGCGTTCATGATCATTGCCCTCGCGCTCGTCGCCTTTGTTCTTTCGCCTTCCTGGCCGCTTTGGCTGCTCGTGCTCACGCTGCCCTTCCTCTATGGCTGTGTTTTGAACCGTCGCACCCGGCGCCTCCTCGATGGGGAAGAGGTGGGTGGTACCAAGGGTTGAAACAACGGTGGGTCGATGAGCGCTTTATGGAAGCGCTAGGCTAGGAGGGTGGAGACCCTGAGCGCGCCGACCTCCCACGAGGAGGTCATCAAGAAGAGCCGGTTCGTCTGCCACGCCGCGCCGGTCGAGGACCCCGAGGCGGCGATGGCCTTCCTCGAAACGGTGCGCGATCCCCAGGCAACCCACAACTGCTGGGCCTACCGCATCGGCCAGGCCTACCGGTTCTCCGACGACGGCGAGCCCGGGGGCACCGCGGGACGGCCGATCCTGGCCGCGATCGAGGGTCAGGGGTTGGACCGGGTGATGGTGGTCGTCACCCGCTACTTCGGCGGCATCAAGCTCGGGGCCGGGGGGCTCGTGCGGGCCTACGGGGGCGTCGCCGCCGAGTGCTTGCGCCGGGCCCCCAGGCGTCCGATCGTGCGCTACGTCGAGCTCCGGGTGCGCCTCCCCTTCGACGCGATGGAGGCCCTCTACCGGGTGCTGCCCGCGTTCTCCGGGGAGAAGCTCGCCGAGCGCTACGGGGAGGTCGCAAGCTACCTGGTCCGTCTCCCGGAAGACCAGGTTGAGGGGTTCCAGCGCGCGCTCGGCGACGCGAGTCGCGGCCGCGCGGAGGTGGAACCGGTAGCATAGCCCCGTGGAGCTGCCCCTGTTTCAGCCAAGGCCGAAGCGCATCGTGCTCGTCGACGGGCATCACCTCGCCTATCGCAGCTACTTCGCGTTGCCCGAGATGACCACCAGCCGCGGCGAGCCGGTTCACGCGATCTACGGGTTCTTGCGCACCCTGCTCAAGCTCCTGCGGGAGGACGGGGACTGCGTGATCGTCGTCTTCGACGCCCCGGGGCCGTCCTTCCGCCACGACGCCTTCGCCGCCTACAAGGCCCAGCGCGCGCCCACTCCGGCGGACTTCAAGCCCCAGGTGGAAAAGATCAAGGAGGCGGTCGACCTCCTTGGGCTGACCCGGCTCGAGGTCCCGGGCTACGAGGCCGACGACGTGATCGGCACCCTGGCGAAGGAGGCCGAGGCCCAGGGCTACGAGGTGGTGATCGTCTCCTCCGACCGCGACCTCTTCCAGCTCCTCTCCGACCGGGTCAAGGTCTGGCTGCCCACCGGGGAGACGATGACCGCGGAGAAGGTCGAGAAGAAGTACGGCGTGCCCCCCTCGGCCTGGGTAGACTACCGGGCCCTGGTCGGGGACCCCTCGGACAACATCCCCGGGGTCAAGGGGATCGGGCCCAAGACCGCGGCGAAGCTGATCCAGACCTGGGGCTCCTTGGACCGGCTCCTCGAACACCTCGACGAGGTGCCCCCGGCGGTACGCAAGAAGATCGAGGCGGACCGGGAGGCGCTCGAGCTCTCCCGCCAGCTCTCGAAGATCGAAACCAACCTGGACCTCGACGTGGACCTCGCCAGCTGCCACCGCCGGGAGATGGACCGCGAAGGCCTGCGCCGCTTTCTGGAGGCGCTGGAGTTCGGCTCCATCCTGCGCGAGCTGGGGCTTCTTACCACGCCCAAGGTCGAGGCCGCCGACTGGCCGCCCCCCAAGACCGCCTTCCTCGGCTACCGGCTCGACGATCCCCGCCCGATGTGGGGGCAGCTCTTGGGCCTGGCCGCGGCCTGGGACGGCCACGTCGCCGAGGGGCCGGCCGAGGTGCGGGTGCTCGCCGACTTCCCCCAGCTCAACGCCATCCTGGCCAAGGACCTGTCGGTCTTGGCCCGGCGCGAGGGGCACACCCGCCCGCCCGGGGACGACCCCCTCCTCGTGGCCTACCTGCTCGATCCCACGAACAACGACCCCGCGGGGACGGTGCGGCGCTACGGTGCCGGGGACTGGACTGAGGACCCCAAGGATCGCGCGGTCGGCGCCCATGAGCTCTGGCGGATCCTGCGTCCGCGCCTCGAAGGCGAGCCCAAACTGCTTGAGCTCTACGAGGCGCTCGAGCGGCCGCTGGCCGAGGTC
This sequence comes from Rhabdothermus arcticus, assembly GCF_055382915.1. Classification (NCBI taxonomy): domain Bacteria; kingdom Thermotogati; phylum Deinococcota; class Deinococci; order Thermales; family Thermaceae; genus Rhabdothermus; species Rhabdothermus arcticus. The sequence goes on from NZ_AP043808.1 coordinate 434,236, forward strand.
CTGGCCAAGATGGAGCGCCGTGGCATCCGCCTCGACACCGACTACCTGAAGGCGCTTTCCGAGCAGCTGGCCTTCGAGATCGCTGAGGTCCAGGCGGAGGTCTTCCGGCTGGTGGGGCACGCGTTCAACCTGAACTCCCGGGACCAGCTGGAAACGGTCCTCTACGACGAGCTGGGGCTCCCGCCGATCAAGAAGACCGCCAAGACTGGAAAGCGCTCGACCTCCGCGGCCACCCTCGAGGCCCTGCGCACCCAGCACCCGGTGGTCGAGCTAATCCTCAAGTACCGTGAGCTGACCAAGCTCAAGGGCACCTACGTCGATCCCTTGCCCAAGCTGGTGCACCCCAAGACCGGGCGGGTGCACACCCGCTTTCACCAGACCGGAACCGCGACCGGCCGGCTCTCCTCCTCCGACCCCAACCTGCAAAACATCCCGGTTCGCGGCGCGTGGGGGGCCAAGATCCGCCGTGCCTTCGTCGCCGACCGGGACAAGAAGCTCATCGTCGCCGACTACTCCCAGATCGAGCTGCGGGTGCTCGCGCACCTCTCGGGAGACGAACACCTCATCCGCATCTTTCAAGAAGGCCGCGACGTGCACGCCGCGACCGCGGCCTGGATCTTCGGCACCGAAAACGTCGCGCCGGAGATGCGCCGGGCGGCGAAGACGGTGAACTTCGGGGTGCTCTACGGGATGGGGGCGCACAGCCTGGCGGCCACCCTGGGCATCGATTACCAGGAGGCCGAGGCCTTCATCGAGCGCTACTTCGCGTCCTTCCCCAAGGTCCGCGTCTTCTTCGAACGCCTCCTCGACGAGGCGCGCAAGAAGGGCTACGTCGAGACCCTCTTCGGGCGCCGCCGCTACGTGCCGGACCTCAACTCCTCGAACCGTCGGGTGCGCGAGGCCGCCGAGCGGGTGGCGATCAACATGCCGATCCAGGGTACCGCCGCGGACCTGATCAAGCGGGCGATGCTCCAGCTCGACCCGCGCCTCGAAACGCTCGAGGCCGGGCTCTTGCTGCAGGTGCACGACGAGCTGGTCATCGAGGCCCCGGCGCGGGTGGCGGAAGACGCGGCCCGGATGACCAAGGAGGTCATGGAGCAGGTCTGGCCGCTTAAGGTGCCCCTCGTCGCCGAGGTCGGGGTGGGGGAGAACTGGTACGCGGCCAAGGCCTAGGGCTTGGAGAAGGGCCAGAGCCGGCGCCAAAGGGTCGGTCCCCGCCTGGGGGCGTCCTTGGAGAGGACGACCAGGCCATCGGCTGCGGCCTTGGCCAGCATGTAGCGGGTGCGAACGAGCGAGAGCGAGAGGGCGTGGGCGAGGACCCCGACCTCGGCCCCCTTCTTGAGATAGGGCGCGGCGTGCTGCAGGAAGAGCCTGAGCTCGGGGTCGGCCGTCGCCGGTGGGCGCCTCAACCAGGCGCGGGCCCGGGCGTCGGGAAGGGGGGTACCCATCCGGGCGACCTCGTCCGTGAGCGTGGCCACCTGAAGGAAGAGCGCCTCCAGGGGAAGGTTCAGGGGGGCCGTACAGCGCAGCGCCCGCCGTTGCGGTTCGAAGCGGAACGTTCCCTTGGCGGCGTTCACCAGCGCGAAGAGCAGGTCCTCGAGCTCGGGCTCGTGCAGCGACCGGCCCTCGTGGTGCGCGCAGATCAGGTGGCCCTTTTGGATGAAGAGCCTCAGCGCCGGGCCCGGGCCTTCGATCTTGAGTTCGCCGTCGCGGTGGGCGACCACTGGGAGCAGCTCCAAGAGCCCCGTGTTGTCCAAGCTGCCTTCGAACGCCATCGGCCCTCCAGGTCGGGCCGGTCGCGCCACTGGCTCCACCGCGTCCCCTGGCGCCCGTCTCGGGACGTGGCTTCGTTGCCGCCCTGGTTGGGATTCTAGCGGCGAGGCTTGTCCCAGCCATCCCCCAAATGGGTGGTACACTCGGCCGCGGATGCGACGCTACTTTGGCACCGACGGCATTCGCGGACGGGTGGGCGAACCCCCGATGACCCCGGACTTCGTGCTGCGGCTGGGCCAGGCCGCGGCGGCCGCGCTGCCCCGGGGCGAGGTGCTCGTTGCCCGGGACACCCGGGCCTCGGGGCCGATGCTCGAGGCCGCGCTGGTCAGCGGCCTGCTCGACCAGGGCCGGGTGGTGCGCCGGCTCGGGATCTTGCCCACCGCGGCGTTGGCCAGCCTGGTGCGGGCCTACGGCGCCGCCGCGGGGGCGGTAATCTCGGCGAGCCACAACCCCTACACGGACAACGGCGTAAAGTTCTTCTCCCCCGAGGGAAAGAAGATCCCCGACGCGCTGGAGGCGGTGATCGAAGCCCGCCTTGAGGGAAGGTTGCCCCATCGCGAGGGGGGGTGCCTGGCGCCGGGGGAGGAGGCTGAGGCCCGCTACCTGGCGTTCCTCGAAGGGCTTGGGGTGGACCTCTCGGGCCTGCGCGTCGTCGTCGACGCGGCCAACGGCGCGGCCTTTCGCGTCGGTCCCGAGGCGCTGCGCCGGGCCGGGGCGGAGGTCTTCGTCCTGGCCGCAAGCCCCGATGGGAAGAACATCAACGCCGGCTCCGGCGCGACCGCCCCGGCGCTGATGGCGCGCATGGTGCGGGAACTGGGGTTCGACGCCGGCGTGGCCTTCGACGGGGACGCGGACCGGGCGATCTTCGCCGACCGTTACGGTCGCATCGCCCACGGGGACCACGTCCTCTACCTTCACGCCCTGTTGCGCCGGCCGGCGGGCGTCGTGGGCACGCTGATGACCAACCTCGGCCTGGAGCACGCCCTGGCCGAGGCAGGCATCCCCCTTCATCGGGCACCGGTCGGCGATCGCTACGTCGCCCAGCTGATGGAGGAGCAGGACCTCCCCCTCGGCGGCGAGCAAAGCGGTCACGTCATCTTTCGCGAGCACGCGCCGACCGGGGACGGGCTGATCACTGCGCTGCTGACCTTGCACGCGCTTAAGCAAAGCGGCACCGACCTCGCCGAGTGGGTGGATCGGCTTAATCTCTACCCCCAGGTGATCGCCAACGCCCGGGTCCGGGACAAGGCCCGGGTGATGGCCGATCCCCGGCTGCAGGCGCTGGTCGAGGAGGCCGAGCGGGTCCTGCCGGAGGGCCGGATCAACGTTCGCCCCTCCGGCACCGAGCCGTTGATTCGGGTCATGGTCGAGGGGCCCGAGGAAGCGCGGGTGCGGGCGTTGGCCGAAGGCTTGCGGGAGGCGATCGAGGGCATAGACTAAGGGTGAGGAGGTGAGCGATGAGCCGGGCGCGCATGCGGCTCGAGGCCCGGGTGGCCCGGGCGCTCGCCGAGATCATCCACGAGATGCAGGATCCCCGACTGCCGCTCATCGTCAGCGTCGAGCGGGTGCGGTTGAGCCCGGACCTGACCCAGGGGCGGGTCCTGATCAGCGCGCTCGAGCGCGGCGAGGAGGCGGCGATGATCCTCAACCGCGCCCACGGCTACATCCAGGAGGCCCTGGCGCACGAGGTGGAGATGCGGCGCGTGCCTCGACTCTCCTTCTTCACCCGCCCCGAGGAGGTGCTTTGAGGCTGGTTCATCCCATCCGCGTGCGCTACGCGGAGACCGATCAGATGGGGGTCGTCCATCACGCCGCCTACGTCGTCTGGCTGGAGGAGGCGAGGAGCGTCTGGCTGGAGCGGCTTGGCTTCCCCTACCACGCGCTCGAGGCCGAGGGGCTCTTTTTTCCGGTGGTGGACCTTGCGCTCGCCTACCGCGCTCCGGCGCGCTACGGCGAGATCGTCGAGGTCGTGACCTGGCTCGATCAGGTGGCGAGCCGCCGCGTGGCCTTCGCCTATCGCGTCGAGCGCGAGGGGCGGCTGCTCGCCACCGCGCGCACCGTGCACGTCCCCCAGGGGCGGGACGGCCGGGTCCAGCGCCTGCCCGAGCCGCTCTTGTCCCGTCTCCGCGAGGCCGCCGTGACTTGAGTGTGGTATACTAAAGACCCGAGGGCCAAGGCCCGGTCGGAGGACGCATGAACAACGCATTTTCGCTTTTTGAACGCCACGTGAACCCTGGCTTGGCGGCGCTCTTGCGCTTTACCGGGCTGGACCGCGTCGAGGCCCGCGCCGAAGGGGTCTGGGTCTGGGACAGCGAGGGCCGTCGCTACCTCGACTTCCTCGGGCTCTACGGGGCCCTGAACCTCGGGCACCGGCACCCGCGGGTGGTGGAGGCGGTCAAGCGTCAGCTCGACCGCATGCCGATGAGCACCCGTCTGATGGTCTCCGAGCCCACCGCCCGGCTGGCGGAAAAGCTGGCCGAGATCACCCCGGGGGGGATCTCGATGACCTTCTTCGGCAACTCCGGGACCGAGGCGGTCGAGGCCGCCTTCAAGCTGGCCCGGGCCGCGACCGGAAGGCCAAAGCTCGTGACCACCGAAGGAGGCTTCCACGGCAAGACGATGGGAGCCCTCTCGCTGACCCCGAGGGCGCCTTACCAGGACCCGGTGCGGCCGCTCGTTCCCGAGGTCGAGGTGGTGCCCTTCGGCGACCTTGAAGCCGCCGAGGCGGCGATCGACGAGCACACCGCGGCCTTCATCGTCGAGCCGGTTCAGGGGGAGGGGGGCGTGCGCCTGCCGCCGGAGGGCTACCTCCAGGGCCTGCGTGCGCTGACCCGGGCCAAGAGGGCGCTGTTGATCCTCGACGAGGTGCAGACCGGGATGGGCCGCACCGGCCGGCTCTGGGCCGCGGCGTGGTCGGGGGTCGAGCCCGACCTGATGACCAGCGCCAAGGCCCTGGGCGGGGGGGTGATGCCCATCGGGGCGGCGATGGGGACGCCCGAGGTCTTCGAGGTCTTCAAGGAAAACCCCCTCTTCCACTCCTCGACCTTCGGGGGCAACCCGCTCGCGGCGGCGGCGGCGCTGGCGGCGATCGAGGTCACCCTCGAGGAGGGCCTGCCCGAGCGGGCCGAGGCTCTCGGGGCCTACCTCCTCTCGCAGCTCGAGCAGCTCGCTGGGGACTGGCCCCACCTGATCGAGGCGGTGCGCGGCAAGGGGCTCCTGCTGGGGGTCGAGTTCACCGACCCCGACATCGGGGCGGTGGTGATCAGCGAGCTGGCCGCGCGTGGGGTGCTCACCGCATTTGGCCTGAACAACCCCAAGGTCATGCGCCTCGAGCCCCCCTTGATCGTCGAAAGGGCGCAGGTCGACCAGGCCCTCGAGGCCCTGGCCGACGCGCTCAAGCAGACCGACGCCATGCTCGAGGGCGTCCTCTAGGTTATGAAATGAAGGAACGCATCTACGAACACATTCGAGCCACCCCCAAGCCCTACCACCCTAAGGAGCTGGCCAGGGTGCTGGGGCTTCCCCGCGCCGAGGTCAAGGAGGCGCTCCGCGCGCTGGTCGCCGAGGGTCGCCTGGTGAAGGAGAAAAACCACTACCGGCTCCCTGAACCCTCGGGGATCCGTGGCCGCCTCTCCCTGGCCCGGGACGGGTACGGCTTCGTCATCCCCGAAGCGGGGGGTGCCGACCTCTTCGTCCCCAAGGAGCGGCTCAGGGGCGCCTGGCACGGGGACGTGGTCCGCGCCCGAATCCGTGGCAAGGGGCGTGACGGGCGCGTGAGCGGCGAGGTCCTGGAGGTCCTCGAGCGCGCCCACAAGCACACCGTGGGTCGGCTCTTCTTCCGCCGCGGCTACGCCTGGGTGGCTCCGGAGGACGGGCGCACCCCGGAGGTCAAGCTGCTCCCCGAGGGGCTGTCCGAGGCCAAGGAGGGGAGCCGCATCGCGGTCACGCTCCTCTATCCCGAAGAGACGGGCCAAAAAGAGGTCCTGGCGCGGGTGCGCGAGGTCCTCGCCGAGGGCGACGAGGTGAGCGCCGAGCTTCGCGCGGTCATCCTCAAGCACGACCTGCGTGACGCCTTCCCCGAGGACGTGCTCGCCGAAGCCCGCCGGGTGGCCCGGCCGCCCGCCGGCGCCGAGCTCGAGGGGCGCGAGGACTTTCGCCCACTGAACGTCTTCACCATCGACGGCGCCGACGCCAAGGACTTCGACGACGCGTTGCACGTCCGTCCCCTCGAAAACGGCCGCTTCGAGGTCGGGGTGCACATCGCCGACGTCAGCCACTACGTACCCGAGGGCTCGGCGCTGGACGAGGAGGCCTACTTGCGGGGGACCTCGGTCTACCTTCCGGGCCGGGTGCTGCCGATGCTTCCCGAGGCGATCTCCAACGGGGTGGCTTCGCTGGTCCCCGACGAGGACCGCCTGACCCTCTCGGTGATCGCCGAGCTCGACGATGCCGGCGAGGTCCACGATGTGCGCTTCGTCAAGGGCGTGATCCGCTCCAAGGCGCGCCTGACCTACGGCGAGGTCGAGCGCTTTCTGGGCGGCGAGGCGCTGGAGGAGGCCCCGTTTTTGGCCGGGGACCTCGCTATCTTGGACCGGCTCGCTCAGGCCTTGAAGCGACGGCGCCTGGAGGCGGGGGCGCTGGAGTTTCACTTCCCCGAGGTCAAGGTCGAGCTGGCCGAGGACGGGGGCGTGATCCTCATTCCCCAGGCCGAGGTTCGGGCGCGCAGCCTGATTGAGGAGATGATGCTCCTGGCAAACCAGCTGGTCGCCGCGGAGCTCGGCCGCCGTGGCCTGCCCGCGATCTACCGGGTGCACGAGGACCCTGCCGAGGACCGCTACGCCGAACTGGTGGCGGCGCTGAGCCGGCTGGGCTACGAGATCGACGCCCGCGCGCCCAGCCCCAAGGCGTTCCAGCAGGTGCTCGCCGCGGCCAGTGGCCGCCCCGAGGCGCCGGCGGTGGCCACCCTGCTTTTGCGCACGCTCAAACTCGCCCGCTACGCGGAGGAGAACCTCGGCCATTTCGGTCTGGCCTTCCGTGACTACCTGCACTTCACCAGCCCCATCCGGCGCTACCCGGACCTGGTCGTGCACCGCGTGGTCAAGGCGATGATCGAGGACCGGCTGGACCCCCGGCAAAAAGCGCGCTGGACCGCGCGCTTCGGGGAGATCGCCGAACACGCCTCGATCCAGGAGCGCAAGGCCGAGGCCGCGGAGCGCGACCTCACGAAGTACCATCAGGCCAGGTGGGCACGCGCGCACCTCGGCGAGCGCTTTTCGGGTGTGGTCAGCGGGGTACAGAACTTCGGGGCTTTCGTGGCCCTGGAAAACGGCGTCGAGGGGCTGATTCGTGTCGGGGAGCTGGGGGACGAGCCCTACGCTTACGTGCCCGAGCTCCTGGCGCTGGTCGGGGTCAACAGCGGCGCAAAGCTCCGGCTCGGCGACCCCATCGAGGTGGTGATCACCGGGGCCAATCCGGTGCTGCGGCAGATTGACTTGGCCCCGGCAACACATAAGGAGGTGGAGATGAGCGAGAAGAAACAGGGCAAGAAACCGCGGCGGCGCGTGGTCGGGCCGCCGCAAGGCAAGGATCGGCCCGAGCGGCCGGTGCGGCTGACCGTTCACCGGATGTACTTCGGCGAGTGGGAAGGCGAGAAGGAGAAGAAGAAACGCCGCTAGCCAGGACATCCCTCCCTCGCCGCGAGGGGAGAATAAACGTGGAAGGGAAGGGATTTTTTACGTTGAGCGGGTGCTAGGCTAGGGTGACGCACGGCCGCACGTGCTCAAAAGGAGGGATAGATGACCAAGCCCAAGTTCCCAGGCATCCCCACCACCGGGGACGGATCGGAAGCTGCGGTATGGGTTGAGACCCACGTCTCCCAGGCGGGCATCGCCTACCCCATCACCCCGGCGACGAACATGGGGTACGGCTACCAGGTGGCGGTCGCCAACGGGCGCACCAACCTCTGGGGGGATCCCCTCAAGTTCCTCGAGCCCGAGAGCGAGCACTCCGCGGGCTCGGCGGCGGAGGGCTTTGGGGTGGCCGGGGGCCGGGTGGCCTCCTTCACCGCCAGCCAGGGGCTGGTCTTGCAAAAGGAGGTCCTCTACACGATCTCCGGCAAGCGCATCCCCGCGGTCTTCCACATCGGGGCCCGGGCGCTGACCAGCCAGGCGCTGAACATCCACGCCGGACACGACGACGTCTACGCGGTCGCCGACACCGGCTGGGGGATCCTCTTCGCGGCCAACGCCCAGGAGGTCGCGGACATGGCGCTGATCGCGCGCCGCGTCGCCGAGACCGCGCAGACCCCCTTCATGGTGGTGCAGGACGGCTTCCTGGTAACGCATACGGTGGAGAACTTCAACCTCCCCGAGCCGGAGCTGATGAAGCGTTTCGTCGGTGATCCGAAGGAGCGCGTGAGGAGCCTCTTCGACCCTGACCATCCGGTGATGAGCGGGGTGGTGGAGAACCAGGACGCCTACATGAAGGGGCGGATCGCCCAGCGCGCCTTCTACGCGATGATCCCGCCGGCGCTCGAGGAGGCCTTCGAGGCCTACGGCCAGCTCACCGGCCGGGTCTACGATTTCGTCGAGCCCTACCGCCTGGAGGACGCGGAGTACGCCCTGGTGGGCATGGGCTCGATGATCGGCAACATCAAGGCGGTCGTCGATTACCTGCGCGAGCGCGGTCAGAAGGTCGGGGCGCTGCACGTCCGGGTCTTCAGGCCCTTCCCCGGAGCGCGCATCGTCGAGGCTTTGAAGCACCTCAAGGCCTTCGCGGTGCTCGAGCGCACCGATGAACCGCTGGCCGAGGCCAACCCCCTGGCCCGGGAGATCAAGGCCGCCTTCGCCGACGCCTTCGACGGGTACCCCGGCTACCCCAAGATCGAGACCATGCCGCGCTTTTACCACGGCGCCGCGGGCCTGGGCAGCCGCGACATCCGCCCCGGTGACCTGGTCGCCGCCTTCGAGCACATGATGTCCGGGGCCGACCGGCGCTACTTCGTCTTGAACATCAAGCACCCCCTGGCCCTGGAGCGCAAGGAGGACCCCGACGTCATCGAGCGCGGGACCTTCCGCCTGCGCGGCTACTCGGTCGGCGGCTATGGCTCGGTGACCACCAACAAGGTGATCGCCAGCGTCACCGCGGACCTCTTCGGCCTCTTCGTGCAGGCTTTTCCCAAGTACGGGTCGGAGAAGAAGGGCCTGCCCACGAACTACTACCTGGTCGTCGCCGAGGAGCCGGTGCGCGCCCGCATGGAGCTGAAGTACGTGGAGATGGTCGCGATCAACGACCCCCACGCGCTCAACTACACCAACCCCTTCACCGGGATCGCCGAGGGCGGGGCGGTCTGGCTGCAGTCCCGGCACACCGATCCCGAGGCGATCTGGGCCTCGATGCCCAAGTACGCTCGGGAGATCGTGCGCGAAAAGCGGCTTCGGGTCTACGCGATCGACGCAGTGCGCATCGCTCAGGAGGTGGCCACCCGGCCGGATCTGGTGATGCGCATGCAGGGCATCGTGCTGCTCGGTGGCTACCTGCGCATCGCTCCCTTCATGGAGCGCGCCCACATCAGTGAGGGCGAGCTCTGGGAGCGGGTGGAGAGGGTCATCCGCAAGTACTTCGGCAAGCGCGGGGAGCAGGTGGTCAAGGACAACATGACCGCGATCCAGCGCGGCTTCAAGGAGCTCATCGAGATCCCGGAAGAGGTCAAGGCCAAGGAGCCTGAGGAGGTCGTGGCATGAAGCCAGAACCCAAGCACATCGAGGTCGGGGAGCTCGAGCTCGAGCTCGAGGTGCTCCCCGAGCCCGAACCGATCGACATCGACCATTACAACGAGACCTTCACCGAGGTCGTCGAGGCCTACAACAAAGGCATCGCCGACGAGGAACTGCCCGCGGACCTCGGGGTCGCCCGCAGCCTGATCGCCCCGGGCACCGGCGCCTACCGCGACTTCTCCTACATCGCGCCGGAGATCCCCGAGTACTACAACGACAAGTGCACCGGCTGCATGGAGTGCGTCACCGAGTGCCCGGACACCGCGATCCTGGCCAAGGTGGTGCCGGCGAGCCAGCTCGAGGCCGAGCTCAACAAGATCGACGACCCCGAGACCCGCGAGCGCATGCGGGCGCACTTCGCGAAGACCCGCAAGTACTACGACCTGCCCGAGAAAAAGGGCAAGGAGCCCGGCTACTTCTCGATCTTCATCGATCCCACCAAGTGCAAGGGCTGCGGGGAGTGCGTCGAGGTCTGCGACGACGACGCCCTGGCGATGATCGAGAAGGTCGAGGGCACGGTTCCCGCGTACAAGGAGGCCTTCGCCTTCTTCGAGTCGCTCCCCAACACCCCCCGCGACTACATCAACGAGCGCACCCCGATCGACATCATGCTGGACTTCAACACCCACCTCTACGTCGGGGGCGCGGGGAGCTGCGCGGGCTGTGGCGAGGCCACCGCGCTGCGCATGATGGCCGCGGCCAACGCCTTCTACTACGGCAAGGACTGGGGCATCGTCGCCGCCACCGGGTGCAACACCGTCTACTCCTCGACCTACCCCTACAACCCCTTCCTGGTGCCCTGGACCAACTCCCTCTTCGAGAACGCGGCCACCGACGCGATGGGCATCCGCATGCGCTGGGACCAGATGGGCTGGGAGCACAAAAAGCTCTGGGTCGTCGGCGGCGACGGGGCGATGTTCGACATCGGCTTCCAGTCCCTCTCGCGCATGCTGGCCTCGGGGATGAACATCAACGTCCTGGTCCTCGACACCCAGGTCTACTCCAACACCGGCGGCCAGGCTTCGACCGCGACCTACCTGGGCCAGGAGACCAAGATGTCGGCCTTCGGTAAGGTCCTCAAGGGAAAGACCGAGCGCCGTAAGGAGATCGGGGAGATCCTGATGATGCACCCCGACGTCTTCGTGGCCCAGACCACCGCCGCCCATTACAACCACTTCTACAAGGCGATCTTCGAGGCCAACGAGTACGAGGGGCCCTCGGTGGTGATCGTCTACACCACCTGCCAGCCGGAGCACGGGGTGGCCGACGACATGGCTTCCCACCAGGCCCGCCTGGCGGTGCTCTCCCGCACCTTCCCGGTCTTCGTCTACGACCCCCGGAAGGGGGACCGGATCTCCGAGCGGTTGGACCTCAAGGGCAACCCCTCGATCTACGACGACTGGTATGTCGACCCCAAGACCAAGAAGCCGGTGACCTTCATCGACTTCGCGCGCACCGAGGGGCGGTTCGCCAAGCACTTCGACAAGGACGGCAACCCCGACGAGGTCCTCCTGGCGGCGAACGAGGACCGGCTCAAGAACTGGCGCCGGTTGCAGGAGCTCGCCGGGATCCTGGACAAGAAGAAGAAGACCGCCTAAGGGGCGGGCGTTGCGCTGGGCGGGGAGGCCTCCCCGCCCAGCGTCTTCTTGACCCGCCCCGGTTTTCCCAGGGGGAAGAGGTGGACGCCGTGGGCACCGGCCGCCTTGAGCGCTTCGAGGGTGCGCCGGGCCCAGGCGTAGCCGGCCGGGGCCCCCTCGGCCCGCAAGGACGCGATCAGTGCCTCGGGCACGCGCGCCCAGGCGCGGACCCGCTCGGCCATGCGCGCGCTCACCAGGGGGAGCACCCCCCAAAGGAAGTGGACGCCTTCCGGCAGGGGACCCAGCGCGTCGAGGAACCTAAGGGCCTCTTCCGCGGCGAAGACTGGCTGGGTCTGGAAGAACCGCGCCCCGGCCTCGATCTTGGCCTGGGTCTTTTCCACCTCGGCGGCGAGGTCTGCGGCCGTGGGGTTGGCCGCGGCCCCCAAGAAGAGGTCGGTCGCGCCCTCGAGCGCCCCCCCGGCCCAGTTCTGCCCCGCGTTGAGCCGCCGGGCCAGCGCGATCAGCTCGACCACCCCCACCTCGTAGACCGGTTTGGCGAAGGGGTGGTCCCCCCGCGTCGGGGGATCCCCGCCGAGCAGGAGCACGTTCTTGACCCCGACCGCGCTGGCCCCGAGCAGCTCTGCCTGCAGGGCCAGGGAGTTGCGGTCCCGGGCGGTGAGGTGGGGGATGGCCTCGACCCCGGTCGCGTCCTCGACCAGTCTGGCGATCACGAAGGGGCTCATGCGCAGGTTGGCCATCGGGGCGTCGGAGAGGTTCACCGCGTCGACGAAGGGGGCGACCTCGCGCACCTCGGAGAGGGTGCGCGCGATCGCCGTCCCCCGGGGCGGGTCCACCTCGGCGGTGATGACGAACCGCCCTGCGGCGAGCTTCTCCCGCAGCGTCATCCCTTGGCCCTCCGTGGCCGGGTGCGCTCGGCGGCGTCGAGGAGGATCGTCACCGGTCCGTCGTTCAAGAGCTCGACCTCCATCATCGCCCCGAAGACCCCGGTCTCGACGTGCACCCCGGCCTCGACCAACCGGTCGATGTAGTCGGCGTAGAGCCGTTTGGCGAGGTCCGGGTCCGCGGCCTGGGCAAAGGAGGGGCGGTTTCCCTTGCGGGTGTCCGCGTAGAGGGTGAACTGGCTGATGACCAACGCTTCGCCGCCGACCTCGAGCAGGGAGCGGTTCATCTTGCCCGTTTCATCGGCAAAGATGCGCAGCTGTACGGTCTTCTTGGCCAGGTAGGCGGCGTCCTCCGGGGTGTCCCCGCGGCGTATTCCAAGGAGGATCACGAGGCCCGGGCCGATCTCGCCGACGACCTCACCCTCGACGCGCACCCGGCCCCAGCGGGCCCGTTGCAAGACCGCCCGCATCTATGCCTCGAATCCGTAGGCGTAGAATCCGTAGGTACCGGGGCCGACGTGGCTGGTGATCACCGCGCCGAGCTTGCCGGTGTAGACGACCTCGACGGGCAGACCGGAGCTCAGGATCTCGTGCTTTAAAGGCTCGACCGCCTCGGCTTCGCCGGCGTACAGGAAGGCGGTGCGGATCCGGGGCTTGCCCTCGGCCCAGGCTCGGAAGGCCTTGATCATCTCGATCAGGGCCTTCTTCTCGCCCCGAGCCCGGCCCGCGGCCTCGACCATCCCCTGGTTGAGGGTAAGGATCGGCTTGATCCGCAGCATGCCGCCGAGCAGCGCGGCGGCGCGGCCGATGCGCCCGTTCTTTTGCAGGTACTCGAGGCTGGCGACCGAGAACCGCAGGATCTGGTCCTCGCGGACGCGCTCGAGCTCCTTGAGGATCTGGGGCAGGGTGGCCCCGGCCTCGATCAGCTCCTGGGCCCGCATGACCATCAGCCCGATCCCCGCCGAGGCGGCGAGGGTGTCGAAGACGCTGACCTTGCCGGAGAAGGCTTCCGCCGCCATCTGCGCCGAGCGCACCGTCCCCGAGAGCTTGGAGGAGATGTGAATGGAGAGGACGTGGTCGGCCTCCCCGAGGGCCTCCGCGTAGACCTTGCGGAAGTCCTCCGGCGTGGGCTGGCTGGTGCTGGGAATCGGTTTGCCCCGCTTCACCGCCTCGATCAGGTCGTCGGCGGTGATCTCCGCGCCATCCCTATAGGAGCGGCCGTCGAGGAAGACGTAGAGCGGAACCACGCGCACGCCGTGGGCCTCGGCCCAGCCCGGGGGGAGGTCGGAGGTGGAGTCGGTGACCAGTGCGAGCTTCATCCCTAGCAAGATAGCCCATGGAAACTTAGAAGGCCAGGTGCTATTTTATGCGCATGTTTCGGGTGTTGGTCACCGATCAGATGCGCATCGAGGACCCTCAGCGGCCTGGGGTGGTCTTGGACTACCGGCCGGGGCTTTCCCGGGAGGAGGTCTTGGAGAAGATCGCGGCCTACGACGCCCTGATCACCCGGAGCCGCACCAAGGTCGACGCCGAGCTTTTGTCCCGGGCCACCCGCTTGAAGGTGATCGGACGCGCCGGGGTAGGGGTGGACAACATCGACCTCGAGGCCGCCTCGCGCCGCGGGGTGCTGGTGGTCAACGTTCCCGAGGCCAACACCCGCTCGGCGGCGGAGCTGGCCTTTGGTCTCTTGATCGCTGCCGCCCGGGGCCTTGCCCGCGCCGACCGCCAGATCCGGGAGGGGGTCTGGGACCGGGCCTTTCTCGGCAAGGAGCTGATGGGCAAGACCCTGGGCATCGTGGGCCTGGGGCGCATCGGGGGGCAGGTGGCGCGCTTTGCCCGGGCGTTTGACATGCGCGTCCTGGCTTACGACCCTTACATCCCGAAGTCCCGGGCGGAGGCGATCGGAGCCGAGCTCGTGGACGCGATCGAGGACCTCTTGCGCCAGAGCCAGTTCTTGACCGTGCACACCCCGCTCACCGAGGAGACCCGGGGAATGATCGGGCGTCGCGAGCTCTACCTCCTACCCCGGGGTGCGGTGGTGGTCAACGCCGCGCGCGGGGGGATCATCGATGAGGCGGCGCTGCTTGAGGTCCTCGAGGAAGGCCACCTCTTCGCCGCCGGGCTCGACGTCTTCGCCAAGGAGCCGCCGGAGCAGACGCATCCCCTGGTCCAGCACGAGCGGGTGGTGCACACCGCGCACCTTGGGGCGAACACCGAGGAAGCCCAGTCCCGGGTGGGGCAGGCGGTGCTCGAGCGGGTGATCGCTGCTTTGGAGGGGGAGATCGCCTACGCGATCAACGCCGGGTTTGACCCCGAGGCCTACCGTGCCCTCAAGGGCTTCGTTCCCCTCGGCGAGGCCCTCGGCCGCTTCCTCGCCCAGGTCACCCGGGGGCGGGTGCAGGCGGTCGAGGTGGGGTTCCTAGGGCGCTTCGAGGCGGACCCCGCGCCGGTCGTCGCCGCGGTGGCCAAGGGCCTGCTCGAGCCGGTGCTCTCGGAGGGGATCAACCTGGTCGCGGCGCGGCCGCTGTTGCGGGAGCGGGGGATCGCGCTCTCCACCCGGACCGGGGAGGAGGCCGCGGGCTACGCCCAGCTCGTCGAGGTCAAGCTCACCACCGACCGCGAAGCCCGGGTCGCGCGCGGCGCGGTCATCGCCGGCCGCCCCCGCCTGGTGGGGCTCGACGGGTACGCGATCGAGTCGGTGCTCGAGGGGACGCTCTTGGTCTGCGAAAACCAGGACCGGCCGGGGGTCGTCGGTCAGGTCGGCACCTTGCTGGGAGAAGAAAACGTGAACATCGCCGGGATGCAGCTTGGCCGGGACCGCCCCGGGGGACGGGCGCTGTTCATCCTTGAGGTCGACGAGCGTCCCAGCGAGGGGATCCTCTCCCGCCTCGCCGCCCTTCCCGAGATCGAGCGGGTGGAGGTGGCCACGCTTTGAGGCTACGGCTCTTGACCCCGGGCCCGGTCGAGCTGCACCCCCGAGCCAGGGAGGTCCTCTCCGGCCCCCAGCCCCATCACCGCAGCCCCGAGGCCGCCGAGGCCCTCCATAGCCTCCGCGCCCAGCTGAAGGCGGCCTTCGGCACCGCCGGCGAGGCCCTGGTCCTCACCGGCAGCGGCACCCTGGGCATGGAGGCCCTGGTCGGGGGGCTCTTTCGCCCCGGGGAGCGGGTCGTCGTGCCGGTTTCCGGCAAGTTCTCCGAGCGTTGGGCGGAGATCGCAAGGGCCTTGGGGCTCGAGGTCGAGGCCTTCTCGCTCGACTGGGGCCGGGCGGTCCGCCCCGAGGCGCTCGCCGAGCGCGTCGACGCGCGCACCGCCGGGGTGCTCTTGACCTACTCCGAGACCTCGACCGGGGTGCTGAACCCCCTCGCCGAGCTCGCCGCCGCGGTTCGGGCCAAGAACCCCGAGGCCCTGGTGGTGGTGGACGCGGTGACCGCGCTCTTTTTGGCCCCGATGGCGCTGGACGCGATGGGCGTGGACGCCGCGGTCGCGGGCAGTCAAAAGGGGCTGATGCTGCCCCCGGGCTTGGCCTTCGTCGCCCTCGGTCCCAGGGCGCTTGCGCGGCTCAGGCCCTACGGCTACTACCAGGACTTGACCCGGGAGCTCCGGCAGCAGGCCCGGGGCCAGGCCGCCTTCACCCCGGCGATCCAGCTGGTCTACGCCGCCCGGGCGGTGCTCGAGGTGCTCCTGCCCCGCCTTGAGGCCCACCTCGCCGAAAAGCGGGCGCAAAACGCACGGCTTTATGCGCTTGGCCGCTCCGCGGGGCTCCGCGCCGTGCCAGAGCCGGGGTTCGAGAGTCCCGCGGTCGCCGCGTTCTGGCTGCCCCCGGACGCCGGCTACGACCGGGCGGTCGAGGCGTTTGCCCGCCGGGGTTTTCGCATCGCGGGCGGGCAGGGGCCGTTGAGGGGGCGGATCCTCCGGGTCTCGATGATGGGCCATTTTCCCGAAGCGGAGCACGAAGCGGTCTTCGCCGCCGTCGCCGAGGCCTTCGACGAGCTTACTGGGCGCTCTTCAGGTCCGGCCTGAGCCGGGTGGCCTCGCGCAGGTAGACGTGGCGGATCTCGTCCTGGGCTTTGTCGGTGTTCCACAGGGCGAGGATGCGGATCACCCGGGGAAGCGACCCGGGCACCGGCACCTCGCGCGCGGAGAGGAGGGGGACGAGGTTCATCCCCAGCCGACGTGCCGCCTCGGCGGGAAAGGCCGCGCGCAGGTCCTCGGTCACGGTGAAGATGATCGCGGCCAGGGTCGAGGGATCCTCGATGCCGTTGGCCGCGAAGATGGCCTTGAGGAGCTCCTCGGTGGCCGAGAGGATGGCCTCCGGCGTGTCTTCCTCGACGGTGATCGCTCCGCGAATGCCCCGGACCATGGCGCCGATTCTACCTGCTATCGGGGCGCGGCCACACGCCCCTGGGAGCGAAGGTAAAGGCCACCGCGACGGCACTGAGGACGGCGGGGAGGACGCGGTAGCCGGCGAGCTCCCCGGCCAGGGCCACCGCCCCCAGCGGGGTTTCCAGCGCGGCGGCGATCCAGGCCGTGCCGCCGGCGATGGCCAGGACCCCGGGATCCAGCGGGTGGGGGAGGCTTCGGGCCAACGCCAGGCCGGCCAGCCCCCCGAGCACCAGGCTGGGCGTGAAGGGGCCTCCGTAGGCGCCGAGGCCGAGCCCCAGCGCGCTGAGGAAAAAACGCGCGGTGAAGATGAGCAAGAGCGCCCCTGCCGGGACGATCGGCGCGGTGAGGAGCTCCAGCCAGCCCAGGCCATCCCCCAGGATCTCCGGCAGCGCCAGGGCCAGCGTGCCGAGCACCAGGCCGAAGAAGGCGTGCCGTCCCCAGAAGGGGACCGGCTTGGCTTCGCGTTCGATCCAGCGCATCAGGCCCCGCCAGGCCCGGATCAGCGCGGCGACGGCGAACCCCAGGGCGACGGCGGCGAGGACCTCGGGGACCTCGATCCTTCCCGGCTTGAGGGCGATCAGGGGCCCGTAGCCGAGCAGGCCACCGTAGACCGCGAACCCGGAGAAGGCCCCGATCAGGGCGGGGGTGAGCTGGCGGGCCTCGAGCCCCAACCGTCGATGTAAGAGCTCGATGGAAAAGAGCGCCCCCGCCAAGGGGGCGTGAAGGGCGGCGGCGAAGCCGGCCGCCAGCCCGGCGTGGGCCAGCGCCCGGTTCTCGGGCCGTACGAGCCCCCGTCCCAGGCCGTGGCCGAGGACCGCCATCGGTCCTTCTCGGCCGAGAACGCTGCCCGCCCCGAGCTCGAGGAGGCTGCCCAGCACGTAGCGCCACTGGGCCACCTGGTCGAGGCGCATCCCCCTTCGCTCGAGCAGGAGGCGGGGCAGGCCCTGATTGCTGCCGAGGAGTGAGGCCAGGAGGAAGATCGGGGGAAAGAGCGCGAGGCTGAGGGCGGGCATGGGATGGGTGAAGACCTGGTGCAGGCCTCGCTCCCCCGAGGGGCCGGGGGGAAGGTAGCCGATCAGCTCTCCGAGGAGGAGTTGCGCCAAAAGCCCGATCAGGCTGGCCACTCCGGCGGTAAGGAGGCCCACCAGCGCGCCCACCGCGGCGTAGGCGAAGAGGGCGCTTCGCATCGTTTACCAGCCTACAACCCGGTCGAGCGGGGTTCCGGGTCGGATCCTCGGGACCGGGTGGCCTAACGCGCGGTGGCCGGTGAGCGCCCAGCCGATCGCCTCCCGCGCGGGAAGGCCGTGGGCGATCAGGGTGCGGACCTCGTCCCATACGTCGAGGGAGCCGCCGGAGAGGGCCGAGTCGGTGCCCAGCGCGATCGGGATCCCCAACTCCTGATAGGCCCCGTAGGGAGGGAGACCGGCTTCGAGGTTGAGGTTGGAGCGGGGGCAGCTGACCAGGGTGACGCGGTGCTCGGCCAGGAGGCGGAGGTCCGCCGCGTCGACCTGGACGCCGTGGACCACCAGGGGGCGGGCCTCGAGCACCCCAAGCTCGGCCAGGTAGGCCACCGGGCTGAGCCCCACCGGGTGCAGGTCGAGCGGCACCCCCAGCCGGCGGTAGAACGCGGCGAGGGGTCCGCTGCGGTGCTCGAAGTAGGCCCGCTCGGCGGGGCTCTCCGCGAGGTGGATCATCAACGGCAGGCCCTCTTCCTTTGCCAGCTCGACGATGGCGCGCATCAGGCGCGGGGAGAGCGAATAAGGCGCGTGGGGGGAGAGGCCGAGCCGGGGCCCGCCCGGGCGCCGCCATCGCTTGGCCTGGGCGATAATCTTCCGGGCCTCGGCCAGGGCCCGTGCCTCCTGCGCGCTTCCCAGCCCCAGCACCTCCCAGAACACGATGCCCTCAAAGGGCGCCTCCGCGAGCCACCAGCGCACGGTGTCGGGGTCCTTCGCGGCGATGTCCCCCAGGGTGCGCTGGACGCTGGCCTTCGCCGCCTGTTTGGCCTGGGACTGCCCCCGCGTGGCGTTTTTGGGCAGCACCGCCTTTTCCACGAAGTCGACGAACGGCCCCTTAAAGACCGGGCCCAACCCCAGGTCCAGGTGGGTGTGGGCGTTCGCGGCCTGGGGACCGAGGTAGGTGCGAAAGGCCTTGATCGGGGCCCGGGGATGCCGATGGATGAGCTCGGTCCTCGAACCGAGCGCACGCACCCGGCCGCCCTCGACCAGGAGCGCCCCGTCCGGGATCGCCGTGGCCTCGTCGAGGAAGACCCAGGGCGCGGTGAGGATCATCGCGCAGGTGCCGGGTCGTGCACCTTGATGAGGTTGTAGTAGACGTCCCGCTCGGCGGGGATGAAGCCCGCGGCGCGAATGTGATGGTGAATCTGGTCCAGCGTGGCGTGGGTGCGGTCGTAGCCACCGGCGGCGGAGACGACGTTCTCCTCGAGCATCGTCGAGCCGAAGTCGTTGGCCCCGTAAAAGAGCGCTGCCTGGGCCACCCGAAAGCCCATCGTGGGCCAGGAGGCCTGGAGGTAGGGGATGTTGTCCAGCGCCAGCCGGGCGATCGCCAGGTTCTTCAGGTATTCGTGGGCGCCGGCGCCCGGGGCCTTGCCCTTGTAGGCGGTCGCCTCGGTTTGCAGGGTCCAGAGCGCGAACGCGGCAAAGCCCCGGTCGCCCCGGGAACGGGCCCGGTCTTGCTGCTGGCGAATCAGGTCGAGGTGGATCGCCCGCTCGCGGGGCCCCTCGCCAAACCCGATGACCATGCTTGCCAGGGTGTAGAGGCCAAGCGCCTGGGCGGTGTCCACGATACGCAGCCAGTCCGCGGTGGGGATGCGCCGGGGGGCGGCCTTGTGGCGGACCTCGTCGACCAGGATCTCGGCACCGGCTCCGGGCATGCCGTCCAGCCCCGCGTCCTTGAGGCGGGCCAGGATCTCGCGGGCGTCGAGCCCGGTCAAGCGCTCGAGCCCCAGGATCTCCTCCGGGCTGAAGGCGTCGATGCGCACGTCAGGGTGGACGCGCTTGAGGTAGCGGAGCAGCTCTTCGTACCAGCTCAAGGGGAGCTCGGGGTGCACGCCCCCCTGCATCAGGATCCGCCGCCCGCCCACGGCCTTGAGCTCGGTGACCTTCTCGGCGATCTCCTCGTAGCTCAGGACGTAGGCCTCGGGGTGCTTTTGGGCGCGCCAAAAGGCGCAATACGGGCAGCCGATCGTGCAGACGTTGGCGTAGTTGATGTTGCGGTCGATCAGGTAGGTGACGATCTTGGGGGGCGCGACCGCCAGGCGCCGGGCGTGGGCCGCCGCGGCCAGCTCGGGCAGGGGGAGCGAGAAGAGGGTTTCCACCTCTTCGAGCGAGAGCCGCCTCCCCTCCACCGCGCGTTCCAAAAGGTCCATGCCCCCATGTTGCCATATTTCCCCCGGCGGTCTCTGTCAGAATGGGGGCATGGAGCTCAAGCTGGTGCCCATCGAAACCCCCGAGACGGTCAACGTGATCCTGGGGCAGGCCCACTTCATCAAGACCGTCGAGGATCTGCACGAGGCCCTGGTCAACGCGGTGCCCGGGATCCGCTTTGGCCTGGCCTTCAACGAGGCCAGCCAAAAGCGCCTGGTGCGCCGCTCCGGGACCGACCCCGAGCTGGTCGCAATGGCGGTGAAGCACGCCCGCGCGGTGGGGGCCGGGCACGTCTTCATCGTGGTGTTGGGGGAGGGGGTCTACCCCATCAACGTCCTGCCGCACCTCAGGCAGGTGCCCGAGGTGGTGCGCTTGTTCGCAGCCACCGCCAACCCGCTGAAGGTCGTGGTGCTCGAGGATGGCGACCAGCGCGGGGTGCTCGGGGTGCTCGACGGGCTGACCCCGCTCGGCGAGGAGGGGGAGGCCGACGTCGCCGAGCGCAAGGCCCTCTTGCGCCAGTTCGGCTACAAGCTATAGGTCGTCCTCGGTCCGGGCGAGGAGGGCCCGGGCGTGGGCCTCGAGCCCCTCGGCCCGGGCCAGCCGGGCGGCGGGCTCGGCCAGGGCGGCGGCGGTCTTGGCGTTCAGCCCCACCACCGGGATCACCTTGAGGAAGTCCCCGACCCGCAACGCGGCGCTGAAGCGGGCGGTCCCGGAGGTGGGCATGACGTGGCTGGGACCGGCGATGTAGTCGCCGAGCGCCTCTCCCGAGTGTTCACCGAGGAAGACCCCGCCGGCGTTTTGGACCATCTCCAGCCAGGTAGAGGGGTCCTCGACCGAAAGGCAGAGGTGCTCCGGGGCGTAGAGGTTGGCGAGCCCGATGGCCTCCTCCAGGTCGCGGCTCTCGACCAGGCCTCCGTTCTCCAGCGCCCGCTCGATCACCCGCCGCCTGGGGAGGGTGGCGAGTTGGGCCTCGACCTCGCGCGCGGTGGCCTCCAACACCTCGCGGTCCGGGGAGATCAGCCAGGGCTCGGCGAAGCGATCGTGCTCCGCCTGGGCCAGCAGGTCGGCGGCGAGGAGGGTGGGGTTCGCCTTCGCGTCGGCGACGATCAGGGTCTCGGTGGGGCCGGCCAGGCCGTCGATCCCCACGTCCCCATAGACCTCCTTCTTGGCCAGGGTGACGAAGAGGTTTCCGGGGCCGACGATCTTGTCCACCCGGGGCACGCGCGCGGTGCCGTAGGCCAGCGCGGCGATCGCCTGGGCCCCGCCCATCGCGAAGAGGCGGTCGGCCCCGGCCGCCCAGGCCGCGGCGAGGATCGCGGGATGGGGCTTGGGCGGGGTGGCGACGACGATCTCTCCCACGCCGGCCACCCGCGCCGGGATCACGGTCATCAGCACCGTGGAGAGCAAGGGAGCGCTGCCGCCGGGGACGTAGACCCCGACCCGTCCCAGCGGGCGCACGAGCTGGGCGAGGAGGCCGCCCTCGGTGGCCAGAAAGCCGCCCTTGGGCTCTTTCTTATGAAAGGCCGCGACGCGCTCGCGGGCGGTCTCCAGCGCTTCCCTGAGCTCGAACTCGAGCCCATCGTAGGCCTCGCGCCAGAGCCGCTTTGGCACCTCGTAGGCGGGGCTGTGGTCGAGGCGCTCGCTCCAAAGGTCGAGGGCCTCGTCCCCCCGGGCCTCGACGTCGCGCACCACGCGCCGCACCGCCTCCTCCGGGGAGAGCGGTGCGCCGAAGCGTTCCTCGATGCCTTGCATGAGCTCCGGGGTGGCCTGATAGCGCAGCTTGCGCGACGCAAAGCGGGACTTGACCTCGTCGGCGGTGTAGATCCTCATCGTTTCCTCCGTCGCCGCCGCGGCTTGCGGGCGGGCTGGGTGAGCTCGAAGGCCTCCTTCAACCGGGCCTCGAAGACGTACTGTCCGACCCGCTGGGCGAAGCGCACCGGCCGGCCCTCGGCGTCGAAGTGCACCACGCTCACTCCCGGGCGCAGGCGGAAGACGCGGGTCTCGATCGTGCCCCAGGGAAAGGTCAGCGCCTGATCGGGAAGGCGCTTGGCGTGGACCCGCCCGCCGACCATCGGCAGGGTAAGGACCTCGCCCTCGAAGCGGGAGAGGGCCAGGATCAAGGAGAGGGGATCGTGGTAGTCGGTGACGTAGGGCAGCACCAGGTCCGGCCCCACGACGACCCCTTCGTCGCGCAGGAACTCGAGGTCGAAGACCCGCGCGCCGCGGCCCTCGACCCGCTCGGTGTAGCGCAGGGGAAGCCCCTTTTGGTCCATGACGCTGGTCCACTCCTGGCGGGTCTTGGGCAGGGGCAGGGCGACCTCGGCACGCAGCTTCATGCGGTAGCCCCCGGGGATCGGCTCGAAGGTCAGCTCCTCCTCCCCGGCGGGTCGCCCGGCGTAGGTTAGGTCGTAGGTGAGGCGGGTCGGGGCCTTCATCAGCGTGATTCTACAAGCTAAACTGGGGGGCGTGACCGACCCCTCGCGCATCCGCAACTTCTCCATCATCGCGCACGTCGACCACGGAAAATCCACCCTGGCCGACCGCATCCTGGAGCGGACGCGCGCAGTGAGCGAGCGGGAGATGCGGGCGCAGTACCTGGATCAGCTGGACCTCGAGCGCGAGCGGGGCATCACCATCAAGGCCGCCGCGGTGCGCCTCAACTACCGCGCTGAGGACGGGATCACCTACGTCTTCAACCTCATCGACACCCCGGGCCACGTGGACTTCCATTACGAGGTCAGCCGGGCCCTGGCCGCGGTCGAGGGGGTGCTGCTCGTCGTCGACGCCTCCCAGGGCATCGAGGCCCAGACCATCGCCAACTTCTTCCTGGCGATGGAGCACGAGCACGCGATCATCCCGGTGATCAACAAGATCGACCTCCCCAACGCCCGTCCCGAGGAGGTCGCGCTGGAGATCGAGGAGACCTTCGGGATTCCCGCCGACGAGGCGATCTTCGCCTCGGGAAAGACCGGAGAGGGGGTGGACGCGATCCTCGAGGCCATCGTCCAGCGCATCCCCCCGCCCAAGGGCGACCCCAAGGCCCCCTTGAAGGCGCTGATCTTCGACTCGGTCTTCGATAAGTACCAGGGGGTCGTGCCCTACGTGCGCGTCTTCGAGGGGACGGTCCGCCCCGGGGACACGATCCGCGTCTGGTCCACGGGCAAGGACTACGAGGTGGACCGGGTCGGGGTCTTCAGGCCCGGCGGCATCGAGGACACCGAGGTCCTCTCGGTGGGGGAGGTGGGCTGGATTATGGCCGGGATCCGGGAGATCCACGACGCCCAGGTCGGGGACACGATCACCCACGCCGGCCGCCCCACCGACGCCCCCTATCCTGGGTTCAAGCCGGCCAAGCCAGTGGTCTTCGCCGGACTCTTTCCCACCGACTCCCAGGCCTACAACCGCCTTCGCGACGCGCTCGAGAAGCTCCGCCTCAACGACGCGGCGCTGGTCTTCGAGCCCGAGAGCTCGGACGCGCTGGGCTTTGGGTTCCGCGTGGGCTTTTTGGGATTGCTGCACGCGGAGATCGTTCAGGAGCGGCTGGAGCGGGAGTTCGGCCTGGAGCTGATCGCCACCGCCCCCAGCGTGGTCTACAGGGTCCAGCTCAAGGATGGCGAGGAGGTCGAGGTGCATAACCCCTCGGACCTGCCCGACCCCACCCGTATCGAGGCGGTGCTCGAGCCCTACGTGCGGCTCTCGGTCTTCACCCCGGAGGCCTACGTCGGGCCGATCATGCAGCTCTTGCAGGAAAAGCGCGGCAAGATGCTCAACATGCTCTACCACGGCAAACGGGTGGAGCTGGTCTACGAGGTGCCCTTCGCCGAGATCCTCTTTGACTTCCACGACCGCCTGAAGTCGATCTCCCGCGGCTACGCGAGCATGGACTACGAGCAGATCGGCTACCGCCCCGGCGACCTGGTCAAGGTCGACATCCTGGTCCACGGGGAGAAGGTCGACGCCCTGGCCTTCATCGCCCACCGCGAGAAGGCCTACCGCATGGGCCGGCAGGTGGTGGACAAGCTCGCCGAGGTCATCCCCCGGCAGCAGTTCCCGGTCGCGGTGCAGGCCGCGATCGGTGGCAAGATCATCGCCCGGGCCACGGTCAAGGCGCTCAGGAAGGACGTCCTCTCCAAGTGCTACGGCGGGGACGTGACCCGCAAGAAGAAGCTCTTGGAAAAGCAAAAGGAGGGCAAGAAGCGGCTCAAGGCGATCGGCCAGGTCGAGGTGCCGCAGGAGGCCTTCCTGGCCGTACTCAAGGCGGGGCAGGAGGACTAGGTGGTAGACTGATCTCCTAAAGAAAGGAGGTCAGGATGCCCGAGGTCGAATCCGGCGAACGCCTCGCCGAGGCAGTGCGTCGCCTGGTCCTGGATCTCTTTCCCGGGGGGCCGCCCTTCGCGCTGCGGCTCTGGAACGGGGAGGCGCTGCCCTCAAACAGGGAACCACCCCCGGCGACGGTCTGGATACGGGATCCGCTGGCGCTCTTAAGGTTGCGCTCGGACCCCTTGGACCTGGCGCTCGGGGAAGCCTACGTGGCCGGGGAGCTCGAGGTCGAGGGGGACATCGAGGTCCTGCTCGCCGAGCTGGAGGCCGCCGCCCCCCGCCTCGACCCGGCGCGGCTGGCGCGCACCCTCAAAGACGCGGTGGCCCTGAGGCGGGCGCTCCCGCGCCCGGGCCTCGCCGCCCGGCTTAAAGGGCGGGTACACTCGAAGGCCCGCGACCTGCAGGCGATCCGTCACCATTACGACGTGGGCAACGACTTCTTTGCCCTGTGGCTGGACCGCTGGAGGATCTACTCCTGCGCCTACTTCCCGGAAGGCGACGAGGACCTGGACACCGCTCAGGAGAAAAAGCTTCGTCACACCCTGAAAAAGCTCCGCCTCAAGCCCGGCGAGCGCCTGTTGGACATCGGCGCGGGCTGGGGCGGCCTGGGGCTCTTCGCGGCTCAGAACTTCGGGGTCAGCGTCCGGGGCGTGAGCCTGGCCAAGGCCCAGGTCGCCCACGCGAACGCCTGGGCCCGCCGCCTCGGCCTTGCCGACCGGGCGCGGTTTGAGGTCCTGGACTACCGCGACCTCGAGGGCGAGTTCGACAAGCTGGTCAGCGTGGGGATGGCCGAGCACGTGGGGCGGGCGATGCTTGCCCGCTACTTCGCCAAGGCCTACTCCCTGCTGCGTCCGG
Organism: Rhabdothermus arcticus; assembly: GCF_055382915.1. Taxonomy (NCBI): domain Bacteria; kingdom Thermotogati; phylum Deinococcota; class Deinococci; order Thermales; family Thermaceae; genus Rhabdothermus; species Rhabdothermus arcticus. Next base: position 459,204 of record NZ_AP043808.1, read on the forward strand.
ATGGGCTGTTCCTGCACCACGTGATCACCCGGGGCCCGGTCAAGAGCCGCTTCGACGCAGGCCTCGCGAGCGGGGAGTTCTTGCGCCGCTACGTCTTTCCCGATGGGGAGATCCTCCCCCTTTGGGAGCATCTGAAGGCCGCCGAGGACGCTGGCTTCGAGGTCCGCGACGTCGAGGACTGGCGCGAGCACTATGCGAAGACGCTGCGCCACTGGGTCGCGCGCCTTCAAACGCGCTGGGAGGACGCGGTGGCCGCGGTCGGCGAGGGCCGGGCGCGGGTCTGGAAGCTCTACATGAGCGTCTCCGCCTACCAGTTCGCCGCCGGCCACCTCAGCGTGCACCAGGTGCTCCTGGCCAAGCCCGACGCTTCGGGTCGCGTGTCCCTGCCTCCGTCGAGGGCCGACCTCTACACCGGGTAGACTGCGTCCATGGAACGCCTCACCCGCTTGCGCCGGGTGCTCGCGGCCGCCAAGCGGCACCCGGTCTACGCCGACCGCCTGCGGGGGCTCGATCCCGAGCGTGCCACCGAGGCCGATCTGTCGGAGATCGAGCCCACCTCCCGCGAAGCCTGGCTGGATTACCTCGAAGCCCATCCCGAGCCCCCCGCGGGCACGGCGATCGCCCACTTCACCCCCAGCCCGCGGCTCGGCTGGATGCCCGAATACCTCTCCGCCGAGGACCTCGCCCTCCAGGCCAGCGGCTTGGCCCCCTACTTTGCCGTGCTGGGGCTGAGAGGTCCGGTGCTCTCGACGTTCGCCTACCACGTCTTCGCCGGGGGCTGGCTCTTTCACGAGGGCCTCGTCGCCGCCGGGCTCGCGGTCATCCCCCACGGCCCCGGCGAGGCCGAGCGGGCGGCGAAGATCGCCCGACGCACCGGGGTCAAGACCCTGGTCACCAACCCCTCCTTCGCCCTGCGCCTCGCCGAGGCCGGCCTGCGCGCGGCGCACCTGATCGCCGCCGGCGAGCCCTTCACCTCGGTACCCGGGTTTCGCGCGCGGGTCGAGGCCGCGCTGGGGGCCAAGGCCTACGATGTCTTCGGCACCTCCGAGCTCGGCCTGGTCGCCGGCGAAAGTCCCGCGCAGGACGGGCTCGCCGAGCTGCCCCGGATGGCGGTCCTCGAGGTTTTGGACCCCGAGACCCTGGCCCCGGTCCCCGACGGCGGGCGCGGCGAGCTGGTGGTCACCGCCCTGACCCGTACCCTGATGCCCATGGTGCGCTTTCGGACCGGGGACCTGGCCGAGGTCCGCTACCGCGAGGGGCGGGTGGTGCTCCCCCGCGGGGTGATCGGCCGGGTGGACCAGATGGTCAAGGTCAAGGGGGTGAAGCTCTATCCCTCGGAGCTTTCCGGGCTGCTCAAGGGGTATGGCGTCACCGCCTACCGGGTGGTGGTGGAAAGAAAGCCCTCGGGGACCGACGCCTTCGTCCTCGAGGTGGTCGCGGACGCGGTGCCCGAGGGCCTGGCCGAGGCGGTCAAGGCCGCGACCGGCCTCAGGCCCGACCGCGTCGAGCCGGTGGCCGAGGTCGAGGGGCTCCTTGAGGATCGGCGCTAAAGGGGCCCGGGCAAAGCCCGGGCCCAGGAGAGAGGAGGGGCCTAGAGGAAGCGGACCTCGACCACCGCTTGCTCGATTCGGTATTGCCCCGAGAACGTGACCTGGGTCTGGCCGTTTTGCAGGCAGGCGGGGTCGCTGCTGGCCCGGCCGGTGAGCCCTTCGGTTTTGAGTTCCACGCCGAGCACCAGCGATCCGCTCAGCACCGCGTTGAGCTGGGCCTCGCTGAGCCGGGCCGAGCCCTTGAGGGTGAGGGTGTCCCGGGGGTTGATCGGGGCGCTCACCTGCGCGCCCTCCAGCGGGCTTTGCCAGAGCTGGGCGGCGTCCCCCGCCAGGTAGACCTGGGCATGGAGCGTGCCGCCAAGGTCGTCGACGCACGCGATTCGGTCCTCGAGGGTGGCCTGGTAATCGAGCACCAGGCTGGCGGGCGAAGCGGGCAGGTTGGGGACGTCGAAGGTGAAACGGTATCCGCTGGCGTCCGGTATCTGTAACTTCTGGTCGCTGAGCTGCGTACCGGGTGGCACGGGTACCGTCCGGGTAACGCTCCCGCGTTCGTAGCCGTGTTGCTGCAGCGCGGGCATCAGATCGATGGTGAGGGGTAGGGGCCCGCACGCTGCCAGGAAGAACACCGAGAGTAGGAGCGGCCAAAGCTTTTTCATGCGCGTCACCTCACCTTCAGTATCGGCGCGAAGGTCAACGCGAGGTAAACCCCCATTCGGGGGTGGTGTGGTTTTTAGGCGCCGTTCTTTTCCTTTTGCGGCATGAAGGGGTCGGGGATCTCGGGGAGGGGGGTGAAGCGGTCCACGGCGTCGATCAGCTTCTGCGCGGTGGTCTCGCGAAAGGCCACGACCTCGACGCGGATACCCCGGTCCATCAAGACCTCGAGGACGTCGACGAAGTCCCCATCGCCGCTGCCCAGCACGACGACGTCCAGGTGGTCCATCAGCCGCACCATGTCGGCGACGATCCCCATGTCCCAGTTGCCCTCGTAAATCGGCTTGCCGGTGTCGGTGGTGTGGTGCAGCTGGAGCTTCATGCGCTTGACCCGGTAGCCGATCGTGGAGAGCTTGTAGATGAAGGGCCAGGCCGAGGTGTCCCCCTCGCGCTCGACCACGTAGGCGATCGCGTGCACCAGGTCGCGCCCCTGGGCGGCAAAGCGCAGCAGGCTTTCGAAGTTGATGTTGCGCTCGTAGTTCTCCCGGGCCGAGTGGTAGAGGTTTTGGGTGTCGACGAAGAGGCCGACGCGGGGCGTGCAGCGGGGCGTCATCGGGGCACCTCGCGGGTGGGGATGAAGCGGTAACGCTCCGCGGGCTGTTGCCCGTAGTAGCGTTGCTCGACGGTGATCTCGCGTTCGTTGAGCTCGAGCACCGCGTAGCTCGGCTTGCCCTTGCCGCGCACCCGGTTGGTCGAGGCGGTGCCGGCGTTGACGATGAGCATCGACTCGAAACGCCACACCCAGGGGACGTGCTTGTGGCCGGTGAGGACCAGGTCCACGCCGTGTTCGGTGAGGAGCCTCAGGAGGTCGCCGGCGTCTTGAAGGATGTTCCGTTCCCGCCCCGCGCCGGGGACCGGGAGCAGGTGGTGGTGGGTGACGAAGACCTTGAGCGCGTCGTTTGGAGCGTGGCCCAGCGCCTCCTCGAGCCAGGGGTAGATCGTGCGGCCGATCCGCCCCTCGTCGAGGTCTGGCTCCGAGGAGTCCGCGGCGACGACGTAGACCCCGGGCAGGCGGTAGGTCCCGTAGCGCGGCCCGAAGAGCTCCTCGAAGTGGACGTAGCCGACGTTCCGGGAATCATGGTTGCCGGGGGTGAGCAGGACCGGGACCTCGATCCGGTCCACCCAGCGCTTGGCCTCCTGGTACTGGTAGGCGAGCCCTTTGTCGGTGAGGTCCCCCGCGAGCACTACCAGGTCCGGTCGCTCGGCGTTGATCTCGGCGATCAGGCGCTCGAGCAGCTCCGGGAGGAAGTGGCTGGAGCCCACGTGGATGTCGGAGGCGTGGTAGATCCTCGGCATGCAGGGGCCATTCTACCGGCTCAGGGCTCGTCCCAGCGATAGGGTCGGATCGCCGCCGGCTTCCCCGCTTCGAAGTCGATCTCGACCGCACAGAGGCGGGCCGGCCCCTTGGCCGGCCGGAAGGGCTGGGGACGGGCGGTGAGGAAACGGTTCAAGAAGGTCTCGACCTCGCCGCCGATGATCGAGTCGTAGGTCCCGGTCATGCCCACGTCGGCGATGAAGGCCGTGCCCCGCTTGAAGTTCCCGGCGTCCGCGGTGGGGACGTGGGTGTGGGTGCCGACGATCGCGCCGACCCGTCCGTCGAGGAAATGGCCGAGGGCGTACTTTTCGCTGGTCGTCTCGGCGTGAACGTCCACGAGGCTATACCGATAGCCCTCGGCCCTGGCCAGGACCCGTTCGGCGCTCTGAAAGGGCGAGTCCAGGTTGGGCTCGACGAAGACCCGCCCCATCAGCTGGAAGATCAAAAGCCCCGAGGTCACCAGGTAATCCCGCCCCGGGGTCCCCGGGGGATAGTTGGCCGCGCGCAGGATCGGCTCGGTCTCGATCAGGTCGTAGACGTCCCGGTGATCGAAGGCGTGGTTGCCCAGGGTGATCACGTCGATCCCGGCGTCCCGCAGGCGGCGGTAGGCCCGTTTGGAGAGGCCCTTGCCCCCGGCGGCGTTCTCGCCGTTGGCGATGACCAACTCGTAGCGGTCGCGGATGTCCGGCAGGTGGAGGGCGACGGCGCGCAGGCCCGGTTCGGCCATCACGTCGCCGATGAAGAGGACGCGCACGCGCGTATTCTAGGCGCCCACGGTGAGAAAGGGGAGGGCAGGCTCCTCATAGCGCGGGTTGGGATCGTTCAGGGGGTCCTGCCAGCCCACGGCCTTCAAGGCCTGCTTCCACCCCGCGAAGTTCTCCCGATCCGCCAGCTGCATCGCCGCGAGCCCGACCTCCGGTCCGCCGCGGGCGATCACCGCCTCCACCCAGGCCCAGCGGGCGGAGACCGCGCGCATCTCGATCCGCGGACGGTGCTTGCGGAAGGCCTTCTCCAACCGCTTCAGGCGACGCTCGATGACCTTCACCCCGGCGAAGCGGTCGGCGTGGTGGGGGGTGTGGCGCTTGGGAACGAAGGGGCTCACGGTCAGCGCGACCTGGGCGTAGGTGGAGAGCTCGAGGGTGAGCGCGATCATCTCCTCGAGGTCGGTCTCGGTCTCGGTGGGCAGACCGATCATCTGGTAGAGCTTGAACTTCTTGAACCCGGCCTCCCTGGCCACCTTCGCGGCGTTCAGGAGGTGCTCGGTGGTGATCTGCTTCTTGAGGAAGTCGCGAAGGCGCTGGCTGGGGCCGTCGGCGGCGAAGGTGAAGCTCTTCATCCCTCCCGCGCGCATCAGCTCGGCGAGCTCGAGGTCCACTCGGTCCGCCCGGATCGAGGAGTAGGAGAAGGTCTGCCCGCGCTCGACCAGGGCCCGGGAGAGGGCCTTGACCCAGGGGTAGTCGGTGAGGGCGGCCCCGATCAACCCCACCTTGGGCACGTCCTCGGGGATCGCCGCCAGCACCCGGTCGAGGGGGACGTTCCGGGTGGGCCCGTACATCACCCGCGCCAGGCAGAACGTGCAGGGGCGGGGGCAGCCGCGCTCCACCTCAACGAGGAAGGTGTTCGCGAACTCGGCAAAGGGGGTGACGATCTGGGCCGCAGCGGGCAGGGCCTCGAGGGGAGCGGTCGCCCAGTGCGGTTCCCGCGTCATGCGGTCGGGGAGGAAGACCCCGGGCAGCCCCTCGATCAGGTCCAGGAAGTCGGCCTTGTCCTCGGCCTGACGCCAGGCCTCGGCGAGCTGGGGGATCAGCTCCTCCCCGTCGCCGATCACGATCGCGTCGGCGAAGGGGGTCAGCGGCCAGGGGTTGGACGAGGTCAAGGGACCGCCGATGATCACCGGAGGATCCGCCTCCGCGCGCTCCTCGCGCAATGGGGCGAGACCGCTTCTGGTGAGCAGGCGGACGACGTTGGTGAGGTCCAGCTCGTAGGCGATGGAGATCGCGAAGAGGTCCGCCTCGTAGGGGGGACGACCACCCTCGTAGGTGAAGAGCGGTCCAGGGAGTTCCTCCAAAAAGAGGCGTTCGGCGACGAAGTCGGGTTCGGCGTTGAACCGCTGGTAGGCCACCTGAAAGCCCAGCGAGGCCATCCCCACGCCGTAGGTGTTGGGGTAGGCGAGGGCCACCCGAAACGGGGCGTCCTTTTGGATCGTGCCCCGCTCGGCGGCGAGGCGTCGTTTGACCAGGGATTGGAGCGCGCTCACTAGACCCTTAGTCTAGCAAAAACCTGGGGTGAGGTCCTAGCCCCTTTGCTGCAGGTAGCGCACCGCGAGGTAGACCAGCCCGACGACGATCAGGACCGGGATCAGAAGCTGCAAGAGGGAGACGATCAGCCCCGAAAGGCCGAGAAAGAGCCGGCCCAGGATCACCATCACCCAGCCCAGCACCCAAAACGCGGCGAGCGCCAGGACCGCGATGACCAGGGCGAGCACCGCCCACTCCAGGATTTCTTCCCAGTCCAGCCCCGCGAAGCGCTCCATGGGACAAGCCTAAGCGAGACCGCGGCCGCTTCGCAAGCGATAATGTGGAGGTGGACGCGCGTTATCGCACCCTGGAAGGGGTGGTCGTGGGCCGCAAGCCGCTGCCCTCGGGGGCGGTGGTGTTGCGTCTGTTGACCCCGGAGGGCCCGCTGAGCGCGGTGGCCCGTGGGGGGGAGCGGCCCACCGCGCGCAGCGGCCGCCTTTCGCTCTATTACCGGGTGCGCTTTCAGGTCTACCGAAGGTCGGCCGAGGACGACCTCCCCACCCTGACCCAGGTCGAGCTCCTCGAGGGCCTCCGCGTCACCGCGCCCGCGGCCTTCGCTGCCGCGGGCGTCCTCGCCGAGCTCGCCTGGCGGCTTTTGAGCCCGGAGATCGCCCCCGCCGGCTACCCGCTCGTGGTTTCCGCCCTGCGTGGGTTGGCGCGGGGGGCGGGCTGGCGCGCGGTCTTGGTCTGGGCGGGGTTTCGCCTCTTCAAGCTCGCCGGGCAGGCGCCCTCCGGGCAGGGCGCCTACCTCCTGCCCGAGGGCGGGCTCGCTGCAAGCCCGGGCCCGGGAGCGGTGTACCTCGGAGAGGCGGGCACCAGGGCCCTGGCCGCGATCCTCAATCGCCCCGGTCGCGAGGCCCTGGCCGCGCTCGAGCACGCCCCCTTGGATCGGCTGTTGGTGGGGCTCTTGCGCTACGCCGAGGCCCAGCTCGGGCCCCTGAAGGCCGCCCGCCTCCTGCCCCGGGAGACATAACGGTTTTTTCGCGGTTGTGTAAAATAGCGTCATAAGGAGGCCCCATGCGCAAGAAACACGACTGGATGCGCGAGACCTATCAAAAGAGCCTGGAGCGCATGCCCGAGCGCCCGGTCGCTCACCGCACGCTCTCCAACATCGCTCCCGAACCGCTCTACACCCCCGATGACGTCGAGCCCCTCGACTACGAGAAGAAGCTCGGCTACCCCGGCGAGTACCCCTACACCCGCGGCGTCTACGGCTCGATGTACCGCTCGAAGCTCTGGACGATGCGCATGTTCGCCGGGTTCGGGACCGCCGAGCAGACCAACGAGCGCTTCAAGAAGCTCCTCGAGGCCGGCCAGACCGGCCTCTCCGTGGCCTTCGACCTGCCCACCCTGATGGGCTACGACTCCGACCACCCGCTGGCCAAGGGGGAGGTCGGCAAGTGCGGGGTCGCGGTGGCCAGCCTCGCCGACATGGAGGTCCTCTTCGACGGGATCGACCTGGAAAAGGTCACCACCTCGATGACCATCAACTCCCCGGCCAACGCGATCTGGGCGATGTACCTGGCGCTGGCCAAGAAGAAGGGCTACGACTGGCAAAAGCTCGGGGGCACCATCCAAAACGACATCCTCAAGGAGTTCATCGCGCAAAAGGAGTTCATCTTCCCCCCCGAGCCCAGCGTCAAGCTGGTCATCGACACCTTCGAGTGGGGGCCCAAGCACGTGCCCAAGTGGAACTTCATCTCGGTCTCCGGCTACCACATCCGCGAGGCCGGGGCGACCGCCGTCCAGGAGCTGGCCTTTACCCTGGCCGATGGCTTTGCCTACGTCGAGGCAGCGCTCGAACGGGGGTTGGAGATCGACGCCTTCGCCCCCCGGATCAGCTTCTTCTTTGACGTGCACAACGACTTCTTCGAGGAGATCGCCAAGTTCCGCGCTGCGCGGCGCATCTGGGCCACGGAGATGAGAGAGCGCTACGGGGCCAAGAACCCCCGCTCCTGGATGCTACGCACCCACGCCCAGACCGCGGGGGTCAGCCTGACCGCCCAGCAGCCCCTGAACAACATCGTTCGCGTCGCGATCCAGGCACTGGCGGCGGTCCTCGGTGGCACCAACAGCCTGCACACCGACGCCTACGACGAGGCCCTCGCACTGCCCACCGAGGAGTCGGCGAAGATCGCGCTGCGCACGCAGCAGATCATCGCCTACGAGTCCGGGGTCACGCATACGATCGACCCCCTGGCCGGCAGCTACTACCTGGAGTGGCTCACCGACAAGATCGAGGAGGAGGCCCGAGCCTACATCGAGGCGATTCGCAAGATGGGGGAGGGAACGCCCTACCCGACCTACTACGGCGCGATTCGCGGCATCGAGAACGGCTACTTCCAGCGCGAGATCGGGGATGCCTCCTACCGCTTCCAGCAGGAGGTGGAGTCCGGGGAGCGCCTGATCGTCGGGGTGAACGCGTTCAGGGACGAGGCCGAGCCCGAGGTCCCGATCCTCCTCGTGGACCCTGAGGTCGAGCGGGTCCAGGCCGAGCGGCTGGCGCGGGTGCGCCGGGAGCGCGACGAGGCCCGGGTCAAGGTGGCGCTCGAGAACCTGCGCCGGGCCGCGGTCACCGGGCAGAACACGATGCCGCACTTCGTCGAGGCGGCGCTTGCCTACGCCACCCTGGGCGAGATGATGGATGTCCTGCGCGCGGTCTACGGGGTCTACGAGGAGCCGGTCATGGTGTGAGGCGGGGTCTTCCCCCTAGAATGGTGGGCAAATGGACCGTAAGATTCGCGTACTCATCGCCAAGCCAGGGCTTGACGGGCACGACCGCGGGGCCAAGGTCGTGGCCCGCGCCCTCCGCGACGCCGGGATGGAGGTCATCTACACCGGGTTGCGGCAGACCCCGGAGATGATCGTCTCCGCCGCGATTCAGGAGGACGTGGACGCGATCGGACTTTCGATCCTTTCCGGAGCGCACATGCACTACTTCCGGGAGGTCAAGCGCCTGCTCGACGAGCAGGGCGCCTCGGACATCCTGCTCTTCGGCGGGGGCATCATCCCTGACGAGGACGTTCCCAAGCTCAAGGCTTTAGGCGTCGCCGAGGTCTTCGGCCCCGGCACCCTGACGCAGGAGATCGTGGATTTCTTGAAGCGCGAGGTGCCGAAGAAGTGGGCCAAGGCGGGCTACTAGCCGCGCTCGCCGCGGGCTACCTGCTGGGCGCGGTGCCCTTTGCCGTCTTCTTTGGCGCGCTGCAACGGAAGAACCTCTTGCGCGAGGGGTCGAAGAACCCCGGCGCGATCAACGCGATCCGGGTCCTCGGATGGGTGCCGGGGCTGATGGTGCTCGTCCTGGACCTGGCCAAGGGGGTCTTCGCGGTGGCCTTTGGCGAGGCCCTCGGGGGCTATCCCGGGGCGCTCGTCGCCGGCGCGGCCGCGGTCTGGGGACACGCGTTCTCGCCCTTTTTGGCCTTCCGTGGGGGGAAGGGGGTGGCCCCGGCGCTCGGGGCGCTCTTCGCCGTCGCCCCCCAGCTGGCGTTGATCACCGCCGCGGTCTACCTGGTCTTCTGGGCGGCCCTCAGGCACCCTTACCGCGCCGCCTTCTCCGCGGCCCTGTTGCTGCCGGTCGTGGCCTTCGCCTACGGCCATCGCCTGGCCTGGGTGGGCTTTGCCGGGTTGCTCGCGCTTCCCGTCGCGCTCCGCCACCTCAAGGACCTCGACCGTTAGAATCTAGCGCATGTCGGCCTTCCTGGGCGCGCTCACGATCTTTGCGCTGCGCCTTTTGGACGTTCCCCTTTCCACCCTGAGGGTGGTGATGATGGTTCGCGGGGACCGCCGGGCGGCGGTGGCGTTGGCCTTCTTCGAGGCGTTGATCTGGATCACGGCGGTCTCCCAGGTCTTTCAGCGCCTGGATTCGCCGCTGGCGATGCTGGCCTTCGCCGCCGGTTTTTCCGCCGGGACCGGGGTGGGGATGCTGCTCGAGGCCTGGCTTGCCCCCGGGCACCTTTTGGTGCGGGTGATCACCCGGCGCGCGCCGGAAGCGCTCATCCGGACCCTGCGCGAGGCCGGGTTCGGCCTTACCCTGGTCCGCGGCGAGGGGCAGCAGGGAGAGGTGGCTATCCTCTTTCTGGTCGTCGCCCGGCGTCGGGTGAAGGCGTTGCTCAAGCTGTTGAAGGCCCACGACCCGCAGGCCTTCGTCACCTTCGAGAACGTGCAGCGGGCGATGGGGGGGCACGTTCCCGGCGTAGGCTTCTGGCCGCTGGTGCGTCGCTAGGTGGGACGGCTGAGCACGGGGTAGCGCGCGGCCAGGGCGGCGGCCAGGGCACGGGCCCCGGCTTTGTCGAGGAAGCGGTTCTGGTTGCCGCACTTGGGGGAGAGGACGCAGCGCGGGCAGCCGTCTTCGCAGGGGCAGTCGGTGAGCAGCGCGTGGGTGGCCTGGAGCCATTCCGGAAACCTCGCCGCTCCGGCGCGGGCGTAGCCCACCCCGCCGGGGTGCCCGTCGTAGATGAAGATCGTCGGTCCCGCCCCGGAGGGCAGGGGGTGGGGGTAGAAGGGGTAGGAGACGCCGCCGATGTCCGCCCGTTCGGCGAGGACGAAGAGCGGCAAGAGCCCGATCATCGCGTGCTCAAGCGCGTGGATGGCGGAGGGAAGCAGCCCCTCGGCGCCCTCCCCGAGCCAGCGGGGGTCGACGTGGAACCAGGTGGCCTCGGTCTCGTAGCGCAGCTCGGGCAGGTCCAACGGGACTTCGTCGAGCACGGCCTCGGTGATGTAGCGCTTTTTCACGTAGCCGGTGACCCGCTCGGAGATCTCCACCCGTCCCACCCAGATCCCCGGGCGTACCTCCTCGCCGCGCAGCACCCGCACGTCGGTCTCGCTGAGGGGCTGGGTGTAGTGGTCCTCGAGGCTGGGGAGGAGGGTGATGGTGCGCGAGGCGAGGTCGAAGTCCCGGACCAGGTAGGCTTCGCCCTGGTGCAGGAAGACCGCGCCTGGGTGGGCCTCGGTGTAGGCCTGGCGTTCGTCGAGGTGGCCGAGGACGGTGCCGAAGGCGTCTTTTAGGGTGAAGCTGGGCCCGCTCCCGCGCAGCACCAGCTGGCGGTGGGGAAAGCGCAAGGTGGTGTAGATCCTCCCGTTCTTCTCGACGAAGCCCTCGCCGGCGAGCTCCGGGCGCCAGAGCGCCTCGTCGGGGGTGAGGGGGAGCTCCCAGGCGGCGGCGTGGAGGTGCACGGGGTAGAGGTAGGGGTTGAAGGGATCGGCGACCGCGGCTTCGGCTTCGCCGTAGACCAGGAGGTCGGGGTGGTTCAGGAAGTAGGCGTCGAGCGGGTCCTCGCGGGGGATCCAGACCACGAGGGCCCGCCTTTGCCCCCGCCCGGCCCGTCCCGCGCGCTGCCAAAAGCTCATCATCGACCCGGGATACCCGACCAGGACGACGGCGTCGAGGTCGCCGACGTCGATGCCCAGCTCCAGGGCGTTGGTGCTGATGAGGACGCTGACCTCGCCGCGCTTGAAGGCGGTCTCCAGGGCCCGGCGCTCGCGCGCGGTGTAGCCGCCGCGGTAGACCTTGATCCGTTCGGGCACCAGGCTGCTGCGGGTGTAGCGGCCAATCAGCTCGGCGCTCTTGCGGCTGTTGGTGAAGATCAGCGTCTTGACGCCGGAAAGGGCGGCGTGCTCGGCGAGCTGGGCGGCCTCGATGTGGGGGCTGCGCCGCTGCTCTCCGGTGGCGTCGAGGGCCTTGGGAAGGTAGATCACCACCTCGCGCTCGGCGCGCGAGCGGGTCTCCTTGATCTCGAAGAAGGCCTCGCCAAAGAGCGTCTCGGCGTGGGCTGCGGGGTTTTGGATCGTGGCCGAGGCGGCGATGACCTGGGGGCGGGCGCCGTAGTGCGCGGCGATCCGTAGGAGGCGGCGGAAGATCAGGCCCGCGTGGCTCCCGAAGACCCCGCGGTAGTAGTGCAGTTCGTCGACGATCAGGTAGCGCAGCCGGGCCAGGAACGGCCCCCACTGCCCGTGGTGGGGCAGGATCCCGTAGTGCAGCATGTCCGGGTTGCTCAAAAGGAGCCGCCCCTCGGCGCGGGCTTGTCTTCGGCTGGATTCCGGCGTGTCGCCGTCGTAGGTTAAGACGCGGCCCGGGAGGTCGAAGGGCGCGGCCAGGGCCTTGAGCCGCGCCGCCTGGTCGCGGGCCAGGGCCTTGGTGGGAAAGAGGAAGAGGGCGGTGCCCCCCTCCAGCGCAGCCTTCAGCGCCGGGACCTGAAAGACCAGGCTCTTGCCGCTCGCGGTGGGGGTGGCGAGGACGACGTTGTGGCCGGCCTCGAGGGCCGAGAGGGCCGCCGCCTGGTGGGCGTAGGGGACAAGACCCAGGGCGCGGAGCACCCCGGCGAAGGCCCCCTCGTAGGTCGCGACGGGATAGGGCGCGCCGGGCAGGACGCGCGCGTAGGTGACCTGACCGGCGTAGCCTTCCTGGTCCTTCAGCCACGCGGCGTAGCTGCCGTAGGGGGCGACCGCGGGGGGGAGTTCCAAGCTACTTCTTCAGCGGAATGTTCAAGAAGGGTTTTTGGTGCGGCGTGTCCTTAGGCCGCTGCTCGCTTGCGGCCACCGCTACCCGGCGGGCGACGTTCTCCGCGAGCTCGCGGTAGGCCGCGCCCAGCGGGCCCTCGTCGAGGGCGGCGGGGAAGCCCACGTCGGAGCCCTTGCGAATCTTGGGCTCGATGGGGATCTGGCCCAGCAGCGGCTTGCCCAGCTTTTCGGCGTAGGCCTGGAGCCCGCCGCTGCCGAAGATGTCGTGCTTCTCGCCGCAGGAAGGGCAGACGAAGTAGCTCATGTTCTCGACGAAGCCCAGGACCTCGACCTCGAGCTTTTCCAGCATGTTTACCGCGCGGCGCACGTCCTCGAGGGCGACCTCCTGCGGGGTGCCGACGACCACCGCCCCGGTCAGCGGGATGAGCTGCATCACCGAGAGCGGGATGTCGCCGGTCCCCGGCGGCATGTCCACGATCACGTAGTCGAGCGCCCCCCACTCGGTCTTGGTGGCGAAGTCACGCACGAAGGAGTGCTGCAGCGAGCCGCGCCAGACCACCGGCTGGCCGTCGGGGACGACCAGCCCCAGGCTGACCAGCTTGATCCCGTGGGCTTCGATGGGGATGATCTTGCCCTTGCGGGTCATCAGGGGCTTGCCCACCGCTCCCAGCATCCGGGGCGCGTTGGGCCCGAAGGCATCGGCGTCGAACAGCCCCACCTTGGCCCCGAGCAGGGAGAGGGCCACCGCGAGGTTCACCGAGGTGGTGCTTTTCCCCACCCCACCCTTGCCGGCGACCACGGCGATGACGTGGTCCACCCCGGGCAGGGGCTGGGCCTGGATCGGGCTCTCGGCGTCCATGGTGACCTCGACGTTTCGGGCGCCGAGGGCCTTGACCGCGGCCTCGGCCTCGCGCTGGAGCTGGTCCTTGAGGGGGCAGGCGGGGGTGGTGAGCTTCAGGGTGAAGCGCACCGTGTCGTCGTGGACCTCGAGGTCGCGGACGAACCCCAGGGTGACGATGTCCTTCTTGAAATCGGGGTCGATCACCGATTTCAGGGCCTCGAGGACGGCGGCTTCGCTCAACATGCCCTCAGCATAGCCCAAGCCCCGCAGCTCGGTTTGTATGATGGTGCAAGGTGGCAATCGACGAGCGAGAGCTCATCGCGAGGCTCTTTCCCGGCACCGACCCCAAACTCTATCCCCCGGGCGAGGTTCTCTACTACCGCGACGTTGAGGATCGGGTGGTCATCGAGGAGCCTCCCTTCAAGGCGATCTTCGCTCCGGTGGAGAAGGTGCGCTCGCCGCGGCCCCTGATCTGCGAGGCCTGCAAGCGGTCCTTGCGCGGGCACGACGCGCGCTTTTTTCGGGTGCGGGTGGCCCGTGCCAAGAACGAGGTCTACCGCTACGTGGCGCTTTGCGAGGACACCGAGGCCTGCCGTGAGCGCGCCCGCCCGGAGGCTTTGAGGCGGATTTTGCTAAAGGGTATACTTCCTTAGTTGGAGGCCTTATGGCGCGTGAGATTCGCTTGACCAAGGAAGGTTACGAACGGCTGAAGGGTGAGCTCGAGAAGTGGCGCGCCCGGCTTGAAGAGATCAACGAAATCCTCGGGGAGCTGATGGAGTCAACGGACGACTTCTACGACGACTCCAGCCTCGAGGACGCCCGCCGGGAGAAGCTGCGCATCGAGATGATGATCGCCCAGCTCGAGGACGTGCTCTCCCGGGCCAAGCTGGTCGAGGGCGCGGAGACCCGGGACAAGGTGGAGTTCGGGGTGCACGTCGTCCTGCAAGAGGCCGAGAGCGGCGAGAGCTACGACGTGCGGGTCGTCTCCCCGGCCGAGGTCGACGTGCTCGACGAGCCCATGCGCATCTCCGACGAGTCCCCGGTGGGGCGGGCGGCGTTCGGCCGGCGCGTCGGGGAGTCGTTCAAGGTCGAGACCCCGGAGGGGGAGAAGACCTACATCGTCCTCAGCATCCTGGGGTAGGCCGTGGCCGAGCACAACGAGCAGACGCTGGCCCGGCTGAAGAACCTCGAGGCGCTCGTCGAGGCCGGGTTCGAGCCCTTTCCCTACCGCTTCGAGAAGACCGCCAGCGCAGCGGAGATCACCTCCCGCCACGCGGGGGCCGCGCCGGGAGAGGCTTGGCCTGAAGAGCGGGTGCGGCTCGCGGGGCGGATCGTCGCCCTGCGGCGCATGGGCAAGGCCACCTTCGCCCACCTTCTGGACGAGACCGGGCGCATCCAGCTCTTCTTTTCCCGCGACGAAACCGCCCACTACCCGCTCCTCAAAAAGCTGGACGTCGGCGACATCCTTGGCGTCGAGGGCACGGTCTTCACCACCCGTACCGGCGAGGTCACGGTCAAGGTCGAGACCTGGCAGCCGCTGGTCAAGGCCCTGCACCCGCTCCCCGACAAGTGGCACGGGATCCGCGACAAGGAGGTCCGCTACCGCCAGCGCTACCTCGACCTGATCGTCAACCCCGAGGTGCGGGAGGTCTTCAAAAAGCGCGCGAAGATCCTCCGCTACGTGCGGAGCTTTTTCGAAGAAGAGGGGTTTTTGGAGGTCGAGACCCCGGTGATCCAGCCCACCGCGGCGGGGGCCGAGGCTAGGCCGTTCGTGACCTACCACAACGCGCTGGGGCGGGAGTTCTACCTCCGGATCGCGCTCGAGCTGCCCTTGAAAAAGCTCCTCGTCGGCGGGTACGAGAAGGTCTTCGAGATCGGCCGGGTGTTTCGCAACGAGGGCATCGATGCCCAGCACAACCCGGAGTTCACCATGCTCGAGGCCTACTGGGCTTACGCCGACTACAACGACGTCGCCCGTATGGTCGAGCGCCTGCTCTCGGGGCTGGCCAAGGCCCTCTACGGCGGCTACGAGGTGCCCTATCAGGGGGAGCGGCTGGACTTCACCCCGCCCTTTCGCCGCATCCGCTTCGTCGAGGCGCTCAAGGAGAAGGCGGGGCTGGACTTCGACCCTCTGGACCTCGAGCGCCTGCGCATCTGGGCCGACGCCAAGCACCCCGAGCTGATCGACGTCCCCTCCTACAAGCTCCTCGACAAGCTCTTTGGCCTCTACGTCGAGCCCGAGCTCAAAAACCCCACCTTCGTCTACGACTTCCCGCTGGTGATCAGCCCCTTGGCCAAGAAGCATCGTCAGGACCCGCGCCTGACCGAGCGCTGGGACCTCTACGTCGCCGGGATGGAGCTGGCCCCCGCCTACTCCGAGCTCAACGACCCCCTCGACCAGCGCGAGCGCTTCGAGGAGCAGGCCCGGCGCCGCGCCGCCGGTGACGAGGAGGCCGCGGAGATCGACGAGGACTTCCTCACCGCGCTCGAATACGGGATGCCACCCGCGGGCGGGCTGGGCCTTGGCATCGACCGCCTGACGATGATCTTCACTGATCAGCCGACGATCCGCGACGTCATCCTCTTCCCCCTGATGAAGCCCCGCGAGGTCGCCGAGGAGGTATCCGAAGGGGCGTCATGACCCCCGCCCGCGCCGCCCGCCTTGGCGTCCTGATCGGGGCGTTTGTGCTTGGCCTCAAGCTTGCTGCCACGGCCCTGAGCGGCTCGGTCGCGGTCTTTTCCGACGCCCTGGAGACGGTCGTTAACCTGGCCACCGCGCTGGTGGCCGCCTGGGCGGTCCACTACGCGGATCGGCCCGCGGATGCCGAGCACCCCTTCGGCCACTCCAAGGCTGAGTACCTGGCCGCGGTGCTCGAAGGGGTCTTGATCGTCCTTGCCGCGCTGGCGATTCTCTGGCGGGCAGGGCAGCGGCTCTTGACCCCGGCGCCGGTCGAGGCGCTGGGCCTGACCAGCCTGCTCTTGGTCGCGGCCACGCTGATCAACGGCCTTTGGGGGCTCTATCTCTTCAGGGTGGGCCGGGCCAGTCGCTCCGCGGCGCTGGAGGCCGAGGCCTGGCACCTGCTCACCGACCTGGCGACCACCGTCGGGGTCCTCCTCGGGCTCTGGCTGGCCCGATCCTTGTCGATCTGGTGGCTGGACCCGCTGATGGGGCTCTTGATCGGGGGGATGGTGGTCTGGGTCGGCGGGCGCCTCCTGAAGCGCTCGGTCGGCGGCTTGCTCGACGAGGCGCTCGCGCCGGAGGACCAGGCGGCGATCGAGGCCGCGGTCGCCGGCGCGATGGAGGGCGCGATCGAGGTCCACGATCTCCGAACCCGCCGCGCCGGGCGCCGGGCCTTCGTCGAGCTGCATCTCGTCGTTCCTGGGAAGATGCCGGTGGAGGAGGCGCACCGGATCGCGGACCGGATCGAGGCCGCGGTGGACAGGGTGCGGCCCGGGACCGAGGTCACCGTCCACGTCGAGCCCGAAGGCGAGGCCCGGCATCGCGGGATCCGCCCGGCCCGGGGCCATCGTCCCGGGGAGCAGGGGTAGACTGGTGGGATGAAGCCCGAGGTGCGCATCGAGGGAAGGTCCGTGGAGGTCCGCGGACCAAGGGAACCGGTCCAGGCGCTTGCCGATCGGGTGCTGGAATCCGACCTTCCTTACCGGGTCGAGGCCAGCCTCTACGGGGAACGCCACGCGCTCATCTGCGTGCGGTTCGAGGCCGCGGAGGCTGCCCAGTGGTTCGCCGCGTTGGCTAAGGACGCGTTGCTCGGCCCGGAGTTCGCCGAACCCGACGTCGAGTAGACCTAGCGGATGGAGACCTCGCCAAGCCAGTGGATGCCGGCTTCGTAGGGCAGCTGGCTGGCCAGGTGCAGGGAAAACCGCGGGTTTCCTTGAAGTCTCGGTGAGGGGTCGGGAAAGGCGAGGCCGATCTTCGCCCGACCTGGGGAAAGATCGAGCCGCAGTTCTAATTCGACGCTGCGCCGTGTCCCCGGTGCGATCTCTCGCAGGTCAATGGGCAGGGGAATGCGCCTTTGAACCTCGTCTTGGCGGACGATCAAGAACGCGGGCCGGGGCCGCTTCAGTCGTGCAAACCCGGCGTTGTCCAAGCTGAGGCGGAGCCAAAAGCGACCATCTTCTATTTCTTCCGGCCAAGCGGCCTCGGCCAAGGCGATTCGGTAGCCGAGACGGGCGGCGATCTCCTCAAAGATGCCTTCGGCCTTCCAATGGGCGAGCATCCCAGGATGGTATTCAGCGTTGAGGTAATCCAGATGAGCGCGTGCAAGCTCATCTAAAATGCGCGGGGCGTGAACGCGGTCCGGGTCGTCGGGGTCGGTCGCCGCGCAGGTCTCGCCTCCGTAGGGAAGGCGGTCGTTCTCCCGGTAGACGCGCTCGCGCCAGGTTTCAGGGTTGGTGTCCGGGTAGGTGCCGACGTCGGTTGCGGAGGAAAACAGGCAGTCGTTGTGCAAGGCGAGCCGCTGCTTGAGCCGGCGCCGAGCGGCAAAGGGGCTTGCCTCAAGGTAGCGGACCCGATCTGCGGGGTAGCGAAGCGCGATCGGAAGCTCGTCGGGGAGGGCAGCGAGGAGTTCGTCGAGGAGCCTCGCCTTGCTCGCCCAATCGTCGTGGCACACCGCCGTGGCGCGCCAGCAATGCCACTCCCCCCAGCGCCCTAAGAATCCCGCCTGAAAGACGTAGACCAGGTCGGCGTTTTCGCGCACGATGGGCAGGAGCTGGCCGAGGTGGGTGTCGATGACCGACCAGGGGGCGTCGCCGTCGTCGCCATAACGAAACCGCAGGATGAGCTTGAGCCCGCTTTCGCGAAGCAAGGCAAAGGTCTGCCGCAGGCCGTTGAGTTCCTCGCTGCTGAGTGGCCGTGCCCGGGGCAGCCAGGCGCCCTCGGCGTAGATCAGCCGCACCCCTTCTCGGGCGTCGGCTTCGAGGGCGTTCGCATCGGGGTGAAAGGGATCGAGGTTGGTGCGGTAAAGCCCTCGCTCCGGGTTGGGCAGGGGCGCGAGCGCGGGGAGCGGCGCGGGCCGCAACCAGCGCACGTCGGTGCTCTTCGCGCCCGGGCTGCAGCCACCCACGACGAGGGCCAGGACCAGCGAGAGGAGGGCCCTACCCAGAGGCGTCATCGCTGCAGGCTGGAGGCGTCCCGCCGAGGCCGGCCACGACCTTCCTGGCCGTGGGGGTGCAGGCCAGCCCGCCGCGCCCGGTCTCCTTGAGCTCGCTGGGCAGCAGGCGGCCGATCTTGGCCATCGCCAGCACCACCTCGTCGGGCGGGATGAAGCTACGGATCCCGGCCAGGGCCTGCTGGGCGGCGCTCACCGCGTGCACGCTGAAAAACCCGTTGCGCATCACGCAGGGGACCTCGACGTAGCCGCCGACCGGGTCGCAGACCAGGCCCAGGGTGTTCTGCAGCGCCAGGGCTGCGGCGTGGACGCTGGCCTCGGCGCTGCCCCCGAGGAGTTCGGTCACCGCGGCCGCGGCCATCGCCGCGCTGGAGCCGATCTCCGCCTGGCAGCCGCCGGAGGCCCCGGCGATGTAGATCTGGCGGCTGATGATCTTGGCCACGCCCCCCGCGAGGACCAAGGGCATGACCAGGGCTTCGTCGGGGATCCCCAGGTGGTCGGCGACGCCGAACAGGGCCCCGGGCACGGTTCCGGCGCTGCCCGCGGTGGGGGCGGCGACGATCTTGCCCATGCGGGCGTTCTCTTCGTTGACCGCCATGGCGTAGGCCTGGACTCGCTTTAAAAGCGGTGCCTTGAGGGGATCCTCGGCCTCCCAAAGGGTCTTGGCGTTCCAGCCCACCATTCCCGCCACGCTGGGGGCGTCGCTTTCGAGGCCGCGCGCGATCGCCTCGCGCATGATCACGAGCCGGTCCCGCATGACCCCGAGGACGAAGTCCCGGGCGAGCCCGGTCTCTTCGAGCTCCGCCTCGAGCACGGCCTCCGAAGCCGGGCCCTCGACGCGGGCCAGATCGGCGAACGTCTGCGGCATCTCCCGGTCATCCTACCCCGAGGCCGACTCTGAAAGCAGCCGTTCGGCGGCGGCGATCCCGTCGCGCACGACCTCGGGGATGCCCACCCCGCGGTAGGCGGCGCCGGCCAGGGCCAGGCCGGGCAAGGCGGCCTCCGCGGCCTCGATCGCCCGGACGCGCTCGAGGTGGCCGACGGTGTAGGCCGGCATCCCCTTGAAAAAGCGCCCCACCCAGTGCTTTCCCGGAGCCGGGACCCGCCCCAAGAGGCGCCTGAGGTCGCCGAGGGCGAGGTCGAGGAGGGCGGCGGGGGCTTCCTCTGCCTCGGGGCCGGAAAAGTAGGCCCGGACCAGCGCGTATCCTTCGGGAGCTCGGCCCGGCCACTTCTGATCCAGCCAGGTGAAGCCGCGAGCGGCAAACCCTTCGCCACGGGCAAAGAGGATGCCGTGCCCCTGGCGCTCGGGCAGGGCCTTCCTGGGAAAGGCCAGGGTGACGGTGGCCGCGGTGTGATAGGGGATCGCGTCGAGGGCGTCGAGGGCTGGAAAGCCCAAGGGCTCGAGCAGCCTCGCGGCCTCGTGGGCGGGCACCGCGAGGAGGACCTTCCTGGCCAGGAGCGTGCCCGCGCTGGTCTCGATCTTCCAGCCCTCGGCCGTTTGCCGCAGGGCCTCGACCCGGACCCCGCGATGGAGCCCCTCGCCGAGGCGCGTGGCGAGGGCCTCGCTGAGGGCGCCCAGGCCCCCTTTAAAGGAAGCAAAAAGCGAGCCCTGCTCCCGGCTCGCCTTACGCGCGCGCATCGTCCGGAGCGAGCCCAGGATGAGGCTTTTGTGCTTGGTTTCCAGGGCCTTGAGCTGGGGGAAGGCGGCGAGCAAGGAGAGCTCTTCCGGGTCGCCGCCGTAGATCCCTCCGGTCAGGGGCGCGGCCAGGCGATCCCAGACCTCCTTCCCCAGGCGGCGCCGGATGAAACGGCCGAAGGCCTCGTCCTCCTCGGGACCGCGGGGAAGGACCAGGTCCAGCGCCGCGCGCAGCTTGCCCGCTGGGGAGAGGAGGGGCGTGCGCGCCAAGGGGCCGAGGCGCGAGGGGATGACCACGTTCAGCCCCTCGGGCAGGGGATGGGCCCGCCCTCGCACGAAGATGTAGGCTGCCGGACGAGCGGGCAGGGTGCCGACGGCCTCGGAGGCGAGGCCCAGCGCCTCGGCGAGGCGCAGCGCCCAGGGTTTGTAGCGCACCACCGCGTCGGGGCCGGTCTCGACCACGAACCCCGCCTCGCGCACCGTGGCTACCTTGCCCCCGGGACGCGCGGCCTCGAGCACGACCACCGAGCGCCCCCGGTCCATCGCCGCGTGGCCCGCGGCCAGGCCGGCCATCCCGCCCCCGACGACCGCCAGGTCTACCATGTGAGCGCGGCCTCTTCTGCGATCCGGGCCAGGGCCTCGGCGTAGTCCAGCCCGGCGTTCAGGGAGGGGGCCCGCACCAGCCGCACCCCCACTTGGCGCGCGGTTTGGCTGGCCTCGAGGTCGAGGTCGTAGAAGACCTCGAGGTGGTCGGCGGGGAACCCGATCGCCGCCACCAGCACTTCCCGAACCCCGCTCTTTGCCAGCGCTTCGATTACCTCGTTGACGTCGGGACCGAGCCAGGCCTCCTCGGTGCGGCCCGCCGATTGGTAGGCGAGCTGCCAGCGGGAAAGCCCCAGGCGGCGGGCGATGCTCCGGGCGGTGGCCTCGAGCTGCTTGGGGTAGACCCCGCCGTCGGCCTCCACCGAGCGCAGGGGGACGGAGTGGGCGGTGAAGAGGACCACCGCGCGGTCGGGGTCCTTGAGCCGCCACAGGGCCTCGAGCACCCGCTCCGCCTGGGCGCGGACGTAGGCCGGGTGCTCGGCGTAGGAGGGGACCATCTTGAAGGCGAAGGGCTTGCCCAGCTCGGCCAGCGCCGCGCGCACCCTTTCCTCGTACTCGGCCACCGAGCGGGCCGAGTAGTGGGGCGCCGCCACCAGCCCCACTGCCCGCTCGACCCGGGCCTTACTCATGGCGAAGACCGCCTCCCGGATCGAGGGCTGGCCGTGCTTTGCGCCGACGAAGACCCGGGGCAGCCCCTGCTCGCTGCGCGGTGGGGGTGGCGCCTTTAGCCCCCGCGTGAACCGCGGCGCCCAGAGGCGCAAGAAGGCCTCGACGCGCCCGGCCAGGGCAAAGGTGATCTCGTTCAGGGGGCTCTTGCCGATCTGGCGGTAGCGCCCGACGAGCTCGTTGAGGAGCTCGGAAGAAGGGGGGTGGCCGTGCCGGATGTCGGTGTAGTAGGGCGCGATCTCCGATTCCTCATACGGGGTGCCGTAATACATCAGCAACACGTCAAACATCACGCGAACCTCCGCTCAAGCGGTGCACGGCCTCGACGGCAAAGGCGGCGTTGGCCTCGGGGGTCATGGGCAGCATGCCGTGCCCCAGGTTGAAGACGTGCCCCGGCCGGCCGGCGTTTTCCTCGAGCACCGCCCGCACCTCGCGCTCGATCGTGGCCCGGTCGGCGAGCAGGACCGCGGGGTCCAGGTTGCCCTGGACCGGGAGGGCGCCGAGCCGCTCCCGGGCCTCGGCGAAGGGGGTGGTGGTGTCGATGCCGATCGCGTCCCCGCCCGCCTCGCGCATCAGCTCCAAAAGGTGCATCGTCCCGGTGCCAAAGTGGATCGTCGGCCGCTTCGCGGCCCGGAGCAGGGAAAAGAGCCGCTTTTGATGGGGGAGGACGTGGGCCACGTACTGCCGCTGGGTGAGCCGGCCGACCCAGGAGTCGAAGACCATCAGCGCGTCGGCCCCGGCCTCGGCCTGGGCCAGGAGGTAGCGGGCCATCGCCTCGGTGAGGGTGGTCATCAGCGCCGACCAGGCCTCGGGATCGGTGAGCATCATGCGCTTGACCTTGGCGAACTGCTTGGAGGGCCCGCCCTCGACCAGGTAGGAGGCCAGGGTGAAGGGCGCGCCGGAAAAGCCGATCAGCGGGACCTCGAGGGTCTCCTTGAGCCTCCGGATGGCCTCCAGGACGAACGGGGTGTGGGCTTCGGGAACGAACGGCTTGAGGGCCTCGACGTCCTCGAGGTTCTGGATCGGTCGGGCGATCACCGGCCCCCGCCCCTCGACGATCTCCAGGTCTACCCCCATGCCGTAGAGGGGGGTGGTGATGTCGGCGAAGAGGATCGCGGCGTCCACCCCGAGTTGTTCGACCGGAAGCCGGGTGACGTAGGCGGTGAGCTCGGGATCGCGAACGATCTCCGGCAGGGTATGGCGCTCCCGGAGCTTGCGGTAGGCGGCCTGGTAGCGGCCCGCCTGGCGCATGAACCAGACCGGGGTGTAGGGGGTCGGCTCCCCCCTGAGCGCGCGCAGAAAGACGTCGTTCACGGCGCGATTATATGACCCGGTAGCCGATCTCGCTGAGCAGCCGTCGGGCCGCCTGCTGCTCCTCGCGCTCGGCGAAACCCAGCCGGAGCGCCCCGCCGGCGTCGCGAATGGTCAGGACCTCGATGTCCTTGATGTTCACCCCCGCCTCGCCCAGCGCGGTGGTGATGCGGGCGAGCTCGCCGGGGCGGTCGGGGAGCTGCACGACGAGCTCGTGGCGCACCGGCAGGAGGCTGCGCTTGACGATGGGCAGGGCGTCGCGGGTGCGCTTTGCGGCCTCGCCGAGGGCCTGTAGCTGCTTGGGGTCCTCGAGCGCCGCCTCCAGGAGGTCCAGCACCTTGCGGAAGTCGGCCAGCGCGCGCTTGACCTCGGCCTTGTTGGCGAGGACCATGTCCCGGCTCATGACCACCGAGCCGGAGGCCACCCGGGTGAGGTCGCGAAACCCTCCGGCGGCGAGGAACATCAAGAGGTCCCGTTCGGGATCCTCCTTGACCAGGAGGTTAGCGGCCACCGCGAGCAGGTAGGGAAGGTGGCTAACGCGGGCGACCAGGCGGTCGTGGAGCAGGGGGTCCATGACCAACGGGTAGGCCCCGAGCTCCTTGACCAGGGCCTCGAGGCTTTTGACCTCCTCCGCTTGGCCGGGGGCGGGGGTGATGACCCAGACCGCGTTCTCCAAGAGCCCAGCGTGGGCGTGGGCCACCCCCGAGCGCTCGCTCCCGGCCATCGGGTGGCCGCCCACGAACCGCGGCAGCCGGCCCTTGGCCGTGCGCACGACCGGCCCCTTGACGCTGGCCACGTCGGTGAAGAGGGTTTCAGGCCGGGCATGGGGGGTGATGGCCTCGACGAGCTCCGGGATCGCTCCCACCGGGGCGGCCAGGATGCCCAGGTCCAGCTCCTGGATCCAGGGCCCGAGCTCGGTGTGGGCGTGGGTCGCGGCGCCGACCGCGAGCGCGGTGTGCAGCGCCTCGGGGTCGGGGTCGAAGGCGTGGACCTCCTCGACCAGGAAGCGCTCGCGCAGGGCCAGGCCCACCGAGCCGCCCAGCAGGCCCACCCCGAAGACCCCGGCCTTAGGGAAGCGGGGCCGCATCCAACGCCTTGCCCACCGCCTGGACCAGCGTCCTCACCTGCTGCATGAACGCCGCGAACTCCGCCTCGGTCAGCTGCTGCGCGGCGTCGGAGAGCGCCTTTTCCGGCCAGGGGTGGGTCTCCACGATCAACCCATCGGCGCCGGCGGCGATGCCCGCCAGGGCCAGGGGCAGCACGTAGTCGCGCTTGCCCGCGGGGTGGCTGGGGTCGACCCAGACCGGCAGATGGGTCCAGGACTGCAGCACCGGCACCGCGGAGACGTCGAGGGTGAAGCGCGTGGCCTTCTCGAAGGTGCGGATACCCCGTTCCACCAGGATCACCCGCTCGTTGCCCTCGGAGAGCACGTATTCCGCGCTCATCAAGAACTCCTCGAGGGTCATGCTCATTCCGCGCTTCAAGAGGACCGGCTTCCCGGACTGGCCGACTTCCTTGAGGAGTGCGAAGTTTTGCGCGTTGCGTGCCCCAACCTGGAGCACGTCGGCGTAGCGGGCCACGAGCTCGACCTTGTCCGGGCTGACCACCTCGGTGACCACCGGAAGGCCGGTGATCCGGCGGGCCTCGGCGAGGATCTCGAGGCCCTTTTCGCCCAGACCCTGGAAGGAGTAGGGGCTGGTGCGGGGCTTGAACGCACCGCCGCGAAGCATCTGGGCCCCGTGCTGTTTGACGTAGCGGGCGGCGGTCAGCGTCTGCTCCTCGGACTCGACGCCGCAGGGGCCGGCGGCGACCAAGAAGTGCCCGCCCCCGGTGCGACCGGTGGGAAAGTCGATGACCGTGGGCTTGGGGTGAACCTCGCGGCTCGCCAGCTTGTAGGGCTTGGAGATGCGAATCACCTCGGCGACGCCAGGCATCGCCCGGAAGTGCTCCATGATCTCCGGGGTCGGGCCCTTGCCCACCGCCCCGACCAGGGTGGTCTCCTCCCCCTCGGAGACGTGCGGGGTGAAGCCCAGCCGCTTGAGCTCGGCCTGGATCGCCTCGAGGGTCTCCGGGGTGGCGCTGTCTTTGAGAACGATCAGCATGATGTTTGAGATTTTATACCTCGACCACCGCCATCGTGCAGCGGGCCAGGGCGACCAGGCGCTGGTCCTGATCGAGGATCTCGATCTCCCACACCTGGGTGCGGCGGCCGACGTGGCGGGGGCGGGCGTGGGCGAAGAGGGTTTCGCCCGGCTGCTTGCGCCGGATGTGGTTGATGTTGAGCTCGAGCCCAAACGCCACGTGGCCCGGCGGGCAAAATCCCTGGGCCCCGACGCTGGCCGCGTGTTCCGCGAGCGCGGCGCTGGCCCCGCCGTGGAGGTAGCCGAAGGGCTGGAGGTGGGCCTCGGTCACCGGCATCCTAGCCAAAAGGCCGTTCTCGTCGGCGCGCAGGATCTCGATGTCGAGGGTGTCTGCGAGTCCCATGCGCTCATCCTAGCCGCGTATAATACCGCCCGTGCGCGTGCTCGTCCTGGCCCTCGTCCTCTTCGGTCTAGCCTGGGCCAGCCAGGTGCGGGTGGTCGCCGCCTCCGACCTCCGCTATGCCCTCGACGAGGCGGTGCGGGTCTTCCAGACCCGTGCCCCTTCGGTCCGGGTCGAGGTCATCTATGGGGCCTCGGGACGGTTTTTCCAGCAGCTGCGTCAGGGCCTCGTCGCCGACCTCTTTTTCTCCGCCGACGCCCGCTACGTCGACCGACTCGCCGCGGAGGGACGGGTCGCGCCGGGGACCGCGGCGGTCTACGCCCGGGGCCAGCTGGCGCTGTTCGTGCCGGCGCGGCTTGCCGATCTGGACCCCAAGGACGCCCTGTGGGACCCTCGGGTCCAGCGCCTGGCCCTGGCCAACCCCCTGCACGCACCCTACGGCCGGGCGGCGGTGCAGTACCTGCTTCATGCCGGCTTGCTGCGTTGGCGTAAAGGACCGGTCCCGTTTGAGGCCATGACCGGTGGGCTGCTGCGCTACCTGGCGCCGCAGCGGCCGCTGCGCCTGGTCGTGGGTCAGAGCGTCTCCCACGCGGCCCAGCTCGTAACCAGCGGGGCCGATGCTGGGTTGATCGCGCGCTCCCTGGCGATCCCCCTGACCGCCGCCGGTCGGGGCCGCTACTGGACGCCGCCGCTTGCCACCTACGCTCCCCTCTGGCAGAAGGTGGCGGTGCTGAAAGGCCGGCTACGGCCCGAGGTGGAGCGGTTTTATCGCTTCCTGCTGGGCCCGGAGGGGCAGGCCATCCTTGCCCGCTACGGGCTTTTGCCGCCATGATCGCCGCGTTCGCCGAGGCCTGGCCTGCGCTGTGGCTGAGCGTCAAGCTCGCCAGCACGGTGAGCGTGCTCATCCTCGCGTTGGGCTTGCCCCTGTCCTGGGTCTTCGTCAAAAAGCGTTTTTGCTGCCGCAGCTTCTTGGAAAGCGTCTTTTTTCTGCCGCTGGTCCTGCCCCCGACCGTGCTTGGTTTCTACCTCCTCTTGTTCCTTGGGCCGAGCGGGCCGCTTGCGCGACTTTTGGGACGCTCGCTGGCCTTTCGCTTCGAGGGGCTTGTGGTCGCCGGGGTGGTCTTCAGCCTGCCCTTCGCGCTTAGCGCCTTTCGCGAGGCGATCGCCGCGGTCCCGGAGGACCTGATCGAGACCGCCCGCACCCTCGGCGCCCGCTGGTGGAAGGTGTGGGCCGCGGTCATCCTTCCCCTGATCTGGCCCGGAGTTCTGAGCGGGTTGATCATGGCCTTCGCGCACACCCTCGGGGAGTTCGGGGTGGTGTTGATGGTCGGCGGGGCGATTCCCGGCGAGACCCGGGTGGTGAGCATCTACCTTTACGACCTGGTCGAGGCGCTAGCCTACGAGAAGGCCCACGTGGTGGCGGGCGGGCTCTTGGCGCTGAGCTTTTTGCTCCTGGTCTGGGTGCGGCGCTTGGAGGCACGGTGGAAGTCGACCTCGAGGTCCTAGGTCCGACGCCGCTCCTTGCGCGCTTCGAAGCCCGCGGCCTGACCGCGCTCCTCGGCGCGAGCGGGGCCGGGAAGACCACGTTGCTCCGGGCCCTCGCCGGGCTCGTCCCCGCCCGGGGAAAGCCGTTCTCTGGCCTTCCCCCGGAGCGCCGGCCGGTGGGGTATCTGCCCCAGCACTACGCCCTCTTCCCCCACATGACCGCCCTCTGGAACGTGGCCTTTCCCATCCCCGGACCCAAGGCGTTGCGGCTGGCCACCGCCCGGGCGTTGCTGGAGCGGGTGGGCCTGGCCGCGCTCGCCGACCGCTACCCCCATCAGCTCTCCGGCGGCCAAAAGCAGCGCGTGGCCCTGGCCCGGGCGCTCGCCCGCGCCCCCGAGCTCTTGCTCCTCGACGAGCCAACCAGCGCCCTCGACGTCGTGCGCAAGCGGCAGGTCGTCGCCGAGCTGGTGGCCTTCGTCCGCGGGCTTTCGGTCCCCGCCCTGGTCGCCACCCACGACCCGGCGTTGGCCCAGCTCGCTGACTGGGTGGTCATCCTGGAGGCCGGCCGGGTGGTGCAGGAAGGCCCTTCCGAGGAGGTCTTCGCTCACCCGGCGACGCTCGAGGCCGCGCGCCTGGTGGGGTTTCAAAACCTCTACGAAGGAGAGGTCCTCTCCCGATCCCCCTGCCGGGTCGCCTCGCCCTTTGGGGTATTGCTCGCGGACTGCCCGGCCTGGGCCCGGCCGGGCCGGCGGGCGGTGCTCGCGGTGCGGAGCGAGGAGGTGATCGTGGTGCGCGAGGACCGCCCCCGGGATCGCATCGAAAACCCGGTCCAGGCCCGCATCCGCACCATCCTGCGGGAGGGGCTTGGGGTGCGGCTCCTGCTCGAGGCCGCGGCCCCGATCGAGGTCGCGCTTCCCCGCCACGTCTTCGACCGCCTGCCCCTTGTCGAGGGACAGCCGGTGACCGTGGCCTTCAAGCGTCGCTACCTGCACCTTTTGCCTGTGCCAGGATAGGGGCGTGGAAACGGTCGTCTTTCTCCCCGGCTACCTCAGCCCGCCCGCGGGCTTTGCGCCCTTTAAGGAGGCGTTTTCCGGGTACCGGCTTCTCGAGGCCCGGCCCCAGCCGACGCCCGGTGCGGCCCTCGCCGACTGGGGCGCGCGGCTGCCTGAGGGGGCCCATCTGGTGGCCTTTTCCGAGGCGGCGATCCCCGCGATTCAGCTTGCCCACGAGAAACAAGCCCAGACCCTGGTCCTCTTCTCCCCGATCGTGCGCCGCGACGAGGCGCTCACCTGGCGGTTGGAGGCGATGCGCTTTGGCCTTGAGGCGGGTGGATTGGAGGGGTTTTACCGCGTCGCCGCCCCCTGGTTCATGGGAGCGATGCTCCTCGCCCGGGGCCGGGCCCAGCTCGAGGCCTGGAAGGCGGGCCTCGCCGAGCGGGACCTCGCCGCCTGGCTCGAGGGCCTCTTTGCGCTGGTCGACGAGCGTAAAGCGCTTCGCCGTCTCGCGCTCCCGGTGCTCGTCGTGGTCGGCGCCGAGGACGCCTTTACTCCGATGCGCTACGGCCACGAGGTCGCCGAGTGGGTGCCGGAGCTCAAGGGGATGCTGGTCACCGTCGAGGCCGCGGGCCACTTCGCCCCCTGGGAGAACCCTGCCGAGGCGGTGGCCCTGGCCCGGGGCTTCATCGAGCGCCGCGAGGCCTTCCTATCCTGGCCCGAGGAGGAGGCCAAGGCGCCCTTGCACTTCGACCTGGACGCGCCCAAGTAATGCCCTACCTCTACCTCTACGGCACCCACCTGGTCTACGACGACGAGGGCGAGGGTCCGCCGGTCCTCCTCATCGGCGAGAGCGCTGCGGACTGGCCGAGGCCCTGGCCGGCGGGCCACCGCTACATCGTCCCGGACTTTCCCGGTCGCGGGCGCACCGCGGGGACGCCGCTCAGCCCCGAGGAGGAGGCGGAGTTCGTCGTGGGGTTGATCATGATGCTGAACCTCGAGGGCTACCGGGTGCTCGCCCGGGGCCACGGGAAGGCCATCGCCGAAATCCTTAAGGCGCGCATGGGGCTAGAGGCGGTCTGCATCGCCGAGGATGGGCTGGCCTTCGAAGCCTGCCTGCAAAACGGCTAGGCGCGGCTTACTCGCTCTCCGCGCGGCCGTTTTCCCCGAGCATGCGGGCGATGTCGCCGGGGGCTTCGGGGGGGCCCACGAGGATCAAGAGGTCCCCGGCCTTGAGGCGGGTGTGCCCGCGAGGAATCAGGGTCTCGTTCTCCCGTTCCCGGATCACCGAGATCACCAACACGTCCCGGGGCAGCCCGAGCTCGACGATCCGCTTGCCCACCCAGGGGTGGCCCTCGTCGATTCGCAGGGTGAACGCCACCTCGCGGCCCTCCGGGTCCAGGGGGACCGGCTGGCCGGTCTCCAGGAGCTTGGCGATCTGGGGCAGGGGGACGTCGCCGGGAATCGGCAGGCCCCGCTCCGAAAGGTGCTTGAGCGCGGCCCGGATGTACTCGTGGGCGTGGACCGGGCTGTCGGCCCGTTCGGGGACCTGGGAACGGTAGAGGGTGAGCCGCGCCGGCACCATCAGGTAGGCGGTGAAGGTCGAGAGCATGAGCGGGGGCAACAGGCCGTAGCCCCCGGTCATCTCGGTGACCATCACGATCGAGGAGAGCGGCGTCTTGGCGGCGGCGGCGAAGAAGCTCGCCATGCCCACCAGGGCGAAGTCCACCGGGTTCAA
Organism: Rhabdothermus arcticus; assembly: GCF_055382915.1. Lineage (NCBI taxonomy): Bacteria > Thermotogati > Deinococcota > Deinococci > Thermales > Thermaceae > Rhabdothermus > Rhabdothermus arcticus. Next base: position 488,415 of record NZ_AP043808.1, read on the forward strand.
CCCGAGGCGGGGGAAGGCCGCCGCGGCCACCTGGCCAAAGGCCCCGCCGATCGCGGCGCCGATGAAGACGCTGGGGCCGAAGACACCGCCCGAACCACCGGAGCCGATGGTGAGTGAGGTCGCGAACATCTTCCCTAGGGCCATCGCGACGAGGAGCATGAGGGGGAGCTTGTTCTCGAAGATCATCGCCATCCAGCCGTAGCCGCCGGAGAGCACCTGGGGCAAGAAGGCCCCCAGGAGGCCGGTCAGAAGGCCACCGACCACCGGCTTGAGGTAGTTCGGCACGCGCCAGGCGTGGAAGGCGTCGTGCACCTGGTCGAAGAGTCGGACGAAGAGGTAGGCCCCGGCCGCGGCGACCAGGGACAGGGCCAGGAAGAGGGGCAGGGCCGCGGGCTGGTGGTAGCGGCTGGCGGCGATCTCGAAGATCGCTCCGAAGCCGGTGAAGTAGCCGGCGATCGAGTAGGCGGTGACCGCGGAGATGATCGAAGGGACGAGGACGTCCTGTTCGATGTCCAGCTTGGAATAAAGGACCTCGGCGGCGAAGAGAGCGCCGCCGAGGGGGGCGTGGAAGACCGCTCCGATGCCCCCGGCGGCCCCGGCCATGACCAGGATCCGCCGTTCGCTGTCCGGGAAACGCAACAAGTCGGAGACCACCGAGGCCAGGCCGGCGCCGATCTGGGCGATCGGCCCCTCCCGGCCGCCCGAGCCGCCGGAGCCCAGGGTGATCGCCGAGGCCAGGGTCTTGACCACCGGTACCCGGGCCCGGATCCGTCCGCCCAGCTCGTGATAGGCGCGGATCACCGCGTCGGTGCCGTGCCCCTCGGCCTCGGGGGCGAAGAGGAAGACCAAAAGCCCCGCGAGCAGCCCGCCGAGCGCCGCGACCAGGGGCAGCAGGATCCGAAAGTAGGGCCCGTAGTAGGCCTGTGGGTTGTTCTCCGTCGGAGGCAGGTGCTGCCCCAGGCGGTAAAGGAAGAGCTCGGTACCCCAGTGCACCAGCAGGTTAAAGAACACTGCGCCGAGCCCGGCGACGATGCCGATCAGGAAGCTAAAGAGGAGGAGTCGGGGCCAACCTCGAAGCCAGCGCACGCCCCTTAGCTTAATCGCTTTCGCCCGGCGGGATGTCCCCGGTCCTTGATTGATAATGTTGGGCAGACTAAACTTGAGTTCGGAGGTGAAGCACTATGAGAAAAGGGTTGCTGATCGCGACGATGCTGGGCTTGCTTTCGATGGCCATGGCCTTTAACCCCTCTGCGGCGCTGCGTGGGGGGTTCGCCGGGGATGCGGGAAGCTTTGGCATCGAGGCCTCCTGGGACTGCCTGCTTTACCAGCCCCCGGTCGGGGCGCTGCGGCCGACGCTGGACCTGTTCGTGGCCGATAGCTTTCAGGCCAGCTTCGCCATGCGCTACCTGTTGCCCCTTGCGTCGGTGAAGGGGTTGCGCCTCGGTGGCGGCGCGGGCCTCGGCTACGCGGGCAGCGAGACCGGCCGCAGCGGCGGGCTCTTTGGGCTCTTGCGCGCGGATGTCGAGTTCGATCTCCCCTTCGAGGACCTGCCGGTGCCGGTCTTCGCTGGCCTCGACGGGGGGTATGCCTTCGGCGCGGCTTCGGCCGAAGGGGCGTTCTTCTCCCTCAAGTTGGGAGCGCGCTTTTAGCCGTTGCCTTCACCGATCTCCCCGGGGCGAGTCGCCTCGGGGTTCTTCTTCATGATCTCGCGCAAGAGGGCGGTCGCGTAGCTTCCCTTGGGCAGGAAAAACCGCACCCAGGTGCCGCGGGGAGCCTCTTCGACCGTGATCTCGCCGACCGGGACGCGGATCAGGCGGCGTGCCCCCTTGCGCTGGCGAAAGTCCGCCCGGCTTAGGCCCAAGCGCTCGAGGACCTCGTCCTCGAGCGCCCTCGCCTCCCCTTGGGCCTCGTAGTACTTGCGCCCAAAGAGGGGGCCGGTGGCGCTGATCTCGAAGCGCTCCGCACGCGCGGTCTCCCGCGCCGGGTCCTCGACCAGGAACTCGCCGCCGGTGTCGTGTTTCTTGGCGACGTCCCCTTGCAGGAGGCGCACGAACGTCCCCCGCTTGAGGCGCTCGGCGAGGTAGGCGTTGAAAAGGAGGCTCTGAACGCTGCCCAAAAGAAAGCGCTTCAGCCAGGGACCGCCCCGGCCCTTCCCCTTTTGCATCAAGGCCAGGCCGCGTTCGGGGTTTTTCCCCTCCAGACCGAAGCGCTGCGGCCCGTAGTAGTTCGGCAGCCCGGTGGTCGCCAGCCGGTTCATGGTCCGGCGCACCCGCTCGGGATCGGCCCCCTCGATCAGGACCGCAAAGCGGTTGCCGCGGAGGTGACCGGTCTTCAGCTTGTTGCGGTGGCGCGCGGCCTTCAGGATGGTGAGCGAGGCGTCCTCGATCCCCGAGAGCCGATCCGCCAGGGTCGCGGGCACGCTGACCCACTGCCGGGTCACCGCGTGCTTGTCCTTGAGCCCGGCGACGCCGATGGCCTTTTCCGGAATGCCCCGGGCCACCAGGCGCTCGACCAGCTCCCGGGTGGTCAGGCCACGCTTTTCCACCCAGAGGTAGAGGTGCTCCCCTTCCCCCGAGGGGAGGTAGGCGGGCACCTCCTCGACCACGAAGTCGTCGAGGCGGGCACGGATCCGGACGCCAGTGCCCGGGAGGTCCTCGGTGAGGTAGGGGAGGGCGTCGAAGTCGGGGCGCACCGGCTTAGGATAACCCCTGGTGATCGAGCGTTTTCGTAAGGCGCTTTCCGATCTCTGTCCCAAGGGACGGCTCTTGCTTGCGGTCTCCGGGGGCGGGGACTCGGTGGCGCTGGCGGTCCTGACCAAGGCCGTGGGGCGGGACGCGGTGATCGCCCACCTCGATCACGGGCTTCGCCCGGAGTCCGGGGAGGACGCGGCCTTCGTCGTCGAGCTCGGGGCCCGGCTGGGGGTTCCCGTCGTCGTCGAGCGCGTTCCGGTGGCAGAGATCGCGCGGGCGCGGGGGGAGAACCTCGAGGCCGTGGCCCGTGAGCTGCGCTACGCCTTCCTCACTCGGGTCGCCAAGCGGGTCGGCGCGGCCTGCGTGCTCACCGCGCACACCGCCGACGACCAGGCGGAGACCGTGCTCTTTCAGCTCTTTTCCGGCACCGCGCGGGCCCTGGGCATCCGCAGAAAACGGGGCCAGATCGCGCGCCCCTTGCTCGGTTTCCGGCGCCAGGAGCTGCGCGCCTTCCTCCGCGCCAGGGGCATTTCCTGGCGGGAGGATGCGACCAACGCCTGTCTGGAACGCGACCGCGCCTACCTGCGTCACCGGGTGATGCCGCTGGTCGAGGCCCGCTTTCCGGGGGCGGTCCCTGCGATCGGCCGCTTCGCCGAGGCGCGTCAGCTGGAGGACGACCAGCTGGAGGCCGAGGCAGCAGGGGTGTTGATTCCCGACGCGCGCTTTTTCGTGCCCGCGCTGCGGGCGGCCCCGTTGGTCGCGGCTCCCCTTTCGCTCCGCCGCCGGGCCTTGCGGCGCTGGCTGACCTCGGCCGGCTTGCGCCCCGAGGCCCGCGTGATCGAGGCGCTGGAGGAGGCCTTGGGGGGGCAGACGGTGAGCCTTTCCGGCGGCCATCTGGCCTTTGCCTACCAGGGGACGCTCTTTCTCCTCCCGCCTGAGCCCAGTCCCCCGCCCCTTCCCCAGGGCCGAAGGCCCTGTCGCTACCAAAAGGCCCTGCGCCTTTTGGACGGTCGCAGGCTGGATGCCTTCTTCCGGGCCCATGGCGTTCCGCCCCGGCTGCGGCGGCACTGGCCGCTGGCCTGCGAGGGAGAGCGGGTGGTCTTCGTCCACGGGCTCTATCCGGAGCCGAAAGCGGCGCGCTGGATGCGGACGCTCCTCGCCGAGGCGCGGCGGGCCGGGCGCCGGGGCGAGGTGCCGATCGCGGCGCTGGTGGCGCGCGGCGACGAGGTCCTGAGTTTGGCCGCGAACGCGGTGGAGGCCAGGCGGGACCCGACCGCCCACGCCGAGCTCTTGGCCCTCCAATCGGCGTTCTCGAGGACCGGGGAAAAACGGCTCATCGGGGCGACGCTGGTGGTGAACCTCGAGCCCTGCCCGATGTGCTACGGAGCGATCCGCGAGGCGGGGGTCACCCGCCTCGTCTGGGGAACCGAGAACCTGAAGGCCGGGGCCTTTACCGTCCACCGTCTGTCGCGCAACGGGCTGGAGGTGGACCCTGGACACCTCGCGCCGGAAGCTGCTAAACTGCTGAGCGGGTTTTTTGCCCGTCTACGCGGGGAGGGGTGCCGGAGCGGTTGAACGGGCCGGTCTCGAAAACCGGTGTGCCCGCAAGGGCACCGCGGGTTCGAATCCCGCCCCCTCCGCCAGTCCCCGGGGAGGCCAGTGCCTCCCCGGTTGATCGTGGTGCTCACACTTCCAAGATGAGCTTGGGGCGAAAGCCGATGACGTCCGCGGCCACCAGGTGGAGGGGGATCCCCTTCCACTCCTTGGGAAGCTTCTCGGGGTCGGCGTTGTGCAGGTGGCCGTAGACCACCGCGTCAGGCTGCGCCGCCTCGATCAGCTCGGTGAAGCGCGTCGCCTCGCCGCCGGGCCCGAAGGGCGGGTAGTGCAGGGCCACGATCAGGTGGTCGTGGGGGCGTCGCTCGGCATCCTCCAGGGAGAGCCGGAGCCGCTCCGCCTCCCGGCGGTAGATTTTTTCGTCCTGCTCGGTGAACTCCTTGTCGAAGGGGGTGATCCAGCCCCGGGTGCCGGCGACCGCCACCCCCTGGTCGACGAAGGCGTCGTTTTGGATCGCGTGCATGCGCGGGGGCAGCGCGGCGCGGAGCCTAGAGATCGAGGGCCACCAGTAGTCGTGGTTGCCGCGCACGAGCACCTTCTCGCCGGGCAGCGCGGCCAGTGCCCGGAGGTCGGGGAGCGCCTCCTCCAGCCGCATCGCCCAGGAGATGTCTCCGGGCAGGATCACCAGATCTTCCTCGCCCACCGTTTCGCGCCAGCGCTCGAACAGCACCTCCGGATGGCCGGCCCAGCGCGACCCGAAGACGGTCATCGGCTTGTTGACCTGGCTTCCGAGGTGGGGATCGGCGAGGGCGAAGACGCGCACAGAGGGTAGTCTATCAATCGATGGACGGCGCGCTGAAGAAGGCCCTGGACCTGCTTTCCCGGCGGGCCTACACCGAGGCCGAGCTGAGGAGGAAGCTCGAAGGCTACCCCGAGGCCGAGGTGGAGGCCGCGCTCTCCCGGCTGAGGGCCTGGGGCTACCTCGACGATCGCGCCCTGGCCGAGACCTTCGTGCGGGTACGTCGCGGGCGCTGGGGGCCGAGGAAGCTACGCTGGCGGCTCAAGCAGCGTGGGGTCCGGGACGAGGACATCGAGGCCGTTCTCCCCGAGGAGGCGCGCGAGGCCGCCTTGGCGTTGCTCCTCAAGCGGCGGGCGCGGTTTTTGGGGAAGAAGGAGCGCGCGATCCGCTTTTTGCTGGGGCGCGGGTATTCCCTCGAGGCCGCGCTCTGGGCCTACGATCGCTTGCAGGAAGCAGGGGAGGAGGGGTAGAACCAGGGTATGCCGCGCGTCGAAGCCGAAGTCTTCGTCCCCAAGCCTCCGGAAGAGGTCTACCGCCTGGCCCGTGACCTCGAGGGCCTCAAGCCCTACCTCAAGGACGTGGAGACCTTGAAGGTCGTCGAGACCGGCGAGGGCGTCACCAAGAGCGAGTGGGTCGCGGTGGCGATGGGCAAGCGGGTGCGCTGGGTGGAGGTCGAGGAGTGGGACGACGCCGCGTTCAAAAACCGCTTTTACTCCCCGGAAGGCGACTTCGACAAGTACGAGGGCAGCTGGCGCTTTGAGCCGGAGGAGGGGGGTACCCGGGTGCGGCTGGTCATCGACTACGAGCTGAACCTGCCGATCTTCGGGGGGCTGTTGAAGAAGCTCGTGCACAAGCTGATGCGGGAAAACGCGGAGATGTTCTTAAAGGGGCTCAAGGACCGGGCGCTGGCCGCCTAAGCGCGCGCCGCTCGGCGAGGTCGAGGCTGGCTGGAACCCCTTGAACGACACTGGTCGCGTGCAAAGGAGGTCGCGGGTGGCGCTTTACATCTACAACACCATGACCAGGAAAAAAGAGCGCTTCCAGCCCCGGGTCGAGGGGCACGTGGGCATCTACGTTTGCGGTCCCACCGTGTACTCGGACGCCCACCTCGGCCACGCCAAGAGCGCGGTGAGCTTCGACACGCTCCGGCGCTGGCTCTTGCACCTCGGATACAAGGTGCGCTACGTCTCCAACGTCACCGACGTCGGGCACCTCACCGACGACGCCGACGAGGGCGAGGACAAGGTTCAAAAGCGGGCCAAGCTCGAGCGGCTGGAGCCGATGCAGGTGGCGGACAAGTACTTCTGGCGCTACTTCGAGGACATGACCGCGCTCAACGTCCTCAAGCCCGACATCACCCCCCGGGCCACCGGGCACATCGTCGAGCAGATCGAGATCACCAAGGAGCTGATCAAGCGCGGGTTCGCCTACGAGCGCGGGGGGTCGGTCTACTTCCGCGCCAGGAAGTGGCCGGACTACGGCAGGCTCTCCGGACGGCGGCTCGAGGAACAGGCCGCCGGGGCCCGGGTCGAGGTTCGGGAGGAAAAGGAGGATCCCCGGGACTGGGCCCTTTGGAAGCGGGCCGAGCCCGATCACCTGATGCGCTGGCCCAGTCCCTGGGGCGAAGGCTTTCCCGGCTGGCACATCGAGTGCACGGTGATGAGCCTCAAGTACCTCGGTGAGGGCTTCGACATCCACGGCGGGGGGATCGATTTGCAGTTCCCCCACCACGAGGCCGAGATCGCCCAGGCGGAGGCCGCCGGCCACGCCTTCGCCCGCTACTGGATGCACAACAACCACATCCTGCTTGGCGGGGAAAAGATGGCCAAGTCCACCGGCAACTTCATCACCCTGCGCGAGCTCTTTGCCAAGGTGGATCCGCTGGTGGTGCGCTTTTATTTGCTGCAAAGCCATTACCGCTCGGTGACCGACTTCACGCCCGCGGGGCTGGAGGCCGCGGAGCGCGGCTATCTGCGGCTTTTGAACGCCTACCGGGAGGTGAGGAGGCGGAAGGCCCGCGCCCCCGAGGGACGGCATCCCGGCCTCGAGGCCGCGCTCACGCGGCTCGAGCGTGAGGTCACCGAGGCGATGAACGACGACCTCGCGACGCCAGAGGCGCTGGCTGCCTTCTTCACCTTTTTGCCCGAGCTCAACCGGGCGCTGGCGGGGGAGGTCGGGCGGGACACCCTGGCCCGCGTGGAGGCGGCGTTCGCGACCCTCGGCGAAGGGGTCCTTGGGCTCTTCCCCGAGCGGGCCCTGGCCGAGCGCCTCGAGGGCCCGCTGCTTGAAGGCTTGATCGGGCTCTTGATCGAGCTCCGGCAGGCCGCCCGCGAACGCCGCGACTTCGCCACCGCCGACGCGATTCGGGAGCGCTTGCGTGCGCTCGGCGTGGTGCTCGAGGACACGCCCCAGGGCACGCGTTGGAAGCTGGTAGAATAGGGCGTGGAGGTGGCAAGATGACCGCACGGACGTTCGTTTACTGGGGCGCGCTCTTCGTGCTCTTCGTGATCCTGGCCTTCGTGGTGAACGGCCTCTTCTTCGGCCAGTTCACGCTCACCGGTCCCCAGCTCATCATCGGGCTGCTGGTGAGCTTCTTCATGGGCGTGGTTTTGGACTTCTTCAACCAGGCGATTGAGGAACCCGCCTGAGCTTTGCGTAGTAAAACCCGTCGAGGCCGTTCTCGGGGCGGACGTAGGCCCCGAGCGTGTTTTTGAGCCAGGGCAGGGGCCCCTCCACCGGCTCCGGGGAAAACGCCGGGTGGGCCTTGAGGAAGGCGCCCACGATCGCGTCCCCCTCGATCTCGGTGAGGCTGCACAGGCTGTAGACCAAAAGCCCCCCTGGCGCGACCGCCCGCGCGGCGACCTCGAGGAGCACGGCCTGGCGTTTCGCGGCCGCTTCGATGGCCTCCGGGGTCAGCCGCTGGCGCAGCTCGGGGTGGCGCCGGAGCGTCCCCGTGCCCGCGCATGGCGCGTCGAGGAGCACCTTGGGCGCGGTCTCGCCCAGAGGACGGGTGAGGTCATGGGTGCGAAAGCGCACCCGCAGGCCGAGGCGCTCGAGGTTCTTCCTGCCCGCTTCCTGGCGTCTTGGGTCAAGGTCCACGCTGGTGACCTCGGCGCCTTTGGCGGCCAGCCAGGCGGCTTTGATGCCCGCGCCCCCGGCGAGGTCGAGGACCCGTTCGCCGGGCTGGACCTCGAGGAGCTGGGCGGCGAAGAGGGAGGCGGGATTTTGCGGTTGGATGAGCCCCCGGCGGTAAGCCGCGAGGCCCTTGAGGCCGGGGTGCGACAGCCGCAGGCTGCCTGGAACGGGCCCGGCCTCGAAGGCCACCCCCTCACGGGCCAGGGCCTCCTCCGCGCCCGGAAACGCGGTGACCCAGACCGGGGGCGGGGCGTTGAAGGCTTCGACGAAGGCGGTCTCACCGAAAAAGCGCCGCCAGTGCTCCCAGAGGAAGCGGGGGATTCCCGCGCGGACCCAAGGCGGGGCCTGTTCGTCGTGGCCAACCCGGCGCAGGACCGCGTTGACCAGCGGGGCCAGGCGGGGATGGGTGCGCTTGGCCTCCTCGACCCAGGCGTGTACCGCTGCGTAGTCCGGGGTGCGCAGGAAGAGGCGCTCGTACGCGCCGAGGCGTAGCACCCAGCGCACCCGTTCTGGAAGCCGCTTTGGCGCCTTGAGCCGGGGCGAAAGGACCCAGTCCAGGTAGGCCAGCCGCTGCAGGGTGCCGTAGGCCAGGCGCGTGGCCAGAGCTCGATCGGCGGCGTCGAGCGAGCTTCGGGACAGGGCCCAGTCCAGCGTTGGGGTGAGGTAGCGGCCGCGGCCCACGGCCTCGAGCACGTTGAGCGCCAGGCCGCGGGCCGTTTGGCTCATTCCTCGCGTCCGCCGAGGAGCGCCGCGTACTGCAGCAGGTAGGCCACGCTCATCGCCAGCGCAGCGACGTAGGTGAACGCCGCTGCGGTCAGCACCTTGCGGGCGGCGGGCATCTCTTCCGGCGTCAGCAGGTTGAGCGCGCGGAGCTTGATCAGGGCCCTGCGGCTGGCGTCGAGCTCGACCGGAAGGGTTACGAGTTGGAAGAGCGCGGCCGCCCCAAAGAGGTAGAGGCCGAGCTTGGCCAGGCCCAGGGCGCCGATCATCAGGCCGATGATGAAGAGCCAGGGGCCGAGGTTGGAGCCGATCTGGGCGGCGGGCAGCAGCTGGTGGCGCACCACCAGCCAGAGGTAGCGGCGGGCGTCCTGAATGGCGTGGCCGGTCTCGTGGGCGGCCACCGCGAGCGCGGCCAGGCTCTGGCTCTGGTAGTTGGGCTCGGAGAGGCGCACCGCCTTCTTCAAGGGGTCGTAGTGGTCGGTCAAGACCCCAGGCACCGGTTCCACCCGGACCCCGGTCAGCTGCTCGCTATCCAGGATCAGGCGGGCGGTTTCCGCACCGGTCAGCCCGCGCCGGTTGGGGATCTGGCTGTAGCGCCGGTAGGTGTTCTGCAGCCAGCCTTGGATGGCCAGCGTGGCCAGGAAGATCAGGAAGATCAGCCAGGTGTACGGTCCGAAGATGAACATGCGATACCCTCCCTTGCAAAAAGCTACCACCCGGCCCTCAGCAACACTGAAAGCCGGGCGGCAATCCCGTCGGCTAGGAGTTCAGGGGCTGCGCCTTGATGCTGAAGCGCAGCGCGGTCCGCTCCTCGTTGTCCAGCTCCAGCTTGACGAACGCCGGTTTGACGTAGAGATCGAGGTTGTCTGGTGCGATGTATCCCCTGGCAATGGCGATGGCCTTGACGGCTTGGTTGACCGCGGCGGGGCCGATGGCCTGCACCTCCACCTCGCCCGCGGTGCGCAGCAAGGCGGCGATCGCCCCGGCGACGGAGTTGGGTCGCGATTTACCGGATACGCGTAACGTTTCCACGATGACCTCCTACGTGAGAAAGCTGATACAGCCTTAGCTTATGGAAGCGTTTTCCCAGGTGTCAAGTAAAGATGCCCCGACGTCGGTCGGTGGACGGTAGACGAAAAAGCGATAGAAACGTATAATCTACGCACATACCCGCATAGCCTTGCGGGTGGGGGAGGGGAATGCGAGCGCGGCAGAGCGAAGCCATCGAACCGAGGTTCTTCGAGCACGATGCATGTGGCATCGTGGCGATCTTGGAAAAGGACGCCGAGCCCCGTCACCGAACCCTGCAGCGCGGGCTCGAGGCCCTCTACCGCATGGCGCACCGCGCCGGGGCGGTGCTCGGGGAAGGGGACGGCACCGGGGTGATGACCGACATCCCGCGCGAGCTCTGGGCGCAGCGCCTGGAGGCCGCGGGGCTGGACCCTGACCTTCCCGAGAACCCCCGCTTTTTCGTCGGCCACCTCTTCATTCCCAAAGAAGCGGCCGCGCACCGCTCGGAGATTATGGATCGCATGCGCCTCGAGGGCGCGCGGCTGGGGGTCCAGCTGCTCTACGAGGGGCTCGGAGAGACCCACTCGCGGGTCCTCGGACCGGTGGGGCGGCGCACCGAGCCACTCTTCGTGCAGGTCGCGGGGCTCGCCGAGGGCGGCGACGGCGCGTTGTTCGAACTGGGGCTGCGGCTTGAGGCCACCACCCAGGCCCATGTCGTCTCCCTCTCCACGCACAGCGTGGTCTACAAGGTCCGGGGCTCGGCGGAGATCCTGAAGCGCTACTACCCCGAGCTGGCCCGGCCGGAGTTCAAGACCCGGGTGGTGCTCGGCCACAACCGCTACTCGACCAACACCGCCTCCACCTTCTTCCAGGTCCAGCCCTTTAGCTTCCTCGCCCACAACGGCGAGATCAACACGATCGAACGGCTGCGCCGGGAGCTCTTGCAACTCGGCGTGCCCCTCTCCGGGGGGTCGGACTCCGAGGACCTCAACCGCCTGCTCGGCACCCTGGTCTTTCGCTTCGGCCGCTCTTTGGCCGAGGCCATCGACCTTTTGTTCCCCCCGATCCTGGGGGAGATCCACCACTACTCGGACACCCTCAAGGACCTCTACATGGGCTTTCGCCAGATGCTCGGACCCTTGGCCCAAGGGCCCGCGGCCCTGGTCATGCGCCTCGGCGAGGAGGCGGCCTTTCTGACCGACGCGATGGGGCTGCGTCCGCTCTGGCTGGTGGAGACCGGCGGCGAGTACATCTTTTCCTCCGAGCGCGGGGTCTTCACCGCCGACGAGTTCGTCGCCGAGCCCCGGCCGCTGGCTCCGGGCGAGCGGGTCTTCGCCCGCATGACCCCGGAGGGCACCCGGCTCTACCCTTACAGCCGGCACCAGCGGCGGGTGCTGGAGATCGCGCTCAGGAAGGGAACCTACTTCGAGGGGGCGGGCCGTCACCTCGCCGGTCCCGGGGGGCAGGCCTCGGTCTCCGGGGGCGGCGGCCCGGCCGCGGGTACCCCCGCCGCGCCCCCCTCGTTGGGCCTCAAGCGGGCCTTCGGCTGGGATCGCTGGGACGACCGCTACCTCGACGCGCTGATCAAGGAGGGGCGGGAGCCGGTGGGGAGCCTGGGCTGGGACGCCCCGCTCGCGCCCCTGGCCGAGGAGGCGCCCAACCTCGCCGAGTTCTTCAAGGAAACCGTGGCGGTGGTCACCAATCCTGCCCTGGACCGGGAGCGGGAGGTCGAGCACTTCTCCACCCGGGTGGTGCTGGGCCGGCGCCCCTTGCCCAACGGGCAGGGTGGGGGCGAGACGCTGGAGCTCTTGGTGCCGCTGGTCCTCGAGGAGACCTTCCCCGCGGCCCGCGACGTCGCCCTGGGCCGGGGGACCGAGACGCTCGAGCGCCTGAAGGCGCGGTTTCGCACCGTCGAGCTGCCCCTGACCTTCGCGGTCGAGGAAGGGTTGATGGCCGGGTTGAAGCGCCTCGGGGAGGCCGCGGTCGAAGCGGTGCGCCAAGGCGCCGAGCTTTTGATCCTCAGCGACCGCGACGCCTTCGCCAAGGAGCCCTGGATCGACGCCCACCTGGCCCTGGCCTGGGTCGAGCGGGCCCTGACCGAGGCCCGGGACGAGGCGGGCATCTCCTTGAGGCGGCGGACCTCGTTGCTCCTGCACTCCGGAGGGTTGCGCAACCTCCACGACCTCATGCTCGCGCTGGGCCTGGGGGCGGACGGGGTCGCGCCCTGGATGATGCAGACCGAGGCCCTGGCCCGGGGCGGGGAGGCGGCCTTGATGTCGGTGCTTAATGCGTTGACCAAGGGCGTCGAGAAGGTCATGAGCACGATGGGCATCCACGAGCTTCGGGGCTACGGTCGGATCTTTTCCAGCATCGGCCTCAAGGCGCCCCTTGCCGAGGTCTTTTCCGTTCCCAACCTTTGGGGTTCCGAGGAGAAGGGCTATGGCTTTTTGGAGCTCGAGCGCACCCTGATCGAGCGCCTGGCCAAGGCCGCGGAGGAAAAGCCCCGCCCCCCGCGGGAGCTGCGCTTCAACCCCCGCATCTACAAGGCCGCGCAGCAGGTGGCGATGGGGCAGGCCCGCTTCGAGGACTACGAGGAGAAGGTGCGCGCCCTGGAGCGCGAAGCCCCGGTTGCGGTGCGCCAGCTCTTGGAGTTCGCCGCCGAGGATCCCCCACCGGTGGACCCGGACACCGTGGACCTCTCGGTGGGTGGGCACTCCCTGCCCTTCGTGATCAGCGCGATGAGCTTCGGCTCCCAGGGGGAGGTCGCCTTCCGCGCCTACGTGGAGGCCGCGCGGCGGCTCAACATGCTGGCGATGAACGGGGAGGGAGGCGAGATTCCCGACCTGCTCGGCCGCTACAACCGCTGGCGGGGGCAGCAGGTGGCCTCCGGCCGCTTCGGCGTCCACGCCAAGATGCTCAACTCCGCCGCGGTGATCGAGATCAAGATCGGCCAGGGGGCCAAGCCCGGCGAAGGCGGGCACCTTCCCGGAAAGAAGGTCACCGCCAAGGTGGCCGCGGCGCGCAACGCGGTCCCCGGCGTGGACCTGATCAGCCCCTCGAACAACCACGACCTCTACTCGATCGAGGACCTGGCCCAGCTCGTCGAGGAGCTCAAGACCGTCAACCCCGAGGCCAAGGTCGCGGTCAAGGTCCCGGTGATCCCCGGGATTGGCACCATCGCGGTGGGGATCGCCAAGGCCGGGGCGGACGTGATCACCCTCTCCGGTTTCGAGGGAGGCACCGGCGCGGCCCGGGAGCACGCGCTCAAGTACGCCGGCCTGCCCGTCGAGTTCGGGGTCAAGGAGGCGCACCGGGCCCTCGTCGAGAGCGGTCTGCGGGACCGCGTGGAGCTCTGGGCCGATGGTGGCTTGAAGACCGCCTACGACGTGGTGCGCATGGTCCTGTTGGGGGCCAACCGGGTGGGCTTTGGCACGATGAGCATGGTCGCGATCGGTTGCACGATCTGCCGCGGCTGCCAGTACAACACCTGCCACGTGGGCATCGCCACCCAGATCGAGACCGAGGAAGAGGCCAAGGCCCGCGGGCTCAAGCGCTTCGTCCCCCGCGCCTTTGACCTCGCGGTCGAGCACCTGGTGAACTTCTTCTCGGGGATGGGGGCCCAGCTGCGTCGTCACGTCGCGGCGCTGGGGGCGGAGCGCCTCGAGGACCTGGTCGGCCGCTCCGACCTGCTCTACCTCGCCCGGCCCCTGCCCCTGGACCTCGAGCCGCTCTTCGTCCGACCCGAGACGCCGGAGTGGCTTTCCGATCGCGGCGCGAAGATCCTGAGGCGGCCCTTGAACACCCTCACCCGCACCATCACCGAGGTGGTCCTCGAGGCCTGGCGTCGCGGCGAGCGCACCCTGGTCTTCCAGGAGGGGCCGGTGGGCTCCGCGGACCGCGCGCTCGGCACCCACCTCGCCGGGGAGCTGGCCCGGCGGGCACTCTCCGGGAAGCCGGTCGAGGCCGAGATCGAGCTCCGCTTCGACGCCGGCAGCGTCGCCGGAAACGGGCTGGGGGCCTTCACCACGGCCCCGATCCGCATCGTCGTCGAGGGCGGCGCCCAGGACGGGGTGGCCAAGGGAGCCTATGGCGGCGAGGTCTACGTTTTGAAGGGGAAGAACCCCTACGGCCTTTACGTCGATGGCTCGGTGGGCAAATCCTTCGCCTATGGGGCGATCGAGGGCTTTTTGGTGGTCGAGGGAAACGCCGACAGCCGCTGCTGCGTGCGCCTGTCCGGGGCCGACGTGGTGCTCGCGGGCGAGCCCGAGCGGCCGCTCGCCGATGAGCTTGGCAACCTGGCGGCCCGGGCCAACCTCAAGGGGTTCGCCTTCGAGTACATGACCCGGGGGCGGGCGGTGGTCCTCGGGGACCCCGGCCCCTGGATGGCGAGCGGGATGACCGGCGGGCGGGTCTACCTGCGGCACTGGCCGGAGATGGGCCTCACCGAGGCCGCTTACCGGCGCCGCCTGGCCAAGGGGGCCAAGGTCGAGCTCCTGCCGCTGGACGCCGAGGGCGAGGCCGACGTGCGCGAGCTCTTGGGGCGTTACGAGGCCCTCCTGCGCGCCGAGGAGCGCAACGAGCGGGCCGACCGCATCGCCCTTCTGGCGGCGCGGCCGCGGGCGCACTTCTTCATGCTGGTCCCCCTCAAGGGGCAGGAGGACCAGGCAGTGAGCACCGAGTGAGCTAGGCCTCGGAAAAGAGCTTCTTCAGCGCTTCGCGAACGCGGCGTTTCTTGAGCCCCCTGGCCTCGAGCGCCGCCTGGTAGGTGCTGGGGTCCACGAGCTCGGCGAGGGCCTCCCGCTCCGTCCTGGAGAGCGTGGCGGCGTGGAGGACATGCTCCTCGAACGCGGCCCAGGTCAGGGGGACCCGGGCCTTGACGATCTCGGCGATCGCCCTGGCGTAGGCCCGGATCTCCTCCTGGGCGTGGGGGTCGAGCCTGAGCTTGAGGAAGTGCAGGAGGTTGTGCAGGTCCTGCTTCCAGTAGAACTCGGTGTAGATGCCCACCGGGAGCAGCACCCGGGCTTCCTCCCGGGCCACCCCGAGCGCCAGGAGCTTTTGGTAGGCGGCGTAGGCGTCCCGGTAGGCGTCCTCCAGGATTCGGTCGGCCTCCTTGCTCTCGAAGCGGCCCTCGGAGCCCTGTTTGTTGTCCTTGGCCTGGAAGCGCCAGGCCTCGGGGTGGTAGAAGCGGTCCTCGAGGACCGAGTAGCGGGCGCTGATCTCGTTGACGCTCGCGGTGCGGTGGCGGAACCACTGCCGGGCGACGAAGATCGGGGCCCGGACGTGGAACTTGAACTCCACCATCTCGAAGGGGCTGGTGTGCCGGTGGCGCATCAGGTAGTCGATCAGCGCCGCGTCCTCGCGCTTGGTCTTGGTCCCCGGGCCGTATGAGACCCGGGCGGCCTGGACGATCGCGGCGTCCGAGCCCATCACCTCGACCAGGCGGACGAAGCCCTGATCGAGGACCGGGATCTCAGTAGACATGGAACCCCCTCAGGCCCGTGGGTTCGCTCCAGACCACCTCGAGCTGCTCCACCTTGGCGAGCCGGGGGCCGCGTTTTAAGAACGTCAAGAAGAGCTTGAGGTCCTCCTCCTCGCCCTCGGCCACGACCTCCACCCGGCCGTCGGGAAGGTTCTCCGCGTAGCCCGCGAGGTGGAGCGCTTCGGCCTTTTGCTTGGCGAACGCGCGAAACCCTACCCCCTGCACCCGTCCGCTGACCAGGGCCACGATCCGGCGTTTCATGCCTCCTAACCTATTACACGCGCTCCAGGAGTAAGCTCGACGCCGGGTGCGGCGCCTTCTTCTTCTCGCCTTGGTCCTCTTGCTCTTGCTGCCCGGCTTGCCGTTTTTGCTCAAGCCGGCGCTCGACCTCGTCCTTTCCCGGTTGGGGATCGATGGCCGGGTGGGGGCGGTCTCGGGCTACGCCCTCTTGGGGCTGACCCTGGAGGACGTCGAGCTCCACCTCCCCCAGGGGCAGCTTCGGGCCAAGCGCGTTCGCGTCGCCTACCAGTTGCTTGGCCTCTTCACCAAGACCCTTCCCTTGCGTCTTTCCTTGGAGCAGGCCGAGCTCTCGACCGACTGGGACGCCTTGCTGTCGCCGGCGGCGCCCGCGGCACCGCCGGCGGTCCGCCCGGTCCTCCTGGGGCTCGAGCTCTCCGGGGTGCGAATCAAGGTCGCGGCCCGGACGGGCCAAGCTCTGCCCCCGCTCGAAGCCCGGTTGGACGGGAGCGGTCCCTATCGGGTGGCCTTCTCGCTTCCCGACGGCGGGGGAACGGGCAGGTTGGACCTCAAGCGCCAGCGCTTCGTCTTCGACGCGGACCTCAGGGCGGCCCGCTACTGGTATCCGGAGATCGAGCGGGGTCGGCTTTTCGGGCAGCTGACCTTCGCCGGCGTTCCGCGGCTCTCGGCCCGGATCGAGGACGCCGTGCTCAGCCTGGTGGGCTTCCCCATCGCCGGCGTCTCCGGTCAGGTGACCTGGGACGGCAAGGTCGTGCAGGCGGAGCTCGCGGGACGGAGCCTTGAGGGGCCGGTCACCGCGAAGGGACGGGTGGAGATCGACCGCGAGCGCTACGCGTTTACCGTGCAGGCCAAGCCTACGCTGCGGGCGCTAGGGGCGCACTTTGGCTGGCCCCTTCCCGTCGAGGGGCGGGGGACGCTTTCGCTGAGGGTCACCGGCTGGGAGGCCCCGCGGGTCGAGGGGCGGTTTACCGGGGCCCCGGTGCTTTTGGGACAGTCCCTCACGCTCGAGGGGCGGCTCGGCTACGACGCCGGATTCTGGCTCGAGGGCAGCGTGCACGGCCGCTTCTTGGACCGTCAGGCCCGGCTCGCGGTTCGCGTCAAGGACGACCGCTACCGGCTCGACTACACCGACGACCGGGGCAGCGTGCTCTCGCTTACGGGCCGGGGGCCTAAAGGCGAGGGCGGGGGCCGCCTGGTCTGGCCGCAGCCCTTCGTGGGCACGGCGCGGCTGGCCTACGCGTTTTCCGGCGACCGTTGGTGGGTGACGAGCGAAAGTCCGGAGGTCCGGCTTCCTCTCTTCCAGCCCCTCGACCTCTCCGGCCGCACCGAAGGGAAGGGGGAGGCGGTCAGGGGCGCGCTCGGGCCGCTGGCGCTCTCGGGAAGGCTTTCCGACCTCGCCTGGCGTCTCGAACCGGTGCCGATGGTGGTGGGAACCCTTTCCGGGGAGGGCCGCTACACCGGTCGCCTTGCCGGGACGCTGCGCTACCGCTCGCCCTACGCGCGGCTCGACCTCGCGCTGTCCCAGGATGCACAGGGCGTGGCGTTCAGCGGAGCGGGGGTCGAGGCGCGCTACGGGCCCGCTGGCTTTTCCCTTCGCGTCGAGGCTCTACCGATCGAACTCTTTGGTCCGCTCACGTTGAAGGGCGAGGCCCGCTTCCGCGACGGCGTTTGGGCCGGCCGCTGGCGTCTGGAGGGGGCCTGGCTCTCCGCGGCGGGACGCCTTTCCGGCCAAGAGACCGCCTTTGAGGGGACGGTGCTGGACCTGCCCTTTCGCGGCAGGGCTGGGGCGGACGGGCTGGTGCTCTTCGCCGACGCCGCCGAGCTGCGCTACCGCGAGGGGCGGTGGACCTACCGGGGGCGGCTGGGGTACCGGGGGGTTTTGCTCGCAGGGCAGCTCGTCTACGCTAAGCGGCGTTTCCTCGGCGAACTCTCCCTTACCGGTCCGGAGGGGATCCGGGCCCGCCTCCGCGGCCGGGGTAAGGTACTCGAGCTCGTCAGCGAGGGCCCGATCGCCTTGGAGGGCACGCTTTTCCCCGAGGTCCGGCTCTCGGGAACGATCGGGCCCTACGCGCGTTCTGGGTTCCGCTTGGAACGGACGCCGGTCCGGGTTCAAGGGACCCGGATCACCTTCCCGCGGGGGGAAGTGGACCTTGCCTCGGGGCGCTTCGAGGGGCGCCTGGGGCTCTCGGTGCTGGGCGATTCCGCCGAGCTTCGCTTTCGCGGGGACCGCGAGCGGGGGCAGGTGGCGCTCTTGGGAGCGCGGTGGCACGTGGTGGCCACGGGGCCCTGGAACGCGCTCGAGGTCCGCGCCAGCGGAGCGTTTGGCCCGCTCCGCCCCTGGGCGAGTGGGCGCGTGGACCTGTTCGCGCGGCGCTACCAGGCCAGCCTGGGGCTTGAAGGGGTCGAGGGCGCGCTGTCCCTCGCCGGCGTGGGCACGGAGGTGCGCTATGCGGGCCGTTTCGTCCAGGGAGGCGTGTTGGAGCTCCGCGGGGACCGGCGGGGGCTCAGCCTTACCGCACGGAATTTCGACCTCGCCCCGTTCGGCCTGGACGCCCGGCTCTCCGGCCGCTTTGAAAGCGCCGGGCCCAGCGCCAACCTCACCTTGGCGGGGCCGCTCGGGTCGGTTCGGGTCCTCGGCGAGGGCCGGCTGGTCCTGCGCCTGGACAGCCCCTTGGCCGAAGGCTGGGGAACCTACGAAGCGGGGGCGCTCGCCCTTTGGATGACCTCCCGGCTGGAGGCGCTCCCCGGGGCCCTCTTCATCCGCTACCGGGACGGGCGGCTCTTCGGCGAGGGCAGCGGAGCCTACAGGCTCTGGGGCCTCGGCGCGCGGCCATGGACGTGGCGCCTCTCGGGAGCGCGCTGGCAGCTGACCGGTCCCCTGGAGGTCCAGGGAGAGGGGCTGACGTATCGGGGCAAGGTTGCCTTGCAGACCGAGCGGTTTGGGTTGGCGGGCGCCTTCTCTGGCGAGGGGGCGCGCTATCGCGGCGCGCTCGACCTCCGCCTGGGGCGGGCGCTCGGCGCGGTGCGGTTCGAGGGGGATCCTGACCTCCGCCTCGTCGCCCGGCTTCCCGGCGGGACGTTGAAGATCGAGGATGGGGTGCTCGAGGTCCCCGGGCTCGAGCTCGCTCCGCTCTTCGAGGCGCTGGGCCTGCCCGGCTCGGGGCGGATCGAGGGGCGGCTGGGGGCCGGCGGCCGGCTTCGCGGAGCGATCGTCCTCGCCGGACAGCGCGTGGCGTTCTCCCTGCGGGAGAGCGGGGGGATCCTCTGGGCTTCGGACCTTCAGGCCGGGCTGCGGCTGCGCCGCTTTGGGGGCACGCTCGAGGGCTTCGGCCGCCTTTCCGGCCGGCTCCAGGTCCGGCCCTTGGCGGGTAGGCTCGTCTACCGCGATGGCTTCGAGGCTGGCCTCGAGGCCGGTCCTTCCCGGGTGCAGTTCAGCTTCAAGGGTGGGGGACTGCTGGCGATGGCGCGCCTGGAGGCGGGGGCGCTGAGCGGAGCGGTGCGCTACCTCGGCCCCTGCGGGGAGGGGACGTTGCGCTTTCGCGGGCCCCCCGACGCCCCCGCTGGGCGCGGCTGGCTGGACTGGCGCTGTGGTCTGCGCCAGTCGGGGGCGATCCGTCTCGAAGCGGACCGGCTCTCCTGGGACGCGCCGCTCGGCGTCGCCCTGACCTGGGGCAAGGGCGTGGGGCTCCGCCTCAACGGGCAGGCTCCCCTGGGCGATGGGGGACGGCTTGTGGCCGACCTCGGCTGGCGCGCGGCGGGCTTTTTGGGAACGCTCTCAGCCGACCTGGCCGGATTACACCTTCGAGCACAGGCCGAGGACGGGGCACTGAGCTGGCGGCTTTGGGGTCCCGGCCTCCACGGCGAGGGCGGGCTTTTGCCCGACGGCGGCCTCTTTGGACAGCTCTCTTATCGCAGCGACCTCGGTCCCCTCGCGCTTGCGGCCCAGGCCAAGCTGGCCGGTTCGGCCTTCGCCCCCCGCCTGTTCGGCGAGGGGACGCTTTCGGGGCAGCGCCAGCGCCTGCCCTTCGCCTTTGGCTACGGACCGGGCCCCTGGCTTGTGGCCCAAGGCAAGGGGATTCGCTTGCAGCTCGACGGGCGCCTGGCGAGCGCGGCGCTGGATCTGGACCTCGAGCCCTGGATCGGGGTTGCGCTGCGCCTTCAAGGCCGGGCGGTGGACGACCTCGATCGCTTCAGGCTTCCCCTGCGTCTTACCGGCGTCGGGCTGGACCTCAGCGGGGCGCTTGACCTGCCCCGACGCCGGCTTGAGCTCTCGGGGACCGGCCCGGGCGGGCCGGTGCGGCTCTCGGCCACCCCCGAGGAGGCCTGGGTCGAGGCCGACCTCGACCGGGTGAGGGGACGCGCGGGCTGGCGCGCGGGCTGGGGGCTTTTCGGGCACCTGGAGGCCGAGGCCCTCGGCCAGCGCCTGGGGATCGAGCTCGCCCGGAACACCCTGGCGGTCCGCGGCGACGGCGCCCTCGTCGTCGATCTCAGGACGCGGCGCGCCAGCGGGGCGCTGCGCCTCGGTCCGCTGCTCTTGGACGGCGAAGGGAAGACGGTCTTGCTCGCCGGGGACGGGGCGCTTTCCGGTCTCTCGGGGCACCTCGACCTGGCAGCGCTGACGCTGGAATGGGGCTATCGCGGACCGCTCCCCGGAGGCGTGGGGCGGGCCGAGGTGCGGGGGCGGTGGCCCGGTCCCTGGGCCGAAGGGCGGCTCTGGCTGGGCCAGGAGGCGGTCGTGCTGCGCGGAGAGGGCGCCCTGCTCGAGCTCCAAGGCCCCCACCTCTCGGGGCGGCTGACGCCCGGAGGAGTGCTCCTTTCGCTCGCCGACTTCTACGGCTTTCGGGGGACGATCGAGGGGCCTTGGGACGGGTTTCGGGGGGCGCTCGTTGGCTACGACACCCGGATCGCCCTGAAGCGCGTTCCCGTTGGCGTCGCCGTCACGCTCTCCGGGCGCGTCGAGGGCCGCTTCACCGCGGGAGCGGGGGGCCTTTCAGGGCAGGTGGCTTTTTCCGGCGGCCGGCTGCGTCTCGGCCCCGGCCTTCGGGCCGCGGGCGTGGTCTTGGACCGGCCCTTTTTGGCCACCCCCGAGCGCGTGGTCTGGGACGGGCTGACCTTCGATCCCCGGGCGCGCACCTTCGCCGGCGAGGCCCGGCTCGGGTCCCTCTCGCTGGTCGGCGCGGGTCCGCGCCTCGTCGCCCGTTACGACGGGCTGACGCTTGAGTTCGACGCGGCCACGGCGACCCTCGCCCTGCGCCACGCCAAGGCCACGGGGGCGCTCCTCTGGCGGAGCGGCACCTTTTCCGGCCGTCTGGACTACGGGCCCTTGCGTTTGGAGGGGGCGGGTCCCCGTCTCCTCGGCAGCCTCCGTCACCCGCCGGTTCCCGGCACCCCTTTGGACGTGGGCCGGTTGGAGCTCGTGTTGGCGCGCGACCTGAGCTGGCGCCTCGTCTACCGGAGCGGTCCGCTGACGGTCAAGGGGGATGGACGGGCCCTTGCCGGTAAGCTTCGCCTGCAGAGTCCCTGGGGTGGTGGCACGCTCGTCCTCGACGCGGGTGGCTGGCAGGGGAGCTGGCGGCTTGCCGGGGTGCCGGTGTTCGGGCGGGCGCTTGACCTGAGCCTCGTGCCGGGGGCCGCCGGATTTCGCTTGCGGGGTGCCGAGGGCGAGCTCATCGGGGAGGCCATCTTCTCCGGCTACCGCCCCACCGCGGCCAGGGTCTACACCACGGGGCTCGTGCTGGAGAAGGTGCCGGAGGTGCGGCGCATCCTACCCGGCCTCGCGGGCCGGCTCGCCGGCGCCCTCGTCTGGCGGCCCGGGGAGACGACGGTGCAGCTGGGCTCGGCGGCGCTGGGGGCCGAGGGCCGGGCGCACCCCTTCGCGCTCACCTGGAGCAACGGCGACGGGCAGGTGCTCTGGGATGGCCTCTCGTTGCGCTTCGGGCTGGGCGCAAAACGGCTCCGCTTGGTCGGGCGGCTGGAAGGGCTCGACCTCTCGAGCCTGGTGGCCTGGTGGGCCCCCTCGGTGGCCGGAGAGGTGCGGGCAAGCGGCGCGTTTTCCGCCGAGTTGCCCCGGGAGCGGCCGCAGGAGGGCGCGCTGCGGCTCGCGCTAGAGCGCGTCCGCGTCGCCAGTGAGCACCAGACCCTGCTGGGACGGCTCGCGCTCGATTACACCGCCGGGACCTGGACGTTGCGGACGCTCGCGTTCGACGGGGACGGCCGCTGGCGCGGCGGGGGACGCTGGGTCATGGGCGAGGGCGGCGACCTATGGATTCGGCTCGAGCGCACCGACCTCAGCCCGGTCTTGGCGCTCGTCCCGCGCTGGTCGAAGCTTTCCCCGGGGTTCGTCGGTGACCTCTCCCTCACCGCCAAGGGGCGGCGTCTTGAGGCCCGCGCGAAGGGCCGCTGGGGACTGGGCACCCTCCGTGGCGGCCTGGACCTCTTGGGGAGCTACGTGCCGAAGGGCAGGGCGGTGCTCGAGGGCCGGGTGGAGGGGGATCCGCCCCTGGCCTTTGCCTTCGACCTTCGGGGACATGGGGATCTCAAGGCCTTCGTCCTCGAGGGACGGGGCCGCTTGGCTCCGGAGGGGGTCTCGCCCCTGGAGGGGCTTGCCTTCCGCCTGGCCTGGCCGAGCACCGCGCTCACCCTCTCCTGGGAGGGGCTGCGGGGCGAGGGCCGGCTTCAGCCTCTGGCCCTGACCTTCTCGGGGCCGGTCCGCCTGGCCGCGCCCGATTACTACCTGGCGAAGGCCGAGGCTGAGCTCGCGCTGCGCCTGAGGCAGGCGCCCGAGGGCGGCTACGTCCTCGGCGGCGAGGTGCGCGTCCAGCAGGCCTTGCTCGCCCTGCCGGAGACCCCGATCCCAGTTCGCGAAGGGGACCGGGCCCTCCCGCTCAAGTTCGACGGGCTGCACCTGGTGGCCGAGCGTGGGGTCTTCGTTCGGGCCCCCCTGGTCGAGGCCGAGCTCGGCGCCGACCTCTACCTCGGAGGGACGGCGGCTGCCCCTTACCTGAGCGGAGCGGCGCGCGCGCTCGAGGGGAGCTTCTTGCTCTTCAGCCGCCGCTTTACCCTGATCGAGGGCTGGGCGCGTTTCGCCCCGGACCATCGCCTCTTGCCCGAGGTCTTCCTGAGGGCCAAGGCGGAGACCCCGTCCGGGCCGGTCTACCTGGTCGCCGAGGGGCGGGTGGTGGCGCGTGAGGGCCAGCTGGCCTTCGAGCTCGATCCCTGCTTGAGCCTGGCGCCCGCCACCGACCTCCTTTCCTGCCGCGCCAGCCCCCAGGAGCAAGCCGCGGCGCGGCTTTTGGGCCTCGAGGAGGCGAGCGTCGAGGGGGTGGCCGGGAGTGCGGTCGAGAACCTCCTCGTCAACCAGCTGGAAAACGCCCTGGCTAAGGCCCTGGGGCTCGACGTGGTGCGGGTGGAGAGCCGGGTCTTCAGCGGCGAGGGGATCGCCTCCACCCGCTTTACCCTGGGGAAGTTCGTGCGCCCGGACCTCTACCTGGCCTACGACTGGTCTCCGGAGGGCGGCTCCAAGCTCTACGCCCGGGTGCGCCGGGACGGGGTGACCCTCGAGTTCACGACCGACGTTTCGCCCGAGCCCTCGCCCGAGTTCTCGCTGCGCTATGCCTTTGCGCCGGACCTCTCCGGGCTCTTGCAGCTGGGCCGGGACCGCTTCGCGCTGGGCCTCGAGTGGCGCCCCTGAGCGTTGCTAAAACTTAAGCAAACAATTATCATATTCCTTGAAAGGGGGTGGCGATATGGAACAGGACCTGAGGAAGGACCTCGACGCCTTGCGGGAGGACTTGGCCCGGCTCAAGGAGGACTTGAACCGGGTGCGCGAGGCCATCGCCGCGTTGGGCAAGAGCGAGGTCGATGAGGCGAAGGCCCGGCTCGAGGCCGAGGCCCGGCGGATCACCGAAGAGCTCAACCGAAAGGCCGAGGAGCTGACCTCGACGCTAAAGGGGCGGATCGAGGAGGTTGAGCGCCAGATCGAGGAAAAGCCGCTGGTCAGCGTGGCCGCGGCCTTCGTCGTGGGGCTCGTGCTCGGCAAGCTCTTTGATCGGAGGTAGCGCTTGACCAAGCTGGCCGAGTTCTTAACCGCGCTCTTCGACTACCTAAGGGCCGAGACCACGGCCTTAAAACGCGGGCTCGGCCAGGTCGCCTGGGCGCTCTTGGTCTTGCTGGTGGCGGCCGCGGTGCTTTTCTTGGGGTTGGCCTTTTTTCTCGCCGGGGTCTACCTGGCCTTGCTCGAGCCCCTCGGCGCGCCCGGCGCGGCCTTCGTGACTGCGGGGCTGACGCTGATCCTGACCGGAGGTCTGGTATGGTACGCGAAGACGAGCTTGAAGTGAAGCGCGCCCGCGAGCGGTTGCTCGAGGCCGCCCGGGCCGCGGACCGGGAAGTGCGGATGCCGGTTTGGGCGCTCCTTGCCTTGGGGCTCGGCCTTGGCCTGCTCGCCGGCCGGTATCCCGGGCTTCGGAGGTGGGCATGGCGGAGGCTGGGCAGGCACTAACCGAGGCGATCGCCACCGCCTCGAACCTGGTGGCCAAGGCCCCCAAGGTCGAGGGGGTGCCCACCGGGGTCGAGGGGCTGGACGAGCTCTTCTTCACCGTCACCTTCGAAAAGGGCCGCCCTCGGGCGGTTCCCCTCGGCGGTTTTCCCCGCTACGCGGCGGTCCACGTCACCGGGGTCTCGGACACCGGGAAGAGCCTCCTTGCCGAGCAGTTCGCCCTGAGCCAGGCGGCGCGCGGTGAGGGGGTGGTCTTCGTCACCGTGGAGAGCCCGGCGGGCTTCGTCAGCGTGGGCCTGGAGCAGCGGCGCATGGCGATGGGCATCGACAAGGCGGCGATGGACCGGATCGCCATGGTCGACGCCGCGATGCACGACGCGGTCCGCGAGGACCTGCCCACATTCTTCGCCACCGTGGGCGCGGCGGTCGAGGCGGTCGACGCCCAGCACCTGGTGGTGGACTCGCTGACCGGGCTCTACGAGGCCCGGGAGATCCAGGCCCGCAGCGTGGTGCGCAAGGTCTACCAGTTCGTCAAGGTCCACGACCTGACCGCGGTCCTGACCTCGCAAAAGCGCTCCGGCCACGAGGAGCTCTCCGCCGAGGCCGCCGGGGGCTTCGCGGTCAGCCACATCCTCGACGTCACCCTGGTCCTGGCCAAAAAGCTCGTGTTGTCCTCTGCCCAGGCCCGTATCTGGCGGGCCCCGATCGGGGAGCTGGTGCGCTTTCTGCGCATCGACGGCTCCCGGCTCTCCGGCCATGACACCCGCACCCACTTCCTCGAGATCACCCGGGAGGGGCTCTTGCGGGTGGGCCCCCCGATTGGAGGTGAGGCATGATCGAGGTGACGCCAAAGGCCAGTGAGGAAGCGCTCGAAGCCTTGGTCCTGCGGGTCTTCCTGAAGACGATCGACCTGGTTGGCGGTCCCAAGGCGCTGGCGGAAAAGCGCCACCTGACCTGGGCCAACTCCTTGATGAGCGCCTCCTACGTCGTGGTGTTGCACGAAGAGGCCTTGAAGAGCGCGGATGAGATCGCGGCGGAGCTCGGTATCTCCCGGGCCACGGTGCACAACATCCTTCGCGCCGATCCGGACCTTGCGCTGAAGAAGGTCCGCGAGCTCGGCGAGGGAGAGAACATCCGCGTTCACCTTGCGGGCGGACTGGCCAAGGCCGCCTACCGCCTGGTCCGGCTGGGTCAGGAGGAGCCGCGGGTGTTGCGCGACTTCCTCGAGCGCTTCGTCGAGCTCTTCGACATCCCCTGGGCCTACCTGGTGCTGAAGGCGATCAAAGGCCTGGACTTCCCGGTCACCGACCCCGCCGCCCTCAAGGCGCGCTTTGAGGGCCTGCGCCTTTCCGGTCACGACGCGGTGGCGATCGCTGAGGCGCTGGAGTACCCGATCCAGAGCCCGGCCGAGCTCTTGCACCAGATCAAGATGCACCTCGGCGGGCGCTAGTCCAGCGCGGAAAGGAGCGCCTCGGGCGGGATCCGCCCGGGGCGCAGCACCTTTTTACGGGTCAGGTCGAAGACCGTCGAGGCCACCGCCCCTGCCGTTCCGGGAACGACGAAATCCGCCCCCAACGCCCGGGCCTGGGCCACGTTTTGGACCGGGGGCCGCCCGCTGGGGTTGGCGCTGGTCGCGGCCAGCGCTCCGCCGAGGTCCGCGATCAGGGCGCGGAGCCGGGGATCCGCGGGCACCCGGAGGCCGATCTTCCCCTTCGGGGTGAGCCTCGGGCCGAGGTCCACGTGGGCCTCGGCCACCACCGTCAGGGGGCCGGGCCAGAACGCGCGCCCCAGCCGCTTGAGCGCTTTCCGTTGGGCGGGGGCGGCGAGTCGCACTGCGGTGTCCAGGTCGGCGACCAGGACCTGCAAGGGCTTGTTCGCCGAGCGGCCCTTGATCGTAAAGATCCGTTCGACCGCCTCGGGGTGCCTGGGGTCGGCGACCAGTCCCCAGACGGTATCGGTGGGCAGGGCGACCACCCCACCCCGGGTGATCACCGCGCGCGCGGTTTTCCACGGGTCGCGCATTCGCTCGCATATACTATGGGCATATGCCCGTTTACCGCTACCGCGCCAAGGACCGGCAGGGCCGGGCCGTGGCCGCCACGATCGAGGCCAGCGACGTGCGCGCGGCGGTCCGCGCCTTGCGGGACAAGGGCTACCTGATCACCGAGATCAAGGAGCCGGGAAAGGGGCTGCAGGCCGAGATCAGCCTGGGCTTTCTCGAGCCCGGGCCCTCGCTCAAGGACCTCGCGATCTTCAGCCGACAGCTGGCGACGATGATGGGTGCCGGCTTGCCGATCGTCCAGGCCCTCTCGATTTTGGAAAAGCAAACCGAGAACAAGAAGTTCAAGAAGATCTTGAAGGCGATTCGCGACGACGTCGAGGCGGGGATGTCCTTCTCCGACGCCCTGGAAAAGCACCCGATCTTTAACCGGCTCTACGTCAACCTGGTCCGGGCGGGGGAGGCCTCGGGCAACCTCGACGCGATCCTGGACCGGCTGGCGACCTTTTTGGAAAAGGATCTGGAGCTCAGGGGCAAGATCAAGTCGGCGATGACCTATCCGGCGATCGTCTTCGTCTTCGCCATCCTGGTGACCTACTTCCTGCTGACGGGGATCGTGCCCCAGTTCGCTCAGATCCTCACCGACCTCGGCTCCGAGCTGCCGCTGCTCACCCGCTTTTTGATCGCGGTCTCGGACTTCTTGCGCTCGAGCACCCTGTACATCGTGATCGCGGCGATCCTCCTCGGCTTTGCCTACAACCGCTTCTACCGCACGCCCCGGGGGCGGCGGGTGGTCGACCGCATCAAGCTGCGCCTACCGGTCTTTGGGACGCTCAACAAAAAGAGCGCCTTGGCGCGCTTTTCCCGCACGCTGGGCCTCCTCTTGCACAGCGGCGTGAACATCATCGAGGCCGTGGACATCACCAAGGGCACCGCCGGCAACGCGGTGGTAGAGGACATCCTGGACGAGGCCAAGAGCTCGGTTCAGGTCGGCGAGCCGCTCTCCGCGACGCTCGCCGCCTATCCGGAGATCTTCCCCCCGATGGTCTCCTCGATGATCCGGATCGGCGAGGAGACTGGTGCGCTGGACGCGATGCTGCAGAAGGTCGCGGACTTCTACGAGCGCGAGGTCGACGAGACCGTCTCCGCCCTGACCGCGGCGATCGAGCCCTTGATGATCATCTTCCTCGGGGCGATCGTGGGGATGATCGTGGCCGGCATGTTCTTGCCGCTCTTCCAGATCATCAACACCCTCTCGACCCAGTAAAAACGTGCCGGGGCGGGAAAGGTCCCGCCCCGGAAGGCCCTTTTGCTAGCGGACGTTGCCGGTCTCGAAGGTCTGATCGATGACGTCGACCACCGAGAAGTCGCCCTCGTCGAGCGAGCCGGGCATCACCACCAAGGTGCGCCCGAGCATCTCGTGTTTGATGTCCGCGCCAGGCAGGTTGGGTCCGGCGACGATCGCGACCCGCGGCTTGAAGGTCTTGATCAGCTCCGCCACCTCCTCGCTTCCAGCCTCGCCGAGGCCCTTGTGCTCGGGCTTGGTGGCGAAGAGGAAGACCTTTTGGTAGTCCTTGAGCTCGCGCAGCACCTTCAGCCGGTACTCCGCCTCCCAGCCGGGGTAGCGCAGGCGGGTGATCTCTTCTCGGATCTCGTCGGGGTCGTCGACGATCTCCCCGCCCATACCGGCGAAGACCACGTAGCCGGGGGCGAAGCCGAAGGTACCGTGAACCCCGTGCAGGAAGGGGAAGACCACCTCGATGTTGTAGGCTTCGCGCAGGTACTCGTGGATCGGGGCGTCGTTGGGTCCGGGAACGTAGAAGGCCGGCTTGTGGAGCTTGGCCAGGGTCTTGAAGACTTCCCGGTAGGTTTCGGCCTTCTTTTCCTTGCCTGCGAGGTCCCCGACCAGGGCGATCGCGTCGACGTCGAGGTTCGGGATGACCTCCTCGAGCCGGTTGAGGTGCTCGAGGTTGCCCCGCACGTTCGCCGCTGCCAACACCTTCCGCACGTAGGTCCGCATCGCTACCTCCTTTCAAAAAACCTAATATATCCTTTATCAAATCTAGTCTAGCACGCCT
Source organism: Rhabdothermus arcticus (assembly GCF_055382915.1). Classification (NCBI taxonomy): domain Bacteria; kingdom Thermotogati; phylum Deinococcota; class Deinococci; order Thermales; family Thermaceae; genus Rhabdothermus; species Rhabdothermus arcticus. Next base: position 516,632 of record NZ_AP043808.1, read on the forward strand.
TCCCGACCCCGGGCAAGGGGTAGGATAGGGCCATGCGTGATGTCTTCATCGTTTCCGCGGCGCGAACCCCCATCGGGCGGTTTGGGGGTTCGCTGAAGGACAAGGCCCCCTCGGACCTCGCAGCCCACGCCATGAAGGCCGCGCTGGAGCGCGCGGGCGTTAGCGGCGAGGCGCTCGACTTCTACGTCTTCGGCAACGTCCTGCGCGGCGGCCACGGGCAGCTGATCCCGCGCCAGGCGGCGTTCAAGGCCGGCATTCCCAAGGAGAAGGATGGCTACGCGGTGGACATGGTCTGCTCCTCGGGGATGATGGCGCTGCTCTCGGGTGCCCAGGCGATCCGCGCCGGCGACGCGGACTTGGTCCTCGCCGGGGGCGTGGAGTCGATGAGCCAGGCCGGCTTCCTGCTCTCCCACCGGGCCCGCTGGGGGTACAAGTTCCTCCTCGGGGCCCCCGAGGAGGTCAAGGACCTCTTGCTCTACGACGGCCTGACCGACCCCATGACCGGCGAGCCGATGGGGGTGGAGACCGAGCGCCTCGCCGAGGCCTACGGGGTGGAGCGCGAGGCGTTGGACGAGGTCGCCTACCTCTCCCATAAGCGCGCCCACGCGGCCACCGAGAAGGGCATCTTCGCCAAGGAGATCGCCCCCATCGAGGTCAGGACGAAGAAGGGGCCGGTAGTGCTCGACCGGGATGAGGGGATCCGTCCCGACACCACGATGGAGACCCTGGCCAAGCTGCGCCCGGCGTTCAAACCCGACGGCCGCTTCACCGCCGGCAACTCCAGCCAGATCTCGGACGGCGCGGCGGCGCTGCTTTTGGCCAGCGCCGAGGCGCTCGAGGCCCATGGCCTGACCCCGATCGCGCGGCTCCTCGGCGGCTCGATGCGCGCGGGGGAGACCTGGCGCTTTCCCGAGGCACCGATCCCGGCGGTCAAGGCGCTCTTGGACCGCCTGGGGATGGGGCTTGAGGACTTCGACCTGATCGAGAACAACGAGGCCTTCGCGCTCAACAGCGTCCTCTTCAACCGCGTCCTTGGCGTGCCCTACGACAAGCTCAACGTCTACGGCGGCGCGATCGCCCTCGGCCACCCCATCGGCGCCTCCGGGGCGCGGATCGTGGTGACCTTGCTCAACGCCCTCGAAACCGAGGCAAAGACCCGCGGCCTGGCCGCGATCTGCCACGGCACCGGGGGCGCGACCGCGCTCGCGGTCGAGCGGCTATAGCTCCCAGAGCAGGACCTCGAGGCCTTCCTCGACGACCCGGTACTCCCCCTGGGCGGCGAGGAAGGCCGCCGCCTTTTTGAGCGTCTCCTCGACCCAGGCGGCGTCCTGGCCGATCAGGGTGAGGCCCACCACCTCCCAGGTGTGGGCGTCTTGGCCTTCGAGACGGGCCGCGGAGACCGGGAAGCGGGCGCGGATCCGCTCGATCGCAGGCCGCACCAATGCCCGCTTTTCCTTCAGGCTGCGAACCCAGGGCATCTCCAGGCGGGCGGTGTAGAGCCCCACGTAGGCGCGCACGCCCTTAGCTTAGCGATCCAAAAGGGCGGCCGGATAGCACCGGCCGCCCAAGGTAAGGCCTCTGGCGTTAGGCCTGGGTCTTGGTCGCTTCCCGCAGGAGCTTTCGCAGCACCGTTTGCAGGATACCCCCGTTGGTGTAGTAGTCGACCTCGACCGGGGTGTCGAGGCGGGCGATGACCGGGAACTCGAGCTGGGTCCCGTCGGGGCGGGTGGCGCGGACGGTGAGCGTCTTGCGCGGCGAAAGGCCCTCGTCGATCCCGAGGACGTCGAGCACCTCGTCGCCCTTGAGGCCGAGGCCCTGCCAGGAATCCCCGGGCATGAACTCGAGGGGCAGCACCCCCATCCCCACCAGGTTGGAGCGGTGGATGCGTTCGAAGCTCTCGGCGATGACCGCCTTGACCCCGAGCAGGGCCGGGCCCTTCGCGGCCCAGTCGCGCGAGGAGCCGGTCCCGTACTCCTTGCCGGCGAGGACCACCAGCGGCCGCCCCTCCTCCTTGTAGCGCATGGCCGCGTCGAAGATCCACATCTCCTCGCCTTCCGGGTACTTGATCGTGAAGCCCCCCTCCTTGCCCCCGAGCATCAGGTTCTTGATGCGGATGTTGGCGAAGGTGCCGCGCATCATCACCTCGTGGTTGCCGCGGCGGGAGCCGTAGGTGTTGAACTCGTGCACCGGCACCCCGCGCTCGAGCAGGTAGCGGCCGGCAGGGGACTCGGGCGGGATCGCCCCGGCGGGGGAGATGTGGTCGGTGGTGATGGAGTCGCCGAAGAGCGCCAGAATCCGTGCCCCCTCGATGTTCCTGGGGGGTTCGGGCTCGAGCGGCATGTCCTTGAAGAAGGGCGGCTCCTGAATGTAGGTGGAGTTGGGGTCCCACTCGTAGAGCTTGCCGGTGGGCGCGGCAAGCGCCTGCCAGGCCTCGTCGCCCTCGAAGACCCGGGCGTACTCCTCCTTGAACATCTCGGGGTCCAGGCTCTCGCGGATCGCCTCCTGGATCTCCGCCTGGCTGGGCCAGATGTCCTTGAGGTAGACCGGTTCGCCGTTGGGGTCGTGGCCGAGGGGCTCCTCGGCGAGGTTGACGTCGATGCGCCCGGCCAAGGCGTAGGCCACGACCAGCATCGGGCTGGCCAGGTAGTTGGCCTTGACGTGGGGGTTCACCCGGCCCTCGAAGTTGCGGTTGCCGGAGAGGACCGCTGCGGCGACCAGGTCTTCCTTTTCGATCGCCTCGCGGATGTCGTCGGGGAGCGGGCCGGAGTTGCCGATGCAGGTGGTGCAGCCGTAGCCGACGAGGTGGAAGCGAAGCGCTTCCAGGAAGGGCAGGAGTCCGGAGCGCTCGAGGTAGTCGGTGACCACCTTGGAGCCCGGGGCCAGGCTGGTCTTGACCCAGGGGGGGACGTCGAGCCCCGCCTCCACCGCCTTCTTCGCCAGCAGACCGGCCCCGATCATCACCGAGGGGTTCGAGGTGTTGGTGCAGGAGGTGATCGCCGCGATCACCACCGAGCCGTGGGAGAGCTCGAACTCCTCGTGGGGGCGCTTGACCAGCGCCTTCTTGTCCAGCGCCTCGGGGCTCAGGCCGAACCCGCGCTCGGTGATCGGCTTGGTCAGGTGCTCCTTGAAGCTGGTCTTGACCTGGGCCATCGGCACCCGGTCCTGGGGCCGCTTGGGCCCGGCCAGGCTGGGCTCGACGGTGCTCATGTCGAGCTCGACGTGCTCCGAGTAGCGGGTCGCTTCCTCGCCGGTGCGGAAGAGGCCGGTGGCCTTGGTGTAGCGCTCGACGAGGTCGATGAGCGCCTCGGGCCGGGCGGTGAGCCGCAGGTAGGCGAGGGTCTCCTCGTCGACTGGGAAGAAGCCCATCGTCGCGCCGTATTCCGGGGCCATGTTGGCAATCGTCGCCCGGTCCGCGAGGGGGAGCTTGGCCACCCCGGGGCCGTAGAACTCGACGAACTTCCCGACCACCCCGTGCTTGCGCAAAAGCTCGGTGACGGTCAGCACCAGGTCGGTGGCGGTGGCTCCTTCGGGGAGCTCGCCGGTGAGCTTGAAGCCCACGACCTTGGGGGCGAGCATGTAGTAGGGCTGGCCGAGCATCACCGCCTCGGCCTCGATGCCCCCCACGCCCCAGCCGAGCACGCCGAGGCCGTTGATCATCACCGTGTGGCTATCGGTGCCCACCAGCGAGTCCGGGAAGGCGTAGGTGACGTCGCCGTCCTTTGCGGTCATCACCACCTTGGCCAGGTACTCGAGGTTCACCTGGTGGATGATCCCCTGGTCCGGTGGGACGACGGAGAAGTTGTCGAGCGCCTTCTGGCCCCACTTGAGCAGGCTGTAGCGCTCGCGGTTGCGCTTGTACTCCAGCTCGGCGTTCTTTTTGAAGGCGTAGACGGTCCCGAAGAAGTCCACCTGGACCGAGTGGTCGATCACCAAATCGGAGCGCACGATCGGGTTGATCCGCTCGGGGTCGCGCCCGAAGCGGGCCATCGCGCTGCGCATCGCCGCCAGGTCCACGACCGCGGGGACCCCGGTGAAGTCTTGCAGCACCACCCGGGCGAGCTTCAGGGGGACGTTGATCGTGCCCGGCTCCGGCTTCCAGTTGGCCAGGTTGACCACGTCCTCCTCGGTGACCTGGTAGCCGTCGACGTTGCGCAGCAGGCTCTCCAGCATCACCCGGATGGAGAAGGGGAGCTTCGAGACCTCAGCGATCCCCTGGCGCTCGAGCTCCATGACGTCGAAGTAGCGCACCTTGCCGGCCTTGGTGTCTAGCGTCTTTAGCGTGCCAAAGGCGTCCTTGTACACTGCGTGCTCCTTTCTGCCCCCAAACGGGGCGGGACGGGAAGGGTTTTAGGGGTGGCGTTGTGATCTCGCGGGGAGCGCCCCGCGCGTCCCGTTCAGTTTAGCATCTACAGCATCCCGGCCAGGAAGCCCTCCTCACGAATCGCCCGGATCAGGTCCATCACCGTGAGCTGGTGGGGGTCGTACTCGACGAGGACCTGCCCGAGCTGACCGGCCTCTACCTTCTTCACCCCCTCGAGGTGGGAGAGCGTGCGCACGATGCGCTCCATCTGCTCGGCCTGCTCGACCCCGCGAACGCCCAGCAACACCCGGTTCATGCCGGTCATTCTAAGACCCCGCGCTGGCCCGAGGCCGAGCCCAGTCGGCGGGCATAGAGCCGGGGTCCGGGGTAGAAGCCGGCGTCCAGCGCGGCCCGGGCCAGGGGGGTCTCCTCCGGGCTCAAGAGGGCCACCTCGTAGGCCGCGGCGTCGTAAGCGGACTTGACGAGCGCGTTTAGGATCGGCGCCAGGGCTGCCTCCTCGGCGAGCAGGCGGGTGGCGAGGACCGTGGCCCGGTCCCCCTGCCAGAGGGCCTGGGCGAGGACGAAGCCCAGGACGCGGCCCGCCTCCTCGGCGACGAAGCTGTGTCCGGTGCGGGCGAAAAAACGCAGCGCCGCGAGGTTGGCGCGGGGCTTGGCGTCTCCGGGGCGGAGCCGGGCCTCGAGGTCACGAAGGGCGGGGGCGTCTTCTTCGGAGAGCGGTCGTACCCACATGCCTTGAGTGTAGGGCTTCGGCGACCAGGAGGGCCGCTGCAAGGAGGAGGGGCCAGGTTAGCAGCGGTTCCCGGTCGTCGGAGGGGGCCGCTCGGTTGGGGCTGGGCCTGGGCAGGAGGGTCTCGAAGGGGGCCTCGAGCACGTGGCGCTCGTCGGGGACGCGCACCCCGTCGGCGCCCAGGGGGCGCGCGTCGCGGCGATGGGGGGCAAGGAAGTTGTAGAGCAAGACCGGGAAAAAGGGCGCTTCGCGCAGCTCGGGCAGCGGTGGCAGGTAGAGGCTCTCGCGATCGGCGTAGATCAGCCCCACGCCGTCGTCCCCGAGCACGATCGGCCGCCAGGGCGGGGGGGCTTTGGGGGGGATGGGAAGGCGGCTTCCCAAGAGCGCCGCGCCGTAAAGGAAGGGGTTGGCCGGGTCGCGGTCCACGACCCGCGCCCGGCCCAAGGCCCTTTTGGCGAAGTAGAGGGTGGGCGTCTTCGGGGTGGCCTCCGGGGTGCCTTCCCGGATGCTGAGCTCGGCCTTACCCGCCTGGCGCACGCCGAGCAGGGCCAGGGCACGCGCCAGACCGGGGTCCTCGACGGTCACCCGGGCAACGAGGGGTCGCTCGCGATACCAGGAGCGGTCATCGAGGGCCAGGGCGTCCTCGCCTTGGAGCTCGGCAAGGAAGCGTCGCAGCCGGGGCACGTCCAGGGCCACGAACGCCCGGGGCGGGAGCCGCAGCGAGCGCGTCTCACCGGCCACCCGTATCCGTGCCGTCACCGGGTCGGGGCCGGCGTTGCCCACCGCGACCAGGCCCGGGCGCAAAGCGGTGAGGCCGACGTTGGGTTCGTCGGCGGCGACGTTGACCTCGGCGTCTTCGTCATCTCCGATTACCAGGACCCTGGCGTTCGGGAGCCGGGCCAGGCCTGCGGCGATCGCCGCGTCGAGGTCCGCTTCGCGGTCCCCCGGCCGCCAGCGGGTGATGGTCGCGATCAACGCGGTTCCCGCCGCAGGACCAACGGTCGTCGGGGTCAGGCCGGCGCGCACCGCCACCGCGGTCCTGCGGCCGGTCAGCCGGGTGCGGGCCGCGGCGAGGGCGTCCTGCCAGCGGTGACCCGCAGCCATCGAGGCCGAGGCGTCGAGCACCAGGATCAAGGGCCCCCTTGAGGGGCGGGTGGGGCGCGCCAGGGCCAGAACGGCCAGCCCCACCGCGGTCGCGAGCAGGACGAAGCTCAGGTTGAGACGGGGTCGCCGTCGCCGGCCAATCGCGGCCTTCCAGAGGAAGACGCCGGTGGCCGGTGTCATCCCGGGCCGCCGGCGCCGTTCGAGCCAGTAGAGCAGGCCCCAGAGCAGGGGCAAGAGCCAGAGCAGCTCAGGTCGGCTCAGGCTTACCAACGCACCTCGCTCCAGCCCGCTCCGATCAGGCCGCCGTCGGCGGGCCGGAGGTAGCCGACGCCGACCCCGCTCTTTTCAGCCAAATAGCGGACGAAGCGCTCGAAGCGCTGGGTGATGTCCTCGACGGCTTTGGCGCTCCCCGCGTCGTTGAGGGTCGTCGGCAGGGTGCGGAGGATGGAGGCGATGGACTTCAACAGCGTCTTCCGGTTGTCGGAAAAGCTCTTCATCGTCGCCCCCTTGGGCCAGGCGTCGCGGTAGCGCTGGTAGTCCGGGTGCGCACTGAGCTTCGTGCCGAAGAGCGCGTTCGCCGCGCGATCGCTGGTCGCGATCGCGACCCGGTCGCCGAGCTCGAAGACGTAGAGCGGCTGGCCCAGGCCCCAGTAAACCCGCTTCCCCGTGTGGCCCCGGACCTCAACCTTTTCGACGCGGAACCCGCCCTGGCCCTCGGGGGTGGCCATGGCCGCAGCCAGTTGCAGCCAGGAGAGGACGGTGGTCTCCGCGGTCACCCCGTCCTTGGCCTCCAAGAGCAGGATCAGGTCGCCCAAGGGGTTGGTCTGCGCCTTGACCGGGTCGGTTTCGATGTCCACCGTCACCAGCGCCAGGCGATCCCCGAAGGCGCTGAGATCCAGCTGCTGGAACCCCAGGCGTAGGAGCAGCCGTTGCAGGGCGGGCATCGAGAGGCTGTAGCTGGCCACGCTGAGCCCCTGCGGCAGCCCGCCGGGGTCCCAGGCCTCCGGGGCGTCGCGGAAGAGCGCGATCAGGTCCAGGTCGCCATTCGGGTCGAGGTCGAAGCGGGTCTTGCTGGAGACACCGTTCTTTTCGAGGGTGACACTGCTCGCATAGAGCCTCGGGGTGGCCAAGAGGGTCAGCATCTCCGGGGGGAGGTTCCTGGAGAGGCTTTGGAGCAGTGGGTGCAGGGGCCGGGCATCGAAGAAGACGAGCAGATCCCCCTTGAGGGGAAGCGAGAGGCCGTCCCCTCCCGCGGTCATACGCTGAAAGGCCGTGGGGGAGGCCAGGAGCAGGGTGCGGTCCCGGTAGCCGGCGAGGAGGGGGTAGTCCTTGAGCGCGTCAAGCTTCAAAGGCGCCACCATCCAACCCGCCTGGGCCTTCGCCTCCGGCAGCAGCGCCTTCACCTGGCTCAGGATCTCCTCGCGCTTGGCCGCCGAGGGCCGGGCCAGGGCGAGCAGGCTGCCGTCCGGGTAGACCGCGACCAGGCCTTCCTCACCCACCAGATCCAGGGAAAAGAGGCTGAGGAAGGGGCCGATCTCCTTTTCGATCGTGGCCTTGTCCGCATTGCCGGCCAGCTCCGCGACCAGGTCCGAAAGGGTCAGGCGCTGGCGCAACAGCTCGGCCTGCACGTCCACCAAATAGGCTTTCTTGACGCTCAGCTGACGGGTATACAGCCCGAAGACCGCTCCCGCCGGGGCCATGGCCGGCAGGCTCTTGGCAGCTGCTGAAAGCGTCAGGAAGAGTCCCAGGAAGAGTAGCCATCCGCGTTTCATGCCCCCCACCATAGCAGCATCAGAGGTAGCGGGGGGTGATGCCTGACCGGCCTGCCCTAAGGGCCCTTGCGCCCAGGCGGGAGAGCGCGCGGCCCGAGGGCGGGGCATCGAGGAGGTGGCAGCCGGGGAGCGTGGCAAACCCCGCGAGGTCCGTTTTGAAGGGGGCCCGTTCGACCTCGACTCGCTCCGGTTCGACCCGGTACACTCCGGCGTAGACCTGCTGGTTTCGGGCCAGGAGGCCGGCCGCGACCTGGCCGGTGCGCCGGGCAGCGACCGCCAGCAGGGTGTCGATGCCGACGACGGGGAGGCCAAGCCCCCGGGCCAGCCCCAGCGCGAAGGCCACCCCCACCCGGAGGCCGGTGTAAGAGCCGGGCCCCTGGCCCACCGCGATGCCCTCGATGGCCTCGAGCGCCAGGCCTTCGGCTTTCAAAAAGCTCCTCAAGACCTCGGGCAGGCGCTCGCCGTGGCGCCGCTCCAGGCGCACCGCGAGCTCCGCCGTCTCGAGGCCCAAGACCAGGTAAGGGGTCGCGGTGTCGATCGCCAGAACCCGCACAAGGCAGATATTAAAGTAAGGCATGACCTTCAAGCGTTTTGCCGAGTACCTGGCCCGCATCGAGCAAGAAAGCAGCCGTCTGGAGATCATCCGCTTGCTCTCCGAGCTCTTCGCCGAGCTCGAGGCCGAGGAGCTGCCGAAGGCGGTGCTGCTCTTGACCGGTAGCGTGGCCCCGGAGTTCGAGGGGCTGGAGTTCGGGGTGGCGGAGAAGGAGGCCGCAAAGGCCTTGGCCCTGGCGCTCGGCGCGCCGGAGGATGCCGTCTGGCAGAAGGTCCGTGAGCTCGGCGACGTGGGACGGGCGGCGCTCGAGCTCCTTCCTTCCAAGGAAGAGGGCGGGCTGCCCCTGCTCGAGGTCTACCAGGAGCTTTTGGCCTTAGCCCAGGACAGCGGGCCCGGCTCCCAGCTGCGAAAACGCGAGCGGCTGGCCCGACTGATCGGCCGCGGCACCCCGCTGGAGGCGGCCTACATCCTGCGCATCGTCACCGGCCGGCTCAGGCTCGGCGTCGGCGAGGCGACGATCCTCGAGGCCCTGGCCCAGGCGGTGCTTGGGGACCGCAAGCACCGGCCGCTGCTCGAGCGCGCCTACAACCTGACCTCGGACCTGGCCTACGTCGCCGAGCTGGCCCTCAAGGGCATCGAAGCGCTGGAGAACGTCGGGGTGCAGATCGGTAAGCCGATCCGGATGATGCTCGCCGAGCGCCTGCCCAACGCCGAGGCCATCGTCAAGAAGCTCGGCCCTCACTACGCCGAGTACAAGTACGACGGGGAGCGGGTCCAGGTCCACCACGACGGCGAGCGCTTTTGGGTCTTCTCCCGGCGCATCGAGAACATCACCCATCAGTACCCGGACCTCCTCGAGGCCTTCAAGGCTTCCCTCAAAGGACGCTACATCCTCGAGGCCGAGGCGGTGGTCTTCGACCCCGACTCCGGGGAGATGCTGCCCTTCCAGTTCGTCCTGAACCGCAAGGTCAAGCACTTCACCCCGGAGCTCGCCGAGAAGTACCCGGTCAAGGCCTTCGTCTTCGAGCTCCTCTACCTCGACGGCGAGGCGTTGATCGACCTGCCCTACAGCGAGCGGCGCGAACGGCTCGAGGCCTTCGTTCCAGTGGCCGAGCGCTTCGAGCCCTCGACCCGGCGCTGGATCGAGACCACCGAGGCCCTCGAGACCTTCTTCGACGAGGCGCTCGAGGCCGGGACCGAGGGGTTGATGTGCAAAAAACCCGACGCCAACTACGAGGCCGGGAAGCGAGGCTTCAAGTGGGTGAAGTTCAAGCGCGCCGCCGGGGGCCGGCTGGCCGATACCCTGGACGTGGTGATCGTCGGGGCCTGGTGGGGGCGGGGCCGGCGCAGCGGGACCTACGGCTCGCTCCTCGTGGCCACCTACAACCCCGAGGAGGACCGCTTCGAGACGATCTCCAAGCTGGGCTCGGGCTTTACCGACGAGGACCTGCAGCGGATCCTCCCCGAGCGCCTCGACGCGCTGCGCCGCGAAGCACGGCCGTCCCGGGTCTGGTCCTTCCTCGAGCCCGATGTCTGGTTCGAACCCGCCCAGGTGATCGAGGTCGAGGCCCAGGAGATCACCCTCAGCCCCAACCACACCTGCGCCTACGGCAAGGTCAAGCCCGGCCGGGGCTTGGCGCTGCGCTTCCCGCGTTTCCTCCGCTACCGCGACGACAAGGGCCCCGAGGAGGCCACGACCTCCGACGAGGTGGTTGAGCTTTATCACCTGCAGTGGAAGTAGCATGGGGGCCATGCAGCGAACCCTCTTCCTCGTCATTGGCGTGATCGCGATCCTGGCCATCGGCGGCGTCTACCTTCTGGGTCAGCGTCGGGCCGCTTCATCCCCGACCACGGAGATCGAGAACCCCGATCCCCTCTTGAAGGCCCACATCGTCATTGGCGATCAGAACGCGCCGCACACCGTCGTCGAGTTCTCCAACTACCTCTGCCCGCACTGCAAGAACCATGCCCTGAACATCCTCCCCGTGCTGGTCCGGGACTACGTGGAGACCGGCAAGGCGCGCTACGTCTTCCGCGCCCTGCCCTTTCAAAACCAGCCCGACGTCTTTCGCGCGAGCGTGGCCGCGGCCTGCGTCTACGATCAGGACCGGGCACGCTTTCTGCCCTTCCACACCCTGCTCTTCCGGGCCAACGAGGCCTGGCGGGGACGTTCCGGGGCGGTGCTCGACCGCTTGCTCTTGGACTATGCCCGTCAGCTGAGCTTGGATACCCAGGCGCTCTCGGCCTGCCTCGACGACCCCAAGGTCGCGGACCGCGTGCGCTTCGACCAGAAGCTGGCCGCGGCGCTCGGCGTCGACGGCACCCCGACCTTCTTCGTCGACGGGGAGAAACGGGTCGGGGTGCAGCCGCTCAGCGCCTGGCGACGCTGGCTGGAGTAGCTAGGGCAGGCGCACCTGAACCTGGGCGACCATGTTCTTGAGGTGGAGGGTTTGGCTGACCGCCCCCTCCACCTTCACCCCCAGGTAGACCGAGCCCTGGTTCAGGCCCTCGGCCAGGACCTGGGTGTTCTTGTCGATCGCGAAGGGCTTGGGCCCGGCCTCGCCGTTAAACGCGACGGGATCGCTCACCTGGGTGACCGCGTCCTCCGGACAGAGCGCGTAGCCGCCGAAGTCGGTGCAGAGGCCGCCGAGCTCGGTGGTCGCGTAGAAGGTCAACGTCGCGCTCACCGGTTGATCGAAGCTGGCCTCGCCGGTGACCTTGATGCTTGCGATCTGGCCTGCGGGCAAGGGGTCGTGCTGGACGGCCTTGAGCACGACCTGGCCGCCGGTGTTGGCCAGGGGCAGGTCGAGGTCATCGAGCTTCACCGAGACCGGAGGCAGGGTGCAGGCCGCAAGGAGCGCGGCCAGGCCAAAGAGCGGGGCAAGGCGTAGGCGTCGCATCGCTTCTTAGTTTACGACGCTTGCAGCCGTCGCCGCCCGCTGATAAGCTAAGACGGCTTGGCGCACGACCAAGACCGTGCGCAAAGGAGGCGTGATGAAGGCAGAGATCCATCCCAAACTGGTTCCCGCACGCATCATCTGCGGCTGTGGCAACGTGATCGAGACCTACTCGGTGAAGCCGGAGATTCACGTCGAGGTCTGCTCGGCCTGCCACCCGTTCTTTACCGGCCAGCAACGCTTCGTGGACACCGAAGGGCGCGTCGAGCGCTTCCAGCGCCGGTTCGGCGACGCCTACAAGCAAAACCTCAAGCGGCGGAAGAAGGCCTGAGGTTCCGCTCGCCCGCCTTGTGCGGGCGTTTTCGTATGCCGATTGCCCCCCTCTTTCCCAACACCGGCTGGATCGAGGTCATCGCCGGACCGATGTTCTCGGGCAAGTCCGAGGAGCTGATCCGCCGGGTCAAGCGCGCGCTCATCGCCGGGCAGCGGGTGCAGGTCTTCAAGCCCGCTTTGGACGATCGCTACCACAAGACCGACGTGGTCAGCCACGACGGCCGCCGTGCCGAGGCCCTGCCCATCGGGGACAGCGCCGCCCTCTTTGAGGCGCTCGATCGCCCCTACCCTCACGTGGTGGCGATCGACGAGGCCCAGTTTTTTGACCCTGATCTGGTCGCGCTCGTCGAGAAGCTCGCCGACGCCGGCGTGCGGGTCATCGTCGCCGGGCTGGACATGGACTTTCGCGGGGAGCCCTTCGGCCCCATGCCCGCGCTCCTTGCCCGGGCGGAGTTCGTCGAGAAGCTGACCGCGGTCTGCGTGCGTTGCGGGGCCCCGGCAACGCGCACCCAGCGGCTGATCGACGGTGAGCCCGCCCGCTATGGCGACCCGGTGGTCCTGGTGGGGGCGGCGGAGACCTACGAGCCCCGCTGCCGGCGTTGCCACGTCGTCCGGCCCGCCTAGCATGACCCCGGTCATCCCCGTGCTTACCGGTCCCACCGCGACCGGAAAGAGCGCCCTGGCGCTTCGCCTGGCCCAGGAGCACGGGCTCGAGCTCGTCAACGCCGACGCGACCCTGGTCTATCGCGGGCTGGACATCGGCACCGCCAAGCCCAGCCCCGAAGAGCGTGCCGAGGTCCCTCATCACCTGGTCGACGTCCTCGAGCCCGACGAGGCGATGAGCGTGGTGCGCTACGTCGCGCTCGCCGAGGCCGCGATCGCCGGGGTCCTCGCCCGCGGCCGCTTGCCCCTCGTCGTCGGGGGGACCGGCTACTACGTGCGGGCGCTTTCCGAGGGGCACCACCTGCTCCCACCGCCCGACCCCGAGCTCGAAGCCGCGCTGCAACGCGAGCTCCACGCGCGGGGCATGGACGCGCTCCTCGCCGAGCTCGCACGCGCAAGCCCGGAGGACGCGCAAAGGGTGGGCCGAAACCCCCGGCGCCTTTTGCGCGCCCTCTTCATCCTGCGGGCCACCGGCCGCCCGTCCAAGGCGCTGCCCAAGAAGCCGCCGCGGTTTCGCTACAAGAAGCTCGTCCTCTGGCCCGAGCGCCAACAGCTCCTGCCCCGCATCCAGCGCCGGGCGCGCGCCCAGTTCGAGGCCGGTCTGGTCGAGGAGGTCAAGGGCCTCCTCGACCGCTACCCGACGATGCCGACCGCGTTGCAGGCGATCGGCTACAAGGAGGTGGTGCGCTACCTCCGCGGCGAGTACGACCTCGAGGCCGCGATCGAGGCCGACTGGCGCGCGGTCTGGCGCTACGCCAAGCGCCAGTACACCTGGTTCCGCCGCGAGCCCGGGGAGGTCGTCTACCTGATGCGCATGGGGGAGGCGGCCTGGCCCGGGTTGCGGTCCTGGTTCGCCCTCCACTTCCTAGAGCACCTGGCGTAGGCGGGCGGCGCCCAGCCGTTCGCAGAGGGCCAGGTAGACCTCGGCGGTGGCGATCGCGTCCTCGAGCGCGTGGTGGGCCTTGTGCGGGGGCAGGCCGAGCGCCGCGCGCAGGGCCTCGAGCTCCGTCGGCAGGGCGGCGTTGGGGGCGTAGAAGGCCTGCCGCGCGTTCAGCCTCAGGGTCAGCTTGAGGGTGTCGATGACCGGCGCGCGCAGGCGCCGCCGGCCCAGCGCCCGCCGCAGGAAGGCCAGGTCCAGCGGGGCGTGGTGCACGATCAAGGCGCGGCCCTTCAAGCGGGCCTCGATCTCCGGGAGGATGGCTTCGAGGCTCGGGGCGGCCTCGAGCTGTTCGGGGACCAGCTGGTGGATCCTCAAGCTGGCCTCGTCGGGCATGCGCGCGGGGCGGACCGGGGTGTAGAAGGCCTCGCCGAGGCGGATCGCCCTTCCCTCCAGGGGTACCAGCCCGACCGAGAGGATCTCGTTCTTCTTGGGGTTGAGCCCGGAGGTCTCGAGGTCCAGGGCCACCGCGCTGAGGCGGTCGAGCGGCGGGTTGGGCCTCATGGCAGGGGGTAGTCGGCGGCGAGGGCACGCTGCGCCTCGCGGATGGCCACGAAGGCCTCCTTGAGGTGCTTGCGCTCGAGGCTTGACAGGGCCTTGAGCCGCACGCGGTGGGTCGTCGGGCGACCGGCGGCCAGGTCCTCGAGCTGGTGCTTGAGGCGCAGGTCCAGTAAGAAGCGAAACGCCTCGGCGAGGACCTCGGCGCTCTCCTCGGAGAGGGTCTTCCCGGCGGTGCCCTTGAGCCGTTCGAGCGTCGGCCGCTCGCGCACGCCCGCGGCCAGGGCCCGGACCCGGGCCAGGCCGACGATCGGGGCGATGCCCCCTTCCTTGAGGTCGATGCCTCCCTCCCGTTCCACCAGGCGGGCAAACGCGCCCAGCGGTGGGCGAAAGCGCAGCGCCTCCCGAGCCAGGTGGGCGAGAAACAGCGTGTGGTGCTGGCTTTCCGTCAGGATGGTCTCCAGGGTCGAGAGGTCCAGCCCGCCCGTGGCCCGGCGATGGTCGAAGAAGATCGCCGCCTTGAGCAGGGCCTCGGGCTCGGGCGTTTCGATCCAGCCCCTAAAGCGCGCTTCCCACACGCTGAGCGGGCCCCGCCAGCGGGTGGCCATGTAGCCCCCGGGGCACTCGGGAAACCCCGCGGCGAGGAGGCCCTTGACCGCGTGCTCGGCGAGGGCCTCGAAGTAGGCGGGGTCGCCGCCGTCGGCGTAGATCAGGGCGTTGTCCTGGTCGGTGGGCAGGGTCTGCTCCCGCCGCCCCTCGGAGCCAAAGACGATGAACGCGTAGGCCGCCGGGGCGGGGCCAAGCGTGCTCTCCCCGAGGGCGAGGATCTTGCGGATCAAGGCGTCGTGGGTCTGAGCCACGATCCGCCCGATCGCCGGCGTGTCGATGCCCGCGGAAAAGAGCTGCCGCACCAGGCGCGCGATCTCCCGGGCGTAGCCCTTTAGGTCGTCGAGGGACGTTGCGCGTTCCAGCCGCTTGGCCAAGAAGAGCGGGTGGCGGCTTTGGGTCTCGAGCAGGTCGGTGTCGGTGATGACCCCGATCACCCGCTCCCCCTCGACGACCGGCAGGTGGTGGACGCCGAGGGCGATCATCTCGCTCAAGGCCTCCATCAGGCTGGCCTCGGCGGAGACCGTCTTGACCGGGCGCGTCGCGATCTGCGAGATCGGGGTGTCGGGACCGCGGCCCTCGGCCAGGACCCGGTTCCTGAGGTCCCGGTCGGTGAGGATCCCCAGCGGCGCGCCCTCGACGAGCAACGAGGAGATCCCTTCCTCGCGCATGCGCCGCGCCGCCGCCTCGACGTTCGCCGAGAGGGGGATAAAGACCGGGGGGCGGCGGATCAGCTCGCGCACCGGAAGGGCAAAAAAGCCAGCCTCCTCGCTTACCCCGCGCAGGCGGCGCAGCCGCTCGGCGAGGCCCAGCGTGAAGTATTCGGCGAACGCCGGCTCGGTTTGCAAGAGCTCGCGAAACACCTCCGCCGGGAGGCGCCAGACCAGGGTGTCTTCCTCGGCGATGACGTCGAACCGGACCTCGCCGCTGAGGATCGAGGGGTAGCCGAACGCCTCCCCGGGCTCGAGGTGGGCCAGCGCTTCCCCGGCCTCCTCAAGCCGCACCGCGCCGCTGCGCACCACGTACAGGTAGGGGCTCGCCGGCGCGCCCCGGTGCAGCACCCGGGTTCCGCGGGGAAGGTAGGCGACCTCCACGTGGCGCTTGACCTTCTCCCAACCGGCCTGGGAGAGCTGGTCGAAGGGGGGATGGGCGCGCAGGCTGCGCAGGGCCTCGGGCTCGATCACGTCGTTTCCCGCACGATCAGGCCCGACGCCAGCCAGGCGCTCAGGGCCAGCATCAGGTGGTAGGCGCGTGCTCCGCCGGGGTCGACCAGCGCCTGCCAGAAGAACCCTAGCCCCAGCACCGGAACGACCAGCAACAGCGTGCGCAGGACCCGCTCGAACCCCATCCGCTGGGGGAGCGGCCAGACCCGGGCGAAGGCCAGGCCGATCGCGGTGCCGATCAGCACGGTGAGCAGGATGCGAAAGAGCTCGAGCGGCGTGGGGAAGGGCAGGGACCAGAGCCGGTGCGCGGCGATGTAGAAGAGGAACAGCACCAGGCTCATCCCCAGCGCGTGGCGCAGCGCCCGCAAGCGAAGGGGCCCCAGCACGGGGCCCCTGATCTTAGTGGGCATGCGCCTCCCCGGCGCCCTTCGGTATCCGAATGCGCTCGACCATCTCCTGGACCTCCTTGGGCGGGGGCGGGGTGGCCCGGCTGACCAGGTAGGCGACGATGAAGTTCAGCACCATCCCGGCGACCCCGATGCCCTGCGCGTTCATGCCCAGAAAGCTGGAAACGATCGGTTCCGGCGTGCCGAGGAGGCGGGTGGAGCGCATGAGGATGATCATGATCAAGGTGAAGAAGAGGCCGGTCAGGATCCCCGCGATCGCCCCTTCGCGGTTCATGCGCTTGTCGAAGATGCCCAGGAAGATCGCCGGGAAGAGGCTGGCCGCGGCCAGGCCGAAGGCGAAGGCCACCACCTCGGCGACGAACCCCGGGGGCTTGATGCCGAAGATCCCGGCGATCACGATCGCCACGAAGATCGTCGCCCGGCCTGCGCGCAGGCGTTCGCTCTCGGTGGCCTGGGGCTTGAAGATGCGGTAGTAGAGGTCGTGGGCGACCGCGCTGGACATCGCCAAGAGCAACCCGGCGGCGGTGGAGAGGGCCGCGGCCAGACCGCCGGCGGCGACCAGCCCCACCACCCAGGGGGCGAGGCGGGCCACCTCGGGCGTGGAAAGAACGATGATGTCACGATCGATCGTCACCTCGCTCTTGAAGTCCAGCCGGCCGTCGTTGTTCTTGTCCGCGAGCTTCAAGAGCCCGGTTTCCTCCCACTTCTTCACCCAGTCGATCTCGCGCACCTCGGCGATCGGCTTGTCGTGCAGGGTGTCGATCAGGTTGTACTTGGCGAACACCGCGAGGGCCGGGGCGGTGGTGTAGAGGAGGGCGATGAAGAGCAGGGCCCAGCCCGCCGACCACCGGGCGTCCCGGACCTTGGGCACGGTGTAGAAGCGGATGATCACGTGGGGAAGCCCGGCGGTCCCCACCATCAGGGCCAGGGTGATGGTGAAGAACTGCCAGAGGGTAAAGCGCTGGAAGGGCTCGAGGTAGGACCCCATCCCGATGTCGCGCTGGATCTGGTCCAGCTTCACCGCGAAGTCGGTGAAGGTGAAGGCGATCTGGGGGATGCTGATGCCGGTCAGGATCTTGGCCAGGGCGAAGGCCGGGATCAGGTAGGCGATGATCAGTACCGTGTACTGCACCACCTGGGTCCAGGTGATGCCCTTCATGCCTCCCAGGATGGCGAAGAAGGCCACGATGGCCATCCCCACGATGACCCCGACGACGATGTCGGTTTGCAAAAAGCGGCTGAAGACGATCCCCACCGCGCGCATCTGCCCGGCGACGTAGGTGATCGAGATGAAGATGGTGGCGATCGCCGCCACCGCGCGGGCGGCATTCGAGTAGTAGCGGTCGCCGATAAAGTCGGGAACGGTGTACTTTCCGAACTTGCGCAGGTAGGGGGCGAGCAGGAGCGCCAGCAGCACGTACCCGCCGGTCCAGCCCATCAGGTAGACCGCCCCGTCGTAGCCCAAAAAGGCGATCAGACCGGCCATCGAGATGAACGACGCGCCGCTCATCCAGTCGGCGGCGGTGGCCGCGCCGTTGGCGATCGCGGGGACCCCGCGTCCGGCGACGTAAAACCCCGCGGTCTCGCGTACCCGCGCCCACCAACCGATGTAGAGGTAGAGGGCGAAGGTCAGGCCGACGAAGATCCAGGTCCAGGCCTCCACGCTCATGGCTACTCCTCCACCCCGTGCGCGCGATCCAGCCGGTCCATGTACCAGGCGTAGACGAAGATCATGATCACGAAGACGACGATCGATCCCTGCTGCGCGTCCCAGAAGGGGAAGGGCAGCTTGCCGACGTAAAGCGAGGACAGCGGCTTCGCCAAGAGGATCGCGAGGCCATAAGAGACCGCTGCCCAGATGATGAGCAGAATGGTGATGACCTGGACGTTTTTCTGCCAATACGCCTTGAGCTCCTTCATACCGCCTCCCTCCTTGGTCCTCGGGCTAGTCGCCCGTTGAACCCTCCTTCAGATGCGCGCGCCACGCCTCGCGAGCGGCCCTGACCGCGTCCGGTTCCTCGATCGTCGAGACGTCGCCGGTGGGCCGCTCCTGGACGATCGCCCGCAGCACCCGGCGCATGATCTTCCCCGAGCGGGTCTTGGGCAGGTAGGGCACGAAGACCACATCGCCGATCACCGCGACCGGACCCAGCTCCTTTCGGACCTGCTCCCGGAGCGCCGCCTCCAGCGCCTGGTCCGGTGTATGACCGGGCTTCACGACGACGAAGGCGGCGATCACCTCGCCCTTTTCCGGGTGCGGCTTGCCGATCACCGCCGCCTCGGCGACCGCGGGGTGCTTCAAGAACGCGCTCTCCACCTCGATGGTGCCGATGCGGTGGGCGGCGATCTTGAGGACTTCGTCGGCCCGTCCGGAGAAGTGCACGTAGCCGTCCTCGTCGATCGTCGCCGCGTCCCCGGCGAAGTAGACGCGGGATCCGGGAAACCGGTTCCAATAGGTCTCCATGTAGCGGCCGTGCTCGTTCCAAAGCGTCCGGGTGAGGTGCGGGAAGGGGGTCTTAATGACCAGGTAGCCCTGTTCCCCTGGGGGCAGCTCGCGTCCCAGTTCGTCGACGACCGCGACCTCGATGCCCGCGAGGGGCAGCCCCGCGGCCCCGGGCTTGATGGGCAGCAGGTCGACGCCGTAGGGATTGGCGATGACCGGTCCCCCGGTCTCGGTCTGCCACCAGTGATCGAGGACCGGCACCTCGTCGCCGAAGACCTCCTTTTGCAACCAGCGCCAGGCCGGCGGGTTCAGGACCTCGCCGGCGGAGAAGACCCGGGTGAGGCTTTGGAGATCGCGATCGCGAGCCTGTTCGACCCCCTCCTTCATCAATAGGCGGATCAGGGTGGGCGAGGTGAAGACCCCACTGATCCGCTCCTTCTCCAGCGTCTTCCAGAAGGTCTCGGCGTCGAACGCCCCTTCGAAGGCAAACGTCGTCGTCCCCGCAAGCAGGGGGCCATAGACGATGTAGGAGTGGCCGACGATCCAGCCGATGTCCGAGGTCGCCCACCAAAGGTCCTCGGGCGAAAGGCCGTAGACCCAGCGCGCCGCGGCGAGGACGCCGGTGGCGTAGCCGCCGTGGCTGTGCACCACCAGTTTGGGCCGGCCGGTGGTTCCGGAGGTGGCGAGGATGAAGGCCGGGTCGTTGGCCTCCATCGAGGCTACCGGCGGGGTTCCCCGGGCCTGCGCCAGGAAGGCCTCCCAGTCCATCGTCCTGGGGCCCGGCGCGTAGCTCCCCTCGCGGTTCAACACCACCACCCGCTCGACGAAGTCGAGCTCGGCGACGGCCTCCATGGCCACCGGTTGTAAGGGCACCACCCCGCCCTTGCGGTAGGCGACGTCGGCGGTGAAGACGAAGCGCGAGCCGCTGGCCTCGATCCTGCTTTGTAGGGCCCCGACCCCGAACCCGGCGAAGACCACCGAGTGGATCGCGCCGATGCGGGTGGCCGCGAGCATGAGCGTGATCGCCTCGACGTTCGGTGGCAGGTAGAGGGTGATGCGGTCCCCCCGCTCGACGCCGAGCTGCCGCAGCGCCGAGGCCACCTCTTCGACCAGCCTCAAGAGCTGGGCGTAGCTTAGCGTGACGCGCTCGCCGCGCTCGTTGAGGTAGACCAGGGCGGCGTGCCCGCCGCGCCCCGCCTCGACGTGGCGGTCGAGGGCGTTTTCGCTGAGGTTGGTCCGCCCGCCGACGAACCAGCGAAAGCCGTCGTCGTCCCAGCGGAAGACCGTCTCCGGGGTCTTGTGCCAGCGCAGGGCCTGGGCGGCGTTCGCCCAGTGAGCCTCGATGTCTCGCGCAGCCGCGTTGCGCCAGCGGCGGATCAAAGGGGAAACCGGCTCCAGTGGTTGCATAACCATACGCCTCCGGGTGGGTTATTCGAACTCTAATGGTCTGCTCACTTGGCGTCAAGCGCGGCCCCTGGTATGCTGGGCTTGACAAAAACAAAAAGGAGGGAGCGATAGGAATGGATCAAGAGCGCATCGAGGTCGTATTAAAAGAAACCCGCGTCTTCGAGCCGCCCCCCGAGTTTCGCGAGCGCGCGCATATCAAAAGCGAGGCGGAGTACGAGGCGCTCTATCGGGAAAGCCTGGACGACCCCGAGGGGTTCTGGGGCCGGGTGGCGTCGGAGCTCGAGTGGTTCGCCCCCTGGGAGCGGGTCCTCGAGGGGGACCTCCCCCACGCCAAGTGGTTCGTGGGGGGCAAGACCAACATCAGCCACAACGCCCTCGACCGCCACCTTAAGACCTGGCGCAAGAACAAGGCGGCGATCGTCTGGGAGGGCGAGCCCGGGGACCGGCGGGTGCTGACCTACCTGGACCTCTGGCGCGAGGTGCAGAAGTTCGCCAACGTGCTCAAGGGGCTTGGCGTGCAAAAGGGCGATCGGGTGACGATCTACCTGCCGATGATCCCCGAGGCGGCGATCGCGATGCTCGCCGTGGCCCGGATCGGGGCGATCCACTCGGTGGTCTTCGGCGGGTTCTCCGCGAGTGCGCTGGCCGAGCGCATCAAGGACGCCAACGCCAAGGTCCTGATCACCGCCGACGGGGGCTGGCGGCGGGGGCAGATCGTCCCGCTCAAGGCCAACGCCGACGAGGCCCTCGAGGACACCCCCAGCATCGAGCACGTGGTGGTGGTGAAGCGCACCGGCCAGGCGGTCTCGATGGTCCCCGGCCGGGACCACTGGTACCACGAGCTGATGGCTGCCGCCGACGACCGCGCCCCCGCCGAGTGGATGGATGCCGAGGATCCGCTCTTCATCCTCTACACCTCGGGTTCGACGGGCAAGCCCAAGGGGGTCCTGCACACCACCGGCGGCTACATGGTCTACACCTATCTGACCACCAAGCTGGTCTTCGACCTCAAGGACGAGGACGTCTACTGGTGCACAGCGGACGTGGGCTGGATCACCGGCCACTCCTACATCGTCTATGGCCCCCTGGTCAACGGGGCCACGGTGGTGATGTACGAGGGGGCCCCCAATCACCCGGAGCCGGATCGCTTTTGGGAGATCGTCGACCGCTACGGGGTCACGGTCTTCTACACCGCGCCCACCGCGATTCGGGCCTTCATGAAATGGGGCGAGCAGTGGCCGCTCAAGCATCGCCTGGACAGCCTGCGCCTGCTGGGCACGGTGGGCGAGCCGATCAACCCCGAGGCCTGGCTTTGGTACTACAAGGTGATTGGGAAGGAACGCTGCCCGATCGTCGACACCTGGTGGCAGACCGAGACCGGGGGGATCATGATCACCACCCTTCCCGGGGCCCACAAGATGAAGCCAGGCTACGCCGGAAAGCCCTTTTTTGGGATTGCGCCGAACATCCTCGACGCCGAAGGGAAGCCCATCGAGGGGCCGGATCAGGGCGGCTACCTGGTGATCGAGCGGCCCTGGCCGAGCATGCTGCGCACCGTTTGGGGGGATCCCGAGCGCTTCGAACGCCAGTACTTCAGCCGCTTCCCCGGGCGTTACTTCACCGGGGATGGGGCGCGTCGTGACGAGGACGGCTACTACTTGATCCTGGGGCGGGTCGACGACGTCCTCAACGTCTCCGGGCATCGCCTGGGCACGATGGAGGTGGAGAGCGCCCTGGTCAGCCACCCAGCGGTGGCCGAGGCGGCGGTCGTGGGCCGGCCGCACCCGGTCAAGGGGGAAGCAATCGTGGCCTTCGTGGTGCTCAAGGGGGATGAGGCGCCGTCCGAGGCCCTCGCCGCCCAGTTGAAGGAGCACGTGGTCAAGCTGATCGGCGCGATCGCGCGTCCGGATGAGATTCGCTTCGCGGAGGCGCTGCCCAAGACCCGCTCGGGTAAGATCATGCGCCGCCTGCTGCGGCAGATCGCCAAGGGAGAAAGCGAGCTTAAAGGGGACACTTCGACGCTCGAGGACCGCTCGGTGGTGGACCGCTTGAAGCAAAGCGAAGGGCTCTAGAATAGGGCGGGATGCCGCCCGCCGTCGCGTTTCGCCACGTCACCGTTCGCTTCGGTAGCTACGACGCCCTCGAGGACGTCACCTTCAGCGTCCCCGAGGGCGCGTTCGTGGCCATCGTGGGCCCCAACGGGGCGGGGAAGAGCACCCTGCTCAAGGTCCTCCTGGGGCTCGTTCGGCCGTTGAAGGGGGAGGTGCGGCTCTTCGGGGTCCCGCCACAGAAGGTCCCCCCGCTTTGGATCGGCTACGTGCCCCAGTTCAAGACCCTGGACCGGACCTTTCCCGCCTTGGCCATCGAGCTCGTGGTGAATGGACGCCTGCGCAGCTGGCCCTGGCGCGTCTCCCAAGGGCTCCGCGCCGAGGCGCAAGGGGCCCTCGAGCGGGTGCGGGGCGGCCACCTTGCGGACAAGCCCCTCGCGGGGCTCTCGGGCGGTGAGCTGCAGCGCGTCTACCTGGCCCGGGCCTTCATCCGCCGCCCTCGGCTTCTGCTCCTCGACGAGCCGGCGACCGGGATGGACGTCTTGGGCGAGGCCGACATGTACGCGATGATCGAGGACTACCGGAGGGAGACCCAGGCCACGGTGATGATGATCACCCACGACTGGGAGGCCGCCTACCACCACGCCACCCACGTCCTGGTCCTGAACCGCCGGGTGATCGGCTTCGGCCCTCCGGAGCGAGCCCTGAGCGAGGAGTGCTTGCGCCGCGCCTTCGGGCACGAAGGGCACCGCCACCCGCTCACCTTTAGCTTCAAGGGAGGTGGCGATGCTTGACGTTTTGAGCCTGCCCTTCATGCAGCGGGCGTTGATCGCCGGGCTGCTCGTGGGGACGATGACCAGCTACCTCGGGGTCTTCGTGGTGCAGCGGCAGATGAGCTTTCTCGGCGCGGGCCTGGGGCATGCCGCCTTGGGCGGGGTGGCGATCGGTATCTACTGGGGCCTGGAGCCGGCCTACGTGGCCCTGCCCTTCACCATCTTGGTGGCGCTCTTGATCACCTGGGTCAAGGAGAAGGGGGCGCTCGGGGGGGACACCGCGGTGGGCATCTTCTTCGCCCTTTCGGTGGCCCTGGGCATCCTCCTGCTGGCGCTCAAGAACGCCTACGGCGCGGAGGCGCTGGCCTACCTCTTTGGCTCGATCCTCGCGGTAGGCCAGGCGGATCTCATCGCCGCGGGCCTGGTCGCCGTGCTGGTCTTGCTGTTCGCGCCCCTCTGGGGGCGCTGGGCCTACGCCACCTTCGACCGCGACCTCGCCGCCGCCGACCGCCTGCCGGTGCGCCGGGACGACTACCTCTTGACGGCGCTCATCGCCGCGGTGGTGGCGGTGGGGCTCAAGGTCGTGGGCATCCTGCTCATCGCGGCCTTCCTGGTCCTGCCCGCGGCGACCGCCCGGCTTTTGGCCCGAACCTTCGCCGGGATGACCCTCTTGGCCATGGGGTTTGGCGCGCTCGGGGTGGTGGCCGGACTCTTCCTTTCCTACGTCTACGACCTTCCCAGCGGCTCGGCGATCATCCTGGTCGAGGGCCTGGTCTTTCTCCTGGTCCTTCTGGCCAAAGACTGGAAAGCCTTAATGTTCTTGCGAGATTGAGGGTTTAAAATGGGGGCATGTGGATCTCCACCCGCGCCCAGTACGGCCTGCGCGCCCTCGTCGAGATTGGCTCCCGGGAGGGGCGGCCGGTCCCCTTGAAGGAGGTCGCCGAAGCGCAGAAGATCAGCCAGCACTACCTGGAGCAGATCGCCTCGGTCCTGCGCCGGGCGGGCTTTATCCGTAGCGTCCGGGGGGCCAAGGGCGGTTACCGGCTCGCGCGCCCTCCGGAAGCGATCTCCGCCCTCGAGGTCGTCGAGGCGCTCGAGGGCAGCGTCGCCCCGGTGGGCTGCCTGGAGGACCCGGGCTCCTGCTGGCAGGAGGGAGCCTGCGCGACCGAGGACCTCTGGCGCCAGGTGGACTTCGCCGTGCGGCAGGTGCTGGGCCAGACCACCCTCAAGGACCTGATCGAAAAGCAACGGCTGTTAAGCATGCGCCCCGAGCGCCACGCCAAAACCGGGGCTTAGGCCCCGGTTTTTTAGGCAATAATGGAGGCTGTAATGCCGTACGTGTACACCTTTGAAGAGGCCAAGGGGCTCGGGAAGGACCTGCTTGGGGGCAAGGGCTACGCGCTCGCGGAGATGACCGCGGCGGGGCTGCCGGTGCCCCCGGGCTTCACCATCACCACCGAGGCCGCACGCCACTACCTGCAGCACGGCGCGGCTCCCGAGGGGCTCTGGACCGAGGTCAAGCGCGGCATGGAAGCGATCGAGGCCGCGACCGGGCGCCGCTTCGGCGCCGAGGAGGGCCTGCCCCTGCTGGTCTCGGTGCGTTCGGGGGCCCCGGTCTCGATGCCGGGGATGATGGACACGATCTTGAACCTCGGCCTCAGCGAGGCCAGCGTGCCCCGGCTCGCGGAGGCCACGCAAAACCCGCGCTTTGCCTGGGACAGCTACCGCCGGCTGGTGCAGATGTTCGGCGAGGTCGTCCTCGGCCTGCCCGCGGAGACCTTCGAGCGGATCCTGGAAGCAGAGAAGGTGCACCTTGGCGTCGAGCGGGACCTGGACCTCGGCGCCGAGGACCTCGCGCGCGTGGCGCGGCGCTTCAAGGCTGCGATCGAGGGTGCGGGGAAGATCTTTCCCGAGGATCCCTGGGCCCAGCTCGAGGCCGCGGTCCTGGCGGTCTTCGAGAGCTGGAACAACCCCCGGGCGATCGCCTACCGCCGCCACTACCAGATCCCCGACGACCTGGGCACCGCGGTCAACGTGCAGGCCATGGTCTTCGGCAACCTCGGCGAGGACTCGGGGACCGGGGTCGGCTTTACCCGAAACCCCGCGACCGGGGAAAAGGTCCTCTACGGCGAGTACCTGAAGAACGCCCAGGGCGAGGACGTCGTCGCCGGGATCCGCACCCCCGAGCCCCTTGCCCGCCTCAAGGAGGCGGCCCCCGCGCTCTACGCCGAGCTCGAGGCCGTCGCCGAGCGACTGGAGACGCATTTTCGCGACATGCAGGACTTCGAGTTTACTGTCGAGCGGGGTGCGCTCTACCTGCTCCAGTCCCGCTCCGGCAAGCGCACCCCCGAGGCGGCGGTGCGCATCGCCGTGGACATGGTCGGGGAGGGGCTGATCGATCGCGAGGAGGCGCTCTTGCGGGTGGACGCCAACACCCTCCCCGCGTTGCTGCGCGCCCGGGTCGACAAAACGCGTGCCCCGGAGCCGGTGGCCAAGGGCCTTCCCGCGAGCCCCGGGGCCGCGGTGGGTCACGCGGTCCTCTCCAGCGAGGCGGTCGAGGCCTGGTCGGGGCGGGGCCTACCGGTGATCCTGGTGCGGCCGGAGACCAGCCCCGAGGACATCACCGGGATGTTCCTTGCCGCGGGCATCCTCACCGCGCGTGGAGGCATGACCAGCCACGCCGCGGTCGTCGCCCGGGGGATGGGGGTCCCGGCGGTGGTCGGGGTCAAGGCCCTGAGCATCGACGAGGCGAACCGCCGCTTTACCCTCGGCGGGCGGGTGCTCGAGGAGGGGGCGGTGATCAGCATCGACGGCAGCACCGGGGCGGTCTACCTGGGCGAGGTGCAGCTCGTCGAGGGGGGCGCGGGCAAGGAGCTCGACACCCTGCTGGCCTGGGCCGACGAGGTGCGCACCATCGGGGTCCGGGCCAACGCGGACACCCCTCGCGACGCCAAAAAAGCCCGCGAGCTGGGGGCCGAGGGGATCGGGCTGACCCGCACCGAGCACATGTTCTTCGACGAGGCCAAGCTGCGCTGGATGCGGGCCTTGATCCTGGCCGAGGACGAGGACGAGGCGCGTACTGCGTTGGACCGCCTCCGCGCCTATCAGATCGAGGACTTCAAGGGCATCCTGCGGGCGATGGACGGCCTGCCGGTGACCGTGCGCCTCTTGGATCCCCCCTTGCACGAGTTTTTGCCCTCGCGCATCGAGCTCGAGCGCAAGGAGGCGGCGGGCACCCTGGAGCCCGGCGAGGCCAAGGTCCTCAAGCAGGTGCGCCAGCTCGACGAGCAAAACCCGATGCTCGGCTTCCGGGGGATCCGGCTCTTGCTGATCCGCCCGGAGATTTTGGAGATGCAGGTCGAGGCCCTGATCCTGGCCACCAAAGCCCTGGAGGAGGAGGGCTACGATCCCCGCCCCGAGCTGATGCTGCCCCTGATCGCCGAAGGCCGGGAGCTGGCGTCGGCGCTGGAGCGCATCGAGGCGGCCTTTGCCCGTCACGGCCGCCGCTTCCCGGTGGGGACGATGATCGAGACCCCGCGCGCGGCGCTCACCGCCCCGGCGCTCGCCGCCCGGGCGGACTTCTTCAGCTTCGGCACAAACGACCTGACCCAGCTCACCTACGGCATCTCCCGCGACGACGCGGGGAAGTTCCTCCCCGCCTACCTCGAGGCCCGGATCTTCGACTTCGACCCCACCGAGCGCCTCGACGAGGCCGGGGTGGGGCGGCTGTTGCGCCTGGCCGCAGAAGAGGGCCGAGCCGAGCGGCCCGACCTCAAGCTCGGGATTTGCGGGGAGCACGGGGGCGAGGCGCACTCGGTGAAGTTCGTCGCCAGGCTGGGCTTCGACTACGTCTCGGCCTCGCCCTACCGGGTGCTGACCGCCAGGCTCGCCGCGGCCCAGGCGGCGATCGAGATGAAGCGGCAAGAGGCCTAGGCCTCTTGCCGCCGAATCGTGAAGGTCACCCGCCCGGCCTCGTCCGCCTGACCAACGCGGTGCCCCTCGAAGCGCCCCGGGGAAAGGCGGGTGGCCAGGACCTCCTCCTGGATGCGCGGGCCGAAGCGCTCGAGGGCCTTTAGGTAGTCTCCCTCGGCCTCGTAGCCGACCTCGATGCGGTCGGCGACGTGCAGGTCCATCTCCTTGCGGGCGTTTTGCAGGAGCCGGATCAGGTCCCGCGCCAGGCCCTCGATCCGTAGCGGTTCGGGCACGCGGGTGTCGAAGAGGGCGACGTAGCCCCCGGCGGCCTCGGCGACGTGGCCTTCGGGCGCGGTGGCCTCGACGATCAGCGCCTCCGGGTCCAGGGTAAGGGGTTCGCCCTCGACCTCGAGGGTCACCGGCTCCCCGGCCAAGAGGCGCGCGGCCAAGGCGTCCGCGTCGGCCTCGGCGAGGGCGCGCTGCAGGGCACGCATGCGCTTACCCAGCTTGGGCCCGAGGACCGGGAAGTTGGGCTTGACGCGGTAGCTCAGCCCCGCCTCCTGGGCCCGCTTGACGCGCAGCGCCTTGACGTTGAGTTCGTCCTTGATCTCCTCGGCGAAGCGCTCGACGCCCCGGGCCTCGGCCTCGCCGGGAACGACGACGACCAGCTCGGGCAGGGGGGTGCGGGTCTTGACCCCGGTCTTGGCCCGGGCGGCGCGGGCCAGCTCCACCGCCTTCAAGGCCGCGGCCATGTCCGCCAAAAGCGCTTCGTCGATCGCGGCGCGGTCGGCTTCGGGCCAGTCGGCGAGGTGCACGCTCTCCGGAGCGGTCTCCTCGACCTTGCGCACCAGGTTCTGCCAGAGCATCTCCGCGAGGAACGGGGTGAAGGGCGCGGTGAGCAGGGTCACCGCGCGCAGCGCCTCCCAGAGGGTGGCGTAGGCGGCCTCGCGGTCGGCGGCGTCGGCGTTCTTCCAAAAGCGGCGGCGGTTGCGCCGCACGTACCACTGGGAGAGGTCGCGGACGACGAAGTCCCGGAGCCGCCGCGCCGGGGTGGTGGGGTCGAAGGCCTCGAGGTCCGCGGTGACCTCGGCGATCAGCTGCTGGGTGCGGGCCACCAGCCAGCGGTCCATCTCCGGCCGCGCCGCGTAGGGCGGGCGGGCCTTGAGGTTGGGGCGGTCCAGGTTGGCGTAGGTGACGAAGAACCCGTAGACGTTCCAGAGGGTCAGGAAGTAGTCCTTGAGCGCCTCCTTGACCAGGTTGGGCCCGAAGCGCCGGGAGACCTCGGGTGGCGCCGAGTAGTAGATGTACCAGCGCAGCGCGTCCGCCCCGTAGGCCTCGATGATTTCCCAGGGGTCGACGATGTTCCCCTTGGACTTGGACATCTTCTCGCCCTTTTCGTCGAGGATGTGGCCGTGGCAGATCACGTTGCGGTAGGCCACCGAGTCGAAGAGCATCACCCCGAGCTGGTGCAGGGAGTTGAACCACCCTCGGGTCTGGTCGATGGCCTCGGAGATGAAGTCCGCGGGGAAGCTTTGTTTGAAGACCGCCTGGTTCTCGAAGGGGTAGTGGAACTGGGCGAAGGGCATCGCCCCGGAGTCGTACCAGACGTCGATCACGTAGGGGACGCGCTTCATCGTCCCCCCGCAGGACGGGCAGTTGAGCTCGACCCGGTCCACGTAGGGGCGGTGGGGGTCGAAGGCCTCGGGGAGGTCGGTCTTGGCCTTGGCCCGAAGCTCGGCAAAGGAGCCGACCAGGGTCTTCTCCCCGCAGTCCTCGCAGACCCAGACCGGCAGCGGGGTGCCCCAGTAGCGGTTGCGCGAGAGGGCCCAGTCGGTGAGGTTTCGCAACCACTCCCCGTAGCGGCCGTGCTTGATGTGCGGGGGAATCCAGTTGATCTCCTCGTTCTTTTCGATCAGCCGGGGCTTGTAGCGGGTGTTCTCGATGAACCAGGTCTCGGTCGCGTAGTACATCAAGGGCGTCTTGCAGCGCCAGCAGTGCGGGTAGTTGTGGACGAAGTCCTGGCGCTTGAAGAGCAGCCCCCGGGCCTTGAGGTCCTCGATGATCGGGCGGTTGGCGTCGCGGAAGAAAAGCCCCTTGAAGGGGCCCACGGTCACCTTGCCCTCGTCGTCGACGGTGATCAGCACCGGCAGGTCGTAGGCCCGGGCCACCTCCATGTCCTCGGCGCCGAAGGCCGGGGCCTGGTGGACGATCCCGGTGCCGTCCTCCCGGGTCACGTAGTCCGCGAGGACGACGAAGTGCGCGGGCTTCTCCGGGACCACGAAGCGGTAGGGGGGGTCGTAGGCCAGGCCCTCGAGCGCCTTTCCGGAAAAGGTCTTCTGCACCTCGGCGTCCTCGCCAAAGAGCCGTCTCCCCAGCCCCTCCTCGAGGATCAGCACCTCCTCCCCGTGGACGAAGGCGGCGTAGGTGAAGCCAGGGTTGACCGCGGCGGCGACGTTCCCGGTCAGCGTCCAGGGGGTGGTCGTCCAGACCAAAAGGTGAGCGGGCTGGGAAAGCCCCAGCTTCTCCGGCGCCTTGAGGGGAAAGCGGACGTAGATCGAGGGGTCGGTGATCTCCTTGTACCCCTCGGCGACCTCGTGGGACGAGAGCGGGGTGCCGCAGCGGGGGCAGTAGGGCACGACCTTGTAGTCCTGGTAGAGCAGGCCCTTCTTCCAGAGCTCCGAGAGCGACCACCAAATGGACTCGATGTACTTGGGGTCGAAGGTGTAGTAGGCGTCCTCGAGGTCCACCCAGTAGGCGATGCGCTCGGTGAAGCGCTCCCACTCCTTTTCGTACTCCAGCACCGAGGCCTTGCAGGCCCTGTTGAAGGCCTCGATCCCGTAGCGTTCGATGTCCCGTTTGTTCTTCAGGCCGAGCCGCTTTTCGACCTCGAGCTCCACCGGCAGGCCGTGGGTGTCCCACCCCGCCTTGCGCGGGACGTGATAGCCCTGCATCGTCTTAAAACGGGGGAAGAGGTCCTTGTAGCTCCGCGCCTGGGCGTGGTGCACCCCGGGCCGCCCGTTTGCGGTCGGCGGCCCCTCGTAGAAGGTGAACTGGGGGTTCCCCTTGGTCTTCTCCAGGCTCTTTTGGAAAATCCGGGCCTTTTCCCAAAAGCGCAGCACCGCTTCCTCGAGTCGTGGAAAGTCTGGCTTCGGTACCGGGTCAAACAACGGCGTCACCTCCCAACAACAAAAACGCGTCCGCGCCACGCGCGGACGAAGCCTCGTGCTCCGCGGTACCACCGCGCTTCGGAAGGGCTGTCCCTTCCGCCCTCGTTGCGCGCTATGACGGGCGCACCCGGCGGGCATTACTCGGGCCTTGCCCTTTCCTCCCGCGGCTCCGGGGTGATCTTCACCCCCGCCGGGCCGCCCGGCTTCCACCGTCCCGGGCTCGCTCTGGGCCCATCGCGAGGGCTACTCTCCCCATCCTCGCCTTTACACCGCCGGGGTATCCGGGCTATAATGAATCCCGGCCGTCCGACGGTTGCCCAAATCCTAGCAAAACGCGGAAAATGGCGTCAAACCGGTCGGGCCGAATCCCCCAGGAACAAGAGAGGCATTATGGAACTCTATCTAGACACCGCAAACATCGATCAGATCCGGGAGGTAGCCGGTTGGGGCGTCCTGAGCGGCGTCACCACCAACCCCAGCTTGATCGCCAAGGAGGGCCGGGACTTCAAGGCCACCGTGGCGGAGATCGTGGAGATCGTCAAGGGACCGGTTTCTGCGGAGGTCATCGCCACCGACGCCGAGGGGATGATCGCCGAGGGCCACGACCTCGCGCGCATCTCCGGGCACGTGGTGATCAAGGTGCCGATGACCGAGGAAGGGCTCAAGGCCACGCGCGCCCTCTCCAGCGAGGGCATCCCGGTCAACGTCACCCTGGTCTTCTCCGTCCCTCAGGCCCTGCTCGCCGCAAGGGCCGGCGCCGCTTACGTCAGCCCCTTTCTCGGCAGGATCGATGACATCGGCTGGGACGGGGTGGCCCTGGTCCGCGAGATCGCCGAAATCTTCGCCCTGCACGACCTCGACACCCGGATCATCGCCGCCAGCATCCGCCATCCCCGCCACGTGGTTGCGGCGGCGAAGGCCGGCGCAGACATCGCCACCGTTCCCTATAAGGTCATGAAGCAGCTCGTCAAGCACCCGTTGACCGATATCGGCATCGAGCGTTTCCTCGCCGACTGGCGCAGCGCTATGGAGCGATGAAGATGGCAAAACGGCAACCCCAAACGAGCAGCCCGGCCAAGTCCGAGCTCTCCTTCCCTGAGCTGTCCAAGAAGATCCTTCCCGAACTCCACCTTTTGGCCTCCAAGCTCGAGATCCCCAACTACCGCAAGATGAAAAAGGACGAGCTGGTGATGGCCCTCCTGGAGAAGGGCGCGGCCGACGAGGGCACCCAGCTCGCCCGGGGGTACCTCGAGATCAGCCCCGACGGCTACGGCTTCTTGCAGGACAACATCTACAACCTGGACTCGCGCAGCGTCATCGTCTCCGCGGGGTTGATCAAGCAGTTCCAGCTGCGCAGCGGTGACTACGTCGTGGGCCGCGCTCGCCCACCCCGCGAGAACGAGCGCTACGGCACCCTGATCCGGGTGGAGGCGGTCAACGGGATGGATCCGGAGACCGCCAAGAAGCGCCCCAAGTTCGATGAGCTGGTCCCCCAGTTCCCCGACCAGCGCATCCAGCTGGAAACCACCCCCGACGAGCTGGCCACCCGGGTCATCGACCTCCTGGCGCCGATCGGGCGGGGGCAGCGCGGGTTGATCGTGGCCCCGCCGAAGGCCGGTAAGACCACCCTCCTCAAGAAGATCGCCAAGGCGGTGGTCAAGAACGAGCCGGACATCAAGGTCATCGTTCTCTTGATCGACGAGCGCCCCGAGGAGGTTACCGACTTCCGCGAGGAGGTCGAGGGGGTCGAGGTCATCGCCAGCACCTTCGACGAGCCGCCGCAAAACCACATCCGCGTCGCCGAGTTCGTCCACGAGCGGGCCAAGCGAATTGTGGAAGAGGGCGACCACGTGATGATCCTGCTGGACTCGATCACCCGCCTGGCGCGGGCCAACAACCTGGTCACCCCCCCGACCGGGCGCACCCTCTCCGGGGGCCTCGACTCCGCGGCGCTGCACTTCCCGAAGAAGTTCCTCGGCGCCGCCCGCAACATCCGCGGGGGCGGCTCCCTGACGATCCTGGCTACCGCCCTGGTGGAGACCGGCAGCCGCATGGACGACGTGATCTTCGAGGAGTTCAAGGGCACCGGGAACATGGAGCTGCACCTCTCCCGGCGGTTGGAGGAGCGCCGGATCTTCCCCGCGATCGACATCTTGAAGTCCGGCACCCGCCGCGAGGAGCTCCTCCTCGGTGAGGAGGTCATCCACAAGATGTGGCTGCTGCGCAAGGTGCTCGCCGACATGGACCCCGCCGAGGCGATGGAGATGCTCCTCGGTCGGCTGGCGAAAACCAAGTCCAACAAGGAGTTTCTTGCGACCTTGGCGGCGCGCTAGGTATACTCCCGGGGGGAGATGCGAGGATGAGACGGATTGGGGCGCTCTGGCTCATGGCGGCGGGCTTCGTGGTACCCTTCTCACCGGAAGCGATCTTCCAGCAGGCCGCCGTTGAGCAAAGCGCCCCGGAAGTCGTGCTCACCGCCACTGCTGGCGCCGTCGTCCCCGATCTCCGCTCGGGGGCGGTCTTGCATACCGTGCGCCCGGGGGAGTCCCTGGCCTTTTTGGCCGAGGCCTACGGCACCAGCGTGGAGGCGATCAAGAAGGCTTCAAAGCTGCGCACTACGCGCCTTCAGCCGGGTCAGCCGTTGGTCATCCCCTTCGCCCACGCGAAGGAGGACGCCCCCAGGCTTCCACCCGGGGTCTTCGCCTACCGGCTGCGCCCTGGCGAGACGCTCGAGACCGTGGCCAAGAAGTTCGGCTTGAGCCTCCTGGAGCTGGTCTCGGCGAACCCCACCCTGACCAGCCTGGATCACGTGCGGGTGGGCGACACGTTGTTGATCCCAACCGCGGTCAGGGGGCGGGTGGTCGCGCTCGGCCCCGGCGAGACCCTCTTCGACGTCGCCCGGCGCTACGGCTACGACCTCGGCGAGCTGGTTCGCATCAACCGCGTCGAGGGACCGTTGGCCCTCAAGGCTGGGGACTTCGTCCTCCTTCCCGGCGCCCTGGCCAAGGACGTTTACGCCGAGCTTGAGCAAAAGCGCGTCGAGGAGCGGCGCAGGGCCGCCGAGCGGGCGCGCCGCTTGCGGGAGGCGGCGGCTCGGCGGCGGGCCCAGCTGCGGCGCGTCGCCTACCGGGCGGGGGCGTCCTTGAAGGGGTTCCAGTGGCCCCTAAAGCGGTTTCGCATTACCAGCTACTACGGCTACCGGCGCATCTGGGTGGCGGGGTCCAACTTCCATCACGGCATCGACCTCGCGGCCCCCGCCGGTACCCCGGTCTACGCGGCCAAGGAAGGCCGGGTCATCTTCGCTGGGTGGGGCTACTACTACGGGCGCTACGTGCGCATCGACCACGGCAACGGCGTGGAGACCCGCTACGCCCACATGCTGCGCCTTGCGGTGCGTTCGGGGCAGTACGTCAAGCGCGGCCAGGTGATCGGTTACGTCGGGGCTTCCGGCAAGGGGGCCTTCGGCGTGCACCTGCACTTCGAGGTCCGGGTGGGGGGACGTTCGGTCAACCCCATGAGCTACCTACCGAAATAAGCCCAAAGGAGGCCTGCATGGAGACCACCGGAACGGTACGCGTCAAGACAGGGTTCGCGGAGATGTTCAAGGGCGGGGTCATCATGGACGTGACCACCGCCGAGCAGGCCGCGATCGCCGAGGAGGCGGGGGCAGTCGCGGTGATGGCCCTCGAGCGGGTACCCGCGGACATCCGCGCCCAGGGCGGCGTGGCCCGGATGGCGGACCCCAAGAAGATCAAGGAGATCATGGCCGCGGTCAGCATCCCGGTCATGGCCAAGGTGCGCATCGGTCACTTCGTCGAGGCCCAGATCCTCGAGGCCCTGGGGGTGGACTTCATCGACGAGTCCGAGGTCCTCACCCCCGCGGACGAGGAGCACCACATCGACAAGTGGCGCTTCAAGGTACCCTTCGTCAACGGCGCCCGTGACCTCGGCGAGGCCCTCAGGCGGATCGCCGAGGGCGCGGCGATGATCCGAACCAAGGGCGAGGCGGGGACCGGGAACGTCGTCGAGGCGGTGCGCCACGCCCGGCAGATGTGGAAGCAGATCCGCTGGCTGGTTTCTTTGCGCGAGGACGAGCTCCCGGCGGCGGCGAAGGAGCTTCAGGCGCCGCTGGAGCTGGTGCGCTGGGTGCACGATCACGGCAAGCTTCCCGTGGTCAACTTCGCGGCGGGCGGGGTGGCCACGCCGGCGGACGCGGCCTTGATGATGCAGCTGGGCATGGAGGGGGTCTTCGTGGGGTCGGGGATCTTCAAGTCCGGCGATCCCAAGAAGCGCGCCCGGGCGATCGTGCGCGCGGTCACCCACTACGACGACCCCGAGGTCCTGGCCGAGGTCAGCGAGGACCTCGGCGAGCCGATGGTGGGCATCAACCTGGAGGAGCTGCCCGAGGAAGCGCGCCTCGCCAAACGGGGCTGGTGATGGCCCGGGCGGAGACGTGCAGCGTCTACGAGCTGCACCCCGAGCGCGTGGCGGCGGCGCGCCAGGCCCTTCCATCCTCGGTGGTCCTGGCGCGCGCCGCGGCCCTGTTGAAGGCCATGGGAGAGCCGCGGCGCTTCGCCATCCTCAAGGCGCTCGAGGCCGCGGGCGAGCTTTGCGTCTGTGACCTCGCGCACGTGGTAGGGGGCTCGGTTTCGGCGGTGAGCCACCAGCTGCGGGTCTTGCGCGATCTCAACCTGGTGCGTCCACGGCGGGAAGGACGGCAGGTGTTCTACGCGCTGGCCGACGCGCACGTCGCGGAGATGCTGGATCAAGCGTTGGCCCACGCGGAGGAAACCTGAAGGCTTGAACATATATTCAAATGAAGCTACCATGGGGGCATGGATGAGGCGCCTAGGTTCGTCCTGACCTACGAAGTCGACAACATGGACTGCGCCGATTGCGTGCGCAAGGTCGAAGAGGCTCTCCGCAAGCTCCCCGAGGTTGAGGCGGTTCAAGCCAGCTTCGCCACCGGAAAGGTGCGCGTCGTGGCCCGGGATCGGCTCCCAGAGACCGCCCTTAACCGGGCCCTCACGCCCCTCGGCTACCGGGTGAAGCAAGGCGAGGACGAGGGCTGGCCCGAGGCGTTTCGCTGGGCCGGTGTCACCGGGGGGCTGTTGCTCCTGGCCGTGCTGGCTCAACCCCTGGGGTGGGGTCAGACGGCGTTTGCCCTTCCCGCGCTGGTCGGGGTCTATCCCCTCGCCCGCAAGGCCCTTGCCTCGTGGCGCGCGAACCCCTTTGGGATCAACACCCTGGTGACGCTGGCCACCGTCGGGGCCATCGTCATCGGGGCGGGGGCCGAGGCCGCGTTGGTGGTGCTGCTCTTCCTCGTCGGCGAGGGCCTGGAATCGCTAAGCGCAAGGCGCGCGCGCAGCGGGATTCAATCCCTCGGCAGCCTTCTTCCGGGAAAGGCTTTGCGCGTCGTGCCAAGCGGTCAGGTCGAGGAGGTTCCGGTCACGGCCTTGCGACCCGGGGACCGGGTCAAGGTGGCCCACGGGGCCAGGGTGCCCGCGGACGGCCGGGTGATCGAAGGCCAGGCGGAGGTGGACGAGGCGTTCTTGAGCGGGGAGTCGGTTCCGGTGTTGAAGCGTCCAGGGGATCGCGTCTTCGGCGGCAGCCGCGTGGTCTCGGGAGGGCTCCTCGTCGAGGTCACCGCTGGCGTGGAAGCGGGCCTTTTGGCCGAGATCACCCGGCTGGCCGAAGCGGCGCTCATGGAGCGCGGCCCCACCGAGCGCTTCATCGATCGCTTCAGCCGCTACTACACGCCCGGCGTCTTGGTCGTGGCGTTGACGACCGCCACCCTTCCCCCGCTCTTCGGCGCGCCCTTGCTGCCTTGGCTCTACAAGGCGCTGGCGCTCTTGTTGATCGGCTGCCCCTGCGCGCTGGTGCTCTCCGTTCCGGCGGCCTCGGCTTCGGCGATTGCGCGTGGCGCCCGTTCGGGGCTGCTCTTCAAAAGCGCCGCCGCCCTGGAAGTGCTGAGCCGAGTGCGCACCGTGGTCTTTGACAAGACCGGAACCCTGACCCGGGGCCGGCCCCGCCTGGTGCAGGTGGTCCCCGTGGTCGTGGACGAGGAAGCGGCGCTGGCCATTGCCGCCGGCGTCGAGGCAGCGAGCGAGCACCCCCTGGCCCAGGCGGTGCGGCGCGCGGCCGAGGCGCGCGGGGTGACGCCCAAGCCCGCCGAAGCGCATGAGGTCCAACCGGGCGTCGGCGTCTTCGCCACGATCGAAGGACGACGCTTTGGCTTGGTGAACCCCAGCGCGCTCGGCGAGGCGGCTTCGGAGGAGGCCACCGTCGCGTTGCTGGTCGAGGGCGAACGGGTCCTTGCGCGCTTTCTGTTCGAGGACGCGCCGCGACCCGAGGCGCCCCACGTCATCGCCTTGTTGCGTTCCCGGGGGCTCGGCCTGCGGTTGCTCACCGGGGACCGGCGGGGCGCGGCCCTGCGCCTGGCGCGAGCGGTCGGGCTGGATGCCTCCGAGGTTGAGGCCGAGCTCCTTCCCCAGGACAAGCTGCGGCGCATCCGCGAACTGCGGGCCTCGGGCCCGGTGGCGATGGTCGGGGACGGGGTCAACGACGCCCCGGCACTGGCCG
Organism: Rhabdothermus arcticus; assembly: GCF_055382915.1. NCBI lineage: Bacteria > Thermotogati > Deinococcota > Deinococci > Thermales > Thermaceae > Rhabdothermus > Rhabdothermus arcticus. Next base: position 552,945 of record NZ_AP043808.1, read on the forward strand.
CGGCGGACGTCGGCGTGGCCATGGGTGAGGGGGCGCAGGCGGCGCTGGACAGTGCTGAGGCGGTCATCTTGCGCGACGACTTGCGGGGGTTGGCCGAGATGCACGTGCTTGCGCTGCGCGGGCGGCGCACGATGATCGAGAACATCGCCTTTGCCCTCGGGTTGAAGGCCGTCTTTTTGGTCACCACGTTGTTGGGCCTGACGGGACTTTGGCCCGCGGTGCTTTCGGACACCGGGGCGACGGTGCTGGTGACCTTGAACAGCCTGCGTCTGCTGCGCTTTAAGATGAGCCCGTGATTGGCGTGTTGGCCTTGCAAGGCGACGTGCGCGAGCACGAGAAGATGTTCGCCCGCCTCGGGATCCCCACCCGGCGGGTGCGTCGGCCGGAGGCCCTCGAGGGCATCTCGGGCCTGGTGATTCCCGGAGGCGAGTCCACCACGATCGGCAAGCTGGCCCGGGAGTACGGGATCGAGGCTGCGGTTCGGGACCTCTATGCGCAAGGGCGCCTGGCGCTTTGGGGCACCTGCGCGGGGGCGATCTGGCTGGCGCGGGAGGTCGTCGGCTACCCCGACCAGCCGCGGCTGGGCTTGATGGACGTGGCGATCGAGCGCAACGCCTACGGCCGGCAGGTGGCCTCGTTCGAGACCGACCTGGCCATCGAGGGCTTTTCGCAGCCCTTTCACGCCGTGTTCATCCGCGCGCCGCGGATCGTACGCGTCGGGGAGGGGGTGCGGGTGCTCGCGCGCTACGGCGCGGACCCGGTCTTCGTCCTCGAGGAGCGGATGATGGCGACGACCTTCCACCCCGAACTGACCGAGGATCCCCGGGTCCACCGCTTCTTCGCCGAACGCCTGGCTAGGGTGAAAACCTTCACGAGCAGCTAGCCGTTCCTCGGGTCACAGGGGCGGCTCCGGCCCTAGGGCCGGAGCCGGGTGTAGGTGCGGGGGAAGGGGATGGCCTCGCGGACGTGGGCGAGGCCGGCGATCCAGGCCACGGTGCGCTCGAGCCCCAGCCCGAACCCCGCGTGGGGCACGCTGCCGAACTTCCTCAGGTCCAGGTACCAGTCGTAGACCGCCTCGGGCAGGCCACGCTCTTGGATGCGCCGGCGCAAGAGCTCATGGTCCCAGATGCGCTCGGACCCCCCGATGATCTCGCCGTAGCCCTCCGGGGCCAAGAGGTCGTCGTTGAGGACCAGCTCGGGATCTTCCGGATCCGGCTGCATGTAAAAGGCCTTGATCGCGGCTGGGTAGCGCTCGATGAAGACCGGGCGGTCGAACTGGCGGCTTAGCGCGGCCTCGTGGGGGGCGCCGAAGTCCTCGCCGTAAGGGATGGGTTCGATCCCCTCCTTGTCGGCGATTCGTTTCAAGAGCGCGATCGCTTCCTTGTAGGTCAGGCGCGGGTAGTTGCCCTCGGCCGCGGGTTCCAGGGCTTTGGGATCGCGACCCAGCACCTCGAGCTCCCGCGAGCGATGCTCCAGCACCCGGGCCACCAGGGTGCTGACGTAGGCCTCCTGCAGGGCGATGTTCTCCTCGTGGGTCATGAAGGCCGCCTCGGGCTCGATCATCCAGAACTCGAGCAGGTGGCGCCGGGTCTTGCTGCGCTCGGCCCGGAAGGTGGGGCCGAAGGTGTAGACCCGGCCGTAGGCCAGGGCGCCGGCCTCGGCGTAGAGCTGGCCGGACTGGGAGAGGTAGGCCTTTTCGCCGTCGAAGAGCTCGACCTCGAAGAGCTCGGTCGTGCCCTCGACCGCGCTGGGGGTGAGGATCGGGGCGTCGAAGCGCAGGAAGTGCCGCTCGGCGAAGAAGTCGTGGGTCGCGCGCTCGAGCTCGTCGCGGATGCGCATCGTCGCCCAGGGCCGGCGGTGACGCAGCCAGAGGTGGCGGTGGTCGAGGAGGAAGTCGATCCCGTGGTCCTTCTTGGTGATCGGGTACTCCTCCAGCGGGGTGGAGATCACCTGCAGGCCGGTGACCTCCAGCTCGTACCCGCCCGGGGCCCGGGGGTCCGCCTTGACCCGGCCTCGGACCTCGAGGGCGGTCTCCTGGGGCAGGTGATCGGCCAGCTTGAAGGTCGCCTCGTCGACGTTCCCCTTGAAGACCGTGGCCTGCAAGAACCCGGTTCCGTCGCGGAGGATCAGAAAATGGATCTTACCTTTCGAGCGACGGTTAAAGAGCCAGCCCAAAAGCGTGACGTCTTCCCCTTCGTAGCGGTCGATCTCCTCGATGAAGGCTCGGCGCATGGGGCCAGTTTACTCGGCTGCCGCGGTGCCTCGCTCTAGCCAAACCGCGTCCGGATGGCCTCCACGGCGGCGCGGAGCCCTTCTTCCGCCACCACGTCGGCCGCGGCCTTGGCCTCGGGGACGGCGTTGGGCACCGCGATGCCAAGCCCGGCGACGGCGAGCGCGGCCACATCGTTCAGGCCGTCGCCCACCATCGCGGTCCGTTCCCGGGGAAGGCCGAGGCGGTCTGCAAGCGCGAGCAGCGCGGTGCCCTTGTCCCGGTCAGCGGGGCGAAGCCCCACGTAGAGCCGCCCCTCCACGGGGCCGTGCACCTCGGCGGCGAGGTCGCCGTCGAGCTCGTTTTGGATGCTTGCCCAGAGGGCCTCGGGGATCCCCGCGAGCCAGACGGTGAGCGGCGGGTGGCGAAGGAGCGCCTCCGGGGGCGCCGGGAAGGAGGGGGTCCCGGTCCGGGCCACGTGCTCCTCCAGCGCCGGGGGCGGGGCCTCGGGCAGGTGCAGCCGGACCCGGCTCGCGGTGAGGATGTCCGCCGGGGGGCGGTGGATCCGGAGGATCCGGTAGATGCGCTCGGTCGCGGCTTTGGGGAAGGGGTGGACGGCGAGCGGTTGCCCCGTGGCGTCGGCGATCAGGCCGCCGTCGGAAAAGGCGTGGGGGCCCGTTTCGTCGAGCCGCCGGGCGGCTTCGAGGGCAAACCCCGCCCCTAGCCTTCCGGTGTTCACCGCGAGGGCGTAGCCCGCTTCCTTCAGCGCCCGGATCGCGGCCAGGGCCTCGGGGTGAAAGCGGCCCTCCTCGAGGAGGGTCCCGTCCAGATCCAGCGCGACCAGTGCCTTGGGCCTCATGCTTGCTCCATGATCCAACGCAACGCTTCGGCCAGTCCGCAGGCCTCCGGAGGCGGGGCGACGCGGTCCGCGGCCCGGCGGACCTCCTCGGGGGCGTTCGCCATCGCCACCCCCAGGCCCGCCGCGCGAATCAGCGCCAGGTCGTTCTTGCCGTCCCCGATCGCGGCCGCGTCCTCGAAGTCCATGCCAAAGCGCCGGAGCACCCAGGCGGCGGCGGCCTTCTTGCCCACCCCCGGGGCGGTCAGCGAGGCGTAGACCACGCCCGGGGTGCGCGGGCTCGTCGCCTCGTGCAGCGCCAGGCCGAGCGCCGCCACCTCGTGCCTAAGGGCCTCCCAGCGCTCTGCCTCAACGACGAACTGCGCGCGCACGATCGGCGCTTCGAAGAAGACCGCCTGAAGGTCGCGATGGTTCGCCCTAAGGCCGAGCAGCGCCTCGTGGGCCTGCAGGACCCCGGCGTCCCGCTCGACGAAGAAGCCGCCCCCGGCGGCGTAGGCTTCGAGCGCCACCGCCGCCTGGCGGGAGAGGTCCACCGCCCGGTGGTAGGGGGTCTGGGGCAGGAGGAAGGCCTGGGCGGTCCTCCCCGCGCAGTGGATGACGGCTCCCGACTGGAAGACGTGGCAGCCCTCGGGGTCAAGGCGGTGGGCCAGGGCCAGGGTCTCGCCCTCACCCAAGCGGCCGGTGATCAGCACCAGCCGAAGCCCCTTCCTGCGGGCCGCCTCGATGGCCGGCCAGACGCACTCCGGCACCCCGTCCTTGCCCACCAGGGTGCCGTCGGCGTCGATGAAGACCACTCGGATCAAAGGGTGACGACCCCCCGGTCGGCCTCCACCGCCCGGCCTGCGACGAAGACCGCGTAGGGGTCCCCGGTCGCCGCGTACTCCACCCGCACCTTGACCTCGCCGGGGACGCCGAGGTGGTGCCCCTGCAGCACGGTGATCACCACCTCGCCCTGGCGCTTGGGCACGACCCCGGCCCGGGCCAAGAGGGCGCCGAGCGCCCCGTTGGCGCTGCCGGTCACCGGGTCCTCGGGGATGCCCAGGGTGGGGGCGAAGTCGCGGGCGTAGTAGGTGCGGGGGCCCATCGGCGTGTAGGGGTGGAGGGTGTGCAGCCCTTCGGCCCGCATCAGCTCGGTGAGCGTCGCCATGTCGGGCTCCAGCGTGTCCACCATCCCCGGCGCCACCAGGGGAACGAAGAGCGACCAGAGCCCGGTGTAGGCGACGCCCACCGGAAGGCCCCGGTGCAAATAGCGCTCGTCCCCGCCGAGCGCGTTGAGGAAAGCCCTGAGCCGGTCGTAGGTGGGGGGTTCGCGAAAGCGCGGCGCGGGTTCGCGCAGCTCGACCTCCCGGGGGACCCCGTCCTCGTAGCGCACCTTGAGGGGCAGGGTGTCCGCGGGGGTGCGCAAGAACAGCCGCTCGCTCATCTTTGCCCGCCCCTCGCGCACCAGGGTCAGGCCCAACGCGATCGCCGCCGCGCCGGCGAACTCGATCTCCTTTTCCGGCGTAAAAAAGCGCACCTCGAAGTGGTCCTGGGCCTCGTTGACCACGAAGGCGGTCTCCTTCGTGCCCAGCTTGCGCGCGACGCGTGCCAGGTCCTCGCTGCCGAGCCCCCGGGCGTCGAGGACCAGTCCGACCCGGTTCCCGGTCCCGGGGACCTCGGTGAAGGCGTCGACGAGCAGGTAGGGCACCTTCATTCTTTCACCACCTTCAGCCCCAGCTCGGCGAGCTGGGCCTCGGAGACCGGGCTCGGGGCGCCGGTTAGGGGGTCGCGTCCGGCCTTGTTCTTGGGGAAGGGAATGACCTCGCGGATCGAGGGGCTCTCGGTCATCAGCGCGAGCAGCCGGTCCAGCCCCCAGGCGATGCCGCCGTGGGGCGGGGCGCCGTAGGTCAGGGCCTCGAGGAAGAAGCCGAACTTCGCCTCGGCCTCTTCGGGCGCGATTCCAAGCACCTCGAACATCTTCCGTTGCAGGTCCGTGCGGTGGATGCGGATCGAGCCCCCGCCGATCTCGACCCCGTTCAGCACCAGGTCGTAGGCCAGGGCCCGGACCTTTCCGGGATCCCGATCGAGGAGGGGGAGGTCGTCGGGGTGGGGCATGGTGAAGGGGTGGTGCATGTAGGTCCAGCCCTCGGCCTCGTCGTCCCACTCAAGGAGCGGGAAGTCCACCACCCAGAGGAAGGCCCAGCCCTCGCGGGGGATCGCCAGGACGTCGGCGAGCGAAAGGCGCACCGCGCCGAGCGCGGAGAGGGCCACCTCCCAACGGTCGGCGACGAAGAGCAGCGTGCTCCCCGGGCTGGCCCCGAGCTGCTTCGCCGCGTTCTCGGGGAGGAACTTGGCGATCCCCCCGGCTAGCCCCCCCTCCTCGACCCGCGCCCAGGCCAGCCCCTTGGCCCCGTGGCGCTTGGCGGTCTCCTCCAGGGCCTGGAGCTGTTTACGGGAAAGGAGGGCCGGGGCGACGAGCGCGCGCACCGTGCCCCCGGCTTCAAGGACCCCCGCGAAGGCCCGAAAGGCGCCGCCGGCAAAGAGCGCGTCCGCGGGCTGGATCTCGAGGCCAAAGCGCACGTCGGGCTTATCCGACCCAAAGCGCTCCATCGCCTCGCGGTAGGGGAGGCGGGGAAAGGGGCGGGGGATCTCGACCCCAAGGGCCACCTCGAAGACGTGGGCCAAAAGCCGCTCGTTCAAGTCGTAGATGTCCTCGGGCTCGACGAAGCTGAGCTCGAGGTCGAGCTGGGTGAACTCCGGCTGGCGGTCCTTGCGCAGGTCCTCGTCGCGAAAGCAGCGCGCCAGCTGGAAGTAGCGGTCCACCCCGGCGACCATCAGCATCTGCTTGAAGAGCTGGGGTGACTGGGGGAGGGCGAAGAACTTCCCGGGCTCGAGCCGCGAGGGGACGAGGAAGTCCCGTGCCCCTTCCGGGGTGCTCTTGGTGAGGTGGGGGGTTTCGACGTAGAAGAACCCCTCCCGGTCCAAAAAGTCCCAGATCGCCCGTTCTACCCGGTGGCGCAGCCGCAAGCGCTCGAGCATCGGCTTGCGCCGCAGGTCCAGGTAGCGGTACTTGAGCCGCAGCTCCTCGTTGACCTCGGGGTCGGGCTCCCCACGCCAGCCAGCGTCGACCGGAAAGGGCGGGGTCTTGGCCTCGGAGAGGACCTCGAGCGCGGTGACCGCGACCTCGACCTCCCCGGTCTTGAGCCGGGGGTTGACCTGCTCCTCGGGGCGGGCGCGCACGGTGCCCTCGAGGCGGACCACGTACTCCGGGCGGACCGCCTCGGCGGTGGAAAAGGCCGGGCTTTCGGGGTCCACCACCGCCTGCACCAACCCCTCGCGGTCCCTGAGGTCCAAAAAGATCAGGCCCCCGAGGTCCCGGCGGCGGTTGACCCAGCCCTCGAGGACCACGGTCTTGCCGATGTCCGCCTTGCTCACGTTGCCGCAGTAGTGGGTTCGTTTCACGCTTCGTTCGCCTCCAGCCACGACGCGAGGCGGTCGCGCTCGATCTCGACCTGCGTGCCTCGCAACAGGTCCTTCAGGGTGATCGTACCCGCTTGGCGCTCGCCTTCCCCGAGAAAACCCACGAACCGGGCGCCGCGTTTCTCCGCCTCGCGGATTCCCTTGCCCGGCCGTCTGGGGAGGTAGGCGAGCTCCACCCGGTGGCGCGGCCGGAGCGCGTGGGCCAGGGCCAGGGCCTCGGCGACCGCGGCGGCGTCGAGCGGCAGGAGGTAGAGGTCGAGGGGCCGCGGGGCCGGTGGCGGCAGGCCCTCGGCCTCCAGGGCCAGGGCCACCCGGTCCACCCCGAGGGCCCAGCCTACCCCGGGGAGGCGGGGGCCGCCGAGGAGCTCGGTGAGCCCGTCGTAGCGCCCGCCGCCGCCGAGGGCGGACTGGGCGCCGAGCCCCTCGTGGTGCACCTCGAACGCGGTGCGCACGTAGTAATCGAGCCCCCGCACCAGCCGGGTGTCCACCTCGTACGCCACGCCGAGCGCGTCGAGCATGGCTTGGACCGCCTCGAAGTGCGCCCGGGCCTCGGGGCTCAAGAACGCCAGCAACGGCTTCGGGTCGAGCTCGCGGAGGAGGGCCTGGTCCTCCTCGGCCTTGGAATCGAGGATGCGCAAAGGGTTTCGCGAAAGCCGCTCCTGGGACTCAAGGCTCAGCCGCTCGGCGTGGGGGGCGAGGAGGTCCTTGAGGTAGGCGTTGTAGCGGGCGCGGTCCTCAGGGTCGCCGACCGAGCCGAGCTTCAAAGCCAGGCGCCTGAGGCCCAGGTCCTCGAGGATCGCCATCATCAACGCGATTGCCTCCGCGTCGACCGCGGGCTCGGCCAGCCCCACCGCCTCGTAGCCCAGCTGGTAGAACTGGCGGTGGCGGCCCTTTTGCGGCCGCTCGGCGCGGAACATCGGACCGGCGTAGTAGAGCTTGACCGGGCTCGGGCGGACCCGCATGCCGTGTTCCAGGAAGGCACGCATGACCCCCGCGGTCCCCTCGGGCCGCAGCACCAGCCGGCGCCCCCCGCGGTCCTCGAAGGCGTACATCTCCTTTTGCACGATGTCGGTGGCGGCCCCGACCCCCTTTTCGAAGACCGCGGCCTCCTCGAAGATCGGAGTTTCGATCTCCTCGGCCCCGGCGGACGCCAGGTGGGCCCGTCCCTTCTCGACGATCCAGCGATGGTAGCGAAGCACCTCGCCCATGAGGTCGCGGGTCCCGCGAACGGCCTTAATCACGCTCCCGAGCCTACAACCTGGGACGGTGGGCTGGCAAACCGGACGCGTGAAGCATTTCACGAACTCTTAGGCGTCCACCCCTTCACAAATCCACAGCGCATGGGTCAAGATCATCCTTGATGAACCTGGACGCAAAGAAACAGGCCTTCAAACAGTTTCACTACGGCGTCTACGTGCTCACCGCCGCGAACGGGGAAGAGGTCAGCGCGGCGACGGTGACTTGGGTGGCTCAGGCGTCCTTCGAGCCGCCGCTCTTTAGCGTGGCGGTGCGCAAGGACTCCAAGAGCCACGCCTTGGTCACCTCAAGCCGCCGGCTCGTGCTGCACGTGCTCGCAGAGGGGCAAAAGGACCTCGCGGCGGCCTTCTTCAAAGCCAGCCGCTTCGAGAACGGCCAGCTCAACGGCCGTCCCACCGAGCCCTCGCCGAACTTCGGGATCCCGGTCCTTCTGGAGGCCCCGTACTGGCTGGAGGGCGAGGTGGTCGGCGCGCTCGGCGAGGGCGACCACACCCTCTTTCTGGTGCGGGTGGTCGAGGCCGGGGCGCGGGAACCCCAGCCCGCGCTCTGCCTGCGGGACACCGGCTGGAGCTACGGGGGCTAGCCCCCCTTTTTTGGTCAGTTAAGTGATATATTTCACGAACGAGTAGTCCTAGACCAAATCACAAGGAACACCCCCCAAAAAACAAGCCGCGCGTGCGCTAGGATGGAGGGCGACATGGAGCGGTACAACCCCCACGCCATCGAGCCCAAGTGGCAGCGCTACTGGAACGAGATCCGCCTCATGCAGGCCAAGGAGGAAGGGGAGAAGTACTACGTCCTGGAGATGTTTCCTTACCCCTCCGGCGACCTGCACATGGGGCACTTGAAGAACTACACCATGGGGGACGCGCTCGCGCGCTTCAAGAAGATGCAGGGCTTTTCGGTCCTACACCCCATGGGCTGGGACGCGTTTGGCCTCCCCGCGGAGAACGCGGCCCTCAAATTCGGGCTGCACCCCCGCGACTGGACCTATCAGAACATCGCCAAGGCCAAGGAGTCCCTGAACCTCATGGGGATTCTCTACGACTGGGACCGCGAGGTCACGACCTGCGAACCCGACTACTACAAGTGGAACCAGTGGTTCTTCATCAAGATGTTCGAGAAGGGCCTGGCCTACCGGGCCAAGGCCGAGGTGAACTGGTGCCCGAAGTGCCAGACCGTGCTCGCCAACGAGCAGGTCATCGACGGTCGCTGCTGGCGCCACGAGGACACCCTGGTCGAGAAAAAGGAGCTCGAGCAGTGGTACTTCAAGATCACCGCCTACGCCGAGCGGTTGCTCAAAGACCTGGATAAGCTCGAGCGCTGGCCGGAGAAGGTCAAGGCCATGCAGCGAACCTGGATCGGCCGCTCCGAAGGCGCGGAGATCCACTTCCCAATCGAGGGCCACCCGGGGGAGGTGATCCGCGCCTTCACCACCCGCCCCGACACGCTCTTCGGGGCCACCTTCATGGTCCTCGCCCCGGAGCACCCCCTGGTCGAGGCGATCACCCCTCCCGAGCGGGCCCCCGAGGTCCGCGCCTACGTCAAGGCCGCCAAGCAAAAGAGCACGATCGAGCGTCAAGCCGAGGGACGGGAGAAGACCGGCGTCTTTACCGGGGCCTTCGCCAAGAACCCCGCGACCGGCGAGCCGCTTCCAGTCTACGTCGCCGACTACGTGCTCATGGACTACGGCACCGGCGCGATCATGGCGGTGCCCGCCCATGACCAGCGCGACTTCGAGTTCGCAAAGGCCCACGGCCTCGAGATCAAGCCGGTCATCGTCCCCGAAGGCCAGGCGGCACCGGAGGCGCTCGAGGCCGCCTACGAGGGCCCCGGAGTGCTCATCAACTCCGGCCCCTTCGACGGACTCAAGAACGAGGAGGCCAAGGCCAAGATCGCCGCCTGGCTGGAAGCCCAGGGCCTGGGCAAGGCCACCGTCACCTACCGCTTGCGCGACTGGCTGATCAGCCGCCAGCGCTACTGGGGCACCCCGATCCCGATGATCCACTGCCCCACGTGCGGGATCGTGCCAGTGCCGGAGGAAGACCTTCCGGTCAAGCTCCCGGAGATCAAGGACATCGAGCAGATCCGGCCCAAGGGCAAGAGCCCCCTCGAGGCCCACCCGGAGTTCATCCACACCACCTGCCCCCGCTGCGGGGGTCCGGCGAAGCGGGACCCGGACACGATGGACACCTTCGTCGACTCCTCCTGGTACTACCTGCGCTACACCGATCCCAAGAACGACCGCGCCCCTTTCGCCCGTGAAAAGGCGGACTTCTGGATGCCGGTCGACCAGTACATCGGGGGCATCGAGCACGCGATCCTGCACCTCCTGTACTCGCGCTTTTTCACCAAGGTCTTCTACGACTGGGGGATGGTCAAGGTCGACGAGCCCTTCGAGGGGCTCTTCACCCAGGGGATGGTGCTTGGCTGGACCGACTTCGGTCCGGTGGAACGGGTAGGGGAGAAGGTCATCCTCCCCGAGGCCACGCGAATCCGGCTCGAGCTGGCCACGAACGAGCTGACCCTCGAGGACCTCAAGAAGATGGGCGCCGAGCTCCGCGAGGGCGAGGACGGCAAGCTGCACCTTTGGAAGCCCGCGGTGATGTCCAAGTCCCTGGGGAATGGGGTGATGGTCGGCCCGTTCGTCAAGGAGCAGGGCGCGGACATCGCGCGGATCACGATCCTCTTCGCGGGGCCACCGGAAAAGGAGATGGTCTGGACCGAGGAAGGGGTCTCCGGGGCCTGGCGCTTTCTGAACCGCGTCTGGCGGCGCTTCGAGGAGGACCGCGAGGCCCTGGCCACGACCGAGGCCACCGTTCAGCCCGGGGCGCTCGAGGGCGAGGACAAGGCCCTCTACCAGAAGCTGCACCAAACGATCAAGAAGGTCACCGAGGACATGGAGGGCTTTCGCTTCAACACCGCGATCGCGGCCCTGATGGAGCTTTTGAACGCGCTCTACGACTACCGCCGCGCCCGTCCGGTGACCCCGGTCTACAAGACCGCGCTCAAGACCTACATCCAGCTGCTCGCGCCCTTTGCCCCGCACCTCGCGGAGGAGCTCTGGCAGCGCTTCGGCACCGGCTCGGTGTTTCTCTCCGGCTGGCCCGCCTACGACGAGGCCGCCCTCAAGGCCGAAACCTTTACCCTGGTGGTTCAGGTCAACGGCAAGGTGCGGGCACGCATCGAGGTCCCGGCCGACGCCAGCGAGGCCGAGATCAAGGCGACGGCCAAGGCTCACCCCAACGTGCGCCGCTACCTCGAGGGCAAGACGTTGATCAAGGAGGTCTACGTCCCGGGACGTCTCCTGAACCTGGTCGTGCGCTGAGCGGTTCCGGGCGGGGTCAACCCGCCCGCTTTTTCGCGTCTTGTAAATGTTCGATAATACCCCTTATCGAACAAATACCTCTAGTCCGGGTCCTGACCGCGCCGGGCCTCGTAGCGGCGCATCGCCGCCCGCGCCGCCTCGACGGGAAAGCGGGCCTCGAGCTCCCGGGCTTTGGCGGAAAGCGCGCCCTCGAGGTCCACGCCCCGGGCATTGGCCAGCTTGAGGATCAAGAGCACCAGGTCCGCGAGCTCGTCGCTCAACCGGCTCTCGCCGTCCTTGTAGCCAGCCTCGCGCAAGAGCTCCCGCGCCACCTCGCCGAGCTCCTCGAGGATGTGCAGCGCGACGTGCTCGTCGGCCACCCGCTCCCAGCCCCGGGCCTCATCGAAGGCCCGCACCCAGGCCTGCCACGCGCGAAGCGTCATCGGCTGGCCCTCCTAAACGGGTCCAGGAGCGCGAGGTGCACCAGCACCGGCCGCGGCTCCCCGCCCACGAGAAAGCGCACCTCGTCGGCCTCGGCGTTGGCCAGGGCGGTGTTGGCCAGCCCGTAGAGCAAAAGGCTCTCCTCGCGCACCCCCATGGGGAGGCGGGCAAAGGCCGGATCCAGGTTGATGTAGACCGCTCCCCGGCCGACGTAGACCTCGGGCACCGGCAACCCTTCCGGCCAAAGCGGCGCCGCCCCGGCGATCTCCGGCCCCTTGGCGAGCTCGAAAAAGGCCCGGGTCAGCCCGACCTCACCGTCGGAGAGCTGGACGGTGCGCTTTTCGGCGACCAGCCCCAGCCCGTCCTCGCGGGCGAAGTAGAGCACCAGGACCTGGGGTTTGGCCTCCCGGGTGGCGACGACCTCGAGGGCGGGCGGGTTCTCGATCCGGTCCGCAGGGGGTTTCAGGGTCCAGAGGAAGAACCCCAACCCCAGGAGGGCGAACGCACCGGCCAGGACCTGCAAGAGCCTCATCGCGTTTCCTCCAAATAGGTGCGCACCGCGGCGGCGATGGCATCGAGCCTGGCCGCCAGGTCGTCGCCGGGCACCAGCCCCAGGTAGACCCCGGCCTTGGGCGCGGCGGCGAGGCGGTGCACCTCGGCCTTCCCTACCCCGGTCCCGAGCACCGCGGCGAGGCGGCTGGCCAGCCGCTGGCTCTCGCGCTCGAGCGCCACCTGACGCGCCAAAACCGGATCCGAACGCAAGGCCAGCACCTGCCGGGCTTCAGCGAGAAAGCGCGGCCAGCCGCGCGCGCCCCGGGGGCGGTAGACGTAGACCGCCGGGACCCGCTCCCGGCCCACCAGCAAAAAGACGTCCGCGAACCCCGGTGCCCCCTCGACCAGCTCGGCCCGCAGATCGGCGCGCTCGAGGGCCCCGACCAGGGCCTCGGCGAGGCGGCGATCGTTGCGTTGGTCGTAGCCCACCGCTACCCAGGGCGTGCTGGCCTCCGGCGGCTGCGGGCCTATCCGGAACCAAAGCCCCTTCGGCGCCGCGCCCCAGGTAAGCGCTAGCCCGCTCGCGCCTTCGAGCCGGACCACCAGCCCCTGAGGATGCGCCTCGGTGGTCAGGCCAAAGAGGTAGCGACCGAAGAGCGGCCGGAACCCCCCGGGGTCCTTGCCCCCGAGGACCAGGAAGGTCGCATCCCCCAGCGGCAGCGCGTTGACCTCGCGGGAGAACGCCAGGTAGAGCCAGTCCTGCCCGCGGGGGTTGGCCAGCGTCTCACCGACGAGGCGCGCGGGAGGCAGGTCCAGCCGGAGCGCCGCCTCGCTCCCGATGTAGCGCACGCCGAGGGCGCTGGCCACGCGCTTGAGGGGGACGTAGACGGCGCCGTCGCGCTCGAACGCCTCCGGAGGGTTGGCCTTGACCGCCTCCCGGTCGCTGGGCAGGACCTGCAACCGGATGCCCTGGGTGCCCAGCGTCAGGTAGACCCCGGAGGGCGTCCTCAAGTACCCCAGGCCCAGGCCCCTTGCGAGCGCCTTCCCCGGAGCGTAGGAGATGCCCCGACCGTAGGGGTAGGTCGCGCTCAAGAGCGCGCTCCCGGCCAGGAGGGGCTTTTCCCCCTGGGCGAGGGCCAGTCCCAGCGCGAGCGTCAGGGCCAGCGCTACCCGTACCAAGCCTTCATCTCCCGCTCGATTGCCTTCTTCTTGTCCACTTCCTTCTTCTCGTAGGCCTTCCGGCCCCGGGCCAGGCCCAGGAGGACCTTGGCGTAACCGCGTTCGTTGAAGTAGAGCTTGAGGGGGACCAGGGTCAGGCCCCGTTGCTCGATCTTGCCGCGCAGCTTGTTGAGCTCGTGGCGGTGCAAGAGGAGCTTTCGCCGCCGCCGCGGGTCGTGGTTGGTATACGACCCCTTTTCGTAGGGGGCGATGTAGAGGTTTTCCAGCCAAAGCTCGTCGCCGATGAAGCGGGCGAAGGCCCCGGTGAAGTCCACCTTCCCCTCGCGCAGGGCCTTGACCTCGGTGCCCTTGAGCGCGAGGCCGGCCTCGTAGGTCTCCAGGATCTCGTAGTCCCGCCGGGCCCGGCGGTTTTCCATCGCCACGGGGGCCATTTTACGCGCTATACTTTGAAAGCGGTGAAGGACGCGCGCCCTTTCTTGCTCCCCGGGCTCCTGGGCTCTGGGGTGCTTCTTTTTCTTACCGCCTTCGCGCACCACATCGCGCTCTCCCCCACGCTCACCGGTCGCTCTGCGGACGTCCTGTCCTTCATGGCCGGGGCAGCGTCGCTCTATGGCCTCTTGCGGTTTCGCACCCCGGCCGCCTGGCCGGGGTTTTTGCTGGCGTTCCTGGGGTTCTTTTGGAGGCTCTCCCCCTACCTGGGGCTGGCCCCGGTGCTGGCGGCCTTTTGGGCTTACGCCGCGCTACGTCACCGGCTCCCGGAAAAAGCCGCCGCGGCGTTTTGGGGCTGGGCCTTCGTCTGGCCGGCCCTGGCGCTGGTCCTCGTCTGGAACGTCTTTCCCGCGTTCTTCGCCTTCTACATCAGCCTGTTCGACCGCTTTAACTTCATCGTCAAGGCCCGCTTCGTGGGCCTTGAGAACTACCGCATCCTGATGCAGGATCCGCTCTTTTGGCGGGCCCTGCAAAACACCTTCTGGTACGTCCTCTTTACCGTGCCCACGGGGATCCTCCTGGGCACGCTGGTGGCCATCTTGCTGAACCAGCGGATACGCTTTTTGGGGCTCTTTCGCACCCTCTACTTCTTGCCCTACATCACCGCCCTCACCGCCGCGGCAGCGGTCTGGCTTTGGATCTACCACCCCGAGTTCGGGGTGCTCAACTACCTCCTGCACACCCCGGGGTTCGACTGGCTGCACACCCCGGACGGGGTCTTCGCGCTCTTGTTCAAGCGTCTCTTTGGCCTCGAGCTCACCGGGTTCCTCGCCGGCCCCAGCGTGGCCTTTGTGGCGATCATGGTGATGAGCGTCTGGCACCTCCTCGGCTACAACGTGGTCATCCTCCTCGCCGGGCTGCAGTCGATCCCCCGGGTCTACTACGAGGCGGCGATGATCGACGGCGCCACCTGGTGGCAGCAGCAGCGCTACATCACCTGGCCGCTGCTCTCGCCGACCACCTTCTTCCTGGCCATCATCGGCCTGATCGGGGCCTTTCAGGTCTTCACCCAGGTCTACGTGATGACCCCCACCGGAGGCGTGCTCAACGACACCCTGACCGTAGCGATGTACCTCTACAACAAGGGCTTTCGCGACTCCGACTTCTCCTACGCCTCGGCGATCGCGGTGATCGTCTTCTTTATCATCCTGCTGCTCACGCTCTTGCAAAAGCAGGTCCTGGAAAAGCGGGTGACCTATGGCGAGTAGACTCGGGCAGCTTTTGGGACGCACGCTGATCTATCTGGTCCTCGGCGCGGGTGCCCTGGTCATGGCCTTTCCCTTCTACTGGATGCTGGTGACCAGCGTCAAAAGCCCCCAGGAAGCGCAGCAGGCGGTGCCGATCTGGGTGCCGGCGCGGCTCAAGCCGGCGAACTGGAAGGCCGCCTACCGCCTCGGCCAGGAGGGCCAGAGCCCCTGGTGGGGCGGCTTCGCCCCCGGGCACACGGTGCGCTTTCGCCTGGCCCTCGAGGGGCGGGGGCGCATCCGGGTGCGCATCCCCAGCCCCCCGGGGGTCTTCTTCGATCCCTTGAAGGCCGCGACGCGGATCGAGGTGGTCCCCGTCGAGGGCGGCGTCGAGGTGCGCCTGACCAACGTCGGGGACAGGGCGTTCGCCGAGCTGCCGGCGGTGATCTACGTCGAGAAGACCTACCGCCGCGTCCGGCCCGAGCTCGAGCCCGACGCGATCCGCTCCAGCGGGGCGTTCTGGAAGCTGGAGTGGGTCAACTTGAGCCCGGGCGTGCTCGGCTACGTCTTCCACAACTACCGCGCCGCCTGGCGCGCCGCGCCCTTCGCCCGCTACTTCTACGTCTCCTTTGTCAGCGCCGGCACCCAAGTGGCCTTGGGCCTCTTCATCGCCGCGATGGCCGCCTTCGCCTTCGCACAGGTGCCCTTCCCCGGAAAGGAAGCGGTCTTCGTGATCTTCATCGCCACCATGATGGTCCCCGGAGAGGTCCTCTTGATCCCCAACTACATCCTGCTCTCCCGGCTGGGCTGGCTGGACACCTTCTACGCGCTGATCGTGCCCTGGCTGGCCTCGGTCTTCGGCATCTTTTTGCTCCGGCAGTTCTACCTCTCGCTTCCCCGCGACCTCTTCGACGCGGCCCGGATCGACGGGGCCAGCTACTTCGTCATGCTCTTTCGCATCGCCCTGCCGCTGGCGATTCCGGGCCTCGTCACCTACGGCATCTTCAGCTTCCTCGGGGCCTACAACGCCTTGCTCTGGCCCTTGATCGTGACCCAGAGCCCGGAGATGCGCACGATCCAGGTCGGGCTTCAGGCCTTCATCGGCGAGGCCGGGAGCGACTACGGCCAGCTCATGGCCGCCTCGACGATGGCCATCCTGCCGATCATCGTGGGGTACTTCTTCGCGCAGCGGCAGTTCATCCAGGGGATTGCGCGAAGTGGTATCAAGTAAGGAGGAGGTGGAGCGTATGAAACGCTGGTTGGTTCTGGGAATGCTGTTCTTTGGTCTTGCGCTCGGGGCGCAGAACCCCGAGGCGGTCATCAAGGCCCAGTGCACCAAGGCGCCGGTGGTCGCCGAGCTCTGGCACGCGTTCCGGGGCGGGGCCCCGCGCCAGGCACTGGAGAACCTGGTGATCGAGTTCAACCGCCAGCACGCCGGGGAGGGCTGCATCCGCCCGATCAACCAGGGCGGCTACCGCGACCTCTCGACCAAGATCAAGGCCGCCTTCGCCGCCGGGAAGCTGCCGACCTTGGCCCAGGCTTACGAGAACCAGATCGCGCTCTACCTCGAGGCCAACGCGGTCGTCCCGGTCCAAGCCCTGGGGGTGAACCTCGAGGGGTTGAACCCCATTTTCCTCAACGCTGCGCGCTTTAACGGTCTGGTCTACGGCGTACCCTTCAACAAGTCGGTCCAGGTCCTCTACTACAACCGTGACCTCTTGAAACGGCATGGCCTCGAGGTGCCGAAGACGATCGACGCCTTCGTCGCCACCGCCAAGCAGCTGAGCCGGGCCGAGGGCCAGCCGGTCTACTGGTTCCAGCCCAACACCTCGACCTTTGGCTACTGGTTCTTCACCCTTGGCGGGGAATACATGAAGGACGGCAAGCTCGTCGTCAACTCCCCGGAGGCCAAGCGGGCCCTCTCGATGCTGGTCCAGAGCGTGCGCGAGGGTTGGGGCAAGGCGATCACCTCCGGTTACATCAACCAGAACTTCGGCAAGGGCACCTTTGGCTTCTCCACCGACACCTCGGCGGGCTACAGCTACTACCTGCGCGCGGCCAAGTTCGACCTTGGCCTGGCCACCCTGCCCGGCCTGAGCGCCTCGCAGCCGGGCTACGGCCTCGTCCAGGGCACCGACCTCATCGTCTTCCGCAGCGCCAGCGACGCGCAGAAGAAGCTCGCGGCGAGCTTTTTGAACTTCGTCGTCAGCCCCAAGGTGCAGGCGATCTTCTCTGCGGCCACCGGCTACGTCCCGGTCAACCCCAAGGCCGCCGAGGAGCCCGAGCTCCAGGCCAAGGTCGAGGACGACCCCAACTTCCTGGCGGTCCTCAAGCAGGCCCGCTACGTCAAGTACGAGCCCCAGATCCCCCAATGGGAGCAGATCCGCTTCGACATCCTGGGCCAGGCGATCACCGAGGCCGTCCTCGGCAAGGCCAGCGTCGACGAGGCCCTGGACCGGGCACAGGCGCTGGTGGAGAAGCTGCTCTCCGGACAGATCCGCTAGGCCGCCCTTTAAAGGCCCCGGCGCCGCCGCCGGGGCCTTTAAGATTGGGCATGGAGGTGTGAACCGATGAAGGTAGGCATCAACGGGTTCGGACGGATCGGGCGACAGGTGTTTCGCATCATGCACGCGCGAGGGATGGAGGTCGCGCTGGTCAACGACCTGACCGACAACAAGACCCTCGCGCATCTCTTGAAGTACGACTCGAACTACGGCCGCTTCCCCGGTGAGGTCGGCCACGACGACGAGCACATCATCGTTGACGGTCAAAAGGTCAAGGCCACCGCGATCCCCGACCCCGAGAGGCTGCCCTGGAAGGACCTCGGCGTGGATGTGGTGATCGAGGCCACCGGTCACTTCCGCGACCGCGCCGGCGCGGAGAAGCACCTCAAGGCAGGGGCCGAGCGGGTGATCATCACCGCCCCCGCCAAGGACCCGGACATCACGGTGGTGATCGGGGTCAACCACCACGCGCTCAAGCCCGAGCACCGCATCATCTCCAACGCCTCCTGCACCACCAACTCCCTGGCCCCGGTGATGAAGGTCCTCGAGGAGGCCTTCGGGGTGGAGGAGGCGTTGATGACCACTGTCCACTCCTACACCAACGACCAGCGCATCCTCGACCTGCCGCACAAGGACCTGCGCCGGGCAAGGGCGGCGGCGGTGAACATCATTCCCACCACCACCGGCGCGGCGATCGCGACCACCCTGACCCTGCCCCAGCTCAAAGGGAAGTTCGACGGGGTCTCGCTGCGGGTGCCCACCCCGACCGGCTCGATCTCGGACATCGTCGCCCTGCTCAAGCGCGAGGTCAGCGCCGAGGAGGTCAACGCCGCCCTCAAGGCCGCCGCCGAGGGACCGCTCAAGGGGATCCTCGAGTACAGCGAGGAGGAGCTGGTGCGCACGGACATCGTCGGCAACCCCCATTCCTCGATCGTCGACGCCAAGATGACCAAGGCCATCGGCCGGCTGGTGAAGGTCTTCGCCTGGTACGACAACGAGTGGGGGTACGCGACCCGGGTCGTGGACCTCGTCGAGCTCCTGCGAACGCTCTAGGGGGCCCGGGTGCGACGCCTTCCTGAGCTCGAGGCCAGCGGCAAACGGGTCCTGGTCCGGGTGGACTTCAACGTCCCGCTCAAGAACGGGGCGGTGGCCGACGACACCCGGATCCGGGCCCACCTGCCCACGATCCAAGACCTCCTCGCGCGCCAGGCCACGGTGGTGCTGATGAGCCACCTCGGCCGTCCCAAGGGCCTCGATCCCGCCTTCCGGCTGCGTCCGGTGGCCCAGCACCTGGAGACGCTGTTGGGCCAGCCGGTGCACTACATCCCCTTCCCGCCCGCCTCAGAGGAGACCTACCAGGTGGTGCGGGGACTCGGTCCGGCGGTCGTGGCCCTGCTCGAGAACGTGCGCTTCGAGCCCGGCGAGACCAAGAACGACCCCGAGCTCGCCAAAAGGTACGCCCGGCTCGGTGAGGCCTTCGTCCTCGACGCCTTTTCCGTGGCCCACCGGGCCCATGCTTCGGTGGTCGGGGTAGCCCGGCACCTGCCGAGCTACGCCGGCTACCTGGTGGACAAGGAGGTCCAGGCCCTCGGCCGTCTCCTCCAGGGGTACGCGCGGCCCTACCGCGTCGTCCTCGGCGGGGCCAAGGTCTCGGACAAGATCGGGCTGATCGAAAACCTGCTGCCCAAGATCGACGGCCTCCTGGTCGGCGGGGCGATGGCCTTTACCTTCATCAAGGCCCGGGGTGGGGAGGTCGGCCGCAGCTTGGTGGAGGAGGACCGGCTGGCGTTGGCGAGAGAGCTGCTGGCCGAGGCCGAGCGGCTGGGAACGCCGATCGAGCTGCCGGTGGACGTGGTCGCGGCGAGGGAGATCGCCCCCGGGGTCGAGACCCGAGTCTTCCCCGCGGACGCCATCCCCGGGGACTGGATGGGCCTGGACATCGGCCCCGAGACCCGTAAGCGTTTTGCCGAGGTCCTGAAGGACGCTAAGACCGTCTTCTGGAACGGCCCGATGGGGGTCTACGAGCAGCCTCCCTTCGACCAGGGGACGCTCGCCGTCGCCCAGGCGATCGCCGCCCTCGAGGGCGCCTACACCGTGGTCGGCGGCGGGGACTCGGTCGCCGCGGTGCACCGCCTGGGCCTGATCGAGGCGTTCAGCCACGTCTCGACCGGGGGCGGGGCGAGCCTGGCCTTTTTGGAGAACGAAGGCCACCTTCCCGGCCTGGAAGTGCTGGAGGCGTGGGGATGAGGACGCCACTTCTTGCCGGAAACTGGAAGATGCACAAGACCCCGAGCGAGGCCCGGACCTGGTTCGCGGCGTTCCTCGACGAGCTGATCCGGCCGGACCCCGCGGTGGAGGTCGCGATCCTTCCGTCCTTCCCCATCCTGCCCGTCGCCGCCGAAGAACTCGCTGGCAGCGGCGTGGCCTTCGGCGCCCAGGACGTGAGCGCCCACGACTGGGGCGCCTACACCGGCGAGGTCTCCGCATACCAGGTCGCGGACACCGGGGCACGCTACGCGATCGTCGGCCACTCCGAGCGCCGCCAGCACTGGAACGAGGCCTCGGCGCTGGTGGCAAAGAAGGCCGCGCGGGCCCTCGAGGCCGGGCTGACCCCGATCCTCTGCGTCGGGGAGCCGCTCGCGGTGCGCGAGGCGGGCGAAGCGGTCCTCTTCGTCCGGCGTCAGCTCATGGAGAGCCTGGAGGGGGTCCGGCCCGAGGCGCCCGAGCGGTTGGTCATCGCCTACGAACCGATCTGGGCCATCGGGACCGGGAAGAGCGCCGCGCCCGAGGACGCCGAGGCCATGGCCAGGGTGATCCGCGGGGCGCTGGCCGAGCGCTTTGGCCCGGGGTTTTCCGAGGGGGTCCGCGTCCTCTACGGGGGTTCGATTAAGCCGGCGAACTTCCCGGAGATCCTTGAAGGGCCCAATGTGGATGGTGGACTGGTTGGCGGCGCGAGTTTGGAGGTTGAGCATTTCGCTCGGCTCTATCAGCAGCTTTGTGAAAAGAAGAAGGCCTAAATGCTCGTGAATGATTTCCCTAACCTTCTTGAAGGCCTCGACGCCCTCCTCGTCACCCACCCCAAGAACGTCCGCTACCTCACCGGGTTCGCCCACGAGGGGGACGCCTGGGTCCTGCTGGAGGCCTCCGGCCCGCGCTTGATCACCTCGCCCCTTTACGAGAACGCGCTCAGGGATGGGGACCTCCCCTACCTCATCGGGCGGGACTGGGTGCAGCTGGTGGCCGCCCACGCCAAAGGCCGGCTGGGGTTCGAGGCCAGTGCCCTGAGCCTGAGCCAGTACGAAAGGCTCGCGGAGGCTTACCGGGGCGAGCTCGTCCCCACCCGCGGACGGGTGGAGGCGCTGAGGCGTATCAAGCGACCCGAGGAGGTCGAGCGAATCCGGCAGGCCGCGAAGCTCGCCGACGCCGCCTTTGAGAAGGTCCGCTCCCAGCTGCGACCGGGGGTGAGCGAACGGGCCATCGCGCTGGCGTTGGAATGCGAGATGAAGACGCTCGGCGCCGAGGAGAAGGCCTTCGACCCCATCGTCGCCAGCGCGGCGCGGGGGGCGCTGCCCCACGCCCGGCCCACCGACGCCCTGCTGACGCCGGACACCCTGGTCACCGTGGACTGGGGGGCACGCTACGGGGGCTACCACTCGGACGCCACCCGCACCTGGCGACTGGGAACCCCCAGCCGCGAGCTGGTGCGCCTGCACGACGCGGTTCGGCGGGCGCTCAAGGCCGCGCTCGAGGCCGCCGGTCCCGGGGTCGCGGCCAAGGAGCTCGACCGCATCGCCCGCAGCGAACTGGAGCGGGATGGCCTCGCCCGGTACTTCGTGCACAGCCTGGGGCACGGGGTGGGGCTCGAGGTCCACGAGGCCCCGAGGCTCGCCGCGAACTCGGACGACGTGCTGGAACCGGGGATGGTGGTCACCCTGGAGCCCGGGGTCTACATCCCCGGCCTCGGCGGGGCCCGCGAGGAACACCTCGTCCTGATCACCGAGGACGGCTACGCGCGGTTGGATTCGGCCCCCGCCTGGTGGGAGCTTGTGGAATGAGGCACGCCTACCCGTTCGTGATTTTTTTCTCTATCTTCCTCGCGGCCTGTGCTCCGGCGCCGAGCACGGCCCGCCCAAGCGGCGGGCGCTGGCTCAAGCAAATCGTGCGCAAAGGCGAGACCCTCTACACCAACGCCCGCTACCTGGACACCACGCCGGCGCACCTGGCCCGGGAAAACCGCCTGAGGGGAACGACGATCTACCCCGGCCAGGTGCTCCGGCACCTCGAGACGCGCCCCTTGAGGCGCGCCCAGCGGGGCCTTGCGAGCTGGTACGGACCGGGATTCGCCGGCCGGCGCACGGCCTCCGGCGAGCGCTTCGACCCTGAGGCGCTGACCGCCGCCCACCGCAGCCTGCCCTTTGGCACCAAGGTCCTGGTCGTGCGGCTGGACACCGGGGAAGCGGTCTGGGTGCGGGTCAACGACCGCGGCCCCTTTAAGGCCGGCCGGATCATCGATCTCTCGGCGGCCGCCGCCCGGGCGATCGACCTCGACCGCGCCGGCCTCACCGAGGTCTGGCTCTACCTGCCATGAAGGTTGGGTTCCACTTCTCGATCGCCGGCAAGGAGAGCTTCCTTACCGCGCTCCACGAGGCCGAAGCGCTCGGCGTCAACGCCGTGCAGATCTTCGCCAAGAGCCCCCGGGCCTGGCGAAGAAAGCCCTTACCTCCGGCGCTGGCCGAGGCCTTCCGCATCAAGCGCGAGCTTTTAGGCATCGCCCACCTCGCGATCCACGCCAGCTACCTGGTCAACCTCGGGGCCACCGGCGAGCTCTTCGAAAAGAGCGTCTTCTCCCTCGCCGACGACCTGGAAAAGGCCCGGCTGCTCGGCGCGGAGGCGGTGGTGGTGCACCCCGGATCGGGCCCGATCGAACGGATCCGCGAGGGACTCTACCAGGCCCAGGCCCTGGCCCCCAGCCCGGCCCGCCTGCTCATCGAGAACACCGCCGGAGGCGGGCAAAAGCGCGGCGCCGACCCCGAGGAGCTCGCCGCGCTCCTCGCCGATACGCCCTTCGGCCTGGCCCTGGACACCGCCCACGCCTGGCTCGCGGGCTACGATCCGATCGCCTTCCTCGACGCCCTCGAAGCCCGGGGGCTGCGCGAGCGCCTGGCGCTCATCCACTTCAACGACGCCGCCCACCTCAAAGGTAGCCGGCGCGACGTCCACGCCTCCCTTGGCGAGGGGACGATGGGCGAGGCGCTGAAGGCCTTCCTGAAAGACCCCAGGGTGCGGGACCTGCCCTTTGTCATGGAGACCCCGAAGCCCGACGACGCCAAGAACCTCAAGACCTTCCGCGCCTGGGCCAACGCGGCCTAGTCCACCGCCTCCCATCCCCGAGGCCCCTGGCGCAGCCGGGCGTAGGGGCGGCGCGGGTCGTGGGGGGTGACGAGCAAGGTGTCCCCCTCAGCCCAGTCCGGGTAGAGGCGCTTTCGCGTCTCCAAGGTGGTCACCGGGTAGAGGTCGTAGCCCATGATGTAGGGCAGGCCGACGTGCTGGAAGGTGGGCAGCAGGTCCGCGGTGTAGACCAGCCGGCGCCCCTCGGCCTCGAGCACCACCCCCTGCTGCCCCAGGGTGTGGCCGGGGAAGGGAACGAGCCGCAGCCCCTTGACCGGCTCGACCTCGCCCTCGACCGGCTCGAAGCGACCGGCCTCGAAAAGGGGCTCGACGTTCTCCGGAAGGTAGCTGCCGCGGTTGCGCTCGTGGGGATGGAGCGCGTCGTGAAGCTCCTGGCGCTGCACCAGGTAGCGCGCGTTGGGAAAGGTCGGCACCAGGCGCCCGTCCTCGAGCCGGGTGTTCCAGCCCGCGTGGTCGAAGTGCAGGTGGGTGTTGATCACCAGGTCGATCTCTTCCACCCCGATCCCCAGCGCCTTCAACGCGGCGAAGACCCCGTGGCTCTGCTCGATGCGGTAGATCGTTCGGTGCTTTTCCCCGGGCTTGACGTCGAGCCCGGTCTCCACCAGGATCCAACGCTCCCCCGCGCGCACGAGCATCGGCCGGATCACCAGGGGAATGCGGTTTTGCTCGTCGGATTCGGTCTTCTTCGACCAGATCGCCTTGGGAACGACGCCGAACATCGCTCCCCCGTCGAGCCAGAAGCGGCCGTCGACGAAGAGGTAGACCTCGAAGGGCCCGAGCTCAAGACGCTGCATCCCTCACCCCTTTTCGCACCGCGGCCAGGACCTCTAAGGGGTCCTGCCCTTGCTGGATCGCCCGGATCAACGCCGAGCCCACGACCACACCGTCGGCGCCGGCCTCGGCGGCCTGGCGGGCGGTGGCCTCGCCGGAGATGCCGAACCCGATCGCCACCGGGAGCGAGCTCACCGCGCGAACCCGCTCGACCAAGGCCGCCACCTCTTCGGGGAGGCGCTCCCGGGCCCCGGTGACCCCGGTGACGCTGACCGCGTAGATGAAGCCCCGGCTGGCCGCGGCGACCGCCTCAAGCCGCACCTCGGTGGTGGTCGGGGCGACCAGAAAGACCGGATCGAGCCCGGCCTGGCGCGCGGCCTCGGCGATGGCCGGGTCCTCCCCTGCCGGGAGGTCGGGGAAGATCACCCCCTCCACCCCGGCCTCGGCGAAGGCGGAGAAGAACCGCGCCGGGCCCCAGGCCAACACCGGGTTGACGTAGGTCATCAAGAGGAGCGGGGTGTCCGTTGCACGCTTGAGGGCCCGGATGAGCTCGAGGGTCGTCTCGGTGCGCACCCCCTGGCGAAGCGCGACCTCGCTCGCCTGCTGGATGACCGGCCCGTCGCCCAAGGGATCGGAGTACGGCAGGCCGATCTCCATCAGGTCCGCGGCGTTGGCCAGTCGCGTGGCCAGCGCGAGGAAGCCCTCGGGGTCCGGAAAACCCGCGGTCAGGTAGGGGATCACCGCCCGACGGCCGGCGTCCCGGGCCCGCAAGAAGGCCGCTTGCACCCGGCTCATCTCGCCGCCTCCTTCAAGCGCGCGACCTCCTGCACGTCCTTGTCGCCGCGACCGGAGACGTTGATCACCAGGATCGCGTCCTTGGGAAGTTCACCAGCCAGCTTGCGGGCGTAGGCGACGGCGTGGGCGGACTCGAGCGCGGGGATGATGCCTTCTAGCCGCGAAAGCCATTCAAAGGCCTCCAGCGCTTCGGCGTCGGTGACCGCGCGGTACTCGACCACTCCGGTCTCGGCGAGGTGACTGTGCTCGGGGCCGACCCCGGGGTAGTCGAGCCCGGCGGAGACCGAGTGCGCCGGGGCGATCTGCCCGTCCTCGTCCTGCAAGAGGTACATCCGGCTGCCGTGCAGCACGCCCACCCGGCCGCCACCGATGCTCGCCGCGTGCCGCCCGGTGCCAAGGCCCTCCCCGGCGGCCTCCACCCCCACCAGGCGGGGGCGGGGCTCGGTGTAGAGGAAGGGCGCGAAGGCCCCGATCGCGTTGGAGCCACCGCCGACCGCGGCCACGATCGCGTCCGGGATCGAGCGGCCCTCGGCGGCCTCGAGCTGGGCTTGGATCTCCTCCCCGATCACGCTCTGAAAGTCGCGCACGATCGCCGGATAAGGGTGGGGGCCGACGACCGAGCCGAGGATGTAGAAGGTGTCGCGGACGTTCGTCACCCAGTCGCGGATGGCCTCGTTGGTGGCGTCCTTGAGGGTCCGGGTGCCGCTCTTGACGGGGATCACCTCGGCCCCCAAAAGGCGCATGCGGAACACGTTCAGCGCCTGGCGGCGCACGTCCTCCTCGCCCATGTAGACCACCGCCTGGAGCCCAAACAGGGCCGCGGCGGTGGCCACGCTGACCCCGTGCTGCCCAGCCCCGGTCTCGGCGATCACCCGGGTCTTGCCCATGCGCTTGGCCAGGAGCGCCTGCCCCAAGGTGTTGTTGATCTTGTGGGCGCCGGTGTGGGCCAGGTCCTCGCGCTTGAGGTAGGTCTTCACCCCGAGCGCGCGGCTCAGGTTTTCCGCGTAATACAGCGGGGTGGGGCGCCCGGCGTAGTCCCGCAGGTAGCGGGAGAACTCGGCGAGGAAGGCGGGGTCACGCCGCGCTTCGCGCCAGGCCACCTCGAGGGCCTCGAGGGCGGGGATCAGGGTCTCCGGCACGTAGCGTCCGCCAAACGCTCCAAAGCGTCCCTGGCGATCCGGCCAGGGGTAGTCGAGAAAGGTCCAGTTCAAGCACAGCCTCCTTGTTGCGTGGCATAGGGTTTAAGCGCCAAAGGGCCCGCGGGGCGCCCCTAGAGAGGGTGCAGCCGCACCTTGTAGCTCCTTGGGGTACGCACCCGCATGGCCCTATGCTAAAAGGCCCGCGGCCGGGCTTCAACACGCCTTGGATACAATGCCCCCAAGATGCTGGCGCTCGTCGTCCTGCTGGCGCTCGCCCTCCCCACCCAGGGCACCCCGGGGGCGGTGCTCTACTGCCCGGACGGGATCTACACGATGCCCGGCCCCCTGCCGCTTAAGGCCTTCAAGAAGAAGGCCACCCTCAAGCTCGCCCTCCCCTACCGCCGGCCGGACTGGACCCTCAAGGTTCGCTATAGCTTTCGCGGAGGCGAGCTCGTCCGCGAGGTGCTCAAGACCCCGCGCCCCTTCCCCAAGACCCAGATCGCCCTCATCCGGGTCTGCACCTTCGACGGCCGCGACTGGCGCTGCGAGGAAGCCCAAAAGCGGGCATGGACGACCCACTGGGACCCGAAGACGCGCACCCTCTGGATCTTCCTGACCCAGCGCGGGCCGCTTCGCGCCGTCGAGGTGCGCCTCTTTTTCGGGGAAGGGACCTGCGGCGGCCACCTCCTCTACAGGGTCGAGGGGCTCAACTTATAAAGGAAGACGGCGCCGTTCGGCGCCGCTTTGGTGGAGCCGGGGGGATTCGAACCCCCGACCTCCCGCTTGCAAGGCGGGTGCTCTCCCGCTGAGCTACGGCCCCGTAGGCCAAACGCATTCTAGAGGCGGGCCCCTGGCTGGTCAAACCCATCGCGACCCCCTATAATGGCCCCTTGGTGCGCCGAGGCCCCCGGGGGCAGGGGGGTGTCCCCTGGGAGATGGCCGGGCGCGCCGGCGAACGCTCGCCTCAACGCCCCCCGGAAGAGGAGAACGTATGGCTTGTAACATCACGATGAAGGAGCTCCTGGAGGCCGGGGTCCACTTCGGTCACGAGACCAAGCGCTGGAACCCCAAGATGAAGCCCTACATCTACGCGGAGCGGGGCGGCATCTTCATCATCGACCTGCAAAAGACCCTGCCCCTGATGCAGCGGGCCTGCGCGTTCGCCGCCGATCTCGCCGCCCGTGGCGGGGTGATCCTCTATGTGGGGACCAAGAAGCAGGCCCAGGAGATCATCCAGATCGAGGCCGACCGGGCGGGGATGCCCTACGTCAACCAGCGCTGGTTGGGCGGGATGCTGACCAACTTCAAGACGATCTCCTCCCGGGTCAAGCGCCTGGAGGAGCTCGAGGCCCTCTTCGAATCCGAGGAGATCCACGACCGGCCGAAGAAGGAGCAGGTGCGCCTCAAGCGCGAGCTCGAGCGCCTGCAGAAGTACCTCGGCGGCTTTCGCAAGCTGAAACGGCTCCCCGACGCGCTCTACGTCATCGACCCGGTCAAGGAGGAGATCGCGGTGCGCGAGGCGAACAAGCTGGGCATCCCGGTCATCGCCTACGCGGACACCGACGCCGATCCCGACCTGATCGACCACATCATCCCCGGGAACGACGACGCGATCCGCTCGATCCAGCTGGTCACCAGCCGATTCACCGACGCGATCATCGAGGCCAAGGGGGGCGGCGAGACCGCGCCCAGCGAGGCCGAGGCCACCGAGGAAGGAGCTGAAGCATGAGCCAGATCGAACTGATCAAGAAACTGCGCAGCCAGACCGGCGCGGGCATGATGGACGTCAAGAAAGCGCTCGAGGACGCTGGCTGGGACGAGGAGAAGGCGATCCAGCTGCTCCGCGAGCGGGGCGCGATGAAGGCCGCCAAGAAAGCCGGCCGCGAGGCCAAGGAAGGCCTCGTCACCGCTTACATCCACCACAACCAGCGCCTCGGCGTCCTCCTGGAGCTCAACTGCGAGACCGACTTCGTCGCCCGCAACGAGGAGTTCCAGAAGCTGGCCAAGGACCTCGCGATGCACATCGCGATGGCCGCCCCCAAGTACGTGAGCAAGGAGGAGATCCCCGCCGAGGAGCTGGAAAAGGAGCGGGAGATCTACAAGAAGGCGGCGATGGCCGAAGGCAAGCCGGAAGCGATCGCCGAGAAGATCGCCGAGGGCCGGCTCAAGAAGTACATCCAGGAGGTCGTCCTGCTCGAGCAGCCCTTCGTCAAGGACGACAAACTCACCGTTGGCGAGCTGATCCAGCAGGCGATCGCCAAGCTCGGCGAGAACATCCAGGTCCGACGCTTTTGCCGCTTTGAGCTGGGCGGCGAGTGAGACGGGGCCCTTCGGGGCCCCTTTTTTTCGGTCATGAGTTATAAACGCGTGCTCCTTAAGCTGTCCGGCGAGTTCCTCTCCGGCGGGGGCTTTGGCATCAAGCCCGAGGCCAGCCGGGCCCTCGCCGAGGAGATCGCCCGGGCCAAGGCGGAGACCGGGGTCGAGCTGGCGATCGTCGTCGGGGCCGGCAACCTCTGGCGTGGCGCCCGCCAGGGCAGCGGCATGGACCGGGCCACCGCCGACTACATCGGGATGCTGGGCACGATCATGAACGCCCTGGCCCTGCAGGACGCGCTCGAGGGCCTGGGCCTGGAGACCCGGGTGCAGACCGCGCTCACCATCACCGAGGTCGCCGAGCCCTACATCCGCCGCCGGGCACTGCGGCACCTGGAGAAGGGGCGGGTGGTGATCTTCGGAGGGGGCACCGGCAACCCCTTCTTCTCCACCGACACCGCGGCCGCGCTTAGGGCGCTGGAGATCGGCGCCGACGTGGTCCTGATGGCCAAGAACAAGGTCGACGGGGTCTACGACAAGGACCCCCGCCAGCACCCCGACGCCCGGCGTTTTTCCCGCCTCACCTACATGGACCTCCTGGCCAAGAACCTCGAGGTCATGGACGCCACCGCGGTGACCCTGTGCATGGAGGCCGACCTGCCGATCGTGGTCTTCGACATCTTCGCCCCGGGCAACCTGGTGCGGGTCCTCGAAGGACAGCCGGTTGGTACACTGATCCACAGTGGAAAGGGGGTCTAGCCGTGTTCAAGGAGGTCTTTAAGGAAACCCGCGACCACATGCAAAAGGCCGTCGAGGTCTTCAAGGAGCACCTGGCCGGCCTGCGCACCGGCCGCGCCAACCCCGAGCTCCTCTTGCACCTCAAGGTCGACTACTACGGCACCGAGGTCCCGCTCAGCCAGGTGGCGACGGTCAGCGCCCCCGACGCCCGCACCCTGATGGTCCAGGCCTGGGACCAGAACGCCCTGGCCTCGATCGAGAAGGCGATCCGCGAGTCCGACCTGGGCCTCAACCCCAACAACAAGGGGGACGCGCTCTACATCAACGTCCCCCCGCTCACCGAGGAGCGGCGCAAGGCGCTGGTCAAGACCGCGCACCAGCTCGCCGAGGAGGCCCGTATCGCGATTCGCAACGTGCGCCGGCACGCGCTCGAGGACCTGCGCAAGCGGGCCAAGGAGCTCCACGCCTCCGAGGATGAGCTCAAGCGGGCCGAGGCCGAGGTGCAAAAGCTCACCGACGAGTTCATCGAGGCGGTCAACGCCCTCTTAAAGCGCAAGGAAGAAGACATCCTCGGCGAATGAGCGACCTTCCCCGTCACGTCGCGATCATCATGGACGGGAACGGCCGCTGGGCCCGCGCCCGCGGCCTCCCGCGAGGGGCGGGGCACGCCGCCGGCCGGGAAGCGATCCGGCGCACCCTGCGCGCGGCCCGCAAGGCCGGGGTGCCCTGGCTGACCCTCTACGCCTTCTCGACCGAGAACTGGCGCCGCCCGAAGGAGGAGGTGGCGCTCTTGATGCAGCTCTTCGAGGAGGTCCTCCTGACCGAGACCCCGAAGCTCGCCGAGGAGGGAGTGCGGATCCGCGTCATCGGCGAGCGCGCCGGCCTCCCCGAACGCCTGCAGGCGGCGATTGCCTTCGCCGAGGAAGCGACCGCGAAGAACACCGCGCTGAACCTGGTCGCGGCGCTCAACTACGGCGGCCGCCGGGAGATCCTGCGCGCCGTCGAACGCCTGATCGCCCGCGGTCTGCCCCCCACCGAGGAGAACCTCAGGGGTGGGTTCTACCTTCCGGAGATGCCGGACCCGGACCTGGTGATCCGCACCGGGGGGGAGCTCCGGGTCTCCAACTTCCTCCTTTGGCAGACCGCCTACGCAGAGCTCTGGGTCACCGAGAAATACTGGCCGGACTTTGACGAGGCAGACTTCGACGCGGCCCTGCGGGCCTATCGGCTAAGGGAGCGGCGGTTTGGCGGCGTCCCTCAAAGCTAGGATTTTGACCGCCGTCGTCGGCCTCGCCGTCCTGGGGGTGGTCATCGTCGCGGGCACCCCGCTGCTGCTTCCGCTCGCCTACCTCCTGGTCTGGCTGGCCAGCGACGAGCTCGAGGCGATGCTGGCCCAGCGCGGGATCCCGCTGAACACCTGGCTGCTCAAGGGCTGGGGGCTGGTGATGCTCCTCGCCTCCCTCCCCCAGCTGGGGCCGGGGCCCTGGCGAGAGGCCGCGCTGGGCACGGGGCTGCTGCTGGCCTTCCTTTACGAGCTCGTCCGCGGGGCCAACGTCCCCCGTTTGATCGCCAGCATCTTCGCCTTCGTCTACCTGCCCTGGTCGCTGGGCTACGCCCTCTTGCTGCGCTACACCCCAGACCCCTTTTGGGGCGTCTGGTCGCTGAGCCTCCCCCTGGTCGCGGCGTTCGCCAACGACATCGGGGCGTTCTTCGTGGGCAAGCGCTTTGGGCGCGTGCGCATCGCCCCCGAGATCAGCCCCAACAAGACGCTGGAGGGTAGCCTCGGCGGGGTGGTGGCGGCGTTCTTGGCCCTGTTCGCGCTCTCGGGGATCGTGCACGCCCGGGTGCAGCTCTCGGTCCTCGACGTGCTCGGGCTCTCCCTGTTGATCGCCCTGGCGGCGCAGGTCGGGGACCTCGCGGAATCGATGCTCAAGCGCTACGCCGGGGTCAAGGACTCGGGAAGGCTGCTCCCGGGTCACGGGGGCTTTCTCGACCGGCTGGACTCGGTCCTTCTGACCCTGCCCCTGACCTATTACCTGGTGGTGATGCTCCCTTGAGGCTGGTGGTGCTGGGCTCGACCGGCTCGATCGGCACCCAGGCGCTGGAGGTCGCCCGCTGGCGGGGCTACCGGGTGGTGGGGCTGGCCGCGGGGAAACACGTCGAACGCCTCCAGGCCCAGATCGAGGCCCACCAACCGGAGGTGGTCTACGCCCATCCCGAGGTCAGCGGGCACCTCTCCCTTCCCCCGGGAACCCGTTTGGTGGCCAGCCCCGAGGCCGTCGCCGCCCACCCCGCGGACGCGGCGATCGCCGCGATCCCCGGCCTCGCCGGGCTGGGGCCGGTGCGCGCCGCGATCGAGAGCAACAAGCGCGTCGGGCTCGCGAACAAGGAGGCGATGGTCGCCGCCGGCCCCCTCCTCTGGGCGCTGGCCGAGGCCCATGGGGCCAAGCTGCTGCCGGTGGACTCCGAGCACTCGGCCCTCTTCCAGGCCCTCCTCGGCGAGCCCAGGGAGGCGATCCACGCGCTCTACCTCACCGCTTCCGGGGGGCCCTTCCTAAACGGCCCCGAGGACCTGAGCCAGGTGACGCCGGAGATGGCCCTCAAGCACCCCCGCTGGCGCATGGGCAAGAAGGTGACGGTGGACTCCGCGACCCTCTTCAACAAGGGGCTCGAGGTCCTCGAAGCCAAGGAGTACTTCCGGCTGCCGCTGGAAAAGATCCGGGTCCTGGTGCACCCCGAGGCCTACGTCCACGGCCTGGTGCAGTTCACCGACGGCGCGATCAAGGCCCAGATGGGCCCCACCGACATGCGGCTCTTTATCCAGTACGCGCTGACCTACCCCACCCGTCCACCCACCCCGCTCACCGATGCCCCTTTCCCCGCCGCGCTCCACTTCTCGCCCCCGGACACCGAGCGCTTCCCGGCGCTGGCCGCGGCCTACCTCGCGGGTGAAAAGGGGCCGTTGGCCCAGGTCGCGGTGAACGCCGCCGATGAGGTCGCGGTCGAGGCCTTCCTGGCCGGGAAGCTCCCCTTCACCCGCATCCCCGAGGTGCTCTTTCGGGTGGTGGCTGAAGCGCCCGAGGACGCCTTAAGCTGGGAGCGGCTGTTCGAGGTCGACGCCTGGGCCCGGCGTCGCGCACGGGAGGTTTTGTGAGCTGGCTTTGGTTTCTCGTTGTCATCGGCTTGAGCATCTTCGTGCACGAGCTCGGGCACTACCTCGCGGCCCGGCTCCAGGGGGTCCGGGTTCCGGTCTTCTCGATCGGCTTCGGGCCACCGCTCTTTCGCGTGCACTGGGCGGGGACCGAGTGGCGCGTGGCCCTCATCCCCCTCGGCGGCTTCGCCCTGATCGAGGGGCTGGCCGAGGGCGAGACCGAGGCACCGGTGGGCTTTGCCCGGCTCTCGCTCCTGGGCCAGACCCTGGTCCTGATCGGCGGGGTGCTGATGAACCTGATCCTGGCCTGGCTCCTGATGGCCGCGGTCTTCAGCGCCCGGGGAATCCCCACCCCGGTGCCGAACGAGGCACAGATCATCGAGGTCCTTCCCGGCTCGCTGGCCGAGGCCGCGGGCCTGGCCCCCGGGGACGTCATCGTGGCCATCGACGGCCGCCCCCTCACCCACTACACCGAGATCGCCCGCATCAAGGAGGCGCCCGGGGAACACGTCCTCACCGTGCGCAGGAACGGCCGCACCCTCGAGGTACGCCTGGTCTGGACGCCCGAGGCCAAGCAGATCGGGGTGCGCTACGGCCCCCGGATCGCGTTGAAACGGGTGAGCTTCGTCGCCGCGTTCGTTTACGCGGTCCGCTTCACCGTCCAGATCCTGCCCCGGATGGTCGAAAGCTTCGTCGTGGGCATCGTCGGCGTGCTCCTGGGCCGGCCGCCGGCGGACCTGGTCGGACCCGTGGGCCTCGTCGGCCTCACCGCCAAGGCCGCCGCCCAGGGCTGGGTCGCCCTGGCCCAGCTCACCGCGATGATCAACCTTTCGCTGGCCATCTTCAACCTCCTGCCCATCCCCGGCCTGGACGGGGGCCGGCTGCTCTTGCTCTACCTGCGGCGGCTCCTGGGCTCCCGGCTGACCCCCGAGAAGGAGGCTTGGATCAACGCCGCCGGACTCTTCTTCGTCTTCCTGCTCCTGATCATGGTCACCTTCCAAGACCTCCTGCGGATCTTCGGAGGAGGCACGGGAGGGCCCTAGGGTGGAGGCCACAGTCCTCATCCCCGCCTACAACGAAGCGGCCACGATCGGCGCGGTGGTCGAGGCCGTGCGCAAGGCGGGGTTTCCGGTGGTCGTCGCCGACGACGGCTCGAGCGACGCCACCGCCGAGGTCGCCGCCGCGGCCGGGGCGGAGGTGGTGCGGCTGCCCCAAAACCGCGGCAAGGGCGGAGCCTACGCGGCCGGCCTGAAGGCGGTCCGCACCCCTTACGTCATCCTCCTCGACGCCGACCTGGTGGGGCTCAAAGGGGCGCACCTCGAGGCCCTCCTGGCGCCGGTCGTCGCCGGGGAGGCGGAGATGACGGTCGGGGTCTTTCGCGGGGGGCGGCTCCTCACCGACCTCGGCAACCGCCTGACCCCCTTCCTCTCGGGCCAGCGCGCGCTGGCCACCGAGCGGCTTCGGGCCGTCCCCGGCTTGGAGACGGCCCGCTACGACGTCGAGCTCCTTTTGACCCACACCGCGAAGGCGCAGGGCTGGCGGGTGCGCTACCTGCCCCTAGAAGGGCTCTCCCAGGTGATGAAGGAGGAAAAGCGGGGCGTCGTACGGGGTCTGCTGCACCGCTTGCGGATGTACCTGGAGGTCCTCCGCCACGCCTTCAGGGGGCCTCGAAGGCCACGAGGTCGATGACCCCGCCCTCGGGGGTGGCGTAGCGCACGACGCCCAGCCCGGGAACGAAGTAGAGGTCCACCTGGTTCTCCCCCCCGCCCGCGGCGCTCATCGTGGAGCGGACCAGGAACGCGTTGAAGGCCCCGAAGGGCACCCGCACCCCCGCGACGCCGACGACGGTAAAGCTCACCCGGATCGGCTTCCCGTCCAGCGCGGTGGTCTGGGACCAGGTCTGGCCGGCCCGCCAGGGAAGCGGGGGGTAGAGCAAGAGCGGGGGGTCGTAAACGAGCGTGCGGCCTTCGGTGCGCACCGCGAGGATCCGTACCCCGTCCTGAACGCCGAGGACCTCGACCATCTCCCCGCCCCCGGGATAGCGGTGGACGAGCTCGTAGACCTCGACCCCGCCGAGGACCTTTTTCGCCGCGATGGTCTGGACCTCGCCGGAGGCGTAGCGCCAGGTCGTCCCCGGCCGGTGGGGGAAGAGCTCCGCCGCGAGCCCCAATCCGAAAAGAAAGAGAAAGAAAAAGAGCCGCCTCATTCCTCCTCCCCCAGTGCCCGGCCGCGTGCGGTCGCGGCCTCGACCGCGCGCACGAAGGCCCCGCGCACCCCCGCTTCCTCGACCTCCTTGAGGCCGTAGATGGTGGTGCCCGCGGGGCTCGCCACCTCGTCCTTCAAGAGGGCGGGATGCTTGTCCAAGAGTAGGGCCCCGGTGGCCTCGAGCACCTCCGCCGCGAAGCGCAGCGCCTCCTTCCGGGGGATGCCCATCCGCACCCCCCCGTCGGCGAGCGCCTCCGCGACCAGGGCCAGGTAGGCTGGGGCCGAGGCGCTCATCGCGGTGAAGGCGTCGAAGAGCCCCTCATCGAGGGCGTAGACGCTGCCCACGGTGCCAAAGAGCCCGCGGGCGAATGCCAGGTCTTCGGCCTCCTGGGCCTCGGGGAGCGCGGTGATCGCCGTGGTGCTCTTCTTGATCGTCGCCGCCATGTTGGGCATCGCCCGCACCACACGGCGGGTCCCCAGCTGATCGGCGATGCGCCGGGTGGAGACCCCGGCCATGATCGAGAGGTAGCCGACCCCGGGGTGGGCGAGGATCGAGGCCACTTTCTTGAAGTCCTGGGGCTTGGTGGCGATCAGGATGCGCTCGGCCTCGCGCAGGTCCTCCGGGGCGACCGGTTGCACCCCGAACGCCTCCGCGCGCTCCCGGGTCAGCTCGGGGCTGCGCTCCATGATCCCGACCTCCCGGGGGGTCAAAAACCCCGCGTCCAAAACGCCGCGCAGGATGCTCTGCCCCATCCGACCGAGGCCGACGATGACGAGCCTCATGGGCCGAAGTCTAGCACGAAGCGCACCCGGTCACCGGGGCGGAGCTGCCCGGCCTTCCAGAGGTCCGCGGGGTGCACGACCGCCGGCTTTTGGTAGCCGCCGAGGGTACCGCGGTCGGCGAGCAAGAGCATCGGCTGCCCTCCCGGGGGTACCTGGACCGCCCCAAGGGGCACGGCCTCGCTGGTCACCTCCCCGCCGGGGACGCCGCCCTCGAGGAAGCGCACCCCCATGCGGTCGGCCTTGGCCACGGTCCAGGGCCGCTGCGTGAGGGCCGCCAGGGCCTCGGGGCGGGCCTGGGGGCCGGGCCGCAGGCGAAGGGTGAGCGGCCAGGTCAGGGGCCAGGGATCGAACCGAAAGCGCCGGGCGCGGGTCGGGGTGATGCGCGCCCCGAGCCGGTCCCCGGCCCGCAAGGGCCGCCCGATCCGCCCCTTGAGGTCCACGCTCCGGCTGCCCATGAAGGCGCCGTGCTCGATGCCCCCGGGCAGGGCCAGGTAGGCCCGGGCCCCCCGCCCGTGAGGAAGGAAGCGAAGACGGGCCCCCCGCCGGAGGGGGACCGCGCTCCCCGGGGCAAACCGCTCGCCGTCGACCTCGAGGACCAGGCCGTACCCGGCAAACCCCAGCACGCCCGCCTGGAGCGCGACGAGCTCGGGCCCCTGTAGGCTGACCTCGAGGACCGCGGCGTCCTCGGGGTTCCCCAACAGCCGGTTGGCCAGCGCCGCCGAATAGGCGTCGAGCGGCCCCGAGCGGGCGAGGCCGTAGCGCCCGGCCATGAAGCGGCCTCGGTCGACGACGAGGTCCAAAAGCCCCGGCCGCTCGACCTGCAAAAGGGGATGACGGGGCTCGGGAGGCAAGAGCTCGAGCCCCTCCGGTGGCGGCGGCACGGGCCCACTCGCCGGCCGAAAGCGCACCACGTCCCCCGGCGAGAGCAGGAAGACCGGGTCGCGGTGGGGATCGTAGACCCGGACCAGCGCGCGCCCGATGAGGTTCCAGCCCCCCGGACTCTCCAAGGGGTAGATCCCGGTCTGCGCCCCGGCGATGCCCACCGCGTGGGCGGGCACCCGATCCCGGGGCGCGGGCAGCCGGGGCTTTCGAAGCGCCGGGTCCACCAGGCCCAAGAAGGGAAAGCCGGGGGTGAACCCGAGGGCGAAGACCAGGTAGTCGCGCCCGGCGTGCCGCTGGACGACCTCCTTCGGGGAGAGGCCCGCCCACGCGCCGACGGCGTCCAGGTCCGGGCCATCGTAGACGACGGGGATCGTATGCCTTTGGGAGGTCGCCGTCGTTGCCGCTCGCGCCGCGGTGGCCCAGCGCCGGACCCGGGACAGCGGAAGCCGCGCCGCGTCGAACTCCACGTAGAGGGAGGCGTAGCCGAGGATGAGGTCGGTCACCCCGGGAAGGGGGTCCGAAAGCAGCGCGGCCAGCCGCGCCCGGGCAGCGGCGTTGGCCTTCGGGTCCAGCCCTTCGCCGAAGTAGAGGTAGAAGCCCCCCAGCCGCATGCGCCTGATTTTATCGGGATTTGACGCGCTTTCCCGGCTTTGCTAGGATGGCTCTTGGCAGGGAGAGGTGCCCGAGTGGCTGAAGGGGCACGCCTGGAGAGCGTGTGTACCCCCTCCGGGGTACCGCGGGTTCGAATCCCGCCCTCTCCGCCAGCACGGGGCCAAAGGCCCCCTTATTTTTTCCCAAGCGCCGCGGCCGCGGCCTCGACGAAGGCCTCGAGGTAATCGAAAAACGCCGGTCCGAAATGGGCGAGCTCGTCGCCCCCGGTGACCACCCGGGGATGGTCCTCGAGGGCCAGGGCCCTGGCCCGCGCCTCTGCCGCCGCTTCCCGGGCGGCTTGGTTCTTGATGCGCTTGGGCTCGTAGACGAAGAGGTCCACCTCCTTTGGATCGGGGAGCTCGGTCGGGGCGAAGTAGGCCTCCGGCCGGTCCAGCGCGTTGCGCATGCCCAGGTGGCGCAGCGCGGCCTCGACGTAGCTGGCGCGCCCGATGCTGATCGGACCGCCGAGGTCGAACTCGAAGTAGACGCGCACCCCCGAAAGCCGGCCCTTGAGCGCGAGGTAGCGCTCGGCCAGGCGGGCCTGGAGGGGGGCGGCGTCGATCGCGAAGAAGGCCGCGACCGTCCCCAGGTTCTCGATGATCCCCCAGGGGGAGTTGGGCAGAGGCACCGGCCAGACCGCGTAGCCGCGTTCGCGCAGGGCCCGGTTCGCGTCGCGCTGCACGGCGGTGGTGGTGAAGATCAGGTCAGGGCCGAGGCGTTCGAGCAGCGCCCAGCGCACCTTGGTGTAGCTGGAGACGACGGGGAGGGCGCTCGCCGCCTCCGGACGCCAGCAAAACGCGCTGCGGCCCACGACCCGGTCCCCCAGACCGAGGAAAAAGAGCGCGTCGGTGACGCTCGGGGCGAGCGAAACCACGCGGTCGGGCGGGAGCCTTACCTCCATCTCCCCCAAGCAGTCGTGAACGAGCTTCATCGCACCTCCTCAAGCCAGCGGGCCACCTGGAGGCGCAGGGCCTCGAGGTCCCCGGCGTTCTCGATCACCCAGTCGGCCCGCCGGCGCTTTTCTTCCGGGGGAAGCTGCGCGGCCTCGCGCGCGCGGGCGTCGGCCTCGGAGAGGCCGCGGGCCCCGAGGCGGGCGAGCCGCAGCTCCCGGGGGGCGTCGACCACCAGCACGCCGTCGAGCTCTCTGTCCCAGCCGGTCTCGAAGAGCAAGGGGATCTCGATCACCAGCAAGGGCGTGCCCCGGGCGCGGTGCTCTGCGATCAGGGCTGAAAGCCGCCGCCGCACGTAGGGGTGGATCAGGGCCTCGAGCGCACGCCGCTTCTCGGGATCGGCAAAGACCAGCGCCGCCAGGCGCCTGCGGTCCACCCGCCCCTCGGGGCAGGCCTCGGGAAAGCGGGTGCAGACCTCGGACGAAAGGGCCCCGAGCCCCTCGTGGGCCAGGGCGTCGGCCTCCAGCACCGAGACCCCCTTGGCCCTGAGGAGCCCGGCGACGGTGCTCTTCCCCGCGCCGATCGGACCGGTCAGGCCGATGACCTTCACGGCCTCACTATAATGCCCTAACGTGCGGGCCCTTTTCCGGCTTAGCCCCAACCTCCCCTACTTCCCCGAAGAGGGATTCTTGGTGGGGGGCGCGGTCCGCGACCTCTACTACCGCATCCCGCCCCGGGACTACGACTACCTGGTGCCGGACCCCGAGGCCGCGGCCCGGGAGGCCGCCGCACGGCTCAAGGGCAAGGCCTTTTTCATGAAGGCCGGGGTGGTTCGGGTCATCGCGCGGGGGCTCACCCTGGACTTTTCCCCCCTCCCGGAAGGCGGCCTCTCGGCCGACCTGGCCCGAAGGGACTACACCGTCAACGCCCTGGCGATGAACGCCCGCGGCGCGGTCTTCGGGCTGGCGCTCGGTGCCCAGGACCTTCGGGCCCGCCGCCTGCGCGCCACCTCACGCGAGGCCCTCTTTGCCGATCCCCTGCGGGGCCTGCGGGGGGTGCGGCTTTGGACGACCCACGGCCTGCGCCCGGAGGGGCGCACCTGGCAATGGATCCGGGCCCAGGCCCAGAGGCTTCGCTTTCGCGCCCCGCCCTTTGAACGGGTGCGGGAAGAGCTGGAAGCGATCCTCATGAGCCCCCGCGCGGCGTTTGGGGTGCAGGCCCTCAGGCAAAGCGGGCTGCTCGCGGTGGTGCTGCGCGAGCTCGAGGCCGGGATCGGCCTGGTCCAGGGAGGCTACCACCACCTCGACGTCTTCGACCATCAGGTCGAGGCCCTCTTCGAGCTGGTGCGCCGCTTTCCCGATAGCCCCTTCGAGCTCCGGCTGGCGACGCTGATCCACGATGTCGCCAAACCCCTCGTCTACCAGTGGGACGAGGCCCGGGGCTACGCGCGGTTTTTCTACCACGACGAGGACGGCGCCGGGGTGGCCCGGGCGATCGCCCGGCGGCTCAAGCTGGCGAAGCCCAAGGCGGCCCGCGTCGCGGGCTGGGTCGCCGCGCACATGCGCACCCCACCCGAAGGCGAGGCCGCCTTCCGCCGCTGGGTCCTCCGCCACCGCGCGCAGCTGCCGGAGCTCTTGATGCTCCAGATCAGCGACCGCGCCGCAAGCCGGGGCCCGCTCAGCGACCCCCAAGAAGTCCACCGCCTCGAGGCCCGGCTGGCCGCCCTTCCCGACCTGCTGGCCGCACTGCCCAGCGCCCCCCGCCTCGACGGCAAGGCCCTGATCGCCCTCACCGGACGGCCCCCCGGCCCCTGGATCGAGACCCTCAAGGCCCGGCTCCTGGAGGCAGAGTGGCTCGGTGAGGTTTCCTCATACGAGGAAGCTAAAGATTTTGTAAAATCATGGCATGAAGCCGAAGCTGCGTCCGCTGGAGATCACCCCGACCGAGGAGGGCTACCTCCTGCGCGACCCCCTGGGGATTAGCCAAACGGCCCTGGTCCTCTCCCCGGAGGCGATGTACCTGGCCTCGCACTTCACCGGCGAGGTGACGCTCGAGGCCCTCCAGGAGGCACTCGCGCGTCAGGGCTCTGCGATCCCCCTGGAGAAGCTCAAGGAGCTCGCCGATGCCTTGGAAAAGGCCGGCTTCCTGGAGACCCCGGCGATCCAGGCCAAGATCGCCGAAGCCGAGGCCGAGCTGAAGAAGGGCCCCAAGCCGATGCGCCTCGCCGGCCTCAGCTACCCCGAGGAGCCCGAGGCCTTCAAGCGCTACCTGGAGACCTTCCGGGCGGTCGCCCCGAAGGTGCCCGAGACCCCGGCCCGGGCGCTCTTGATGCCCCACCTCGAGCCCCGGCGGGTGCCCGAGCTCTACGGCGCGGCGATCGAGGCCCTGAGGGCCACCCCACCGCCGGAACGGGTGCTGGTCCTCGGCGTCGCTCACCGCCCGATCGCGCAACCCGCGGCCGCACTGCCGGTGGGGATCGCGACCCCCCTCGGGGTGGCCGAGACGGACCTCGAAGCCCTGACCGCGCTCGACGCGCTGCTCGGCTACGAGCTCTTCTCCGACCTGCTCGCGCTGCGCGACGAGCACTCGCTCGAGTTCCCGGCGGTCTTCTTGAAGGCGATCTGGCCGGAGGCGAAGCTCTTGCCCATCGCGGTGGCCAGCGACGACGCAGCCGCACTCGTAGAGCTCGGCGAGGCGCTTCGCCTCCTCCACCGCGACCGGCCCTTCTTCCCGTTGCTCTCGGTGGACCTCTCCCACGTCGGGGCCCGCTTCGGCCAGCCGCCACTGGATCCCACCCTGGCCCAAAAGGCCCGCGCCCGCGACACCAGCTACCTGAAGGCCCTCGCCGAAGGTCGCTTCGACGAGGCCTTCGCCACCTTGATGACCGCGGCGAACGACACCCACATCGACGCCCTGGGGCCCGCCAAGGTGGCCGCATCCTTGATCCAGGGAGAGGGGCAACCGCTCGGCTACGCCCTCTCCGCCGAGGTGGACACCTTTAGCGCGGTGGGCGCGGGGACGCTGGCCTGGTACTAGGCCCTACCCCAGCCCTGCTCGGGGAACGCCTCGAAGCCCTCGATCGGGCCGTGGGTCTCCTCGTAACGCCGGATGTTCTCCGCCAGGGAGCGGAGAAAGGCCTTGGCGTGGGCCGGGCTGGTGACGATCCGGCTCACCACCAGGGCCGGGCCCTGGGGCTGCAAGAGGGCGAAGTCGATCAAAAACTCGTTGGCGGTGTGCGAGATCACCGCCATGTTCGCGTAGCGCCCCTTCGCGGTCTCACGGTCCACGTCGATCTTCAGCTCGCTCATCGCGCCTCCTCGAGCGCATGCTTGACCTTTTGCAGGTGGCGCCTTACCCCACCGAGAACGCCGCGCTCCTTCAGCAAAACGACCAAAAGGGCGCTCGCGCCCACCGGCTGCATCAGGACCGGTCCTTCGGGGTACTCGATCAACACCTCTTCCACCGCGCCGCGGCCGAGCGCTTCGGCGATACCCTTAGCGCTGGCCAGGAGGCTCGCCCCCAGCTCGTCAAGAAAGCCCGCGTCGACCTCGCCCGGGGGCTTGTAGGTCCCGAGCACCCGGCCGTCCTCGTCGAGCAAGGACCAGGCGAGGACCCCGTCGAGCGCGTTCAAGGTCTCCAGCACCGCGTTCACGCTCCACCTCCTCCGAAGGCCTTGGCCGCGGCCTCCGCGACCTGGACCAGGGCCGGCCCCACCTCGCGCCGGGCGGTGCCCTTCTTGACCACCGCGCCGACGTAGACCTCGCCGTGGACCACCGCGAGCAGATCGCGGGTCTCAAGCCCCACCATCAGCCGCCGCAACCCCTCGCCGAGCTCGCCGGCAAAGGGACTGAGCGCGCGGACGATCGCCGCCAGCTCGGCGGCCAGGAACTCGGGGTCCGGACCCGCCAGCCCTCCGGCCTCGATGACCAGCCCCTCGGGGCCGGTGATCACCGCCCGCTCCACCATGGGAAAGCGCAGCACCGGGGTCAG
Source organism: Rhabdothermus arcticus (assembly GCF_055382915.1). Taxonomy (NCBI): domain Bacteria; kingdom Thermotogati; phylum Deinococcota; class Deinococci; order Thermales; family Thermaceae; genus Rhabdothermus; species Rhabdothermus arcticus. Next base: position 594,039 of record NZ_AP043808.1, read on the forward strand.
GAGCGCCATCTCACACCTCCTCCAAGCTACGTCGCTCGGCCAGCGCCCGGGCCAGGGTCAGTTCGTCGACGTACTCCAGGCTGCCCCCCGCGGGAAGGCCGTAGGCCGGCCGGGTCACGCGGACCCCGTGGGCCTTAAGGCGTTCCGCCAGGTAGCGCGCGGTGGCCTCCCCCTCGACCGTCATCCCGGTGGCCAAAAGGACCTCGCGCACCCCTTCGAGCCGGGAAAAGAGGGACTCGATGTTGAGCTCCTCCGGCCCCACGCCCTCGAGCGGGTTCAGCACCCCCCCGAGCACGTGATAGAGGCCCCGGTACTCGCCGCTCTTTTCGATCGCCATGACCTCGGCGGGCGATTCGACGACCGCGATCAAGGTCCGATCCCGGTCCTCGTCGGCGCAGACCGAACAGCGCTCGCCCTCGGCGAGGTTCCCGCAGACCCGGCAAACCCCGAGCCGGGCCCGGGCCTCGGAAAGCGCTCCCTCCAGCCGCTCCGCCTGCTCGGGATGCAAGGCCAGGTGCAGGGCCAGACGGCTTGCGGTCTTCGGGCCCACACCGGGCAGGTCGGCGAGGGCCCGGATGAGCGCCAACAGGGATGCGGGGTGCTTCAAAGCCCCCCCATCAACCCGCCGAGCCCCCCGAGCGTCCCCTTCATCTCCCGTTCCGAAAGCTCGGCGGCCTTGGCCTGAGCATCCTGAATCGCCACCAGGAGCAGGTCTTCAAGCCCCTCCACGTCCTCCGGATCCACCGCCTCAGGCTTGATCGAAAGGCGCAGGATCTGCCCGTGGCCGTTGGCCACGACCTCGACCAGCCCGCCTCCGGCACGACCCACGACCTCGGCCTCGGCCAGCCGACGCTGCACCTCGGCGGCCTTGGCCTGGGCCTTTTGCGCTTCCTGCATCAGCTTCTTCAAGTTCATGTTTCCACCGCGCCCATTATAGGCTTTAGGCATGGAACGTCCGCGCCGCTTGCGCAAGAGCAAGGCCCTTCGCCGCCTGGTCCGCGACGTCCACGTCGCCCCCGAACACCTGGTGCAGCCCTTTTTCGTGCACCTGGGCCGCGAGGTCGAGCCCATCCCCTCGATGCCCGGTCAGTGGCGGCACACCCTGGACAGCCTCGTCGAGGCCGCAGGCGAGGCCCAGGCTGCCGGAGTCGGCGGGGTGATCCTCTTTGGCGTGCTTCCCACGGAGCTCAAGGACCCGCTCGGAGAAGGCGCCTACGACGACGAGGGGGTGGTGCAACAAGCGATCCGTCGCCTCAAGGCGGCCTATCCCGAGCTTTTGATCATCGCCGACACCTGCCTTTGCGAGTACACCGCCCACGGCCATTGCGGCGTGCTCCACGGACACGAGGTCGACAACGACGCGACCCTCGCGCTCCTCGCCAAGACCGCGGTCAGCCAGGCCCGCGCCGGGGCCGACGTCGTCGCCCCCAGCGCGATGATGGATGGCCAGGTGGCAGCGATTCGACGGGCGCTGGACGCGGCGGGGTTTAAGGACACCCCGATCCTCTCCTACGCGGTGAAGTTCGCCTCGGCCTTCTACGGCCCGTTCCGCGAGGCGGCGGAGAGCGCCCCGGCGTTCGGCGACCGCCGGTCGTACCAGATGGACCCCGCCGCGGGAACCTGGGACGCCCTTCGGGAGGCCAGGATCGATGACCTCGAGGGCGCCGACATGCTGATGGTGAAGCCGGCGATGGCCTACCTCGACCTGATCCAGGCCCTCAAGGCCCGCTTCGACAAGCCCATCGCCGCCTACTGGGTCTCCGGCGAGTACAGCATGATCCGTGCCGCGGCCGAGCGCGGATGGATCGACGAGCGGGCGGTGGTGCTGGAGTCGCTGATCGGGCTGCGTCGCGCCGGAGCCCAGTTCGTGCTGACCTACCACGCGCTGGCAGCTGCCCGCTGGCTGCGCGAGGGCTAGCCCGTTTCCTCCTCGGGAATGCCGAACAAGAACAAGATCACCCCGACGAGGACGGTCAACAGGCCGGCGAGCATGTAGCTCGGCGGGACCCCGATGCGATCCGCGATCGGCCCCCCGATCGCGGTCCCCAGCAGGGATGCGGTGGTGGTCATCGAGCCCACCGCGCCGAACACCCGCACCCGGAGCTCGGCCGGAGTGTAGAGCTGGAGCAGGCTGCGCACCGGAACCAGCATTGACTGGTTGAAAAGACCCGCGAAGAAGAGGGCCACGACGACCCAAAAGAAGATCGGAAAGGCCCCCACCGAGAAGATGAAGGCGCCAAACCCCATCAAGGTGTAGACGAAGGTCCGGGCGCGCCCCAGCCGCTGCACCCAAGCCGCGGCAACGAAGGCCCCGAGCAAGGCCCCCGCGGCCATGCTCATCTCCATGACCCCGTACCCCGCGGAGCCAACCTTCAAGACCGCGATCGCCAGCACCACGCCGATGACCATCTCCACCGAGCCAAAGAGCGCCGCGGTGACCAGTCCCCCGGTGACCCGGCGCAGGATGGGGTTTTCCCAGATGACGCGAAAGCCCTCAAAGACCCGTTGCCAGTATCCGCCCTCGGGCTGTCTCGCGGCAGGCAGCCGCGGCAGTCCCCAGAAAAAAGCGGAGGTGATGAAAAAGCTGACCGCGTCGAGATAAAAGGCCAGCGCCGGGCCCAGCGCCGCAACCAAAAGGCCGGCCAGGCCAAGCCCCGCGACCTCGGAGAGCCGCCGCGTCGAGGCCACCAGCCCGTTGGCCGCGTCCAGGGCCTCCTCGGGGACGAGCTCCGGGGTGATCGCCGCGATCAGCGGGTACTCCACGCGCTCCAAAAGGGTCAAGACGAAGACGAAGGCCCAAAGGAGCAGCAACGAGTGCAACGCCACCAAGGGGATGAAGGCCACGATCACCCCCTGGATCAGCTGGGTGGCGATGAGCAACGACGTGCGCTCCCGGGTCTCGGCCCAGGTCGCGATCAGCGGGGCCAAGAAGGCGCTGGCGATGAACTGGGCGCTGAGGATGAAGGCCACCGAGCTGGCTCGCTCGGTGAGCTGGTAGACCAGGACCAAGAGCGCCAGGCGCTCGATCTGGTTGCCGAACTGGGTGATCAGCGATCCGATAAAGAAGCGCCGAAATGCGGGATACCTCAAGGCGGTTCGCATAGCGTTGCAAGCATTCTAGCGAGCCGGGGACGCACCTCGGGTTTAAGATGGCCTCGATGCCTTCGCCCGAGGCGCTGGCCGCGCTTTTCTTCTTGCTGACGACGTTGCTCTTGCTTCGGCTGAGCGACGTCTTGCTCTTGCTCTTCGCCCTCTTGGTGCTCGTCGCCGACGCGGCCTTCCTCACCGCCTTCGCCACCAAGCCCCTGGGCTTTTTGGCCCTCGCCCTCTTGGGGATCGGCGCCCTCGTCACCCCCGGAGAACGGGCCCGGATTCGCTTCGGCCGCCGGCGTAAACGGCTGTTGCCGCCCTCGGAAAAGGAGCCGTTGGAAGAGCGCTACCACATCCTGGGCAAGCTCGGCACCGGGGGGATGGCCGCGGTCTACCGGGCTCGGCGCAAGGCCGACGGCCTGGTGGCGGCCCTCAAGGTGCCCCAGGACCGCTTCGCGAAGGAGCCCCGCTTTTTGAAACGGCTCCACCGGGAAGCCGAGGTGCTGCGTCGGCTCAGCCATCCCAACATCGTCAAGGTTTTCGAGCATGGACAGGCCGGTCAGACCCACTTCATCGCCATGGAGTTGATCGAGGGCCCCGGCCTGGACGAACTGATCGCCGAACGCAGGCTCACCCCGACCACCGCGGCCTCGGTCATCAAGGCCGTTGCCGAGGCCCTTGCCTACCTGCACCGGCAGGGGTTTTTGCACCGCGATCTCAAACCGGGCAACATCATGATCTACAAAAGCGCGATCCGGGACGGGCAGATCGACCCCGCAGGGGTGCGGCTGATGGACTTTGGCATCGCCGCGGGCAAGGAGTTCGCCCGGCTGACCACGATCGGGGCGCGGATCGGTACCCCCACCTACATGAGCCCGGAACAGGCCAAGGGCGAACCGCTCAACGAAAAGAGCGACATCTACAGCCTGGGCGTGGTGCTCTACGAGGCGCTCGTCGGGGAGCCGCCCTTTACCGGCAACTTCGAGCAGATCGTGCAGCGCCAGGTCAGGGAAAAGCCCGTACCGCCGATTCAGAAAAACCCCGAGGTGCCGAAGGCCTTGAACGACCTGGTCCTCGGGATGCTGGCCAAGGACCCCAGCGCGCGCCCCAGTCTTGAAGACGTCATCGAGGTTCTCGCCCACCCCGAGACCTGGAACGTGTCCGAGCAGCCGTCCTATTTCATCCTCGCGGCGATCGAGCACCAACGCCGCACGCTGCGGGTCATGCAACCCGACGGCACCCCGGTTCGCGCCTTTTCCAAACTTGCCTTCACGGACCTCGCCAGCGACCCGGCAGGCACCATCTGGGGCGTCGCGTTCGAGCTCAGCGACGCGGGCGGCATGGTCCACCGCTTCACCCTCGAGGGCGAGGAGCTCCTGCGCTTTGGCGAGTACGGCGTCAAGCTCGGCGAGTTCTTGAACCCCGCGGCGATCACCGTCGGCGAGGAGCGGGTCTTCGTGCTGGACTCGGAGACCCAGACGATCACCCGGTTCGACTTCTCGGGTCGCCCCGAGACCCGGTTCGCGGGCAAGGGTCCGGGACGCGGCACCTTCCGGGAGGCCAAGGCCCTGGCCTTCGCCGACGACCTCTACGTCCTCGATGCCGGCCACCGCCGCGTCGAACGCCTGGACGCCGAAGGCCGTTACAAGGACCGCATCATCTTCGCCAAAAGCGCCGACGATCCCACCCCCAGGCCGCTTTTGGGGCTGGGGGTGGATCAGGAGGGGCGGCTCTTGATCTTCGACGCCCAGTCACAGAAGATCCGCCGGGTCACGCCGGACGGGCGTCTTTTGGAGAGCCTCTCGATGCCCTCGGTCGAGGACGAGGACCCGCTGGCCCTGGTCGACCTCTTCGAGACCCCCGACGGCTGGATCTACGCGGCGCGCCGGGGCAGCCGCCGCTTCTGGCGGCTCCGCGACAAGGTCCGGGAGGAGGTCTGGGTGGGGTTGCCCATCCGCGCCTTGACGCTCTGGCAGAAAACCGGTTAGCGCCCGTAGGGGTCGAAGAGCCGCGCGTACTCATCGAGGGCGTAGCGGTCGGTCATGCCCGCGACGTAGTCGCAGACCGCCCGGTAGAGGCCGTCGCTTTCGATCGCGGCCTGGGTCTGGGGGGGGAGCATCTCGGGCATCGCCACGTAGGCGGTAAACAGCCGCTCCAGGACGTGGCGGGCCTTGCTCACCGTGCGCACGATGCGGTAGTGGCGGTAGAGGTTGTGGTAGAGGAACTGGCGCAGCTCGGCGACCTCGGCGCGCATCGCATCGGAGTAGCGAACCAGGGTCCCCGGGTAGCGGCGCACGTCCTCGACGCTTCGGATAGCGTGGGCCTCGAGCACGGCGTCGGTCGCCAGGATGACGTCGGTGATCATCGCCCCCAAGAGCTCGCGGATCAGGATGCGGCGCTCGAACTCGCCCAGCGTGGGCAGGTCGAGCCCCGCCTCGGCGGCCACCCGGCGCACCAGGGCCAGCCCCTCGAGCGCTCCCGGCTCCAGGAGGCCGCTGCGCAGCCCGTCGTCGAGGTCGTGGGCGTTGTAGGCGATCTCGTCGGCGAGGTTGACCACCTGGGCTTCGAGGGTCGGCCGCCCCTCGGCAAACCCAGCGTCGGGGACGTCGTAGGCGGTCTCGTGCTTGGCGATCCCTTCGCGGACCTCGTAGGTCAGGTTCAGCCCGCGAAAGTTCGGGTAGCGCTTTTCCAGGTAGGTGACGATGCGCAGCGACTGGGCGTTGTGGTCGAAGCCCCCGTGATCGGCCATAAGCTCGGCGAGCACCCGCTCCCCGGCGTGGCCGAACGGAGGATGGCCGAGGTCGTGGGCCAACGCGACGGTCTCCGCCAGGTCCTCGTTCAGGCCCAAGGCCCGGGCCAGGCTGCGTGCCACCTGGGCGACCTCGAGGGTGTGGGTGAGCCGGGTCCGGTAGTAGTCGCCCTCGTAGTTGACGAAGACCTGGGTCTTGTACTCGAGCCGCCGGAAGGCGGTGGTGTGGATGACCCGGTCCCGGTCCTTTTGAAAGGGGGTGCGGTAGTCGGATTCCTCCTCGGGGTACGCCCGGCCCCGGGTGTCCTTGGCGCGCATCGCGTACGGGGCGAGCGCGGCATCTTCCAGCGCCATCAGGCGCGCGCGGGTGTAACGCATGCCCCCAGTTTATGCGCGAGCGGGGTTGCTAAACTAAGGGGCGTGACCAACGCAGCGCTCTTCGAAACGGCGAAAACGCGCCTTCCGGGCGGGGTGTCGAGCCCAGTGCGGGCCTTCGGCGCGGTCGGCGGGACGCCGCCCTTCATCGTCCGCGGCCAGGGCCCCTACATCTACGACGTCGAGGGCCGCCGCTACCTGGATCTGGTCCTCTCCTGGGGTCCGATGATCCTCGGGCACGCCCACCCCGAGGTGGTAGCGGCGGTCAAGGCCGCCGCCGAGCAGGGGCTCTCCTTTGGCGCGCCGCATCCGCTGGAGCTCGAGCTCGCCGAACGCATCCAAGAGGCCTACCCCTTCGCCGAGCGGGTGCGCTTCGTGAACTCCGGAACCGAGGCCACGATGAGCGCGCTGCGCCTCGCCCGGGGGGTCACCGGCCGCCCTTACATCGTCAAGTTCCGCGGCAACTACCACGGCCACGCCGACGGGCTCCTCGTCGAAGCCGGCTCCGGGGCGCTGACCTTCGGCCAGCCCTCCTCCGCGGGGGTGCCCGAGGCCTACGCTCGCCTCACCCTGGTCGCGGCGTACAACGACCCCGAGGGCCTGGCCGAACTCTTTCGCGAACGAGGGGAGGAGATCGCCGGGGTGATCTTCGAGCCGGTGGTCGGGAACGCCGGCGTCATCCCGCCGACCCCGGACTTTCTCGTCGCCCTTCGCGACCTCACCCGGCGCTACGGAGCGCTGCTCATCGCCGACGAGGTGATGACCGGCTTCCGCCTGGCCTTTGGCGGGGCGAGCGAGCGCTTTGGCCTGACCCCGGACCTGGTCACCCTGGGGAAGGTCATGGGCGGCGGCCTCCCCGCCGCCGCCTACGCCGGCCCGGCAAAGCTCATGGAGCAGCTGGCCCCGCTGGGCCCGGTCTACCAGGCGGGCACCCTTTCCGGCAACCCGCTGGCGATGGCCGCGGGGGCCACGACGCTGCGCGTGCTCAAGGAAACCCCGAACGCCTACGCGCGGCTCGAAGCGCTCGGGGCCGCGCTGGAAGCGGGGCTCAAGGACGCGCTCAACGCCGCCGGCGTGCCGCACACGATCAACCGCGTAGGCTCGATGCTCACCGTCTTCTTCACCGAGGGGCCGGTGCGCGACGACGAAAGCGCGACCCGCACCGACAAGGCGCTGTTCCGGCGCTTCTTCCAAGCGCTCATGAAGCGCGGGGTCTACTGGCCGGCGAGCCCCTTCGAGGCCGCCTTCCTCTCCCTGGCCCATGACGAAGCCCAGTTCGAGCCCATCTTCGAGGCCGTTCGCGACGCCTTCGCCTAACGAGACGATCGCCGCGATCGCCACCCCGCCCGGGAAGGGCGCGATCGGCGTGGTGCGCCTTTCTGGGCTGGAGGCCCTAGCGATCGCGGCGCGGCTATGGCGGGGGCCGGACCCCCGCCGCCTGGAAAGCCACCGCGTGGCCTACGGGACGGTGGTCGATCCGGAACGCGGCGAGGCCCTGGACTCAGGCCTGATGCTGGTCTTCAAAGCGCCCAGGAGCTACACCGGCGAGGACGTCGTCGAGTTCCAGCTCCACGGCTCGCCGGCGGTGCTGCGGGCGGTGCTGGAGGCGGCCTTCTTTGCCGGGGCCCGGCCCGCCCAACCCGGGGAGTTCACCCTCCGCGCCTACCTCAACGGCAAGCTCGACCTGGCCCAGGCCGAGAGCGTCCTGGCCCTGATCGAGGCCGAGAGCGACCTGGCCCGCCGCCAGGCCCTAAAGGGGTTGAACCGGGCTCTGAGCCGGCGCATACGAAGGATCGAGGAGTGGCTCCTCGACCTCCTCGCGCACGTCCAGGCCCTCCTCGACTATCCCGAGGAAGGCGTCCCCGAAACCCTGGCCCTGGAGACCCTTGAGGCCGCGATCCGGGAGATCGACGCCCTGCTCGCCACCGAGCGCGCGGCCCGGATCGCGTCCAAGGGGGCGAGGCTGGTCCTGCTCGGGCCCCCCAACGCCGGTAAGTCCTCGCTCTTGAACGCCCTCCTCGGCTACGAACGGGCGATCGTCACCGCCATCCCGGGAACGACGCGGGACTACCTCGAGGCCCCCCTCGAGGTCGGCGGCGTCCCCTTGCTCGCGGTGGACACCGCGGGCATCCGCGAAAGCCAGGACCCGATCGAGCAGGCCGGGGTGCAACGGGCGCTGGCCCTGGCCGAGGAAGCGGACCTCGTCCTCTGGGTCGCCGACCTCAGCGAAGCGGCCCCCACCCCGCCCCCCCTTCCCGAGGCGCGAACGCTCTATGTGGCCAACAAGGCGGACCTTCCCGCTCGCTGGCCGGCCCAGGGCTACCTGAAGGTCTCCGCCAGGACCGGCGCCGGCCTCGAGACGCTCAAGGCCCGGATCGCCGAGCGGCTCGTCTCTCCCCCCGCGGCCGGCGAGGTCTGGCTCACCAGCCCGCGCCAGGCGGAGGCGCTGCGCCGGGCCAAAGGGCACCTCGAAGATGCCAAGGACGCCCCCGAGGACCTGATGGCGTTGAGCCTGGAAGCCGCCCTCTCCGCGCTCGCCGAGGTCACCGGGACCGCGGTGCAAGAGGCGACCCTGGCACGGGTCTTCAAGAACTTCTGCGTGGGCAAGTAGCCTTAGCGCACCTTGGCGCCGGCGGGGACCTCGCGATCGGGCACGAGGACGCTCAGGGCGCCGTCCGGTCCCTCGGCAGCGAGGACCATCCCCTGGCTCATCACGCCACGGAGCTTTTTCGGCTTGAGGTTGGCGAGGTAGAGCACCTTCTTGCCGACGAGCGCCTGTGGCGCGTAGTGCTCGGCGAGGCCCGCGACCACGGTGCGGACCTCGCCGCCGAGGTCCAGGGTCAAGACCAGGAGACGATCCGCGTTGGGGTGCTTCTTTGCGTCCTCGACCCGGGCGATGCGCAGGTCGAGCTTGGCAAAGTCGTCGTACTCGATCAGCGGGGTGGCGTCGGTCGGCCGCGCTTGCGCCTCCTCCCGGGGCGCGTCCGGTTTCGGGAAGAGGAGCGGGGCCGACGCGGGGACCTCGACCTCGGCGAGGACGCCAAAACGCTCGGTTTCTCGAAGGCTCGACCCGGGCAGCCCCAACGCCCCGCGGAGCTCGGCCACCTTGCCGGGCATCGCCGGCTCCAAGAAGGCGCTCGCGATGCGCAGCGCCTCGAGGGCGTGGTAGAGCACCGCCTCGAAGCGCGCGGGGTCGGTCTTGGCCAGCTTCCAGGGGGCGGTCTCGTTGAGATAGCGGTTGACGAGGCGCACGTAGTCGATCACCGCCTCCAGCGCCTGGTGGAACTTGAGCTCGGCCACGAGCGGCCGCACCCTAGCCGCGAGGGAGGTCCCTGCCCGGATCAGCTCGGCCTCGGCCTTGCCCCCCTCGACCTTCCTGACCCGCCCCCCGAGGTGCTTGAGGATGAGCGCCCTGAGGCGCTGCACCAGGTTGCCGAGGTCGTCGGCGAGCTCGGAGGTGTAGCGCTCCTTGAGGCCGGCCTCGCTCACCGCGCCGTCCTGACCGTAGGGAACCTCGCGCAAGAGGTAGTAGCGCACCGCGTCCGCCCCGTACTTCTCGACCAGGGCGAAGGGATCGATGACGTTGCCGAGGGTCTTCGACATCTTGCGCCCGTCGGGCCCGAGCAGGTAGCCGCCGACGTTGAGGTGCTGATAAAGCGGGATCCCCGCAGCCTTGAGCATCGTCGGCCAGAAGACCGCGTGGGGCTTGAGGATGTCCTTGCCGATCATGTGGTTGGCCGCCGGCCAGTAGCGGGCGAAGCGGGGCCCGTCGGGGTAGCCCAGGGCAGAGACGTAGTTGACCAGGGCGTCGAACCAGACGTAGGTGACGTGGGAGGGATCCCAGGGCAGCTCGATCCCCCAGGTGGTGCGGGTCTTGGGCCGGCTGATCGAGAGGTCCCCGATCGGCTCGCTGAGCATCGCCAGGACCTCGTGGCGGTAGCCCTCGGGTCGGATCAGGTCGGGGTGGGCTTCAATCGTCTCCCGCAACCAAGGGCGGTACTTCTCCATCTTGAAGAAGTAGTTCCCCTCGCGCCGGCGCTCGGGCTCGATCCCGTGGTCCGGGCACTTGCCGTCGACGAGCTCCTTCTCCGTCAGGTAGCGCTCGCAGCCGACGCAATACAGCCCCTCGTACTCGCCGTAGTAGATGTCGCCGGCGTCGTAGACCCTTTGCAGCACGAGCTGCACCACCTTTTTGTGGCGCTCCTCGGTGGTGCGGATGAAGTCATCGTAGCTGATGTTCAGGGTTTTCCAAGCCTTCTTGAAGCGCGCGGACATCTTGTCCACGAACGCCTTCGGGGAGAGCCCAGCCTTCTGCGCCATCTGGGCGATCTTCTCACCGTGCTCGTCGGTGCCGGTCAGGAAGAAGACGTCGTAGCCGTCCTGGCGGTAGAAGCGGGCCAGGAAGTCGGCGACGATCGTGGTGTAGGCGTGGCCGATGTGGGGATCGGCGTTGACATAGTAGATCGGGGTGGTGACGTAGAAGGCCCTCTCCATGGGCATCGATTCTATCAAACGATGCCGCTCTCCCGAAGGGCCTTCCCCGAGGCAAAGCGCGCGTAGCGATAGGGGGCGAGGGCTTCGGTGGGGCCTTCGGTGATCTCTTCGGCGAGGTAGCGGCCCACCGCAGGGGCCTGTTGCACGCCGTGGCCAGAGAACCCGACCGCATTGAACCAGCCCGGGGCGCCGGGCATCTCGCCGAGGATCGGGTTCTTGTCCGGGGTCTCGGCGTAGTAGCCCCACCAGGCCGACTTCTGATCGATGCCCAGCTCGGCGAACCAGGGAAAGCGCGCGACCGCCCGGGTCAGGACCTCGAGCATCCACTCGAAATCCACGCCCTCGACGAAGCCCGGGGTCTGCTGAGGGTTGGAGGCGCCAAAGAGGAGGCGCCGCCCCTCGGGCCGGAAGTAGACCCCGCTCTGGGCGTCCACCACCAGCGGCCAGTCCGGAACCTCGAAGGGCCCGCTCAGGTAGACCGAACGCCGGACCGGAACCACCGGCAGCTCGAGCCCCGCCCGGGCCGCGACCTCCCCTGCCCAGGCCCCGGCGGCGTTGACCAGGATCGGCGCCGAGAAAGCCCCTTTCGGCGTCTCGACCTGCCAGCGGCCAGCGCGCCGTTCAGCGGCGAGCAGGGGCGTGCCGAGGTGCAGCGTGGCCCTCAGGGCGCGCGCGGCCTTCAAGTAGGCGTGGGTCACCGCGTGGGGATCGATCACCCCATCGGCGGGGCCGAAGGTCGCCCCGGCCAGGCCAGCGGCCTCGAAGGGGACGATGGCCTGGGCCTCCTCGAGGCTCAAGAACGAGATCGGCACCCCGACCTCGTCGCGCACCCGCTCCAGGGCTCGCCGCCAGGCCGGCCAGCCCTCGGCGTCGAGCAGGAAGAGGTAGCCGATCGGCCGGTAGCCGCTCGGCGCCCCGAACAGGCGCTCGAAGTCGCGGTAGACCTGGATGCTCTCCCAGGAGAGCCGGGCGTTGGCGGGAAAGGCGAACTGGACCCGCACCCCGGCCGCGCTCTTGGCGGTGGCCCCGCTGGCGGGCGCGCTCTGGGCCTCGAGCACCCCCACGCGGAGCCCCTTCTCGGCGAGGTGGTAGGCGACGCTCGCGCCGACGATGCCCGCCCCGACGACCAGGGCGTCGTAGCTAGCCGCCAAGGAGCCCCTCCCAGTCGGTGGCCGGCTTGGGGGTGATGTAGCCGGTGTCCATCTGGGCCAGCTGCAGCTTCCCCGAGTACTCGTCGTTCACCGCCTGCCAGACGGTGTACTCCTCGATCACCCAGATCCCGGACTCCCGGGCCCCGTTGCCCGAGGCCCGCACCCCGCCGAAGGGCATGTGGGCCTCGGCCCCGACGGTGGTGTTGTTGATGTTGACCATGCCCGCCTGGATCTGGGTACGGAAGCGGTAGGCCCAGAGCCGGTTGTTGGTGTAGATCGCCGAGGAGAGCCCGTAGGGGTGGTCGTTGGCGGCCTCGATCGCCTCCTCGATCCCATCCACCTTGATCAGGTTCACGGTGGGCCCGAAGATCTCCTCCCGGGTCTGGGTCATGCCGCGCCGGGCCTCCCAGACCGTGGGCCAGCCGAAGAGGCCGGCGTCGGGGTCGCCCTGGAAGTGGGGGTAGGGGTTGTCCGAGGTGATCCGCTTCTTGCCAAGAAGGAGCGTCGCCCCCTCGCGCGCGCCCCAGTCGTAGTGCTCGAGCCAGCGCGTATACAGCCGCTCGTTGATAAAGGGACCGTAGGTGACGTCCTCGTAAAGGAAGGGGTTGCCGATCTTGGTCTCGGCGGCCATCTCCAAAAAGCGCCGCTTGAAGGTCTCGTAGATCGGGGCGTCGACGATGATGTTTCCCGCCGAGGTGCAGCGCTGGCCACCGGTGGCGAAGGTGCTCCACCAGGCCCCGTGGAGGGCGTTGTCCAGGTCGGCGTCACGCATCACCACCAGGGGGTTCTTCCCGCCGAGCTCGAGGGTGGCCTTGATCAGCGCCCGCCCCGCCTTCTCGCCGATGATCCGCCCCACCTTGGTGCTGCCGGTGAAGGCGAACTTGTCCAGCAGCCCCTCGTCGATCAGGTTGACGAGCGCTTCACCGGTCGAGTCCTTGCCCCCGCCGAAGACGACGTTGATCACCCCCGGGGGCAGCCCGGCCTCCTCGAAGAGCTTGACAAAGATGTAGGAGAGGACCGGGGAGTCGTCGGAGGGCTTCCAGACCACGGTGTTCCCGGTCAGGACCGCGGGGATCAGCTTCCAGCTGGGCACCGCGATCGGGAAGTTGCCGGCGGTGATCATTCCCACCACGCCGAGCGGGCGGCGGAAGGTGAAGAGGTCCTTGTCCCGCATCTCGCTAGGGACGGTCTGGCCGTAGAGCCGCCGGCCCTCGCTGGCGAAGAAGATCGCGGTGTCGATCGCTTCCTGGACGTCGCCCCGGGCCTCCTTGAGGGTCTTGCCCACCTCCCGGACCATCAGCCGGGCCAGGGTCTCCTTCTCCCGCTCCAGGATCTTGGCCAGGTTGAAGAGCACCCCGCCGCGCACCGGGGCCGGCGTCGCCGACCACTCGGGAAAGGCCACCCTGGCCGAGGCGATGGCTTTTTTGAGGGTTTGCGCGTCGCCCTCGGGGAAGACCCCGACCAGGTCCTCCCGGTCCGAGGGGTTTCTGTCCTCGAACGTCGGGCCCTCGAAGACCTCCTCGCCGCCGATCAGGTGTCCCGCAATGAGCGTGTTGCCGTACTTTGAACGTTCCGTTTTCATGATGTCCCCTTCGGTTCCATCGTAATACGACACCGGTGGTCGGAAACCCTAGCGCGTCTCCTCTCTATCGTGCAGGCTCGGCGCCTCATCCCGCGCTCGACCGGCCTTCCGGCAGGATCACGCACGCGCCTCCTTGGCGTAGAGCCGGTAAAAGTGAACCGCGGCCTGAATGCCCTTTTCGAAGTTCTCCAGCTCGAACTTCTCGTTGGGAGCGTGCAGGTTGTCGTCGGGGAGGCCGAAGCCCATCAGCACCACCGGAGCGCCGATCTGCTCGATAAAAGCGGGGACGATGGGGATGCTGCCGCCCTCGCGGATGAAGACCGGGGGGCGGTCGAAGGTGGCCTCGAGCGCCTTCGCCGCCGCCTGCATCGGGGGGGAATGGCGATCGACGACGACCGGACGCGCGCCCTCGAAGACCCGCACCTCGACCCGGTAGCCCTCGGGCGCGACCCGCCGCAGGTAGGCCTCGGCGAGGGCGGCGATCTCGTCGGGGTCCTGGTCGGGAACCAGGCGCATCGAGCACTTGAAGGTGGCCTCGGCGGGGATCACGGTCTTGCTGCCGGGGCCGGTCCAGCCGGAGACCAGGCCGTTGACGTCGAGGGTGGGCCGGGCCCAGCGCAGCTCCAGGACCGAGTACCCCGGCTCCCCGTCGAGGAAGTAGGCCCCGATCGCGCGGCGGTAGGCGTCCTCGTCGAAGGGCAGCTCGGCCCACATCGCCCGCTCCTCGGGCTCGATCGGGCGCACCCGGTCGTAGAAGCCGGGGATGCGCACCCAGCCCTCGGGCGCCTTGAGCGCCGCGATCATCGCCGCCGCGGCCTGGGCGGCGTTGGGCGCGGGCCCGCCATGGACGCCGGAGTGCAGGTCCTGATCACCGCCGCGGACGGTCACCTCGAGGTAGACGAGCCCTCTCAGGCCGTAGGTCAGGGTGGGCAGGCCGCGGGCGAACATCGCGGTGTCGGAGACCACCGCGGCGTCGGCCGAAAGGCGGGCGCGGTTTTCCCGGATGAAGTCGAAGAGGTGTTTGGAGCCCACCTCCTCCTCGCCCTCGATGACGAACTTCACGTTCACCGGGAGGGCTTGGCCGAGCTCGCGCATCGCCGCTAGGTGGATCATCACCTGGCCCTTGTCGTCGGAGGCGCCGCGGGCGTAGATCCGGCCGTCGCGAACCGCGGGCTCGAACGGCGGGGTCTCCCAGCGGTCGATCGGGTCCGGGGGCTGGACGTCGTAATGGCCGTAGACGAGGACCGTGGGGGCGTCCTTACCCACCCGGCGCTCGGCGTAGACGATGGGATGTCCCGGGGTGGGGACGGTCTCGGCGGCGAAGCCGGAGGCCTCGAGGTAATCCGCCACCCAGCGCGCGGCGCGTTCGACGTCCTCTTTGTGGGCGGGATCGGTGGAGATCGAGGGGATCCTTAAAAACTCGATCAGATCGTCGAGGTAGGGCGACATGCCCCCAGCCTATCAGGCCAGCTCCCCCTCCCGGACGAGCTGGGCGCGGACCTGCACGACCTCGACCTGGTAGCGGGCCCTGAGGGACTCGAGCTCCTCGCGCAGGCGCATGATCTCCTCGACCCCCGCGAGGTTCACCCCGAGCTCCTGCGTCAGGCGGCGGATCTCCCGCAAGCGCTCGATGTCCCGCTCCGAGTAAAGCCGCGTCTTCCCCGCCGAACGTTGCGGCCGGATCAACCCCTTGCGCTCGTAGAGGCGCAGCGTCTGCGGGTGCATGTCCACCAGCTCCGCCGCCACGCTGATCACATAGACTGGGCGCTCCTTAGCGCTGGGGGTGCCGGGCCGGGGCAGCGCCGGGGTCTTAAGTGCGGCCTGGTAGCGCGAGCCGTAGCGCTTTTCCAGACGCTCGCGCTCCTCGAGGTAGCGGGCCCTGAGGGACTCGAGCTCCTCGCGCAGGCGCATGATCTCCTCGACCCCCGCGAGGTTCACCCCGAGCTCCTGCGTCAGGCGGCGGATCTCCCGCAAGCGCTCGATGTCCCGCTCCGAGTAAAGCCGCGTCTTCCCCGCCGAACGTTGCGGCCGGATCAACCCCTTGCGCTCGTAGAGGCGCAGCGTCTGCGGGTGCATGTCCACCAGCTCCGCCGCCACGCTGATCACATAGACTGGGCGCTCCTTGCTCATTTAGACCACCTCTCGATGCCTAAAGCATCTTCATACAAATATTATAACCCCCGGACCCGACGGGCCCGGGGGCCGAGCAGCGCGGGCTCACTGGCGGTTCCCGCGCACGAAGGGCAGGTACTTGGGCTCCCAAAAGCGGCGGGCCACGAAGGCCTCGATCTCGTCGGGCCCGAGGTCGAGCACCGGGGCGTAGGTCGCCACCCCCTCCTCGATCGCCCGCCGCAGCACCCGCGCGGCGACCTTCTTGCTCACCTCGCGCATCTCCCTCACCTCGGGGTAGACCAGCCCCTGAGCGCGGTGAGCGTCGGTGACCTGATCAGCGAGGGCGTAAGCGGCCTCGAGGATCATCCCGTCGGTGATCTCCCGCGCGTGGGCCAGGATCGCGCCGAAGCCGATCCCGGGGAAGACGAAGGCGTTGTTCCCCTGTCCGATCTTGATCGTCTTGCCCTTGCACTCGACCGGCGGGAAGGGGCTTCCCGTGGCCACGATCGCGCGGCAGTCGGTCCAGGCCAGGATGTCCTCGGGCACCGCCTCGGCGTTGGCGGTGGGGTTGGAGAGGGGGAAGACGATCGGGCGGTCGGTGTGCTCCAAGAGCGCCTTGACGATGGGCTCGCTAAACGCCCCGCCCTGCCCCGAGAGGCCGAGGAGGGCGGTGATCCGGGCCCCGCGGATGGTCTCCAGGAGGCCGGGGGCCTTACCCTGGAAGCTCCAGCCCGCCACCACGGAGGGGTCGTGGGCGAAAGGCGCCTTGAAGGGTTCCATGGCCCGGTTCTTCAACAAGAGCCCCTTGGAGTCGAGCACGAAGATGCGCGCGTAGGCCTCCTCCGGAGAGAGGCCCTCCGCGATCAGGCCGTCGCGGATCGCCCGGGCCACGCCGATCCCCCCGGCCCCGGCACCGAAGACCAGGTAGCGCTGGTCGGCGAGCGTCTCCCCCTTGATCTTGACCGCGTTGATCAGCCCCGCCAGGGCCACCGCGCCGGTGCCCTGGATGTCGTCGTTGAACGAGGGGAGGACCTTGCGATAGCGCTCGAGGACGGTGAAGGCCGCACCCTTCGAGAGGTCCTCCCACTGCAGCACCACCTTGGGGTAGCGCTCTTTGAGCGCCTCGACGAAGGCGTCCATGAAGCGCAGGTACGGCTTTCCGGTCAGGCGCTTGTGGCGCACCCCGAGGTAGAGGGGGTCGGAGAGGAGGTCCTCGCGATCGGTCCCCACGTCGAGCTCGACCGGCAAGGTCTTGTCCGGGCCCACCCCGCCCGCCGCGGTGTAGATCGAGAGCTTGCCAATCGAGATCGCCATCCCCCCAAAGCCCTGATCGCCGATCCCTAGGATCGCCGAGGAGTCGGTGGCCACGACCAGCCGGACGTCCTCCAGGGGCACGTTTTGCATCACCTGGTCGACCCGACCGATGTTCTCGGTGGAGACGGTGAGGCCGCGGGGGAGGCGGTAGATGTGGGAAAAGAGCCGCACCGCCTCGCCCACCGTGGGGGTGTAGATGATCGGCAGCATCTCCTCCAGGTGCTCGACCAAGAGCGCGTAGAAGAGGACCTCGTTGCGGTCCTGCAGGTCGCGGAGGAAGATGTGCTTGTCGAGGGGGGTCTGCAAGAGGCGGTAGCGGCGGTAGTTGCGTTCCTTTTGCTCCTCCAGGGTGGCCACGTGCGGGGGGAGGAGGCCGTCGAGCTCGAGCATCGTGCGCTCGTCGGCGGTGAACGCGGTCCCCTTGTTCAAGAGGGGGATGCGGGTGAGCAAGAACCCGCTGACGTAGACCTCGAGGTAGCGCTGCCCGCGGGCATCGCGGCGAACGTCGTAATAGCGGCTAACCGGCATACGGCTATTCTTACACCCCGACGCCGGACGCCTGTCCCGGGAAAAAAGGGGCAAAATAACGGGTGGAGGTGAGCATGGCACGGACAGGACGACCCAAGGTCAGCATCATCGGCGCGGGGAACGTGGGGGCGACGCTCGGCATGCGCATCGCGGAGAGCGCGCTGGCCGACGTGGTGATGGTGGACATCGTCGAGGGCATGCCCCAGGGCAAGGCCCTGGACCTCTCCGAAGCCCGCCCCATCGTGGGCAACGACGTGCGCATCGTCGGGACCAACGACTACGCGGCGATCGAGGGCTCGGACATCGTGGTCACCACTTCGGGGATGCCGCGCAAGCCCGGGATGAGCCGCGACGACCTGATCGAGATCAACGCCAAGATCGCCAAGGACGTCGCGACCAACCTCAAGACGTACGCCCCGGACGCGATCATCATCCAGGTGGCGAACCCCCTGGACGCGATCACCTACGTCATCGCGGAGATCACCCAGGCCCCGAAGCACCGCATCATGGGCATGGCCGGGGTTTTGGACTCCGCCCGCTACCGCTACTTCATCGCCGAAGAGCTCGGGGTCAGCGTCAAGGACGTCCAGGGCTTCGTGCTCGGGGGCCACGGCGACAGCATGGTGCCGCTTCCCAGGCTGACCACCGTCGGCGGGGTGCCGCTGCCGGAGATCCTGCCCGCGGAGCGCATCGAGGCGATCGTCGAGCGCACCCGTAAGGGCGGCGCGGAGATCGTCAGCCTCTTGAAGACCGGCTCCGCCTACTACGCGCCCTCCGCCGCCACCTGGGAGATGGTCAAAGCGATCCTCAAGGACGAAAAGCGCATCCTTCCGGTCGCCGCCTACCTGAACGGGGAGTACGGCATCGAGGGGCTCTTCGTCGGGGTCCTCGCGGTCCTCGGCAAGGACGGCGTGGAGAAGATCTGGCAGGTGCCGCTGACCGAGGAGGAAACCGCCCAGCTCAAGGCCAGCGCCGAGCACGTCAAGGCCCTGGTGGAGAAGGTTGACGCGCTGGGGATCCTCTAGCCCAAGGAGCGCTTCGAAGTGGGGGGCGGCCGCCCCCCTATTCGTTGTTCGCCCGCGGATAGGCCCCGAGGACCTTGACGAAGGCCGCGCGGCGCAGCAGGGTCAACAGCGCCCGGGAAGGACCAGGGTCCTCGGGGTGGCCCTCGAAGTCCAGGTAGAAGACGTAGCTCCAGGGGCGGTCGCGGCGCGGGCGGGACTCGATCTTGGTGAGGTTCACTCCGGCCTCGGCGAAGGCCCCGATCGCTTCGTAGAGGCCGCCGGGGCGGTGGCGTACGGCGAAGACGACGCTGGTCTTGTAGGCGGCCTCGGGGTCACGGGGCGGCTCGGACGGGGAGAGGACGAAAAAGCGCGTGTAGTTGAAGGCGAAGTCCTCGATGCCGCACTTCAGGACCGCAAGCCCGTAGCGCCGGGCAGCACGCTCGCTGGCGATCGCCGCCCGCCCAGGAACCGGGTTTTCGGCGAGCGCCCGGGCCGCCCCCGCGGTGTCGAAGACCGGGATGCCCTGGATTCGGTGAGCGGCGAGGAAGCCGTCGCACTGGGCCAGGGCCTGGGGGTGGCTGATCACCTCGCGGATCTCCTCAAGCCGCGCACCCTCGGGGGCCAAAAGGCAGTGGCGCACGTGCACCACCACCTCCCCGATGACGTGCAGGTCGCGCTCGAGCAAGAGGTCGTAGGTCTGGTTGATGCTCCCCGCGACCGCGTTCTCCACCGGCACCACGCCGAGCTCCACCGCCCCCGAGGCCACCGCGTCGAAGACCTCGTGAAAGGTGGCCATCCCCACCGGCGTGCTCTCGGGCGCAAAGCGCAAGGCGGCCTCCTCGCTAAAGGCCCCCTCCATTCCCTGATAGGCGATCCGCATCCCAGACACTATACTGACCCGGGATGCTGGAGCGCGTCAGGGGAACGGTGGCAACGGTGGATGCGCAAAGCGCGGTGCTCTGGGTGGGACCGGTGGCGCTGAGGCTCGAGGTCCCCACCTCGACCGCGGACCGCCTGGCCCCGGGGCAGGCCGTCGAGCTTTATTTGCGGCTCCTGGTGCGCGAGGACGCGCTCTTGCTCTTTGGGTTTTCGAGCGCAAAGGAGCGTACCCTCTTCGACCGCCTCGTCGCCGCCCCCGGCGTCGGGCCCAAGATGGCCCTTTCCTTGATCTCCACCCTGGGTCCCGGCCTCCTCGCCCGGGCGGTCGCCGAGGGGGACGTCAAGAGCCTGACCGCCGCGCCCGGGGTAGGCAAGAAGCTCGCCGAACGCCTGGTGCTGGAACTCAAAAACAAGCTCCCCGCCGAGCTCCTGGCCGCGGCGCCGGGGCCCAGCAGCCCCCACGCGGGGGAGGCGATCGAGGCCCTGTTGCTTTTGGGCTTTCGGGAGAAGGCGGTGCGCCAGGTGGTGGGGCGGCTTGCCGGCGAACACCCCGAGGCCGACCCAGAGACGCTGATCCGCCTGGCCCTGAAGGAGCTTCGCTGATGCCGGTGAGCGTGAAGCCGATCGCCGATCCCCGGACCTGGAACGACCTCGTGGCCAGCTTTCGCCACGCCTCGAGCCTGCAGAGTTGGGGCTGGGGGGAGGTCAAGGCGCTGAGCGGCTGGCAGGTCGCCCGCTACCTGGTCGAGGAGGCGAATGGCACCCCCCTCCTCGCGGCCCAGGTGCTGACCAAGGGATGGGGCCCGCTGGCGGTGAGCTACGTGCCCCGGGGCCCCGCCTTCAACGACGACGAGGCCCTTGTCCGGGGGCTTGCGCCCCTCAAGCGACACGTGCCCGGCACCCACCTCAAAATCGAGCCCCCCCGCCTCCTGCCGGCGGAGGCGGAGCCGCCGGTGCTCGAGGGGGCCCTGCCCGCGGAGACGATCCAGCCCGAGTTCTCCCTGCAACTCCTCCTCGACGACGAGGCCGCGATCCTGGCGCGGATGAAGTCCAAGACCCGCTACAACGTTCGCCTCGCCCAGCGCAAAGGGGTCCGCACCCGGATCGTCCATCCCACCGATGCCGACGCAGCCTCCGCCTTCGAGGCGTTCTTTTCGCTCTTTAGCGAGACCAACCGCCGGGCCAAGCTCTTGCAGCACGCCCGCCCCTACTACGAGCGGGTCTTTCGAGCGATGCACGGCCAAGGCGGCGAGGCCTTCATCAGCCTGGCCGACCTCGAGGGCACCCCCCTGGCGGCGGGGCTCTTCGTGGCCTTCAAGGATCGCGTCGACTACCTGTACGGCGGCTCGACGCGCGTCCGGCGGGAGGTCATGGCCCCGTACGCGATGCACTGGGCGGCGATCCGCCACGGCCTCGAACAGGGCTACGCCTACTACGACCTCTGGGGCGTGCCCCGCGTCCTCAGCAAGGAAAGCCACGCCTACGGCATCTACCGCTTCAAAGAGGGGTTCGGGGGCGAGCGGGTGCGCTTTCCCGCCTACGACCTGCCCCGCGGCTGGCTCTACCGGGCAATCAAGGCCGGGCTGCGCCTGCGCAAGAGCTACCTGAACTGGCGCACCCGGGGCACCCCGCGCGACGTCTTATGAGCTCCTCAAGGTCGGACGGTAAGGTAAGGCCGTGCTCCGCTACCTGGCGCTGCTCGTGGCCTTCTTCGCCCTCGGCGCTTATTTCGCCAACCTTCCCCCGCCAAAGCCGGCCGGTGGCGAGCGCGCGGCGCGCCTCTACGGGGTGACCTTTCACCTCTACCCCAGCGCCGATCCCGACGCGGTCTGGACCCTGAAGGCGCGCGAGGTCACCTACGACCCGAAGACCAAGCGCGCCCGGGTCGTCGGCTCGGTCGAGGGCGGACGCTGGGTCAAGGGAACGCTCGACCTCTCGCTCCGCGCCGAGGCCGTGGTCATCGACCCCCAGGACAACCTGCAGATGCCCGAGGCGCAAATCGAGCTTCCCAAGGAGTGCTGGACGATGCACCTCAGCGGCGGGGTGGAGATCGACCAGCGCCGCGGCTACCGCGCGGGGCGGTTTCGCCTCGAAGGCCCCGGCCTGACCGTGGAAGGAGAGGGCTTCGAGGCCGACTTCGCCCTGCACCAGGCCCGCTGGACGCGAGGACGGGAGGAGTGGAACAGTGAAGCTACGACGCGTTGCAACCCGAGTTAGCCTGATCTTGCTCGCCGGTCTGGCCCTGGCTGCCGGTCGCGTCATCGTCATCGAGTACCCCAACGGGGTGCGCAGCGGCGACCTGCGCTACGGTCCCTGGGTCTACGAGGCCCGGGCGCCGGGGGGGATCCGCGGTCGCGTGGGCAACCTCGAGGTCCTGGCCACCAAGGCCGTGCTCCGCGCCCCCAAGGGCAAGACGATGGCCGAGGCCAAGGGGGAGCGAGTGGCCGAGTTCGAGGGTGGGGTCGAGGTACGCCGGGGCCGAGTCCACGCCAAAGGGCCGCGCCTGGTGTACCACGAGGCCACCGGCGTCGGCGTCCTCTTTGGCCCGGCGACGATGCGCCAGGAGCCCGCCCAGGAGGGCGAGGATCCCGTCGAGGTCCGCGCCCAGGCCAAGATGGCCTTCGACGTCGACGACGACACCTCGACGAGCGAAGGGGCGGTGGTCTTGAAGAGCGGCCGCCAGGAGGGCTACGCGGAATCGGTCTACTACGAGGAGGCGCGTACGCTGGCGGTCTTTTCCACCCCGGGAGGCGAGGTGCGGCTGGTGCGCCGGCGCGACGGCGGGGACCTCGAGATCTACGCCGAGGAGGCGCGCATGCTGGTCCGCGAGAAGAAGCTGATCGCCAAGGGCCACGTGCGCCTGGTCGACGGGGACCAGGTTACCTCGGGGGACGCCCTCTACTACGACGACGTCAAGAAAGAGGCGATCGTCATCGGCCGGCCGGCGATCAGCGAGGACCGGGCGAACGGCCGCAAGCTCACCTCGGGCACCCTCTTGCACAACGTCGAAAAGCACCGGGTGCGCCTCTATGGCAAGCCCTTCACGC
This sequence comes from Rhabdothermus arcticus, assembly GCF_055382915.1. Lineage (NCBI taxonomy): Bacteria > Thermotogati > Deinococcota > Deinococci > Thermales > Thermaceae > Rhabdothermus > Rhabdothermus arcticus. The sequence goes on from NZ_AP043808.1 coordinate 616,364, forward strand.
TGCCCGAGGATCAGTTTTCGACCAAGACCGCGCCTTGAAGCGAGCCTGGCCCCTGCTGTTGTTCCTGTCCCTGGCGGCAGGGCAGGAGCGCTACGCTCCGAGCGCGATCCTGACCAAGGACGGCACCGAGATCGTGGTGCAAAAGACCAGTCCCGACGAGCTCGGCCTGGCCTGGATCGAGGAGAACGACAAGGGGCTGGTCTTCATCTTCTTCGACCCCGAACCCTACCGGGTCGAGGTGCGCTTCGGCAAGGACGCCCGGGCGTTCGGGCACCTCGCGGTGGTGGCCCAGCCAAACGAGGGGCCCGCCACCGTTCGCCTAGGGGCGGGAAACGCCCGCTACGACCCCGAGGCGGACGCCGCGGACTACGCCTTTCGGCTCGCCGAGAAGGCGGTGGAGATCCAAAAGGGGAAGGCCCGGGTCTATGGCCGTGCGCTGGACTACGACAACGACCGGGGGCAGGCCTTCCTCAAGGGGCCGGTGGCGTTCGCCCGCGAAGGGAAGCCCCCGATCGAGGGCCGCGCCGAACGGCTGGTCTACGAGGTCCGGGACGGCCGGCTCTGGCTCGTCGGCAAGGTGCGTCTGCGCCAGGGCGCGCGGCGCACCGAGGCCGACGCGGCCCTGATCGAGGAAGCCAAGGGCGTGGCCCTGCTCTGGGGCGATCCGGCCAAGAGCCAAAAGGGGAAGGAGGAGGTCCACGGCCGCCTCGTGCGCTACCGCCTCGAGGACGGCGGCCTCTGGGTGCTCGAGGGGGTCGAGGGCCAGCTGGAGGAAGCGAACAGCGAACCGCGCCCTTAGTTAGAATGAGGGTAAGGCCCAATGCGTGTCGGACGGCCGATCCTCCCTCAGGGCTTTTTGACCCGCCCCCGCCTGCTCGAGCGCCTGCCCGAGGACGCGGGGGTGGTCGTCTGCGCCGCCCCGTTCGGCTACGGCAAGAGCGTGCTCTTGGGGCAATGGGCCGAACGGCTCGAGGCCAAGGGGGTCCGCGTGCTCTGGCTCACGCTCTTTCCCGGGGAGGCGGTGCGGTCCCGCCTGGCCGGCGCCCTCGGCCTCGGTCCCGGTACCAGCTGGCACCAGCTCCACCAGGCCCTCGTCGAGCGGCCGACGCTGGTGGTCCTCGACGACCTCGAGGACGCTGCTCCCCTGGCCCCGCTGCTCAAGGCCCCGCCCGCGCTCTTCGGCCTCGCCAGCCGCCGCAGGCTCAAGAGCCCGGAGCTCTTGAAGCTGGCCTCGCGGGGCGAGCTCGTCCAGCTTGGCCCCGAGGCCCTCGCCTTTACCCGGGAGGAGGCCGAGGCCCTGGTCGGGGATCCCGTTCGCGCCGAGTGGCTTTGGGAGCGCACCGGGGGCTGGCCGATCGCGCTGCACCTGGCCGCGCTCCAAGGCGGCGAACCGGACTGGCCCACCCTGGTCCAGGGGCTGATCGCGGACCTCGAACCCGAGCTCTTCGAGGAACTCCTGCTCCTGGCCGCGGTGCGGGAGCTGCCGGAGTCGGCCGCCCGCGCGGCCACCCGCAAGCTGGCCGAACGCGGCCTGATCCAGCGCGCCGAGGGTGGCTACCGCTTGCACGCGGCGATCGCCGACGCCCTGCCGACCGACCAGGTGACCGCGGCCCTGTTGCGCCAGCGCGACCGCCTGCCCCCGGTCCTGCTCGGCTACGCGCTCGAACGGCTGGGGCAGTGGCCCGAGCTCGCCGCCCTGCTCGAGGCCCCCGACGGCCCCAGCCTGGCCTCCGCCGACGCCGAGGCCTTCCTGCGCTGGGACCGCCTCGCCCCCGGTCCCCGGGGGCTTCGCCGGCGGATGCGCCGGGTGGTCGCGCTGCACTTCAGCGGCGAGGTCGCGCGCGCCCTAAAGGCCGCCCGGGCGCTGGCCCAAGACCCCAACACCCCGCCAAGGCTCGCCCTGGAGGCGCTGGGTCTGGTGGCCAGCGGCCTGGCGCGAAAGGGGGAGCACGCCAAGGTCGCCGCGCTCCTCAAGGAGGCCGAACCCCTCGAGGCCGCGGCGCGAAGCGATCCCGGCTTCTTCGCCCGCTACCTCCACGACAAGGCGCTGCTCCTGGCGGCGCTGGACCGCTGGGAGGAGGCCGAGTCGGCGCTCACGGAGGCGCTGGCGATCGCCGACCCCAGCGACCCGTTCCGTCCCCTCTTCGCGGTCGGCCTCGCAGAGCTGGCGTTTGAACGGAGCGGAGGGCTGCTCTCGCACAAGAGGGCCGCCGAAGCGCTGGTCCAGGCCGCCGACCGCGGCGAAGTGCCCCGCGCGGTGCTCGACCCGGAGGTCGAGGTGGCACTGGGGCGCGACCGCTTCCTGCTCGGTGAAGCCCACGCAGCCATCGCGGCGTTCAAGCGCGCGGCCGCGCGCGCCCGGGAAAACCGCCCGGCGGCCCTCTTGGCCCGCATCTGGCTGGGGTTTTTGACGCAGGATCCGGCCGCCCTGGCCGCGACCCTGTCCGAGGCCGAGCGCCTCGGGGAGACGGCCCTCGCCGAGCGGGCTCGGGGCTTTCTGGCACTGGTGCTCTGGCGCCTCGGGCAGAACGACGCGGCCAGACGCCACCTCGGCGAAGCGCACGGGTTTTGGACCCGGCTCGCCGAGGCCTACCTCCGCAAAGACGCCAGCCGGCTGGCCCAACCCAAGACCCGCGAGGCGCGCCTTTTCTACCTGGCCGCCCGCTGGCGCATCGCCCGGGAGGAGGCGGCGCTCGAAGCCCTGCTCCGGACCACCGACGCCGAGGAACGCGTCCTGCCCGCGCTGGTGCCCCTGGCCGAGCTCCCCCGCGCGCGCCCCGAGCTGGCCCGCGCCTATCCGGTCACCGAGGTGCTCGCGCACGGCTGGCCGGAGGCGATCCGGGCGGTCTTCGACCGGATCCCGCCCCTCAGGGTCCGGGTGCTCGGCCGGTTCGAGGTCCAGGGGCCCCTGGGACCGGTGCGCCTCTCCGGTCGCGCCCGGGAGGTCTTCGCCCTCCTGCTCCTGGGCTACGACCGCGAGGCGGTGGCCGAGGCGGTCTGGCCGGGGCTGGATCGCGAGCGGGCGAAAAACAACCTCTACGTCCAGCTCAACGCCCTGAGAAAGGCGCTGGAACCCTGGGGCCTTTCCACCTACCTCGACGAGGCCGGGCTGGTGCACAGCGAAAGCGACTGGCAGGCCCTGAAGACCGCCCTCGCCGAAGGCCGCCTCGAGGAAGCCCTGGCCCTCTTCCGGGAACCGGCCTTCCCCGGGGTGGACAACCCGCGTCTGGACGCCGAGGTCCGGGCCTTGAAGGCCGAGCTTGTGGCCCGGGGGCTCGAGGCCCTCGCCACCCGCCCACCGGCCGAGCGGCTCGGGTTGGCGCGGCGGCTCTTCCTCCTGGACACCGCGAACCCCGAGGTCTTCGCCGCCTACGCCAAAGCCCTGGCGGCCAACGGACAGCGTGAAAGCCTCGCGCGAGCCTATCGCCGCTTTAAGGAGGCCTTCGAGGCCGAGGTGGAGGCGCCCGCCCCCGCGCTGGCCGAGCTCTTAAGATCGGCTTAAGTCGCCCTTTTCTAAAACCAGGATGAAACGGAGGTGAAGGATGAGAGGCATTCTCTGGTTGATCCCCTTCCTCTTTGGGGCCTTGGCCCAGGTCGCGCCGCCCGTTGCACCCGGCGGACTGCCTGACTGGCTGCAGCCGGGGGCGGTCTACCTCTACGAGGTCCGCGGCCAGGGGCCGACGGGGACCCAGGAGGCCACGATCGCCTACCTCGTCGAGGCCGTCGGACAGCAGTGGGCGGCGGTGAAGATGATCACCGTCGGGGATCGCCCGCCCCAGCTGGCCACGATGATGCTGGCGGTGAGCGCGGCACAGAGCCCGTTCTTCGTCGCCCCCACGCTGCGCCAGCAGGTGGCCGCGGGCCAGGTCCCCGGTGCCCGCCTTGAGGGCAACACCCTGGTGCTCAACCAGCAAAGCGCCAAGGTGCGGACCACCTTCGATCCCCAGACCGGGCTGGTCACGGCCAGCGAGACCCGCATGCAGGCGATGGGGCAGACGCTGCAAACGGTCATGCGCTACAAGGGGAGCGCGCGCGTGGCCCTGCCCCGGCTTGCCCTCCCCCAGGCGGCCAACGCCACCCCGCGCTATCGCTTTTCCCAGCAAACCCCGATGGGGCAGATCAGCGGGGAAACCCGCTACCAGCGCATGACCGCCGATGCCGACGTCGTCGTCTACCAGGTCTTCACCAAGAGCAGCCTGACCCAGGGGGCCGAGCTCCCCACGGGGGTCATGGCCGGAAGCCCGATCGAGGGACCCTTCTACCTCAACCCCGCCCTGCTCCAAGGGAAGGCCCCCGGGAGCGTGATCCAGGCCATCCCGGAGATCGGCTACCAGCTCGTCTATCAGGGCACCCAGAGCGGACAGGCGGCGCTCGCGCTGCGCCGGGGACCGGTCGCGATCACCATCCTCCTGGACCCTCAAAGCGGCCTCTTCTCCCGCGTCGAGACGCGCGCGCCCTCGGGCAGCGGGGTGATCGAGCGCCTCGGGGAACCCGCCGGACCGGGGCTGCCCCCCGCGGGCACCGGCGCGCCCCTTCCGCCCACGTCTGGGGGCGTTCCATCCCCGGCCCTTCCCCCATCGCCCGGGGGAAGCCAGAGGCCAATGGCCCCGCCGCCCGCGGCCCAGACCCAGCCCACAGCGCCGCCCCTTCCCCCAGCAGCCGCAGAAGGCCAAGGAGCAGGAACGCCCTCCTACGGCCAGACCCCGGCACCTGCCGGAGGGCAGGGGGCAGGGATCCCGCCCTATGGCCAGACCCAGCCCCCGGCCTCGCCACCCCTGCCCCCAGTCCCGGGTGGCGGTCAGGGGACAGCCACCCCCCCGCCTTACGGCGAGACCCAGCCCCCGAGCGCGGGCAACCTTATGGCCGAGGATCCGCTGGACGTCCTCGGCCGCCTGGAGGCACCGGCCCCGGCGAGCCTGACCCCGGGTACCTACCTGGTCAAGCGCATCACCTACCACCTGGGAGGAGCCACGGGCCCCGCCCTGACCTCCTGGGGCGTGGTGATCATCGCCAAGAACGCGGGCGGGCAGGCCGCCGGACTCACCCTGATGCTCAACCCGGAGGAGGGCACCTTTCTCTTCCTTCCCACCCTCGCGGCGCTCCATGCCCTGAGCCAGGCGGCGATCGAAGCGGCCCGGGCCCAGGGCTTCGCGGTTGAGGGGGGACGTCTCCGCGGGGAGAGCGAGGCAGCCGTCCTCGAAATCGAGCGCGATCCCGCCACCGGGTGGGTCAAGACCCTGCGCTACCAGGAAAAGGGAGAGGAGGGCAGCGCGTTCGAGATCGAAACCGCGGCCAGCGGGAAGGTGGCCTGGCTCTGCCCCGGTCCCGACCTTCCTGGAGCCGTTCGCATCAACGAAACGGTGGCCGGCGAGCCCCTCGACGAACGACTGGCCCTCACCCAGGTCACCCCGGGAATCTACCTCGCCCAGGGGGACTGGGAGCTTTGGGGAATGTACGGAACCGGAGACGCCTTCCTGCTCGCCAGTGACCTCTCCCCCTTCAGCGCCTGCCCAAGGCTGAAGGACCAGGGCGTCCTGCTCAAGCTCCGCCAACCTGAGCTCGAGCTCCGCGCCGAGCCGAAGCCCACGGGCTTCGATCTGGTCCTCGTCTTTGGCGGGCAGGCCAAGGCCAGGCTCCGCTTTGACCAAGAAGGACGCCTACGCAGGTACGAAGGCCTGGACATGGGTGAGCCCTATCGCATGGAGGTGCAGTGGTGAAGACCTTCAAACACGTCCTGTTCGCAACGTTGCTCGGAACCCTCGCGCTGGCCCAGATCGGCACGCCGGGGCTTCCCGGGCAAGCCGGGGGCTTCCCCGCGCCGCAAGCGGGCGGGGCCCTCCCCCAGCAGCAGGGTGGGGGCCCTCCCGGACTGCCAAGGCTCCCCCTGCCCACCGGCAAGCGCTACGCCCTCCCGGCCTGGATCCGCCCCGGGGTGGGCTTCGTCTACCAGAACGCGGCGGGGAACATCACCCAGCTCCTCCTGGTCACCGACACCGACGGAACCAACGCCTACGGGGTCAAGGTCATCCTTTACACCACCGAGGGCGGCCCGCTCCTCGAGCCCAGCGTCGGTCCGCTGATTCAAAACGGCGCGGGGTTCTTCTACGTCCATCCCCAGGCGGTGGCGGACGCCCTGCAGGCGGCCAACGCCCAACCCGACCCCAACCTCCGCGTCCAGGGCGGACCCGGCTTCCTCGCGATCGAGGCCCAGAGTCCCAACGGTCGCTCGCGCACACTCATTCGATTTGACCCCCAAAGCGGGCTGGTCACCGAGATCTCCGCCCTCTCGGAGACCCCGGGGCAGGGGAACCAACGACCCCAAAAGCTTGCCGACGTGTACCACTACGTCGGCTACGAGACCTTCCCCTGGCAAAGCCCCCCGGACTTCCCCCCGGCGGCCCGGGAGGCCCACGCCTACCAGATGCTCTCCGCAGTCCCCGACTACCTCTACGGGGGAAGCATGACCACGCCCACCGGCAGCATCGAGGTCCACCCCCTGCAGGTGGCCAAGCCCCTGGCCCGGTACCAGGTCAGCATCCGGTACGCCCAGATGAGCGTCCCACTCCAACAGACCGCCTACGGACTGACCTCCGGGGGACCTCACTACGTCCACCCCGCGCTCCTCGGCCGGGGGACGATCGTTCAAAGCGCCCGCACGGGCCTTGCCCTTTACGCGAGCGGCGATCGGCTCGTCTGGGCGATGGGGCAGGTGCCCCTGGTCACCACGCGCATCGATCCCCAGACGGGACTGATTCTCGAACAGGCCATGACCCTTCCGATGGGGGTTCAGGCGATCTCTAGGTTGGTGCGATGAGGCGGCTCTTGGTCCTTTTGCTCCTCCTCGCCCCCGCGCTGGCGGTGAAGCCCGAGTTCCCCTTGAGGGGCCGCGCGCTAGGGGCGGTGGCGGTGGCGGCCTCGGAGACCGGCCGGGCCACCGCCTGGCTGACGCTGATCCAGGGAGATCCCCAAGCGTCTCCCTGGGACTGGGTCGCGGTCCTCGGAGCGCGCGGCGAGGTGGCCTTTCCGGCGGTTCCCGCCGGTACCCGGGTGGACCTGATCGTGGCCCCCTACCGCCCCCTCCCGGGGGCGGTGCAGGTCCCCGGACCGCCCCGGGTCCGGGTGGTCCGGGGCCGCTGGTCGGGTTCGGGGCGCCTCCCCGAGCGACTGGGCGAAGCGGTCTGCAGCGATCCTGGGGCCCCGCTGCCCGAACTGCCTCCGCCGCTCGATCGCATCGCTCTGGCCTGCGAAACGCGCACCGCGCCCCTGGGCCGCCCCGGGGAGGCCGTCCGCTACGTGCTCTCCGACCCCTTCTTCGGTGAAGGGGAGGTCTGGGCCTGGCACCGAGAGGGGTACGCACTGGTCACCATCGTCGGCAGCGAGCTGGCCCTTTTCGCCGCCCTCCCGCGCCAGCGGCTCCCCGGCGAGCACGCCGCCCGGGCCCTCGACGCCGCTCCCAACATCGCCCTTCCCCTTCCCGAGGTCGCCGGAACGCGGGCTGTCTATCGCCTGATCTACCCCAGCCGGACCTACGTCCGGGCCCACGATGTCCGGCTCGAGGTCACCCCCCTGGAACGGCGGGGGCCCCTGGTGCGCTACCGCCTGGTCCGCTTCGACCTCCTTGGGGGCGAACGGGCCGAGACCGAGGTCTTCGGCGCCGGGGCCTTCGGCCCCCACTACGCCAGCCCCAGGCTGGTCGAGGCGTTTGCCTGGACCGACCTCTTTTGGGCCTGGGAGGGCTTTGGCGGCCGCCTGACCTACGGGTTCAAACGCGCACCGCGCCTCGACGCCGGCTATGACCAAGATGGCGCGCTCCTAGCGCTCGAGGCCGGGCCCCAGCTGCGCCTTGTTCGCCTTTCCAGCCAGGCTAGGCGCGGATCCCCTCGGTGACCCCGGCCATCAAGAGCCCGAGGGTCTCCTCGGTCGCCTCCTCCGGCCGCACCTCGCCGACGACGCGCCCCTCGAACATCACCAGGATGCGATCGGAAAGGCTCATCACCTCGTTCAGGTCGGCGGAAACCAGGAGCACCGCCATGCCCTTCTTGCGGGCCGCGTCCACGATCTGCTGGTGAATGAACTCGATCGCTCCGATGTCCACGCCGCGGGTGGGCTGGGCCGCGATCAGGATCCGGGGGCGGCGATGCAGCTCCCGACCGACGATGATCTTTTGCGCGTTGCCCCCGGAGTAGTGGCGCGCCGAGAGGTGGATGCTGCGCGGGCGCACGTCGTAGGTCTCGACCACCTCCTGGGCGTAGCGGTCGATCTCGGCGTCGCGGAAAAACCCCAGCGGGTCGACGAAGGGCGGGCGGTAGTGATCGCCGAGGATGACGTTGTCCCGGGTGGAGAAGTCGAGGACCAAGCCGCGCGCGTTGCGGTCTTCCGGGATGTGCGAGACCCGGTGCTCACGCACGCTCCTGGGATCGGGTCGCAAGAGGACCGCCGCCTCGTAGCGCACCGTCCCGCGATAGGGCCTGAGGCCGGTGATCGCCTCGACGAGCTCGGTCTGACCGTTCCCCTCGACCCCGGCGATGCCCACGATCTCCCCTTCCCGCACCGCCAGGCTGACCCCGGCCACCCGGGGCTTCTTCCCCGCCTCCTCGACCCAGAGGTCCTCGACCTGGAGCAGGACCTCGCCGGGGTGGGCCTCGGGCTTTTGCACGGTGAGCACCACCTCGCGACCGACCATCATCCGCGCCAGGGCCTCGAGGCTGGTCTCCCGGGTGGTCACCGTGCCCACCACCTTGCCGTCGCGGATCACGGTGACCCGGTCGGAGACCTCGATCACCTCCTCCAGCTTGTGGCTGATGAAGATCACCGCGTTGCCCTCGGCGACGAAAGCCCGCAAGAAGCGGAAGAGCTCCTTCGCCTCCTGAGGGGTGAGCACCGCGGTGGGCTCGTCGAGGATGAGGATCTTGGCCTTGCGGTAGAGGGCCTTTAGGATCTCCACCCGCTGCTGCAGGCCCACCGGTAGGTCTTCGATGCGGGCGTCGAGGTCCACCTCGAACCCCACCTCGCGCATCAACGCCTGGACCTCGGCCCGGGCCGCGGCGAAGTTGATCGCCAGGCCCTTTTTGGGCTCGGACCCGAGCACGATGTTCTCCAACGCGCTGAACACCTCGACCAGCATGAAGTGCTGGTGCACCATGCCGATCCCCAGCGCGATCGCGTCAGAGGGGGACTGGATCTCCACCTTCTCGCCGTTGACGTAGATCTCGCCCGCGTCCGGCCGCACCATGCCGTAGACGATCTTCATCAACGTGCTCTTGCCCGCGCCGTTCTCGCCGACGATGGCCAGGACCTCGCCCCAGCGCACGTCGAGGCTGATGCAGTCGTTGGCCAGGACCAGGGGATAGCGCTTGGTGATGCACTTGAGTTCTAGGGCGACCTCGGACACAGGCAAAAGTATAAGGCCCGGGGCCGTGCCCCGGGCCGGGGAAAGCTTCGTTTAGCGCTCCGTGGGAACCTTGATCTCGCCGTTGATGATCTTCTTCTTGATGACCTCGAGCTTGGCCACGACGTTGGCCGGGATCAGCGCCTCGTTGTACTCGTCGAGGGCGTAGCCGACGCCGTTGTTCTGCAAGCCAAACTCGTGCACGCCGCCGGTGAAGGTGTCCATCACCACCGACTTGATCACGTCGTAGACGGCGACGTCCACGCGCTTCATCATCGAGGTGAGGCCGTGGTTCAGGGTCTTGGGGTTGTTATCGGTGTCGCCGAGGTAGTTCTGGTTGGCGTCGACGCCGATGAAGAAGACCGGACGGGTCTCGCCCTTGCAGGCCTGCTCGTAGGCCGGGTACTTGGGCACGTCCTTGAAGGGATCGCGGATGAACGTCACCCCGGAGGGCAGCTCGGAGGCCTTGAGGCACTTTTTCTGCTTCACGTAGTCGATCAGGCCCAGGCCGGAGGCGCCGGAGGCGTGGTAGATGATGTCCGCGCCCTGCGAGGTCTGGGCGGCGGCGATCTCCTTGGCCTTGCCAGGGTCGTTCCAGGCCTGCGGGGTGTTGCCCACGTAGTTGACCAGCACCTTGCACTGGATCCCGTCCTCCTTGCAGGCATAGGCCACCCCCGCGCGGTAGCCGGCCTCGAACTTGTGGATCAGCGGGATGTCCATGCCGCCGATGAAACCGACGACCCCGGTCTGGGTCAGCTTGCCGGCGATGTAGCCGACGAGGAAGGAGCCCTCGTGCTCGCGGAAGACCAGACTGGCGACGTTGTCCTTCTCCGGGCTGACCGCGTCGATCACCGCGAACTTCACGTCCTTGAACTCCTTGGCGGTGGCGGTGATCGCGGGCTCGTTGGCGAAGCCCACGCCGATCACGAGGTCGAAGCCCTCCTCGGCGAAGGCCCGGATGCCCTGACCGACCTGGCTGGGGTCCGCGGGCTCGAAGTCGTAGAGCTCGATTCCGAAGTCTTTCTTGGCCCGCTGCGCGCCCTCCCAGGCCATCTGGTTGAAGCTGCGGTCGTTCTTGCCGCCGGCATCGAAGGCGATGCCCACCCGAACGGTCTTGGCCAGTCCGAAGCCCATGCCCATGACCAGGGCGGCGGCGATGAGGAACTCAATCCCCTTCTTCATACGTTGCCTCCTTTCGCTTCCAAGCAAATGGCGTTCACGCCATGTTGCATTATACGGAAAACGCTATGCTAGAGCGCGTGCGACGCGGGCTCTTGATCGCATTGGTGCTCCTGGTAGGAAGCGCCTCCCTCCTGCTCCCCGATCGGGGCGGTCCCAAGGTCACCCTCCACGGCACGGTGCTCCAACACCCCAAACCGGCGCCGGACTTCACCCTCTACACCGCCGGGGGGAGGCCGTTTTCGATGCACGCGCTGCGCGGCCAGGTGGTCTTGCTCTTTTTCGGCTACACCCGCTGTCCCGACGTCTGCCCCCTGACCTTGCTTCAGCTCGCCAAGGTCTACCGCGCCCTGGGCCGCCCCGAGGACCTCAAGGTGGTGATGGTGAGCATCGACCCCGAGCACGATCGCCCGGACGACGCCGACCGCTACGCCAAGCTGTTCGACCCGAGCTTCATCGGGCTCTCCGGGCCCCCGGAGGCGGTGGCCCAGGTAGCGGCGAAGTACTACATCCATGTCGCAAAGGAAGCGAATGGCCTGGTCAACCACACCGCAACCGTCGCCCTGATCGACGCCACCAACCGGATTCGCATCTATTACGGCCAAAAGGACATCGAGGACACCGAGGCGATCCGGGGGGATCTCGCGTACATCCTGGCCAACGGAGGGACGTTTTGAGGCGCGGCCTCGCGCTCTTGCTGGCCTTGGTCTCGCTCGGCCTGGGACACGGCGGGGATCTCGAGGTCCTCCATGCGCGCATCCTGATGCAAGGAAACGAAACGTTCCTGGAACTGGACCTGGCCTACCCCAAGGGCGACGACCCCTTGACGCTCACCGTGGTGGTGACCGACCGCTCGAAAGGGGTCTTGGAGGCCCGGACGAAGGGGGGCTGGCGCCCGGTCAAGCAGCTTCCCCTCCCCTACGGCCGCACCGTCTTCGGGCTCGACACGCCCTACCGCATCCGCCTGGTGGGCGGCCGCTACCGCCCCGGTGAGGCGGTTCCGGTGACGATGCTCTTCCCCGGCGGCGCGCTGATCACCTTTACCGCCCGCGTCGAGCGGCCAGCCACCCCCGCCTACGGTCTGACCCTCGGTGGGGTGGCCGCGCTCCTCATCGCCGGAGGATGGCGCTATAGAAGGCTTCGAGCAAGGCGGAGACCTGCTCCACCTCGATGAGAAAGGCATCGTGCCCGTAGGGGCTTTGAATCTCCGCGTACGTGCCGCCGGCCAGGGTGGCGAGCCGCGCCACCTCGCGCGCGGGGTAGAGCAGGTCGGTGTCGATCCCCACGAACAGGCTGGGGATGCCCTTGAGGCGGTTGAGCGCCGCGGCGAGCCCCCCGCGGCCCCGGCCCAGGTCGAAGCGGTCCATCGCGTTCAAGAGCCTGAGGTAGGCGTTGGCATCGAAGCGCTCCAGGAACCGCCGCCCATGGTAGTCGAGGTAGGCCTCCGCGGCCTGAGGGTCACGACCGAAGCGCAGCTCAAAGCCCTCGGGGTGGCGGTAGCTGGTCATCGCCAGGCGCCGCGCCGCGGCCAGGCCCTGGGGCTGACGCGCGTAGCGCCCGTCCGCGAAATCGGGGTCCTCGAGGATCGCCCGGCGCTGCAGGGCGCTGAGCCCCCGGGCCCAGGCCCCGTGCCGATGAGGGGCGGCGAAGACCACCAGCGAGCGCACCCGCTCCGGGTAGCGGACCGCGAACTCCAGCGCCAGCATCCCCCCCATGCTCCCGCCCACCGCGTCGATCGTTTCCACCCCGAGAAGGTCCAAGAGACGACGAACGGCCCGGGCCGTGTCCCCCAGGGTGACCTCGGGGAAGTCCGGACCGTAGGGGCCGCCCTCGGGAGACGGGGTCAGGGGGCCGCTCGAACCGTAGCAGGAGCCGAGGACGTTGGCCGAGAGCACGAAGCGCCGGTCGGTGTCGATCGCCTTGCCCGGGCCGACGACCGGATTCCACCAGCCGCGCGGGCCGAACGCCCGCTCAAGCGGGCTGAGCGCAGCGAGCGTGGCCTCGGTGTAGGTGCCGGCGACGTGGGCGGAGCCGGTCAGGGCGTGGAAGACGAAGACCGCGCGGCGCGCAGGCGGCCCGTAGGTCTCATACCGCAGGACCAGGGGTGAAAGCCGGCCCCCGAGCTCAAGCGCCATCCCCTCGGGAAAACGCGCGGTTCTCGGAAAAGGCGGCGCGACCTCGCGGCCCTCGGGCATGGGCCGCAAGATCAACGCCTCATGCTCGCCCCACTCCTCGTAGAGCAGGGTGCTCATCGCCTGCACCTCGATTGCGTCCGGAACGTGTTCAAAGCCTCCACCCCCTTTGGAATCGGCGAAGGGGGTTGCCCCCTTCCCTCATCGTCCCCGCGTGCGCGGGCCGGCGTTGGCACCGGACGTGGCCTGGCCACCGGTTGCCGCGGCTTCTTCGGGCCGGTTCCCTCCACCGCTCGCGATAAGAGACGGGCAGATCGTCTCGTTTTCCCCCGAACCCCGGGGTTAACCCAAAGGCTAGAGGAGCGTCGCAGCCGCGTCAAGTGGTATATTGATGCTCCAGGAGGTGGTGGAGATGGAGTGCAACGTCGGCAACACCGATCGCGTGGTCCGTTTTGTGTTAGGAATCATCCTCTTGCTCGCGGCCTTCCTGGGCTGGGTCCAGGGAACCGCGGCGTGGATCGTGGGGATCATCGGGTTGATCCTGGTGGTCACCGCCTGGGTCAAGTTCTGCCCCCTCTACAAGCTGCTCGGCGTCACCACCTGCGAGAAGGCCGCCTAGGGCGGCCTTCTCTCTTGGAGGCGCGGTGCCCAGCCCCTTCTTCATGGGCGTGGCCGGGGGTTCGGGTTCGGGGAAGACGACCGTCGTCGAGCGGGTCAAGGAGATCGTCGGCCCCGAGAACCTGGCCCTGGTTCCCATGGACAACTACTACAAGGACCTCGGCCACCTCCCCTTGGCAACCCGGGCCAAGACCAACTACGACCACCCCGACGCCTACGACCTCTGGCTCTTGAAGGCCCACCTCGCCCGGCTGTTGAACGGTGAGGCGATCGAGATGCCGCTTTACGACTTCACCCGACACCTGCGCAGGGCCGAGACCCAGCGCGTCGAGCCCGCGCCGGTGGTGGTGCTCGAGGGCATCCTGGCCCTCTACGACCCCGAGATCCGGAACCGGATGGACCTCAAGCTCTTCGTGGACACCGACGCCGACCTGCGCTTCATCCGCCGCCTGGAACGCGACGTCAGAGAGCGCGGCCGCAGCGTGGCCTCGGTCGTCGCCCAGTACCTGGAAACGGTGCGGCCCATGCACCTCGCGTTCATCGAACCCACCAAGCGCTTTGCCGACCTAATCCTTCCCGAGGGGGGAATGAACACCGCCGCCCTCGAGGTCCTGGCCAGCCGCCTCAAGGCGGCGACGGAGGCGGTCTAGGTGCAGCGGCTGGCGCTCTTGGTCCTGGCGCTCGCCCTGCTCCTCAGCCTCCCGGCACTCCGGCCCCGGCTGGACTACGACCGGCCTACCCCGGTGGCCACGGTCGTCGACGTCCCCGCCCTGCGCGAACTGGCGGCGGCACAGGGGAAGGGGCTCCTTGAGGCACTCGCCGCGCTCAGGTCCCAGGGCGTGACCGCCGCGGCCTTTTACGAGGAGACCGTGGCCGACCGGGTCCGCCGCGGGCGGGGGCTCTACCTCGAAGGCCGCCTGCTCGCCGCCCTCGCCCCGAACGCAGGGTTCCTCCCCGGTTGGTTCTACGCCGCCGTCCCCGGTGCCGGGGCCATCCCCTTGCCCCAGCACCGCGTGAGCTGGGGGGGAAAGGTTTGGTACGGCTTTCCTATCGATGTCAAGGACGTGCCCCTCGGCCCACCGCCGGAGATCACCGCGGCCCACGCGATGGGGTTTTTCATCGTCTACCGGCCGATCGCCCACCGGCTCCGCCCCTGGCCGATCGCGCGCCCCCCGGCGGTGGGGGCCTACGTCTTCGTCGGCGACCGGGTCCCGGGCTGGCCGGATCGCCTTCAGGACCTCCTCCGCTGGGTCGACGCCCCGGTGGGCCTGATCGAGGGCACCCCCCAGCTCGGCCTCAAACCCCTCGCCGAACGACACGGAGCCCTTCGCGTCTTTAGCCTGCGACCGGCCTACATGGACAAGCTCGGACCCCAACGCGCCGCGGGAAAGTACGTGCTCGCCGCGCGTGAACGCGGCCACCGGCTCCTCTACTTCCGCCCGTTTTCCAAAAACGCCGATACCGAGGCGTTCCTGACCGCCCTCAAAGCCGGGCTGGCCCGGGCCCATCTCCCAGAGGGTGCCCCCCAACCCAAGCGCTTTTCCCCCTCTCCGTTCCGGTTCGCCGCCTGGGTCGGGGTTGCCGCCGGGCTCTTCCTCCTGACCCTTCAGGCCCCTGCCCGGCTGGGCGGGCCCCTGGCGCTGGGGCTCGTTGTGCTCGCGTTCGCCGTCGGCGGATCCCAGGCCGGGGCGCTCCTATCGGGCCTGGTCTTTTCGGTGCTCGGCTTTTTCCTGGCGCGCGGACTCTGGTCCTGGATCCTGGCGACGCTCTTCGCCCTGATCGGCGCGGTCTTTCTCACCGTGCTCGGTAGCACCCCCGAGACCGTGCTGGGCCTTTCGGCGTTTCGAGGGGTCGCGCTCTTGCTGCTCGTCCCGCCCGCGCTCTTCCTGCTCAGCCGCCTGCCCCGCCAGGGCTGGCAAGCCCGGATCCGGGCCCTCTTCGACCACCCCGTGCGCCTGGGGGAAGCGGCGCTCGCGTTCGGGCTCCTGGCCGCGGTGGGAATCGTCTTCCTGCGCCGGGGCAACGAGGCCCCCATCGTCCCCGGACTGGAGATCGCCCTCAGGGAACACCTGCAGGCGGTCATGATCCGCCCCCGCTTCAAGGAGGTGCTGGGCCACGCGTCGGCCCTCTTCGCCTTCGCCAACCCCTTGCCCGGCTGGGTGCGGACCGGCCTCTTGCTCCTCACCGCCGTGGGAGAAGGCTCGATCCTCGACAGCTTCGCCCACTACCACACGCCCTTTTGGATCTCCTTTTTACGGACCCTCAACGGGGTGGCCGTTGGCGTTATCCTGGGGCTAGCACTGATCCTGGTCTGGCGGGGGTTGAAGCGGTGGTTGTGGTCTTAGGGGGATACTACGGGTTTAAGAACACCGGCGACGAGGCCATTTTGCGGGCGATCGTCGGCGAGCTCAAGGCCCGCGGGGCGACCCCCCGGGTGCTCTCCAAGCATCCCAAGGAGACCCGACGCGTGCACGGGGTCCTTGCTGCCCACCGCTTCAACCCGCTCACGCTCGTTCCCGCCCTCTTCGGCGCGGACCTCTTCCTCCTCGGCGGGGGCGGGTTGCTGCAGGACCGCACCTCCCGCCGCTCCCTCGACTACTACCTGGGCCTGGTTCACCTGGCCCGTGCGCTCGGGACCCCGACCGTGGGCTTCAACCTCTCGCTGGGCCCGCTGAGCCCCCGGGGCGAGGCCAGGGTGCGCCGCGCCTTCCAGCGAACCCCCCTCGTGGTTCGCGACCACAGGAGCCTGGCCTACGCCCGGCGGCTGGGGATCGAGGCCACGCTGGGCGCGGATCCGGCGCTCTTGCTCCCCCCGCCGGAGGTCCCCCGGGAGCCCGGGCTGGTGGTGCTCATCCCCCGCTACGGGGTGAGCCCGAAACCCTTCGCCCAGCTTTACGACCGGCTCTCACGGATGGGCTACGAGATCGTGCTCTTGGGGCTGCAGCCGGGGTTCGACGAGGGGGTCTTGGACGAGGTGGCCGAGGGGCCCAAGGAGGTCACCGCGGACCCCCAGCGCGCCCTCTACCTGATCGCCACCGCCGAGTACGTGGTCTCCGCCAGGCTGCACGGAATGATCCTGGCCGCGGCGGCAGGGACCCCGTTCGCGGGGATCGACTACGACCCCAAGGTCGCGGCGTTCGCCGAGGAGGTCGCGGCCCCGGTCTTCCCCCCCGAGGCCGGGGGAGCCGAGATCGCGGAGGCGGTGCTCTCCGGCCAGACCCCCGACGCCCGGCGGATCGAGGCGCTGAAGGCCCGGGCCCGGGCGAGCTTCGACCGCCTCTTTCCTACCCTTCAACCGGCAGGTGGTCCTTGAGGCGCTGCGCGTAAGCGGCGAGCTGGTCCAACACCTCGCTGACCGCGTGGCGCAGCTGGTACTCGCCGCGTCCCAGCCGCACCAGGGCAAAAAAGGGCGGTCCGGCGAGGACCTCGAGCACCCGGGCCGCGGCGTCGCTGCCCAGGGAGCGGTCGAGCTCGAGCATCAGGTCCTCGAGCAAGAAGACCTGCTGGGGGCGGAACCGGGCCAGGGCGCTGAGCACCGTGGAGAACGCGGCGCGCTCCCCGAGGAGGGCCTCGACCTCGTCGCGCAGGGCCTGGATCTCTTTGGGCCCCACCCAGCCCCGGGCCAGGAGCCGTTTGAGCTCGAGCGGTCCGAGCGGGAAGACCCGGTGCAGGGCCACCAGGGCGTTCAACGCGTCACGGGGCATCGCCGCCAGCCCGGGCTGCGCGGGCTCGGGCGGGGCCGCGTCGGCGGTGACCAGGAGGGCCGAGGGCAGGCGGTAGCGCTCGCGCAGCTCGAGGAGCGCCGAGGCCCCGACCCGCTCATCGCCGACGACCAGGGCCACGGCCTTGCGGCCCATCCGGGCCTGGCACTGCCAGGCCGCGTCCAGAGGCGCGCAGTCGAACCCCAACGCCTTGAGGGCCTCCACGTAGGCCGGCGGGGCCAGGTCCGGCTTGGGCGTTGCCGCCGGCCGGGGGGGCCTGGCCTCGACGCGCGGCCGCGCGCTGGCGCGCACCTTCGCGGGGACCGGTTCGACCCGCAACCGGCCCTCCTCGAAGACGAAGCGGATGCGATCGTTGGGGGCCAGGCCCTCGGCGATCAGCCAGGGGCCGAGGCCCAGAAGCTCGCCCGCCGCGGCGTCGACCTCAACCCGATAGCGCTCGCCGGAGGGGGTTTCGACCTCGAGCGCGTCCCGACCGTCCAATAGGCGGCGCAGCGAATACGTCAACTGCAACCGGCCGGTCTCCAAACAGGTCGAGGTGAGGGTGTAAATGGCCTCCTTCATTGGGCCTCCTTGAACCGGGGGGAAAGATAATAGAGCTCGTGCATCAACCAGTAGGTGGCCTCGACGTCGGCGAGCGCCCGGTGCGCCTGGTTTCCGGGGAGCAAGAGGGCACGGCGGAGATGTGCCAGACCATGCCGCCTGAGCCCGGGAAGGGCCACCCTAGACCAATGGAGCGTATCCAGCACCTTATCCGGTAGTTTAACCCCTAACCGGCCGAGCGCGGGGCGCAAAAACCCCAGGTCGAAGGGCGCGTTGTGGGCCACCCAGATCGCCCCCTGATAATAGGGGCGGGCGGCCTCCAGCACCTCGACGAGGGACGGCGCCTCGGCCACGTCCTCGTCGCGAATCCCGGTGAGACGGGTGATGAAGGGAGGAATCGGCCGCCCGGGGTTCACGAAGGAAGCAAAGCGCAACAACGCGCCATCCTCGTAGCGCAAGAAGGCCACCTCGGTCACCCCCGCCTTCTGCGGCGAGAGCCCGGTGGTCTCGACGTCCACCACCACGAAGGGGGGACCGCTGTCCCAGAACGGGCGGTACCACTCCTCCAGGTGGAGCGCCCGGGCCTCGACGCGAAACCGCCCGTCGGGGGGTCCTCCGGCCCAGACCAGCGGGGCGCGCTCCCGCCGAAGCCGCCAGGCGAGCCGGGAGTTGGCCCTTATCCGGCCTTCCACGTCAGGCCGTCGTCCTCCAGGAACTGCGCCAGGGCCAAAAGCCGCTCGTCGGAGAGCGCTGGCCCGATCAGCTGCGCACCTACGGGAAGGCCACCGGCCGTGCCCGCGGGCAGGCTGAGCGCCGGCAGACCGGCGAGGTTGGCGGAGACGGTAAAGAGGTCCGAGAGGTACATCGCGATCGGGTCGTCGAGGCGCTCCCCGAGGCGGAACGCGGGCCCCGGCGTGGTGGGCAGGAGCACCACATCGGCCAGCTCGAAGGCCCGGGCAAAGGCCTCGGCAACCCGCCGGCGGACGCGCAACGCCCGTTCGTAGTAGGCCTCGTAGTAGCCCGAAGAAAGCGCGAAGGTGCCCATCAGAACGCGCCGCTTGACCTCGCGGCCGAAGCATTCGGCGCGGGTGTTCATCGCGGTCTCGATCAGGTCCTTGCCGGTCACCCTGGCCCCGTAGAGGGTGCCGTCGTAGCGGGCCAGGTTGGAGCTGGCCTCGCTGGTGGCGACCAGGTAGTAGGCGGGCAGGGCATGCTTGAGCGCCGAGAGGTCCACCTCCACGAGGACCGCGCCCCGGGCCGCGAGCGCCTGGGCCAGGCCCTCGACCGCGGCCCGGACCCCAGCGTCGGCCTCGGCGAAGAGGTCCGGGGCCACCCCCACGCGAAGGCCCTTTGGAGGGGCGGGGGGGGGCGCCAGAAAGCGGGCCGGGGCCTCGAGGCTGGTCGCGTCCAGCGGGTCCTGCCCGGCGATCGCCGCCATGGCCAGCGCCAGGTCCCGGGCGCTCGCCGCCATCGGCCCCACGGTGTCCAGGCTGGAGGCGTAGGCGATCAGCCCATAGCGGGAGACCCGGCCGTAGGTGGGCTTGAAGCCGAAGATACCGGTGAAGGCCGCGGGCTGCCGGATGCTGCCCCCGGTGTCCGAGCCCAGGGCCAGGGGGACCATCCCCGCTGCGACCGCGGCCGCCGATCCCCCCGAGGAGCCTCCGGGCACCCGGCTCGGGTCCCTGGGGTTCTTGGTGGGGCCGAACGCCGAGTGCTCGGTCGAGGAGCCCATGCCGAACTCGTCGAGGTTGGTCTTGCCCACGACCACCGCCCCGGCCTCGGCCAGCCGGGCGACGGCGGTCGCGGTGTAGGGGGGAACGAACCGCTCGAGCATCCGCGAGCCCGCGGTGGTCCGCAGCCCCTCGACGGCCAGGTTGTCCTTAATCGCCACCGGGACCCCGGCGAGCAGGGGCCGCTCGCCCGAGCGCACCCGGGCATCGACCGCGCGGGCCGCCTCCAAGGCCTTGGGGTTGAGGGTTAGGAAGGCGTGGATCTCCGGGTCCAGGCGCTCGATCCGGGAAAGCGCCTCGGCCACGACCGCCTCCGCCGTCGTCTCGCCACGATGAATCGCCTCGACCACGCGATACGCCTGCACGCCCCCCATCCTACCTAGAAAAAGAGATCGAAGAAGGCCCGCTGCGACCAGGCGATGACCGCCGCCACCGGTTCGCGCAGGACGGTGACCAAAAGCAGGAAGCTGAGCCAGCTGTAGCGCTCGAGCTGCCAAAGCCAGCGCTGCCAGCCCAGCGGCAAGAGCGACTGCAGGATCTTCGAGCCATCGAGGGGCGGGATCGGCAGCAGGTTAAAGATCGCAAGCACCAGGTTGAGCGAGGCGAAGTAAAAGAGCATCAGCCCCAACGTGCCGTAAACGCCCGCGGGCCCCTGCCCGGTCAGCGCGTTCAGTACCCCTTGAGGGTCGGCGAAGTAGACCGCCCTGAGGGCCAGCGCGGAGACGACCGCCAGGCTGAGGTTGACCAGGATCCCGGCGATCGAGACCACGAAGAGCCCCAGCCGATAGTGGCGAAAGCGCAAGGGGTTGATGGGAACCGGCTTGGCCCAGCCGATGCCCACCAACAAGAGCAGCAGGGTGCCAAGCGGGTCGAGGTGTTTGAGGGGGTTCAGGCTGAGGCGGCCGGCCCGCTTGGCGGTGTCGTCGCCGAACCACCAGGCGGCGAGGCCGTGGGCCAGCTCGTGCAGGACCAAAGCGAAGACCAGGGCGACGGTGATCAGGGCGAAGGCCAGCGGGTCCCTGGCCAGAAGCTGGATCAGCATCTAGAGCCCGATCCCCCTTAGCAAAGCGTCGAGGAAGCCGTAGAGGCCGCGCTCGACGGCGCCAAGCACGCCGGTGTAGGACAGCACCAGGAAGATCAGGAGAAAGCCGATCGGCCCCCAGGACTCGATCTGGGCCAGAAAGCGGCGCACCTCCGCACCCCCCAGGGCGTGCACGATCCGCGCCCCGTCCAGGGGCGGCACCGGGAAGAGGTAGACCGCCGCGTGGCGCACCATGATCAGGGCGGCGTAGTCCAGCCCCTGGCGGATCGGCGTCAGGCCCAGCCCATCGGGCAGCAGGCGGGAAAGGAGCAGGTAGATCAGGGCCGCCGTCAAGAAGCCCACCGGGCCCATCGCCGCCGCCCAGGCCTCCTTCTTACCCCAGAGGCGGTAAGGGACAAAACGCGGCCAGCCAAACCCCAGGAGCAGCAAGAAGAGCAGACCCAGGGGGTCGAAGTGCACCCGGGGTTCGAGGGTCATAAACCCCAGCCGCCTCGGGGTAGGATCACCGAGACGGTCGGCCATCCAGGCTTGAAAGACGTTGTGCAGCACCAGCCCGAACGCGCTGGCGGCGGCGACGACCAGAAAGAGCAGGGGGTTAGGAAGAAGCGCGATCAGTCCCATAGCTCTCCATCAGTTTACGGGCAAGGCGGAGCTCGTCCTCGAAGCCACGGACCTCCCCGCGGCGGCGGGCGGCCTCGACCGCCCGCAGGATCTCCCCCACCCGGGGCCCGGGCTCAAGGCCCATCGCCAACAGGTCGCGCCCCTTCAAGCGCCGGGGCGGGGCCTTGAGCCAGCCGGTCTTCTCCGGATACCGCGCGAGGAAGGCGGCCTCGAAGGCCGGGCCCAAACGGCGCACCGCCTCCGGGTCCTCCGGTGGCTGCCTGAGGTACCTGGCCCCTTCGGCGAGGGGCTTGGGCAGGCCGAAGCGACGCACCCAGGCCCCAGGGTCCTCGGCGCCCAGGAGCAACAGGTAGAGGTAGGCCTCGGGTGGTGCCTCGCGCTCGGGGCGGCGCGCCTCCAACCGGGCCATCGCCTCCCAGGCGGCCTCGGGTGGCCTGAGGCCGAAGACCTTTTCCAGCACCCCGTAGCGGGCGAAGGCCTTGAGCGCCTCGAGGGGGGAGGGCTCCTTTAGGGCCAGCAAGAGCTCGTCCTTCAAGCGGCTCTTGGAGGCCCCGGAGAGGACCTCGGGCTGGAGCGCCTCCTGGATCTGGGCCTCGACCTCCGGGGGGAAGGCCAACCCCAGCCGGGTCATCAACCTCAGCCCGCGCAGGATCCGGCTGGGGTCCTCGACGAAGGCCACCGGGGAGAGGGGGCGCAGGCGCTTGGCCTGCAGGTCCCGCCGCCCCCCGTAGGGGTCGAAGAGCGCAAGCGGCCGGGGATGGACGCGAAGGGCCATCGCGTTCACCGTAAAGTCCCGCCGCCTCAGGTCCCGCTGCAGGCTCGAGGGCCGCACCCGGGGTAGGGCCCCAGGCCAGGGGTAGACCTCCTCGCGGGGCTGGGCGAGGTCGATCGAGAGCCCGCCGGGGAGCTCGACCTCGGCGGTGAGGAACTCGGGATGGGCGCGGTAGCGCCCGCCGAAGCGCTCGACCAGGGCCCGGGCCGCGGCCTCCGGGGACATCCCGACGAGCAAGAGGTCCAGGTCCGGGCCAGCGGCCCCCAAGAACGCGTCGCGCACCGCGCCGCCGACGAGGTAGACCTCGGCTTCGGGAAAGGCCGCCGCCAAAACGTCGAGGACCGCCCGCGCCCCCGCCGGAAGGGCCTCGAGGAGGCTCTTTAGGGTCTCGGGTTCGGTTTCGCTTCGCTGGTAGAGGTCGGTGCGGGTGAAGACCCCGACGATCTCGCCATCCTCCTCGACGAAGATCCGGCCGGCCCCGGCTTTTAAGGCCTTCTCTGCCTCGATCACCGGGGTGCTGGCCGGACGCACCACCATCGGACGCAGGTAGCCCTTGGCCGGCCGGTCCCCGAGGCCGAGGGCCCGCGCTCGCTCCAAATCGCGTCGGCGAAGGACCCCGAGGTAGCGCCCTTCGGCCCTGACCGGCATCCCCCCGTAGCCGTGGGCGATCAGCTGCTCGAGGGCCTCCTCCACCGTCGGGTCGCCCTCGATCGCCACCACGCCGCGGGTCATCCGCTCGCCGAGCCGCGGCCCGGGATCGACGAGCCCCCAAAGCGCGCGAACGATCCGCTCCTCGACGGCTTCGAGCGGGGCCTCGACGCGGGCGAACGCCGCCCAGCGGTGCCCTCCGCCAGCGCCCAAGGCCTTCTTCAAGAGGGCGCTGGCGTCCACCCCGTCCCGCTTGGAGCGGGCGATGACCAGGCGCTGATCGCCGAGGGCCAGGAGCATGAAGACCGCATCCGCGTCGAAGAGGTCCATCAGGGTGTGGGCCAAAGGCGCCAGCGCGGGGACGTAGCCCGCCTTCTCGGCCTCGGCGAGGACCACCCGGTAGGGCCCGGCGCGGATCACCCGGGCGCTTTCGAGCAGGCCCTCGAGCACCTCCTTGGCCTCGGGAGAGAGCTTGCCGCTGGCCCAGCGCCCGGCCCGCTCGGGATCGGCTCCCAGCGAGAGCAGCCAGGCCCCGGCCTCGAGGTCCTGGGGAACGGTCCCGGGAAAGCGAAAGCCGCCGGTGTCCTCGAGCAAGCCCGCGTAGGCCAGCTCGGCCTCGAAGGGGCGGGGCTTGAGCCCGCGCGCGCGGAGGCGCTCGGCGAGGACGCTGACCGTGGCCCCGTAAGGGCGGACCGCGCCCCCCGCGGCGAAGAGCCGGGGGCCGGGGTGGTGGTCGTAGACGAAGAAGGGCACCCGCCCCACGAGGGCGGCCAGCGGGCCCAGGCGGTCGGGGTGCTCGGTGTCCACCACGATCACCGTGTCCACCCGATCAAGGGGGACCTCGGTCGCCGGCAGCAGGGGCATGCGGTCGGTGATCAAGCGCACCACCTCCTGTATCCGGCCCTCGAGCCCCCCGACCAGGACCGGCACCGCGCCGGGGTGCAGGTACCGCGCCAGGGCCATCGCGCCCAGGGCGTCGAGGTCCAGGTTCTCGTGGCCGACGACGACCTTCACGCGAGCACTCCCAAGAGCCGGGTCAGGGCCGAAAGGAGCGCATCCTCGTCGAGGGCCCCGGCCTCGAGCCGGAACCCCGGGGGATGCCGGGTGACCTCGACGCGGTACGGAAGCTCGGCGAGGGCCTTGGCGTCGTAGTCCAGCGGCCAGCTGGCAAGGACCAGCTGGACCCAGCCGCGTTCCTGGGTGATCGAGCGCACCCCCCGCCGGCGGGCCAGGAGGCGCAGCTTGGCCAGCGCGAAAAAGCGCCGGGCCTCAGGGGGCAGCGGCCCTGCGCTCTTCTCCAGCCGCCGCGCCAGACGGGAGAGCGCAGGCAGCCCCTCCGCCCGGGCCACCTCGGCGTAGAGCTTGGTGCGCGCGCTCTCGTCGGGGACGTATTCCGGGGGGATGCGTGCGGAGACCCTAAGGTCCAAGGTGACGTGCTCGGGCGGCCTTACCGCCCCCCCCTTGAGCCGTGCCAGGGCCTCGGCGACCATCGCCGCGTAGACCTCGAGGCTGACCGCGCGGATGTGCCCGTGCTGCTCCGGGCCCAGGAGGTTGCCGACGCCGCGAATCTCCATGTCCCGCTCGGCCAGGAGGTGGCCGGTGCCCAGGTCCGAGAGGTCGGCGATCGCCGCCAGCCGCTTTTCTGCGGTCTCGCTGAGCTTTTCCGGGTGCAGGAGGTAGGCCCAGGCCTCGCGGGAGCGCCGCCCCACCCGCCCCCGCAGCTGGTAGAGCTGGGCCAGCCCCAGGGTGTCCGCGCGCTCGATCACGATCGTGTCCGCCTGGGGGACGTCGAGGCCGGACTCGACGATGGTGGTGGCCAAGAGGACGTCGAAGGCCCCGGCCTCGAACTCGAGCATCACGTTCTCGATCTCCGCCGCGGAGAGCTGGCCGTGCACCACCCCGATCCGGGCCTCGGGCACCAGCCGCTCGAGCCAGCGCGCCCGGCGCAGGATCGAGGCCACCCGGTTGTGCACGTAGAAGACCTTTCCCTGGCGCTCGAGCTCGTTGAGGATCGCCTCGCGCACCAGGAGCGGGTCGAAAGGGGCGACCACGGTGCGGATCGGCTTGCGCCCCGGCGGCGGGGTCTGGATGCTGGAGATGTCCTTGAGCCCCATCAGCGCCTGATAGAGGGTGCGGGGGATGGGGGTGGCGGAGAGGGTGAGCAGGTCGACGTTGGCCTTGAGCGCCTTGAGCCGCTCCTTTTGCGCGACGCCGAAGCGGTGCTCCTCGTCGATGATCAAAAGCCCCAGGTCCTTGAAGCGCACCCCGCGCTCGAGCAGGCGGTGGGTGCCGATGACGATGTCCACGCTGCCCGCCTTCAAGCCCTCGAGGACCTGCTTGGCCTCGCGTTCGGGGGTGAAGCGGGAGAGCATGCGGACCTCGACCGGAAGGTCCTTGAAGCGCGCCTTGAAGGTGCGAACGTGCTGCTCGGCGAGGATCGTGGTGGGCACCAAGAAGGCGACTTGCGCCCCGTGGCCGACGACCCGGTGGGCGGCCCGCAAGGCCACCTCGGTCTTGCCAAAGCCCACGTCGCCGGAGATCAGGCGGTCCATCGGCCGCTCGGCCTCCAGGTCGCGAAAGACGGCCTCGAGCGCGGCCTGCTGGTCGGGGGTGAGGCGGTGGGGGAAGTTGGCCTCGATCAGCGGGTCCCAGTCGGGGAGCGGAGGGAAGGCCCGGCCCTTGGCCGCGGCCCGCTGGGCGTGGAGGACGACCAGACGCTGGGCCAGCGCCTCCGCCGAGCGCTGCGCCCGGGCCTTGGTCCGCTTCCAGTCCTTTTTGGAAAGGGAAGAAAGGGCCGGGGGCTCGTCGGAGGTCGCGGGATGGCGGCGCAGGCTGGGAAGCTCCTCGACCGGGACGTAGAGCCGGCCCTCGTCGCGGTACTTGAGGACCAGGTAGTCGCGCTTGACGCCGAGGACCTCACGGGTGGTGATCGCCTCGAGCCGCCCGATCCCGTGCTCGGGGTGGACCAGGTAGTCCCCGGGCTGGAGCAGGTCGGGGTCGCTGACCGCCTCCCCGCGCAGGAAGGTGCGGCGCACCGCGCTGGCCCCGGAAAAGCCGTAGAGCAACGCCTCCGAGAGGTAGACCGTGCCCCCCTCGAGGTCGATGAAGCCCCCCTCGAACCCGCCGGGGACGAAGAGCAGCCCGGAAAAGGGCACCACCCGGTGCGCGACCTTGGTGGGAAGGTTGTGAAAATGCCGCGCGCGCAGGTGCTGCAGCGCCCGCTCGTGGCGGTAGAAGAGCACCACCCGCTTCCCCTCGGCAAGCCAGCGGGCCACGTCCGCGCGGGCCTTGGAAAGGGCCGCCCGGTAAGGCGCCAGGGGCTCGATGGGGAGCGTGCCCGCCACCCCTTCGTCGAGGGGCGCGAAGGCCCCCGCCAGCTGGGGGCGGACGCGCTCGGCGAGGGGCTCGGGCAACAGGGCCGGCTGCTCGACCCAGATGGGCCCGGAAAAGCGAGCGATCAGGGGGACGGTTTCGGCCGCTCGCCCTTCCGGCGGGGAAAAGGTGACCTCGGGTTGGCTCGCCCCCGCCACCTCGATGCGCTCGAGCAGGTCGCCAAAGAACTCCAGCCGCACGTCCCCGACCTCGACGACCTCCCCCAGCACCCGCACCGCGTCCTCCCGGGTCTTGCCCAGGCGCATCAACCGGTCGAGCAGGGCCCCGCGGGGGTAGCGGCCGCCCACCCTGAGGGTCAACCCCTCGGCAAGGGGGTCGGCGGGGACCGGCAAAAGCGCGGTTTCGTAGTCCAGGACGAAGTGGGCCTGGGCCCTCAGGACGAAGGGCTCGGGGTTGACGTAGGCGGGCGCGGCCAGGGCGCCGAGGTCCTCGTAGAGCGGCCGCCGGTGGGCCGGCACCAGGAGGAGCGCCGGGGCCGGGGTTCGCGCAAACCACCAGGCCCGCGCCACCTGGGGCAGGCCGGGGTAGTGGGTCAGGGTTCGCGTCAGGGGCATCCGGAGCGCTTAGAATACCACGCGTGCGGATCGGCTTTGTAAGCGACGCCAAGGAGCTTGGGGGCAGCGAGGTCTGGCTGGCGACGATGCTGCCGCGCCTCCTGGCCTTCGGGCTGCGCCCCTTCGCCGCCCTGCCGCCGAGCCCCCAGACCCAGCCGGTCGTCAGCCGGCTCGGCGAGGCCGGCGTCCCGGTCGTCCGCTACCGCGATCCCACCGAGCTCCCGAAGGCCGAGGCCTATCTGATCTCGACCTGGTACCCGCAACACCTCAAGCGTTTGCTCGCGGTGCTCCCGTCCCCGCGCTTCGCCTTGGTCCACGACCAGGTGGAGCTCTTCTACCCCTTCGGCCTCAACCGGGTCTACCGGCTTGGCTACCGCCTCCTTCAAGCCCCGCTCCTGCGGCGCGCCGACGCGGTGATCACCGTCTCCCGCTGGGCCGCGGACTGGCTTTCTCGGGTGCATGGGGTGCGCCCGGTCTTCGCCACCGTCAACGGGGTGGACACCGAGCGCTTTTTCCCCGCCTCGGACGCGGAAAAGGCCGCGGCGAAACGGGCCCTTGGCCTCGAGGGCCCGCTCGCCCTGCACGTCGGCCGCTTTTCACCCTCGCTGGAAAAGAACCAGCTCACCGCGCTCCTGGCGGCGCGGGGGCTGCCCCTGACCCTGGCCTTCGCCGGCGACGGCCCCACCCGGGGCCCGCTCGCCAGCCTCGCCCGCAGCCTGGGCATCAAAAACGCGCGCTTTCTTGGCCGGGTCTCCGACATGCCCTTGCTCTACCGGGCGGCAGACCTCTTCTTTTTTCCCACGCTGGGCGAGAACCAGTCCCTGGCCACGCTCGAGGCAATGGCCTCGGGCCTGCCCGTCTTGACCAGCCGCATCCCCGCCCAGGCCGAGCTCGTTGAGGACGGGGTCGAGGGGCGGCTCCTCGCCCCCAGCGTCGCTGCCATGCGCGCGGGCCTTCGGGACTTCCTGGCGCGCCCGGAGGTTTGGCGAAGCTGGGGTAAGCAAGCCCGCAGAAAGGTGCAAACCGCCCACACGCTGGACACGAGCGCGGTGGCCTTCGCCGCCGCGCTCAGAAAGGCGATGGACGCATGGAATACGACTGGATCGTCGTCGGCAGCGGCCTGAGCGGGGCCACCTTCGCCGAGCGCATGGCCGCCGCGGGCCAGCGGGTCCTGGTGGTGGAACGGCGCCGCCACATCGGCGGCAACGCTTACGACGCGCATGATGCCAACGGGGTGCTCCACCATCCCTACGGCCCGCACATCTTCCACACCAACAGCGAGCGGGTCTTCGCCTACCTCTCCCGCTTCACCCGCTGGCGCCCTTACGTGCACCGGGTGCTCGCCGAGGTGCAAGGGCAGCACGTTCCCTTGCCCTTCAACCTGAACACCCTTCACGCCCTCTACCCCAAGCGCCTGGCCAAGCGGGTCGAGGCGCGGTTGCTCGCTCGCTTCGGCCACGGGGCCCGCGTCCCCATCCTCGACCTCAAAGCGAGCGAAGACCCCCTGCTCAAGGAGCTCGCCGAGTTCGTCTACGAGCAGGTCTTCCTCAACTACACCAAAAAGCAATGGGGGGTGCCCCCGGAGGCCCTGGACCCCGCGGTGACCGCCCGGGTCCCGGTCGTCGTGGCCCGCGACGACCGCTACTTCCACGATCGCTATCAGGGTCTGCCCGCCGAGGGCTACACCGCGATGATCACCAGGATGCTCGCGCATCCCCGCATCCACCTCCTGCTCGGCGTCGACTACCTCGAAGTCCGCGACCGCCTGAAGGCCAGGCGGGTCCTCTACACCGGGCCGATCGACGCCTTCTTCGACCACCGCTTTGGTCCCCTCCCCTACCGCAGCCTCCGCTTTGTGTGGGAGCGTCGAAAGGCCACGCGGGTGCTCCCCGCGGCGGTGGTCAACCACCCCAACGCCCATGCGTTCACCCGGATCACCGAATACAAGCAGCTCACCGGTCAGGACACGCCCTACACCGTGCTTTCCTACGAGTACCCAGAGCCCCATCGGCCGGGAGAAAACGAACCCTACTACCCGATCCCCCAAGCGGCGCACCAAGCCCTCTACAAGCGCTACCGGGCGCTCGCCGAGGCCCTTCCCGACGTTCATTTCATCGGCCGGCTCGCCGATTACCGCTACTACAACATGGACCAGGCCGTGGCCCGGGCGCTCAAGCTGGCGGAGGCCCTGCGATGAAGGTCGCGGCGATCGTGGTGACGTTCAACCGTAAGGCCCTCTTGCGACAGAACCTGAAGGCGCTCCTCTCCCAGACACGCCCCGCGGACCAGATCCTGGTGGTCAACAACGCCTCGACCGACGGCACCCAGGAGATGCTCGAAAGCGAGTTCCCAGACGTCGAGGTTCTCTCCCTCTCCGAAAACCAGGGCGGTGCCGGGGGCTTTCACGAAGGCATGAAGCGCGCCCACGCCGCGGGGTTCGACTGGCTCTGGTTGATGGACGACGACACCTTCCCCCGCCCCGGAGCGCTGGCGGCGCTCCTGGGCGCGACGAACCTCCCGGAGCGCCCAGTGATCCTGGCCAGCCGCCAGCTCACCCCCGAGGGAATCCCCCACCCCACCGCCGGCTTCGTGAACCCCACCGACCTGCGGCGGCTTGGAGCCTGGCTGCGCTACCGGCCGCGGCTGCGCCCGATCCGCTGGGCGCTCTTCACCTCGGTGCTGATCCGCAGCGACGTCATCGAACGCCATGGCCTACCCAAGAAGCGCTTTTTCATCTGGGAAGACGACCTGGAGTACACCGCGCGGGTGCTCAAGCGCGAATGGGGCTTCCAAGTCCGCGACAGCGAGGTCGTCCACGCCTCCGCGGCCAAGCCCTACGTCTCCGCGACCACCGGCGAAAACCGCGTCTACTACGGGGTGAGGAACCGCATCTGGGTCCTCAGAAGCCCGGCCTTTGGCCCGGCGGGCAAGCTCTTTTTGGCCGCTCAAATGGCGTTCGGCCTGCTGGGGTTTTTGGCCCTGCACCCCAGCCGTGAGGCCCTAGCCGAGGTGCGCCGGGCCATCGCCGATGGCCTGCGCGAAGACCCCTAGTAGAATGGCGCCGTGCGGCTGTTGCGCATCGGGCTGTTTACCGACGTCTACTTCCCCAGTAAAAACGGGGTCTCCACCAGCGTCTTCCTGCTCTGGCGCGAGCTGGTGCGCATGGGGCACGACGCCTGGATCATCGCCCCCGCCTGGCCCGGGGAGGCGAAGGAAGCTCCGGGCGTGGTGCGGGTCAAGAGCGTTCCCTACCCCTTCTTTGAGGACTACCGCCTCGGCCTCCCCAGCAGCCGCCAGCTGCCCAAGACCTTCGAGGTGGTGCACACCCACACCCCCCTCTCCCTGGGGCTTTGGGGCTTGCGCCTCGCCGAGCGCTGGAGGGTGCCCCACGTCTCGACCTTTCACACCCACTACGAAAAGTACGCCCACTACGTCCCCGGCCTGGCCTTCCTGGACCGCTACACCCACCTGATCCCGCGCCTGGCCCGGGCCTTTTACAACCGCGCCGACCTGGTCATCGCGCCCAGCCGTCCCATCCTGGCGTTGATCGAGCGCTATCAGATCGAACGACCGGCCAAGGTCATCCCCAACGGGGTAGACACCGAGGTCCTCGAACGGGCCCCCGACCCCCACCACCTCCCCTGGCCCCCCGGAAGGCGGCGCCTGCTTACGATCAGCCGGTTGGGGAAAGAGAAACGGCTGGACGTGGCCCTACGGGCCTTCGCGCGCATCGCGCAGCAGGTCGACGCCCACTGGGCACTGATCGGTGAGGGACCAGAGCACGAGGCGCTCGCCGCGCTGGCCAGGAGCCTCGGCGTCGAGGATCGCGTGACCTTCGTCGGGGCCGTGCCCTACGAACAGGTGGGGGGCTACTACCGCCACGCCGAGCTCTTCCTCTTTGCCAGCGACACCGAGACCCAGGGGCTGGTGCTCTGGGAAGCCCAGGCGATGGGCCTTCCGGTGGTCGCGGTGGGCGCCGAGGGGACGCTGGAAGCGGTCCAGCCCGGCGAAACCGGCTACCTGGTTCCGCCCGGGGACGACGCGGCGCTTGCCGCGCACGCCCTCGCCCTGCTCAAAGACGAACGCCGAAGGCAGCGCTTTTCGGAGGCCGCGCGGCGCTTCGCCGCGTCCCGAAGCGCGCCCAGGGTAGCCGAAGAGATCGTCAGCGCCTACGAGGAGGCCGAGGCCATCCAGCGCAGCGAGCCCAAAAAGCTCTACCTGCGCTTCCCCGTCTTCCCCCGGGAGCCCCTGGATGAGGCTTAGCGTGGTGATTCCTGCAAGGAACGAGGCCGCCTACATCGAGGCCGCGGTACGCGCGGCCCTCGCCCAAACCCCACCCCCCGACGAGGTCCTGGTCGTGGACAACGGCTCCACCGACGCCACCGCCGCGCTCGCCCAAAGGGCCGGCGCCCGGGTGGTCTTCGAGCCCCGGCCCGGAGTGCACCACGCCCGGCAGCGGGGGCTTTTGGAGGCCAGGGGGAGGATCGTGGCCCAGACCGACGCCGACAGCCGCCCTTTGCCTGGCTGGACCCGAGCGATCCTCAGCGCCTTCGAGGATCCCCGGACGGTGGCCAGCTACGGTCCCCTCGAGCTCTTCGAAGCTCCCTGGCCGGACCAGCTGCTCGCGCGCTTTGGCTTCCCCCTCTTCCTAAGGCTCGCCCACTGGCTCGGCCAGCCCAACCTCTCCGGGGCCAACCACGCGGTGCTGCGCGAGGCGGCGCTCCGGGTCGGGGGCTACGACCGGCCCTACGCGGAGGATGTCCACCTGGGCTTGAAGCTCAAACGCCAAGGCCGCATCGTCTACCGCCCGGACCAGCGGGTGCTCACCTCCGGACGGCGGCTTAAGAAGGGTCGCTGGAAGATGTACGCGATCCACGCCAAGAACGTCTGGCGCCGGTTGCGCGGCCTTCCCGAGGACTACGGCGAGGACTACTTCGAGGAGCGTGGCGCATGACCTGGCCCTGGCGACGCCCGGCGGTGGTCATCCGGCTGGTGTTGATGCTGGCGCTCGCGGAGATGCTGCGCAGCGGGTTCTATGCCGGATTTTTCCCCTTGTACGCGGTCAAACGGCTTTTGCTCTCGGCCTCGGCGATCGGGTTGATCACCTCCGCCCATTACCTCTCCGACGCCCTGGTGAAGTCCGCCGGCGGCTGGCTGTCTGAACGAATCCGCCTCGGCTGGGTGCTGGCCTTCGCCGGGGTCCTCTCGGCGCTGGCGCTCTGGGGCCTGACCCGGGACGGGGTGGTCTTCATGGTGGCCCTCTCGGCGCTCTGGGGGATCGCCCTAAGCCCGATCTGGCCGGCGGTCCTCACCTACGTCAGCCGGGACAGCCACCCCGGCTACGAGGCCCGGGGGATCACCGCGGCCACCGCCGGGGTGGGGCCGCTTTTGGGGCTGGCGCTCTTGGGCATCGGCTATCTGGCGAAGAGCGACCTGGACCTGGCCCACACCCTCTTGCTCGGCGGTGGCGCGGCGATGGCCCTGCTCGGGCTTTCGCTGATCGGCCTGGAAGGCCGGCCCGCGCGCCCCGAAAAGGAACCCTTCCGCTGGCAGCGCCTGCTGATGCTCCTGCCCGCGGCCTTCGTGCAGACGCTGGCCACCGGGATCCTGACCCCGGTGCTCTTTTTGTTCATCGCCCGCATCAACCTGGAGCCGCTGCCCCTGGCCTACACGGTGGCGGTGGGCGCGGCCTTCGCCCTGCCCGCGCTCTGGATCGGCGGCCGCATCGCCGACCTGAAGAACCCCCGCTACGCCTTAATCCCCGGGCTTTTTACCGCCGCGGTGGGCTTCTTTCTGATCGGCTACCTGCCCTTGAGCCAGGGCCTTACCGCCCTTAGCTTGGGCCTGCCCGCCCTGCTGGTGGGGCTGGGTTTTGGCCTCTTCTTCCCGGGCTGGAACGGCCTGGTGGTGAAGAGCCTCCCCGACGCCGACCGGGCCGCCGCCTGGGGCGGGCTGATGACCGTCGAATCGCTGGGCTACGCGGTGGGGCCGACGCTCGGTGGGCTGGCCTGGGACCTCTTCGGTCCGGTGGGTCCCTTCGCCCTGGGGGCGACCCTGATGTTGCTCGTGGGAGGGTATTACCTTTGGCAGCTCTTTGGCTCGCGCTCCTTCTAGCCATCTACCTCGGGGTGGACCTGGTCTTTCGCTGGATGGGCGTGGGCGCGTTGGCCCACGGGCCTCGCCACCGCCCCAGGGTCGCCCTGACCTTCGACGACGGCCCGGACCCCAAGAGTACCCCCGAGCTGCTCGCGGCCCTCCGGGAGGCCGGCATCCGGGCCACCTTCTTCGTCACCGGTGCCAAGGCCAGGGCCCACCCCGAACTCCTGGCGGCGATGCGCGACGAGGGCCACGAGCTGGCCTCCCACGGCCTCTACCACCGGCCGGTGATCCTCATGGCCCCCTGGACCGAGTACCGCCACACCGCCTACGACCCCGGCGGGGTGCCCCTCTACCGCCCACCCCACGGAATCCACTCGCCCTTCACCCGACCACTGGCACGCCGTTTCAAAAAGCGCGTCGCGCTCTGGGACCTGGAGTCCAAGGACTGGACCGGGCTCAACGACGAGGCCCTGGTTCAGAGGATCCTGACCTACGCCTCCGGGGGCTCGGTGATCCTCTTGCACGATACCCCCCGCGCCGCCGACCTGGTGCGCAAGCTCGCCCCGGGGCTGCGAGCGATGGGGCTCGAGGCGGTGCCGATGGGGGCGCTCGAGCTCCGCCCGCTCGACGTCCGCGCCGGGATCGCGCGGGCGCTGCAGGGCATGGAAGAGCGCTTTGACCGCGCCCACGGGGTGCGGCGCTGCCGTCAGGCCTGGGACAGCCTCTTTCGCTGCGAGAAGACCGTGTACCGGGGCCCGCCGCTTCCCGGCCTGGCCCCCGGCGCCAAGGGCCTCCTCTTGCACTTCGACTCCAAGCGGGTGGCCGCGTTCTCCCCGGCCCGGGCCTTGCTCGCGCTGCGCAAGGACCTCCAGGCCATCGCCAACGCGGTGAGGGACGATCCGGAAATCGCCCTGATCTTCGCCACCACCCCGTTGAGCGAGGGAGCCCAGCGGCTCGGTTTTGAAACCGCTCCCCTCCCCTTTACGCAGGCCCTGATCGCCGAGGCCGCGGCACGGTTTTTTGACTGGCTCTACCGCGATCCGCGGCTGAAGCGGCGCCATAAGGGAAAGACGCAGCTCGTCTACATGACCCGCGCCGCCCTGCTCAGGCGCTACGGGGGCGACGCGCCCTGAGCCAGGCGCGCTTTCCCAGCCCGCCGGGGAGCCGCTCGACCAGGAACCCGGTCTGCTCCAGGGCGCGGCGCACCGTGCCGGCGACGGAGTAGGTCACCAGCACCCCACCCGGTCGGAGCGCGCGATAGGCGCGGGCCAGGTTGGCCGGATCCCAGGCCGCGGGGTTGGCCTTGGGGCTAAACGGGTCGTAGAAGACGGCATCGGCCCAGTGCTCGGGAAGCCGGCCCTGCTCGAAGGGCGAAAAGCGGACCTCGAGCACCCCGCAAGCGTCGGCGAAGACGAAACCCTCCCGGGCCTCCCAGGTCTGAAAAAGCCAGGGCTCGCGGTAGGGCAAGGAAAGATGCAGGTCGGAAAGCACCTCGACGGGCACGGGTTCGGCCTCAAACGCCAGGTAGAACAGCCCCCCGGGCTCCGGACAGCGGGCCCGCCGCGCGGCGAGGAAGTTGTAGCCGAGGCCGAAGCCCAGCTCCAAGACCCGGGCCTCGGGAAGGGCAAGGATCCCCGAGTGACGCAAAAAGAGCGCTTCCGCCTGGGACCAGGCGCCGTTGAGGGTGTGATAGGCCTCAGCGTAGCGCGGGTGGATCAGGGTGGGGCTTCCGTCCTTGGTCAAGACCGGGTCCACGTGATTCAACCTACATCTCCGCGCCGCGCCTCGCGTAAAATGGCTGCATGTCCAGACGCTGGTTGACGATCCACCTGCCCGACGGGCGGGTTGAGGAAACCCCTTGGGATGGCGACGCGCTCTGGCAAGCGGGCCGCTACCGGGTGGCCGAGCGCCTTCTGGCCCTCAACGCCGCGAACGTCGACCCCTTAGGCCCGGACAATCCCCTGATCTTCATCGCCGGCCCCCTGGCCGGGACCACCTTCTCCAACGCCAACCGCCTCTCGGTGGGGGCAAAAAGCCCGCTCACCGGGGGCATCAAGGAGTCCAACGCCGGGGGAACGGTGGGGTTCGCGCTCGGCCAGCTGGGCCTCGCCGGGCTCACCCTGCTCGGGGAGAGCCCGAACTGGGTCTACCTGCACCTCCACCCGCAGGGCGTGTCGATCAAGGACGCGCATGAGTTTTTGGGATGGGGCACCTACGAGACGGTCGCCGAACTGCGCCGGCGCCACCCCAAGGCCGCGGTCGCGGTCATCGGTCCGGTCGGGGAGCGGGGCGGCTTGCTCGCTGGAATCAGCATCACCGACACCGAAGGGCTGCCGGGGCGGATCGCCGGGCGCGGCGGGCTCGGGGCGGTGATGGGCAAAAAGCGGGTCAAGGCGATCGTCGTCGAGGGCGCGGGGCCCCCGCCTGCGGAGAAGAAAAAGTTCTTTTCGGAGCTCAAGACCTACGCCAAGCTGCTCCGGGCAAACCCGGTCACCGGTGCGTACTACCCGAAGCTCGGGACCGCGGGGATGGCCGACTACCAGAACGTCGCCGGCGGACTGCCGGTGCGCAACTTCCGCCTAGGACGGCTCACCGACGGACCCAACCCCATCGGCGGCGAAGCCCTGCGGGAGCTGATCCTGGCCCGGGACGGGGAGGGCACCCCGACCCACGCCTGCATGCCGGGATGCGTGATTCGCTGCTCCAACCGCGTCCCCGACGAGAACGGTCGCCTGCTGGTGAGCCCCCTCGAGTACGAGACGATCGGCTTGGTGGGCTCGAACTGCGGGCTAACCCGCCTCGACGACATCGCCCGCGTCAACCGCGAGGCCAACGACCTGGGGATCGACACGATCGAGCTCGGCGCCACCCTGGGGGTGGGGATGGACGCCGGGCTGGCGGACTGGGGGGACCTCGAGTGGATGCTCGAGGTCCTCGAGCACCTGCGCCACGGGGACGAGGCCGGCCGCCCCTTCATGAACGGCGCCCGTCATCTGGGCAAGACCCTCGGCCATCCCCGGGTGCCCGAGGTCCGCGGCCAGGCGATCAGCGCCTACGACCCCCGGGTCGTCGAGGGGACCGGGGTCACCTACATGACCAGCCAGCAAGGGGCCGATCACACCGCAGGCAACCCCGCCCGCGTCGAGACCTTCGAGATGTCCTTGGAGGAGGTCTTCGAGCTCTCCTACGCCTACCAAGTCAAGAGCGCCGCCCTTGACTCCCTGGGGCTTTGCTACATGTCCTCGGCGATCAGCGACGAGGCCAAGACGCTCGTCGCCGACGCGATCGAGGACCTGCACGGGGTGCGCCCCCCGGAGGGCTACTTCGAAGCCCTTGGCGAGGCCACGCTGCGGCTGGAGGCGGCGTTCACCCGTGCCCAGGGCCAGCCCCTGGTGCGCCCGCTGCCCCGGTTCTTCTACGAGGAGCCCCTACCGCCGACCGAGCGGAAGGCCCGCCTCGATCCGGCGCTGATCCAGCGCCTTTGGGAGGCCAAGGTGGGATGAGGCCGACGAGCAGGGCGAGGAACCCGATCCCCACCACCGGCAGCGGACCCATCCGCGCGTAGGGACTGGGGTCCGACGCCGCGTAGGGCGCCAGCAACACCCCCCGCTTCCCCGGCCCCAGGGTCTTCTGGCGCCGCCCCAGCGGGTCCACCCCAGCGCTGATCCCATCGTTCGCCGCCCGCAACAGCCAGAGCCCGGTCTCCGCCGCCCGCATCCGGGCCATCGCCAGGTGCTGGGCCCTGCCGAACCCCACCCCGAACCAGGCGTCGTTGGAGAGGTTGACCAGAACCCGCCCGCCCTTTCGCACCAGCTCCCGGACCAGCTCGGAGAAGTCGGACTCGTAGCAGATATAGGTGGCGAACGCCGCGAGGGGCCCGCCCAGGTCGCGGCGGGGGACGTCCCTGAGGGGCGGGAGCCCCATCCGCTCGAAGAAAAAGCGGTACACCGGGGCCAGGACGCGGCGAAAGGGGAAAAACTCGCCGAAGGGGACCAGCCGCGCCTTGTCGCGGTAGGCCAGGGGGCGGCCGTTTCGGTAGAGGACCACCCGGTTCTCCCCCCTGGGCCCCCAGGTACCGTAGATCAACGGGCGCCCGCCAAGCACCCGGTCGATCCCCCGGGGTAAGCGGACGACCGCGGTCTCCGGCCAGACCACGAGGTCGGCCTCGGGGTAGCGTGCCAGGCCCGCCTCGGTCAGGGCCAGGTAGCGACGTGAGGCGTCCTCCCCCGCGGCCTTGGCCAAGGGGTCGATCGCAGCCTGCACGATCAGGGCCTGCCCGCTTGCCTGAGGCGCAGGCCAGAAGGGCCAGAGCCAAAGCACCGCCCAGACGAGGAGCGACCAGCGCCGCCCCGCGTAGAGGCCCCAGGCCACGAGCAGGGCGAACAGCGAGAGGCCAAAGACCCCGACGATGCCGGCGAAGGGCCGCCCCGGCGCGGCCGCCCAGGCATAGCCGAGGTGCCCCCAGGGAAAGGCCAGCTCGCCCTGATTGAGGAGGAGTTCGAGAAAGAACCACCCCCCGGCCAAGACCCCCGCCCGCCCCCGCGCGACGGCGAAGAGCAGCCCGAAGAGCGCAGAGAGGATCGGGAAAAGGAGCAAAAAGGGCAGCACCCCCGCCCAGCCAAACCGCGCCCCGAAGCTCGCCGGCAACCAGGAAAGGTGCAGCCCCCAAAAGCCCAGGCCCAACCAAAACCCCGCCCAAAACCCGCGCAACAGGAAGGCCCTGGCGAGGATCCAGGGAAGCAAAAGCCCCAGGGGGAACGGGGGCAGGGCCAGGGCCAGCGCAACGCCGTGGGCCAGGGCACGCATCCTCCCAAAATCTACCGATCGGTTACGTGAGAAACTGCCATAATGCCGGTATGCGGATCGGGGTCCTCTCCGACCTCCACGCCAACCTCCCCGCCTTGGAGGCCGCCCTGGAGTTCTTGAAGGACGCCCGGGTGGACCAGGTGATCTGCCTGGGCGACGTGGTCGGGTACGGCCCCCATCCCAACGAGGTCATCGAACGGCTGATCGAGGAAGGCATGCCCACCACCCTGGGCGGGCACGACCTCAAGGTCGCCTACCCCAGCCTCGGGGGCGCCGGCAGCGAGGCGCGCGAGGCCTCCCTGGCCTGGACGCGGACGCAGCTCACGCCCCAGGCGATGGCCTTCTTGCGCAGCCTGCCCCCGGTCATCAAGCTCGAGACCCCTTACGGGCGCCTTCGCGCCTTCCACGGCCATCCCGACGACCCCGAGCGCCGCTTCCCCCTCTCCGAGGCCGCCGAGCTCCTCCCGCGCCTTCGCGCCCGTTTGATCGTCTCCGGGGGCCGGCACGTGCCGTTTTTCAAGCGCTTCGGCGAACAGGTCTTCCTGGACCCAGGATCGGTGGGCCTCTCGCTCAGCGGGGAGCCGGGGGTGGACGTCGCCATCCTCACCCTCAGCGAGGACGACGCCAAGGTCCGGGTGTTCAAGCTGCCCTACGACTACGGCCGCACCGCCTTCGACCTACGCGCCTGGGGCCTTCCGGAAAAGATCGTCGAGGTCGTCCAGCGGGGCACCCTCTAAGCGGGCCCGGGCCCAGGCCGCGACGCGGGGGTCGGGGTCCTTGAACAGCCGCTCGAGGGCGGGCCTCTGTTCCAGGCGGAAGGCGGCTTCAGCCGCTGCCAACCGGACCAGCGGGTGGGGGTCGCCCGCGGCCTGCTCGACCAAAAAGAGCGCCGCTTCGTCCTTTTCCGTGGCGATCACCGCGAGCGCGTTCCTGGCCATCCCTACCCGGCCGGTGCGGGCGAAGGCGGTCTCTTGATAGCGCTTCGAGAACGCACGGTTGGACAGGGTGAAGAAGGGGACGAGGTCGGGGTGCGCAAGCTCCGGATCGGGGCGAAAGCCCGCCCAGTGCCCCTGGCCGAAGCGGTTCCAAGGGCAACTCCGCTGGCAGTCGTCGCAGCCAAAGAGCCAGCCCCCGCTTTGATCCCAGACCCAGACCGGCCAGGGGCCGCGGTGTTCGATCGTCCAGTAGCTCAGGCAGCGGCGGGCGTCGAGGCCCAGGGGGGTCAGGGCGCCGGTGGGGCAGGCCGTGTGGCAGGCGGTGCAGCGACCGCAGCGGTCGGGCGCGGGCACGGCCTCGGGGTCGACCTCGAGCGAGGTGAGGAGCACCGCGAGGTGCTGGTAGCTGCCAAACCCCTCGCGCAGGAGAAGGGTGTTCCTTCCCTGCCAGCCCAGCCCCGCCTGGCGGGCCAGCCCGACCTCGAACAGGGGGCCGTGATCCACGTAGCCCTTGGCCTGAAGGCCCAGGCTGCGGGCCTCGGCCTCGAGCTCGGCGAGCACCGCCGCCAGGGCCCGGTGGTAGTCGGGGCTCCAGGCGTAGCGGGCCACCCGCCCCAGGCGGACCCCGCCCTTGGGGACCGGGGGCAGGTCAAACGCGTAGGGCGCAGCCAGAACCAACGCGCTCCTGGCCCAGGGAAACCGCGCCTTGGGGTTCAGCCGGACCTCGGCCTGGGCCTCGAGCCAGGCCATCGCACCATGCATGCCCGCCGAAAGCCAGGCGCGAAAGCGCGCTTTGGTCTCCTCGGGGAGGGAAAGGCGCGTCCAGGCCGCCCAGAGCCCTCGCTTTTCGGCGCTCAGGCGCAAACGTTCCCGGGGCACGGAGGCACTATACTAAGTGGCGTTTTGGCGAAGCGCTACCTCTACCACGGTCGCATCCTGAACCTCGCGCTCCTCGACGGGCGCTGGGAGGTCTGCGAGCACAAGGACGCGGTGGCGATCCTGGCGCTCAAGGAGGGCAAACTGCTCATGGTCCGCCAGTGGCGACCAGCGATCGGGCGGGAGACCCTCGAGCTCCCCGCGGGGCTGATCGAGCCCGGAGAACGCCCCGCCGAGGCCGCACGCCGGGAGCTGATGGAAGAGGCCGGCTACGACGCCGACCTCACCCCCCTCTTTGGCTTTTACTCAAGCCCCGGCTTTACCGACGAGTTCATCCACCTCTTCGAGGCCACGTCCCTCACCCCGGCCCGGCGGCCGCAGGACCCGGGGGAAAACGTGCAGGCTGTTTGGATGGACCTCGACGAGGTGATGCAGCGGTTTTTGAACGGCGAGCTCTTGACCTCGAGCCCCACCGCCGCCGGGCTCCTCTGGCTCAGGCGATGATCCTCATCCAAGACCCCAAGAACGCGCCCCCGGGCGAGAAGATCGTGGCCATCGGCAGCTTCGACGGCGTGCACCTTGGCCACCAAGCCCTCTTGCGGCGGGCCCGTTCGCGGGCCCGCCGCGAGCGGCTACCGCTTTTGGTCTACACCTTCGATCCCCCGACCAAAGCCTTCACCCAGGGGGTGCCGGTCCTCTCGACGTTGAGCGAGAAGGCGGCGCTGCTCGCGGAGGCCGGTGCGGACGTGGTCCTCGCGGTTCCCTTCGACGCCACCTTCGCCGCCCGCAGCAAGGAGGCGTTCCTCGAGGAGCTCTCCGCGCTGCGTCCGCGAGCGCTGATCGTGGGGGAGGACTTCCGCTTCGGGCGCGGGCGTTCAGGCGGGCTTGAGGACCTGGCGAGGGTGGCCCCGGTCCACGCGGTGCCCCTGCTCTCCATCGAAGGCGCCCCGGTCAAGTCCACCCGCGTTCGGGACGCGATCCTGGCCGGTGAGGTCGAGCTCGCCTCCCGGCTCCTCGGACGGCCCTACACCGTCGAGGGGATCGTGGTCCCCGGCGACCGCCTGGGGCAGAAGCTGGGCTTTCCCACCGCGAACCTCTCGGTGCCCGGGCAAAAGGCCCTGCCGCCGGGGGTCTACGCGGTGCGGGTCAAGACGGGCACGGCGACCCTCCCCGGCGTGGCCAACGTCGGCACCCGCCCCACCCTCAAGAAAAACGGCGAACGCCGGCTCGAGGTGCACCTCCTCGCCCCCCCCGCGCCGGTCTACGGCGATCCGCTCGAGGTCGCGTTCCTAAAGCGCCTCCGCGAGGAGCGGCGGTTTCCCGACCTGGACGCGCTCAAGGCCCAGATCCAGCGCGACGTCGCCGCAGCCCGGGCCTTCTTCAACGAGGGTTCCTAGGCCTCGCCCAGGCCACCCGCTCCCGTCCCCCGTCATAGCGAATCAACGCCGCCAGACGGGCCCGGGAGTAGACCCGGTGCGGTTCTCGGGGAATGAACGCGGTGACGATGTCCAAAAACCGCGGGCGCCCGTACTCGAGCACGACGTGCAGGGGCAGCTTGAGGCGGGGGCTGACCACGATGTAGCCGAGGACCAGCATTCGCGCGTCCTCGGGGTAGACCGCAAGCGCCCGCCCGTACTCGATCGCCCGCACCACGTCGAGCTCGGTAAACCCCTCCTGGCGCATGTGCTTGGCCACGTGGGGACCGATGCGGTAGCGCCCCTCGCGAACCAGGGGAACGAGCTCCTCCAGGCGACGCAGCTTCGGCGGCATTTGGCGGCATTATAGCCCGAGCAGCGAACGCGCGCGGACGGCCAAAAAGATGCCCTTGACCTCGCTGGCCCCGGCGGCGATCAGCGCTTCGCGGGCGCGGGCAAAGGTCGCCCCGGAGGTGGCGACGTCGTCGACCAGGAGCCATGCCCCGAACACCGCCGCCCGAACCTCGAAGACCTGCGGCAGCCGCGAGCGGTCCCTGGCCCGGGTCTGGCTTTGCGTGTAGCGCCGGCGGACCAGCACCGGACGTAGCGGCCCCACACCGCGCCTCGAGAGGGCCTTGGCCAGCGCCTCGGGAAGGTAGAAAGGCCGGGTCCAGCGTCGCCAAAAGAGCGTCGGCACGTAAGCCAAGGGTCGGCCCCGCCAGGCTTCGGGCACCGCCGCCGCCAGCCGGTCCGCGGCCCAGGCCAGGGCCGCCGCGTCGCCACCGTACTTCAGCGCCCGCACCAGGCCCCTGAGCTCGGCGTAGGTCCCGAGCGCGAGGCCCTGGGGTCCGAGCTTGGGAACGAGCGCCTCCTGGCACGCCAGGCAAACCCCCTTGGCGTCCAGGGGGCCGCCACAGACGGGGCAGCCGTGTCCGACCAGGTTCTCGATCCAAGGCACCTTTCTCAACTATAATGAGCCAAGTATGGCCGGACACAGTAAATGGGCCCAGATCAAGCGCAAAAAGGCCGCAAACGACGCCAAGCGGGGCAAGCTGATCACCAAGCACATGCGCGCCATCCAAGCCGCCGCCCGCAGCGGGGGCAGCCCCGATCCCGCGGCCAACGTCGCCTTGCGCAACGCGATCGAGGCGGCGCGTCGCGACGACGTGCCGCTGGAGAACATCGAGCGACTCCTGGCCAAGTTGCGCGGAGAGGGGGCCGGAGCCACCCGTTTTGACGAAGTTACCTACGAGGGCTACGCGCCCGGCGGGGTCGCGGTGCTGGCCTTTGCCCTCACCGACAACCGCAACCGCACCGCGGGGGAGGTGCGTCACGTCTTCTCCAAGCACGGCGGTAGCCTGGGGACCTCCGGTTCGGTGGCCTGGCAGTTCGAGAAGATGGGGATGATCGTGCTCAACGACGCCTCGGAAGCGGCCCAGGAGCTGGCGATCGAGCTCGGTGCCCTGGACCTCTCCGAGGAGGACGGGGTGCTCGAGGTCTACGTCCCCGCCAACGAAGTCTACGCCACCGCCAAGGCCTTCGAGGAGAAGGGCTTCAAGCCAGAGAGCGTGGAGATCACGATGGTTCCCCAGACCACGGTGCAGCTCGCGCCCGAGGAAGCGGCCAAGGTGCTGCGCCTGGTGGAGGCGCTCGAGGACCTCGACGACATCCAGTCCGTGCACACCAACCTGGACCCCAGCTCGATCGCCGTCCCCAGATGATCGTTCTGGGCGTCGACCCTGGGATCAGCAACCTGGGGCTTGCGGTCCTCAAAGGGGACGCGAAACACGCCCGCTTGGTGCACGCCGAGGTCCTCACCACCTCGAGCAAGGCGGCCGCCCCCGCGCGCGCGGGGAGGATCTTCGATGGCATCCAGCGCGTCCTCGAGGCCTTCGCCCCGGAGGCCGTGGCGATCGAGGCCCAGTACTTCTACCGACAGAACGAGCGCGCCTTTCAGGTGGGCTGGGGCTTTGGCGCGGTGCTCATCGCCGCCCACCGCGCAAGCCTCCCGGTCTACGCCTACGGGCCGATGCAGGTCAAAAAAGCGCTCGTGGGGCACGGCCGCGCAGAGAAGGCCCAGGTCGCGTTCATGGTACGGGCGCTCTTGGGCCTCAGGGCGCCGCTCTCTCCAAGCCACGTCGCCGACGCCGCGGCCATCGCCCTGACGCACCTCGCCCTGCCCGAGGCGGCCCGCCCCGCGCACCGCATCTAGTAGACTCTTGCGGGAGACGAGATTGGCGATCGTCGAACTCAGCGCCGTCAAGAAGACCTACCCCCCGGACACCCAGGCCCTCAAAGGCGTGGACCTGGCCGTCCAGGAGGGGGAGTTTTTCAGCCTCCTCGGTCCCTCCGGTTGCGGGAAGACCACGCTGCTGCGCATCCTCGGCGGCTTCGAGGTCCCGGACAGCGGAGCGGTTCGGATCGCCGGCCGCGACATGCGCAACGTCCCCCCCTACGACCGCCCTGTGAACACCGTCTTCCAAAACTACGCCCTCTTCCCCCACATGAACGTCTTCGACAACGTCGCCTTCGGGCTGCGCATGCGGGGGCTGCCGCGCAGGGTGATCCGCAACCGGGTCCTGGAGGTGCTGGCCCTGGTCCAGATCGAGGACTTGGCCCAGCGCCGGCCGGATGAGCTCTCCGGCGGGCAAAAGCAGCGCGTGGCGCTGGCCCGGGCCTTGGTCAACGAGCCCAAGGTCCTGCTCCTCGACGAGCCCCTCGGCGCCCTCGACCTCAAGCTCCGCAAACGCCTCCAGATCGAGCTGATGCGCCTGCAACGGGAGGTCGGAATCACCTTCATCTACGTCACCCACGA
The DNA here is from genome assembly GCF_055382915.1 of Rhabdothermus arcticus. Lineage (NCBI taxonomy): Bacteria > Thermotogati > Deinococcota > Deinococci > Thermales > Thermaceae > Rhabdothermus > Rhabdothermus arcticus. The sequence goes on from NZ_AP043808.1 coordinate 659,649, forward strand.
TCAGGAGGAGGCGCTGGTGATGTCCGACCGCATGGCGGTGATGAACCAGGGGCGGATCGAGCAGGTAGGCCTGCCCGAGGCCCTCTACGAACGCCCGAAGACGGCTTTCGTCGCGCGTTTTCTCGGGACCTCGAACCTGCTCGAGGCTCGCGCCCTCACCCCCCACCGGGCAAAGACCCCGCTGGGTGCGCTCGAGGTTCGCGCCCCCCTGCCCCAGGGCCGCGCCTTTTTGCTCAGCATCCGTCCGGAGAAGCTCCGCCTCTCGCGCGAGCCCCGGCCCGGCCCCAACGTGGTGCGTGCCGTGGTCCGGGACATCGTCTACACCGGCGCGGAGAACCAGTACATCCTCCAGACCGGAGAACTGGAGCTCACCGCCTACACCCTCAACGCCGACCTCTCCGAGCCCGGCTACGAGGAATACGACTACGACGAGCAGGTCTTCGTCTACCTACCTCCCGAGAATCTGGTGGTGATCGATGGATAGGTCCGCCGCGAGCCCCTGGCAGCGTCTGTTCCGCCTTTTGGTCACGGTCTGGCCGGGGACGCTCTGGCTCTTCTTCTTCCTGGTCCTGCCCAGCCTCTTCATGCTCTGGGCTTCGTTTTTACAACGCGGACCCTACGGCGAACTGGTCGGCCCGCCGACGCTCGCGAACTACCTGCGCTTTTTCGGCCTCACCCCCGAAGGGTTCGATCCCCTCTACCTCAAGATCCTCTGGCGCAGCGTGGTCTTCGCGGTCGGGGTGACCTTCTTCACTGCCTTGTTCGGCTACCCCCTGGCGTTCGGCATCGCCCAGAGCCGGCACAAGGAGCTGCTCTTGCTCCTGGTGGTCCTGCCCTTTTGGACCAACTTCCTCATCCGCATCTACGCCTGGATCGTGATCTTCCAGCGGAAAGGGCTGATCAACGCGATCGTCACCGCCTTCGGGGGCGACCCCCTGCAGCTCTACCCTTCCTGGTTCGCGGTCTACGTGGGAACGATCTACACCTATCTGCCGTTTTTGGTGCTCCCGGTCTACACCGCGGTGGAGCGAATCGACTGGAACCTCCTCGAAGCCGCCTACGACCTTGGCGCCGACCGGGTTCGTGGCTTCCTCCACGCGGTGCTCCCCCAGACCCTTCCCGGGCTGATCGCCGGGGTGCTCCTGGTCTTCATCCCCGCGCTCGGAACCTTCGTCATCTCCGACCTCCTCGGCGCTGGGCGGGTGGTGCTGATCGGCAACGTCATCCAGCAGCAGTTTGGGGTGGTACGGGACTGGGCCTTCGGCAGCGCCGCGGCCTTCGTCCTCACCGGGCTGGTCCTCCTGGGCCTTTGGATCTACGCGCGTCTGGCGGGCGAGAAGGGGCTCGACCGGCTGGTATGAAGCGCTTGCTTTCACTCTACACCCTGGTGCTGATCGGGCTTTTGTACCTGCCGATGGCGGTGATCGTCGCCCTCTCCTTCAACGAGAGCCGCTTCGGCGTGCGCTTTACCGGGTTCACCTTGAAGTGGTACGCGCGGCTCCTGCACAACGCCCGGGTCCTGGAGTACGCGGAGAACTCCCTTTTGGTCGCGCTGATCAGCACCCTGATCGCCACCGCACTCGGCACCCTGCTCGCGCTCGGACTCTGGCGCTATCGCTTTCGCGCCAAGGGCCTGGTCCGCTTCTTGCTCTACATCCCGGTCATCGTCCCGGACATCGTCATGGGCGTCTCGCTCTTGCTCTTTTTCTCCTGGTGGCGCCAGCACACGGGTCTCTTCCACCTCTCGCTAACGACGATCATCATCGGCCACGTCACCTTTCAGATCGCCTACGTGGCCCTGCTCGTCAGAAGCCGGCTGGCGGCGCTGGACCCGGGGCTCGAGGAGGCCGCGGCCGACCTGGGGGCGCGGGGCGCGGCGACCTTCCGCCACGTCACCTTGCCCCTGATCTGGCCGGGGGTCCTCGCCGGCGCGCTGCTGGCCTTCGCCCTCTCCCTCGACGACTTCGTGATCACCTTCTTCACCGCCGGTCCCGGGGCCACCACCCTGCCCCTTTACATCTTCTCCAGCGTCAAGCGCGGCGTCACGCCGGAGATTCACGCCCTCTCAACTATACTGATCGCTGCGACCACGGCCTCGATGGTGATCGGCCGGGCGCTGATGCAACGGAGGTGATGGATGAAGACGCGTGGATTCTTGGTCGTGCTGCTCTCGCTCGCCGCCTCACTCTCCCTGGCCAAACAAGAGCTCAGGCTCTTTAACTGGGCGGACTACATCCCGGAAGAGGTCGTCCAGGCGTTTGAACGGCGCTTCGACGCGAAGGTGGTCATCGACACCTTCGAGGCCCCGGAGGCCATGCTTGCCAAGCTCGCCGCGGGCGGCGACGCCGAATACGACGTCGTCGTGCCGCCCGACTACTACGTCCTGCAGATGGCCCGCCAGGGGCTCATCCGCGAGCTCGACCATCGGAAGCTACCGAACCTGAACCACCTTGCCCCGGAGTTCCAGGATCCGGCTTACGACCCGGGCAACCGGTACTCGATCCCCTACCAGTGGGGCACCACCGGCATCGCCTGGGACAGCGCGGTCATCAAGCGTCCCCTCGACACCTGGGGGGTCTTCTTCAACGAGGCGGACTACGTCGGCCCTTGCTTCTTGCTGGACGAGATGCGGGAGACGATCGGAGCCGCGCTCAAGTACCTCGGCTACTCCCTCAACGACACCGACCCGGCCCACCTCGAAGAAGCCAAGACCCTCCTGATCGGCGCCAAGAAGCGCTGCCTGGGCTTCGCCGGGGGCATCGAGGCCCGCAGCCGGCTGCTTGCCGGGGACGCCGAGGTCATCCACGCCTACTCCGGAGACATCATCCAGGTGCAGCTGGAGGAGGCACCCAGCCTGCGCTACGCGGTGCCCAAGGAGGGCGGCACGATCTGGACCGACGCGGTGGCGATCACCCGCCGCGCACCGCACCCGGAGCTGGCCTACGCGTTCTTGAACTTCATCATGGAGCCCAAGATCGCGGCCGCGATCTCCAACTACAACGCCTACGCCACCCCGGTGGCAGCGGCGATGCCCTACCTGGACCCGAAACTTAGGGACAACCCCGCGGTCTTCCCCCCCGCCGAGGTGCGCAAGAAGCTCGAGTACATCCGCGACATCGGCGAAGCGATCAAGCTCTACGACCGCATCTGGACCGAAGTCAAAAGCCGCTGAAGCCTGCGTCCCGCCAGGACCTGGCGGGACGCAGCGCTGAGGTATAATTCCGGTGGAGGTGATCGCTATGAAGAAAGCCTTGGTTTTGCTCGCGCTGGTGATGGGCCTTTCCCTGGCCTTCGCCGCGCAGAACGGCGAGCAGGTGTACCAGACCTACTGCATGAGCTGCCACCAGGCGAACGGTAAGGGCCTACCCGGGGCCTTCCCGCCCCTTGCCGGGCAGGTTCCCGAGTACCTTCAGAAAGGGGACCTCGGACGCGCCTTCCTGATGGACGTCGTCCTCTTTGGCCTGCAAGGGCAGATGACCGCGGGCGGCGCGGTCTTCAACGGGGTCATGCCGCCCTTCGGCGGCCAGCTCAAGGATGACCAGGTAGCCGCGGTCCTCAACTACGTCGCCACCGCCTGGGGCAACGACAAGCTCCTGCCCAAGGACTTCAAGCCCTTCGAGAGCGCCGAGGTGGCCAAGGAACGGGCCAAAAAGCTCTCCCCCGCCCAGGTCTACGAGCTCTGGAAAAAGCTTGCGGAAAAATAGCTTAGCGACAAAGGAGGGGGCCGCTCAGGCGGCCCCCTCCTTCTTTTCCTCCTCCTCGCCTTCCTCCAGGCCCTTTTTGAACTCCTTCGCCGACTTGCCGATGCCGCGCGCCAGCTCGGGGAGCTTCTTCCCCCCAAAGAGCAAGAGCACCAGCAGCAAGAGGACCAGAATCTCCCATATGCCCAGTTGCATCGCCAACCTCCCTCCTAGCTCCGCAGATAGCGGATCGCCATGATCACCAGGATAACGGCAAAGATCGTTCTGAGGGTGGCCTCGGGAATACCAAGCGCCACCTGCCCGCCCAAAAAGGCCCCCGCAGCCACCCCCAGCAACAAGCCGGGCACCAGGTCCAACCGCACGTTTTGGTGCTGCCAGTGGGTGTAGGCACCGACCAGGCTGGGCAGCACCATCGCGGCCAGGCTGGTTCCCTGGGCCAGGTGCTGGGGAAGTCCCGCGCCAAGGACCAGCGCCGGCACCATCACCGTCCCCCCGCCGATCCCCAAGAGCCCGGAGAGAAACCCGGCAAGCCCCCCCGCGAGGAGCAGGATCACCGCGCTAAAGACTCCCGCGCCGCCGCTTGCGACGTGGGGGAGGCGCTGCTTAAAGGGCAAGACCAGGGCCACGAGGAGCAAGAAGGCCCCGAAGATCCGCCGCAACTGGCGCGCCCGCAAACGCTTGGTGGCCCGGGCGCCAACGCGTGCGGCGACGATCGCGGTCAGGGCCAATAAGGCCGCCGCGCCCCAGTCCACCTCGCCGCCCAGCGCGTAGGAGATCGACCCCACGATCGCGGTCAGGGCCACCGCGACGATGCTGGTGCCATGGGCCTCGTGCTGGCGCACGTGGAGCACCCCGGTCAACAGAGGCACCACGAGGACCCCACCGCCGAGCCCGACCAGCGCGCCAAAGCCCCCCGCGAGGAACCCGATGAGAAACGCCGCCATGGTGCCGAGTTTACGCGATCAGGCGATCGCGGTAGACCAGCTCGACCAGGCCCACCGCGGCGAAGAGGGTGAGCATGCTCGTCCCCCCGTAGCTAATGAAGGGCAGGGTGAGGCCGGTGACCGGAGCCAGTCCCAGGGTCACCCCGATGTTCACCAACACCTGAAAGGCGACCATCGAAAAAACCCCGGCCACCACCAAGCGATCCCGGGGGTCGAGGAGCTCGTGGGCCACCGCGACCAGTCGCCAGAAGAAGAGTCCGTAGAGGAAAAAGAGCACGAGCGCACCGACCAGGCCCATCTCCTCCGCCAGCACGGCAAAGACGAAGTCGGTGTGGCGAAAGGGAATGAAACCCAGTTGCGACTGCGTCCCCTGGCCGTAGCCCTTTCCGGTCAGCCCGCCAGAGCCGATCGCGATCATCGACTGGATGACCTGGAACCCGCTGCCGAGCGGATCTCGGGTGGGGTTGAGCAAGGTCAGGATGCGTTCTTTTTGGTGCGGCCTCAGATGGGGCCAGACCAAGGTGGGAAAGGCCAGGACCAGCCCCAAGGCCCCGACGAGGAGGTGCCGCCAGGGAAGGCCGTGGGCGAAGAACATCCCCGCGGCGAGGGCGAGCATCACCATCGCGCCGCCGAGGTCCGGCTCGATGAGGGTCAGGAGCACCGGGGGCAGGACGACGAGGACCGGCACCACGTAAGCGAAGAGCCGGCTGAGGTCCCGGCCGGGCAGGACCTGGGCCAGGGCCAGGATGAGGGTAAGCTTGGCGAACTCGGAGGGCTGGAAGCGCACCGGCCCCAGCGCGAACCAGGCCCTGGCCCCGTTGACCTCCCGCCCAAAGACCAGCACCGCTAAGAGCAGCACCAGGGAGAGCGCGTAAAGCCCCCAGGTCAGGCGGTAGAGGGTGCCTTTCGAGAGCAGCTGGAGGGCGCCGAGGAGGAAAAAACCGAGCCCCATCCAAAGCGCCTGGCGCAGGACGTAGGCGGGCCCCGGCGCGGCGCTGCCGAGGACGAAGAGCCCGAAGGCCGAAAGCAGAAAGACCGCGCCGACGAGCCCCCAGTCGAGGTCCAAACGAACGCGCCGGGTCACGACTTGACCGGCACCTCGGCGATCAGCACCATGGCCTCGCCACGCTCCTCGACGCGGACCTCGACCCCGCGCTCGTCGGCGGGGAAGTAGCGGATGAGCACCTCGAGGAGGTCCTTTTTCAAGGATTCGATCCGACCCGGAGGCAGCTTGGCGCGGTCGTAGGCCAGGACCATCTTCAAGCGGTCTCGGGCTTTGTCCTTGCTCGTCTTGCGCCGCCGCCAGAACATCAGTTGCCTCCGAAGAGCCGGCGGATCGAAGCCCAAAGGCCGCCCTCCTTGGTGTCCAGGTCGGGGAAGGGCACGGCCTCGCCGTGGATCCGCCGGGCGGTGTCCATGAAGGCCCGCCCCGCCACGGAGCCCTCGCGCAGCACCAGGGGCTCGCCGACGTTGGTCGAGACCAGGACCGCCTCGTCCTCGGGGACGATCCCGATGGGCTTGAGGCCCAGGATTTCGATCACGTCCTCGACCGCCAGCATGTCCCCGCGCTTGACCATCGCCGGGCGCAGGCGGTTGATGACCAGGAAGTTTTCCTCGGTTCCCTGGGCCTCGAGCATGCCGATGATGCGGTCCGCGTCGCGCACACTGGAGACCTCCGGGTTGACCACCACCAGCGCCCCTTCAGCCGGGGCGGCGGCGGTCTTAAACCCGCGTTCGATCCCCGCCGGGGAGTCGATCAGAACGCGGTCGAACCCCTCCTCCTCGATCAACCGTCGAACGATCTCCTTGAAGGCCTCGGGGTCCAATGCCTCCTTGTCCCGGGTTTGCGAGGCCGGGAGGAGGTAGAGCCCCTCGACGCGCTTGTCGCGGACCAAGGCCTTCTTGAGCTCGGTCTGCCCCTCCAGCACGTCGATGAGGTCGAAGACCACCCTGGACTCGAGGCCCATGACCACATCCAGGTTGCGCAGTCCCACGTCCACGTCCACGACCACCACCCGCTCCCCCAGCCGTGCCAAGCCGGCGCCGACGTTGGCCGTGGTGGTGGTCTTGCCCACGCCCCCCTTCCCCGATGTCACCACGATGGCCTTCGCTTCCACGTGCCCGCCTCCTTTTTCATTTACAAAATACCCCACGAGGTCCGAAACTGGGCGTATGAAACGACCCGCGATCCACACCCCGCTCCCCGGCCCCCGCGCCCGCGACCTGCTCGCGCGCAGCGAGGCGGTCCTCTCCACCAGCTACGTGCGCCCCTACCCCTTTGTCCCCGATCACGGGGAGGGGGTCTGGCTTTACGACGTGGACGGCAACCGTTTTCTGGACTTCTTTGCCGGCATTGCGGTGAACACGACCGGCTACGGGCACCCCCGGGTCCTCGCCGCGGTCCGGGCCCAAGCCGAACGGTTGCAGCACGTCTGTTTTTCCGACTTCAGCCACGAACCCACGCTCAGCCTGGCCGAACGGCTGAACGCGCTTCTCGGGGGCGGCTGGCGGGTCTACTTCGGCAACTCCGGTACCGAGGCCGTGGAGGCGGCGATGAAGCTCGCCCGCTACCACACCCGCCGGCCCTACTTTCTAGCGTTTACCGGCGCGTTTCACGGGCGCACCCTAGGAAGCCTCTCCCTGACCAGCTCCAGCGCCAAGTACCGCGAGGGCTTCGCCCCCCTGCTTCCCAGCGTGGTGCACGTGCCCTTCCCCAGCCCTTCAGAGCCTCCTTTCGGGGTCGCGCCGGAGCACGCCGGCGAGGCCGTGCTCGAGTACCTCGAGCACCTCTTCAAAACCAAGCTCCCCCCTGCTGACGTCGCGGCGTTCTTCGTGGAGCCCATCCAGGGCGAGGGCGGCTACCGCATACCCCCAAACGGGTTCTTCCGGGCGCTCAAGGCCCTGCTCGATCGCCACGGCATCCTGCTCGTGGCCGACGAGATCCAGACCGGCGCCGGGCGCACCGGTCGTTTTCTGGCCATGGAACACGAGGGGGTCACCCCGGACATCGTGCTGCTCGCCAAGGGGCTGGCCTCCGGATACCCGATCAGCGCAGCGATCTTCAGGGAGGAGCTCTCGAGCTGGCCCCCCGGCGCCCACGGCACGACCTTCGGCGGAAACCCGGTGGCCGCGGCGGCCGCCCTGGCCACATTGGAGCTTTTGGAAAAAGACCTGATCGCAAACGCCAAGCGGGTCGGCGAACGCCTGCAGCAGACGTTGCGCGAAGCCCTCGTCGAGGTTCCCGGCGTTCGCGAGGTTCGCGGCCGGGGCCTGATGATCGCGATCGAATACGCCTCGAGGTCCCTCCGCGACGCGGCCGTTCACGCGGCCTTCGAACGCGGGGTGCTCACCCTGGGGGCTGGTGAGCGCGCCCAGCGCATCACCCCACCCCTGATCCTCGGCGAAGAAGAGGCCGTGCTCGGAGCCCGGCTCATCGCCGAGGCGGCGAAGGAGGTGGCGATCCGGGCATGATCCGCGTGCTCGGAATCAACGGCTCGACCCGCACCCACGGTCGCACCGCGGCCTTGCTGGAGGCGGTCCTGGAGGCCGCGCGCGCAGCGGGGGCCACCACCGAACGGATCGACCTCGTGCGCCTCAACCTTCCCTACTGCGCCGCCAACTACTCCGAGGACCCCGCGACCTGCGGCCCGGAACACTGCGTGCGCGGCGAATGGGACGATTGGGGCCGGGTCTCCGCAAAGATGCTCGAGGCCGACGCCCTGGTCTTCGCCACCCCGGTCTACTGGTTCGGCCCCTCGGCGCGGATCAAAACCCTCCTCGAGCGCATGACCTCCCTGGAAAACCAGGGCCTCGTCCTCGCCGGCAAGCCCATGGCCCTGGTCGCGGCCGCCGAGGAGGACGGCGCCGCCCAGACCCTGGCCCAGCTCGCGGTGCCCCTGAACTTCATGGGGCTCTGGCTCATCCCCGCGGGCCTGGTCTACCACCACAGCCGTCAGGCGCCGCGCCTGGAAGACGACGCGGAGGCCCTGGCGGACGCCCGTCGCGCGGGCCGCAACCTGGTTCAGGCAGCCCGCGAGAACCCCGCCTGGCAGGGCTTCACCGCGCCGGCAGAGGGATCTGCTTGAAGCCTTCGGGGATCCCCAGGACCCGCAGGTTGAGCCGCCATCCGGCCTCGGTCTTCCGCAGCGGGGGCCACCAGACGAAGTTGGCGCTGCCAGCGATCTGGGTCACCTTGAGGGGGCCGAAGATCCGCGAGTCCTCCGAGCCCCCCAGGGTGCGGTTGTCGCCCATCACGAAGTAGTAGCCGGGCTTGAGGTGGACGTTCGGGACGTAGCGCACCGGGCGCAGCATGCTCTCCTCGATCAAGGCTTTGGGGGCGGGCTCGATCATCTCGATCAGTGGAGCGAGGTACTTGGGAAGACGGGACTTGGGATAGAAGTAGCCCCCGACCTCGATCCCCACGATCTCACCCTTGTAGAGCTCGACGAGCGGAAAGGAGTCGGGGTAGGGGGTGAGCTTTTGGGTGATGTGGGTCTCCGGTACCGGAAAGTCGTTGACGAAGAGCTGGCCACGCTCGACGCGCACCCGGTCGCCGGGAAGGGCCACGATGCGCTTGATGAAGAAGGGCCGAAAGCGGATGCCGAGCACCGGGTACTCACCGACCGAAAACGGTGCCCCGGGTGGGGGCTTGATGATCGCGATCTCCCCTCGCCGCCACTGATCGAGGCCGAGCCGGACCAGCCACATGCGGTACTTGGGGACCAAAACGCGCTCGCCGCTCTCCAGGGTGGGGTACATGCTGTTGCCCACGACCTGGACGGTGGTGAAGACGTAGGTGGTCAGGATGAAGGCCAAGAGCAGCGCCTCGCCGACCTGGCGAAACCACTCGTTCCAGAGGTAGGAGAGAAAATCGCGCATCACCGCACCAGTTTAAGCCACCGCCGCGCCGCCTCCCGCCCGGCTTCGACGATCGCCTCGGCCTTGTGAAAGTCCTCCACCCCGTAAGCCGCCACCGCGGGCCGGAGGTAGGCGTCGGGAGGAAAGAGGGCCAGCCGGGCCTGGGTCAGGGTGGCCTGCATCACCTCAACCGAGCGCAGCGAAACCGCCATCGCGCCGCCGCCCAAGCCGTCCAAGGGTCCGTCGAGCTCGGCGGAGACGTCGACCGCCAGCACCCGTTCGACGCCCAGGAAACGGACCGCGTCCACCGGCAAGTTGTCCACCACCCCGCCGTCGGAAAGGGCGCGACCGTTTAGGATGAGGGGGCGAAAGAGCAAGGGGTGTGCCGCTGAAGCCGCGACCGCTTCGGGCAGGGGGCCCTGGCTCAAATACACCGGGCGGCCGCGGGCGAGGTCCACGGCGACCACCGATAGCGGCCGTGAGAGGTCCTCGAAGCGCGGAGGGAGGTACTCGGCCAAGAGGGCCGCGAGCCGCTCGGCCCGGATGGGACGGCGCCAGATGCGAAAGCGAAAGAGCCGCCGCCAGGGGCTCTCCAGGACCATCGCCAAAAGGGCGTCGGCATCGTGACCGCTGGCGTAGAGCGCCCCAATGATCGCCCCCATGCTGGTGCCGGCGACCGGGGAAAAGCTGAACCCCTCGGCCTCCAGGACCTCCAGGACCCCGACGTGGGCCAGCCCCCGCGCCCCGCCTCCGGACAACGCAATCCCCCACATGCCCTCACTATAGTGAGGACGTGAGCATCGCCGGGGCGCGCTTCCTCGATCGCTACCGGGTCCTCCGGCCCATCGGGCGGGGGGCGGCAGCGACCGTCTACCTGGCCTTCGACGCTCACGGCGCTCCTTACGCGCTCAAGGTCTTCCCCCCTGCGCTCGAGCCCCGGGCGGAGCGCGAGTGGCGGATCGGCCGCGTCTTCGACCATCCCAACGTCAACCCGGTCCTAGCCCGGGGCCTGATCCATGGGGCGCCCGCGCTGCTCCTGGCCTACGCCCCCGGACGCCGCCTCAGCGACTGGGGCGGACGCAAGGCGCAACGTTCCTTCCTCCACGTCTTCAAGCAACTGCTCGCCGCCCTCGCCCACCTCCACGCCCAAGGGATCGTGCACCGCGACGTCAAGCCGGAAAACGTGATCGTCGCCCCTTCCGGACGGGCCCGCCTGGTGGACTTCGATCTCGCGGGCCCGCCGAACGAGGCCCTCTTCGGGCGACGGGTAGGGACCCTGGCCTACCTGGCCCCGGAGATGGCCGCGGGTCGGGAAGCGGGGTTTGCCGCCGACCTCTACTCGGCGGGCGTTTTGCTCTACTGGGGGCTCTTTGGCGAGCTCCCCTTCGTCGGCAACAAGGACGAGGTCCTCGCCGCGCACCGCTACACCCTGCCCGAGCCGCCCGAGGGGAAAGCGATCGATCCCCGGCTCTGGTTCTACCTGCAGAGCCTGCTCGCAAAGCACCCAAAGGACCGCCCCAAAGACGCCGGCGAAGCCCTGCGCGCCCTTCCCGTGTGACGAGGCCGGGGCCCAAGGGCCCCGGCCTCCATCTTGCGCGGCCTAGCCGCGCTGATCGATGGGGACGTAGGGGACGTCGAGCGGCCCGGTGTACTTGGCGCGCGGGCGGATTAGACGGTTGTCCTTTTCGGTGTACTCGAGGATGTGCCCGACCCAGCCCGCGATCCGGGCCACGGCGAAGACCGGGGTAAAGAACTCGACGGGGATGCCCAGGTCCGAGTAGACGACGCCGGAATAGAAGTCGACGTTGGGGTAGATGCCCTTCGGGGAGAGGTGCTTTTCCGCCTCCTTTTCGATCGCGACCAGGATCTCGTACTCTTGGGAGTGGCCGTGGGCCTTGGCCACCGCCTCGGCGTAGCGCTTGAGGATCTTCGCCCGCGGGTCATAGGCCTTGTAGACCCGGTGCCCCATGCCCATGATACGCTCTTTTTTGGTCAGCTTCTCCTGGAACCACTCGGGGACCTTCGAGGCGTCGCCGATCCCCTGGATCATCTTCAGCACGGCCTCGTTGGCGCCCCCGTGGCGCGGCCCCTTCAGCGCCCCGATCGCGCCGACGATCGAGGAATAGAGGTCGGAGGCGGTGGAGTGGATGACCAGCGCGGTGAAGGTCGAGGCGTTCATCCCGTGGTCCGCGTGCAGGATCAGCGCCACGTCGAGCAGCTTTTCCTGCTCCTTGGAGGGCACCTCGCCGTTCAGCATGTAGTAGAAGTTCGCTGCGTGCGAGAGGTCCTCGCGCGGCTCGATGGGGAAGCGGCCCTCGCGCAGCCGCTTGAGCGCCGCGACCACGGTGGGGAACTTGGCGATCAGGGAAACCCCGGTCTCGTAGAGGTTCTCGAAGCTGGTGTCCTCCTCCTTGGGGTCGAAGAGACCGAGCTCGCTGATCGCCGTGCGCAGCGCGGCCATCGGGTGAGCGTTCCGCGGGTAGTCGGCGAACGAGGCGACCTTCTCCACCAGAAGGTGGCGGTTCTTCTTGAGCTTGGCGTCAAAGGCCTCGAGCTCGTCCTTCTTGGGGAGGCGGCGATGCAAGAGCAAGAACGCCACCTCTTCGTAGGTTGAGTGCTCGGCGAGCTCCTCGATGGGGATGCCCAGGTAGTAGAGCTTCCCGGCCTGGCCGTCGATGTAGGAGAGCTCGCTCTCGGTAAAGACGACCCCTTCGAGCCCGCGTTTGATTTCCACCGTATCTGCCATCACGAACCTCCTTTACTCCGTCCAAAGTTTACCGCCTCGGCGCGGGACAAACGTTTTCGGCGTAGTTCACATCGTCCAGGCTGCGAATCACCGGGTTTTCCCCACAAACCGGGCAGGCCGGATCGCGGGGGAAGGAGAGCGTTTTGAAGGCGACCTCGAGCCCGTCGTAGAGCAACAGCCGCCCGGAGAGGACCTCTCCGAGGCCGAGCAGGGCCTTGAGGGCCTCGGTGGCCATCAGGCTCCCGACCACCCCCGGGAGCACGCCGAAGACCCCCGCCACGCTGCAATCCGGCCCCTGGGCAGGGGGCTTGCGGAACAGGCAGCGGTAGCACGGTCCGCCCTGGTAGTGAAACACCGAGAGCTGCCCCTCGAAGCGGTAGATTGCCCCATGCACCAGGGGCTTGTCGTAGAGCACCGCGGCGTCGTTGGCCAGGTAGCGGGTGGGAAAGTTGTCGGAGGCGTCGATCAACAAGTCGTACGCCGGCACCAGGCGCTTGGCCAGCGCCGGGGTGAAGCGCTCCGGGTAGGCCTCGACCTCGATGAAGGGGTTAAGGGCGAGGAGCCGCTCCCGGGCCACCTCCGCCTTGGGCCGCCCGAGGTCCGCCTCGGTGAAGAGGATCTGCCGGTTCAGGTTCGAACGGTCCACCCGGTCGAACTCCACGATCCCGATCCGCCCCACCCCGGCCGCGGCCAGGTACAAGAGGACCGGGCTGCCAAGCCCCCCGGCCCCGATCACCAGCACCCGGCTTGCTTTGAGCCGCCGCTGGCCCTCCTCCCCCACCCCGGGCAGGACGAAGTGGCGGGCGTAACGCTCGATCTCCTCACGGCGCCACACGAATCGGCACCTCCTCTCCTTCCGGCAGTCGCCAGGCCCGGGCCCGCCCCTCGGCGAGGCCGAAGATCACGTAGGGCACGCGCCAGTAGGCCTCCTTGCGATCGGTCTCGCTGGGAAGCGCGAGGCCCGCGGGATGCGAGTGGTAAAACCCCAGCAGCACCTTGCCCTCGGCCTCAGCGGACTTCAGCACCTCCAGCACCGCCCGGGGGTCGGCGCGGTAGGCCACCTCGGGACGCGGGTGCACGTTGGGCAGGGGCACCGCGCGCTCCACCCGCCCGTCCACCCCAACCAGCGCCCCCACCGCCTCCTGCGGCGCGGCGCTTCGCGCGTGGTCCCAGGCCGCCTCCCAGGCCTTCCGGGTAAACAAAAGTCCTCCGCCCACTGGGTATACTTTACGCAAAAGGAGGGTGAAACATGATTCGCACCGTGGCGATCGTCGGGCACAGCCAGAGCGGCAAGACCACCCTCGGCGAGGCGATGCTCTACCTCACCGGGGGCAAGGACCGCCTGGGCACGGTCGAGGAGGGCACCACCACCTCCGACTACACCCCGGAGGAAAAGGCCCATAAGTTCTCGATCCGCACCGCGGTGCTGCCCTTGGAATACAAGGGCCACCGGATCTTCGTCCTCGATACCCCGGGCTATGCCGACTTCATTACCTCGATCCGCGGCGCCCTGACCGCCGCCGACGGCGCCCTGGTCACGGTCGGCGCCCCCGAGGGCGTCCAGATCGGCACCGAGCGGGCTTGGACCGTCGCCGAGCGCCTGAGCCTGCCGCGGATGGTGGTGGTCACCAAGCTGGACAAGGGCGGCGACTTCTACGCGCTCCTCGAGGACCTCCGGCAAACCCTCGGGCACATCCTCCCGGTCCACCTTCCCTGGTACGAGGACGGCCAGTGGGTCGGCCTCTACGACGTTTTGCACAACAAGGCCTACCGCTACCAGGAAGGGGCGCGCTACGAGGTGCTGGAGATCCCCGAAGCGGCGAAGGAAACGGTTAGCAAGTTCCAGCAGGAAGTCCTGGAGTCGATCGTGGAGACCGACGAGTCCCTGCTGGACCGCTACCTGGAGGGTGGGGACGTCCCCCCGGACGCGCTCGCCAGGGCCTTCCACGAGGCGGTGCGCCAGGGCCAGCTCTACCCGGTGGCGATCGCCTCGGGCAAGACCTTGATCGGCGTTGAACCCCTGCTCGACCTGATCCTCGAGGCCATCCCCTCCGCCCAGGAGCGCTTCGGGGAAGGGGACGTCCTGGCCAAGGTCTTCAAGGTCCAGGTCGAACCCTTCGTCGGCCAGGTGGCCTACGTCCGCCTCTACCGCGGCACCCTCAAACCCGGCGAAGCCCTGCAGAGCGAGGCCGGGGAGGTCCGCCTGCCTCACCTCTACGTGCCCAAGGGATCCGAGCTGATCGAGGTCGAGGCCGCCGAGCCCGGCTACATCCTGGCCATCCCCAAGGCGGACAAACTCCACCGGGGCATGGTCCTCTGGCGCGGGGAGAAGGGCGAGGTCCCGACGACCAAGCCCCCCGAGCCGACCACCTTCGTCGCCCTGGCCCCGAAGGAGAAGGGTGACGAAGCCAAGCTCGGCGAGGCACTGAGGAAGCTCGCCGAGGAGGACCCCTCGCTGCGCTTCCGCTACGACGAGGAGACCGGTGAGATGCAGCTTTGGGGCATGGGGGACATGCACCTCGAGTGGGCCAAGGAGCGCCTTTCCGACTACGGGGTCGAGGTCGAGCTCAAACCCCCGCGCATCCCCTACCGCGAGAGCATCCGCAAACGGGCCGAGGCCCAGGGCAAGTACAAGAAGCAGACCGGCGGCCGCGGGCAGTACGGCGACGTCTGGCTGCGCCTCGAGCCCAGCGAGACCTACGCGTTCGTCTGGGAGATCAAGGGCGGGGTCATCCCCACCAAGTACAAGGAGTCGGTGGAAAAGGGCATCAAGGAGGCGGCGAAGTCCGGGGTGCTCGCCGGCTACCCGGTGATGGGCTTCAAGGCCACGGTCTTCGACGGCAGCTACCACGAGGTCGACTCCTCGGACATCGCCTTCCAGGTCGCGGCCTCGATGGCCTTCAAGAACACCATGGAAAAGGCCGCGCCCTACCTGCTGGAGCCGATCTACCGGCTCAAGATCTACGTCCCCCAGGACAAGGTCGGGGACGTGATCTCCGACATCCAGGGGCGCCGCGGCCGCATCCTGGGAATGGACAGCGAAGGCGCGATCGCGGTGGTGGAGGCCGAGGCCCCGCTCGCGGAGATCCTCGACTACAGCCGGGGGCTGCGCAGCCTGACCGGCGGCCAGGGAGCCTACACCCTGCGCTTTTCCCACTACGCCGAGGTGCCCCCGCAGCTCGCGGAGAAGATCGTCCAGGAGGCCAAGGCATAGAAGCGCTGAAAAAAGCCCTCGGCCAAGCCCTCTTCGGGCAGCCCGAAGCGATCGAGGGCCTGATCGCGGTGGCCCTGGCCGGAGGCCACGCCCTCCTCGAGGGCCTCCCCGGTCTCGGCAAGACCCTCCTGGCGGAGGCCTTCGCCCGGGCCAGCGGCCTCAGCCACCGCCGCATCCAGTTCACCCCCGACCTGCTCCCCAGCGACATCACCGGTGGGGAGGTGCTCAAAAACGGCGCGTTCGTCTTCGTGCCCGGGCCGATCTTCGCCCAGGTGGTCCTCGCCGACGAGATCAACCGCGCCCCGCCGAAGACCCAAAGCGCCCTGCTCGAGGCCATGCAGGAAGGCCAGGTCAGCGTCGGCGGCACCGCCCACCCCCTGCCCCAGCCCTTCTTGGTCGTGGCCACGCAAAACCCCATCGAGGTCGAGGGAACCTACCCCCTCCCCGAAGCCCAGCTGGACCGCTTTACCGCCAAGATCACCATCCACCCGCCCCCGCGTGAGGTCTGGCACCGGATCCTCAGCGAAGCCCCCGAGCTTCCCGAGCCGGTGATCGAGGCCCAGGCCCTCCTCGACGCCCGCGACGCGGTCGCCGCGGTCAAGGTGCCGAGCCCCGGCCAGGAGGCCCTGATCCACCTCGCTTTCTTGAGCCACGAGGACCCCCGGCTGCGCTTTGGCCTCTCCCCCCGGGGCCTGAAGGCCGCCCGGCGGCTGGCCCAGGCCCTGGCCTGGCTGCGCGACCGGGCGCACACCGACTGGGCGGACCTGCGCGACGCGGTGCGCCTGGCCTTCCCCCACCGCCTCTTCCTCACCGAGGAGGCTCGCTTCGAAGGGGTGACCGAGGCCGCGGTGCTCGAGGAGCTGATCCAGAAAACCCTGACCCCGGCATGAGGCTCAGCCGTTTTCGCATCCGCCACCCCGAGTCCGGAAGGGCCTTTGGCGAGCGGCCCACGCGGCGGCGGGGCGCGGGGGACGCGTTCTTCGAGCTCGTCCCCTACACCCCGGGGGATGACCTCCGGCGGGTGGACTGGCGGGCCACCGCGCGCACCGGCCGGGTCTGGGTGCGTGCGGCGCACCACCCCGCCCCGGCCCGCTTCCACCTCTGGCTGGACAGCAGCCCCAGCATGCGGCTCTACGGGAAGGCGGACTATGCCCAGCGCCTCGCCGAGGTGCTGCGGCAGGCCGCGGTCGGGGACGTCTTTCGCGTCTACGGCGAAAAGGGGCCAGGACCCCCAAAGCGCCCCCTCCCCGCCCGACCCGGCCCGCTCCTCACCGAGCGGCCCCGCGCGCCGGGCCTGATCCTGATCACCGACGGGCTCGAGGCCGGCGACTGGGAGGCCTATCTGGGGCGCCTTCCCCCTTTCCACCTGATCCTGATCCTCGCCCCCGAGGAACTGGACCCGCCGCCCCAGGCCGCGGTCCTGGTCGACGTGGAGACCAAGGAGGCCGTCGAGGTGGGCCCCGAAGTGAGGGAGGCCTACCGGGCGGCCCTGACCCAGCACCTAAAACGGCTCAGACGCGCTGCGAAGAACGGCCAGACCACCCTGCTCCGGGTCGGGGCCCCGATCGTGCCCGCGCTCTTGCGGGCCAGGGTGCTCGAGCCCCGCTAGCCGATCTGCGCGCGCCCGTCCGGGGTCAGGTAGAAGGGGTGGGCGTCGGTGGAGACGATCCGCTCCTCCTCCACCCAGCGCTTCAAGTCCCTGGGCAGGACGAACATCGCCTCGATGAAGGGGGCGTCGAGGTGCTTTAGGGCGAGCTTGCGCTCGAGGATCCGGGCCTCGAGCACCCCTTCCGAGTAGACCCCGGGGTCGAACCCCACCGCCGCGGCAATGAAGCCGTAGGCCAGAAAGAACCCAGGCACCCAGTCGCGGTAGCCGCTGACGTAGGGAAAGACCTCGGAGAGCGTCTTCCAGAGCACGGTGAAGACCTGGTAGCGGTCGAGCAACAGCATCCCCGCCTGAGTGACGATCACCCCGCCGGGGTTCAAGCGCTCGCGCAAAAGCGCGTAGAACTCGCGGGTGTAGAGCATCTTGGCGGGGTTGTCGCGGCCGATGGGATCGGTGAGGTCGAGGACGACCACGTCGAAGCGGTTCGGCGTCTCCTCCAGCCAGCGCCGGGCGTCGGCGAAGACCAGCTCGGTCCGGGGGTCCTCGAACGCCCCCTGGTGCCACTCCGGCATCTGGCTGCGGGCCAGGTGCACCAGCGCCTCGTCGATGTCCACCATCACCGCCCGCTCGACCGTGGGGTGCTTGAGCACCTCCCGCAGCGTCGCCCCCTCGCCGCCGCCGGCGATCAGGACCGTTCGTGGCTCGGGGTGGGCGAGCATCACCGGATGCACCAGGGCCTCGTGGTAGATGTACTCGTCGCGCTCGGTGGACTGCACCTCGGCGTCGAGCATCAGGACCTTGCCGAACCCGTCGGTCTCGAAGAGCGCGTAGCGCTGATAGGGCGTCTCGCCCTCGGCGATCACCCGCTTGACGCGGCGGATCAGGCTCTCCTCCGGCGTCACATGCTCGACAAAGTGCATCCCGTAGTCCATCGCTAGGCCTCCTTTCGGCGATAGGTGAAGGCGTTTTCGCGGCGCGCGCCAAGCGCCTCGGCGAGCTGGCGCATCACCTCGCCGGCGTCCGCCTCCCCGTAGACATAGAGGTCGAGCGTCGCCGAGGCGTCGTCCTCGGGCCAGGTGTGGATCATCACCGCCGCCACCGGACTCAGGGCGGCGGCCGAAAGCCCCTGGGGCTCGAACTTGTAGACCACGCTCTGGATCGTCTCCTCGCTGGCGCCAAGCCGGCGCACCGCGTCCCGCAACGCCCGCTCGACGAGGGCCTTGTCCTCGAGGCGATCCACGTCGCAGCCGTAGATCTCCCCCACCCAGCGGCCTCCGCGCACCTCGGTCACGAGGCCCCATCTTACCGCCGCCGACACGCCTTAGGCTAGGGACATGCGGGTCCTCGTGCTCAACGCCGGCTCCTCGAGCCTCAAGTTCTCGCTCACCGACCCCGACGCCCAGCGCCACCGCTTGCGCGGTCGGGTGGAGCGAATCGGTCAGGAAGACGCCTTTTTGCTCCTCGGCGCGCGCCGCGTCCCCGTCACCGCCCCGGACCACGAGGCCGCGCTGCGCGCCGCCCTCGAGGCGGCCCGGATCACCGATGTGGACGCGATCGGCCACCGGGTGGTGCACGGGGGGACGATCACCGCCCCCAAGCGCGTCGACGCGGCGCTCATCGAGCGCATTCGCGAGCTGATCCCCTTCGCTCCCCTGCACAACCCGGCCAACCTCGCGGGAATCCTCGCCGCCGCGCGCCTCTTCCCGGAGGTGCCCCAGGTCGCGGTCTTCGACACCGCCTTCCACCAGACCCTGCCCGAGGTCGCCTACCGCTACGCCCTCCCCGAGGCCCACTGGCGCTTTCGCCGCTACGGCTTTCACGGCATCTCCCACGCCTACGTCGCCGAACGCGCCGCAAAAGCGCTGGGCAGGCCGCTCGGCGAACTGCGCCTCATCACCCTGCACCTGGGGAACGGCGCCAGCGCGACCGCGATCCGAAACGGCCAGAGCGTGGACACCTCGATGGGCTACACCCCGCTCGAGGGCCTGGTGATGGGCACCCGCAGCGGGGACCTGGACCCCGGGGTGGTCCTGGCCCTGGCCGAGTCCCTCGGCGTCGAAGAAACAGAGCGGCTCTTGAACAAGGCCAGCGGCCTCCTCGGCCTCTCCGGGCGCTCCAACGACCTCCGGGACCTGCACCGCGCCGCCGGGTCTGGCGACGCGCGGGCCCGACTCGCGCTCGAGGTCTACGCCTACCGCATCAAGAAGTACATCGGCGCCTACCTCGCGGTGCTCGGTGGCGCCGACGCGATCGTCTTCACCGGCGGGGTCGGTGAGAACGACGCCTGGGTGCGGGAACGCGCGGTGGCGGGGCTCGAGCCCCTGGGGATCCGGCTGGACCCGGCGAAGAACCGCGCCCACGGCCCGACCATCTCCCGCGACGAAAGCAAGATCGAGCTCCTCGTCATCCCCACCGACGAGGAGCTAAAGATCGCCGAGGAGACCGCGCGGGTCCTTAGGGCGCGATGAGGGCCTGGAAGGCCAGCATGGCCACGATCGAGAGGGTCACCGCGGTCGCCACCTGCTCGCCCGAGCCCTCCTCCAACGCGTCCGAGATGATCTCCGAGAAGACGAGCCAGATCATCGCCCCCGCCGCGAAACCGAAGCCAAAGGGCAAAAACGGCTTGAAGACCTCGACGAAGAAGTAGGCGGGCACCGCCATCAGGGGCTGGGGCAGGCTGGAGAAAACGCTCCAACCCGCGGCCTGCCACCAGGGCACCCCTCGCGGCACCAGGACCAGGCTGATCGCCAGCCCCTCGGGAATGTTGTGCACCGCGATGGCCAGCGAGATGAACGCCCCGAAGGCCTCACCGCCGCCGAAGGAGACCCCCACCCCCACGCCCTCGGCGAACGAGTGCGCGGTCATGACCAAGACGATCATCAGGGCCTTCTTGGCATCGAGCTTGAGCACCTGCGTCCAGTCCACCCCGCCCCGGCGCTCGATCCAGACGTGGACCAGGTGGATGAACAAGAGCCCCGCGAGAATGCCCAGCAGGGTCCGCGGCACGCTTAGCGGCAGGCCTTCGTAGATCAGGGAGAAGCTCGCCGCGAGCATCATCCCCGCGGCGATGGCGTTGGCCATCCCAAGCCACTTCCGACCCAGGTTGCGGGTGAAGGCGAAGGGGAGCGCGCCGAGCCCGGTAGAGAGCGCGGTCAAGAGCGCGTAGATAAACACCTTTAACGCCGTCATAGCTTTTCCTCCAACGCCAAGAGCGCGACCCGGACCACCTCCCCGCGCTCGGTGAGCCGGTACTCGACCCGGGGCGGCACCTCGGGAAAGGCCTTGCGCTCGATCAGACCGAGCTCAGCGAACTCCTTGAGGCGCTCGGAGAGGGTGCGCGGGCTGACCTTGGTCGCGCGCTCGAGCTCGGTGAAGCGGGTCGGGCCTACCGCGATGGCGTTCAAGATCTCCCAACCCGCTTCGCGGGCCACGGCTTTTAAGATGCGCTTGAAGTCGTTCGCGGCCATACCGGCGAAGTATACATGAGGCGAAAAAAGAAAGCAACCGCTAGGTTCGATAGCATTGGGGCGTAAAATGACCCCGTGGAACCCGACCGCAACGACCTCATCGCCTTGATCCTAGCCGCCTTCAGCCTGGTCCTCCCGGTCGTCGGAGCGATCGCCGCGGCGGCGGCGCTGCTGCTTTGGCTCTTGAGCCGGATTGGAGGTTAGCGATGGAAGGCCTCTTCGAGACCCTTCCCGAGGACTACCGCGAAAAGCTGGGCCGGCCCGGCGAATACCCCTTCACCCGCGGCATCTATCCACGGATGTACCTGGACCGCCTCTGGACGATGCGCCAGTACGCCGGCTTTGGCAGCGCCGAGGAGACCAACGCCCGCTTTCGCTTTCTCCTGAGCCAGGGGCAGACCGGGCTCAGCGTGGCCTTCGACCTGCCCACCCAGCTGGGGCTGGATCCCGATCACCCGCTGGCGGTCGGCGAAGTGGGCCGGGTGGGGGTCTCGATCGCCACCCTCGACGACATGCGACGCCTCTTTGAAGGCATCCCCCTGGACAAGGTCACGACCAGCATGACGATCAACGCTCCGGCGATGATGCTGCTGGCGATGTACCTGCTGGTCGCCGAGGAACAGGGGGTGGCCTGGGACAAGGTCGGGGGCACGATCCAAAACGACATCTTGAAGGAATACATCGCCCGCGGCACCTACATCTACCCGCCGAAGCCCTCGATGCGCCTGGTCACCGACGTCTTCGAGTTCGCCAGCCAGCACGTCCCGCGCTGGAACACGATCTCGATCTCCGGCTACCACATCCGCGAGGCCGGGGCGAGTGCCGCCCAGGAGATCGGCTTCACCCTGGCCAACGCCAAGGCCTACGTCCGCGCGGCGCTCGAACGGGGGCTCGAGCTCGACCGCTTCGCCCCCCGGCTCTCCTTCTTCTTCGCCGCCCACAACGACATCTTCGAGGAGGCGGCGAAGTTCCGCGCCGCCCGGCGGCTCTGGGCCCGGATCATGCGCGAGGAGTTTGGCGCCAAGAACAAGAAGGCCTGGATGCTCCGCTTCCACACCCAGACCGGGGGCTCGACCCTCACCGCCCAGCAGCCCTTGAACAACATTGTCCGCGTCGCCTACCAAGCGCTGGCGGCGGTCCTCGGCGGTACCCAGAGCCTGCACACCAACGCCTACGACGAGGCCCTTGGCCTGCCCACCGAGCAAAGCGCCCTGATCGCGCTGAGGACCCAGCAGATCCTGGCCTATGAGTCCGGCGTCACCAGGGCGATCGACCCCGCCGGGGGCTCCTTTTACCTCGAGCACCTGACCGACGCCCTGGAGGCCGAGGCCGAAAACCTGATCCGCCAGATCGACGAGATGGGGGGCAGCGTCGCTGCGGTCGAGGCGGGCTTTATTCAAAAGGAGATCGAGGAATCGGCCTGGCGCTTCCAGCGCGAGGTCGAGGAGAAGACGCGCATCATCGTCGGCGTCAACGCCTTCACCGTGGATGAGGAGCCCGAGGTCCCGGTGCAGAAGATCGACCCGAACCTCGAGCGACGCCGTGTCGAGGAGGTCCGGCGCTACCGGCAAAACCGCGACCAGGCGGCGACCGAACGCGTCCTCTTGGCCCTGAAGGAGGCCGCAAGAGGGCGTGAAAACCTCTTTCCCTTCGTTCTCGACGCCTTCCGCGCCAGGGCCACTCTGGGCGAGGTCGCGGGGGCCCTGCGCGAGGTCTTCGGGGAATACCAACCCACATGAACCCCCAAGCGCGCTTACGTCGACCCCCAATCGGTCAAAAACCCCGGGGGGTCGACGCAAGATGTGCTAAGCTGTAGACGCAGGCCCCAAGGGCCTTGCTGGGCACACCTGTGACCCAGCGCGCTCTTTGACAGCTCGGGATGACATTCACATTCTCGATGCTTACGCTATTTTATGGGTTCCCAACGTTCCTTCTGGGATTTGAAACGCCGCCCGCTCCGGGCGGCCCCTGCTCATGGTCGGGCCGGTTCCCAACGTTCCTTCTGGGATTTGAAACGCTGAACCAGGCGAAGAACTCCCGGGCCGGGCCGGAGTTCCCAACGTTCCTTCTGGGATTTGAAACGACCCAACCAGGTCCGAGGGAAGGCCCGGATCATCCGGGTTCCCAACGTTCCTTCTGGGATTTGAAACATCCTCAGCCTGGTGGAGCCCCAGGACATCCTGGGGCTCGTTCCCAACGTTCCTTCTGGGATTTGAAACTGCAACCCCTCGATAAAACTTCTGACTTGTTCCGGGGTGTTCCCAACGTTCCTTCTGGGATTTGAAACAGGGCATGCCTCCTAAGATGCGGCACCGTCAGGGTGACCAGTTCCCAACGTTCCTTCTGGGATTTGAAACTCCTTCGAGCTGGCTAGGGTCTTCAAAGTATGAACCCGTTCCCAACGTTCCTTCTGGGATTTGAAACCATGTTTCGCCCCGGGGGCCGTAAATCGGTGAGACCGTTCCCAACGTTCCTTCTGGGATTTGAAACTCGCTTTTGGGGCTAGGCTAAACCCTACTTGTCTATATGTTCCCAACGTTCCTTCTGGGATTTGAAACGAATTTAAATCGTTCATCATTTTCCAATATGTATAATCAGTTCCCAACGTTCCTTCTGGGATTTGAAACCAGGTTTAAACGATATCTCGTCTATATAAGGCCTAATCAGTTCCCAACGTTCCTTCTGGGATTTGAAACGTGACCAGCTCGGGGCCGATCGGGGCTACCTCGGCCTCGTTCCCAACGTTCCTTCTGGGATTTGAAACAACAGGGCTTCGACTTCAATGCCTACAACTATCGGTGTTCCCAACGTTCCTTCTGGGATTTGAAACTTCCCCATCTTTACGTACAAGTCCAAAACCACATCATCAGGTTCCCAACGTTCCTTCTGGGATTTGAAACGCCGGGGAAAGTCATCCCCGGCATCGGGGTCGTCGGCCGTTCCCAACGTTCCTTCTGGGATTTGAAACTACGCGGCGCGGATCGCTGCCTCGGCCTCGGCTGGTCCGGTTCCCAACGTTCCTTCTGGGATTTGAAACCCTTCCCGGAGGCGGACGCCGAGGTCCATGAAGAGCCGCGTTCCCAACGTTCCTTCTGGGATTTGAAACTTTCACCTCCGCCTTTGCTATAACTTTCATCACCTAAATGGTTCCCAACGTTCCTTCTGGGATTTGAAACGCCGTCGACACGAACCTGCGGGTTCGTGTCCAGAAGGAGTTCCCAACGTTCCTTCTGGGATTTGAAACTGAGGCGATCGTTGATTGCCCTGAAGTCTTTCTTTTCTAGTTCCCAACGTTCCTTCTGGGATTTGAAACACCGGGAACAAGTCGTCAATGAAAATGGAATCGCCACAGTTCCCAACGTTCCTTCTGGGATTTGAAACCGGTTCGTGGTACTCCAGAGCCTTGCCGAGCACGATCAGGTTCCCAACGTTCCTTCTGGGATTTGAAACGCGCATCTCTTCGGCGGAAACCTTCCCCTTCGCGCGGAGTTCCCAACGTTCCTTCTGGGATTTGAAACGGCGTTTCAGCCGTTGGCTCCTCGCTCATGAGCGGGTCTAGTTCCCAACGTTCCTTCTGGGATTTGAAACTGCTCCGATAGCAGCCTTTGACATAAGCCATGGTGTCCAGTTCCCAACGTTCCTTCTGGGATTTGAAACCAATGAGACACCATCGTTGTAGATGTAGGCATTCTTTCCGCGTTCCCAACGTTCCTTCTGGGATTTGAAACGCCAGAATCAAAGCCAGAGGCGCGGATAGATTAAGCACGTTCCCAACGTTCCTTCTGGGATTTGAAACGGAATATCGTCCATGAACGAAGACAGGATGTAGGTTCCCTGGTTCCCAACGTTCCTTCTGGGATTTGAAACCTCCCTGATCTT
This sequence comes from Rhabdothermus arcticus, assembly GCF_055382915.1. Classification (NCBI taxonomy): domain Bacteria; kingdom Thermotogati; phylum Deinococcota; class Deinococci; order Thermales; family Thermaceae; genus Rhabdothermus; species Rhabdothermus arcticus. The sequence continues at coordinate 684,063 of NZ_AP043808.1, forward strand.
AAAGAATTCTTTACTGGTCATTTTCTACGTTCCCAACGTTCCTTCTGGGATTTGAAACTTGCCTCCGGTAAAGGCCCTGTAGACGCCATACGCACCTGTTCCCAACGTTCCTTCTGGGATTTGAAACCCACCCTTTCGGATGGCAAATTTGAACCTGATGCCGTTCCCAACGTTCCTTCTGGGATTTGAAACCTCCGCACCTCGCAGAAGAAGCGGAGAAGGTCTCGGTCGTTCCCAACGTTCCTTCTGCGATTTGAAACGCTGGGTTCGTGCCCTATTTCGAGCGCCTGCGCGAGGCTGTTCCCAACGTTCCTTCTGGGATTTGAAACGTCCAACGAAGCACGGCGCCGCCCAAAGCCTTCAAAAAGTTCCCAACGTTCCTTCTGGGATTTGAAACGTTGGCGCGGAGGTACGGCCTGCCGGTTCGGGGGTCTGGGTTCCCAACGTTCCTTCTGGGATCTACTTAAAAGCCCCCGAACATCGTTCGGGGGCTTTTTGTGTTGGAGTACCGCTACAAACGACGCGGTCTCATGAACCAACCGAAAACAAGCGCAAAAAGAGTATAGGCCAAAAGGAGCCACTTGAGGAACGTCAGGTAGGCCGCGAGGGTGGCCAGCGCTTCCCCAGGGTGCTTCATGAACGCGAGCACCAACAGGTCCTCCCCGATGTCCGCGAGGGCCGCGATCAGTGGCCAGCGGGCGTACGCCGGGCTGTGGTAAAGGTAATAAAGCCAGCCGGTGAGCCAGGGGCCATAAAGCAGGGCAAAAAGAACGTCGGCTTCCAAAAACAGGGCGTAGAGCCTTTGGCCCTCCTCCCCCAACGCGCCCAGGTAGCCGGCGAGGCGGCGGGCGTCGTAGCCCAAGGCCCAGAAGTCTGGGGGTGGCCCCGCCAGACGCACCAAGGCGGGGATGAAGAGCGCAAAGAACACGAGGAGGAAGACCCCCACCAAAACCCCCATCCCGTAGCGCACCAGGGGATGGGCGAGAACGCGATAGACCCGGGCCTCCACGGCCCTAGAATAAGGGGCATGGAAAAGGAGATCTGGGAAACCCTGCACCGACACCTCTCGGCGATCTACGCCGGGGACTGGGAGATCTACGACCAAACCACGAGCGACGACGTCAGCGTCTACGAGTGGTTCGTCACCCCGCACCGGATCGAGGGCAAGAGCTTTCACGCCTTCATGCTCGAGCACGACTGGGCCGGCACCGGCAAGGACTGGCGCTACGACCTGCTGGACCCCAGGCTCGACGTCTACGGCACGGTGGCGGTGGCCAGCTACACGCTCTTGCTCTCGATCGCCCACGAAGACGAGATCGAGCACCGCACGGTAAACGAGACCCGGGTGCTGGTGAAATTTCCCGACGGCTGGAAGGTGGTCCACGTGCACAAGAGCCCGGGGGAGTAAGGAATACCCGCGAGCATAAGGGGCGCAGTTTGCGCCCCAAATCCTTTTGCCACCGACGCGCGAGAACTGGTCTACCTGAAAAGGGCCATATACCCCTTGCATTTACGAATATGGTGCACGATGATAAGCATGAAAGGAGGGGCGATGAAGCGTCGATTGAGTGCGTTGTTGGTGGGGGTGTTGGCGATCGGGCTTTTGGTGGTGGGCGCCGAGGCGGTGCGCGACATCTATCACGGCTCGACGGAGGAGCGGCTGGACGCGCTGGCCGCGATCCAGCCGGGGCTCGGTACGGTCATGATTGAATACGGCAACCGCTTCACCAACACCTACTACGCGGCCAAGGGGGGGAACTGGGGCCTCGCCCAGTACATGCTGAAGGAGGCCACCGAGATCCAGGAGGTCGGGGAAATCACCCGTCCAGCCAACGCGGGGCTGTTGAAGAACTTCGAGCACAGCTACCTCGACCCGCTGGAGAAGGCCATCGAGGCCCAGGACTGGAACGCCTTCGAGGCCACGTTCAAGGCGGCGGTCGCCGGATGCAACGGCTGCCACGCGGCCACCGGGCATCCCTACGTGCGCTACGTTTTGCCGCCCCAGCCCGTGGAGAACTACCTGGACTACAACCTGAAGACCGCACCCAAGGTCAACCCGGAGGAAGGCGAATAAGCCGCGCGCCGTCTATGGGAAGGGGGCAGCCGCCCCCTTTTCTCGGGACAAGTCGCCTTTTTCGAGGCCCTAAAATACGCCTGGAGGTGGAAGGATGAAGTACCGGATCGAACGGGACTCCCTGGGCGAACTCAAGGTCCCGGCCGACGCGTATTACGGCGCGCAGACCCAGCGGGCGGTGGAGAACTTCCCGATTAGCGGGCTGCGCTTTCCCCGAACCTTTATCAAGGCGCTGGGGGCGATCAAGCACGCCGCCGCGGAGACCAACCTCGAGCTCGGCCTCCTCGACGAAACCCGCGCCAAGGCGATCATGCAGGCGGCGGAGGAGGTGATCGAGGGCAAGCTCGACGACCAGTTCGTCGTGGACATCTTCCAGACCGGTTCCGGCACCTCCACCAACATGAACGCCAACGAGGTCATCGCCGGGCGGGCCAACGAGATCCTCACCGGCAAGCGCGGCGGCAAGGAACCGGTCCACCCCAACGACCACGTGAACAAGGGCCAGTCCTCCAACGACACCATTCCCACCGCGATCCACGTTTCGGCGGCGCTCGAGCTCCACGAGGTTCTCTTCCCAGCGCTCCGCCATCTGCGCGACGCCCTGGCGGAAAAGGCCGAGGCCTGGGACGAGATCGTCAAGATCGGCCGCACCCACCTGATGGACGCGACCCCCATCCGGTTGGGCCAGGAGGCCAGCGGCTGGGCGCGGCAGGTCGAGCTCTCGATCGAGCGGCTGGAGTCGGTCCTCCCACGGCTCTACGAACTCGCCCAGGGAGGCACCGCGGTGGGCACGGGGATCAACACCCACCCGGACTTCGGCAAGCTGGTCGCGGAAAAGCTCGCCAAGCGTTTCGGCCTGCCCTTCCGCGAGGCGGCGAACCACTTCGAGGCTCAGCACTCCAAGGACGCCGCCACCGAGCTCGCCGGACAGCTGGCCACGGTTGCCACCAGCCTGATCAAGGTGGCCAACGACATTCGCTGGTTGAACTCCGGCCCCCGCTGTGGCCTAGCGGAGATCCAGCTTCCAGCGGTGCAACCGGGCTCCTCGATCATGCCGGGTAAGGTCAACCCGGTGATGAACGAGGCGCTGATGATGGTCGCCGCCCAGGTCATCGGCAACGCGACCACGGTCCAGGTCTCGAACACCCACGGCAACCTGGACCTCAACGTGATGATGCCGGTGATCGCCAAGAACCTCCTGGAGTCCATCCGCTGGCTGGGCAACGCCACCCGGGTCTTCACCGACAAGGCGGTCAAAGGCATGAAGGCCAACAAGGAAAAGGCCGAGAGCTACGTCGAGTGGTCGCTGGCCATGGTCACCGCGCTGGTCCCGGTGATCGGCTACGACAAGGCCGCCGAACTGGCCAAGAAGGCCATGGCCGAGAACAAGACGATCCGCCAGCTGCTGCTCGAGGAACAGGTCCTCCCCGAGGAGGAGATCAACCGCATCCTCGATCCGTGGAAGATGACCGAACCCGGGATTCCCTAGCGGGCCTTCCGGGTTTATGCGCCGGGGCACATTGTCCGCCGTGCCCCGGCCCTTATATTGAGTGTCGGAGGTGAAGGAAGTTATGCCGTATCCGTTCAAACTGCCCGAACTGCCGTATCCCTACGACGCGCTCGAGCCCCACATCGACGCCCGCACCATGGAGATCCACCACACCAAGCACCATGGGGGCTACGTCAACAACCTCAACGCCGCGCTTGAGAAGTACGCGTACCTGCACCGCTACGAGGCCGAGGACCTCTTGAAGAACCTCGCCGCCCTGCCCGAGGACATCCAGACCGCGGTACGCAACAACGGCGGCGGCCACCTGAACCACAGCCTCTTCTGGGAGGTGATCGCCCCCGGCGGCAGCCAGACCCCGAGCGGGAAGCTGGCCGAGGCGATCAACGAGACCTTCGGCTCCTTCGAGAACTTCAAGGACGTCTTCTCCAAGGCGGCGGCCACCCGCTTCGGCTCCGGCTGGGCCTGGCTTGCGCTGGACGCCTTCGGTAAGCTCCACGTCTTTTCCACCCCGAACCAGGACAACCCGGTGATGCAGGGCTTTACCCCGGTCCTGGGCCTTGACGTCTGGGAGCACGCCTACTACCTCAAGTACCAAAACCGCCGCCCGGAGTACATCCAGGCCTTCTGGAACGTCGTCAACTTCGACGTCGCCGGGAAGAAGTACGAAGAAGCCCTGGCCAAGCTCGGCTAGGCTTAGCGCGAACCGTCCGCACCCCCACGCGGTAGACTCGCCGCGTGGGGCGCGCCTTTCTACGCGAGGGGTTCTTGTGGCTGGCGTTGGTCGGCGTGCTGGTCACGACGCCCCTGAGGGGGACCTGGCCCCACTTTTCCGCCGACGAGCTCGAGGTCCTCTACCTCCTTTGGCTGCTTTTCGCCTCGGTAAAGGCCATCGAACGAAGCGGACACCTCCGAGCGCTGGCGGCCTGGCTCGAGCGCGGTCGGGCGCTGGGCCCCAAGCTCGTGCTCGGCACCTTCGGGTTCGCAGCCTTCGTCACCAACGACGTGGCCCTACTGGCCGCCCTTCCCCTGGTCCTCGCCCTCCGGGTCCGGCGGGCCGAGCTTGCCGTGTTGCTCGTGCTCGCAGCCAACGCCGGTAGCGCGCTCACTCCCCTTGGCAACCCGCAGAACCTCTACCTCTTCTGGTTTTACGAACCCAGCCTAGGGGCGTTCGTGCAGGCCATCCTTCCGCTGGGGGCGGTCTTCTTCGTGCTCCTCGGCTTGGCCGCCTGGCGGCTCGGCCCACCCCAGGGGCCCGCGCCCGGACGTGTCCGGACCACGGGAGGGCTCGGCGTTCGCTTGCTTGCGCTGGCCGTCGTGGTCGGAGCCGTGCTCAGGGTTTTGCCGCTGCCCGCCACCCTTTTGGCCCTGGGGCTGCTCCTTCTCGCCGACCGGGCCGCCTTCCTAAAGGTGGACTATGGCCTTTTGCTAACGTTTGCGGCCTTCTTTCTCTTCGTCGACAACCTCGAAGCGCTGCTACCCCTTGCCTTCGCAAGGCGCGCCTCGATCTTCGCCCTGGCGGTGGCCCTCTCCCAGGGCCTTTCCAACGTCCCCACCGCGGTCCTGCTGGCCCCGTTCACCGAAGACTGGCGGGCGCTGCTATGGGGCGTGAACGTCGGGGGCTTCGGCACCCCGATCGCCTCGATGGCCAACCTCATCGCGATTCGCATCTTCCTCCAGAACGCAGGGAGTGCCGAACGCCGGCGATTCCTATGGGGATACGTCCTCGGCGAAGCCCTGGCCCTGGCCCTCGGGATCGCGCTCTTTTTCCTCGTCGCGCCTTGACGGATGCGCCCGGCGGGGCTAAAGTAGGTCTTGGCCGCGAGGCCGTGGGCCCTTAGCTCAATTTGGTAGAGCAACCGACTCTTAATCGGTGGGTTGCAGGTTCGAGTCCTGCAGGGCCCACCACTTTTTTATGATAGGGCGCGTGAGCCGCCTGTTTCCCCTTCCCCGCTACCTCGACCCTCCGGATCCCGAGGCCCTGGCCGTGGAGGCCGACCTGCCCCGCGGCGAGCCCTGGGGCTGGGCCTTTGCCCGGGCGCTCTTCGCTTCACCGCTGGCGGAGAAGGCGGGCCCCTGGCCCGCCGGGCTTTCGCGCCTCGTCGAGGAGGGGCTTTTGCGCCTCGTCGCCCGCTACCAAAAGACCCGGCGCACCTACCCCCTCGACGACCTTGGCGCTCGGCCGCCGCTGCCGGCGGAACTCGCTGCCCGGGAGGTGCTCGAGGCCCCGAGCGCCGAAGGCCTCTTTGCGCTCTATCGGGCCCACGGGTTCGCCCCGCTGGCGCTGCACCCGGCGTTTCGCTGGGACGCGAACCTTATCCCCGTTAAGGACCTCCCCCCGCCCGCGCCGCTCGTCGGCTATGCCCGGCAACGCGAGACGCTGAACGCCCTGGCGGACCGCTTCCACGAGGGCAAACCGGCCCCGCCCGCGCTGCTCTACGGCGCCCAGGGCACGGGCAAGTCCAGCACGGTGAAGGCGCTGCTTACCCCGGAACGCCCCCGGTTGCGCCTCGTCGAGGTCCGCCCGGAGGGGTTCTTCGCGCTGCCCCGGCTCGTCGAGCGCCTCGCGCGTGCCCCCCAGCGGGTGATCCTCTTTTTCGACGACCTCAGCTTCGACCAGGACGACGCCAGCTACCGCACCGCCAAGAGCCTGCTCGAAGGCGCGCTGTTGCGCTGGCCGGAGAACGTCTGGATGATCGCCACCAGCAACCAACGCAACCTGCTGCGCGACGACTGGCGCCGCCGCGAGGCGCCGGACGCCTTCGACCAGACCCAGGAGGCCCGCTCCCTGGCGGACCGCTTCGGCTTCGTCCTGACCTTTCCACCCTTTGACCAGGCGCGCTACCTGGAAGCGGTGGCGGCCCACCTGGGCCGCCCCCTGGACGAGGCCACCCGGGAGGCGGCGCTGCGCTTTGCCGCCGAGGGCCGGGGGTTTTCCGGCCGCACCGCGCGACACTTCGCGCTGGCCTACGCCTGATCGCCAGCGAGCAGCCGGGTCTTTCGCCGCTGGGCCAGCGCCGCCTCGATGAAGGCGGCAAAGGGCGGGCTCGGCCGCATCGGCCGGCTCTTGAACTCGGGGTGCGACTGCACCGCCAAGAAGAAGGGGTGATCGGGGAGCTCGATCGCCTCCACCAGGCCCTCGCCACGGCCCTCGAGGCCTGGGGTCACCCCGGAGATCACGAGTCCTGCAGCCTCCAACTGCCCGACGTAGGCCGGGTTGACCTCGTAGCGGTGGCGGTGCCGCTCGAAGACCAGCTCCCGCCCTCCGTAGACCCGGGAGAGCAGGGTGCCGGGCTTGATCTTCATCGGCCAGTCACCGAGCCGCATCGTGCCGCCCTTGCCCTCGACCTCGAGCTGCTCGGGCATCAGGTCGATGACCGGGTGAGGGGTGTAGGGGTCGAACTCGGTGGAGTTGGCCCGCTCCAGCCCCGCGACGTAGCGAGCGAACTCGATGACCGCGACCTGCATCCCCAGGCAGATGCCGAGGTAGGGGATCTTCCGCTCCCGGGCATACCGCGCGGCCTTGATCTTGCCCTCGATGCCCCGCACGCCGAACCCGCCGGGGACCAGGATCCCATCCACGCCCGAAAAGGCGCGATCGAGGTCGGCCTCGCTCTCCAGGGTCTCCACGTCCACCCAAACGATCTCCACCGCGGCCTTGTTCTTCAACCCGCCGTGGCGCAGCGCCTCCAAGAGCGAGAGGTAGGCGTCGGGCATCTTCACGTACTTCCCGGCCACGGCGATGCGCACCCGGTGCTCGGGGGCCTTGAGCACCTCGACCGCCTCGCGCCAAACGCCGAGGTTGGGAATCACCGGGTCCAAGCCGAAGTAGCGCTCGACCCGGCGGCCCAGCCCCTGCTCCTCGAGAATCAGCGGCACCTGGTAGAGGAAGTCCACGTCGTAGCTGGAAAAGACCGACTCCGGCGCGACGTTGGTAAAGAGCGCGACCTTCTTCTTGACCTCCTCGGGCACCTCGCGCTCGGAACGCAAGACGATCACGTCGGGCTGAATGCCCACCGAGCGGAGCATCGCCACCGAGTGCTGGGTGGGCTTGGTCTTGAACTCCTCCGAGGTCCTTAGATAGGGCACCAGGGTCAGATGCAGGTAGAGGGTGTTCGCCTCGCCCTCGTCGAAGCGCATTTGCCGGATGGCCTCCAAGAAGGGCAGGCTCTCGATGTCCCCGACCGTGCCCCCGACCTCGACGATCACGATCTCCGCGTCCTGCGCCTCTCCAACGAGGCGGATGCGGGCCTTGATCTCATCGGTGATGTGGGGGATGACCTGCACGGTCTGGGAAAGGTAGTCGCCGCGCCGCTCCTTTTGAATCACCGAAAGGTAGACCTGACCGGTGGTGACGTTGTTGATCCGGGCCAGGTCACGGTCCAAAAAGCGCTCGTAATGGCCGATGTCGAGGTCGGTCTCGGCGCCGTCGGCGGTGACGAAGACCTCGCCGTGTTCGTAGGGGCGCATCGTGCCCGCGTCCAGGTTGACGTAAGGGTCGATCTTCAGCGCGGTCACCCGGTAGCCCCGCCCCCGGAGGATGGCGCCCAGCGAGCTGGTCACGATCCCCTTGCCCAGGCTGCTGACGACCCCGCCGGTAACGAAAATGTAGCGCATCCGCAAAACCTCCGGGGCTTCAGTCTACCAGCTCCACCCCGTGGGCCCCGCCAGCGAAGGGCTTGCCGGCAAGCCAGCGGCGCACCGCCGCCGAGCCTCGTTGGGCCGCCGACCGAAACCCGGCATTCCCGGCGATCCAGATCAGGATCGAAAGCTCGCCGACCAGGGTAAAGCCCCGCGTTCGGACCTCGTCCCGAAGCAGGCGGGAAAAGGCCCGGTGGCTGGCCTCCAGGGGCCGCCGCAGGTAGTGCTCGGGGCCGTGGCGCGCGGGGTCCAATCGGGCTTGGTAGCGGGCCCGCGCCTTGCCCTTGAGCGCGGGGACCACCCCGGGCTCGCAGTAGCCGGGATCGAGGTCGGTCAGCACCCCCCGGCAGGCCAGGGGACGCGCTTCGTAGACCGCGCAGCGCCCTTCCTGAAGGAGGGGGCAGGGCCGGCGGGCGAGGAAGTGCCGCGTCGGCCAAGCGGGGTCGTCGCGGTGCGGGCCGAGCAGGCGCGCGCGGCGCCGGCCTTCGGCCTCCACGCGGCGCAAGAGGTTCGGCGGGGCCGCGCTCCGAATCGCCTCGGCCTCGCCGAGCGTGGCCTCGACCCAGGCGTAGCAGCAGGCGAAACAGCCGGGAGCACAGCTCGGTCGCCAACCTTCGCGCGCAAGCAGGCCAAAAAGCACGCGATCAAAGCGCAGGTGGGCGCGGCGGACCGGATCCACCGTGCTATCCTAGCGCCGGAATGGACCGACCGCTCAAGATCTTTTCCGGCTCCTCCAACCGCCCCCTGGCCGAAGCGATCGCCCATGCCCTGGGCCTGCCGCTGGGCCGCAGCACGACGCTCAGGTTCGCCAACGACAACCTCTTCGTGCGCTACGAGGAGTCGCTGCGCGAGTCCGACGTCTTCATCGTGCAGTCGCTGGTGCCACCGGTGCAGGACCACCTCTTCGAACTCCTGATGATGATCGACGCCGCCAAGGGGGCCAGCGCCCACCGGGTCACCGCGGTCATTCCCTACTTCTCCTATGCCCGGAGCGACAAGAAGGACGAGCCGCGCATCTCCATCACCGCCCGGCTGATCGCGGACCTGATCGAGACCGCGGGGGCGGACCGGGTCCTGACGATGACCCTGCACTCGCCCCAGGTGCACGGCTTCTTCAAGATCCCCCTGGACCACCTCTCGGCGATGCCGGTAATCGCCAACCACTTCGCCACCCGGCTCGACGAGCTCGAGGACGCGGTGGTCGTGGCCACCGACGCCGGGGGCTTGAAGCGCGCCAGTCAGGTCGCCAAGCAGCTCAACCTGCCCCTGGCCTTCATCGAAAAGGAACGCCTCTCCGACCGCGAGGTCCGGGCCCGGAGCCTGGTCGGCGACGTACGCGACCGGATCGCCCTGATCGTCGATGACGAGATCTCCACCGCGGGCTCGCTGGTGAAGGCCGCGGAGACGGTGCTCGAGGCCGGGGCGCGGGAGGTCCGGGCCGCCGCGGCCCACGGGGTCTACGTCGGGCCGGCGCTGGAGCGCATCCAGGCCTCGCCGATCCACGAGGTCGCGGCAACCGACACCTGCCCCCCGCCCCAGCCCCTCCCGTCCAAGCTCTCGGTCCTCCCGGTGGGCCCGCTCTTCGCCGAGGCCATCCTGCGCATCCACCAGGGCGAGTCGGTCTCGGAGCTCTTCCGGTAGGCGTGCACACCGAACCGCTCCTCCCAGACGGGCCGCCGCGGGGGCTTTTGGTCTTCCTCCACGGCTACGCGAGCACGCCGGAGTACGTGCGGGCGGTGGCGGGGCCGCTTGTACGCGCGGGCTTCCTGGTCCTCACCCCTGAGGCCCCGGACCACGGCGTTCGGGCGCGGCCCGAGGGTTTTCCGACCGAGGATCCGGCTGCCCTCAGCCAGCACGCCCGCGAGGTGGTGGCGGCCTGGATCGAGGAGCTGCCCCCGGCGTTGGCACGCTGGCAAGCCGAACACGGCCTGCCCCTCTACGCGGCCGGCTTCTCCATGGGGGCCTACGTCTGGCACGAACTGATCAGCCGCGAGCTGGCCAGGCCGGTGGCCGCCGCCCTCTTCGGCCTGGGAGCGATCCCCAACGTCGCCGCCCCCGAGGGGGTCCCCCTGCCCCTCGACCGGGCCTCGGCCTACCCGCCGACCCCGATCTTGCAGATCCACGGCGAGGACGATCCGATCGTGCCGCTCGCCCTGATCGAGCGCACGATTGTCAGGCTCAGACCCGCCTACGCCGATCACCCCGGGCGGCTGGGGCGCTTGATCGTGGCCGGGATCGGCCACGAGCTCACCACGCCCATGGTCGCCGCGGCCGCGGGCTGGCTTTTGAGTTGGGAGCCGGAGGCGCGATGACCCGGGAGGTCCTCCAGATCGAAGGCGTCCCGGTCCTCCGCGTGGGGCCAGCGCGCCCCCGCGGCGTGGTGCTCTTCTTTCACGGCGCCGGCGGCGACAAGTCGCGCACCGCGGCCCTCGCCCGCCCCCTCCACGCGGCCGGGCTGTTGAGCCTGCACCCCGATGCCCTGCACCACGGGGACCGCTCGCAAGGCGCGGACGTCTTCAAGGACAAAGCCCTCATCGCCGAGGCCCAGATGGCCTCGGTCCGGGAGGCCCCGGCCCTCCTCGGCTGGATGCGGCGGGCCTACCCCGACCTCCCCCACTTCCTCCTGGGGGCCAGCATGGGAGGCTACGTGGTGCACGCCCTCCTCGCCGAGGGCGTGGAGGCGGCCGCGGCCGCGGTCCTCATGGGCGCGGGCCGGCCTCCGGAGTGGATGCGCCCCTACCTGCCGCCGGACTTCGTCCCCGCCATCGCTACCCCCGAACGCTACGGGAGGACCCCGCTCTTGCACGTGCACGGCACCGACGACCCGGTGGTCCCCCTCCAGGCGGCGCGGGCCAGCGTGGAGGCGGTGCGGGCGCGGTTTGCCCCGGGCCGGCTGGCGCTGGCCGAGCTTCCCGGCGTGGGGCACGTCCCGAAGCCGGAGATGATCTACCTGAGCTTGGGGTGGTTCTTGCGATGGGCTTGAAGGTAGGCACCGTCGGCTACCGCCACCTCTTCCCCGAGCTCCCGCCCTCGGCCCGCTTTCGTCGCTACGCCGAGCGTTTCGAGACCGTCGAGCTGACCTCGACCTACCAGCGCATCCCCACCAAGGACCTCGTCCGGCGCTGGCGGCGCATGGCCCCGCCGGGGTTTTGCTTTAGCCTCCAGGCCCCGCGCCACCTCAGCTACCGGGTCAGCGGGGACGAGCGTCGGACGCTACGAAAGTTCCTGCGCCGCCACCGGCTTCTCCAAGAGGCCCGGGGCGGGGTGCGCTTTCGCCTCCCCGAAGACCTGGATCCCGAGGCCTTTGGCGAGTGGCTTTTGATGCTCAAGGCGCTCGAGCTCCCCGGCCACTACGCCTTCGACGGCCCGCCCGCGCTCGAGGCCCTGGCCCTCGAGGCCGGCTTCGCCGCAGTGCGCCTGGCCCAAGGGCCCTTTTACTACCTGCACAACCCCAAGGCGCTGCCCGAGGGCGAAGGCTACGCCTACTTCGACCGCCTTGAGGACGCGCTCCGCTACTCGAGCCGGGCCCAGGGCGGCACGAAGAGCCACCAGACCCGATAGGGCGCGAGGTCCAGCGATCGCCCCTCAGCGTCCTCGAGCAACAACCCCTCCCGCGCCAGGCGCCAGGTCACCGGCTGGTAATACCCGCGCAGGTAGAGCCCGCCCTTCCCCTGGGTCAGGTCGAGGTCGAGCCGGCCCTCGGCGTCCTTGACCCGGGCCTTGACGAAGAGCAAGACCACGGCGTCCACGCGCACCGGCGTGGTCTGGCCGTTGCGGTACCAGCGGTACGTGCCGTCCTCGTAGCGGAAGGCGCTTTGGTAGTCCCGGGCAAAGCGCACCGCGACCGCGGTCCCCTTGGGGAGCCCGGGGTCGGGAACGTAAGCCGCGCCCTTCTTCACCTCCACGCGGTCCAGACCCAAGCGGCCCAGCTCCCGGCGCAGCGCGCCCAGGTCCACATAGGTGTTGTGGGGCGGCCGGCGGGCGGGGTCGCGTCGGAAGTGGCGGGTGTCGTAGAGCCCGTCAAAGGTCACGTAGCCCGCCTCCTCGATCCGCTTTTGCGCCAGCGGGCTGCCGCCGACGTGCACCAGGATCGCGTCGAGGCGGTCGGCAAGGGTGAGGAAGTAGCGCCGGGCGCTGCGCACCGGGCCCACGCGCCCTCGCTCGTCCCCCCGGGTCTCGAGCAAGAGCCGGGTGACCCCGCCCTCGACCGGCACCTCGTAGACGCGGTAGGCGAGCTCGAGCCCGGTCTGAGGATAGGCCGCGGCCGCGTTGTCCACGCTCACCAGAAAGGGCGCGCGCAGGCGCAGGGTGTAGGCCTGGGCCCCGGGGCCCTTGGGCACGCTCGCCGTTTCCCCGGAGACTGGAGCCGGCGCGGGCGCCGGGTTCGGGGCCACCGGCGCGGGCACCGGGGCCGGCGCGGCGAGGGGTGGGGCCTTGGGGAGCGAGGGGCCCGGGGGCGTCGGCGTCGCTGCCTCCTCCGCCGACGGCAAAGGAGCCGGCGGCGTGCTCGCGGTCGGGCTCGCTCCCCCCTCCGGTCCCGCTGGGGCAGGCACCGCAGTCTCCACCGGCTCGGGGACGCTCGGCGCCGGGGGGATCTGCTCCAAAGGCGTCTTGGCGGCCGGGGCCGGCTGGGGCGCGGCGGGCTCGGGTTCCGGTGGCGGTGCCTTGGGCGCGGGGACCCTCGCCGGGGCCTCGGCCTTGGGAGGCTGTGGTGCGCTTGGCGCGGGGGCCTTCGCCGATGGCTCGGCCTTCGGAGGCCTGGGCGCGCTGGGGGCGGGGCCTTCGGCCACCGGCGGGGGCTTCGCGGCCGGCGTCGGCTTGAGGGCCTTCGGCCTGGGCTTGGGTTTCGGTTTGGGGCGTGGTGGGGCCTTCGGCGGCGGGGCAGCCTTGGCCTTCGGCAGCTTCGCCGCCGGGGCCGGGGGCTTGGGCGGCGTCTTGGGCCGCTTGCTGCCTTCGCCGAAGGCTACCACCAGATAGCCCCGGGGGGGCGCCTTTTGGGGCGCTTTTGGGGAGACCAGGATAAGAAAGAAGAGGGTGAGCAGCGCGGTCGAAAAGCCCGCGAGCAACAGCGCGCGGCGGCGGCGTTTGCGTTCGCTACGGCTCATGGCACGACGGCGATGGCCACCCGACTGGCCCCCGCCTCACGAATCACGTCCATCACCTCGACGACCCGGCCGTGGGCGACCTTGCTATCGGCCCGAAGGATGACCGTACGGTCCTGCTTCCCCTTTAACCGTGCGCGCAGGGTCGCGAGCAGGGCGGCGTCGCTGACCTTGCGGTTACCCAGGAAGACCTGGCCCCTGGCGTCGATCACCACCACTGGGACCCCGGAAGGGGCCTCCTGGCCGGTCTCCGCCCGGGGGAGCTCCACCGGCAGGCCGCGTTCGCTGGTGATGAAGGTCGAGGTGACCATGAAGAAGATCACCAGGAGGAAGACGATGTCCACGAACGGCGCCAGGTTGAGCGCCGGGCTAGTCCGCCTTCTTCGCGCCACGTTCCACCTCGGCAAGCACGCCGAGCAGCTCCTCCCGGCGTTGCTCGAGCTCCATCAGGATGTCGTCGACCCGACCGGAGAGGTACTGGTGGGCAAAGAGCGCGGGGATCCCCACCACCAGGCCGCCGGCGGTGGTGAAGAGCGCCTCCCCGATCCCCCCGGCCAGCGCCGCCGGGGTGGTCTGCCCGGCAACGGCCAGGACGTTGAAGGCCTGGATCATGCCGGTCACCGTTCCCAAAAGGCCGAAGAGCGGCGCGCTCTGGGCCACCAGGCCCACCGCCCCCAACCCCCTGGAGAGGCGGGTCTCCTCCTCCAAGAGGGCGGCCTTGAGCGCCGCATCCACCGCCGCGACGCCGTAGGGGACCCGGGGCAACCCGGCCATCAAAAACCGGCCGAGCGCGCCCCCGTGGGCCCGCGCCGCCTCCAGGGCCGCGGCCAGCTGACCCCGGCGCAGCGCGGCCTCGACCTCGCGCATCAGCCGCTCACCGCCGGCACGCTCCTTGCGCAGCGCCAAGAATCGCTCGAAGAAGATATAACTGGCGTAAAGCGCCAGCAAAAGGAGGACCAGCAAAATCCAGCCGCCCTGTTGGACCTTGAGCATGCTCCAAGCTTAAACGGTCTCGGTGAGAAGTAAGATAGGGCCGATGAACTGGATTCAAGACCCAAGGCTGCGACCGCTGGCCGAGAAGGTCCACGCCGGCGAGCGGCTGAGCTTTGAGGAGGGGCGCGTCCTCTACGAGACCTGGGACCTGCCCACCCTGATGCGCCTCGCGCACCACGTGCGCCAGCAAAAGCACGGCAGGAAGACCTACTTCGTCCACTCCCTGCGCTTTTCCCAAACCAACATCTGCTACGTGGGCTGCACCTTTTGCGCGTTTGCCCGCCGCTTCGGCGAGGAGGGCGCCTGGGACTACGACGTCGACGAGGCGATCGCGTGGATCCGCGCCCGCTATCAGCTGGGCATGACCGAGATCCACATCGCATCCGGACACCACCCCAAGCGTCCCCTCGACTACTACCTCAGCCTGGTCTCGGAGATCAAACGCCACTTCCCCGACCTTCAGGTCAAGGCCTTCACCGCGGCGGAGATCGTGCACATCGCCAAGGTCGCCAAGGCCACGACCCGTGAGGTGCTCGCCGCGCTCAAGGAGGCTGGACTGGTGGCCCTCCCGGGTGGGGGCGCGGAGATCTTCGCCGAGCGGGTGCGCCGCCAGATCGCGCGCAACAAGGTCGACGCCGAGGGCTGGCTCAGGGTGCATCGCGAGGCCCACGAGCTGGGCCTGGCTACCAACGCCACGATGCTCTACGGGCACATCGAGACCCTGGAGGAGCGGCTCGACCACATGGACCGCTTGCGCCGTCTTCAGGACGAGACCGGTGGCTTTTTGAGCTTCATCCCCCTCTCCTTCCAGCCCGACGGTAACCCGCTGGCCAAGGCGCTGGGCAAGACCGAGGCCGCGGACGCGGTGGACGACCTGAAAAACCTCGCGGTGGCCCGGATCTACCTGGACAACTTCCCCCACATCAAAGGCTACTGGGCGACGATCACCCCGGAGATCGCCCAGGTCTCCCTGGATTGGGGGGTCTCGGACATCGACGGCACCCTGGTCGAGGAGAAGATCGTGCACATGGCCGGGGCCCGGGCCCCCGAGGGGCTTTCCAAGCGGGCCCTGGTGCGCCTCATCCAGGAGGCCGGCTACCTCCCGGTCGAGCGCGACGCGCTCTACCACGAGCTCGCGGTGATCACCGAGGCCGCATGAGGCTCGGCCTTCCCCGCTACGCCAACGTCGCCCCCCTGGCCCGTCACTTACCGCCCACGTTCCAGCTGGTGCACGCGGTGCCCTCGGAGCTGAACCAAGCCCTGCTCGCCGGCGAGCTCGAGCTCTCCCTGGTCTCGTCGGCGTTCTACCTCGCCCACCGGGACGCGCTCGACCACCTGCCGGACTTCTCGGTGGCGGTGCTCGGGAGGGTGTATTCGGTCAACGTCTTCTCCAAAGCCCCCTTCGAGGCGCTCGAACGGGTCGCGGTGACCCGTGCCTCGGCCACCTCGGTGGCGCTCTTGCGCTGGATGCGCCCGGAGCTCGAGCTGGTGCCGGAGGATGGGGGCCTCGAGCTGCTCGAAGCCTACGACGGCGTGCTTTTGATCGGGGACGAGGCGCTCAAGGCCTACGCCGACGCCCTGGGCCCCTGGCCGGAGCCGATCGCCGACCTGCCCGAGGCCAAGGAGGGGCTCTTCGTCACCGACCTCGCCGCGCGCTGGTTCGCGCACACCCGCCTGCCCTTCGTCTTCGCCCTTTGGGCCTATCCCAAGCAACGTCCCCCCGACCCCGACGCGGTGCGGCTGCTGCGAGCCGCGCGCGAACAAGGGCTCAAGGCCCTAGGAGCGGTGGTCGCCGAGGAGGCGCGGCGGCTTTTGGTCCCCGAGGGCCTGATGCTGCGCTACCTTTGGAACTTTCGCTACCACCTCGAGGCCGCGGACCGGCTGGGCCTCGAGGCCTTCGCCGAGGCCCTCAGGGCGCGATCCGCTTGAGGTAGTCGGAAAGCGCCGCCCGCGATAGCTCACCCATGTGCCGGGCCACGGCCCGCCCCTCGGCGTCGAAGAAGACCGTGGTGGGCAGCGCGATGACCTTTAAACGGCGCAGCACCCGGCCCTCGCGGTCAAGGAGCACGTTGGGAAGGGCAAGCCCTTCGCGGGTCAGGAAGGCGCGCACCGTCTCGGCGTCTTCCTGGGCGTTGACGAAGGCGAAGCCGATTCCGGGATGGGCCTTTTGGGCTTCCAGTAGGAGCGGCATCTCCCGTCGACAGGGCGGGCACCAGCTGGCCCAGACGTTGATCACCACCGGCTTGCCCCGCCACGCCGAAAGGCTCACCATCCCCCCGTCGAGCGCGGGCAGCGCGAAGCCGGGGAGCTCGCCGGAAAGCTGCGCCTGGCGGAAGGAAAAGGCAAAGAGCAAGACTGCCACCACGCCTCCGGTAGCGGCGGCGATGAGCGCGTAGCGCAGCGCCCGCAGCCGGTCACGAAAGAACCAAAGCGTATAGAGCGCCCCGCCCAAGACCCCGAAGGCCGGGGAGAACCCCCCCTGCCAGAGGTAGAAGACCGCGAGCGGTTCCTGCGCATAGGCCCCGAGGTGGGTCAGGACGTACCCCAACCGGGCCGCAATCAACCCCCAAAAGGCCGCGTTCCAGGCCCAGGCGGAGAGCCGGGGCTCGTAGCGGCGGGCCAGGACCTCGGCGGCGAGCAACCCGCCCGCGAGGGCCAGCGCCACGTAGAGCCGCACCAGGGGGATGACGAAGGGGCCGAGCTTGATCGCTTCCACGCCCTGAGCCTAGCCTCAGGGGATGAAACCCGGGTTAGGCCCAGGCCGCGGGCTGGACGCCAGTGGCCAAGAGCGCCTCGCGCAACGCGGCCCTGAGCGTGTCCAGGCCCGCACCGGTGACCGCCGAGATCGGTACCCCGGCGTGGCGCTCCTGGGCGAGGGCGAGGTCGTAGGGATCGGCGCGATCCACCTTGTTCAGGGCCAGGACCTGGGGATGGGGCAGGCCGAGCTCCGAGAGCAGCCCCTCCACCGCCTCCTTGCGGGCCGAAAACCCATCCTCGGAGACGTCGAGCACGTGCAAGAGGAGATCGGCGTCGGCGAGCTCCTCGAGCGTGGCCCGAAACGCGGTCACCAAGGCCTCAGGCATCTCCCGGATGAAGCCCACGGTGTCCGCGAACAGCACCTCCCCCACCCCGGGCAAGAAGCCCTTGCGCACCAGGGGCTTCAAGGTGGCGAAGTACTTGTCTTCGCCGGCCTGACCCTTTTTGGCCAGGGCCCGGATCAGGGTGGTCTTACCGGCGTTGGTGTAGCCGACCACCGCGATCACCGGCACCCCCCGGCGCTTGCGGCCCTTGCGCGCCTCACGGCGCCGCCGGGCGATGCGCTCGATCTCGTGGGTGAGCTGGGTGATCCGCGCCTGCAGGCGGCGCCGGTCGACCTCGAGCTTGGTCTCCCCCGGACCCCGGGTCCCGATCCCGCCCCCGAGCCGGCTCATCGCCGCGCCACGGCCCACCAGACGGGGCAGGAGGTAGCGGAGCTGGGCGAGCTCGACCTGGGCCTTGGCCTCCGGGGTCTGGGCGTGGCGCGCGAAGAGGTCCAGGATCAGCTGGGTGCGGTCGAGGACCTTGAGCTGGGTGCGGGCGCTGATCGCTCCGGTCTGGGCCGGTGTGAGGTCCAGACCGAAGATCAGGGTCCCGGCGTTCTCGTGGTAGGCCAGCGAGGTCAGCTCCTCGAGCTTGCCCGGGCCCACCACGTAGCGGGGATCGGGATGGGGGCGGAAGACCAGCTCCTTGTGCACGACCACGCCTCCCGCGCTCCGGGCCAGCTCGGCCAGCTCGGAAAGCGCAAGCTCGGCATCCACGCCTTCTCCGCGGTCCACGCCGACCAGGATCACCCGTTCGCCAGCGCCGTCTTCGAGCGCCTGCAGGCGCGCCTGACGACCGAGCTCCTCCTCGAGCGCCGCGACCAGCCCCGCGAGGTCAAACTCAAGCCAGGCGTGCCAGGGAGCGGGGGCAAGGATACGCCAGTCCTCCTCCTCCGCGTGCGGGGGGACGAGGTGGGCCAGGGTCAGGTCGCCGGGAACGCCGTTTTGGACCTCGAGCGCCGCGATCGCGTCGAGCCGGTGCAAAAAGAGCTGGGAGAGGTCCGGCCGGGAAAGCCCCCCCTCACCGAGATGGGTGTGCAAAAGGTAGCGGCCGGAGAGCCGCGTCTCCACCTGCCGCCCCTCGGGAAAGCGCACCTCGCTCGCGTCCCCGACGACGACCTTTTGCACCCGACCGCGTCGGTCGAAGACCAGCGAGATCGGGCGCCAGGCTTCGGCGGAGAGCTCGGCGAGCCGGTGCGCGAGCTCCCGGGAGAGGGGACGCCCCTTAGGAAGACGGCGCCGGTAAAGGTTCGCCACCTGCTTGAGGAGGCTGGGTTTGAGGCCTTGGGTCCTGCCGTAAACCTTCTGAATCAACGATCACCCGCCGGCGGGCGTGGAATCGCAGATTTTCACCCTACCGGCAAGGATAGTTTAGCATAAACGCCGATGCGACGGCTCGTCTGGCTCCTGTTTTTGGGCACGCTGGCCCTGGCCGGCCGGGGCGCGGTGGTCCTCGGCGCGGCCCAGTACGACGGCCGCCCCTCGCCCATCTTCGCCGCCCGCTTGGAGCGCGCCCTGACGCTTTGGAAGACAGGGGCGGTGACGCGCATCCTGGTCACCGGCGGGCGCCGTCCCGGCGACCGCTTCAGCGAGGGCGAGGCCGGTTGCCGCTACCTGGCCCAAAGGGGGGTGCCGGAGGCGGCCCTGATCTGCGAGACCCAGAGCACCAGCACCTGGGAGAACCTCCTGGCCGCCAAACGGGTCTTTGGAACCGCCCCGATCGTCGTGGTCACCGACGCCCCGCACCTGGCAAGGGCCCTGCTCCTGGCCAAACGCCTCGGGCTCAACGCCTCCGGGTTCGCGGTTCAGGGGCGCTTTCCCCCGCGCTACGTCTGGCGCGAGCGCCTGCTCCTTCTCGCCGCGAAGCTAGGGTGGACCCACTAGCCGAGGCTCTTTAGGTAGCTCTCCAAGAGCCCTTTAAACTGCTCCTTGAAAAGGTCCCGTTTTTGCCTGAGCTCCTCGAGCTCCCGGCGCATCGCGCGGAGGTGCTCCATCGCCTCGCGCAGGATCTTTTCCTTGTCCGCTTCGGCCTCCGCACGGATGAGCTGGGCCTCGCGCTCGGCCTGACTCTTGACCTCGCGGGCGATCCGCTCCGCGGCGACCACCGCCCGCTTGAGCTCGGCCTCGTCCTGACGTAGGCGGTCGAGCTCCTGCTTGAGCTCCGCGATCTCCCTCCGGCTCGCCTCCAAGGCCTCCAAGAGCTGCCCCACGTAGTCCGCGACCTCCCCGAGGTAGGCCCGCACCTCTTCGGGATCGTAGCCCCGGACCCGGCGCTTGAACTCCTGATAGCGGATGTCCAGCGGGTTAAACTCCATCGAAGATCGCCCTCCCCAGCCTAACCCAGGTGGCCCCCTCCTGGATCGCGAGCTCGAAGTCCTCGCTCATGCCCATCGAGCGCTCGGGGAGGCCAAAGCGGTCAGCCAACCGCGAAAGCTCGGCGAAGACCCGCCTCAGGTCAGGCTCGCTGAGCCCCCTCGGGGCCACGGTCATCAAGCCCCGGACCTGCAAGCGGTCGAGCTCGGCGAGGCGGGCCAGGAAATCCCCCAGCGCCTCCGGGAGCACTCCGCGCTTTTGCGGCTCCCGCCCCACGTTCACCTCGACCAGCACCGGAACCGGATGCGCGGCCCGCCGCTGGATCACGCGGGCCGCCTTCTCGCTGTCCAGGGAGTGCACCAGGGCAAAACGCGGCATGTGCTTGGCCTTGTTGGACTGCAAGGGGCCGATGAAGTGCATCTCGGCGCGGGGGAGCACGGCCATCTTCTCCAAAGCCTCCTGCACCCGGGACTCCCCGAGGGGGACGGTTGGAACCTCCCCCAGCACCTGGCGGATCGCCTCCGGGCTCCGCCCCTTGGTCACCGCGACGAGCCGCACCTCGCTCGGGTCCCGGCCCGCACGCTGCGCGGCGCGGGCGATACGCTCGAGGACCTCCTCCAGGGCCATCAGACCCGGGCCAGGAAGGCCTTGACCAGCCGGCGGAAGACCGGGCCGGTGCGCTCGGCGGTGGCCAGGACCTCCTCTTCGGTGGCGTGGTGCTCGCGGTCCGGGATCGCCATGTCGGTGATCGTGGAGACCGCGACCACCCGCGCGCCCAGGTGGCGCAACGCGATGACCTCGGGCACCGTGCTCATGCCGATGGCGTCGGCCCCGAACCCGCGGAGCATGCGCAGTTCCGCCCGGGAGGCGAAGCTGGGCCCGCTGATCGCGACGTAGACCCCCTCCCGCAACCGGACGCGCTCGTCCATCGCGGCTTCGACGAACCGCGCCCTGAGCTCGGGGTCGTAGGCGTCGAACATCACCGGGAAACGGGGTCCGAGCCGGGGGTCGTTGGGGCCGCGCAAGGGGTTGTCGCCCATGAAGTTGATGTAGTCCTGATGGAGCATGATCTCCCCCGCGGAGAAGGCGGGGTTGAGCCCGCCCGCGGCCGAGGTCAGGAGGAAGGTCTTGGCTCCGAGAACGTAGCCGACCCGCACGGGATAGACCACCTCGGAGAGGGAATAGCCCTCGTAGTGGTGCACCCGGCCCTTGAAGACCACCACCCGTTTGCCCATGAGCTCGCCGAGGATCAGCTTGCCTTCGTGCCCCGGGGCGGTGGACCGGGGAAAGTGGGGCAGCTCGGCATAGGGGACCTCGAGGACCCGATCCACCTCGTCAGCCAGGGGGCCCAGCCCGGAGCCGAGGACGATGCCCAGCTCGGGGGTGAACGCGGTCCGCTCGCGGATCGCCGCGACGGTTTCCTGAAGCTTCTCGTAGACGCCTTTCACAGCTTTAGCTTACTCTCACGCAGGGTCTGGTAGCATCCGCCTATGCGACGCCTTTTCGCCCTATGGCTCCTGCTGACCCTTGCCCTGGCCGCGCCGCTCAAGGCGATCAAGGTCGAGGGCGCGGACCCGGTCCTCGCCACGCTGGTGGAAATCGCCCTCCCGGTTTCGTTGGGCGAGGAGACGACGACGCTGGACCTGGAAAAGGTGCGCCGTGCGGTGCTGGAGACCGGCTACTTCGCTGAGGCCCGCGTGGTCCTCAAGGGAGACACGCTCATCATCCGCGTCACCCCCAACCCCAAGCTCAAGGCGATCGAGATCCAAAGCCAGGCCTTTCCTCCGGAGAAGCTCAAGGCCTACCTCGCCGACCGCCTGGCCCTGACCGAGGGGGTGATCTACAACCCCAAAAAGGTCGACGAGGCCGTCCGGCTCCTGGCCAAGGCCTACCGCGAGCAAGGCTTTCCCTTCGAGCCCAAGATCGAGGTCGAGACCCGGCGCGAGGCCGACGGGGTTACCCTCGTCCTGAAGGTCGAGGAGTCGCCTCCGATCAAGCGGCTCAAGGTGCAGGGGGTAAGCTTGGTTCCCCTGCGTGAGGTGGAACGCGCCTTCAAGCCCTTGCTCGAGGCCAAGCGGTTCAGCTTCCCCCTCTACGCCCAAGGCGTCCAGCAGGTCGGCGCCCTCTACGCCGCCAAGGGCTACCGGGGAAGCGGCGTGGACCTCAAAAAGAGTCAGCTCGCGGACGGCTTGCTCCGGGTCGTGGTCAAGGAGCTGAAGGTCGTCGCGGTGGACCCCGACGGCCTCCCCGAGGCCCCGGTTCAGGTCGGCGAACCCCTCAACTACGACCGCCTGGTCGAGGCCGTCGCTCGCCTCTCCCGGGCGCTGGGCCGCGACGTTTCCTTTGACGTTCAACCCGAGGGCGACGGGGTCCGGGTGCGCTTTTCACTGGGTGACGCGGCCTACGGAACGATCAAACAAGTGGTCATCGAAGGGGCGACCGCCTTTCCCGTCGAGACGCTGCGCTCGCTCTTGGTGCTCAAGCCCGGGGACCCCTTCAACCCCCAGCTGGCCCAGGCGGACTTCGAACGGCTCTACACCTACTACCGGGAACACGGCTACGCCCTCGCCCCCAAGCCCGACTTCAGCTTTTCCAAGGGCACCTACGTCCAGCGTTTGCACGAGGTGAAGATCGCCGGCTACCGCCTGGAATGGTCGGGGCCGCACCGCACCCAGGACTTCGTGGTGCTGCGCTACCTCCCCAAGCCCGGCGCCCTCTTCTCCATCCCCGCGCTACGGCAGGGCATCAGCGAGGTGCTCAGGCTCGGCATCCTGGAAGGCCCGCCCGAGGTGCGGACCGAAACCCTGGCGGCCCCGGACCGGGTCCGGGTGGTGCTCTCCTTGAAAGAGGGCAAGACGGTGGTCGTCGCGCCCGCCATCGCCTGGTCCAGCACCCAGGGCTGGAGCGGGCAGGTGACGCTCTCCGACAAGAACCTCTGGGGACGGGCCCACGACGCCGGCCTCAACCTCTCCTTCGTGGAGAACGACGCCGGGGACAACCTTTCCTTCTCCGCCCACTACAACGTCCCCTGGCTCTACGTCGACCTCTACGACTTCAAGCAGGTGCCGACGTCCCTCAACGCCAGCGTCTACTCGATCCCCTACGGCAACTTCCCGCTCCAGGATGGAAGTGGCCAGCCGACCGGATGGGAGTACACCGAGCGCCGCACCGGACTGAGCTTCTCCGTCGGCCGGCCCCTTTCCGAGGTGCTCAGCCTGACCTCGGGGATCGATGCCGAGTGGGTGGGCACTGCCTTGGAAACCCTGAACCCGCCGAGCAGCCCCAGCGTCGACGAGGCCACCGCCCGCACCCTCCTGCCGAAGCCCTACGCCAACGCGATCCTGGCAGCCACCCTGAGCTACAACGACGCGGACAACCCGGACTTCCCCACCCGCGGCCAGGTGGTGCTGGGCCACGCCGGCTACGGCGTGGTCTTTCCCAGCACAGGGGCGCCGGCCCAGTTCTGGCCCCTTTGGGCGACCTACAAGACCTACGCCCAGGACGAGAACGACCCGCGCTCGGTCGTCGCCGTGCGGGTGGCCGGGGGCGTCATCCCCGGGGATCCACCGATCAGCCGCTATTTCACCCTGGGCGGGTCCGAGCCCGAGCTGGCCATGCTTCGCGGCTACAACCCGCGGGAGTTTAGCGGTACCCGCCTCCTGTCCGGCTCCATCGAGTACCGCTACGACTTCCAGCTTTCAAGCGCGGTGAGCCGCACCGTGATCGGGATCCTCTTCCTCGACACCGGCGCGGTCTGGACCCCAACGACGCGACCCGAGTTCCACGCCGGCTACGGCCTGGGCGTCCAGCTCAACCTTGGTTACGGCGCCCTACAGCTGCCCGCGATCCGGCTCGACTACGGCTTTTCGCCGCGGCACCCCAGCGGGGTCTTGCACTTTCGAATCGGCCCCGTGTTCTAATAAGGCATGCCGCTCGAGGAAAGCCCCGAGGCCTTTTTCGAGGCGTTCTCGGCCCACGCCGCCCGGCTCTACGCGCTGCCGAACCCGGTCGGCCATCCCCTCCTCGAGCTGGAAACCCCGCTGGGCCCGCTTTCGGTCTTCGATCGCGGCCTGCCCCTGGGCCAACAAGGGATGCTGGAGGTCGTCCTGCACGGAGTGGTGGAGCGTTCTTGGCCAGCCACCGCCCCGGTGATCGAGGCCCTGCCGGGCGGCCGCCATCGGCTCGGCGGTCAGGTGGAGGCAGCGCTCGGAGCGGGGTTTTATCGCTTTACGGTCGAGGGCATCCCCTTCGTTCTCTACGCCGAAGAACCCTTGAGCGGGTCCCTCCTGGTGGAGACCGCGCCGGTCTTGATGGGATTTCGGCCATGAACTGCCCCCGCTGCCGCCAAGCCGTCCCCCCCTTTGCCTTGTTCTGCGGGCATTGCCGCGCCCGCTTGAAGCCCGAACCGGAGCAGGCCCGCTGGGTGGGGGTGGCGTTTTTCGACCTCTCGGATTTCACCGCCTTCACCAGCGAAAAGGGCCGCGAAGAGGCCTCCAAGGTGGTCAAGCAGGCCGCGGGGATCGTGGCCGAGGCCATCCAGCCCTTTCACGGCGAGGTGCAGAACATCGCCGGGGACGGCTTCCTCGCGGTCTTCGGCCTGAACCCCAGCCGGCCCGACCTGATCGAGCAGACGGTGCGCGGGGGCTTCGCCGCCCTGGAGCGGCTGAACCAGGCCCGCCTTGGGCTCTCCGCCCGCGCCGCAGTGACCGCTGGCCTGGTGCACCGGGCCGAGGTCCAGGGCCGCGAGCAGCTCTTCGGCGACCCGATCAACCGCGCCTCGCGCATCCTGGCCCAGATCGAGGCCCGGGCCCTGGTCCTCGACGCCCGGCTCGCGCCGCTCGTTCCCGCGGCGCGGCTCAGCGCGCACCCGCCGATCAAGGTCAAAGGCGTGGCGGGGACGATTCCCCTGGGAGTCTTCGCAGGCTTCGATGCCCACGCCGAGGAAACCTGGAACCGGCCCGCGGTCCAGGCGCTGGCGCGCGCGCTCATGCAGCCTCCCGCGCTGGTGCGCCTCAAAGGCCCGCCGGCGAGCGGCCACATGAGGGTCCTCAAAGCCCTACGGCGGGGCCTGCCCGGGCGCTGGATCCGCCTGCCCCGTCTGGACGCCAAGCAGGGCCTCAGACTCTGGCTACGCCAGGCCCTGGAGCAGATTCCCGAATTGAAGCCAGATCTGGAGCGCGCCCTTGCTCCCCTGTCCCTCGACCTCATCCTCAAAACCCGGGTGCCGGTCCGCCTGGAGCAGGCTTTTTCCGCGGTGCTCTCCGCGCTCGAGGCCCTCGCCAA
Source organism: Rhabdothermus arcticus (assembly GCF_055382915.1). Taxonomy (NCBI): domain Bacteria; kingdom Thermotogati; phylum Deinococcota; class Deinococci; order Thermales; family Thermaceae; genus Rhabdothermus; species Rhabdothermus arcticus. The sequence goes on from NZ_AP043808.1 coordinate 709,056, forward strand.
AACCACCGGCCCCCTGACCCTCGTGCTTCCCGAGTTCACCGACGCCCCGACCGTGCTGCGGGCGTTCCTCCGCCGGGCCGCGAACACCCCGAACCTCCCGGTGGCTTTCCTGATCGTCGAGCGCAGCCTGGAGGGGGAAGGTCCCCTTCACCCCCTTCCTCCATCCACGCTGCCCCCGTCCCTTCGCTCGCTGCACGCGGCCGGGGATGGGCTCGAGGAGGTCATCCGCCACCTGGCCCACGACCCCAGCCCCGCGGGCTACGCCGGCGCCGTTCAGCCCTATTTAGACCTCGCGGGGCCCCGCACGGCGGCCGCGATCAAGCTCGCCACGCTGCTTCCGATGGGGCTCGAGCTCGAGGCCGCGACCGCCCTTTTGCAAATCTCGGAAAAGGCGCTTTTAAAACGCCTCCAACGCACGGCCCTCGTCCGGGTCGAGGGCGGGCGCATTCGCCCCGCCTTCACCGCCTACGCCAAGGGAATCGAGGCCCTCGTTTCGCGGGAGGAGGCGCGTCAGTTGAACATGGCCTACGGCCGGTGGCTCGAAACGCAAGGCCGGCTCGAGGCTGCCTTCGATCACTACCTTAACGCCGGGCTCCCGGGAGCAGCGCTCCGCGTGGGGCGACAGCGCTACCTCAAGCGCCCGGAAGCGGACCTTTTGGAAAAGCTCATCCCCCTGGCCGAAGCTCAGGGCCAGATGGACGCCCTTAACTACGACGCCGCAAGGGCCCTCGCCGAGACCGATCCGGAAGAGGCCCTCCGGCGCCTCAAGGGGCTCGAGGCGCCGGGGGCACACCGCCTCAGGGGGCAGCTGCTCATCCGGCTCGGCCGACACGACGCCGGGGTCGACGCCCTGCTGCGCTATCTGGCCCAGCGCCCGAACGACGCCGCCGTCTGGAAAACGGTCCTTCCCCTTGTCACGCCCGAACAGCTCTTTGGGCTTCTCTCGCTCTTGCCCGATGACCCCGTGCTTCACCTCACGCTCGCGAAGGCCCTCGAGGCCCAAGCCCAGGTTCAAGCAGCCTACACCGAGGCCCTGAAGGCCTTCCCCAACCTGCCCGAAGAGGCCCGCTTCGAGGCCGCGCTCTTGATCGCGGGCAGCCTCTGGCGACTGAACCGCCCCCGGGAAGGGCGGCGCTGGGCCGAACGCATGGAGGCGCTGGCCAAGACCTCGTCCCAGTCCCTGGTCGCGCAGGCCTTCCTTGGCTCCTTCGCCCTGGACCTCGGCGACCTTGACGAGGCCAGGAAGCGTCTCGACGCCCTGGCCCCCGACGAGGGCACGCGGCGGGTCGATCCCGAGACCTGGGTGCGGGTGCACGCGATTCGCCTACGCTACCTGATGGAAAGCGGCCAGATGCCGCGGGCACTTGCAGAGGGCCAGGCGGCGCTTGAGCTCCTCGCCCATCCCTGGCTGAAGGCCAACACCGCGATAGCCGCGGCGTTTTTGGGCAAGCGAGCGCTGGCCCGAGCTCTGGGCCAGGCCGCCCTCAGCGAAAAGGACAGCCCCCACACCGAGATCTTTGCCCTCATCGCGCTTGGGGTCGCGACCTGCTGTACCGGTGCGCCAGAGCAGGAAAAGGCTTACTATCGCAAGGCCCTTTTCCTCTCCCGGCGGCATCGAAACCCCTACGGCGTCTACTTCGCCACCGCCGCGTTGGGCCTTTATTTCCTTCACAAAAACCCGAGAAAGACCGAGGCCGCGGCGCACTTCTTGACCCACCGCGGGCATTCGGAGGGGTTCACCGCCTTCCACCAGCTGGGCCTGCTCCTCCGGGCCCAGGTCAGGTGGGACCGAGGTCAGCGACCGATCACCCACCTCCTCGAGGGCCTCGACACCCCCTACCCCCTCTTCGCCTTCTGGAGGAACCGGCTGCTCGCCGCTTCCGGGAAGACCGCCCCCGAGGTCCCACCCAGCGCCCTGACAGGCTACGGCTTCTTAGGACGCATGATGCGCCGCGTCTGGAGCGTGTGAGCCGTGGACGCGCGGGAGCAGATCCGCAGCCGTCTCTCCCTCAAGGAGGTCGTCGCCCGCTACGTCGACCTCAAGCCAGCGGGCAGCGGGCGTTGGAAGGGTCTTTGTCCCTTTCACAAGGAAAAGACCCCTTCATTTTACGTGGACGAACACAAGGGCCTCTTCTACTGCTTTGGCTGTAAGGCTGGCGGCGACGTGTTCAGCTTCGTCGAGCGCATCGAGGGGCTAACCTTCACCGAAGCCCTGGAGAAGCTCGCGGACGAGGCCGGGGTCCCCCTCGAGCACCGCCCCCGGGAGAAGAAGGACCGTGGGCTTTACGAGATCAACGCGCTGGCGCTGGCCTTCTTCCGTGCTCAGCTGGACCGACACCCCGAGGCCCTGGACTACTTGAAGGGGCGGGGCCTCTCCCTCGCCGAGATCGAGCGCTTCCAGCTGGGCTACGCTCCCGAGGGCTGGGACCACCTCACCCGTCACCTCGCCGCCGCGGGCGTCCCCTTAGAAAAGGCCCACGCGGCCGGGGTCTTGGGCGAGAAGGAGGGGCGGTTCTTCGACCGCTTCCGCGGCCGGATCATCGTTCCCATCCTGACCCCAACCGGTCGGGTGGCCGGGTTTTCCGGCCGGACCCTCAAGGCGGACCAGGGCCCCAAGTACCTGAACACCCCGGAGACCGAGGTCTTCAAAAAGCGCGAGCTGCTCTTCGGGCTGCCCCAGGCCCGGGATGCGATCCGCAAAACCCGCCGCGCGATCGTCGTCGAGGGGCTCTTCGACGTCGTCGCCCTGCACAAGATGGGCTACCCCGAGGCCGTCGGGGTGCTGGGCTCGGCGTTCACCCCCGAGCAAGGGCTCCTGCTCAAGCGCTACGGGGTCGAGACCCTCTACCTGGCCTTTGACGCCGACGAAGCCGGGCGCAAGGCCACCCTCGCCAGCCTGGACCTGGAGATCGCGCGCAGCTTCCTGGTCTTCGCCCTCACCCTTCCCCAGGGCCTGGACCCCGGCGACCTGCTGGTCCGGCCCGACGGCCCAGCGCTCTTCGAGCAGGCCCTTAAGACGGCGCAGTCCGAGGTCGCGTTCCGCTTCGAGGAGGCCGCCCGCGGCCACGATCTGACGCGCCCCGAGGGCAAGCGCGCGGTGCTCGAGGCCCTGCTCCCCCGTCTCGTCGAGGCCGAACCCTTCGATCCCGTCGCCGAGGCCCTAAAAGCGGTGATCGTCGAACGCCTGGGGCTGAAGCCGGAAGCCCTCGAAGACCTCCTCCAGACCCGCCGCCGCAAGCGGGGCCGGCGGGACCTCGAGACCGGAGAGGTCCTGGCGGCGAGCGAGACCCGGAACCTGCAAGAACGGGTGCGGCTTTTGGAGCTCGACGTGGTCGCGCTCCTGCTCAGCCTCCCGCAAGAGGTCATGCCACGCTGGATGCGCTACGTCGAGGACCACACCTGGCCCCCGGAGGACTCCTTCCTCGCGGCCTTTGCCCGCATCGCCCGCGAAGAACACTACGACCCCCGGCGGATCCAGCGCCGGTTCGCCGAACGCGGCCAGGCCGACATCCTGGTGGAGCGGCTCATCCTGGCGCCTCAGATTCCCGAGCACAAGTTCCAGCCCACCCTGGAAAAGGCAATGGCCCGGCTCCGCGAGGGCTACTACCTCCTGCGCCTGGAGCGGCTGAAGACCGAACTAAAGACCAGCGGAGATCCGCGCCTGCTCAAGGAGATCCACGAGCTGCAACAGGCGATCGAGGCCGAGCGCAGGCTCTACCGCACCCGCTCCTAGTCGATGAACATCGCGTCCCCGAGCGAGTAAAAACGATACCCCTCGGCCAGCGCGGTGTGGTAGGCGGCCATGGTGCGCTCATAACCGGCAAAGGCCGCGACCAGCATCAGCAAGGTGGACCGGGGCAGGTGGAAGTTGGTGAGCAAGGCGCCGACGACCTTGAAGGCATACGGCGGGCGGATGAAGAGTCGGGTGACCCCGGGCCCAGGGCGCACCCCTCCCGCGGCGTGGGCCGATTCCAGCGCCCGCACCACGGTCGTCCCCACCGCGACCACCCGCCGCCCCTCGCCGAGCGCCCGGTTCACCGCCGCCGCGGTGGCCTCGGGGATCTCGAACGCCTCCTCGTGCATCACGTGGGCCTCGATCGGCCCCTTGACCGGGCGGAAGGTGCCGGGACCGACGTGCAGGGTCAGCGGATAGATCGAAGCGCCCCGCGCCTCGATTGCCCGGATCAGCCGGGGGGTGAAGTGCAACCCGGCGGTGGGCGCGGCGACCGAGCCAGGAACCTCGGCGAAGATCGTTTGATAGCGCGTAAAAGGAACCGCCTTGCGAATGTAGGGAGGCAGCGGTGGTACCCCGTGCCGTTCCATCAAGTGCCAGGGGTCGGTCTCGAAGCGGAGCCGCCGCAGCCCCTCGGCCTCGACCGCGACCACCTCCGCGGCGTCCTCGCCAAAGCGAAGACGCGTTCCCGGAGGGGCCTTTTTGGCCGGGCGCAACAACGCAAGCCACTCCCGCTCACCGACCGGGCGCACCAGGAGGGCCTCGATCCTCGCCCCGGTAAGCTTTTGCCCGAAGAGCCGGGCCGGGATCACCCGCGAGCGGTTGACCACGACCACGTCGCCGGCCTTCAGGTAGCCGGGAAGGTCGCGTACGCGCCGGTGCTCGAAGGACCGGCCGTCCCGGTGGACCACCAGCATCCGCGCCGCGTCCCGGGGACGCGCCCCTTCCTGGGCGATGCGGTCCTCGGGCAGCGGGTAATCGAACGCGTCGAGATCGAGTTCCTTATTCATTATTCATTATTCATTTTGCAGACCAAGATGCATTGCCAACTTCGTCCTTTCAAAAGAGCTTTTTCCAGGCTCCAAATTCATTTTTGTTTCTTCATTAACCCAACACAGTCCCCTCATCATGACGAGTTTGGCACAACTACATAAAGTTTAACTTTTTCACTCTCCTCTGCATTCGTCTAAGGGTCAAGGTTAAATAAACAATTCTCGTTTACGCCAGTGTGCTAAGTTAACAATTGGTCGCGCGGGATAATGATGGCGACGAAGGAAGAAAGGTCCCCGGGTGTGGCACTGCGTAGGCGTATGAGAGAGCTTGGTTTGAGCCAGCCCGCGCTGGGAAAGAGGATTGGAAAGTCGCACTCTTGGGTGAACATGTACCTCTTGGAGAAGCCGGAGGAAACGGTGCGCAAGATGTGGGCCAAAGACCCGGAGGAGCTAAAGCGCCTCCTCCATGCCTTGGAGTGGACTCCCGAGGAGTTCACCCGCGCCACCGGCATCGAGCTACCGGGCACGAACCTCGAGCGCATGGGTGCCCGCCCCACCTCGATGGCCCGCGTGCCCCTGCTGGGTTTGGTCTCCGCCGGTCGGGGCATGAGCGACACCGAGCCCCGCGGGGAGATCGAAGTCCCCTCCAATGTCGCCGAACGCTACGGGAGCTACGGGCTCTACGCCCTCGAGGTCGACGGCGACAGCATGTACTGCGAGGACCTCCCCTACTCGATCCCGCCCGGGGCCTTCGTCGTGGTGGCCCGGGAGCTGGAACCCCGGCCCGGAGATCTGGTCGTCGCCTGGCACAAGGGCAAGGAGGTGGGGTACCTAAAGGAGATCGAGCAGCGCCGGGGCCACCAGGTGCTCAAATCCTGGAACCCCGAGGTGCCGCCGATGGTGGTGGGACCGGAGGATGAGGTGGAGATCCAGGGCGTGGTCGTGCACGTGGGGTTTGATCTGAGGAAGGTGAGGAGGTAGGAGATAGACTCGCTTTTCATGCTGCTTGGCCTCCTTTTGATGATTGGTGGAGAGAGATCATGCTCCGGCGGTTGTTCCAAAGTCTGACGTCCCGTACCCAGGAAGCTAAGCTGGCTCAGCCCGCTGCCCACGGCTTGTCTTCTTTGGAACTAGAGTTTCTTGACCGTGCTCCTGGTCGCTCTCTGAAGAGCCTCAAATACTGGGAAGAGGTTGCCGGGGTAGATCCAAGAGCACTTCTCAACAGGTTCCTCAAAGAGGGATACCTGAGGCCGCCAGCCTTGGCAGACTTTCTTGAATACCTGACCGTCGCCAAACTCAAGACGCTTCTTAGACAGCATGGCCTTAAAGTCAGCGGCAGGAAGCACGAGCTCATAGAGCGGCTTCTAAACAACGTCCCGCATGATGCCCTCCAAGCCGAAGTAGAGCGAATTCTACCCTCCAGCGACTTTTACGTCCTCACTGAAAAGGGCTGGGAAGTAGTTAAGAATTACCGGAAGCAAAAAGAAGCGGAAAGAAGGGAAATGGAAGCCCGTGCTTTGGAGATGTTGGAGGCCGGGTACCTGGAGGATGCAGCAGAGGTTATCCGAAAGTACGAGGCCAAACAAATTTCCCCTCGAGGATTGGTAATAAATTGGGGGGAGACGTTCCCTGAACACTCCCTGAAAGTTGCTTGGAAACTGCTCAGCTACCCCTACTCGGACCTCGAAACCGACGAAAAGACAAGGCGAAAAGTTTCAGCCTTAATCGCTCTAAGCGAGTTGCTAGGGCAAGGCGTGGATGATACAGCGCGAAGATTGGAGCTCCTGTTCCCTGATGGGTTCCCCTGCCCTCCTCTGCTTGAGTGGCTAGCTACAGAACCTAGCACGTATCTGGCTTACAGCGTTTCACCAGAGAGCACCAAGAAGGTGGCATTACTATATGCGCATACGTATCTATTCAAGGCCTCTAATCAGGTGAGGCTCGATGAATTAAAGGGAGTTCGCCTCGGAAAAGGAGTCCGGATAAGCGTGATAGACGACTGCCCGATATGCCGCTCGGGGAAGCTCGAAGTCACCTGGGAGGAGCTTGATGAGTTACCCAAGCTTCCTCGCCACTGGGGCTGCCGTTGTTCCTATGCAAGCTGGACGGACTAGGAAGCACGGGTATCCGCGCGACACAGGCGCCAAAAGGGCGCGAGGAGAGGAGGTCATATGGACAAAAAAGACGAGCAAATCTTAGAAACTGCCTCGGCCCTTGGAAACGATGTCATCTTGCTGAATGGGACTCTTGATGCATTTACCTATCAGCACGTGGCTAATGAACTTTCCGGGAAGAACCTATCTTCACGCGCCTTGCTTATCTTGCTCACTTATGGTGGAGACCCCGATGGGGCTTTCAGACTTGGGCGGTATTTACAAAAGGCTTATTCGGATGGATACACAATACTCGTCCCTGGCCTTTGCAAGAGCGCAGGAACTCTCGTCGCTTTGGGAAGCCGCGAAGTTGTCATGACCATTACAGGGGAATTGGGTCCGTTAGACATTCAAATCACTAAAGAGGACGATTTCATGACACGTCAATCGGGCTTGGACATGCTGCACGGAATTCACAACTTGATTGAACACTCATTTATAGCTTTCGAGCGTTTTTTCCTACAAATTCTTACAAAGAGCGGCGGCAGTATTACCACACGTACAGCTTCAAAGATTGCCACCGACATGGTTGTCGGGCTTTTTTCGCCAGCTTTCAACCAAATTGAGCCCGTACGCTTGGGCGCATTGGCTAGGGCAAATCGAATCGGCATGGAATATGCCATACGGCTAGGAACTCGGCCTGATGTTGCCCACCGTTTCGTAAACCAGTACCCATCTCACTCATTCGCGATTGACCTCCACGAAGCTGTTGCCTTGTTTGCAGAAACCAAGCTGGTCCGAGGGCCTAACGAGGGTGAGCTTAATTTGCTAGATGCCCTGGCCCACTCTGGCTTTTCCTTGGAAAAGCCCAACACTGCCAGTGCGGCACCTCGAGTGTGGCTGGTAGCACCAGCACGTCAGCAAAGTAAGGTTAAACTTGGGGAGAGTGATGGCGATGGTAAGACCAAAGCAGCTAAGTCAAAACGAACTAAGGGAGCATCTAGAGCGCCTGCAGAGGGAAAGCATGCGCCGGGAACAGGAGGCGCATCATGAGCTCATGCGCTCCTTTTATCAAGGTTTGCGTCGCACCGAACAGACTGCAGCAACAACAGTATGGGATTGGGGCCACCACCAAGTTTTTGAAGACAGCTAAATCTTTACAAACTGAAGCAGCGCACCTTGCAAGGTGCGCTGCTTTTTACTCGTAGCATCCTATACGGGATCGGGCTCACATCTAAGATGCCCCTTTAAGGATTTGGACCATGCCCCGCCCCGCCCTCCCCCCGAACGCCAAGCTGAGGAAAGACGGGCGCATCGAGGTCCGCGTCCAGGTTGGCGGCCGGCGGGTCTCCCGCTACGCCCGCACGCCAGAAGAGGCTTGGCGGATCTCCGCCGAGCTCGAGGTCGAGCGCTCGCGCGGCCGCATCCGCCGCTCGGGGAGGACGGTGGCGGCCTGGCTGGAGGGTTGCAAGGCCGAAGCGCACACGCCCAGTCGCAGGAAGATGGCTGGCTCATCCCGGCCAGTTCCGGACGCATGCCGCAGCACACCAACATTCGCTGGGAGTTCCTCAAGGCCCAAAACCGCCGGGGTTCCGGTCATCCAACTCCACGACTTACGCTACACCGCCACGAACCTGATGCACCAGATCGGAATCCCCCACGAGGTGCGAATGCAGATCATGGGCCATCAGATCCGCGACGTGCACGACATCTACGCGCTCCACGTGGAGCCCGGGGAGCTGGTGCGGGCGGTAAAGGCCCTGGGGGGCCTGTTTGCTGACCCCGACCGGGGTCAACGGGGTCAGAGCGAAAAAGCGGACGGGGCACGAACCCCGTCCTGATGGCGCGCCCGGAGGGATTCGAACCCCCGGCCTACCGCTTAGAAGGCGGCTGCTCTATCCGCTGAGCTACGGGCGCATAAAGGCGCCCCACGGGGCGCCGGATTGGAGCGGGAGACGGGACTCGAACCCGCGACCCTCGGCTTGGAAGGCCGATGCTCTACCAACTGAGCTACTCCCGCAGTCTGGTCGGGGCGGCAGGATTTGAACCTGCGACATCCTGCCCCCAAAGCAGGCGCGCTTCCGGGCTGCGCTACGCCCCGATGGGCGGGAAGCCGGAGGGGTCCGACTCCCATCGCCTAGGTTAGCAAAAACTCGCGAGGACCGCTACATGAAGCGCTTTCTCCGCTTGTAGGCCTTGATCTCCTTGAACGACTTCCGCCCCCCGGCCTTGGCCACGCCGAGGTAGAACTCCTTCACGTCGGGGTTCTCCTTCAGGGCTTCGGAAGCACCTTCCAGTACGATCCGGCCCTGCTCCATGATGTAGCCATAGTGGGCCGCGCCCAGGGCGACGGCGGCGTTTTGCTCGACGACGAGAACGGTCACCCCCTCCTCGGCGTTGATGCGCCGCACGATCTCGAAGATCTCCTTCACCAAGAGGGGGGCCAGCCCCAGCGAGGGCTCGTCGAGGAGCAGGAGCCGGGGCTTGGCCATCAACGCGCGCCCGATGGCGAGCATCTGCTGCTCGCCCCCCGAGGTGTAGCCGGCGAGCCGGTTTCTCAGCTCCTTGAGCCGGGGGAAGTAGTGGTAGATGCGCTCGAGCTCCGCCTCCGCCCGCACCCCCCGCCGGGTGATCAGCCCCACACGCAGGTTCTCCTCCACCGTCAGGTGCTTGAAAACGTGCCGGCCCTCGGGCACCTGCACGATGCCCAGCCGCACGATCGTCTCCGGGTCCTTGTTGGCGATCTCCAGGCCATCGAAGCGAATGCGTCCGTCGGTGACCTTGCCGTACTCCGGCTTCAAGAGGCCGGAGATCGCCCGCAAGGTGGTGGTCTTACCCGCGCCATTGGGGCCCAGCAAAGCGGTGATCCGGCCCTCGGGGACCTTGAGCGAGACCCCGCGCAGGACCTGAATGACGTCGTGGTAGACGACCTCGATGTTGTTGACCTCAAGCAGGATCGGTCCGAGGTCTTCGGGGCGAAGGGGACGGGTTCTGGCCATGTTCCTCCTGGTTAGGGGCGGCCTTTGGCCGCCCCTATGAGCTACTTGCCGTAGTGCACCTTCCTGAAGAGCGCCGACTGGAAGGGCTCGGTGACCGGAACGAACTTGCCGCCCTTGGCCTTGAGCACCCGCATCATGTCGACGCCGACGTGGTCCTCCCGGGTGTAGGTGACCGGGCCGACCGCGAGGCGCGGGTCGAACCGCATGGCGATGAGCGCCTCGTAGACCGCCTTCCGGCCGGCGTCGCCGGTCACCGGCTTGCCCGCCTCGTGGGCCATGCGAATGGCCTCGATGGCGATCGCCGCGGCCAGCATCCCCGAGGGGTAGTGCACGCTCTCCAACGTGTCCGCGGGGCGGTTGTAGCGTGCGCCGATCTTCTTCACCAACTCCGGACCCACCCCGCTCTCGTCGGGCATGTAGTAGGAGGTGATCCAGGTGAAGCCCTCGGCGGCGTCGCCCGCGAGCCGCAGGAGGTCGGGCCCACCCGCGTAGTGGGCGCCGAGGTGCTGCATCTTCAACCCCAAGCGCTTGGCGTCCTTGATCATGTTGGCCACCGGGCCGGCGACGTTCTGGTAGACGATGAACTCCACACCCTTGTTGGCGAAGCGCTTCAAGGTCGCGGTGTAGTCGAGGCCCTTGGACATCTCCTGCACCTCGACGATCTCGATGCCCAGGGACTTCGCGGCCTTCTTCGCGTCCTCCACCGGGGCCCGGCCAAAGGGCGAGGGGTGGACCGCCAGGGCCACCTTGGCGCCCGGCTTTTGCTTGGCGATGTACTCGAGCAGGCCGATCACCTGTTCGGAGTAGGAGACGATCGGCAGGAAGATGTAGGTGTTGTTCGGCGGATCGATGTTGCCGATGTGGTAGGACGCGGGGATGAAGGGCATGCCCACTTCCTCGATCAGCGGCTTGAGCTGCAACGTGCCCCCGGTGGAGTAGCCCAGGAAGACGGGGTCGCCGCGCTCGAGCGCCTCCTCGAAGTTGCGCTGGGTGTTGGCGTTGTTGTACTGGTCGTCGCGGGTCTCGCAGATGACCTTCACCCCGCCGGTCAGTCCTTCCTCGTTGGCGTACTTGCAGTAGTCCTCGACCCCTTGGGCGTAGTACTTCCCGGCGTCCGAGGTCGGCCCGGTGATCGCACCGGACCACATCACGTGCACCTCCTGGGCCAGTCCCAGACCCAGCACCAGCATCAGCGCAAGTAGGCTTTTCTTCAACATCCTTACCCTCCTTACCGCAAAACCGGCCAGCGGCCGTTTTTGCCTAGTAGCGGAACGGCCAGTTCTTGAAGTAGTTGCGAACCAGCCGCCACCAGTTGGCGAGCCCCCGGGGCTCGAAGATGAGGAAGAGGACGATCACCAGACCGAAGGCCAGGGGCCGCATGGCGGAGGCGATGTCCACCCCCGCATAGCTCAACCCCAGGGCCTTTAAGCCGTTGGCGAGGTCCTCCATGTTGACGTCCAGCAAGACCAAAAAGAGCGGGCCCAGAAAGCTGCCCACCAACGAGCCCAGCCCGCCCACGATGGCCATCGCCAGGAACATGATCGAGACCGGAAGCATGTAATCCTCGATGACCACCGCCCGCGAGAGGTAGGCGTAGACGCCCCCGGCGAGGCCGGCGTAGAGGCCTCCGAGGAGAAAGGTGAAGATCTTGGTCACCCCGGGATGCATCCCCATCGCGTCCGCGGCGCGATCGTTGTCCCGCACCGCGACCAGGGCCCGGCCGTAGCGGGTGCGCAGCAGGTTGCGGAAAGCGAAGGCCATGAGCACCAAAACGACCAGGGCGACGTAGTACCAGAAGTAGTAGTGGTTCTTGTAGCCGACCTGGTAGCCCAAGAAGTTCACCCGCGGCATGGGGATCGCGCCCCCCTGCTTGAGCAACGGGGCGTGGCCCACGGTCCACTCGAAGATGATCTGGAAGGCCAAGGTGGCGATCGCCAGGTAGAGGTGCTTGATGCGCAACGAAGGGATGCCGACGAGCCCCCCAGCGACCGCCCCGGCCAGCCCGCCCAGGGGAATCGCAAGCCAAAACGGCAGTCCTGGGGCCAGCAGCGCGGTGGTGTAGGCCCCTACCCCCATGAACGCCGCCTGACCGATGTTGATCAGCCCAGCGTAGCCGGTGGTGATGTTCAACCCCAACACCGCCAGGCTGTAGACCAGGATCAGGTCCACCACCAGCATCTGGGGTCGGCTGAGCCAGAGGGGCAGGACCAGCAGCACGCCCAGGAAGAGGATGAGCGAGAGCTCCTCGAGGTAGGTGGCGAAGATCGTGGTGTCCTGGCGGTAGCTCGTCTTGTAGTTTCCGGTTTGCGCCCAGGGATTCCGCATGCCGCCTCCTAGACCCGCTCGATCTCCTCGGTGCCGAAGAGCCCGTGGGGCTTAAACCAAAGAACCAAGACCAGCACCAGGAAGGGGAAGACCTCGGCGGTCCCCCCACCAGGGACGTAGGGGTCGAGGTAGCCCGCGGCGAGGTTCTCCAGGATGCCGACGACGATCCCCCCGACCACCGCCCCGGGAATCGAGTCGAGCCCCCCGAGGATGACCGCGGGAAAGACCTTGAGCCCGATCGCCACCAGAGAGTCCAGGTTGATCCCGGAGACCGTCCCCACGATGAACCCCGCCGCGGCCGCGGTGATCCCCGCCGCGGCCCAGGCCAGGGCGAAGATCCACTCCACGCTCACCCCCAGGCTCATCGCCGCCATCTGATCGTCGGCGACCGCGCGCATCGCCGCCCCCAGGGTCGAGCGCTGAAAGAACCAGCCGAACCCGGCGAGGAAGATCGCGGTGAAGAGCACGGCAAGGAGCTGGGGGTAGCTGACGGACACCCCGAGGAAGGTCAGCCCGCCGCTGGGGAGGAAGGGCGGCAGGCTGAAGTTGCCGCCGCCGAGGGGGGTCAGGTGGATCAGCCCGTCGAGCAACGAGGCCAGGCCGATGGTCACCATGATCACGCTGATGATCGGCTGGCCGACCAGCGGCTTGAGGAAGATCTTTTCCGTGAGGTAGCCAAGCAGCGCGGTCAGCACCAAGGACACGGCCAGCGCGAGCCAGACGTTGACCCCGAGGTAGGCGACCAGGGCATAGACGATGAACGCCCCGATGGCGATGAACTGCCCGTGGGCGAAGTTGATGACCCGGCTGGACTTGTAGATGAGCACGAAGCCCAGGGCGGCCAGGGCGTAGATCGAGCCCACCACCAGGCCGGAAACGATGAGCTGCAGGAAATAGCTCATGGGGCCTCCACCAGCGCGCGCGAATCCTCGACGTCGTAGATCGGAACCACCGTCTCCACCTCCTGCACCGAGCCGTCCTGATAGCGAAAGACGGCCTTGACCGGAACCCGATCCTGGCTGCCGTAGAGGGCCTCGACCAGATCGCGGTACTTTTCGTGAACGAACTTGCGGCGGACCTTGCCGGTCCGGGTGAGCTCCTCGTCATCGGCGTCGAGGAGCTTGTAGAGCAGGACGAAGCGGCGAAGGCGCAAAGGGGGCTTGAGCCCGGCGTTGACCTTCTTAAGCTCTGCCTGGATGAGCTCGGCGACCTCCGGCTTTAAGGAGAGGTCCATGTAGGTGGTGTAGGCCAGCCCGCGCTCCTCCGCCCAGCGCCCCACGGTGGCCGGGTCGACGTTGATCAACGCGGTCAGGAAGGGCTTTTGATGGCCGAAGACCACGGCCTCCTTGATGTAGGGGGAGAACTTCAGCTTGTTCTCGATGAACTGCGGGCTGAAGAGCTCCCCGCCGGCGGTGCGCATCACGTCGGAAAGGCGGTCGATCACCACCAGGTGGCCGTCCTCGGTGAGGTAGCCGGCGTCCCCCGAGTGCAACCAGCCCTCGGCGTCGATCAGTTCGGCGGTGGCGTCGGGGCGCTTGTAGTAGCCGGCGCAGACCGCGTCCGAGCGGGAGAGGATCTCCCCCTCCTCGCTGATTCGCACCTCGGTGCCCGGGATCGGCACCCCCACGGTGTCGTAGCGCACGTCCCCGTCGCGGTGTACGTAGGCGATCCCGGTGATCTCGGTCTGCCCGTAGATCTGCTTGAGGTTGACCCCGATCGCGTGGAAGAAGCGAAAGACGTCGGGGCCGAGCGCGGCCCCGCCGGTGTAGGCCCTGCGCAGGCGCAAGAAGCCGAGCCGGTCCTTGAGCGGCCGGAAGAGCACGAAGTGGGCGAAGGCGTACGCCAGACGCAGGCCGGGCGGCAGCGGCTGACCGCGCATCCGGTACTCGGCGGCGCGGTAGCCGACCTTTAAGAGCCGCTCGTAGACCCAGCGGTTGAAGCGATACGACTCGCCCATCTCCACCCAGATCCGGCTCTGGATCCCCTCCCAGACGCGCGGGGGGCTGAACATCAGGTGGGGGCCGATCTCCTTGAGGTCCTGCATTGCGGTCTCCACCTCTTCGGGAAAGTTCACCGCGAAGCCCCCAGTGAGCCCCATGCCCACGGTCATCATCTGCTCGCCAATCCAAGCCAGGGGAAGAAAGGAGAGATAGTCGTCGGTGGGCTCGACCGGGTCGACCTCCTGCAAGGCCACGCCCATGTGGATCAGGTTCTTGTGCATGATCATCGCCGCCTTGGGGCGGCCGGTGGTGCCCGAGGTCAGCGAAAAGTGGGCCACGTCGTCGGGGCGCCCCTTTTCCAGCCGGGCCTCGAACGCCCCCGGGGCCTCCCTTTGGTGCGTCCGGCCCAGCTCCATGGCCTCCTCGAAGCTCATGAACCAGGGGTCGTCCCGGTAGGCGCGCATCCCCCGGGGATCCTCGTAGATCACCTTGCGCACCTTGGGGATCTGCTCGCGGATCGAAAGCAGCTTGTCCGCCTGCTCCTGATCCTCGACCAGGACGATCGCGGCGTCGGTGTAGTCGAGGACGTAGGCGATCTCCTCGGGCACCGAGGAGGGGTAGACCCCCACCGAGACCCCGAGCGCGCCCTGGGCGGCGAGCTCGGCGATCACCCATTCGGGGATGTTGTCGGCGATGATGGCGAGCTTCTCCCCGGGCTCGAAGCCCAACGCCACCAGGGCGTGGCCGAAGGCGCGGACCTGATCGTAGAAGTCCCTGTAGCTGGTCTCGTTCCAGATGCCCAGGTCCTTCTCCCGGTAGGCGACGCGATCGGGCTCGAGCTCGGCGCGCTTTTTCAAAAGCTGCGGCAGGGTGAGCCGCTTCATCTCGTAGGAGGGCGCGAGCACCCGCCTCACACCGCACCCCCGACGTAGGCCTCGAGCACCCGCGGGTCGCGCGCGACCTCCTCGGGTTTGCCGGAGGCGATCACCTGACCGAAGTCCAGCACGTAGACGCGGTCGGAGATGTCCATCACCACCCCCAGATCGTGCTCGATCAAAACGATCGTCCGGCCCAGCTCGGCCTGGATGTCCAGGATGAAGCGGACCATGTCCTCCTTCTCCTCCAGGGTCATCCCCGCCATCGGCTCATCGAGGAGGAGGAGCTTGGGGTCCAAGGCCAGCGCCCGCGCCACCTCGACGCGCTTGCGCACCCCGTAGGGCAGGTTGCCCACCGGCGCCTTGCGGTAGGGCTCGAGCTCCATGAAGTCGATCACCTCCTCGACCTTGGCGCGAGCCTGGACCTCGGCGTCGAGCGCCGGTCCGTAGAAGACCGCCGCCGCCCCGATCCCGTAGCGAAGGTGGGTGTGGCGAGCCAGCAGGAGGTTTTCCAGCACGCTCAGGCCGGAAAAGAGCTCGATGTTTTGAAAGGCCCGGGCGATCCCGTAGTGGGTGGCCTGGTGCGGCGAGGCGTGGGTGAGGTCGTGCCCCTCGAAGAGGATCCGCCCCCGGGTGGGGTGGTAGAACCCGGAGATGCAGTTGAGGAGGCTGGTCTTCCCCGCGCCGTTGGGGCCGATGACCGAAACCAGCTCCCCCTTCTCGACCTCGAGGTCCACCGCCGAGAGCACGGCGAGACCTCCGAACGTTAGGGTGACGTCATCAACGAGCAACTGCGCCAAGACAACCCTCCTTCGCGTCCTTTAGGGGGGATCCTAACATGCGGGACGGCCGTCCCGTCAATACGCTTTCGGGACGACCAAAGAAAAAACGTCAGATGCTCAGGCCAGGCCCCGTAGGGTCAAGAGCGCGCGGGTCAAATCCCCCTGCCTTGCCAGCGAGGTCCCCACCAGCACCGCGTCGACGAAGGGCGCGATGGCCGCGAGTTCCTCGGGGTGGCGGTAGCCGGATTCGGCGACGAGCACCCCGGTGTAGCCCAGACGCCGGGCCCGCCGGGCCAGCCGGGGGGCGACCTCGAGGTCCACCTTGAGCGTGACCAGATCGCGGTTGTTGATCCCGATGATCGCCGCACCGGCCTCCATCGCCAGATCCAGCTCGTAGGCATCGTGGACCTCGACCAGGGCCTCGAGCCCCAGCCTTCTGGCGCGCTCGAGGAAGACCCCGGTCGCCTCCCCCAGCACGCGAACGATCAAGAGCGCAGCCGAGGCCCCGTAGGCCCGCGCCGCCACCAGCTGGTCGGGGTGAACGACGAAGTCCTTCAAGAGCAGGGGCAGCCCGGGACCGCGGGCGGCGAGCAGGTCCGCCATCCTCCCCCCGAAGTCGTGAGGCTCGGTGAGCACGCTGATCGCCCGGGCCCCGCCACGGGCGTAGGCCTGGGCCGCCGCCGCGGCGTCGAGCGCCGCGATCCTCCCCATCGAGGGGCTTTTACGCTTGATCTCGGCGATGACGCTCAGCCCCGGCGCCCGCAGCGCGTCGGCCATCGAGGGCACCTCGGGAAAGGCGTAGGGCCAGCGGCCGAGGGCCCCGGCCTCGACCTCGGCGAGGCGCCGGCGGGCAATCCTGCCCAGCACCCCGGGAACGCGATAGAGCCTTGCGCGCATGCCCTATTCTCCCAAAAACGCCCCCGGGGGCAAGTCCAGCCCCAGCGCCTCCCAGGCGAAGAGCGAGAGCCGCTCGGCGAGCAACGCCCGACGCCCGAAGGCCCGCTCGACGTGGCGCAACAGCTCGCCCTCCTCGGCGCGCAGCGAGACCACGGTCTGATAGGGCAACAGTAGGTCGAGGGGCAGCGGGCCGTCGGCGTGGACCACCCAGTCCGCGGCCAGGGCGAGCCGCCGCGCGGCGTAGGGCGCCGCGACCGCCTCCCCGCGGTAAGCCGCGGGGAGGCGCGAAAGCGCAGCCTCCGCGGCGGGCTGGGTGGGGGCCAGGACGTCGATGCGGGCGACCCCGGGAAGCGCCATCGCCGCGCCGATATCGGCCCCCACCCAGAGCACGCGCACCCCGCGCGGGGCCTCACGCTGCATCAAACGCGCCAGCGCCCGGGGCAAGAGCCAGTGCCCGACCAGCCCCGAGGGACCGGCGACCACCGCGTCCACGCGGCCCGAGGCTTCCGCCTCGAGCTCGCGGCGCGCGACCAGGGCATGGGCCTGGGCCGCGAGCTCGGCCTCGATCCAGGCGGCGGCAAAGCCCAGGGGCAACAGCCCGGCGAGCGCCCCGGCCAGCTGCTCGCCGGGCCGCGCGGCCTGCACGTGGACGCCGCGCGGCCCGAGTCCGGCGATCATGGCGTCCAGCGCCACGCCCTGGTGCTCGAAGAGGTAGGCGACCGCCTTCAACGCACCCCTGCCCCGTCCCCGAAGGGGCCCCGATAGGCGTAGCTCATCTTCGGTGAGGTGTGGACGTGGGCGATCTCCCCCTTCGCGCTGACCAGGATCAGCCCCCCCTCGCCCCCGAGCCGCCGGGCGCGCTCCAGGGCCGCTCGGGCCGCTGCCTCCACCGGGACCTCACGCAACCCGGCGACCGCGCGGTAGGCGACGAGCGCCCGGGCCAAGAACTCCCCCTCCCCGGTCGCGCTGGCCGCCCCCAGGCCGGCCTCGGCGTAGGTCCCAGCGCCCACCAGCGGGGTGTCCCCCACCCGACCCACACGCTTGTCGACGATGCCCCCGGTCGAGGTCGCGGCGGCAAGGCGTCCCTCAGCGTCGAGCGCGACCGCCCCCACCGTGCCCGAGGTGCGCGCCCTGGTGCGGCGCACCTCCTTCCAGCGGGCCAGGGCCCGCTCGGTGATCAACCGCTCCCCGGAATAGGCGGGCAGACCGCGTTCGCGGGCGAACCGGCTCGCCCCCTCGCCGACGAGGAAGATGTGCTCGCTGTGGCGCACCTCCTCGGCGAGGAGGATGGGGTTTTTCACGTCGCGCACCGCCCCCACCGCGCCGAAGGAGAGGTCCTCGCCGTCCATCACCGCGGCGTCCATCTCCACGAAGCCGTCCCGGTTCAGGGCGCTGCCGGTCCCCGCGTTGAAGAAGGGGTCGTCCTCGAGCACCCGCACCGCGGCGATCACCGCCTCAATCGCGCTTTTGCCCTCGCTGAGCAGCGCCCAGGCGGCATCGCGGGCGGCCTCCACGCCGGCGATCGCCCGCGCGTCGTCCTCGTCTTTGAGCTGCCCCGCACCACCGTGCACCAGGATGACCACGCTAGAACACCTCCATCACGAAGCCCATGCTGTAGCGCACGAAGTCGGAAGGCACCCCGAAGTAGTAGGCGGCCTCGAGGTAGGGGCGATAGCCCCGCTCGGGCAGGGCCAGCCCCACCACCCCCATCAGGTAGGCCGCCTCGCCCAGGGCCAGGCGGTAGCCACCGGCCTCCTCCACGGTCAGCCCCAACGCCGCCCCCGCGCCGGCGTAGGGGGTAAGCAGGGGAACCGGGAAATGGACCAAGCCGGCGGCCTCGAGCACGGTGCCGCTGGGTGCGCCAAAGCGCAGCCCGGCCCGCAGGTCCATGCCCGGCAGCTCGACGCTACCGCCGACGAAGGAGGTAAAGGCCTCGGTCGCCGGCCGCCGCACGCCAAACGCGAAGTCAAGACCGCTGGCCAGGCTCAGCCCGGCCAGAACCACGAAGAGGAGCGCCGCGCGTCGCATCGCCTTGTTTTACCCTATCCGCTCGAGCCCAGCGTACTTCACGAGGAGCTTTTTTAGGCCCACCGACTCGAAGTGCACGGTCACCTCGGCCCGCGCGCCCTCCCCTTTGGCGGCGACCACCATCCCCTCGCCGAAGCGGGGGTGCCGGACCCGCTCCCCGCCCTTGTAGCGTTCGCCCGCGCTGGCCTCGGCCCTGGCGGGCGGCGTCGCCGAAGCCGTCACGGCAGTGGAGAACGCCCCCACCCGCTCGATGACCTCCTCGGGGACCTCGTCCAGAAAGCGGCTTTTTTCGCTGCGCTCGCGCCGCCCCCAGGTCTCCCGCTCCTCGGCGTAGGTCAGGTAGAGGATCTCCATGGCCCGGGTGACGCCGACGTAGAAAAGCCGCCGCTCCTCCTCCAGGTCGAAAGCCTGGGTCGCCGAGCGATGGGGCAGGAGGCCCTCTTCCAGCCCCACCAGGAAGACCACCGGAAACTCCAGCCCCTTGGCGTTGTGCAGGGTCATCAGGCTGACCGCCTCGCCCTCGGGACCGCCCGGCTCCTCCGCCCGCGCGGTCAGGGCGACGTCGTCAAGGAAGGCCTCGATCCCGCCTTGGTTGGCCTCCTGCCACTCGCCGGCGGCGCGCAAGAGCTCCTCGACGTTCTCCAGCCGCTCTTCACCCCCGGGCTCGGCGCGAAGCATCTCGCGGTAGCCGGTCGCGGCGATGACCTCGGCGAGGAAGGCCTTCGGCGGCAGCAGCGCGGCGAGCTCGGCGAGCCGGTCGAGCAGCTCCAAGAACCCCTCGACGGCGCGGGCCTGGCGCTCGGGCAGCACCGTCTTCGCCCGACGCAGGGCGGCGTAGAAGGAGAGCCCCTCACGCTCGGCAAGCGCCAGGAGGCGCTCGACGCTCTTGGTACCGATGCCCCGCGCCGGCACGTTTAGCACCCGGCGCAGCGCCAACGCGTCCTCCGGGTGGGTGGCCGCGCGGGCGTAGGCCAGGAGGTCCTTGACCTCGCGCCGGGCGAAGAAGGCCACCCCACCGATCACCCGCGCCGGCACCCCCTCGCGCCGGAAGGCCTCTTCCAGGACGCGGGACTGGGCGTTGGTGCGGTAGAGCACCGCGACCGAGCCCGGGGGGTACTTCTTGGCCTCGCGGGCGACGAAGGCCGCCTCCTCGCGGTGGTCGAACGCGGCGAAGAGCCGGACCGGCGGCCCCTCGCCCTTGGCCGGGCGCAGGGTCTTCTCCAAACGCCCCTGATTTTTCGCGATCACCGCGTTGGCCAGCCGCAGGATGCGCCCGGTCGAGCGGTAGTTGGTCTCCAGCCGGTAGACCTTGGCCTCGGGATAGTCCTCGGTAAAGCGCAGGATGTTCCTCAGGTCGGCGGCGCGGAAGGCATAGATCGACTGGTCGGGATCCCCGACCACCATCAGGTTCGCCTCCTCGCCGGCGAGCATGCGGGTCAGGCGGTACTGGGCGGGATTCGTGTCCTGGTACTCGTCGACGTGGATGAAGCGGGCCCGCTGCTGCACCTTCTTGAGGAGCTCGGGGTGGGTGGAAAAGAGCTCGAGGGTCTTGAGCAAAAGGTCCGAAAAGTCCACCGCTCCGAGCTGGGCCTTGGCCGCCTCGTAGACCTGGTAGACCTCGAAGAGGACCTCCTTTTTTAGCCCCGCGGTCCACTCCGGGAGCGCCGAAAACGCCCCCTCCAGCCCTTCCCCGGCGAGCCGCGACTTGACCCGGTCGATCGCCGAACGCACCGCGACCGGACGGGCCTCGACCCCCTGGTTCTTGAGCACCTCCTTGATCAGGCCGAGCTGGTCGTCGTCGTCGTAGACGCTAAAGCCCCGGGGGAGGCCGATCGCCTCGCCGTACGCGCGAAGAATGCGCAGCGCCGCGGCGTGGAAGGTCGAAACCCAAAGCTCCCGGGCCCGCGGTCCGACCAGCGCCTCCAGGCGGGTCTTCATCTCGTTTGCGGCCTTGTTGGTGAAGGTCACCGCCAGGATCTCGGCGGGATGCACGCCGTAGTGGGCCATCAGGTAGGCCACCCGGTGCACCACGGTGCGGGTCTTTCCCGATCCGGCGCCGGCGATAACTAGCGCCGGGCCGGTGTGGTGCTTGGCCGCGGCCCGTTGCTCCTCGTTCAGCGTCGCCAAGAGGTCGTCCATGCGGCTTTTCAGTCTAGCGAAATCCGCAGCAGCCTTAGGGCGTTGTGGAAAAAGATGCGCTCGAGGTCCGTCTCCTTGACCCCGAGCTCCCAAAGGGCGCGGAACTGCTCGTCGAAGTACGCCCGGACCCAGCCCCGGGGAAAGTGGGAGCTATCGCTGCCAAAGAGCACCCGCTCCGCCCCGAAGGCCTCCAGGAAGGCCTTGAAGAGCGCCTTGATGGTGGGTACCGGCCACTGGTAGCGACGCCACTCGTTGTTCCCCGAGGTGTCCACGAAGACGTTCTCCGCCGCCCACATCAAGTGCATCAGCTCGCGCACGTAGCCGCAGCCGAAGTGGGGCACGATGAAGGCCAGGTCGGGAAAACCCTTGGCCACGTCGTGGAGCACCAGCGGGCTGAGGTTCGGCCCCGCGGCCACGCCCCCCGCGCCTCCCAGGGGGCCGAAGTGCACCAGCACCGGGATCCCCAGCCGCTCCGCGGTGGCCCAGAGGGGATCGAGGGCAGGATCGTCGAGCCGACGGTCGTGGGCCGGCGCGAAGACCTTGTAGCCGACGAGGCCCAGCCGCGTCACCGCGTCGGCGAGCATCTCCGGCGCCTTGGGATCGAAGGGGTCGTGGTGGGCAAAGCCATAAAGCCGCGGGTGCGGGCCGATGGCCTCGGCGAGACGGGCGTTTCCCCCACCGGTGACGAAGTTGATCCCCAAAAGCCCCAGCGCCTCGGCGAGGGCCGCGTAGCGCCGGGCCGCCTCCTTAGGGCTGGGCTGGTCGGCGTCCGGCTCGGGAAACCCGTAGCCCCGCCACCAGTCGCGTTGCAGCGCGGCGTTCCTGGCCTCCATGCGCCGCAGCCGCTCCGCCCCGAAGCGGGCGGCGAAGCGCTGTCCCCAGGGGCCCCAGAGGTCACCGCCGGCATAGGGCAGATGGGCGTGGACGTCGAAGACCGGAAGGGGAAGCCTCATAACCTGATCTCCACCTTACCCTCCGCGGGCGCGGAGAAAAGCGCCTTCAAAGCGTCGTCGCCGAACTTCAGGTAGGCGTTGGCGAAGGGCAGGACCCGCTCCTGGACCTGCCCCTCGGGGAGGAGGTGCCGCCGGAGCCGCTCGGCCTGCCGGGCGAGGGTGGCGTCGCGCCTTAGGCGGGCCCGGGCCAGCTTGTCGAGGAGGCGAAGCAGCCGCGCCTCGACCTGCGTTTGCGCCGCCTGAACGCTGCGGACCAGGGTGGGATCGAGCGCGGCGACCGCGGCCATCGCCCGCTCGGCCTCGTCCCTGATCCGCTGGATCGCCGCGCCGGCCTCCAGAGCGCGGGCCAGCACGGCCCGGAGCCGCTCGGCGAGGGCTCGATCGGGGGCCTCGACGTAGGCCCAGGCGGCAAGCGCCCAGCGGGCGAGGATGCGCGCGACCGGGGGCTCCACGAGGAGCGCGCGCAGCCGGGGCACGAGGCGCGGCGGGGTGAGGCCGTGGCGGGCGTAGACCGGGCCCAGCTCGGCGAGGTAGTCGAGTTCGCCGGGCCCGGCGACGAACGCCCGGGCGGGGAGGAGCGCCTCCTGAAAGACCGGCCGCAGCCCGGCCGCCGGGGTGAGCCGCGCCGGATCCAGCGTGGCGACCTCCAAGAGCGCCCGCCGGGTGTAGGCGCGCGTCTCGGTGGAAAACCGCCCCCCGCGATAAAAGAGCCGGCGCCGCACGCCGTCCTCCTCCTCGATAAAGAGCTGGGTGGCCTCGGGGTGGCTGCCCAAAGGGGCCTTCTCCCCCCACGCCCGCGCTGCCCTCTGGCCGGCACGGAGCGCCTCGGTCGAGGCCAGCGGGGCCTCGAGCTCGGCCTCGATCAGGGGAAGAAAACAGGGGGCGAGCTCCGGAGCCATCGGATCGAAGGGCAAAAGACCGCGCGCGCCGAAGAAGAAGAGGAGGACCCGGGCAAAGGCCTCGGCGTAGGTCTCGGCCCCCAGGGTGGCCTCGAGCAGCGCCTCGCGCGTCGGCCGGGGGAACGTGGCCGAGGCCAGGACCTCCGCGATCCGGTCGAGGTAGGGCGCCCAGGGCAGGCGCCCCACCGGCCGGCCCCGCGGCAGCCCCAGGTTCACCCGCCGCGGCACCTCCGCGAAGTCGAGCAGAAAGAGCGTCTCCACCTCGGCGGTGTCGTGGTCCTGGCTGGCGATCCAGAAGACCGGCGGCACCCCCTCGGCCGCGGCGCGATCGAGCACCGTGCGCACCTTGTAGGCGACGAGCGCCGGGCCACCCAGGGGCCCGGCCTGCTGCCCGGCGATGGCCACGCCCCGCGAGATCGCACCGAGGTCCACGGGCCGCGCCCCCAACCGGCGCAGGTAGGCCGCGAGGGCAGCGCGGACGGGCGGGTTAGGCGCCACGCTTTCAGAATAGGCCTAGTATGAAACCATGAGCCGCATCCGCTTTGGCACCGACGGCTGGCGGGACGTGATCGCCGACAACTACACCTTCGCCAACGTGCGCCGTGTCGCCCAGGCCTACGCCGATTACCTGAAGGCCGAAGGCGCGGACCAGGTCGTCGTCGGCTACGACACCCGGTTTCTCTCGCAGGGTTTCGCCCGGGCGGCGGCCGAGGTGCTGGCCGCCAACGGGCTCCTGGCGCGCCTGGCCAAGCGCACCACGCCGACCCCGGTGACCTCGTTCGCGGTGCGCTACTTCGGCGCCGACGGCGGGGTGATGATCACCGCAAGCCATAACCCGCCGGAGTACAACGGCTTCAAGCTCAAGGGGCCCTACGGCGGCTCGGCCACGCCGGAGATCGTCCGCGCGGTGGAAGCGCGGCTCGACGCGAGCTCGCCGAAGGCCTTCGACCCCAGCGCCCACGCCCTCGAGCCCTTCGACGTCAAAACCCCTTACTACGCCCACATCGAGGGCCTCCTGGACATGGACGCCCTCAAACGCCACCAGGGCGTCCTCTACCACGACGCGATGGGCGGCGCCGGCGGCGGCTGGATCGCGGGGTTTGTCCGCCACGCCAAGCTCGACGTCGAGGTCCGCGAGCTCCACGCCGTGCCCCATCCGCTCTTCTACGGCGTCAACCCCGAGCCCATCCCCAAGAACCTCGGCACCCTGATCGCGGTGATGAAGGCCGAGGAGGACCCCACCTTCGCCGCGGTCACCGACGGCGACGCCGACCGCATCGGGGTGGTGCTGGCCGGGGGCGAGTACTTCAACAGCCACCAGATCTTCGCGGTCTTGCTCAAGCACCTGGTGCGCAAGGGCTACCGCGGCCGGGTGATCAAAACCTTCTCGGTCTCCAAGGTCATCGACCTCCTCGCGGCCAAGCTGGGGCTCGAGGTCAAGACCACCCCGGTCGGGTTCAAGCACATCACCGACGAGTTCCTCAAGGGCGATGTGCTGATCGGGGGCGAGGAGTCCGGGGGCATCGGCGTCGCCGGCCACCTGCCGGAGCGGGACGGGATCTACAACGCGCTTTTGCTCCTAGAGTCGGTGGCCGTGACCGGAAAGTCGCTGCGCGAACAGTTCGCCGAGATCGAGCGGGAGATCGGCTTTTCCCACGCCTTCGACCGGCTCGACCTGCGCCTTGCGGACAACGCGACCAAGGACGCAGCGATGCGCCGCGCCCGGGACCCCCGTCCCCTGGCCGGACGCGCGGTGACCGAGGTCGAGACCCTGGACGGGGTCAAGTGGCACCTCGGCGAGGACGCCTGGGTCCTCTTCCGCCCCTCCGGCACCGAGCCGGTGCTACGCATCTACGCCGAGGCCCCGGACCCGGAGACGGTGGCCCGGATCCTCAAGGAAGCCAAGGCCGCGATCGGCCTCTAAGGGGTAAAGGGGCCGCCGACGAACTCGCCCATCCCCCAGGCCCGAACCCGGTTTCCGAAGGCGACGCCCTCGCCTTCGACCGGGCCTTCCCAGTAGGCGACGCGGGTGGTCCTGGCCTTCAGCTCCTGGGCGAGACGCCGCGGCAGGAGGTCGAGGCGCAGCCCCTCCGCGCGCACGCGCCAGGCCACCGCGTAGCGGTACCCGGTGTCCGGCGAGGTCCAGACGCGGAGCGGGGTCATCACCACCCGATCGAGACGGCGCACCCGCCCGGCAGGGTCCACGACGTCGGCCTGGATCGCCTTCAACGCGCCGCGGGCGTCGCGGATACGGTAGAGCATCAGCTCCCCGCCGTCGGAGAGGTGCAGCCCAAACCAGTCCCAGCGGGCGGCGTAGCCCGCCTGCTGCTCCCCCCACTGGTGGTCCATCCAAGCGACGCCCGAGACCGGCCGGCCAGCGATCGTCCCCGATAGCCCCAGGCGGGTGTAGGAGACGTAGTACAGCCGGCCGGTCTCCGCGGTCCCGGAGTACCCCGGGGGATGCACCACCGGGGGCTTTAAGGGCCGCAGGCGAAGCCGCAACGGCCCAGCCTCCAGGCCAAACCCCTCGGCGTCCTGCCAAAGCCGCCAGTCCTCGAGCTTTAAAAGAAGCGGCGGGCCCCGGACGACCGCGCTGGGGTTTGGAAAGTCACTCTTTTCCAAGAAGCGAAGCCGGTCCCGGCCGAGGTCGGTGATCGCGAGGTGCGCCGCGTGGAGGGGGTAGGGATAGAGCCAGCGGAAGGGTAGACCCCAAAGGCGCACCTCCTCCGGTGGCCAGAACTTAAAAAAGGCCCAGTGAAAGGCCAGGCCCTCCTCGGGCAGGTAGGCGGAGACGTACCACCACTCGACCGGGGCCGGCTTCGGCCCCCAAGCCGAGGGTCGCGGCGGCCTGGCCGGGTCCACCCCCTGGAGCCGGGGCGCGCAGGCCGCGAGGAAGAGCAGGACCAGCCAGAACCAGCGCCTCACCGCTCGCGGACGTCCACCACCTTGAAGCCGTGGGCCTCGAGCTTCTTGGGAACCTCCTCGGCACCCTGCCCCCTGACCCGCATCACGATCCGCCGGTGGTCGCCGTGATGGCCGGAGGTGGCGATCGAGATGATGTTCGCCGGGGGGACGACGCTCGCCGCCTCGGCCAGCACCCCGGGCCGGTCGGGGGCATCAAAGGTGATGCGAAGTCCGCCCTCGCGCAGCCCCAGGACCTCGATGAAGGCCTTGAGAACGTCGGTGGTGGTGATGATCCCCACCAGCCGGTCCCCCTCCATCACCGGCAGACCGCCGATCTTGTACTCCTCCATCAAGAGCGCCGCCTCCTCCAAAGGCTCATCGGCCTGCACGGTGATCACCGGCTTGGCCATCACCTCCTCGACGGTGAGCTTGGAGAGCAGGTAGTTGAGCTCCCACACCGAGAGGGTGGTGGCCTTCGAAGGCATCGCCTCCTTGAGGTCCTTGTCGGTGACGATCCCCACCAGCTTGCCGTCCTTGACCACGGGCAGCCTACGGAAGCCACGCTCTTTTAAGAGCTTGATCGCTTCCAGAATGGGGGTATCCGGGGTCACGGTGAGCGGGTTCGGCGTCATCCAGTCGCGTACCAGCATGTCAGCCTCCTCGTGGTTTTAGTAAAACACAGGCCGATCCGGAAAAACGTCCCGCTCTCACCCAGGGCTTAGCCGCTCGGGCTAGGCTTGGCCCCATGAAGCGACCTCTATGGATCCTTATGATGCTCGCCCTGATCGGGCTCGGCACCCTTCCCCTGGCGCAAAAGAAGGACGTCCCCACCCGCGTCGGCTTCATCGACGCCGAGACGGTGATCGCCGCCCACCCCGACTACGGCAAGGTGCAGGCGGTGCGAAAGGACGCGGACAAGGAGCTGGCGCCGCTGGTGGATCAGCTCAAGGCGCTGGAGAAGAAGCTCCAGAGCGGCGAGGCCTCGGCCAAGGAGCGCCAGGACTACCAGGTCCTGCTCGAGGCCTACAACAAGGCCAAGGCCAAGTGGGCTCCGAAGATCCAGGCGGCGCTGGACCCCATCGTCAAGGAAGTCGATGCGGTGGTGGCCAAGGTCGCCAAGGAACAGGGCTTTGCGGTCATCATGAACCGCCGCGTCGCCGCCCAGTCCAACCTGGTGGTCTACGCCGACCCCTCGACCGACCTCACCCAGGCGGTGGTCGAGGCGCTGAAGAAGCTGAAGTAACTCCCTTCCGGGGGCACGCTGGCGTATAGAATGCCCCCGATGGCGAAGCGCAAGAAAACGCCCAAGCGCCAGGGCCTGGCCTACGGGGACCTCGAGGCCCTGGCGCTGGTGCTTTCTGGGTTTTTCCTCTTCCTGGCGGCGAGCCTCTGGCCGAGCACGCCCCTCTCCGGGGACCTCGGCCGCATGCTCCAGGAAGGGCTTCGCCGGCCTTTGGGCCTCGTCGCCTACCTGCTCCCCCTGCCCTTCGGCCTGGGCGCGGTCTGGGCGCTGAAACGCTGGCCGCTTCGCCGCTTTCTCCGACTCACCACGCTGGGGGGGCTGCTTTCGGTCTGGCTCCTGCCGCTTTTGGCCCCCCTAAGCCCTACCCTCGGCGGCACGCTGGGCGCGCACGTCCAGAAGAGGCTCTCCGAGGCGGTGGGCCTCCTCTGGCCGCTCCCTCCCCTGATCCTGGCCCTGTTGACCTTCGACCTCCTGATCGGCCGGGCTCCCTTCGAAACCCTGAAACGGGGCGGGCGTGCGCTGGCCCGTGCCTATACCCGGTTTTCCGCTTGGCGCGCCGCCCGCGCCGCCCGGCGTCGCATCCGGCAGGCGGCCGGCGCCCTGGCAAGGGAGGCCGAGGCGCTCTACCGGCGTTATCCCGAGCACAGCGGCCTCGCCGAGCTGATCACCTCCCTCAAGGCCGCGGCGCGCCAGCCCTCGGAACACCTCGACGCCCTCGCCGAGCTCCTCGAGGACGTCCGGTTGGCCCGGGCGGAGGAGCTCAAGACCCAGATCGAGGCCGAGCCCAGACCGGTGGAGGGCGCGATCGAGGACGCCCTCGCCCACCTCAACACCCCGCTGACCGGGGAGGCCCCGCTCGTTCGCCACCTGGAGGAACGCCGCCGGGCGTTGCTCTTCGAGTTCAAGGCCCTCGCCACGCAAGCCCGGGCGCTCTCCCGGGCGGCGGCCGCGGCCAGGGAGCGGCTTCCCGGGGATCTCGAGGCCGAGCTAAAGGCCCACGAGGAACGCAAGAAGGCCTGGAACGCGCTGGAGACCAAGCTCGGCGAAGCCCTGGCGCGGCTCTCGGCCTGGCAGTGCTGGCGGCGCTGGGCCGAGGAAGCCCCGGCCGAGGCCTGGGAGGCCGGATACAAGCTCCTCATGGCCAGCGGGCTCCAGGCCCCGCCCCCGAACCTCCAGCCCAGTTCCAAGGCCGAAGAAGAGGTCGAGCCCGAGCTGGAGATCGAGATCGAGGTTCCGCAAGCCCCGGAAACCCCACCCCCGCCGGCACCCGCCCCTTCCCCCGCGGACGGGCCAGCCCTGCCCACCCCCGACCTCCTCGAACCCCCGGAGGAAAGAAAACGGGACCGCCGGACGATCGAGGCCGAGACCGCGGCGCGCGCGGAGACGATCAACGAGACCCTGGCCCAGTTCGGCCTCAAGGCCCGGGTGGTGGACTGGGCCCGGGGGCCCACCGTCACCCGCTACGAGATCCAGCCCGCCCCCGGGGAGAAGATCGCCCGCATCGCCTCGCTGGCCAACGACCTGGCCCGGGCGCTGGCGGTGGGCTCGGTGCGGATCGAGGCCCCGATCCCGGGCAAGCACGTCATCGGCCTCGAGGTCCCGAACGCCGAACGCGAGCTGGTGCGTTTTTCGGAAGCGCTCCTCGACAAGAGCTACCAAACGAGCCGGGCCAAGCTGCCCCTCATCCTGGGCAAGAGCATCGAGGGTGCCTTCTGGGTCCGGGACCTGGCCAAGATGCCCCACCTCCTGATCGCCGGCTCCACCGGCTCCGGCAAGTCGGTGAGCGTGAACACCCTGATCATGAGCCTGCTCTTTCGCTACCTGCCGAGCGAGCTGCGCTTTTTGATGATCGACCCCAAGATGGTCGAGCTCACCCCCTACGACGGCATCCCCCACCTGGTGCGCGGGGTGGTCACCAACCCCGGCGACGCCGCGGGGGTGCTGCTCGGAGCAGTGGCCCACATGGAGCGGCGCTACAAGATGATGTCCAAGGCCGGGGTGCGCAGCCTGGAGCAGTTCAACAAGAAGATGCGCGAGGCCGGCGAGCCCACCCTCCCCTACCTGGTGATCGTGATCGACGAGCTCGCGGACCTGATGATCACCAGCCCCAAGGAGGTCGAGCAGGCGATCCTGCGCCTGGCGCAGATGGCCCGGGCCACCGGCATGCACCTGATCCTGGCCACCCAGCGCCCCAGCGTGGACATCCTGACCAGCCTGATCAAGGTCAACATCCCCGCGCGCATCGCCTTTGCGGTCTCTTCCAGCCACGACTCGCGAACCATCCTCGACGCCACCGGCGCCGAGCGCCTGACCGGTCAGGGGGACATGCTCTTCTACCAGCCCGGCCTGGCCAAGCCGGTGCGGCTGCAGGGCCCCTTCCTCTCGGACACCGAGATCCACCGCGTCGCCGCCTTCTTGCGCCAGCAAGCCTTCGAGGACCCCTTCGTCGAGACCTACGGCGCCGACTTCGACGGCCCAGTCACCGAGCTCGTGGGCGGTGCGGCCAAGGGAACCAAGGGCATGGACTTCTCCGACCCGCTCCTCGAGGCCGCGGCCAGAATCGTGGTCGAGGAAGGGCAGGGATCGGTCTCCCGCCTCCAGCGGCGGCTCTCCGTCGGCCACGCCCGGGCCGGGAAGCTGATGGATATGCTCGAGGCCATGGGGATCGTTGGCCCGCACCAGGGCTCGAAGCCCCGCGAGGTGCTGATCCGGCCCGAGGAGCTCGAGGACTACTTCGGCAAGGCGCACTGAGCCCTCTGACCCTTCGCACCGCCATCCCTCCGGACAGGTCCTAAGCTAGAGGCATGCGCCGTCTCCTAGTCGGGGTCATCTGGCTCTTCCTGGTTTCCGTAGCCCTCGAGCGCGCCGTGGGCCCGCACGCCG
Organism: Rhabdothermus arcticus; assembly: GCF_055382915.1. Taxonomy (NCBI): domain Bacteria; kingdom Thermotogati; phylum Deinococcota; class Deinococci; order Thermales; family Thermaceae; genus Rhabdothermus; species Rhabdothermus arcticus. The sequence goes on from NZ_AP043808.1 coordinate 738,741, forward strand.
AGGTCCTCTACCGAGCGGGAGATGACGCCCGCGCACGGGAGGTGTTGGCGCGGGCCGAAGCCGCGATCCGCGACCTTTCGCCGTGGCTCGGCGCGCCGGAGGGGCGGCTCGTCTACCGGCTTTCGGAAACCGGCCCCTACAACGGGTTGGCGAGCCCCTATCCCCGTCCCGGGGCCACGCTCTTGGACACCTTTCCCGAGTACGACGGACGCTTTCTCAACAACCCCGACCCCCTCTACACCCTGATCCTCCACGAGACCGCCCACCTCCTGCACCTCAGGGGGCCGCGGCTGGGGATCGGGCTCCTGCTCGAAGGCAGCGCCAAGCCCTACCCCGGCTGGCTGACCGAGGGGCTCGCGGTCTACTTCGAGTCGCGGGAGGGAGGCGGCCGCCTCCACCACCCCTTGACCCCGGCTTTGCTCCGCGCCTTGAAGCCCGACCCGCCTCCCTTCTGGGCGCTCGGGACCAACGCCACCCCGTTTTGGCCCTACGGCGAGGCCCGCTACCTGGTCGGTGGGGCCTTCGTCGCAAAGCTCGTCGAGCGCTACGGGTTCGCGTCCTTGAAGCGGGCCTTTTTGCGTTACCAGGCCCTGCCCATGCCCCTGGCCCTCGCCGATCCCAAGAGCTTCGCCCGGGCCTGGAAGGGGGCGAACCCCGACCTGCCCGGCTTGGAGGCGCTCTGGCAGCGCTTTTGGGCGGAGCAGACCGCGCCCGCCCCCGCTCCCGGCACCGACCTCGGCCCCGGGGAAAAGCCCGCCCTCTCCCCCACGGGGCGGCTCGCCTACCTCGATGGCGACGCGATCGTCGTGGGGAACAAGCGCTTTTTGCACCCCCTCAACCGGACGATCGGCACCCTGGGCTGGAAGGACCGCGCCACCCTCTTCTTCGACCGCCTGACACCCGAAGACGGCGGCGGCTACCGGCGCGACCTCTTCGTGCTCGATCTCGAGCGCGGGCGCACCCGGCGCGTCGCCGTGAACGCCTACCACCCCGCGGCCGGCGACGGGGGCCTTTGCTGGGTGGAGCGAAGCCCCCTCGAGGATCGGATCCGCTGCCAAGGACGCCTGATCTGGACCGCCCCCCGGGGCCAGCGGGTGGTGGGCCTGGCCCCGGGGAAGCCCTTCTTTCTTCTGCTCTGGGAAAGCGGGCGGGTCCTTCCAGGGCAGCTCGACGACGGCCGCTTTCGCCCCCTTCCCGCGCCGGGAAGGCTCGTCTTGGGATTGCAGCGGTGGGGGAAGGACCTCCTGGTCTTCGCCGGGGACAAAGCACCCTTCGCCGCGTTTCGCATCCAGCCCGAAGACGACCGGCTGGAAAGGGTCCTCGCGGCCGACACCGGCGTCTTCTTCCCGGTCGCGGACGGCCAAACCCTCTACTACAGCACCCTCACCCCCAAGGGCCCCCACCTCCGCCGGGCCGCCGTGCAACCGGAACCCGCCGAGGCCTGGACGGGGACGGCGACAGGAGCCCCGGAATCGCCCCCCGTTCAGCCCCTCGAGACCCCCTACGACCCCGTTGCCTCCCTCGGACCGCGGGGCGTTTTGCCCCTGCCCGGCGGGCTGCTCGTCGCGGGGCTCGACGACAGCCTGGAACACGCCTGGCGCCTGGTCGCGGGCTGGCCCTTCCTAGCCCTGGCCTACCGGCACACCCCGAACTTTGGCCTGGCGCGGCGAAGCTTGGAGTTCAACCTCTTCGCCGAGCCCGGCACCCTGATCGCCCAAGGCGCGCGCGCCGCCGCCCACGGCCTGGCCAAGGGCACCCTCGCCACCGAGGTTGCGGCGGGCACCGCGCTCGGCGCGGGAGGCGCGCAGGCAGCCGTCTCCCTGGACCTGGTCTACCGGCTCGCCTACGCCCGGGGGCGCGACCGCGTCTGGGGCGGGTGGAGCGATGGCCTGCGCGGGGAGGCCATGCTCGGCTGGAACGGCCTGGCCTGGCACCGGCTCAGCCTGGTGGCCCGGGCCGACGGCCTCGAGGCCGGCCTGATCGAGGACGGGCGCCCGACCTTCACCCTGGGCTACCGCACCCTGCTGCCCCTGGACCTGGCGAGCCCGGACGGGTTCTTCTACCTCAGCCACCTGGCGCTGATCCCCCGGCTGACCTACGCTCCGGGGACGGGAGCGGGGCTTGAGCTCGAGCTCTCCGGCTACGGGAGCTACGCCTACGCGCTCTCCGGCGCGCTGACCCTGCGCGTCGGCGCGTCCGGAGGCCGGGGCTTCACCCTCTTTCTGGGGCCGCGCTACCCGTTCGATTTTTCACCGGCCCCGCTCCACTGAGCGGATATAGTCAACCCATGAACCCCAAAGAGATTCCTTTGGAACTGCTCTTTGCCGATCCAGCCATGAGCCGGGTCGAGCTCAGCCCTGACGGGCGCAAGATCGCCTACATCGCCCCCTGGGAAGGGGCAAAGAACCTCTTCGTCCGGGACCTCGAGACCGGCGAGGAGCGGCGCGTCACCGAGGACCGGGGGCGCGGCGTCTTGGGCCACACCTGGCTTTACAACGGGGACCTGGTCTTCGTGCAGGACCGGGACGGGGACGAGAACTGGCGCCTTTACGCCATCGGTCCCGAGGGCGGCACGCCCCGGCTGCTCACCCCCGGCGAAGGGGTGCAGGCCCGGCCCGTCGCCCTGCGCCCCGAGTTCCCCGACGAGATCCTGGTGGCCCTGAACGACCGCGACCCCCGGCTTCACGACCTCTACCGCATCGATACGCGCACCGGGGAACGCACCCGGGTGCTGGAGAACCCGGGCTTCGTCGAGGTCCTCGCCGACGAAGCCTTCAGACCCCGGGTCGCCTACCGCCCGACCGACGAGGGGGGCGGGGAGCTCTTCGTCCTCGAGGAAGGCGAATGGCGCCCGCTCCTGCGCTGGGGGCTCGAGGACGGCCTTGCCACCCAGCCCCTCGCCGTCCATGGAGACGCCCTCTACCTGGTCTCCTCGATCGGCCGCGACACCGCCGCTTTGGTTCGCAAGGACTTGAAGACCGGCGAGGAGGCCCTCCTCGCCGAGGACCCGGACTACGACCTGACCCCCCACGTCGGCGGGCGGCCAGCCCTCCTCTTCCACCCCCGGAAATCCGAACCCGACGCGATCGCGATCATGCGCGACCGGCTGGGCTGGATCGTCCTGGACGATGCCCTCAAGCCCGACTTCGAACGCATCGCCGAAACCTTTACCGGCGACGTCTACGTCACCAGCCGCGACCTCTCGGACCGCGTTTGGATCCTCTTCGAAACCAACGACGACGAACCCGGTCGCTACTGGCGCTACCGCCGGGACACCGGCGAGCGCACCCTCCTCGGGGAGGTCCAGCCCGCGCTCAAGGCCTACCCTCTGGCAAAGACCCGGGTCGTGCGGTATCCCGCCCGTGACGGCCGGGTGATCGAGGCCTACCTCACCCTGCCCAGAGGACGCGACGCCCAAAGGCTCCCGGCGGTCATCCTGCCCCACGGAGGCCCCTGGCACCGGGACACCTGGGGCTTCGATCCTTGGGCGCAGTGGCTTGCGAACCGCGGGTTTGCCGTCTTGCAACCCAACTTCCGGGGCTCCACCGGCTACGGCAAGGATCACCTGAACGCCGGGAACAAGGCGTGGGGCCGGGCGATGCAGGACGACCTGAGCGACGGGGTGCAATGGCTCGTCGAGCAGGGCATCGCCGATCCCAATCGCGTCGCGATCATGGGTGGCTCCTATGGCGGCTACGCCACCCTCGCCGGCCTCGCCTTCACCCCCGAGCTCTACGCCGCCGGGGTGGACCTCGTCGGCCCCTCGAACCTCTTCACCCTGCTCGAGAGCGTGCCCCCCTACTGGAAGCCGATGCTCTCGCTCTTCTACACCCGCATGGGCCACCCCGAAGCGGACACCGAACTCTTGCGCGCGGCCTCGCCCCTCTTTCACGCGGAGAAGATCCGGGCCCCGTTGCTCATCGGCCAGGGAGCAAACGACCCCCGGGTCAAGCGCCAAGAGAGCTTGCAGATCGTCGAGGCCTTGCGGAAGATGGGCAAGCCGGTCGAGTACGTCGAGTACCCCGACGAAGGCCACGGCTTCGTGCGCTTTGACAACCGGCTCGACTTCATCCGCCGCGCCGACGCCTTCTTGAAGCGTCATGTGCTGGAGTAGACCATGGACCTGATCGCCGAGATCCACGCCGCACTGGGTGAGGAAGGCCTGAAACAGGCGCGCTGGCAGGAGCGGATGCGCGTCACCCTTAACCTTTTGAACCTGGCGCTCATCCTGGCCTACGTCGGGCTATGGATGCTGACCCCCCTTGGCGCTGCGGCCAATCGAATCGCGGGGGAGAACCCCTGGCTCTACGCGCTCGTCTTCTTCTTCGGCCAGACGCTCTTCAACCTGCCGCTCACCTTCCTTCATCGCTGGATCGAGCTCCGGCTCGGCATGACGCGCCAGGGGCTTGGCGGCTGGCTCTGGGACTGGGCCAAGCAGAGCACGGTCAACCTGGTGCTGATGACCGTGCTCTTTGGCAGCGTCTTCGCCGTGCTCCTGCGCTGGCCAAACACCGCGATCTGGGGCTTTTTAATCATCGCCATCGCCTTCGCCGGGCTGCTCCACGCGCTCGGTCCCCTCATGGCCCGCCTGGAATTCAAGACCGAGCCGGTCGAGGATCCCGAGCTGGTCGCCCAGATCAAGGCGATCTTCGAGCGGGCCGGGGTCCCCTTTCGGGGGGTCTACCTGGCGCGGGCGGGGGAAAAGACGAAACGCAGCAACGCCATGGTGGTCCCCAAGGCCGGTGGCTACGAGGTCGTGCTCTATGACACCCTCGTCGAGTCCCTGGACCCCGAGGCGCTGGCCTTCGTCGTGGCCCACGAGCTCGGCCACATCAAGCACCGCGACACCTCACGCGGGCTGGTGCAGTTTACGGCCCTCCTCTTCGTGTCCCTGATCGTGGGCGAGGCCATGATGGGCACCCCGGCGCTGGATCACTTTCCCCTTTTCTACCTGGGCACGATACTCGCCTTTTTCCTGGGCAGCCTCTTGCTCAACGCCCTGATCCGCAAGCAGGAGTTCGCCGCCGATCGTTTCGCCTTCGACCTCACGGGGGACCTCGAAGCCTTCAAGCGGAGCTTCTTGGTCCTTTCCCGGGACAACCTCGAGGACCCCGAGCCCCCAGCCTGGATCGAGGCCATCTTCCACAACCACCCCTCGGTGGCCCGGCGGCTTAAAGCCCTCGAAGCCCGGGCACGGGCCGCGGGGAACTAGGTCCCGAGCTCGTCGAGCACCCCGAGGACCGGGGTCAGGTACATCAGCGCCGGCCCGCCGTGCATGAGCACCGCCTGCATCGCCGCGTCCAGCACCTCGGCGCGGCTGGCCCCGGCCTCCAGCGCCCCCTTGACGTGAAAGGCGATGCACCACTCGCACTGGGCGGCCACCGCCAGGGCGACGTTGATCAACTCCTTTTGCTTGAGGTCGAGCGGGCTTGGACGCTCCACCGCCGCCAAAAAAGCCTGGAAGGCGCGGATCGCCTCGGGGGTTTCGGCCTCGAGCCGACGCATCAGCGCCTGAATCTCCTCCAGCCGTTCCTTGTACGCCATGTGTACCCCCTACATCCTAAGACTAAAGGCCCCCGCGGGGACACGTGTCCCCGCGGGGGCCTCGAAGCGCTGGCCTAGCCGAGCTGCTGTTTGACCAGGTCCACGATCTCGTCGATGGTGTCCGCGATCGGGACCCCAGCCTCCTCGAAGGCGCGAACCTTGGACTCGGGCGTACCCACGTCGCCCATGATGATCGCCCCGGCGTGGCCCATCCGCTTGCCCTTGGGGGCGCTTCGCCCGGAGATGAAGGCCACCACAGGCTTTTTCATGTGCGCCTTGATCCAGGCCGCGGCCTCCTCCTCGTCGGAGCCGCCGATCTCGCCGATCACCACCACCGCTTCGGTCTCGGGATCCTCGTTATAAAGGGGCAGCAGGTCCTTGAAGGTGGTGCCGATGATCGGGTCGCCGCCGATGCCTACGGTGGTGGTCGTCCCGAGCCCGGCCTCGGAGAGCGCCGCGGCGGCCTCGTAGGTCAGGGTGCCCGAGCGGCTGATCACGCCGACCTTGCCGCGCTTGAAGACGTGGCCAGGCATGATGCCGATCTTGGTCTCCTCGGCGGAGATCAACCCCGGGCAGTTCCCCCCGATCAGGCGCACGCCGAGGTCCTTGATCTCCTTGACCGCCTTGACCATGTCCAAGGTGGGGATCCCCTCGGTGATCAAGACCACCAGCGGGACCCCGGCGTGCGCAGCCTCGAGCGCCGCGTCGGCGGCCGCGAAGGCCGGCACGAAGATGATCGAGGCGTCGATCTCGTGGTGCGTTTTGGCCTCCTTCACCGAGTTGTAGACCGGCACCCCATGGACCTCCTGACCGCCCTTGCCCGGGGTCACCCCGGCGACGATCTTGGTGCCGTAGTCGAGCATCTGCTTGGTGTGGAAGGAGCCCTCGCGGCCGGTGATGCCCTGAACCAGAACGCGGGTGTTTCGATCGACCAGAATCATCGCTTTTCCTCCACCATCTTGACGATCGCCCGGGCGGCCTCGATCGAGTTCGGGTACATGTAGACCGGCTTGCCCTCAAGGAGGCGCTTGGCCTCTTCTTCGGCGGTGCCGGCGACCCGCATCACCACGGGAACCTTGATGATGCCCTCCTCGAGGGCCCGGATCACCCCCTTGGCGACCTCGTCGGCGCGGGTGATCCCTCCGAAGATGTTGATGAAGATGCCCTTGACGTCGGGGTCCTTGGCCAGCAGCTTGAGCGCGTTGTACACGACGTCGGCCTTGGCGCCGCCGCCGATGTCGAGGAAGTTCGCGGGCTTACCCCCGGCGCGGTTGACCAGGTCCAGGGTGTACATCACGAGCCCTGCGCCGTTGCCCAGGATGCCGACGTTGCCGTCGAGCTTGACGTAGGCGAAGCCATACTTCAGGGCCTCGATCTCGAGGGGGTGCTCGGCCTCCACCTCGCGCAGCTCGGCGAGGTCCGGGTGGCGGAAGAGGGCGTTGTCGTCGAGGTCGATCTTCGCGTCCACGGCGAGGATCTGCCCCTCTTTGGTGACCACCAGGGGGTTGATCTCGGCGAGGAAGGCGTCGACCCCCTCGTAGGCCCGGGCCAGCTTGACCAGGACATCGGCGAGCTTGTTGAGGTTGCCCTCAAGCCCCGCGTCGAGGACGACCTGGCGCGCCTCGAAGGGGCGGAAGCCCTTGTGCGGCTCCACCCGGTAGCGGACGATCGCCTCGGGGTTCTCCCGGGCCACTTCCTCGATGTCCACGCCGCCCTCGCGGCTGACCATCAACGTGACCCGCTGCGAGGCCCGGTCCAGGATCAAGCCCGCGTAGTACTCCTTGTCGATGTCCACGGCTTCGGCGACCAGGACCTTCTTCACCGTCAGGCCCTTGATCTCCATGCCCAGGATCTGCTTGGCCACCTCGTAGGCCTCGTTGGGGTCCTTGGCGATCTTGACGCCACCCGCCTTGCCGCGGCCGCCGACGTGCACCTGGGCCTTGATGACCACGGGCTTGCCGATCTCCTCGGCGATCTTCTTGGCCTCTTCCGGCGTGTAGGCCACCTTCCCCGGCGGGACCGGGATGCCGTACTTCGCCAGAATCTCCTTTGCCTGATATTCGTGCAGCTTCAAGGCGCACCTCCAACCGACGCGGATTATAACGCCATGCCGGCGTTTAGCGGTTTCTGAGGCGCGCGAAGATCATCTTGCCCAGGTGGGTTTGGATGACCTGGGTCACCGTGGCCTCGACCCACTCGCCGCGGCGCCCCTCGGCGTTCTCCACGACGATCATCGTGCCGTCCTCGAGGTAGCCCACCCCCTGGCCGGGCTCCTTGCCGCGCTTTTCGATCCGTACCCGGATCGCCTGGCCCGGCTGGTAAGGCGCCTTCAAGGCCGCGGCCAGGGCGTGGATAGACAGCCCCGGGACCTCGTAGATCTTAGCCAGGTCCAAGAGCGCGCTGTCGTTGCTCAAAAGGCGCATGCCCTCGCGCCGGGCGAGCGCCAGCAAGGCCTCGTCGACCTCGCCCTCGAGGTCGGTGCCGAGCACGCCAAGCCCCTGGGCCTTCAAAGCGGCGAGGGTCTTGAGCCCCCGCCGGCCCTTGGCCCGGCTCTGGGGGTCGGGGCTGTCGGCGAGCCCCTGAAGCTCTCGCAACACGAAGTCCGGCACGTAGAGCGGCCCTTCCAAAAAGCCCAGGCGGGCCACCTCCGCCACCCGCCCGTCGATCAGTACCGAAGTGTCGAGCAGCGTGCCACCCTTGCGGCGGGCCTGCGGCCACTCGCGGATGAAGAGCCGGCGGCTGCGCACCATGACCCAGGCGAAGGCCAAGGCCAGCAGCAAGGTGAGGATGAGCGAGTGATACCAGGCAAAGCCCGGTACCTGGGAGAGCAGGTTGGTGAGCAAGACCCCGGCGAGCAGGGCCAGGATAACCCCAAGGCTGGCCGCGAGGTAGACGTCGGGAGGATGATCGAAGAGCGCGATCAGTGCGTCCGTCAGCCGCGCGCCCCAGCGCAGGTCCAAGAGCAGCCCAAAGAGCGCCCCGGCCAGGGTGAAGTAGGCGAGGCTCAGGCCGTCTTGCAGGAAGGTCCGCCCTATGAAAAAGGCCAACGCCGCGAAGGCGAGGAGCAGACACGCGGTGACCAGTCGCCGCACGTTCTCAGCCTAACGCTTTCCTGACCGCCTCCTCGACGTTTTTCACCGCGCCGGGATGGAGCAGGTCCGAAAAGCCCGCGCGCCCGGCCTCCTCGATGCGGCGCTCGAGCCCCACCACGCTACGCACCTCTCCGGCCAGGCCCACCTCGCCGACGAGGGCCAGCCGGTCGGGGAGCGGACGCTGGACGACGGCAGAGTAGACCGCGAGCACCACCGCCAGGTCCAGCCCGGGATCGGCCACCCGCAGCCCTCCGGCGAGGTTGACGTAGACGTCGAGCTGCCCCAGCCTGAGGCCCAAGCGCCGCTCGACGACCGCCAAGGCCACGTCGACGCGGCGCGGATCCAGGCCCTGGACCACCCGCTTGGGCGCGGCATAGGGGCTTTTGGCGGCCAGGGCCTGCACCTCCAAGAGCAGCGGCCGCTCCCCGGAGAGCGCGATCCCCACCGCGCTGCCCGGCGCCCCCCGGGGACGTTCGGCGAGGAAGGCTTCCGAGGGGTTTTCGACCGGGGAGAGCCCCTCGCGCTGCATGCGAAAGACCCCGACCTCCCCCACCGGCCCGAAGCGGTTCTTCTGGGCCCGGAGCACGCGGTAGAGCCCGGCGGTCTCCAGGTAGAAGGTGGCGTCGACGACGTGCTCGATCGTCTTGGGGCCGGCGACGGTGCCCTCCTTGGTCACGTGGCCCACCAGCACCACCACCGCCCCCTGGGCCTTGGCGAACTGGGTCAGGCGCTGGGTGGCGTTGCGCACCGCGACCAGACTCCCCGGAAGTCCCTCGGCCTCCAGGCTCTGGATCGAGTCCACGAAGACCGCGTCCGGGGCCTCGGCCTCGAGCGCTGCGACCAAGGGCTCGAGCGCGGTCTCCTTGACCACCAAGACCTCCCCGCGCACCCCGAGCCGCGCAGCGCGCAGCCGGATCTGCGCCGGGGACTCCTCCCCGGCGACGTAGACCACCCGCCTGCCCTGACCCACCAAACGATCGGCGATCTGCAGGAGGAGGGTGCTCTTGCCCACCCCCGGCTCGCCACCCAGGAGCGCGGCCTCGCCGGGGACGAACCCCCCACCGAGCACCCGGTCCACCTCAGAAAGCCCGGAGGAGATCCGGTCCCCCTCCTCCAGGGGGACCCGGGAAAGCGGCGTCGCCTCGGCCGGTCGGGCCCGCCCCTTGGACGCGCTCGGCGGGGCCTCGGCCTGAAACGACCCCCAGGCGCCGCACCTCGGGCAGCGACCCAGGGGTTTGGCGGCCTTGTAGCCGCACGCCACGCAGACGTAGCCCAGCCGCGCCATCAGGCCAGGCTCAGGGCTTCCTCAAACCCGAGCTCGTCGCCCTTGACCGTGACCAGAAGGCGCGCGCCTGGGTTCTTCAGCACCGCCAGCGAGAGCGGGTCCTCGACCTTCTCCCGCACCACGGCCCGCAGCTGCCGGGCGGAGCCGGTCTTCTCCGCGTGCCGCACCACCCACTCGGCGACCTCGGGGGCGAAGCTGACCTCGACCTCGCGGGCGGCCATCTCCTCCTCGATCTCCTTGAGCATCATCCCCGCGATCTGGACCAGCTCCGCCTCGGTCAACGGCCGGAAGCGGATCACCTCGTCGAGGCGGTCCAAGAACTCCGGGGTGAAGAGCGCCTTCAGCGGCGACTCGGTGTCCACCTCGTTCCCGGTGAACCCGATGCCGGGACCGACGTTGAAGCCGGTGTTCGAGGTCATGATCAGGATCACCCGGCGGAAGTCCACGGTACGCCCCAGGCCGTCGGTGAGCCGGCCCTCGTCGAGGACCTGGAGGAAGGTGTTGTAGATGTCCGGATGGGCCTTTTCGATCTCGTCGAGGAGGACCACGCTAAAGGGCTGGCGGCGGATGGCCTCGGTCAGCCGCCCACCCTGCTCGTAGCCGACGTAGCCCGGCGGGGCCCCGATGAGCTTGGAGATCGCGTGGGGCTCGGCGAACTCCGACATGTCGAAGCGCACCAGCGCCCGCTCGGAGCCAAAGAGGGTCTCCGCCAGCGCCTTGGCCAGCTGGGTCTTGCCCACCCCCGAAGGGCCGACGAAGAGAAAGGAAGCGGCCACCCGGGTGCGCCCGCCAAGCCCCACCCGGGCCCGGCGCAAAGCGCTGGCCAGGGCGCGCACCGCGGCCTCCTGACCGACGACGCGCTTTTTCAGCTCCTCCTCCAAGGCCAGCAGCTGGGCGTCGTCCTTGTCGTCGACGTAGACGCCACCCCAGGAGTCGACCACGCTCTCGACGTCCTCGCGAGAGACGACCGGGGTGCCGTCTTCCTCCTCGGCCACCGGCAGGCCCAGCGAGGCGTTGAGCCGCACCCGGCTCGCGGCCTCGTCGATCAGGTCGATCGCCTTGTCCGGGAAGTTCCGCCCCGGCAGGCTGCGCTCGCCGATCTTGACCGAGAGCTCGAGGATCTCGTCGGGGATCGCCACCCCGTGGTGGGCCTCGTAGCGGGGCCGCAGGCCCTTGAGGATCTCCAGGGTCTCGGAGGGGCTCGGCTCGAGGACGATCACCGGCTGGAAGCGGCGCTCGAGCGCCGGGTCCTTCTCGATGTGCCGGTGGTACTCCCCGGTGGTCGTGGCCCCGATGACCTGGATCTCGCCCCGGGCCAGCGCGGGCTTGAGGATGTTCGCCGCGTCCAGCGTGCCCTCGGCGCCACCGGCGCCGATCAGGGTGTGCAGCTCGTCGATGAAGGCGATGACCTTGGCGCTCTTCAGCTCCTCAATGATCTGCCGCAGCCGCTCCTCGAACTCGCCGCGGTACTTGGTCCCCGCGACCACCCCGGCGAGGTCGATCTGCACCACCCGCACCCCCCGCAGCACCGGGGGCACCCGACCCTCGATGATCGCCTGGGCCAGGCCCTCGACGATCGCGGTCTTGCCCACGCCGGGGTCCCCGACCAGCACCGGGTTGTTCTTGGTGCGCCGGGCCAGGATCTGGATCACCCGGTTGATCTCCTCGGCGCGGCCGATCACCGGGTCGAGCTTGCCCTCCCGGGCCTCCTTGGTGAGATCGCGCCCGTACTCGTCGAGGAAGGGGGTCTGCGGCTCCTTCTCGCGCGGCTCCCCGCCACCCTCGGCGTTGGCCAGGATGCGCCAGCGAATCGCGTCGAGGTCCTTCACGAAGTGGGTGAGGATGCGGTAGGCGACCCCTTCGCCCTCGCGGATGATCCCGAGCAGGATGTGCTCGGTCCCGATCACCGGGCTGCCCATACCCCGGGCCTCGGCGCTGGCCAGCTCCATGACCCGCCGCGCCCGGGGGGTGATCGCCGGGGGCTCGCCGGCGCGGGTACCCTCGCCGCGCCCCTCGAGGTCCTCAACCATCCGCCGCATCACCTCGAGGTTGGCGCCGTACTCGGCGAGGATCTTGGCGGCGGTGCCGCCTTCGCGCATCAGGCCCAGGAGCAGGTGCTCGGGACCGATCATCGAGTGACCCAGCCGGCTCCCTTCCTCCCGGGCGTAGTGAAACACGAGCCTTGCGCGATCGTCGTACCTGTTCAACGCCAAAACCCCTTTCGCATGATGAAGACGTCCCTTAAGGTCCTTATCGCCATGATATAGTATCCGCGCCTTAGCCGGGGCGGTTTGCGCCCCGGCTCACCAAAGGGGGGGCGATGCGATTCCAGGATCTGGTTTTAAAGCTCCACGCCTTCTGGAGCCAGGAAGGCTGCGTGATCAACGAGCCCTACGACATCGAGGTCGGAGCCGGGACCTTCTACCCGGCCACCTTCTTCGGCGCCCTCGGCCCCGCCCCCTGGCGGGTCGCCTACGTGGCCCCGTCGCGGCGGCCCCAGGACGGGCGCTACGGGGAGAACCCCTACCGCTTCCAGTACTACTGGCAGTACCAGGTCATCCTCAAACCCTCGCCGGCGGACGTCCAGGAGCGCTACCTGGAGAGCCTCAGGGCGATCGGAATCGATCCCAAAAAGCACGACGTGCGCTTCGTTGAGGACAACTGGGAATCCCCCACCCTGGGGGCCTGGGGGCTGGGCTGGGAGGTCTGGCTGGACGGGATGGAGATCACCCAGTTCACCTACTTCCAGCAGGTCGGCGGCCAGGACGTGAACCCGGTGAGCGTGGAGATCACCTACGGGCTCGAGCGCATCGCCATGTACCTGCAAAAGAAGGCCCACGTCTTCGAGATCGAGTGGGCCCCCGGGGTCACGATCGGCGACCTGCGCCGGGACTTCGAGGTTGAGCACTGCCACTACAACTTCGAGGCCGCGAACGTCGAGAGGCTGCGCCGCTGGTTCGACGAGTTCGAGGAAGAGGCGACCCGCCTGCTGGACCTTGAGGTCCCCCTCGTCTACCCTGCCTACGAGTTCGTCCTCAAGGCCTCCCACACCTTCAACCTGCTCGACGCCCGCGGCGCCCTCTCCCACGCCGAGCGCCAGGCCTACGTGCAGCGGGTGCGGCGGCTGGCGGAGCGGGCCGCCAAGGCCTACCTGACCAAGTTCGTGGAGGGTACCCGTGAAGCTGCTCTTTGAGATCGGAACCGAGGAGCTGCCCGCGGACTACGTGGAACGCGGCCTTGCGGCGCTCAAGACCCAGCTCGCCCAAGCCCTCGAGGCGGCCCGGCTCAGCTACCAGAAGCTCGAGGGCTTCGCCACCCCGCGCCGGCTCGCGGTCCGGGTCGAGGGGCTCGCCGAGCAGCAGGCGCGCAAGGAGGAGGAGCGCCGCGGCCCTCCGGCCGCCGCGGCCTTCAAGGACGGCGCGCCCACCCCGGCCGCCCTGGGCTTCGCCCGCAGCCTGGGGGTGGGGGTCGAGGCGCTCTACGTCAAGGAGACCGAACGCGGCCCCTACGTCTTCGCCCGGGTGGTGGAGGAAGGCCGTCCGGCCCGCGCGGTGTTGCCCGAGCTCCTGGCACGGGTGGCGCGCGACCTGCCCGCGGAGCGCAAGATGCGCTGGGGCAATGGGCTCGGCCCCTTCGTGCGCCCGGTGCGCTGGGTCGTCGCCCTGCTCGACGCCGAGGTGCTGCCCCTGGAGCTCTTCGGCGTGCGCGCCGGACGCGAGACCCGGGGGCACCGCTTCATGGCCCCGGAGGCCTTCAAGATCGAGGACCCCGCGACCTACGAGGCGGTGCTCCACGAGGCCAAGGTCGTCGCCGACCCCGCGACCCGCCGCTCGCGGGTCCTCTTCGAGGTCGAGACCCTGGCCCTCTCCGAAGGGCTGGAGGCGGTCGTGCCCGAGGCCCTGCTCGAGGAGGTGACCGGGCTGGTCGAGTGGCCGGTCGCGGTCTTAGGGCGCTTCGCGCCCGACTACCTGGCCCTCCCCGATCCCGTCCTGGCCACGATCATGATCCACCACCAGCGCTTTTTCCCGGTGCGCCGTCCGGGCGGCCGGCTGGAGAACGCCTTCGTCGGGGTGGCGAACAACGAGGGCGACCTGGGGAAGATCCGCGAAGGCTACGAAGGGGTCTTGAAGGGCCGGCTCGACGACGGGGTCTTCTTCTGGCGGCAGGACCTCAAGACCCCGCTCGTCGAACACCGGGAAAAGCTCCGGGGCATGGCCTTCGCCCGGGGACTGGGAACGATGTGGGACAAGGCCGAGCGCGTGGGCGCCGCGGCGAAGCGGCTCGCCCCCAAGACCCCGGCCGACCCGGCGATCGTCGCCGCGGCCGCGCCGCTCGTCTTCGCCGACCTGGGCACCCAGATGGTCTACGAGTTCCCCGAGCTCGCGGGGACGATGGCCAAGCACTACGCCCTCGAGGAGGGCCACCCCGAGGCGGTGGCCCAAGCGCTCGAGGACGCCATGCGCCCGGAGGGGGCGAGTGGTCCCCTGCCGGAGACCGACGCCGGGGCGGTCCTCTCGGTCGCCGACCGCGCCGACACCCTGCTCGGTTTCTTCCACCTCGGCCAGCGGCCCAAGGGTTCCGCCGATCCCTTCGGGCTGCGCCGCGCCGCCTTCGCCCTGGTCCGGGTGCTCGGGGCCAGGGGCTACGGGCTGCGGCTCGGCGAGGCCTTCGAGGCCGCCCGCGAGGCCTACCGCGAGACCGGGCTCGAGGTCGGCCCCCACGCCCTGGTCGAGGCCGAGGCCTTCACCTGGGAGCGGCTGGAGACCCTCCTGCAACGGCACGGGGTCCCGGTCCTCGCCTTCCGCGCCGCCCGCGCCGCGAGCGAGAGCGTGCGCGGCGTGGTGCTCCGGGCGCTGGTCCTGAAGGCCCTGATGCACGACCCCCGCTTCACCGACCTCTTCCTGCTCTACAAACGCGCCGCCAACCTGCTGAAGAAGGCCGAGGGCCCCCTGGCCCTGGACCCCGCCCGGTTCGAGAGCCAGGAGGAGGCCCAGCTCTTCGAGGCGCTTGCGACACTCGAGCGCGCGGTCGAGGCCCTGCTCGCCACCGCGGAGGCCAAGATCCCCCCCTTCGACCCCGCCGAGCCCCCCCCGCCCCTCGACGCCGACGCCTTCTCGGACGCGCTCGAAGCCCTCTTCAAGGTCAAGGCCCGGCTCGACGCCTACCTCGACCGGGTGCTGGTGATGCACGAGGACCCCGCCCTGCGCCAAAACCGCCTCGCGCTCTTGGAACGGGTGGTCGCGCCCCTCAAGGCCCTCGGCGACCTCGCCCTCCTGGGCGGGGAGGGGCGCGCATAAAGATGCAGGGCGTGCTAACCTAACCCCATGCGTGTCGCGGTCGTGGGCGCTACCGGCGCCGTGGGTCGGGAGATCCTCAAGGTCCTCGAGGCCAAGCGCTTTCCCCTGAGCGAGCTCAGGCTCTACGCAAGCCCGCGCTCGGCGGGGACGCGCCTTTCCTTCGCCGGCGAGCCGATCCCCGTCGAGGCCCTGCCCGAGGGCCCGCTCCCCGTGGACCTGGTCCTGGCCAGCGCCGGGGGCGGCCTCGCCAAACGGATGGCCCCGGTCTGGGTCGAGGGCGGCGCGATCGTCATCGACAACTCCTCGGCCTGGCGCTACGACCCCGAGGTGCCCCTGGTCATCCCCCAGATCAACCCCCAGGCGCTCGAGCGCCACCGGGGCATCATCGCCAACCCCAACTGCACCACCGCGATCCTGGCGATGGCCCTCTGGCCCCTGCACCGGGCCTTCGAGGCCAGCCACGTGGTGGTCAGCACCTACCAGGCGGCCTCCGGGGCCGGCGCCGAGGGGATGGCCGAGCTCCTCGCGGGCACCCGAGCCGCCCTCGAGGGCCAGCCCGTCGAGGCCCGGGTCTTCCAGCACCCCCTTCCCTTCAACGTGATCCCCCACATCGACCGCTTCCTGGAGAACGGCTACACCCGCGAGGAGATGAAGGTCGTCTGGGAGACGCAAAAGATCTTCGAGGCCCCGGAACTTAAGATCAGCGTCACCGCGGTGCGCATCCCCACCTTGCGGGCCCACGCCGAGGCGGCGACGGTCCGCTTCAAGCGTCCGGTCACTCCGGACGCCGCCCGACGAGTGCTGGAGGCCGCCCCGGGGGTCAAGGTGGTCGACGCGCCGGAGGAACACCGCTACCCGATGCCCCTCACCGCGACCGAGCAGTGGGACGTCGAGGTCGGCCGCATCCGCCAGAACCTGGCCTTCGAACACGCCCTCGACTTCTTCGTCGTCGGCGACCAGCTCCTCAGGGGAGCGGCGCTGAACGCGGTGGAGATCGCGGAACGGCTGCTTTGAAGCGCGCGCTGGCGCTCCTCTTCGCCCTTCTTTTGAGCCTGTTCGCCGCCGGCGAGGACGCGCGTCGGCTCTTCGCCGCCGGCGACATCGCGGTCTGCGGCCGCAACGGGGACGAGGCCACCGCCCGCCTGATCGCCCGCCTGGACCCGGAAGGAAGCGCACCGGTGCTCGCGCTCGGGGACCTGGCCTACCCCCGTGGTCGCGCGCGGGACTTCGCGCGCTGCTACCATCCCTCCTGGGGCCGCTTCAAACCCCGCACCTACCCGGTTCCCGGCAACCACGAGTACTACACGAAAAGCGCCGCCGCCTACTTCGCCTACTTCGCCGACCGCGCGGCGGGGCCGCTCGGCGCCTACCGGGTGCGCCTCGGGGACTGGTCGCTCTACGCGATCAACACCAACCTCCCCACGGACCAGGGCAGCCCCCAGGACCGCTGGTTGCAAGCCACGCTCGCCGGGGACCGAGCCCCTTGCAAGCTGGCCTTCATGCACCATCCCCGCTTTAGCTCCGGCGTCCACGGCGACGCGCCCCGGCTGGAGACGCTCTGGCGGCGGCTGGCGACGGCGGGCTTCGCGCTCGTCCTGGCCGGGCACGACCACCACTACGAGCGCATCCGGACCCCGGGGCCGACCCAGTTCGTGGTCGGGACCGGCGGGGCCCCGCTCCGGCAAGTTCGCCACAAGCGTCCGGGGTCAGAGGCCGTGGTCGACGACGCCCACGGGGTCCTCGAGCTTACCCTCCTCCCCGGGGGCTACCGCTTTCGTTTCGTCGACGTCAAGGGGCGGGTGCGCGATCCGGGGGCGGGGCGCTGCCCGACCCGCTAAGATGGAAGACGGAAGGAGCCAACGATGAGCAAGGTCTACAAGAAGATCACCCTGGTGGGCACCAGCCCCGACGGCATCGGCCCGGCGGTCAAGGGCGCGATCAAGCGCGCCTCGGAGACCCTCCGCCACCTCGACTGGTTCGAGATCAAGGAGGTCCGCGGACGCATCGAGGACGGCGAGGTCGTCGAGTTCCAGGTCGTGCTCGAGGTCGGCTTCCGCCTCGACGAGGGCGACCGCGCCGACTAAGCACGGGGGCCCCGAAGGGCCCCCGATCCCGAAGATGGACCTGCTCTCCGTTCCCTGGTTCGTCCTCGAGGACCCCGAACGCCCCGGCGAGCACCTGGTGATGCAGGCCGGGGCGATGAAGTTCGTCCTGGCCTGGACCGAGGAAGCCCGGGCGGCCGCCTTCGTCCTGGGGAACCCCGCGGCGAAGGGGCTCGTGCCCTTGGAGCTGGCGAGCCGCCCGCTCAAGGAGACCTTCCTCGAAGCCGCCCGGCGGCTCGGCGCGAGCCACGTGCTCTTTGACTACGAACCCGGCCTGCACCAGGCCCCGGCGGCCCCGGTCGAGGGCTTGTTTGAGGCCCTCGCGGCTAGTTCCGGAACACCGCCTCCTCGCGGGTGAAGCTCCGGTAGGCGAGCCCCAGGCTCAAGAGGGCGTAGACCAGCGTCGACCCCCAGGTGATGCCGGCCGCGGTGAGGTCCGCCTTGGCCCGCAGCACCGCGTCCATGAACATCGCCGGGCCGACCACGGGAATCGCGAAGTAAAGGGGGTTTTCCCCGATGAAGGCGGAGGCCGTGGCCAGGATCGCGACCGGCACCACCAGCGCGGTGTAGAGCAGGCCCAGGCTGCTCTGGGCCTCCTTGTAGGAGCGGGCGATCACCCCCAGCCAGAGCTCGAGCCCCACCACCATCACCGCGAACAGCACCCCGGTCACGAAGAGCAGGCCGAGCGGACCAAGGCCGATCTGAAAGGCGACGCTTTGGGTCAGACCCTCGTCCAGGGGCAGCGCCCTGCTGGCCACGAGGAACCCGCCCAGGACCACCCCCACGAGGCCGCTCACCGTGGCCAGCAGGCCCACGACCAGCGCCGCCCCGAGCTTGCCCAGCAAGAGCTCGAAGACCGGGACCGGGCTGGCCAGGAGGACCTCGAGCGTCCCCCGCTCCTTCTCCCCCGCGGTGGCGTCAATCACCACCCCCATCGAGCCGCCGACGATGAAGATCAAGAGGAACATGGGGATCAAAAACCCGAGCAACCCGGCCTGCTGGGCCTGCGGCGGGGAGACGTCCTCGGTAACCACCTGGAAGGGCTCGAGGATCGCGGGATCGAGGCCCGCAGCGCGCAGCCGCTCGGCGACCAGCTCGCGCTTGTAGGCCTCGAGCACGGCCTTGAGCTTGCCCAAGAGCGCCTCGGCCTTCAACCCTTCCTGGGAAAGCCGCGCGTAGACGACGATCCGCCCGCCCTCGTAGACCAACCCCAGGTCGGCCTCGCCAGCCTGAACCTCGGCCCGGGGATCGGGCGCCGGTCGAAGCTTGAACCTCGCCGCCTGGAGCTGCGCGGCCAGGGCCTCGGGAAGCCCCCGGACGGCAACCTTTTGGGCCTTTTCCACCTCCTTGGCCCCCAGGCTGCCCACGACCAGCGCCGGCATGAAGGTGAGTACCGGCATCAACACGACCGGCAGCACGAGCTGGCTGAAGACCGCCCGCCGATCGCGGAAAAAGAGCAAGACCTCCTTGATGAAGACGTTCAGGCTAGGCCGCATGCTGACCCTCCACGGCGCGGATGAAGGCGTGCTCGAGGGTGGGCGCGTCGAAGCGGACCTTGGCCTCGGCGACCGTGCCCTGGTAGATCAGCCGGCCCTGGTAGAGGAACCCCACCCGGTCGGCGATCTCCTCGGCCTCGGGCAGGACGTGGGTCGAGTAGAGGACCGCCCGGCCCGCGTCGCGTTCCGCCAGGACCCGGTCCAAGAGCGCCCGCCGGGCGAAGACGTCGAGCGCCTTGGTCGGCTCGTCCAGAAGGAAGACCATCGGCCGGTGCAGAAAGGCCCGGGCCACGATGATCTTCTGGCGCATCCCGCTGGACATCGCCTGCACCTGGCGGGTGAGCGCCTCCCCCAGCCCGAAGACCTCGTCCAGCTCGCGGATGCGGGCCTCGATCGTGGCCTCCTTCAACCCGTAAAACCGCCCGAAGAAAGCCAGCGTCTCCCGCCCGGTGAGGCGCTCGTAGAGCCCCATGCCTCCGGTGACGTAGCCCGCGAAGCGCCTCACCACCAGCGGGACCCGCGCCGGGTCCTCCCCGAGGACGCGAACCCACCCGCCGTTACGCCGGATCAGCCCCACCAGGATGCGCAGCGTGGTGGTCTTCCCGGCCCCGTTGGGGCCCAACAGGGCGTAGATCTCACCGGGGTTCACCTCGAAGGAAACGCCCTTTAGCGCTTCGTCGCTGCCGTAACGCTTGGTCAGGCCCTCGACCTCGATCATCGCCACCCCATCCTGGCATAAGGCACCCGCCGACCCGCGGAAAAAACGGGCCGGCGGGCAGGTGTTCCTCAGAAGGGGTAGGCTTCGGCTTCCAGAACCGCGTCCACGACCGCCTTCTGGATTGCGATCCGGTCCACCGGATCGTGCTTGGTCAGGCGCCGGGCGGCGCTCATCAGCATGCGCAGGTCCGAGCCCTCCTCGAGGTAGGGCAAGAGCGCCTGGGCCTCGGTGCTGGCGCGGTCCATGGCCTCGGTGAGGTAGTACTCGGTGGCCTTGAGGCTGAGGTCGTCCCCGCGCTTTTGCGCCCGCAAGAGCGCGCTCTCCGCGGCGTAGGCGGCGATCGCGATGTCGGCAACGCGCATCAGGACCTCTTCCTCCTTGGCGATCTTCTCGCCGAACTTCTGGGCCGCGATCCCGGCGGTCATCAACGCCAGCTTCTTGAGCCCATCAACGTAGCCGTAGAGCCGCTCGTAGTCGTCCTCCGGGGCCTCGCCGAAGGCCGGCTCGAGGAGCTCTTCTTGAAGCTTCATCGCCGCCTCGTAGAGCGGCAGCTCCCCTTTTAGCGCCCGCCGCAGCATCATCCCCGGGATCAGCAGGCGGTTGATCTCGTTGGTACCCTCGAAGATGCGGTTGATGCGGCTGTCGCGGTAGGCCCGCTCGATCGGGTACTCCTGGATGTAGCCGTAGCCGCCGTGGATCTGGACGCCTTCGTCGACGACGTAGTCCAGCACCTCGGAGCCAAAGACCTTGACGATCGAGGCCTCGACCGCGTACTCCTCGATGGCCCGAACCGTCTCCTCCTTGCCCAGCCGAAGGATCTCCTCGTCGATCAGGCCCACGGTGCGGTAGACCGCGCTCTCCGCCGCGTAGGTGTAGATCGCCATCCGCGCCAGCTTCTCCTTGATGGCGCCGAACTTGGCGATCGGCAGGCCGAACTGCTTGCGCTGCTTGGCGTACCTGGCGGCGTCGCGGATCGCCACCTTGGCCCCGCCGACGGCCCCCGCGCCAAGCTTGTAGCGCCCCACGTCGAGCACCAAGAAAGCGATCTTGTGCCCCTTGCCGATCTCGCCGACGATGTTCTCCGCGGGGACCTTGACGTCCTCGAGGATCACCTGCCGGGTCGAGGAGGCCTTGATCCCCATCTTGTGCTCCTCGGGGCCGAAGGAGAGGCCCGGGGTGTCCCGCTCGACCAGGAAGGCGGTGAACTGCTCGCCGTTGATCTTGGCGAAGACGATGAAGAGCTGGGCGAAACCGGCGTTGGAGATGAACTGCTTGGTGCCGTTGAGGACGTAGAACTTGCCGTCCTCGGTGGGGGTGGCGGTGGTCTTGATGCCGAGCGCGTCCGACCCGGCGCCGGGCTCGGTCAGGGCGTAGGCCGCGATCCACTCACCGGAGGCCAGCTTCGGCAGGTACTTCTGCTTTTGCGCTTCGGTGCCAAAGTAGACGATGGGCAGGGTGCCGATCCCGGTGTGCGCGCCGACGGTGACCGCGAACCCCCCAGCCTCGGAGAGGTTTTCGGCGATCACCGAGCTCACCACCTTGGGGAGCTCGAGCCCCCCGTACTGCTCCGGGATGTCCGGGGCCAAGAGCCCGAGCTCCCCGGCCTTCTTCATCAGCCGGGGGTTTTCCTCGAGCATCCGCTCCTTCGAGGTCTCCATCTCCGGCAGCACCGGCAGGACCTCGCGCTCGACGAAGGTGCGCGTGGTCTCCGCGATCATGCGCACCGTCTCGTCGAAGTCCTCGGGGGTGTAGACCGCCTCGGCGCGCTCCAGCAGGAAGCCGCCGCCCTTCTTCCAGAGGGGTTGCTCGCTCACTTCGCACCTCCTTCGGGATACACCTCAAAGATGCCCGCGGCGCCCATGCCGCCGCCGATGCACATCGTCACCAGACCCAGGCCCCCGCCGCGGCGGCCGAGCTCGTAGACCAGCTGGGTGGTGAGCTTGGCCCCGGTCGCCCCCAGGGGGTGGCCGAGGGCAATCGCCCCACCGTTGACGTTGGTCTTCTCCTCAGGCATCTTGAGCTCGCGCATCACTGCCAGCACCTGGGCGGCGAAGGCCTCGTTGAACTCGATCAGGTCGATGTCCGCCATCGTCACCCCGGCCTTCTCGAAGGCCTTGGGCACCGCGTACATCGGCCCGATGCCCATGACGTCGGGGGCCACCCCGGCGACCTGGAAGGTGACGAAGCGGGCCAGGATGGGGAGCCCCAGGGCCTCGGCCTTCTCCCGGCTCATCACGATCACCGCCGCCGCCCCGTCGGAGTAAGGCGAGGCGTTGCCTGCGGTCACCGTGCCCCCGACCTTGAAGGCCGGCTTGAGCTGGGCCAGCTTCTCCAGGGAGGTGTCCGGGCGGACCGTCTCGTCCTTGGTGAAGGGCACCACCTCAACCTGCTTCTTGGCTCCCTTGTAGCTGACCTTCTCTACCGGAATGGGCACGATCTGGGCGTCGAAGCGCCCCTCGGCCCAGGCCTTGGCGGCAAGCTGGTGGCTTCTGAGGGCCCACTTGTCCTGATCCTCGCGGCTGATGCCGAAGCGCTCCGCCACCCGTTCCGCGGTGTAGCCCATACCGATGTAGGCGGAGTAGGTGTCCGGGCTCCAGGTGTCCGGGGTGAGGTCCGGGTGCAGCCGGGTGTGGTAGCCGCTCATCGGCACCTGGCTCATCATCTCCACGCCCCCGGCCAGGACCGCGTCGGCCATGCCGCTCAGGATGGCCTGGGCGGCCATGGCGATGGTCTGCAGCCCGGAGGAGCAGAACCGGTTGACCGTCGCCCCGGGCACCTCCACCGGCAGCCCGGCCCGAAGGAGCGCGAGCCGGGCGATGTTCAGCCCCTGGCTGGCCTCGGGCATCGCGCACCCCCAGAGCACGTCGTCGAGGGTCTTGGGGTCCAGCGAGACCCGCTCGATGGCGGCCTTCATGACCTCGGCGGAGAGGTCCACCGGGTGGACCGTCGCCAGGGCGCCGTTCTTCTTGCCCCGCGCCACGGGGCTGCGTACCGCGCTTACGATGACCGCTTCTCGCATGCTTCCTCCCTAGTTCCGGATCGGTTTTCCGGTCTTCAGCGTGTGCAGCACCCGCTCGAGGGTCTTCTTGGTCCCCGCGAGCTTCAAGAAGGCCTCGCGCTCGAGGTCCAGGATCTCCGCCTCGCCGACCTCCCGGGGCGGGCCGTCGCCGCCGGAGAGGACGTAGGCCAGCTCCAGCGCGATGCGCATCTCGTGATCGGTGATCTGGCCCGCCTCGCGGAATTGCCAGGCGGCGTACTTGAGGTTGCCGTAGGCCTCCTTGCCCAGCACCTGGATGCGCCGGTAGCCGGGCACCGGGGGGACGTAGTCGGGGGCGAGGTCCAGGACCCGTTCCTTGGCCCGCTGGGTGAGGCGGTCGCGGTTCATCACGATCTCGTCGGCCTCGCTCAGGTAGCCGAGCTTCCTGGCCTCGAGGGCGCTCGTCGAGGTCTGGGCCATCGCGATCAGCCCGAAGGCCCGCTTCACCGCCTCGAAGGGGTCCGCCTCCTCATAGGGGGCGAGCGCCTCGCTGAAGCGGAAGAGCATCTCCTTGGTGCCGCCGCCGGCGGGGATCAGCCCCACCCCCACCTCGACCAGGCCCATGTAGAGCTCGGCGTGGGCCACCACTCGATCGGCGTGCAGGACGTACTCCGCCCCGCCGCCCAGGGTCAGGCCGAAGGGGGCCACGACGACCGGGAAGGGAGCGTAGCGCAGCCCCATCGTCGCCCGCTGGAAGGTGCGCACCGCGAGGTCCAGCTCGTCCCAGTCGCCCTCCTGGATGAGCATCGCGATCATGCCCAGGTTGGCGCCGGCGGAGAACGCGCGGGGGTCGTCGTTGGTCACCACCAGGCCGTTGAGCCCCTCCTTCTCGATGTAGCGGACGGCCCAGTCGGTGAGCGAGAGGATGCCCTCGCCGATGGTGTTGACCTTGCTGTGGAACTCGAGCAAAAGCACCCCGTCGCCGAGGTCGACGAGGGAGGCCTCCTTGTTCTCCTTGACCACCCGGCCGGCCTCCTTGAGCTCGGCGATGGCGATGTGGCCGGGGATCGGGTAGACCGGCGCATAGGCGCCGTCGAAGGTCAGGTAGTGGCGCTGGCCGTCGACCTTCTTGTAAAAGCCCTCCTTGGCTTTCTGCAACAGCGCGGGGAGGGAAAGACCGAGGGCCTCGATGAGCTGGCGGGTGGTTTCGACGCCGACCGCGTCCATCTGTTCGAAGGGGCCCATCTCGAAGCCGAACCCCCAGCGCATCGCGCGGTCCACCGCCACCAGGTCGTAGGCGATCCCCGGCGCCTTCTCCAGGGTGTAGTGGCTGGTGACGGCGAAGAACTCACGCATGAAGGGCCCGTAGGGCGCGGGCAGGTCCAGCACCTTCCTCAAGCGCTCGGCGAGGGGCCGGTCCTTGAGCTCGCCGTAGCCGGGGATCCGGGGCTTTTGCCGGGGGCGGTACGTGAGGGTCTGGGGATCGATCGCGTAGATCTCCTTGCCCTCTTTCTTGTAGAAGCCGGCCTTGGTTTTCTCTCCGAGCCGCCCTTCGGCGACCAGTCGCTTGACCCACTCGGGGAGCTCGAAATCCTCGCCGGTCGCAGCCTTGAGCTCCTCGGCCACGTGCATCAAGACGTCCAACCCGGTGAGGTCCGCGGTGCGGAAGATCGCGCTCTTGGGCCGGCCGGTCAGGGGACCCAAGAGGGTGTCCACCGCTTCGATGGAAAGCCCGTGCTTTTCCATCAGGCGCACCGCCTGCACCATGCCGTAGACCCCGAGGCGGTTGGCGATGAAGCCGGGCACGTCCTTGGCCCGAACCAGGCCCTTGCCCAGGACCCGATCCCCGAAGGCCTCGATCGCGCTCAGGACCTCGGGATCGGTCTCCGGCGTGGGGATGATCTCCAAAAGGTGCAGGTAGCGCGGAGGGTTGAAGAAGTGGGTCCCCAAAAAGCGCTTTTTAAAGTCCTCGCTGCGGCCCTCGGTGAGGACCTTCATGGGGATCCCCGAGGTGTTGGTGCTGACGATCGCGCTGGGCTTGAGGACCTTTTCCAGCTTGGCGAAGAGCTGTTGCTTGGGCTCGGGCTTTTCGATGATCGCCTCGACGACCCAGTCGACGTCCTTGAACTTGTCGAGGTCGTCCTCGGTGTTTCCGATCTCGATCAAACGGACCCGGTCCTTGTCCATGAAGGCCGCAGGCCGCGCCTTCATGGCGCGCTCCAGGCCCTTCTTCACGATGGCGTTGCGGTCCTCCCCCTCGGCGGGGATGTCCAGCAGCACCACCGGCACCCCGGCGCTCGCCGCCAGCGCGGCGATCCCCGCGCCCATGGTGCCTGCGCCTACGACGCCGATCTTTTTAATCCGCATGCCCACCTCCTTATACCGAGTATAAACTTATACCCGAGAGATGCCGCCAGGCAACCTGGGACCAGCCCTCGAGCCGACCAAAGCGGGCCTCGACCACGTTGGGGAAGACGAAGCCACCGCGCAGCTTCTCCGGCTCGCGCACCCGGGGCACACCCTCGGGCGCGACGAGGTACAGCACCCCGAGGTGGACCCGCGCGACCGGGGCCTCGTCGGTGCGCAAAAGGCCGAGCCTTTTTACGGCCTTGGCGCGCACCCCGAGCTCCTCCCAGAGCTCGCGGAAAAGCGCGAAGGTCACCGGGTCACGGCAGAGGTCCTCGGGGTTGACGTGGCCCCCGATGCCGATCGAAGCCCGGCCCACGAGCCGCTTCTCGCTCGAGGCCGCGATCCGCTCGGTGAGGAAGATCCGGCCCGTTTGCACCACCACCGCGTAGGGGATGAGTTGCAACAGGCGCGGGTCCGACTCCGCCGGTTCCCGGGGAACGAAACGCCCATGCCTGCGCACCAGCACGTCGAAGCCCTCGGGCAGGGGCTGCACCCGAAACGCCGGGGGCGGCGCGAGCTCGGCGGGGATGACGTACACCAGCTCCACATCCCCAGCCTACGGGCTAGGAACTTGAACCGGGTGAAGGTTTAGACTAGATCAAAAGATCCCCTGGGCTATCCTGGGGGCACACCGCGGGAGGTCAACATGGACAAGCCTTGGTACGCCCACTACGATCCCGGGGTTCCCCACACCGTGGACTACCCCAAAGAACCCCTCTACCACCTCCTGGAAGACGCGGCGACGCGCTACCCCAAGCAGCAGGCCCTGGACTTCCTCGGCTACCGCATGACCTACGAAGCGCTTTGGGAGAAGACCCGGCGGTTCGCCCGGTTTCTCCAGGATCAGGGCCTGAAGAAGGGCGACCGGGTGGCGGTGATGCTGCCGAACAGCCCCCAGTACCTGATCGCCTTCTTCGGCACCCTGCTCGCGGGGGGCGTGGTGGTGAACACCAACCCCCTCTACACCCCCAGCGAGCTCAGCCACCAGCTCAAGGACTCCGGGGCGCGCTTTTTGGTGATGCTGGACCTGCTCTGGCCCCGCTTCGCGGAGATCGAGGCCGAGGTCCCCACGGAGAAAGTGATCACCACCGGGATCCAGGACCACCTTCCCTTCCCCAAGAACCTGCTCTATCCCCTCAAGATGAAGCGCGAGGGCAAGTGGGTCAACCTGCCCCAGCACCCCAAGCGCCGCGACTGGCGCGAAGCCTTAGGTGCCCCACCGGAGCCGCAGCGCCACCCTCCGGAGATCGACGCGGTGGCCCTCTTGCAGTACACCGGGGGCACCACCGGCACCCCCAAGGGTGCGATGCTCACCCACCGCAACCTGATGGCCAACGTCCACCAGGTCCTGGCCTGGGCCCCGGGGCTCGAGCCCACCAAGGAGGTCATGCTCGGCGTCCTCCCCTTCTTCCACGTCTACGGGATGACGGTCTCGATGAACTTCGCCCTGGCGCTGGGGGCCAAGCTGGTGCTCCTGCCGCGCTTTGAGATCAAGCAGGTGATCGAGGCCATCGAGCGCCACAAGGTCACCCTCTTCCCCGGGGTGCCCACGATGTACGTCGCCTTCAACACCTTCCCGGGGATTGAACAACGCGACGTTCGCTCGATCAAGGTCTGCATCTCGGGCGCGGCCCCCTTGCCGGTGGAGGTGCAAGAAGAGTTCGAGCGCCTCACCGGGGCCAAGCTGGTCGAGGGCTACGGCCTCACCGAGGCCTCGCCGGTGACCCACTGCAATCCCATCTACGGCCCGCGCAAGAAGGGCTCGATCGGCCTGCCCCTGCCCAGCGTCGACGCCAAGACCGCGGACCCCGAGCGCGGCGACCTGCCCCCCGGCGAGGTCGGCGAGCTCGCGGTCAAGGGCCCGAACGTGATGAAGGGCTACTGGCAACGCCCCGAGGAGACCGAGGCGGTGCTGGTCGACGGCTGGCTCTACACCGGGGACATCGCCCGGATGGACGAGGAGGGGTTCTTCTACATCGTCGACCGCAAGAAGGACATGATCATCGCCAGCGGCTACAACATCTACCCCCGCGAGATCGAGGAGGTCCTCTACCAGCACGAGGCGGTCAAGGAGGCCGCGGTGACCGGCGTCCCCGACCCCTATCGCGGCGAGACGGTGAAGGCCTTCGTCGTGCTGCGCGAGGCCTACAAGGGGAAGGTAACGGAGAAGGATCTCGAGGCCCACGCTCGAAAGCACCTCGCCGCCTACAAGGTGCCCAAGCTCTGGGAGATCCGCGACGCGCTGCCCAAGACCGCGGTGGGCAAGATCCTCCGCCGCAAGCTGCGGGAAGAGGAGATCGCCCGGCAAAAGCGGTCGGAAAGCTGACCCAGCCCGACCAGACGGGCTGATAGGGTGAGGCCATGAACCGCTACGGACAGCTCGCCTGGGGTGGGGCGGGAATCGTGTTCCTGCTCCTTTTGATCCTCGCCGCGTCCGGGGTGCGCATCGTCGACAACCGCCACGTCGGCTGCCAGGTCCGGCTGGGGCAGATCCAGACCCAGGAGACCCCGCCCGGGGTGCACTGGGTCCTGGTCCCCATCGAGTCCCTGGCCACCGTCCCCACCTATACCCGCATCCTCGACTACAAGGGGGTGGAGGTCCTGGCCAAGGACGGCCTGCGGATCCACATGGACATCACCGTCGGCTACCGCATCCGGCCCAGCCAGGCCTGCGAGGCCTTCTTGCAATACACCGACATCGAGCAGGGGCTGGTGGTGCCGGAGATCCGCTCGGCGCTGCGCAAGGTGGCCTCCCGCTTCAACTCGACCGAGTACTACGAGCGCCGCTCCGAGGTCGACGCGAAGATCGTCGCCGCGCTCGAGGAGCTGGAAAACCCTTACTTCCGCGTCGTGCAGGTCAACATCCGCAACGTGGTGCTGCCGGATTCCGTGGTCGAGGCCATTCAGCGTAAGATTATCGCCAAACAGGAGGCTGAGCGAATGCAATTCGTCCTGCAAAAGGAGCAAAAGGAAGCCGAGCGCAAGGTCATCGAAGCCAGGGGGATCGCTGAGGCCAACCGCACGATCGCCGACTCCCTGACCGAGAACTACCTGAAGTGGTACCAGATCCAGGCGATCAAGGACCTCGGCCAGTCCCCGGCCAACACCTTCATGGTCGTTCCCTACGACGCCGGCCTCTTCCCCGTCCCCACCTACCCGCTCCCGCCTGGAGGGCGCCGGTGAGGGTCGCGCGGATCGCCGGTCCCCAGGGGTCCGGGGTGGACACCCTGGCCCAGCTCCTGGCCATTGCCCTGCTCAAGGCCGGCCACGAGGTCCTGGGACGGCGGGAGTACCACTCGAACATCATGGGCCGCCACAGCTACCTGGACGTCGCCTTCGGACCCGAGCGCCCGCGTGCCTTCCCCGGACCGGCCGACCTGATGCTGGCCCTCGACGCCGAGAGCGTGGTGCGCCACCTGGACGGCGTGCGTCCGGGGGGCACGCTGCTCTTCCCCGAAGGGGCGGAGAAGGAGCGGATCGCCGCCCTCCCCTTCCTCGACCCCCGGCCCAAGGCCGGGGTCCTCGAGCGGCTCGGCGGGGGCGCGACGGTCGCCGAGGCCCTCGCCGCCCACCGGGCGAACGGGGTCGAGACCGTTCCCTACGCCTTCTCCGTCTCGGGACGCAGCAAGAACGTCGCCGCGCTGGCCCTTTTGGCGCAACGCCTGGGGCTCTCCGGAGGTGCGCTGCAGGCCGCCCTCGAAGCCCGCTTTGGCCAGCGGCCGGGGGTGCTCGAGGCCAACCTCGAGGCGTTGCGCCAGGTCTACCCCGAGCCCGAGCCCCCGCTCCCCGAACGCGGCGACCGGCTCTTCTTGACCGGGGCCCAGGCCGCGGCCCTGGGCAAGGTCCAAGGGGGGCTCGAGGTGCAGAGCTACTACCCGATCAGCCCCGCCACCGACGAGAGCACCTACCTCGAGGCCCGGCCCCAGAGCGGAGTCCGGGTGGTGCAGCTCGAGGACGAGATCGCCGCGATCCACTTCGCGATCGGCGCCGCCTTGGCGGGCCGGCGCGCGGCGACCGCCACCAGCGGCCCGGGCTTCTCCCTGATGGCCGAGGCCCTGGGGTTCGCGGGGATCGCCGAGGTCCCCTTGGTGGTCAGCCTCTACATGCGCGGCGGGCCCTCGACCGGGCTGCCCACCCGCACCGAGCAGGGGGACCTGCTCTTTAGCCTGTTCGCCGGTCACGGCGAGTTCCCCCGGCTGGTCCTGGCCTCCGGCGACATCGCCGAGGCCTACCACGACGCCGCCTGGGCGCTGGACCTGGCCCAGACCTACGAGACCCCGGTCATCCACCTCCTGGACAAGGAGCTGGCCTCGGGCTTCGCCGGCCTCGCCCGCGACGAGCTGAAGGCCCCGGCCCCCGACCCAGGCGCGCCGACCCCCTCCCCCGCGACGCGCCCCTACCCGCGCTTTTCCGGGTCCTTCCTCCCCATCGGCACCCCGGGCACCCACTACTGGATCACCTCCGACGAGCACGACGCCCTCGGCCACATCACCGAGGACCCCGTCGTGCGCCGCGAGATGATGGACCGCCGCCGGGACAAGCTGACCCGCGCCGCGCGGGAGATCCCCGCGCGCCTCGCCTTCTCGGTCCACGGCGAAGGGCCGATGACCCTGGTCGGGTTCGGCAGCATGAAGGGCGTGGGGATCGAGGCCGCGCGCAAGCTCGGCTGGCGCTACCTGAACCTGCGCCTCCTCTGGCCCTTCCCCGAAGCCGCGAAGCCCTTTTTTGAAAACGGCTTCGCGGTCGTCGAGCAAAACCAAAGCGGCCAGCTGGCCACCCTGATCCGCCAGGCGACCGGACGCGCCCCGGCGTTCTCGGTGCGCAAGTACACCGGCCGGCCGGTGCTGGTAAACGAGCTGGTGGAGGCCCTGAAAGCGGGCCAGGATGCGGTCCTGATGGAGGGCGTATGAAACCGAAGGCGTACCTCAGCGAGATGACCCCCGACTGGTGCCCGGGTTGCGGCGACTTCGGCATCCTCTCGGCGATGAGCCGCGCTCTGGCGGCGCTCGAGATCCCCCCGGACCGGGTGGCGGCGGTCTCGGGGATTGGCTGCTCCGCCAAGACGATCCACTACCTCGCCGCCTACGGCGTGCACAGCCTGCACGGCCGCCCCCTGCCCCTGGCCCAGGGGCTGAAGGTGGCCCGGCCGGAGCTCACCGTCTTCGCCCTGGCCGGCGACGGGGACGCGCTGGGGATCGGGGCCGGGCATCTGGTCGCGGCCGGGCGGCGCAACGTCGACCTGACCTACATCATCTTCAACAACGCGGTCTACGGCATGACCAAGGGCCAGGCCGCGCCGACCCTACCGCAGGGCGTCAAGACCAAGGCGCTCGCCCAGCCCAACCCGCAAGGGGCGCTCGATCCCCTCCTTTTGGCCTTCTCCGCGGGCTATCCCTTCATCGCCCGGGGCTTTGCCTTTGACGTCAAGGGCCTCGCCGAGCTGATCCGCCGCGCCATCGCCCACCCCGGCCTGGCCCTGGTCGAGGTACGCCAGCCCTGCCCCACCTACAACGACCTCTACACCGCGGAATACTACCGGGAAGCCGGCTACGACCTCGAGGCCGAGGGCTACGACCCCACCACCGCCAGCCCCGAGGCGTTCCTCACCAAGGTCATGGAGGTCGAACGGGTGCCCTTTGGCGTGTTCTGGGAGCGGCCCCGGCCCGCCTTCGCCACCCCCGTCGAGCCCGAAGGCGGAGACCGCCTCCTCGACGCCCACCGCGTGTAGGTAAACGCGCATGCGATCTCCCTGGGCCCAACTCGACGACGTGCGGGCGCTGCGCCTCTTTCCCCCGCCCGGTCCGGTGCACGCGGCGGTCCGGGTGCCGGGCTCTAAGAGCGCGACCAACCGCGCCCTGCTCCTTGCCGGCTTCGCCGAGGGCCCCTCGACGCTCCGGGGCATCCTCAAGAGCGACGACGCCTACTGGGCGGTCGAGGCCCTGAAGGCGCTGGGCATCCCGGTCGCGGTCGAGGGGGAGACCGCGCGGGTCGTCGGCGGCGGCCCAAGGACCGACGAGGCCGAGGTCTTCGTCGGGTCGGCGGGCACGCTGGCCCGCTTCCTCACCGCGATGCTGGCCTTCACCCCGGGCCGCTGGACGCTGGATGCCAGCCCACAGATGCGCCGCCGGCCGATGGACGCGCTGCTCGAGGCGCTGGCCTCCCTCGGGGTCCGCATCACCTACCTGGAAGCCCCGGGCCGCTTTCCCTTCGTCCTCGAAGGGCGAAGGCTCCGTGGGGGGGAGGTCCGCGTCCCCGGCGTGCCCTCCTCCCAGTTCGTCTCCGCGCTGCTCATGGCCGCTCCCCTCGCCGAGCGGCCGGTGGAGATCGTGGTGGAAAAGGGGCTGGTGCAGCCGGACTACGTGCGCCTGACCCTGGAGGCGATCCGGACCTTCGGAGGCTTCGTGCAGGCCGAGGGGCTCGAGCGCTTCACCGCCCACCCCGGGGGGTACCGGGGACGCACCCACGCCCTCGAGGCCGACGCCAGCGCCGCCGCCTACTTCTTCGCCCTGGCCGCGGCGAGCGGCGGCGAGGTCACGGTGACCAACCTGGACCCCAACACCCTGCAGCCGGACCGCGACTTCGTCGAGGTGCTCGCGCGCATGGGCGCCGAGGTCGACCTCGGCGAGGCGGGGATCACGGTTCGGGGACCGGCGCGGCTCAAGGGCGGCTTCGTCCAGTCGCTGCACCGCATGAGCGACCAAACCCCCACCCTCGCCGCCCTCGCGGCGATGGCCGACGCCCCGGTGCGCATCACCGAGGTCGCCCACATCCGCCACCACGAGACCGACCGCATCCGGGCCATGGCCGAAGAGCTGACCCACGCCGGGGCGCGGGTGGTCGAGGAAGCCGACGGCCTCACCGTGCATCCCGGGAGCCTGCGCCCCGCCCGGCTGAAGAGCCACGACGACCACCGGATCGCAATGAGCCTGGCCCTGCTCGCGCTGCGGGCGCCGGGACTGGAGATCGAGGGTCCGGGGGCGGTGTCCAAGACCTTCCCCGACTACTTCGAACGCCTTGAGGCGCTGGGGTTTCGCGTTATACTCGAACGTTATGGTGGATAACGCCCCCGAACCACGCTACTGGGAGAAGATGCGCCTCGTCGCCGAGACGTTGAAGACCGTCGAGGGGCCGATCTACATCGTGGCCCACGTCGACCCCGATGGGGATGCCCTGGGCAGCACGCTGGGCCTTTATCGGGCGTTGAAGGCGCTGGGCAAGGACGCCTACTGGATCATGGATCCGCCCCGTTTCCTGCGCTTCATCCCCCGGGAGGAGGAGTACACCGACCCGGTCGAGGCCCTTCCGGAGAACGCCACCCTGGTGGTGATGGACGCCGGGGACAAGGACCGGGTCTACGGGGCGCCGGTGCAAGGCTTCGTCATCAACCTCGACCACCACGGCTCGAACTCGCGCTTTGGCCAGATCCACGTCGTCGACCCCACCAAGCCCGCGGCGGCGATGATGGCCAAGGACCTGATCGACCTCCTCGGCGTCGCGTGGAACGAGGCGATCGCCACCCCGGTGGTCACCGGGATCATGACCGACACCGGCTTTTTCAAGAACGCCAACACCACCCCCGAGGTCTTCGAGACCGTCGCCGAGCTGATCGGCTACGGGGTCAAGTACGCCGAGCTCGCGGACCGGCTAACCTGGCGGCCGCCGGAGTACTTCAAGCTCCTGGGGCTGGTCCTCTCCACGCTGGAGTTCCACTTCAACAAACTCGCGATCAGCGCCTACCTCACCCCGGAGATGGCCGCCGCCGCGGGCACCAGCATGGAGGACTCCGACGACTTCGTGGGGCTCTTGAAGACCGCCGAGGGCGCGGTGGTGGCGCTCTTTTTCAAGGTCCTGGAAGACGGGGTCAAGGTCTCGATCCGCTCCAAGGGGGGGGTGAGCGCGCAGCGCATCGCCCTCAAGCTGGGAGGCGGGGGCCACGTCCCGGCGGCCGGGGCCACCCTCGTAGGGGTCAGCCTGGAGGAGGCCAAGGCCCGGGTCCTGGAAGCGGTCGAGGAGGAGCTGGCACGCGCGGGCTACCTCTAGCCGAGATCGTCGCGGACGGGGTCTGGCGGCTCGCCCTTCCGGTCCCCTACCCGATCGGGCACATCAACGCCTACCTCATCGAGGCCGACCGCCCGATCCTGGTGGACCCGGGGATGGACCCCACCCTGCTCGAGGCCGCGCTGGCGCCCACCGGGGTGCGGCTTCAGGACGTCCAGGACGTCCTCATCACCCACCACCACCCGGACCACTACGCGCTCTCCGGGCTGCTCGAGGCCCAGGGCAAGACGATCTGGCTGCCCCAGGCGGAGCTTTCCACCGGGCACGTCTTTTGGAGCGCGCTCGAGCGCTGGATCGCCGTGGGCCGGGTGGAGCTCGTCCGCCACGGCGCGCCCCCGGCGCTCGCCGAGGAGATGGTATCGAGCATGCGCAGGACCCGGGCGAAGGTGCACCCGCCCACCGCCCCGCGGCCCTACGCCGGCACGTTCACCCTGCAGGGTCGGCGCTTTCGCGCCCTGCCCGCCCCCGGCCACGCCGAGGGGCAGGCGGTGCTCTGGCTCGAGGACGAAGTCCTCTTCGTCGCCGACGCCGTCTTGGAGACGATCTCGCCGATGGTGGCGAAATGGCCCTACTCCGAGGCCAACCCCCTTAAGAGCTTCCTGGACACCCTGGACCGGCTCGAAGCCCTCTCGCCCACCCACGTCCTTCCCGGCCACTTCGCCGGGTTCGACCTCCGAACCCGCGCCCGGGCCCTCAAGCGTCACCACGCCGAACGCCTGGAGGCGGTGAGGGCCGCGCTCAGGGGCGGCCCCCAGACCGCCTGGGCGGTCTCGCTGGCGGTCTTTCCCGGCCTCGAGGACCCTACCCAGCGCCGCTTCGCCCTCGCTGAGACCCTCGCCCACCTGGCCTACCTCGAGGCCCAGGGCGAGGTGCGCGTGCTTCCCGGGGAACCCGTGCGCTACGCGACGTAGATCAGGCGCAGGTCGTTGAGGTTGTTCGCGGTGGGGCCGGTCCTGACCAGGTCGCCGAGGGCGTCGAAAAAGGCGTAGGCGTCGTTGGCCCGGCGGTGAGCCTCGGGGTCCAGCCCCAGCGCCAGCGCGCGGTGCAGGCTGTCCGGGCTAAGGAGCGCCCCGGCGGCGTCGGTGGGGCCGTCGACCCCGTCGGAGTCCACCGCCAGCGCCCAGACCCCGTCCGCGCCCAGGCGCACCAGGAGCTCGAGCAAGAACTGCTGGTTGCGCCCGCCCAGGCCGCCGCCGCTGACCCGGACCCCGGCCTCCCCCCCGCTGACCAGGAAAAAGGGCGGACGCCGGGGCAGGCCCTGGTCCCGGGCCGCGCCCACCAGCGCGGCGTGGACCCCGGCGAGGGGCCCCGCGAGCTCGACGAAGCGGTCGGAGAGGATCAGCGTGGCAAACCCTGCCCCCTCCAGGTGCCCGCTCGCGGCGCGCAAGAGGTCGGCGTTGCCGGCCAGGAGCCGGTTTTCCACCCGGGAAAAGACCGGACTCCCGGGCTTCGGGGTCTCGGGGAGGGCCCCCGCGGCGCCGCGCTCGAGGTGCGCGCGGGCGGCAGGGGCCTCGATGCCGTAGCGATCGAGCACCGCCAGGGCGTCCTCGAAGGTCGTGGGGTCGGGCGCGGTGGGACCCGAGGCGACGACGCTGACGTCGTCGCCGGGCACGTCGGAGTAGAAGAGGGTCAGCACCCTGGCGGGGTAGGCAGCCTCGGCCAGCCGCCCTCCCTTGATCCGGGAGAGGTGCTTGCGCACCGCGTTGATCTCGTGGATCGTGGCCCCGCTCTTCAAGAGGGCCTCGGTCAGGGCGCGTTTTTCCTCCAGGCTCACCCCCCAGGGGGCGGTCCAGAGCGCGCTGCCCCCGCCGGAGACCAAGACGAGGAGGGTGTCCTCGGGGCCCAGGTCGCGGGCAAAGGCCAGCGCCCGTTCGGCGGCCTGCACCGAGCGCGCGTCGGGCAGGGGGTGGCCGGCCTCGAGCAGGGAGAGCTTGCGCAGCGGGCCGCCGTGGCCGTCGCGCGTCGTGCCGAACCCCCGGACGTCCTCGACGACCGCCTCCACCGCCTGGAGCATGGGCCAGGCGGCCTTGCCCACCGCGAGCACGTTCAACGGCCCGCGCAGCCCGAGCGCGCGGAGCCCGGCCTCGGTGCGCGCGCGGGGATCGGTGGCCTCGAGCGCGGCCTTCATCGCGGAAAGGAGCAGGGATCGCACCCCTCGATAATAATGGAAGCGGTGTTCTTCCTCTTCGTCGACGGCCTCGGCCTGCCGAGCGGCCCCTCCCCGGTGGGGCCTCGGCACCTGCCCGCGCTCCACGCCCTGGGCGGGCTCGAGGCCGGCCTCGACGCCACCCTCGGCGTGCCCGGCCTGCCCCAGTCGGGCACCGGCCAAACCGCGCTCCTCACCGGGGTGAACGCCGCGCTTTGCCTCGGGCATCACTTCGGCCCCTTCCCCGGAAAAACCCTCAGGGAACGCCTCGAACGAGAAGGCCTCTTCGTCGAGCTCGGCCGGCGGGGCCTGCCCTGGCTGTTCGCCAACGGCTACCGCGAGGCCTACCTGGCCCGGGTGCGACGGCGTCCGGGCTTCGCCTCGGCCTTCGCCCAGGCCACCCTCGCGGCGGGCGGGCGGCTCCTATCGCGGGACGACCCCCGAGCGCTGGACCCGCTCCTCGCCAACTCCGAGCGCGAGGCCCGGAAGGCCAGGGCCCTGCTTGGGGACCATGCCCTTCTGGCTCTCGAGGTCTTCATGCTGGACTATGCCGGCCACCGTGCCCAGGCCGAGATCCCCGCCCTTCTTGGCCGGCTCGATCGCTTCGTTGCCGCCCTCGTCGAGCGCGACCTGCCGGTCGTGCTGGCGAGCGATCACGGCAACGCCGAGGCCCCCGAGCACCCCCACCACACGCGAAACCCCGCGGTCTTCTGGACGAACCGCCCGGCCAAACGGCGCCCCCGGTCCCTGACCGGAGTCAAGGCGCTGCTGTTGGAGGGCCTGCGCAAAGCGTAAGGCCCGGCCTTGGCCGGGCCTTTTTGGTCGGGGCGAGAGGATTTGAACCTCCGACCACCTGAACCCCATTCAGGTGCGCTTCCTGGCTGCGCTACGCCCCGCAGCACCCGCCAGTGTATCGAAACGAAGCGAGGCTTGTCAACGCAAACGCCCCTTGTATACTCATGCAACCAAGGAGGGTTATGGGGAAGACGCTCTACGAAAAGGTATGGGAAGCGCACACCGTGCGCGAGCTCGAGGACGGCCGCACCCAGCTCTTCATCGACCTGCACCTGGTGCACGAGGTCACCAGCCCGCAGGCCTTCGCGATGCTGAGGGAGCGCGGGCTGAAGGTCAAGATGCCCCACCGCACCTTCGCCACCGTGGACCACATCGTCCCCACCGACCGCCAGGTCGAACCCTTCGCTGACCCCCTGGCCCAGGAGATGATCGAGACCCTGCGGAAGAACGTCCAGGAGTACGGAATCACCTTCTTCGACCTCAAGAGCGGCCGCCAGGGGATCGTCCACGTCATCGGCCCCGAGCTCGGTCTGACCCAACCCGGCTTCACCATCGTCTGCGGCGACAGCCACACCTCCACCCACGGCGCCTTTGGGGCGGTGGCCTTTGGCATCGGCACCACCCAGGTGCGGGACGTCCTGGCCACCCAGACCGTGGCCATGAACCGGCTCAAGGTGCGGCGCATCAACGTCAACGGACGGCTCGCTCCCGGGGTCTACGCCAAGGACGTGATCCTGCACATCATCCGCACCCTGGGGGTCAAGGGGGGGATCGGCTACGCCTACGAGTACGGCGGCGAGGTCATCGACCGGATGGACATGGAAGGGCGGATGACGATCGCCAACATGTCGATCGAGGGCGGGGCCCGCATCGGCTACATGAACCCCGACGAGACCACCTTCGCCTACCTGGAGGGCCGGCCCTACGCGCCCAAGGGCGAGGACTGGACGCGGGCGGTCGCCGCCTGGCGGGCGCTGGCTTCCGACCCCGACGCACGCTACGACGACGTCGTCGAGATCGACGCCAGCGAGATCGCCCCCACCGTGACCTGGGGGGTGCACCCCGGGCAGTCGGCCCCGGTCGACGGCCGCGTTCCGGACCCCAAGGCCTTCCCGGAGGGCGACCGCCGCCAGGTCGAGGACGCCCTCGCCTACATGAAGCTCAAGCCCGGCCAGCCGCTTCATTCGGTCAAGGTCGACGTCGCCTTCATCGGCAGCTGCACCAACGCCCGCCTCAGCGACCTGCGCGAGGTCGCCCGCCACATTCAGGGCCACCGCGTCGCCCCCGGGGTGCGGGCGATCGTCGTGCCCGGAAGCCAGACCGTGGCCCGCGCGGCGGAGGAGGAAGGCATCGCCGAGGTCTTCCGCGCCGCCGGGTTCGCGTGGCGGGGGGCGGGCTGCTCGATGTGCCTGGCGATGAACCCCGATCGCTTGGTGGGCGACGAGCTCGCGATCAGCAGTTCCAACCGCAACTACAAGGGCCGCCAGGGCAGCCCCACCGGGCGCACCGTCCTGGCCAGCCCGCTCACCGTGGCCGCCAGCGCGATCCGCGGCCACATCGCCGACCCCCGCGAGGTCTTCGGACTGGGAGGTGCCCATGCCGCCGATTGAACGCATCCAGGGTCGCGCCGTGGCCATCCGCGGCGCGGACATCGACACCGACCGCATCGTCCCCGCACGCTTTTTGAAGACCGTGACCTTCGACCACCTGGGCGAGGCTCTCTTCTACGACGAGCGCTTCGACGCCGAGGGTCGGCCCAAGGACCATCCCCTGAACCGCCCCTCGGCCAAGGGGGCGCGGATCCTCGTGGTCAACGCCGGCTTCGGCTCCGGCTCCTCGCGCGAGCACGCCCCGCAGGCGATCCGCCGCGCGGGGTTCGAGGCGATCATCGGCGAGTCCTTCGCCGAGATCTTCTTCGGCAACGCCAGCCAGATCGGCCTGGTCTGCGTGGTCGCGGAGCCGGAGGACGTCGCCCACCTGATGCAGACCGTCGAGGAGCGGCCCGAGACCGAGGTGGAGATCGATCTTCGGGCGATGGAGGCTCGCTACGCCGGCAGGACGATCCCGATCTTCCTCCCCGAGGCGGTACGGGCGGCCTTCCTCGAGGGCCGCTACGACCCCCTCGAGGTCCTGATGGACCCCGAGGCGATGCGCCGGGTCGAGGCCCTCGACGAGGCGCGGGCGGCCCCGGGCAAGCCGGGTTTGTATTGACGGCGACACCACTCCCCCCTGCCCTCCCGGAGGATGGAGGTCGGGAGGGAAACGATGAAACGATGGCATCTGACCTTGGGCCTGATCGGCCTCGGCGTGCTGGCCTTGGCCGCCGGCGGCATGGCGGAGACGCTCTGGCGCCAGCTCACCCAGAGCCAGTACGCGGTGAACTGGCACTACGTCCCCGGAAAGCCTCCGGGCTTCTACAAGGGCACCGAGCCCCACGGCGCGGTGCTCCGGACCTTCGTCAACAACATCGCCTACGACGCGATCCAGGCCAAAGCGGGCAGCTATCCCGACGGCGCCATCCTGGTGAAGGAGAACTACGCCCCCGACGGCAAGACGCTCGCCGCGATCACGGTGATGAAGAAGGTCCAGGGCTATAACCCCGAGGCCGGGGACTGGTTCTGGGCCAAGTACGGCCCCGACGGCGCGGTCCAGGCCGAAGGCAAAATCGCCAGCTGCATCGCCTGCCACAGCCGGGCAAAGGCCCAGGACTACGTCTTCAGCACCGCGATCAAGTAGCCCCTTTCCCCTGCCCCGCGTCTTGCGGGGCAGGGCTTGAATCCGCCTTGAACCCAGCGGCCGCGGCGGTCAGAATGGCCCCATGCCCAAGATCGCCCTCTTACCCGGCGACGGCATCGGGCCCGAGGTCACCGAGGCGGCAGTTCGGGTCCTGAAGGCCTTGGACGAAGCCGAGGGGCTCGACCTTCGTTTTGAACGTTTCGCCTTCGGCGGCGAAGCGACCGACCGCTACGGCGAGCCCTTCCCGGAGGAGACGCAAAGGGGGGTGCTCGAGGCCGACGCGGTGCTCCTGGGCGCGATCGGCGGCCCGAAGTGGGACGACCTCCCCCGGGAGAGACGCCCGGAGACCGGCCTGCTGGCCCTGCGCAAGACCCTCGGGCTCTACGCCAACCTGCGTCCGGCCAGGGTGATGCCGGGGCTCGAGCGCCTCTCCCCGCTGCGCCCGGAGCTCGCCCGCGGGGTGGACCTCCTGATCGTCCGCGAGCTCACCGGGGGGATCTACTTCGGCGAACCCAAGGGGATGAGCGAGGCCGCGGCCTGGAACACGATGCGATACACCCGCCCCGAGGTCGAGCGGGTGGCCAGGATCGCCTTCGAGGCCGCGAAGAAACGCAGAACGCACCTGACCAGCGTGGACAAGGCCAACGTCCTCGAGGTCGGCGAGCTCTGGCGGAAGAGCGTCGCCGAGGTGGGGGCGGCCTACCCCGAGGTCACCCTCGACCACCAGTACGTCGACGCAATGGCGATGCACCTGGTGCGCCGCCCCCAGGCCTTCGACGTGATCCTCACCGGCAACCTCTTCGGGGACATCCTCTCCGACCTGGCCTCGGTCCTTCCGGGCTCGCTGGGGCTCTTGCCCTCGGCCTCCCTGGGCGAGGGGACCCCGCTCTTCGAACCGGTCCACGGCTCGGCCCCGGACATCGCCGGGAAGGAGCTCGCCAACCCCGCGGCGGCGATCCTCTCGGCGGCGATGCTCCTCACCTACGCGCTGGACCTCCCCGAGCTGGGCGCGCGCGTGGAGCGGGCGGTGGCGGACGCGCTCAAGGCCGCGCCCACCCCGGACCTCGGGGGTCAGGCCTCGACCGAGGCCTTCACCCGGGCCGTGCTCCAAGCGCTCTGAGGGCGGCCTCGAGCCTGGCCTGGCAGTCGGGGCAGAAGAAGCGGCTCTTTGCGTCGACCTCGGCGACCGAGTTGGAAAAGCGCATCACGCAGCGCGGGGCGGTGCAGTGCCCCAGGCCGAAGGTATGTCCGAGCTCGTGGTTGACCTCCTTCATCACGCGCTCCAAAAACCGCCGGCCGTCCCGGGTCAAGAGCCTGGCCACCGCGACCACCGCAGCCTGGCCCGGGGTGTCGGCCAGCCCGAAGACGAAGTTCAGCCCCGGCGCGTAGAGGTCCGCCGCCGCCACCCCCACCACCCGAAAGGCGTCGGGAAAGGCGGCCTTCAACGCCCCCAGCACCTCGGCCGCGCGGTACTGGCCGCGACCAGGGTCGAGCGCGGCCTCGGGGAGCGGGCGAGGCGGGGCGACCTCGGCGAAGAGGTCGAAGACCTCGATGACGTTGGCCGCCACCGGGTGCAAGACGCGGGGCTCGAGGTCCCCGAGGGGAACGAGGAGAACGTTGGGTTTCATTTTTACATTATCCACCGGATAGACTGAAGGCCATGAACCTGCGAAAGGGAAGCTGGATCCTGACCGGCGCCTCCCGGGGCATCGGCCGCGCCCTGGCCCTGGCCCTGGCCCGGCGGGGGGCGCACCTCGCGCTCAACGCGCGCACCGCCGCGGCCCTCGCCGAGGTGGCCCGGGAGGTGCGCGAGGCCGGGGGCGAGGCCACCTACGTCGAGGGCTCCGCCGCCGAGGCCCAGGTGGCGGAGAAGCTGGTCCGCGCGGCGGCCGCGATGGGCCCGCTCCAGGGCTTTATCCACAACGCCGGGGTGCTGCACGCCGGCCCCCTCCTCTGGGAGCTGCCCGAGGCCCACTGGGACGAGATCCTGGACGCCAACCTGAAGGCCGGCTACCAGCTGATCCGCTACGCGGTACCGGTGCTCTTGCGCGCGGGCCAGGGAATCGCGGTCTTCTTCGGTTCCGGGGCCGCGGAATCCAACGTCCCCGGGATTGGAGCCTACGCGGTAGCCAAGGCCGCCGAGGAGCACCTGGCCCGCCAGCTCGCCGCCGAGGCCCCCCAGATCACCAGCTTCGTCTACCGCCCGGGGGTGGTGGAGACCCGCATGCAGGCCGAGGCCCGGGAGGCCGAGGGCGGCGCTGCCCCGGTGCTGCACCGGATCTTCCGCGGCTACAAGGAGCAGGGGGTGCTGATCACCCCCGAGGAGGCGGCCGAGGCCCTGGTCAAGCTGCTCGAGGCCGACCCCCGCCGTTTCCACGGCAAGATCGCGACCTGGAGGGACGCATGAGGAGCGACCGCATCAAGAAAGGCGCCGACCGCGCCCCCCACCGCTCGCTCTTGCGCGCGACCGGGGTGATCAAGAAGGAATCAGACTTCGAAAAGCCCTTCATCGCGGTGGTCAACTCCTACGTGGACATCGTCCCCGGCCACGCCCACCTGCGGGACTTCGTCGAGAACATCAAGCGCTACATCCGCGAGGCCGGGGGGGTGCCCTTCGAGTTCAACACCATCGGGGTGGACGACGGGATCGCCATGGGCCACGAGGGGATGAAGTGGAGCCTGCCCTCGCGGGAGCTGATCGCCGACAGCGTGGAGACGATGCTCCGCGCCCACGCCTTCGACGCCGCGATCTTCATCCCCAACTGCGACAAGATCGTCCCCGGGATGCTGATGGCCGCGCTCAGGGTCAACCTGCCCTCGATCTTCATCTCCGGCGGGCCGATGCGCGCCGGGGTGCTGCCCTCCTCGGGGCGGGTGGTGGACCTGATCAGCGTCTTCGAGGCCCTCGGGGAGCTGAAAAAGGGCGAGATCAGCGAGGAGGCGCTGAAGGAGATCGAGACCTACGCCTGCCCCGGCTGCGGCTCCTGCTCCGGCCTCTTCACCGCCAACAGCATGAACAGCCTGCTCGAGGCCCTGGGGCTGGCCCTCCCCGGGAACGGCACGGTCCTCGCCGACGACCCCCGCCGCGAGACGCTGAAGCGGCAGGCCGCCTACCGGGTGGTCGAGCTCGCCTTCGAGGACCTGAAGCCCCGGGACATCGTGGACCTGCGCTCCTTCGAGAACGCCTTCCGCCTCGACGTGGCCATGGGCGGAAGCACCAACACCGTGCTCCACACCCTGGCCGCCGCCGAGGAAGCGGGGATCCCCTTCCCCCTCTCCCGGCTCGATGAGATCGGCCGCACCACCCCCAACCTCGCGAAGATCGCCCCTTCCTCGAACTACCACATGGAGGACCTGGACCGCGCCGGGGGCATCCACGCCATCCTCAAAGAGCTCGCCCGCGGCGGCTACCTGCACCTCGAGGCCAGGACGGTCCAGGGGAAGACCCTCGGCGAGGTCCTCGAGGGAGGGGACTTCGCGATCAAGGACGACCGGGTGATCCGACGATTGGAAGCCCCCTATTCGAAGACCGGCGGCCTCCGGATCCTCTTTGGCAGCCTGGCCCCGGAGGGGGCGGTGGTCAAGACCGCCGGGGTGGACCCGAAGATGCTCAAGCACACTGGCCCGGCGCGGGTCTTCGACTCGGAGGAGGATGCCCAGGCGGCGATCAACGCCGGACGGATCCAGCCCGGGGACGTCGTGGTCATCCGCTACGAGGGGCCCCGGGGCGGCCCCGGGATGCGCGAGATGCTGGCCCCCACCTCGGCGCTGATGGGAATGGGCCTCGGGGACAAGGTCGCGCTGATCACCGACGGACGCTTCTCCGGCGGCACCCGTGGGGCAGCGATCGGCCACGTCTCCCCCGAGGCCGCCGAGGGTGGGCCGATCGGTCTGGTCGAGGAAGGGGACCTGATCGAGATCGACCTCGAGGCCGGCCGGGTCGAGCTGCGCGTCCCCGAGGACGAGCTGGCCCGCCGACGGGCGGCCTTCAAGCCGCTTAAGAAGCCGGTCGAGGGCGCCTGGCTGAAGCGCTACCGGGCCCTGGTGACCAACGCCTCCCGCGGCGCGGTGCTCAAGGATCCGGACACGCTCGACTTTTAAGCCTTTTCAGCGTGGTTGCATCGTAAAACCTAAGCAATGAGGAGGAGGTGAAGGATGCGGCGAACGCTAGGTGTGTTGCTCGCGCTCTTGTTAGGTGTGACCCTCGCCGCCGAGTACCGTGGGTTGGTGCTCGGCACCCCGTTTCCGGCGCTGACGGTGAAGGCCGGGGAGGTGGTCAACCTCTCGATTGAGGCCAAGAACTACGGCCTGCCCCCGGCCTACCTCCAGCTCCGGGTCGAGGGGGTACCCAAGGGCTGGACCGCGGCGCTCCTGGGCAACGGCCGGGTGGTGGAGGCGGTCTACCTTCCCCCCGACGCCTCGCGCACGCTGACCCTGCGCGTCGAGGTGCCCAAAGGCGTTAAGGAGGGCACTTACCCGATGCGGGTCGTCGCCGAGGGAAACGGGGTGCGCGCCGAGCTGCCCCTTCGCTTGACCGTGGG
The DNA here is from genome assembly GCF_055382915.1 of Rhabdothermus arcticus. Lineage (NCBI taxonomy): Bacteria > Thermotogati > Deinococcota > Deinococci > Thermales > Thermaceae > Rhabdothermus > Rhabdothermus arcticus. The sequence continues at coordinate 781,937 of NZ_AP043808.1, forward strand.
CAAGGTCCTGCCGCCCTCGTTGAAGCTCGAGGTCGAGCTCCCGGTCCTCAAGGGCACCCCGACCACCACCTTCCGCTACCGCGCGACGCTCAAGAACGAGTCCGATCAGGACCTCTTGGTGGGGCTCGAGGCCGACGCCCCGAAGGGCTTTGAGGTGGTCTTCAAGCCCCAGTTCAGCAGCCAGGAGGTCACCACCCTGCCCATCAAGGCCGGGGAGACCAAGAACCTGGACATCGAGGTCAGCCCGCCCCCCAAGGTCCAGGCCGGGACCTACGCCCTCACCGTCCACGCCCGGGCCGGCGAGGCCAAGGCCAGCCTCCAGCTCAAGGCGATCATCACCGGCCGCCCGGAGCTGAGCATCACCACCCCGGACGGCCGCCTCTCGGGCCGTGCCTACGCGGGCCGTACCTCCCCGCTCAAGCTGGTCATCAAGAACCGTGGCAGCGCCGAGGCCAAGGAGGTCAAGCTCTCCTCCTTCGAGCCCAGCGGCTGGGAGGTCAGCTTCGAACCGGACACGATCGCGTCCATCCCCGCGGGCGAGAAGGCCGAGGTGACCGCCAAGATCAAGCCCTCGCCCAAGGCCATCGCCGGGGACTACATGCTGACCCTCACCGCCAAGCCCAAGAACGGCACCAGCGAGAGCGCCGACTTCCGCATCACCGTGCTCACCTCCACCCTCTGGGGGGCCTTCGGCGTGGCGGTGATCGCGGTGGCGCTGGCGGTCTTCTTGCTCGCGACCTGGCGCTTCGGACGGCGATGAACGCGGCGATCGAGACCCACGGCCTGACCAAGCGCTACGGTGCCTTGGTCGCGGTGCGCGACCTCGACCTGGTGGTCGAGCGCGGCGAGATCTTCGGCCTCCTCGGGCCCAACGGCTCGGGGAAGACCACCACGATCCTGATGCTCCTGGGCCTCACCGAGCCCAGCGGCGGAACGGTGCGGGTGCTCGGCGAGGACCCGGTCAAGGCCCCCCTCGCGGTCAAGCGGCGGGTCGGCTACCTGCCGGACACCGTGGGCTTTTACGACGAGCTCTCGGGACGGGAGAACCTGCGCTACACCGCGGCCCTGAACGGGCTCAAGGGCCCCGGCGTGGAGGCCAGGATCGACCGCGTCCTGGCGCAGATGGGGCTCGCTCAGGCCGCCGATCGTCCGGTCCGCACCTACTCGCGGGGGATGAAGCAGCGGCTCGGCCTGGCCGACGTGCTGATCAAGGAGCCCGAGCTGGTCATCCTCGACGAGCCCACCCTGGGGCTCGACCCCCAGGCGGCCCACGAGTTCTTGACCCTGATCGCGAGCCTCAAGGCCAACGGGCTGACCGTCGTGCTCTCCAGCCACCTGCTGCACCAGGTGCAGCGGGTCACCGACCGGGTGGGGCTCTTCAAGGACGGACGAATGGGCCTGGTCGGCCGGGTACCCGAGCTGGCCCAGAAGGTGCTCGGCGGCGCCTACCGGATCCGCGTCGAGGCCGAGGGGGAGGGGCTCGAGCCGGTGCTCAACGCCCTCCCGGGGGTCCGCGGCCTGCGGCGGGAGGGGCAGGCCTTCGTGCTCGAGGCCGAGCGCGACCTCAGGCCCGAGGTGGCCCAAGCGGTGCTGACCGCCGGAGGACGGCTCTTCTCCCTCGACGTCGAGGAGCCCAGCCTGGACGAGGTCTACCGCGCGTACTTCGGGGAGGTGCAGCATGACGCGGCGTGAGGGACCGGCCTTTTCCGGCCTCGGCGTGGTCTTTCAAAAGGAGTTCGCGGACCAGCTCAGCGGCAGCCGGATGCGCCTGCTCGAGCTCCTGATCCTCCTCACCGCCGCAGGGACAGTCTACGCCGCCATCCAGACGATCAAGGGCAGCGTCGGTGAGGACGTCTTCTTGTTCCTGCGCTTTTTCACCACCGCCAAGAGTCCCCTGCCCTCGTTCGTGGCCTTCGCCGGGTTTTTGGTGCCGCTGCTCGCGATCGCGCTGGGCTTCGACGCGGTCAACGGGGAGTTCCAGCGGCGCACCCTGAGCCGGGTCCTGGCCCAGCCGATCTACCGCGACGCCCTGCTCATGGGGAAGTTCCTGGCGGGGCTCGCCACCTTGGGCTTGGTCCTCCTCGCCACCTGGCTGCTCATCGTGGGCATGGGCATCGTGCTTACCGGCCTGGCCCCCTCCTTCGAGGAGGTGGCGCGCAGCCTCCTCTACCTCCTCGCCACCCTGGCCTACGGGGGGGTGTGGCTGGCGGTCGCGCTCTTCTTCTCGGTGGTCTTCAAAAACCCTACCACCAGCGCCATGGCGGCGATCGGGCTCTGGCTCTTCTTCACCGTCTTCTGGAGCATGATCGCGGGCCTCCTGGCCCCGGTGATCAGTCCGGTGCGCTACGGCTTTCCCGACGAGCTTCTGCGCCAGGCCCAGACCGAGCTGGCCCTCGCCCGGATCGCCCCCAACACCCTCTACGCCGAGGCCACGCTGGCGCTCTTGCAGCCCGAGGTGCGGGCGCTGGGCCCGGTCCTTCCGGCCCAGCTCGAGGGCATGGTGCTGGGCACCCCGCTACCCCTGTCCCAGTCCCTGCTCATGGTCTGGCCCCAGCTTGCGGGGCTGATCGCCGCAAGCGTCCTCTTCTTCACCCTGGCCTACGTCGTCTTCCAGCGCATGGAGATCAGGGCCTAAAGGGGCGGCCTTTGGCCGCCCCTATTCCTCCAGCCACTCGACCTCGTAGGCCGCGGTCTTTGGCACCATGCACAGGAAGAAGACCGGCTCATCGTAGGGGTTTTCGTAACGATGGGCGACGCCGGCGGGAATGAAGACCACGTCCCCCGGCCCCACCTCCCGGACCTCGCCGTCGAGCTCGAGCCGCATCCGCCCGGAGAGGACGTACTGCTCGTGTTCGATCGTGGGGTGGCGGTGGCGCTTGATCGTTCCCCCGGGGAGCAGGGTGAACCGGCGCATCGCGAAGTGCGGCGCCTCCTCGGGACCGATCAGCACCTGAATGAACGCGCCCTCGGCGTTCTCCACCGGTACGCGGCGCACCTTGTCGGCGTTAACGATCTTGAGCTTCATCCCTCTCCCTCCACTTCGCGAGAATTCTAACGACCTCCTCGTCGCTGACCTGGGGAAAGTCATCGTAATAGGCGCCGACCGCGCCGAAGGTGGGGGGCGTGGACAGGGCGACCACCTCGGCCATCCTGGCCAGGCGCTCGACCGCGTCCGGCGCGCCCACGGGGATCGCCAGCACCACCCGCCGGGGCTGCTCCGCCATCACCGCGAGCAGCGCCGCCTCCATCGTGCTCCCGGTGGCCACGCCGTCGTCGACGATCAGCACGTCCCGCCCGGTGAGGGGGACCTTGGGCCGGACCGCGCGGTAGCGGGCCCGGCGCGCCTCGAGCAGCGCCCGCTGGCGCTGCGTCTCCTCGCGGAGGTAGGCCGCGTCGGCGAGCTGGTGGGCGTAGGGCCTGAGGACGACCTCGCCGTTCTCGGCCACCGCCCCGATGGCGAACTCGGGGTTGCCGGGGGCGCCCAGCTTGCGCGCCAGCACCACGTCCATGGTGCCCCCCAGCGCCTCGGCCAGAACGTCAGCGAGCACCACGCCGCCGCGGGGAATCCCCAGGACCACGGGCTGCTTCAGCCCCAGCGGCTTGAGCGCCTCAGCGAGGAGCATGGCCGCGTGCCTTCGATCTTTGAACCGCACATCCCCATTATGTCAGGTGGTAAAAAGAACCATGCCCTGGCGGCTCAAGCGACCGCGATTTTTGGAGCGCCTTAGCGGCGCGGAAAAGCGGCGGTTGATGGAGCTCTGCCCGCCCAAGCGTCTTCAGCAGGGGGAGCGGTTTTTGCGCCAGGGCGACCCGGCGAACGCCCTCTTCGTGGTGCTCGAGGGCACGATCAAGCTCGAACGCACCACCCACAGGGGGACGCGGGTCGTGGCCCTGGTGGGTCCCGGCGACCTCTTTGGCGATCGCTTCCTCACCGAGCAGGCGGTCTTCGAAAGCGACGCGGTGGCCACCGGGACGGCGCTGGTCTGCCCGATCGACCGCGAGCAGCTGCGCCAGGTAGCGCGGGAGCTCCCCGGGGTGGCGCTGGTGATCGCCGGGGTCCTCGCCGAGCGCCTGGCCGAGCTCGAGGCCCGGCTGGAATGGGTCCTGCTCCCGGCGGCGGCGAAGCTGGCCCGGGCCCTGCTGGACCTCGCCGAGCGTTTCGGCGAGGCGGACGGGGCCTGGGTGCGCCTGGAGGCGCCCCTGACCCACGAGGAGATCGCCGGCTACGCCGGGCTCAGCCGGGTCACGGTGACCCAGCTCCTCAGCCTGTTCAAGGAACAGAGCGTGCTCGAGGGCACCCGGGGGCGCTACCGGCTCCTCCCGGAGGTCCTCGAAGCGCTCGCCGAGCCCTAACCCGGCCCCAGGCCCAGCGCCCGCCGGATCCCCTTGAGGTCCCCGCGCAGGAAGACCAGCGTCGCGGCCAACCCGAGCAGGAAAGCCTGCGCCGCGCTCAAGGGGAAGGCCGCGTGCAGGCTGGGGTCATGGGCCAAGAGCCGGGCCCCGGCCCAGACGATGACCAACGCCCCGACAAGGTTCAGCCAGGGCAGGCGGTTCAAAAGCTCGGCGACGAGATTGGCCCCGAACATCAGGATGGGAATCGAAAGGGCCAGGCCGAAGATCAAGAGCCCGAGGTGCCCCTCGCTGGCGGCGGCCACCGCCAGGACGTTGTCCAGGGAGAGGGTGATGTCCGCGATCATGATCAACAGCACCGCCTGCCAAAAGTCGTCGGCCTCCCGCTTTGGCCCCTCCTCCACCCCGTCTTCCTTCAGGAGCTTGGCCGCGATCCAAAAGAGCACGAGCCCGCCGACCGCGGAAAGAAAGGGCACCCCAAGCAGCAGCGCGGCCATCAGGGTAAAGGCGATCCGCAACCCCACCGCCCCCAGCGTCCCCACCAGCACCGCCCGGGCGCGCATCGCCCGGGGCAGGCGGCGCACGGCCATCCCGATCACCACCGCGTTGTCCCCGGAGAGCACGAGATCGATGAGAACGATCCCCAACAGGTTTAACCAGAAGGCAGGCATCGCTATTCTTCGAGGACGAAGCGGGGCTCGCGTTCGTGCAGCCGCACCCGGTGAATGATGCGTTGATCGTGGTCACCGTCCGGGTGGGTGGTGGCCACCACGGTGACATAGTCGCGGATCGGGCTGTGGATAACCTTCTTGGTCAAGGTCTCCTCGACCTGGAAGATCCCCGCGGCGTTGTTCATCTTGACCCGGATCTCCACCGGGACCTCCTTGCCCCTGAGGATCATCACCTCGTCCACCGCCAGGGCGGAGATCGAGTGGATGTCGATCGAGCCCAGCTGGAAGGCCTTGCGACCCCGGCCCTTGGTGATGTCGGTGCCGTCCGCGACCGCGGTGATCCCGGCCTCGACAGTCAGGGGCTCGGGGTCCAGGTCGTGGCTGAAAATCGAGTGCAGCATCAAGCCGCGCAGCCGCACCCGCTGCTCGGGGTCGTCGTAGACCTCCGCGAGCACCCGGTCCAGGATGGAGACCGAGAGGTTCACCCCGAAGGCCTCGTGGTGCACGCGGTGGACCTGGTTGCCGATGTCGTGGAGCATCGTACCCAAAAGGACGACGGTGTAGGCGTCCTGGGCGTCCCCGGCCCCGCTCTTTTCGGTGTCGGTCTTGACGCCGGCCTCCAGCAACAGGCGCAGGATCGCCACCGCCGCGGCCCCGGTGAGAAGGGCGTGGACCCGTCCGTGATCGTTGTAGCCGAGCTTGTGCACGGTGATGTAGTTGGCCATGTCCCAACCCGCCCGGGCCTCGGGGTCGGCGACCAACCGCTCGTAGGCGCTGAGCGCCCGGGGGTACTCGGCCAGGCTCTTGCGGATCGACTGATCGGCCTCCTGATAGAGCTTGGCCTTGGGGCTCGCGACGTGGATCACCCGGTCGCCCATCTACTCCCCCTTGAACACCGGCGCGCGTTTTTCCAGGAACGCCGTCGTCCCCTCCTTGAAGTCCGCGGTGCGGGAGATCAGGCCAAAGAGGTCGGCCTCGATCTCCAGGGCCTCCGGCAGCGGCACGTCGAAGCCGCGGTAGACCGCCTCCTTGGCCAGGGCCATGGCCACCGGACTGTTCTTCGCGAAGCGGGCGGCGAGCTCCCTGGCCTTGGCCAGCGGGTCCTCGGCGAGGAAGTTGACGAGGCCCATCCGGTGAGCCTCATCGGCGGGGACGTGACGTCCGGAGAGGATCAGCTCCAGCGCCCGGCCCAGTCCAATCAGGCGGGGAAGCCGCTGGGTGCCGCCGAACCCGGGGATCAGCCCCAGCCCCACCTCGGGAAGGCCGAGCTTGGCCTTGGGGGTAGCCACCCGCACGTCGCAGGCCAGCGCGAGCTCGAGCCCCCCGCCGAGCGCGTAGCCGTTGATCGCCGCGATCGTAGGGATCGGGCTGGCGGCGATGGCGCTAAAGACCTCCTGCCCCAGCAAAGCGAACTCCCGGGCGACGAAGGCGTCGGCCAAAGCGGCGATCTCCTCGATGTCGGCGCCGGCGACGAAGGCCTTCTCCCCTTCACCGGTAAAGATCAACGCCCGGAGGTCGGTGTTCTCCGCAACCAGCTCGGGGATCTCCGCGAGCTCCTCCAACAGCGCGCTGGAGAGCGCGTTGAGGGCCTTGGGTCGGCGGATCGTGACCACCGCGACGGGCCCCTCGACCTCGTAGCTCAAAAACTCGAACTCCGGGGCGTGCGCGTGCTCGGTTTCAAACTTCATGCCTTTCCCTCCAATCGCAGGATCGCTCGCAGCGCGGTCAGGATCGCCTGATCCACGGCGCGCTTGAGCACGTCGTCGGAGACCAGCTCGGGGTCCCCGATGTTGTTGGACACGGCGAGGACGGCGCCGGCGCGAACGCCCCGCAGCTTGCCGAGCAAAAAGAGCGCCGCGGCCTCCATCTCCACCGCCAGCACGCCGCGCTTGGCCCAGGCCAGGGCCTCGTCGGGGGTGGTTGCGTAGAAGGCGTCCTCGGTCAGGATCAACCCCACCCGGGCCTCGGGGGCGCTCTCCGCGAGCGCCTTGAGCAGCGCGAAGTCCGGCACCGGCGCGTAGGGCAGGCCGCCGAGGTACTGGCGGGTCGTGCCGTCCCCGGGCACCGCGCCGCTGGCGACGATCAGGTCGCCGGGCCGGATCCCCGGGGCCGCGGCCCCGGCCGTCCCCACCCGGATCATCGTCTTCGCACCTAGCTGGACCAGCTCCTCGGCGACGATCGCCGCCGAGGGGGTGCCCATCCCCGTCGTCTGCACCGAGACCGGGACCCCCGCGTAGGTCCCGGTGTAGCCCCAAAGCGCCCGGTGCGTGTTGTAGCGGCGGGCGCCCTCGAGGAAGTGCTCCGCGATGTACTCGGCGCGATAAGGATCGCCGGGCAAGAGGACGTAAGGGGCGAGGTCCTCGGGCTGGGCGTGAATGTGGATCGGGCTCACGTCCCCAAGGATACCAGCCGCCCCCCGAAAAGGCGCCAGCCCTCGAACCCCGCGACCAGGCGCTCGTCGTGGGTGGCGAGCAGCACCGCAGCCCCCTCTTCGCGAGCGAGAGCGACCAAGCGCGCAAGCACGCGGCGGGCGTTTTCCGGGTCCAACGCCCCGGTGGGCTCGTCGGCGAGGAGCAGCCGGGGGCGCGCGTAGAGCGCCCGGGCCACGGCGACCCGCTGGCGCTCCCCACCGGAGAGGGCCTCGATGCGCGTCCCCTCCCGTCCGGAGAGCCCCACCCGCTCCACGAGCCAGCGGGCCCGCCCCCAGTCCACCCGCCCCTGGATCAGACCGGCCAGGGCCACGTTCTCGAGCAAGGTGAGCTCGGAGAGCAGGTAGTGATGCTGAAAGACGAGCCCCAGATAGCGCCGCCGCAGCGCCACCAGACGGGCTTCGGGCAGCGCGGTGATCTCGGTCTCGCCCCAGTAGACCCGGCCCGCGTCGGGCCTCAGGATGCCCGCCAGGAGGTGGACCAAGGTGGTCTTCCCACTGCCCGAGGGGCCGAGCAGGACCCGCACGGATCCGGCGGGCAACGTCAGGTTCAACCCGGAAAAGAGCGCGAGACCCGGGTAGCCAAACCCCAGCGCCTCGACGCGCAGCACCACCTCCACGGCCCCATCCTAAGCCGCGGCGCTGGATTTGAACTCCCCACGCGCACGGGCTAAGATGGCTTTCGGTGATCGTTCCAGACTCGACGCTCTATCAAGCCAAGCTCTTTCGCGGCCTGCGAGAGGACCAGATCCAGCACCTGATCGGCACGATGACTCCACGCAAGGTGCCCGCCGGGGCGTTCGTCTTCCGTCAGGGGGACGAAGGGGTCGCGCTCTACCTCATCGCCGAGGGACGGGTGCGGGTGTACCGCACCAGCATCGAGGGGCGGGAGAAGGTCCTGGCCTACTTCGGTCCCGGTGAGGTCTTCGGGGAGATGAGCTTGGTCGAGGAGCGCCCCCGCAGCGCCCACGCCGAAGCCCTCGTAGACACCCTGGTGCTGCAGCTCTTCGCCGACCACTACCGGCACCTGATCCAGCGCATGCCGCTCTTGGCCCACAACCTGGCGCGGATCATCGCCGAACGCCTGCGCACCGCCAGCCAGGAGGTGGTGCTGCTGGCCTTCGAGAACGCCCGCGTCAAGGTCGCGCACGCGCTGCTCAAGCTCTACCATCAGCGCCACGGCACGCCCACCGATCGGGGCTGGTGGGTTCCCGAAACCCACCGCAAGCTGGCCAACCACGCGGGCACCAGCCGCGAAACGGTGACCCGGGTTCTCAAGGAGTTCAAGGCCGAGGGCCTGATCGAGGAACCGGGTCAAGGGGTCCTCCTCCGGGACCTTGAAGGCCTGGAAGCGATACTCTGGGGCCTGTGAAGGTGCAGCTGGCTCCCTCGATCCTCGCCGCTGACCTGGGGCGGCTCGCCGAGGTGCTCGCCGAGCTCGAGGCCCTCGGCGCCGATCGCGTCCACGTGGACGTGATGGACGGTCGCTTCGTCCCCAACCTGACGATGGGGATGGTGGTGGTGGAGGCGATCCGCCGGCACACCCGCCTGCCCATCGACGCCCATCTGATGATCGTCGAACCCGAACGCTACGCGCTGGACTTCGTCGAGGCCGGTGCCCAAACGGTGGCCTTCCACCTCGAAGCCACCCCCCACCCCCACCGCCTGCTCTCGGCCCTGCGCGAGGCCGGGGCGCGCGCAGGCCTGGCGTTCAACCCCGGTACGCCGGTGGAGGCGCTCAAGGACCTCGTCTACCTCAGCGATCAGCTCCTCTTGATGAGCGTCAACCCGGGGTTCGCGGGTCAGCGCTTCATCGAGCGCAGCTACCCGCGGCTCGCGGCCCTTCGCCGGCTTCGCGACGCGGAGCACCCGGCGGCGGAGATCGTCGTCGACGGTGGGGTCCGGCCGGAGAACGCCCCGCGCCTGGCCGCCGCCGGGGCCGACGTCCTGGTCGCGGCCTCGAGCCTCTTCAACGGCCGTCCCCTGAAGGAGAACCTCGAGGCCTTTCGGAGGGCCCTTGCGCCTCAGGGCTGAGCTCGTCCCCCGGGCGGGGCTTTGCTTCCCCGACCTGGTCCTGGTGGTGGACGTGATTCGCGCCACCACCACCGCGGTCGCGTTTTTCGAGGCCGGGGCAGAAGAGCTCTGGCTGGCCCCGGACCACGCCGCGGCGCTGGCGCTCAAGGAACGGGGGTTTCTCGTCGCCGGCGAAACCAAGGGGGAGCGGCCTCCAGGCTTCGACCTTGGCAACAGTCCCCTGGAGGCGCTCACCGCCCCGGTCGCCGGGAAACGGGTGGTGATGAGCACCACCAACGGCACCCGGGCGGCGCACCTCGCCGCGAGGCAGGCCCGCCACCTGGGGCTGGCCTGCCTCTGGAACCGCGAGGCCGCGGCATGCTGGGCAGGGCGCACCGCCCGCGACGAGATCGCCTACCTCGCCGCGGGTAAGGAGGGTGGCTTTGGCCTCGACGACGCCTACGCGATCGGGGCGGGGCTTAGCGAGCTGACCGGGGCGCCGGAGGATGGGGCCCTGGCGGCGCTCGCGATCTACGAGGCCTACCCCGCCCCCGAGGCCCTGGCGCGCTCGACGGCGGCCCAGGCCCTGGAGGAGGTGGGCCTGTTCGACGACGTGCTGGCCGCGGCCGAGTTCGATCGCAGCCGCATCGTCCCGGTGCTCGCGCGCGTCGAAGGGGCCTATCTGGTCTTCACCCGTAGCGAAGCTTGAGCTCGCGGGCCGCCTCGGCGAGGGAAGGCAACGCGCTGAGCTCGACCCCGGGATCGAAACCGCGGTCCACGAGATGCGGCAGCACCAGCTCGGTGGGCAGGTTGCCGACCAGCTCGTCCCCGGCGAAGGGACAGCCGCCGACCCCGGCCAGGGCCCCTTCGATCCAACGCACCCCGGCATCGAGGACCGCATCGACCTTAGCCTTGACCTCGGCCGCGTCCGGACGGCTGTGCAGGTGGGCCCCGATCCCCTCCGGGCCGAAGGCCTCGACCAGCCGGCGCAGCACCGCGTGGATGCGCTCGGGGGTAGCGACGCCGTAGGTGTCCGCGACCGCGATCTCACGCACCCCCAGCGCCCGTAGCCGGGCGACGAAGCTCACCGGCATCGCCGCGTCCCAGGGATCGCCGTAGGGGTTGCCAAACCCCATGGAAAGGTAGACGACGAGGTCCAGCTTGCCGCGGGTGGCCTGGACCATCTGCTCGACCAGGGGCCAGGATTCGCGGATGCTGCGGCGGGTGTTCTTCTTCTGAAAGGTCTCGGAGATCGAAAAGGGGTAGCCGATCGCGGTGAGGTGCTTGGCGGCGAGGGCCCGGAAGAGGCCCTTTTCGTTGGCCACGATGGCCAGGTAGGTCCGGCCCTCGGGAGGCGGGAGCGCGTCCAGCACCTTGGCGGCGTCGCGCATCTGCGGCACCCAGCGCGGGGAGACGAAGCTCACCAGGTCCAGGTGGCGAAACCCGGCCGCGAGCAGGCGGCGAATGAAGGCCACCTTCTCCTCGGTGGGGATGAACTTGGGAAGCCCCTGCCAGGCGTCCCGCGGGCACTCGACGTAGCGGATGGGAAGCCCCTCGAACATCCCGCCCCCTACACCTGAAAGACACCGGTCGTGAACTCCGGGCGGTCGGGGTTTTGCGCGGCGAGGTCCAGACTCTTGATCAACCAGTCCCGGGTCTCGTGGGGCCAGATCACCTCGTCCACCCAGAGCCGGGCGGCGGCGTAGCGCACGTCCAGCTGCTCGTCGTAGCGGCGTTTGATGCGCTCGTAGAGCTCGGCCAGTCCGGCCTCGTCGGGAAGCTCACCCTTGGCCTTGAGGGCGCGGAGCTCGAGGTCCAACAGGGTCTTCGCCGCCTGGGCCCCGCCCATCACCGCGTACTTGGCGCTCGGCCAGGCGTAGATGAAGCGCGGCGCGTAGGCCTTCCCGGCCAGCGCATAGTTGCCAGCCCCGAACGACCCCCCGAGGATCACCGTGAGCTTGGGCACCACCGAGTTGCTCACCGCGTTGACCAGCTTGGCTCCGCGGCGGATGATCCCCGCCGCCTCGGCTTCCTTGCCCACCATGAAGCCGCTGACGTCCTGCAAGAAGAGCAGGGGGATGAACATCTGGTTGGCCTCCAGGATGAACCGCGCCGCCTTGTCCGCGGCCTCCGGGTAGATCACGCCCCCCACCTCGATGCGACCGCGCTTTTTGATGACGAGCCGCTGGTTGGCGACGATCGCCACCGGGTAGCCGCCGACGCGGGCGTAGCCGGTGACCAGGGTCTCGCCCCAGTGAGGGCGGTACTCGAGGAAACGGGAACCGTCCACCAACCGGGCGATCACCTCGCGCACGTCGTAGGGCCGGTCGCCCTCAGGGCTGACCAGGCCGTAGAGGTCCTCGGCGTCGTAGGCCGGGGGCTCGGTCGCGACGCGCTGGCGGGCCCAGGGGGCCCGCTCCCCGGGGGCATAGAGCGCCGCCACCTCGCGCACCCGGTCGATCGCGTGGAGGTCGTCGGGCTCGTAGAAGTCGACGGTCCCCGAGACCTCGGCGTGCATCCGTGCCCCGCCGAGCTCGTCCGAGCTCACCTCCTGACCGATCGCCGCCTTGACCAGGGAGGGGCCGGCGAGGTAGAGCCCGGAACCCTCGGTCATGATCAGGACGTCGGTCATCACCGGAAGGTAGGCTCCCCCGGCGACGCAGTTGCCCATGATCGCGCTGATCTGGGGAACGCCCATGGCGCTCATCCGGGCGTTGAGGTAAAAGATGCGGCCGAAGTCGTCCTGGTCCGGGAAGACCTCGTCCTGCAAGGGCAGAAACACCCCCGCGGAGTCCACCAGGTAGATCACCGGGATGCGGTTTTCCATGGCGATCGTCTGAGCACGGATCACCTTTTTGGCGGTGATCGGAAAGAAGGCCCCGGCCTTGACCGTGGCGTCGTTGGCGATGATCATCCAGTCCCGCCCGGCGACCCGACCGACCCCGGTAACCACGCCCCCGGAGGGGGCCCCGCCCCACTCCTCGTACATTCCGTAACCGGCCAAGGTCATGAGCTCAAAAAAGCGGGCGCCGGGATCGAGCAGGCGGTCGATACGCTCGCGGGCGGTGAGCCGCCCTTTCCGGTGCTGCCGCTCGATGGCCTGCTCGCCTCCCCCCGCCCGCACTTCCGCGAGGGTGGCGCGGAGCTCGGTCACGCGCCGGATCCACTCGCTCTTGTTCTGGTTGAAGGTCGCGGAGGCTCGCTCCTCGTCGGTCACGCGGGTCTTTAGCATCGCCTCTCCTTTGGCTCCAAGTCTACCGGATGGCTTCCTCGAGACGAAATTCCGTTAGACAATGAACCATGGACCCCTTCCGCACGATGGTGGACCGTTACGAGCGCTGGTTCGAGGAACACGCCGCGGTCTACGAGAGCGAGCTACGGCTTGCGCGGGCGCTCTTCCCGACGCGGGGGCGGGGCCTTGAGGTCGGGGTGGGCACCGGCCGCTTCGCCGCACCGCTCGGGATCGAGGTGGGCGTGGAGCCCAGTCCCGAGATGGCCGCGCTGGCCCGGGACCGGGGCATCCTCACCGTCCTCGCCAAGGGCGAGGCCCTCCCCTTCCCGGATCGCAGCTTCGATCGCGTGCTGATCGTGGTCACCCTTTGCTTTGCCGAGGATCCCGCGCGAATGCTGGCCGAGGCCTGGCGGGTGCTCGGCGCGAAGGGGAGCCTGGGGGTGGGGCTGGTGGATCGGGCCTCCCCCTGGGGCCGCCACGACCTCGCTCAGAAGGACACGAACCCCTTCTACCGACAGGCCCGCTTTTATACAGCGGCCGAGGTGGAGGGCTGGCTCCGCGCGCTCGAGCCCGAAGGCCTGGAAGCCGGTCAGACCCTGCTGGGCCCACCACCCAAACTGGCCGCGCCCGAGTGGCCGAGACCGGGGTACGGCGACGGGGGGTTCGTTTTTTTCGTAGCCTATAAGCGATGAGGCTCACCGTGGTCATCGAATGGCCCAAGGGGACCCGGGTGCGCTGGGAGTGGGACGGCGCGCGCTTTACCAGGCGGGTCGAGGATCGCCCGGCGCCGATCAACTACGGCTTCATCCCGGGCACCCAAAACCCCGCGGACCGCTCCGAGCTGGACGCCGTCCTCACCGGCCTCCCGGTCCCCGCGGGCAAGCGGGTGGAGGCCGAGGTGGTGGGCATGGTCATGCTCGCCGACGGGGATCACAAGCTGGTGCTGAGCCAACGTGGCGACTCTCCCGGGGCCGAGGAGCTCCGTGCCCTGCTCGCCTGGTTTCCCCCGGAGCGCAAGCCGGCTTTTCTGGACCGGGAGGAAACCCTACGCTGGCTTTCCCAACACCTTCCAGCAGGAAAGGAGGAAACCCATGCCTAATCACCGCGCCGAGGTGCCGCTGTTCACCCCCGCCCCGGACTTCGCGCTCAAGGAGGTGCGCACCGGGGAGCTGGTGGAGAAGGCGGCGTTTTCCGGACAGCCGCTGGTCGTGGCCTTCATCTGCAACCACTGCCCCTACGTGCGCCACGTCGAGGCCAAGCTCACCGAGGTGTTGAACGCGTACCTGGACCGGGGCGTGGGGGTGGTGGCGATCAGCGCCAACGACCCCGAGGCCTACCCCGAGGACGCGCCGGAGAAGCTCGCCGCGCAAGCCGAGCGGCTGGGGATGCGCTTTCCCTACCTCTTCGACGCGACCCAGGAGGTAGCCAAGGCGTTTAAGGCCGTCACCACCCCAGACCTCTTCGTCTACGACGCAGATCACCGGCTCTACTACCGCGGTCGTTTCGACGCCTCCCGGCCGAAGAAGGCGATTCCGGTCACCGGGGAGGACCTGATCCAGGCCCTGGAGGCCCTGCTACGCGGCGCACCGCCGCCAGAACCCCAACACCCGAGCATCGGCTGCACGATCAAGTGGCGGCCGAATAACGCCCCCGACTACGCCCGCTAGACCCGGTCCAGGGCCTCGCGGAAGAGGGCCTCGAGGTCCTCGGGCGCCTCCAGCCCCACCGAGACCCGCACCAGGCCGGGGGTGACCCCGGCGGCGATCCGCGCGGCCTCGGGGAGGCTTGCGTGGGTCGTGGTCCAGGGGTGCACGACCAACGTCCGGGCATCGCCGAGGTTCGGGGCCTTGAGCAGCCGGAGGGCCTTGAAGAAGCGGCTTGCGGCCTCGAGGTCGCCGAGGTCCAGGGTGAGCATCGGCCCGCCGCTCGCCAGGTAGCGCCGCGCCCGGGCATGCGCCGGGTCGTCGGGGAGGCCGGGGTAGCGCAGCCCCTTGACCGCCGGATGGCTTCTAAGCGCCCCGGCGAGCCGGGCCGCGCTCTGGCTCATCCGCGCCACCCGCAGCGCCACCGTCTCCAGCCCCAAAAAGATCTGCTGGGCGGCGAAGGGCGAGAGGGCCATCCCCCCGAGCCCGAGACCCAGCCGGCGCACCCGGGCCAAGATGGCCTGGGCGTCCCCTCCCGCCTCGCTTAGCCCGGGGAGACTTGCCCAAACCCCGGCCTCGCGGACGGCGACCGCGCCCCCCAGGGCCTGGCCGTGCCCCGCGGCCCACTTGGTCAGGCTCTCCACGGTCAGGTGCGCCCCCAGGTCCAGGGGGCGGGCCAGGGCTCCGGCGGCGCCGAAGGTGTTGTCCACCACCAGCACCACGCCGCGTTCCTCGGCGAGCTCGGCGAGCGGCGCGAGGTCCGGGACCTCGAGCGCGGGGTTCGCCAGCACCTCGACGAAGACCGCCCGCGTGTGGGGCCCGATCGCGGCCCCCACCGCGTCCGGGTCGGGGTCCAGGTAGCGCACCCGGATGCCCAGGGGGGCCAGGACCTCGTCGAAGAGCCCCACGGTCTGGCCAAAGAGCCCCCTGGCCGCGAGCAGCTCGTCACCGGGGGACAGGAGGGCGAGCATCGCGGCGAAGGTCGCCGCCTGGCCGGAGGCCAGCGCCACCACCCCGGCGGCGTCGTAGAGCGCCTTGAGGCGGGCCTCGAGGGCCGCCTGGGTGGGGTGCCCCACCCGCGCGTAGACGTAGCCGGTCCCTTGAGCGAACCGCTCGGCCCCGGCCTCGAGGGTGGGAAAACCGTAGGCGACCGGGGTGTAGATCGGCACCCCGACCGCGCCATGGGGGTCCTCGGGAAGCCCTGAAAGCACCGCCAGGGTCGCGTATTCCATGGGGCTATTTTAGGGCCCTTCGGCGGCGGTTGGCCTCCCGGTCGACGCGCTCGTTCTCGGGGTGCCCGGCATGCCCCTTCTGCCAGTGCCAGTGCACCCGGTGCCGCCGCACCTCCTTGAGGAGCGCCTCCCAAAGGTCCCGGTTCTTGACCGGGGTCTTCGCCGCGGTCCGCCAGCCGTTTTTTTGCCACCTTTCCAGCCAGCCCTCGGTGAAGGCCTTCCTCAGGTACTGGGAGTCGGTGTAGAGGTGCACCTCGCACGGACGCTTGATCGCCCTCAGGGCCTCGACCGCGGCGGTGAGCTCCATGCGGTTGTTGGTGGTGTTCGACTCGGCGCCGGAGATCAGCTTCTCATGACCCTCGGACGTCAACAGCGCCGCCCACCCCCCACGCCCCCGATCGTCGGCGGAACCGTCGGTGAAGACCTCGACCACACAACGCACCCTTGTATTGTAGGCCCCACGAAAAGCGGGCCTAAGACAGAAGCCCCAGTAGATTTTGCCACTTTCTTGCAAGAAAAACATAACTTGCCGCAAGGCAAAAGGAGGGCGGCCATGAACAACAAGCGCATGGAGATTCAAAAGCTGCAGCAGAAAGCCACCAGCCAAGCCGTTCGCCAAGAGAACCTCGAAAACCTGCTTAGGTTGGGGGTAAACCACCCCTTTGTGCTCGATAGCTTGACGCAAGCCCTGGACCTTCCGGCCTTACCTTATGAACCTGCAACCGGAGGGGGTAGGGCCAGGACGGGCGATCTCTACGAGGTTAAGCTGCGCAAACTGGACGGCGCGATGACGTGGCGTCGACGATTAAAAAGGGCGCGGAGAACGCATCCCTCTAGGTGTTTGCGGGAAGCCCGCAGCCAGAGGACACAGAGGTATGGGTGCTTTGGAGTATGATCTACGTAATCAAAAAATGAAATACGCTTGGCTCTCGGTCCTTCCCTGGGTATTTGTAGGCCTGGCCTTGATCACCGCCGCATCCAATCTCAAGCGCGAAGTCGGCCTAAGAGAAGCCTTGATCCTGCCCCTCCTCTTGCTCGGCCTTGCCGCCCTGAGCTGGGCCATCAAGTCCGCGCTTTCGCCATAACCCAAGGCTTAGCCCTTCGGCCGGGCCTACGTCCCGGCCGAGTTTTCAGTCCATAGGCGTGACGATCACGACGAACAAGTATTCGTGTTGTTCATCTGCCACCTCGACATCTTGGGCGACACGACTGAGTTCCCTTTCTAATTCCTTGAGCAAAGCGATCGCTCGGGAAGAGAGTGGAGCTTTCCCCAGCAACACCGTGACCCGGTCCTGCACTGAGGGCCTGCCCTCACCAACCACCAGGAAATCGGCATCATCCCGCTCCCTGCGCAAGCCATGCGACAACACGTGATCCAACGCCTCCTTAACGAACAGCTCGACGTGCCGCCTGGCCGCCTCATCAGGTGAGACAAACGGCGTCAGCGCGAAGGGGATCTTCACCCGTGCCGCGACGCGCTCAAAATAGACACGCCGCCCCTGACGACGAACTTCCTGCAAGAGACCAGCGTTCACCAGCTTCCGTACGTGGTAGCCAACCCGGTTGCGGGGCAGTTTGAGTTCCCTTGCTACTTCGGCCGCGGTCTTGGGTTGATCGAATGTGGCAAGAACTTGCAGGGTCAAGGGATTCGCCAAAGCTTGCGCCTCTTCCCGGCTTTGCAGTACGTAAGTTTCCCTCATATGAGCCCTGCCCCTTCCTAACGAATGCCCAACAAACCGCGGTGAACCGCCATACGCAGAGCGAACAGCAAGGAGAGTGCGCCACCCAAAACCCACATGGAAGCAATGAGCCATATTTCCGTTACGGGCAAGGCCAATCCCCGAAGCAACGCCAGCAATTGCAGATAAGGAAAGATCATGGACATCTTACCTACGGCAAAGGGAACGACCGCGCCACCCAACACGGCTAAGGAGAGCAGGTTCACAAGCGATCCGGTGCGCTTGAAAAGTATGGTTGCACTCGCCAAGAAGAGGCCTGGACCCAATCCGATCCACCAAGCCAACGGCGCCCAGCGCAAGAAGGCAAGAAGCTCCTCGAACCTCAGCTGAAGCGGCAGTGCGAGCAATATGAACGCCAAGCTTAGTTGACCTGTCATCCAAAGGCCGCGCACCAGGGCTTCAACCAAAAGGCGGCCTGTAAGGGGCCACCTGGTCAGAAGCATTTCTTCCTGAGAAGCCAAGGGGTCTCCCAGAAGCCGGGCTGGCGTCTGCAAGGACAACATGGCCATAAACCCTAGTAAAAGGGTGGCTAGCGGCTGGTCTTGCCCCAAAGCGTTGCCCGCCACGGCGAGAAGGCCCAAGAACAAGACGGTTGATAGTAAATTGGACAAAAAAGCGAGAGGGTAGCGCAGCTCTTGTACGGCTTGCAACCTTAAAAGCGTGACGACCAGCCCCACCGCACGTTTCATGGCCTCTCCCAAACACTTTTTTCTAAAGGTGATATCCGTTCCACATTCAAGAGTCCAGCCTTTGTAGCAGCTACGCGCGCGAGGACCGA
The DNA here is from genome assembly GCF_055382915.1 of Rhabdothermus arcticus. Taxonomy (NCBI): domain Bacteria; kingdom Thermotogati; phylum Deinococcota; class Deinococci; order Thermales; family Thermaceae; genus Rhabdothermus; species Rhabdothermus arcticus. Next base: position 800,023 of record NZ_AP043808.1, read on the forward strand.
AGCCAAGGAAGCAGCTTCCATAGGGCCAGAGAGGCCCCCTATGGCGTCCCTCGTCCAACCTTTCGGCAAGCTCCCATTCAGACGCTCGGGATGCGCCAACACCAGGCGTAGCCTTAGGGTTTGTCCCATGGCTTTGGCCACGTCCTCCAAGTCTCCCTCAGCCACCACCCGGCCCCGTCGCAAGACAGTAAAGGTGTCCGCGACGCTTTCCAGAAAGGTCAAGGACTGCGAAGTTAGGAGCACAGCTCGGCCCGCTCGGCGCTCTTCCTTTAGAAGCTGCATCAACACCTCTTGCCCCTCTACGTCCAGCCCCAAGGTCGGCTCATCGAGTAACAAAAGCTCGGGGCGTGGCAAAAGGGCGACCACGAGTCTGAGGCGCTGTCGCATCCCCCTGGAGTAGCGGTTGACGACGCGATGCCCTGGCAACCCAAACCGTTCGAGCAGGCGAAGACCCCAGTCCCGGTATGCTTGCGGGTCAAGGCCCAAGCAGGCGGCATGGCATTCGATGTTCTCCCAGGCTGTCCAGCGAGGTTCCAGCCGCCTCCGACCATCAAGCAAAACCCCGACCCGGTGCGCAAAACGGCCCATTGACAGAAGAGGACGTTGCCCAAACAAGCTCACCCGACCCGACCAAGGCGCAAGCAACCCTAAGGCCAGACGCAAAAGCGTGGTCTTGCCCGCTCCGTTGGCGCCAACCAAAGCGTGCACCTTCCCGGGAACGACGCGAAGGGAAAGCTCGCTGAGGACCGGAGCTCTTCGCCTATAGCCCGCGCTCACGCGTTCTAGTTCGAGCACGCTCTAAGCAACGCATCAAGGCATGGCAAACGAAAGCCGGTCATTTGTCATTCCCACTCGATCGTCCCCGGCGGCTTCGAGGTGAGGTCGTAAACCACCCGGCCGATCTCGGGAATGCGCTGGGGGATGAGCCGGGCGACCTCGTCGAGGAAGTCGTGGGGCAGCCGGGCCCAGTCCGCGGTCATCCCGTCGACGCTGGTCACCGCGCGAAGTACCAGGGTGTCGCCGTAGCGGCGCTCGTCCCCGGTGACCCCGACGCTCCGCACCGGCAAAAGCACCGCCAGAGCCTGCCAGACCTCGCCGTAGAGGCCGTGCTCCTTCAACAGCGAGATGAAGAGGTCGTCCGCCTGCCTGAGCACCTCGAGCCGCGCTTCGGTCACCTCGCCGAGCACCCGGATCGCCAGGCCGGGACCGGGGAAGGGATGACGCAGGCGGATCGTGTCCGGCAACCCGAGGAGCAACGCCAGCTCGCGCACCTCGTCCTTGAAGAGATAGCGGAAGGGCTCGAGCAGCTCGAAGCCAAGCTCCTCGGGCAGGCCGCCGACGTTGTGGTGGCTCTTGATCTTGGCCGCGCCAAAGCCGCCCGCGCTCTCGATCACGTCGGGGTAGAGGGTCCCCTGGGCGAGGAAGCGAAAGGGCCCCTCATGGGCGGCGACCTCGCGGAAGACCTCGATGAAGGTGTGGCCGATGACACGGCGCTTCTCCTCCGGGTCAACGACCCCTTTGAGCGCGGAAAGGAAGCGATCCTTGGCGTCGACGACCTTGAGGTTCACCCCGAGCGGCCGAAGCGAGCGCTCCACCTCGCCGCGCTCCCCGAGGCGCAACAGGCCGTGGTCCACGAAGACCGCGAGGTGGTCCACCCCGGCCCGGGCCAGGAGCAGGGCCAGCGCTGAAGAGTCCACCCCGCCGGAGACCGCGAGCAGGACCCGCGCGTCGCCCACCCGCGCCCTCACCTCGGCGATCATCGCCTCCAGCGCCACCTCAGGGGTCCAGTCGCGGCGCACCCCGGCAAGGTCGAGGAAGTTCTCGAGCATCGCCATGCCCTTCGGGGTGTGGCTGACCTCGGGGTGGAACTGCAGCCCAAACAGCCGCCTCGCGGCGTCCTGGATGCCGGCGACCGGGTTCTCCTCGGTGGCCGCGATCACCCGCCAGCCCTTTGGTAGCCGGGTCACCGCGTCGGCGTGGCTCATCCAGACCTGGACCTCCCCGGAGAGGCCTGCAAACAGCGGTCCCTCGTAGTGGGTCAGCCGCGCCTTGCCGTACTCGGCGCGGCCGGCGCGGGCCACCTCGCCGCCAAACTGCGCGGCCATGTACTGCATCCCGTAGCAGATCCCGAGGACCGGCACCCCCAGATCGAAGATCTCCGGATCCGGCCGTGGGGCGTCGGGGTCGAAGACCGAGGCCGGCCCCCCGGAGAGCACGATCGCCTCCGGATCCTCACGAACGAGCTTGGCCTTGGGCGTGGGCCCGGGGAGGATCACCGAGTAGGCCCGGAGCTCGCGCAGGCGCCGGGCGATGAGCCGGGTGTACTGGGAGCCAAAATCAAGAACGACGACCGCCATGGGCCGAGTTTACCGGCCCTTCAGCCGGATGCGGACCACCCCCCCGGGAACCGGGACCTCGAGCCCGAACTGGGCCGGCGCGTAGCCCGGCCGCTCCACGCGAAACCGCCAGCGTCCCTCGGCGTCCAGGTGGACCTCGGCGGGCACTTTGGCGAGGAAGCCGGTGGGGAGACTGGAGCCCTTGGGGGCCTCGAGCAAGAAGAGGTCCGCGGTGGTGCCCTCGGGCTCCACCAGGAACCGCACCGTCTGCCCCCGGGAGGTCCCGTTCCCCGCCAGGCGCCAGGCCATCAGACCGAAAAAGAAAAGCAGCAACAACGCAAAGCCATAGGCCAGCCCCTTGAGCAGCTGGCGGCGTGGCCGGCTCGGCTCCTGAACGGGGAAGGGAGGTTCGGCCGGCTCCTCGATGCGAATGATCTCCTTCGGGGACTCGACCAGCTCGACCCGGGGCTTGCTCGAAGGCTTCGCCTCCGGCGTTGGCGGGGGCTCGGGAGGGCTGACCTCCGGCTTGCGTACGACAACCGTAGGGGGCGGGGCCTTGGGCGCCCTGGGCGGCGGGGGGTCCCCGGGGGGCGCGGCCAACGCCTCGTCTCCCTCGTTCAAGTGCGCAAGGGCCTCGTCCAGGCTCAACCGGCCCTCGGCCAGGGCCTCGAGGAGCCGGGCCTTGGGCCAGGCCGCGAAGGTCTCCCCGCCGAGCTCCTTGAAGACCCGATAAAGGGCCACCTCATCGGGGTTCCGTTCGGGCCATGGCACGCCGGCGCCGGCGAGCCAGGCCTCCTCGCCGCGCACCCAGATCTCTTCCAGGCTGAGCTGGCCATGGGCCCCACCCGCCGCCTTAAGGGCCGCGAGGGTGGTCAGGAGCTGACGGGCCCAGGCCTCCAGCCGAACGAGGTCCGCCTCGCCCCGCCAGCGGGCCGCCACCACCGAACCGAAGGGGGGCTCGGCGACCCAGGCGTCCTCCTCCTGACCGCGCCAGGGCACCAGGCCATTGAGCGCTTGCCGCGGGGGGACGCCGGTGAGGGGGCGGTAGAGCAGGACCGTGCCCCCGGTCAGCGGGTCCAGCGCTTCGAACACCTCCAGGCCCGCCACGCGCTTGATTCGTTCCTTGATCCAATAGGGGCCCAGCTGGCGCACACCGCGATTATACCGCTTCGTTGACACCCATTTTCCGCCCTCCGTATAATCCGGTAAGCCCGCTGGGGCGGGAAAGGAGCGGGTATGGACTACAAGATCACGCTTTCCACGGAAGAGATTCTGCGCGGACTGAAGCACTACCGCCGGATCGCCAAACAGGACATCCTGCGCGCGGCGGAAACGCCGAACCCCGAGGTCTTCGAACGCCATGCCCGCGCCCGGCGCGAGGTCTACGCCCAGCTCTCCGAGATCGCCGAGAGCAAGGGGCCGGACGCCGCGGTGGCCTATGCCCTCGAGCTCTACCGCTCCCTGCCCTTTGTTACCGGGACCGCGGAGGACGAGCATCCCGAGATCAAGGGCAAGGAGAACGCGCTCGAAAACTTCTTCCTGATGATCGGCCTGGACCCCAAGGTGCGTCGAGAAGCCCGCAAGGCCCGCCCGCCGCTGGGATGATGCATCCCCTCGAAAACCTCAAGGAGAAGGCCAAGCACTGCACCGCCTGCCGGCTCGCCGAGACCCGCACCCAGGTCGTCTTCGGCGAGGGCAACCCCGACGCCCGGCTGATGTTCGTCGGCGAGGCTCCGGGCGCAGACGAAGACCGGCTGGGCCGCCCCTTCGTGGGCAAGGCCGGGCAGCTTTTGGACCGCATCCTGGAGGCCGCGGGGATCCCTCGACCCGAGGTCTACATCACCAACGTCGTGAAGTGCCGCCCGCCCGGCAACCGGACCCCCCTCCCCGACGAGGTCAAGACCTGCAGCAACCTCTGGTTGATCCCCGAGATCAACCTGGTCAAGCCCCAGATCATCGTGCCCCTGGGATCGGTGGCCACCCAGTTCTTCCTGGGCAAGAAGGTCTCGATCACCAAGGTGCGCGGGCAGTGGTTCGCGTGGAACGGGATCCCGGTCTTTCCGATGTTCCACCCCGCCTACCTGCTGCGAAACCCCTCCCGTGCCCCGGGCAGCCCCAAAGCCCTGACCTGGCAGGACATCCAGGCGGTCAAGCGGAAGCTGCAGGAACTCGGGGAAAAACCCAAGAAAGAGGTCAAGGCGGTGCGCCAAGACCCGCTCTTTTAGCCATGGACCGGCGCCTTCGCCTTGTGGCGCTTTTGATCGCGATCGCCCTTTTGGGCCTCGCGCTCTGGGAGAATCGGGGCGGCTACCGCCTCTGGCCCAACCTGCTCGCCTTCTTCGGCCTAGGGCTCGTGGCCTATGTCTACCGCCGCTAGTGCCGGAAGTGGCGCATTCCGGTGAAGACCATCGCGATCCCCGCCTCCTCGGCGGCGACGATCGAGTCCGCGTCGCGTTTTGAGCCCCCGGGCTGGACGATCGCCGCGATCTTATGCTCGGCGGCGAGCCGCACCACGTCGTCGAAGGGAAAGAAGGCGTCCGAGGCCAACACCGCGCCCTGGGCCTCCTCCCCCGCCTTTTCCAGGGCGATGCGCGCAGCGTCGATGCGGCTGGTCTGCCCCTGACCGATCCCCAAGGTGCGCTCGGCGTTGGCGACCACGATCGCGTTGGAGCGGGCGTGCTTAACCGTGGCCAAGGCCAGGCGCACCGCGGGCAGGAGCGCCTCTGGTAGGGGGGTCCGGGTCACCGGGCGGAGCGCCTCCCAAAGGCCGGTGTCCGGGGTCTGAGCGAGGAGGCCGCCCCAGAGCCCGCGAAACTCCCGCGCCGGGGGCACCGGGGGCTTGGCGACGACCAGGCGCAGGTTCTTCTTTCGAGCCAGCCGCGCCCGGGCCTCGGGGGTGTAGCCGGGGGCGATCAGGATCTCCAGAAAGAGGTGGCCCATGGCCTCGGCGGCGGCGGCGTCCACCTCGCGGTTGAACGCCACCACGCCGCCGAAGATGCTCACCGGGTCGGCGGCGTAGGCCCGCGCGTAGGCCTCGGCGGCGCTGGCCCCGAGCCCCACCCCGCTCGGCATCTGGTGTTTGATCGCGGCCACCGCCGGGGTCTCGAACTCGTGGACCAGCCGCCAGGCCGCCTCGGCGTCGGCGTAGTTGTTGTAGCTCATCGCCTTGCCCTGAAGCACCTCGGCCTCGAGCAGGGCGCCCGCCTCCCCACGCAGGCGGTAAAGGGCCGCGGCCTGATGGGGGTTTTCCCCGTAGCGTAGGGGGCTTCTTCGCTCCAGGACGAGCACCTCCCGCTCCGGGAAGGCCTCGCCTTGCTGGAACCAGCGCGCGATCATCGCGTCGTAGGTCGCGGTGTGCAAGAAGGCCTTCCTCGCGAGAGCCCGGCGCTCGTCCGCGCCTCCGCCCGAACGCAGGGCCTCGAGCACCCGCGGGTAGTCGTCGGGGTCCACGACCACCCAGACCCGGGGATGGTTCTTGGCCGCGGCCCGCACCAGCGCGGGGCCGCCGATGTCGATCTCCTCCAGCACCCGGGCCTCCGGCAGTTCCGCCTTGGCCGCGTCCTCGAAGGGGTAGAGGTTGACCGCCACCAGGTCGAAGGGAACCAGGCCGAGCTTCGCAAGCTCACCGAGCTGGTCCCCCCGGGCCAGGATGCCGGCGAAGATCGCCGGGTGCAGGGTCTTGACCCGTCCCCCGAGGGCCTCGGGGAAGCCGGTCAAGGCCTCGACCGGGGTCACCGGCAGGCCCGCCTCTCGCAGCACGCGGGCGGTGCCTCCGCTGGCGATCAGCTCAAACCCCAGCGCGAGGAGCCCTTCGGCGAAGGGAACCAGGCCACGCTTATCGGAAACGGACAAAAGCGCCCTCACTCCGGCGATTATAATTGCGCCAGCGTGGAGCTCTCCTTTTGGGCCAAGACCAGCGGCACCTGGATCAACGCCCTGGCGGTCGTGCTCGGCACCCTGATCGGGCTCGCCCTGCACGGCCGCCTCTCCCTGAAGCTGCGCCGGACGGTGGTCCAGGGGGTGGGGCTGACGACGCTCTTCATCGGCGTCTCCATGGCCCAGAGCCTGCCGCGGGGCGGTGCGGGAGCGATCGACGGGGTGGTCCTCGGCCTCTTGGCGATCGCCCTCGGAGGCGCGCTTGGCGAGGCCCTGGGGCTGGAGGAAGCGATCGAATCGGTCGGTGAACGGGTCCGGGTCGCGGTCCGGGGTGGCGGGCGCTTCACCGAAGGCTTCCTCACCGCGAGCCTGCTCTTTTGCGTGGGGCCGATGACCCTGATCGGGGCGTTGAACAACGGCCTCCTCGGCGATCCCTCGCTGCTCTTGATCAAGGCCACGCTGGACGGCATCTCCTCGATCGCCCTCACCGCCACCCTCGGCATCGGGGTGGGGTTTAGCGTGGTCGTGCTGCTCGCCTACCAGATCGGCCTTTCCCTCCTCGCGGGCACGCTGGGGGCGGTGCTGCCGGACCCCGCCCACGACCCCCGGGTGTTGCTCGCCACCGGGGTCGGTGGGTTGATGGTGATCGGCATCGGGCTCAACCTCCTGGAGGCGGCGAAGATCCGCGTGGGCGCGTTCCTCCCCGCGCTCTTTCTGGCTCCGTTGCTCTGGGCCCTGGCGCGCTTGGTAAGCTAGCTCGGGATGAAGCTCAGCGAGGAACTCCTCTCCCACCTGGAGACGCTGGCCCGGATCGCCCTAGCTCCCGAGGAAAAGGCAGCCCTGCGCGCCGACCTCGAGCGCATCCTGGCCTACGTCGAGCAGATCAACGCCCTCGACCTCGAGGGGGTCGTGCCCCTGACCCGGCCGGTGGAGGAAGCGGGGCGGCTGCGTCCGGACCGCCCCCGTCCCTCGCTTGACCAAGACGACGTTTTGAAGAACGCCCCGGACCGCGAAGACGGCTTTTTCCGCGTACCCAGGAGCGTCGAGTAATGCTGGACCTAAAGCGCATCCGCGAACAGCCCGAGGCGGTCAAGGCGGGGATCGCGAAGAAGGGCGAGACCGACCTGGTCCCCAAGGTCGACGCCCTGCTCGCCCTGGACGAGGCGCACCGCCAGGTCAAGGCCGAGCTCGACGAACTTCGCGCCGCCCAAAAAAGGCTTTCCCGGGAAATCGGAGCGAAAAAGCGCGCCGGCGAGGACGCCAGCGACCTCCTCGCCGAGGCCGAGGCGATCAAGGCCAAGATCGAGGCCCTCGAAGCCCGGGAGAAAGCGCTCGCCGAGGACATCCGGGCGATCCTCGCCGAACTGCCGAACCTCCCCCACCCTTCGGTTCCCGAGGGGCTGAGCCCGGAGGAGAACGTCGTCGTCAAGACTTGGGGCGAGGCGCGGCTGCCCGCCTTCACCCCCCGCCCCCACTGGGAGGTCGCCGAGGCTCTCGGCCTCATCGACTTCGAGCGCGGGGCCAAGATCGCCGGATCGGGTTTCCCGGTCTTCCTCGGCGACGGGGCGCGGCTGGTGCGGGCGCTCGAAAACTTCTTCTTGGACTTCCACGTCGCGCGGGGCTTCACCGAGGTGCGCCCGCCCCTCTTGGTGCGCCCGGAGGCCGCCTTCGGCACCGGCCAGCTCCCGGACAAGGAAGGGCTGATGTACGAGGTGGCCGGCGGCTACTACCTGATCCCCACCTCCGAGGTCCCGGTCACCAACCTGCACGCCGGGGAGATCCTAAGCGCCGAGGAGCTGCCCAAGAAGTACACCAGCTACACCCCCAACTTCCGCGTCGAGGCCGGGAGCTACGGCAAGGACGTGCGGGGCCTCAACCGCCTGCACCAGTTCGACAAGGTGGAGATGGTGGTGATCAGCCACCCCGACGCCTCCTACGCCTGGCTTGAGCGCCTCACCGAACAGGCCGAAGCCCTCTTGGAGCTGCTCGAGCTCCCCTACCGCCGCTTATTGATGTGCGCCGGGGACACCGGCTTCACCCAGGCCAAGAAGTACGACCTCGAGGTCTTCTCCGCCGGACAGCAGCGCTGGCTCGAGGTCAGCTCGATCTCCAACATGGAGGACTTCCAGGCCCGGCGGATGAACCTGCGCTTTCGCGAAAAGGGGCAAAAGCCCCGTTACGTCCACACCCTCAACGGCTCGGGGCTGGCCTTCCCCCGGGTCATCGCCGCCCTCTTGGAAAACCACCAGACCGAGGACGGCAAGGTCCGCCTGCCCGAGGCGCTCTGGCCCTACATGGGCAAGGAGACCCTCGGGTAGCGCCTAGCCCGCCGCGAGCAGGGCGTCGAGCCGCCGCCGCGCGGCCTCGGCCTCGCCTTCCCGACCGGCGGCCTCCAGGGTCGCGATCAGCCGCTCCCAGAGATAGGGGTCGTTCTCGTCGAGCCTGATCAGCTTGCGATAGACCTCCTCGGCCTCGATCGGCCGATCCATCGCCAGGAGCAGCTCCCCCACCCGCTCGCCGGCGCGGATCGCCAGGGCCCGCAGGTAGCTGCGCTCGGACTCCGCCCAGCTCGCGTAGGGTTCGTCGGCGAGGAAGTCCCCTTCGTAAAGGGCCAGCGCCTTTTGGTAGTGACGCAGGGCGACCTCCCCGGCGGCCGCGTCGCCGTCCCGGATCGCCGCCTCGAAGCGACGCACGTCGTAGTCGCAGTGGGGTGAGAGCTGCATCAGGTACCCTCCCTCGACATGCGTCACCTGAATCGCCTCCCGGACGTTTTCGAGCCGCTTGCGCAGCTCGTGAACCACCCGAGGAACGCGCTGGGCGGCGTCCTGAGGCGGCAGATGCGGCCACAGGGCCTCGGCGATCTCCTCGACCCCCAGCGGGCGCTCGAGGTGGGCCAACAAGACCTTGAAAAGGCGCCAGGGCTGGGTCTTGAGCCGGTCCGTGGCCAGGGCCTCGCCCTCCAGCCACACCCGCAGCCTCCCCAGCGCCCGCACCTCGGCCCGCGGCGCGGGCAACGCCGCCTCCTCCGTTTTCGGCACCACGCGCAGGGCCTGCCAGGCAAGCCGCTGCATCCAGAGCAGGGGCGCCATGGCCTGGGTGGCGGGCTTGGGAAGCCGGGAGAAGTACACCGTCTCCACCGCCACCACCTCCCCGTCCACGACGACCGGGAGGCAGTAACGGGGACGCCCTTCCGCGACGTAGGGGCAGGGCTTGCCCCCGCTCTTCACCGCGAGCGGCTCCCCGCTCCAAACCCCGCAGTCCAGGCGCTGGCAAGCCAAGGGCAGGTTGGCGGGCACCGCGGTGCGCGTTCCCGCCTTGTCGCGAAAGACCGCGGCCGAGGCACCGGAAAAGGCCACCGCGGATCGCAGCAGGGCCTCGATGACCGTGCGCGGATCGCGGTTCTTGGCCTGCCGCACGAGGTCGAAGAGCTGGCGTTCGCCGAGCGCGGTGAGCGCGGCGTAGATCCCCGAGGCGAGGACCGGCGCCACCGCCTCCAGGAGCTCGAGCGCGGCCAGTTCATCGGCCTCGGGGTCCTTGCTCGCAAGGTTCAAGACGCCGATGACCCCCCGCGGGGTCTCAAGCGGGTAGACCAGGTAGGTGCGGTACCCGGCGGCCTTGACCTTCTCCCTGAGATAGCGGGCGTCCTTGTGCAGGTTGTGGGTGACCAAGGGGGAGCGCTCGAGGGCCACGATGCCCGGATACCCCTCGCCGACCTCGAACCAGGCCCGCTCGAAAAAGGCGCTGCGGTTCTCCGCGTCCACCGCGGTGAGGATCAGGTGTCGGTGCTCGGGGTCGGCGATGAAGAGTTCGGCGGCTTCCATCCCCACCGCCCGGCGCAGCTTGGCCAGGAAGCGCTCGAGCGTCTGGAAGAAGCGCCCCGGCGCCTCCCCCATCCGCTGCGTGGCCCAGGCCAACGAGTACAGCACCTCCCCCAGCTTGGGCCGGCGGCGCTCGTCGAGGACGATCTGAAAGCCCCCGTCCACGACCAGCCCGTGGCAGCGCATCCGCTGACCGCGAACCCGGATCGGCACCTCGGCCTCGTACGCCCCCCGCCGCAGCTGGGCCATCACCGGGCAACGGTCGCAGACCGGCCGCCCAAAGTCGTCGCTGCCCTGGACGACCTCCCAACAGTAGCGCCCCTTCAGCTCGTCGGGATCGGCCTCGAAGAACCGAGCCATGCCCGGGGTCACGAGGACGATGCGGCCTGAAGGATCCACTCGCCAGCGCTTCAACGGCACCCCCCCACTATAGCGCGATAAGGACGTATGTCCCTGAAATGGAATCCCCAGGGAACCCCGCCCGCCTACCTTGAACCGCGAAGGAGGTGAACGGTGCGAAACCCCATGCGCTTGGTGTGGATCTTAGGCCTCCTCCTCGCCACCACGGCCCTGGCCGCGGACGGCGCCGCGCTCTACCAGGAGCACTGCGCCGCCTGCCATGGACCGAACGGCAAGGGGGTGCCGGGCGTCTTCCCGCCCCTGGCCGGCAATCCCCACGCCACCGACGTGAACCACGTGATCAAGGTCATCAAGGAGGGGCTGAGCGGACCACTAACGGTGAACGGAACGACCTACAACGGCAGCATGCCTTCCTTCTCCCAGCTCTCGGACGAGGAGGTGCGGGCGCTGGCCACGTATGTCGCCGCGGGGCTCAAGGGCACGCACGAAGCACCCGCCAACGCCGCGCCGCTGCGGCAGGGCGACCCCGAACGCGGCCGGGCCCTCTTCGTCGGGGCCCGGCGCTTCCAGAACGGAGGCACCCCGTGCATCGCCTGTCACCAGGCCAAGGGCCTGGGCGCGCTGGGCGGCGGCACCCTGGGCCCGGACCTCTCCGACGCGGGGAAGAAGTTTGGCGACGCCCTTCCCACCCTTTTGGAAAAGCCAGGTTTCCGCATCATGCGCGTCATCTACCGGGACAAGCCCCTGACCCCGGATGAAGCCCGGGACGTCGCCGCCTTCCTCAAAAGCGCAGAGGAAGCGAAAGCCGGTGCGACCGGTGCACGCTTTTTCGGCCTCGGAGTCTTGGGCACCGCGGTGCTGTTCTTGATCCTGCTGCCCGCCTGGCCCAGGCAGAAGCTGACCTACCGCGATCTCTTGCAAAGGAGGAAACGATGAAGGACTGGATCAAGGAGATCGAGTCGCCGGCCGAACGCAAGTGGGAGGAGTTCTACCGCAACCGGCACCAGCACGACAAGCGGGTGCGCACCACCCACGGCGTCAACTGCACCGGAAGCTGCAGCTGGGAGGTCTTCGTCAAGGACGGCATCGTCACCTGGGAGCTGCAGGCTACCGACTACCCCCTGCTGGAGGAGGGCCTGCCGCCCTACGAACCCCGCGGCTGCCAGCGCGGCATCAGCTACTCCTGGTACCTCTACAGCCCCATCCGGGTCAAGCACCCCTACGCCCGCGGGGCCCTGCTCGACCTCTGGCGGGAGGCCAAGAAGGCCCACGCCGATCCGGTCAAGGCCTGGGAGGCCATTCAAAACGACCCGGAAAAACGCCGCCGCTACCAGCGCGCCCGGGGCAAGGGCGGCTTCCGTCGCACCACCTGGGACGAGGCCCTGGAGATCGTCGCCGCCAGCGTGGTGCACACGATCAAGAACTACGGGCCAGACCGGGTGATCGGCTTCTCGCCGATCCCCGCCATGAGTCAGGTCAGCTACGCCGCGGGGAGCCGCTTCCTCTCCCACATCGGGGGCACGATCCTCAGCTTCTACGACTGGTACTGCGACCTTCCCCCCGCCTCTCCGGAGATCTTCGGCGAGCAGACCGACGTCAACGAGTCCGCCGACTGGTACAACAGCCGTTTCATCGCGGTGATGGGCTCGAACCTCAACATGACCCGCACCCCGGACACCCACTTCATCTCCGAGGTACGGCACGCGGGGGCGAAGCTGGTCGTCTTCAGCCCCGACTTCTCCCAGGTCGCCAAGTACGCGGACTGGTGGGTGCCGGTCAACCCCGGGCAGGACGGGGCCTTCTGGATGGCCGTGGACCACGTCCTGCTCAAGGAGTACTACGCCGATCGTCGCACCCCGGAGTTCGAGGCCTACCTCAAGACCTACACCGACGCCCCCTTCCTGATCGAAATCGATGGCGACCGTCCGGGACGCTTTTTGCGAGCCGGTGAGCTCGAGGCCTACCAGGACGTCGAGCACAAGGACTGGAAGCTTTTGGTCTGGGACAAGGACAAGGGCCCGCGCATGCCCCAGGGCGCGATCGGATTCCGCTGGGCAGAGCGGGAAAAGGGCAAGTGGAACCTCGAGCCCAAGGACGGCAAGACCGGCGAGGCGATCGACCCCGAGCTCAGCTTCCTCGAAGCCCACGACGAGGTGCGCGAGCTGGTCTTCGACGACTTCGCCGGCGAACGCACCCTCAAGCGCGGGGTGCCGGTGCGCTACGTGCAAACCACCCGCGGCCGGGTCGCGGTGGCCACGGTCTTCGACCTCCTGATGGCCCAGTTCGGGGTGGGCCGCGGCCTGCCCGGCGCCTACCCCAAGGACTACGACGACCCCGAGCCCTACACCCCCGCCTGGCAGGAGGGCTACACCGGCATCAACCGCGAGACCGTGATCCGCTTCGCCCGGGCCTGGGCCGAGAACGGGCGCAAGACCGGCGGCAAGAACATGATCATCATCGGCGCCGGGGTCAACCACTGGTACCACAACAACCTGATGTACCGGGCGGGGATCGTGGGGCTGATGCTCACCGGCGCGGTGGGCAAGAACGGCGGCGGCCTGGCCCACTACGTGGGCCAGGAGAAGGTCGCCAACCAGGCCTCCTGGGCCTCGATCGCCTTCGCGCTGGACTGGGGCATGCCCCCGCGCCACCAGAACACCCCCAGCTTCCACTACGTGCACACCGACCAGTGGCGCTACGAACGCGGCGCCCGGGACTACGACCGGGCCCCGAGCGAGGTGGACCTGCACACCATGGATCACCAGGTCCGGGCGGTCAAACGGGGCTGGCTCCCGTTCTATCCCCAGTTCAACCAAAACTCGCTGGAGCTCGCCGCCGAGGCCGAGGCCAAGGGGGCCAAGAGCGACGCCGAGATCGTGGCCTACGTGGTGGACAAGCTCAAAAAGGGTGAGCTCAAGTTCGCGGTCGAGGACCCCGACGCCCCCGAGAACTGGCCGCGGGTCTGGTTCATCTGGCGGGGCAACGCGATCGGCACCAGCATGAAGGGGCATGAGTTCATGCTCCGCCACTACCTCGGCACCCACTCCAACGCGGTGGCCAAGGAGTGGGCCAAGGACGCGGTGAAGGAGGTGGTCTTCCGCGAACCCGCCCCGGAAGGCAAGCTGGACCTCGTCGTCGACCTCAACTTCCGCATGGACACCAGCGCGCTCTACTCGGACCTGGTGTTGCCGGCCGCCAGCTGGTACGAAAAGCACGACCTCAACACCACCGACATGCACACCTTCGTCAACCCCATGCAGCCGGCGGTCCCCCCGGTCTGGGAGGCCAAGCCCGACTGGGAGATCTTCAGCCTCTTCGCCAAAAAGATCGCCGAGCTCGCCAAGACCCACCTCCCCGACCCGGTCAAGGACGTGGTGATGCTGCCCTTGCAGCACGACACGCCCGATGAGCTGGCCCAGACCGAGGTCAAGGACTGGTGGAAGGGCGAGGTCGAGGCGATCCCCGGCAAGACGATGCCCAAGTTCCGGGTGGTGGAACGCCGCTACACCGAGCTCTACGAACGCATGGTCTCGCTGGGCAAGGGGATCGAACAAAACGGGGTCGCCGCCCACGGGCTGAAGATCCCCGCCGCCGAGGAGTACGCGGCGCTCAAGTCCCACCAGCCCCGACACAGCGCCCTCCTCGGGGATGTCTTCCCCGCCCTGGAAAACGGCAAGCAGGTCGCCGAGGCCATCCTCCGGCTGGACCCGGTGACCAACGGCGAGCTCGCCTACAAGGCCTTCCTCGAAGAAGAGAAGAAGACCGGGTTGAAGCTTCGCGACCTGGGCGAGAAGAACCGCAGCGTGCGCATCACCTTCGACGCGATCGTGGCCCAGCCCCGCCGGCAGCTCACCACGCCCACCTGGTCGGCGATCATCAACGACGGCCGGGCCTACAGCCCCTTCACCCTAAACGTCGAGCGGCTCGTCCCCTGGCGCACCCTGAGCGGGCGCATGCACTTTTACCTGGACCACCCCGGCTACCTCGCCTGGGGCGAGCACCTTCCCACCTACAAGCCCCGCCCCGACGTCACCGAGCTCCTGGAGACCGAGGTCAGCCAGAAGGAGGGCAAGGGGCGGTTGATGAACTACATTACCCCCCACGGAAAGTGGTCGATCCACTCCACCTACTCCGAGAACAACCGCATGATGACCCTCTCGCGCGGCGGCTACCCGGTCTGGATGAACGACAAGGACGCCGCCGAGCTGGGCATCGAGGACAACGACTGGGTCGAGCTGTTCAACGACAACGGGGTCTTCGTGCAGCGGGTGATCACCTCGGCGCGCATCCCCCGGGGGACGGTCTTCGTCTACCACGCCACCGAGCGCACCGTGGGCATCCCCAAGTCCCCCTTGCGCAAGAAGCGGGCGGGGATGAACAACTCGATCACCCGCACCCGCTTGAAGCCGGTGCTGATGAACGGCGGCTACGCCCAGTTCACCTACTTCTTCAACTACTGGGGCCCCACCGGAGTCAACCGCGACACCTGGGTCTACGTGCGCCGGGTCGAACGGCCCGAGTTCTAGGAGGCGATGATGAACGTTCGAACCCACATGAGCATGCTCTTCCACCTGGACAAGTGCATCGGCTGCCACACCTGCTCGGTGGCCTGCAAGAACCTCTGGACCGACCGCAAGGGCGCCGAGTACATGTGGTGGAACAACGTCGAGACCCGTCCCGGGACCGGCTATCCGACGGGATGGGAAGACCAGGAGCATTACCAGGGAGGCTGGGTCTACGACGGCCGAGGCGAGCTCAAGCTGAGGCTGCATAGCAAGGCCCAGGGGCTGGCCCGGCTCTTTTTCAACCCCGTCCTTCCCGACCTCAAGGACTACTACGAACCCTTCACCTACCGCTACGGCGACCTCTTCTCCGCACCCGAGGGCGACGACCAACCCACCGCCAAGCCCATCTCGATGATCACCGGCGAAGAGATGGAGATCGAAACCGGCCCCAACTGGGACGACGACCTCTCGGGCTCGGACCTCTACGCCAGGAACGACAAGAACCTCGAGGGTCTTCCCGACGCGGTGCGCGCCCAGCTCGAGGAGATCGAGGGCGTGGTCTTCAACTACCTCCCCCGCATCTGCAACCACTGCCTCAACCCCGCCTGCGTCGCCGCCTGCCCCCAGGGCGCGATCTACAAACGGGGCGAGGACGGGGTGGTGCTGGTCAACGAGAACAAGTGCAAGGCCTGGCGCATGTGCGTCGCCGCCTGCCCCTACAAGAAGGTCTACTACAACTGGTCGACCGGGAAGAGCGAAAAGTGCATCCTCTGCTTCCCGCGGTTGGAGACCGGCCAGGCTCCGGCCTGCGCCCACTCCTGCGTCGGCCGCATTCGCTACATGGGGGTCTTGCTCTACGACGCCGACCGCATTCCGGAGGCGGCGATGGTGCCCGACGAGGAGCTGGTCGAGGCCCAGCGCGAGGCCATCCTCGATCCCTTCGACCCCGAGGTCATCGCCGCCGCCAAGAAGAACGGCATCAGCGATGATTGGATCAAGGCCGCCCAGGAATCGCCGGTCTACAAGTTCGTCAAGGTCTGGAAGCTGGCCCTGCCCCTGCACCCGGAGTTCCGCACCCTGGCGATGATGTTCTACATTCCCCCGCTCTCCCCGGTCATGGGGGTGATGGAGAACAAGACCCTCAACCTCGCCCTGGACACCAAGGGTCCGGAGTTCGAGCTCTTCAAGGATCTCTCCAAGGCGCGCATGCCGGTCAAGTACCTGGCCAACCTCTTCTCCGCCGGTCGCGAGGACATCATCGAGGAGATCCTCAAAAAGATGCTCGCGGTGCGCATCTACAAGCGGGCCCAGACCGTGGACGGCGCGCTCACCGACGAGGCCAAGGCGGCCCTCGCCGAGGTGGGCCTCGACGAGGCCACCGCGGAGGCGATCTACAAGCTCACCACCCAGCCCACCCTGGAAGAACGCTTCGTCATCCCGCCCTACCACCGGGAGGCGGCGATCGAAGCCTGGAAGGACCCCCTGGAACACAAGGGAGAGGTCGGGCTTGGGTTCCTTCAGCCGCCGGTGAGGGGGGAGTAGATGTACGCGCTCTTGGCGGACGCCTTCACCTACCCGCGCCCCGGCCTCCTGGAGCGCCTCCAAGCGGGTTTCGAGCGCGCCCCCCAAGGACCGGCGAGGAACGCCTTCGGGCGCTTTCTCAAGGCCGTCGAGGCCCTGGGGCTGCCGCGGTGGGAGGAGCTCTACACCGCGACCATGGACATGAACCCCAAGCTCGTCCCCTACATCGGCTACATGGTCTGGGGGGACAGCTACCGCAGGGGGGACTTCATGGCCGCGCTGAACCGGGAGATGCAAGGGCTGGGCATTGACCTGGAAGGCGAGCTCCCCGACCATCTGGTGCCCATCCTGCGCTACCTGGACCGCACGACGACGCCCCTTCCCGAGCTGATCGAGACGCTCGAGCCCGCGCTGGCCCGAATCAAAAAGGACCTCGAGGCCTTGGATCGGGAGAACCCTTACCGCCACCTCATCGAAGCCTTCCTACGCCTGGTGCCCAAACTGGAAAGGAGGCAGGCATGAACTGGAACGCGCTGCTCTTTGAAATCTTCCCCTACGTGGCGCTGGCGCTGGCGATCATGGTCACGATCTATCGCTCGATCTTCCGTCCCTTCACCATCTCCGCGCTCTCCAGCCAGCTACTCGAGCGCCGGCTCCTCTTTTGGGGCTCGATCCCCTTCCACTGGGGGATCACCCTGATCCTCACCGGCCACCTCCTGGCCTGGCTCTTCCCCGAGGCCATCCTCGCCTGGGACGGCCAGCCGCTGCGCCTCTACCTGCTCGAGGTCAGCGGCCTGGCCCTGGGGCTTTGGACCCTGGCGGGCCTTTTGATCCTGTTTTGGCGGCGCGTCAGTGTGGCCAAGGTCCGGGCCACGGCCACCGCGATGGACTACGTGGTGCTGCTCTTGCTCCTGATCTCGGTGGCCACCGGGGTCTACACCGCCTTGGCCTACCGCTATGGCAGCGCCTGGTTCGCCGGCGCGATGAGCCCCTATCTGGCAAGCATCTTCATCCTCCGACCCCGGCCGGAGCTGGTCGCGGACTTCCCCTTCGCCTTTCAGTGGCATGTGTTCAACTTCTGGCTGCTCCTGGCGGTCTTCCCCTTCTCTCGCCTGGTGCACCTCATCACCCTTCCCCTCGGCTACCTCTTCCGCCCCTGGCAGATCGTGATCTGGGTGCGTCGCCGTTTCGTCGGCGGCGAAGCCTGAGAAAGGAGCGATACATGATGAGCACCGAAGCCTTCAAAAAGTACCGCATCAAGTCCAACCCCAACGAAGCGCTGGTTGCGGCGACCATCGGGTTCTTCGTGGGCTTTGCGGCGGTCGCGCTCTTCAACGTCACCGCCAAGAACTTCAAGGAGGCCATGGGCCTGGACCCCATCCAGGTCGGCCTCTTGGTGGCCATGCCCATGCTTTCGGGCTCGCTGCTTCGGATCCCCTTCTCGGCCTGGGTGGACACCGACGGCGGGCGCAAGCCCATGCTCACGTTGCTCGGAATGTCGATCGTGGGGCTCCTGGGCCTGATCTGGATGATCGTCGCCTACTACCCCGACCGGCTGAGCGCCGGGCTCTATCCGCTCCTGCTCTTTTTGGGCTTCCTCGCCGGCTGCGGCATCGCCACCTTCTCGGTGGGCATCAGCATGGTCTCCTACTGGTTCCCCCAGCGTCGCCAGGGCTGGGCGCTCGGCACCTACGCCGGCGTCGGCAACCTGGCCCCGGGCATCTTCACCTTCCTCCTGCCCGCCGCCCTGGCCGCCTGGGGTCTCCTCGGGGCCTACACCGCGTGGACCGGACTCCTGGTGGCGGGGACGGTGATCTTCTACCTGATCGGCTACGGCGCCCCCTACTTCCAGCTCCTCAAGCAGGGGCTGCCCCCCGAGGAGGCCAAGGCAATCGCCCGTGAACTGGGACAGGAGATCTTCCCCGCCGGCTCGCTGATCGAAACCCTGGTGCGCTCGGCGGCCAACTGGCGCACCTGGGTGCTGGTCGCGCTCTACTTCACCTCGTTCGGCGGCTTCTTAGCCCTTACCGCGTGGCTGCCCACCTACTGGCGTGAGTTCTTCGACCAGCCGGTGCGCATCGCCGCCTACCTCACCGCCTACTTCTCGATCCTGGCCTCGCTGATCCGGGTCTGGGGAGGCTCGCTCTCGGACAAGATCGGCGGCGAGCGAACCGCGTTCTTGGCCTTCGGATCGGTTCTGGTCGGGGCGCTGGTGATGATGTTCGCGCACAGCTTCGTCCTCGCCTTCATCGGCGAGACGATCATCGGCTTCGGCATGGGGGTGGGCAACGCCGCGGTCTTCAAGATGGTCCCCTTCTACGTGCCCGACGCGGTCGGCGGGGCCTCGGGCTGGGTCGGCGGGCTCGGGGCCTTCGGCGGCTTCGTGGTCCCGCCCATCATGGGCTACTTCGTCAAAGCGTTCGGGGCGGCCAAGGGCTACCCCTTCGGCTTCATCACCTACGTCATCCTGGGCGCCTTGGCCCTGGCCCTGGTCTGGATCTTGGAGACCACCCGGCCCAAACAGCAGCCTGCCTAGCGACTTCCGGCCCGTCTAGGGACGCAGGGGGATGCGGTAGGCGAACGCATCCCCCTGCCCTATCCAAACCCCCCGCCAGGTCAGGGGCGCGAACACCCGGGGAGGCAGCGGTCCCTCGTAGATCGCCCGCGGCGCCTCCGCGCCGACGCCCAGGACGTAGTCGCCCGCCGGAGCGCCGAGCCGAACCCAGACCCCGGGAAGGACGACCCGCCGCCGGTCAAGGCGCACCCCGTCGGCAGTGCCGGCCCGATACCAGGCACCGCCGCGCCGGACGACGAGGACCGGCTCCACCCCTTGGGGAAGCTCGAAGACCCGCCGCACGCGGCCGGGGCCGGCCTCGAGCAAGCGTCGCTCGGCCACCAGCACCGCCACCGGAAAGGCGCTCTGGCCCTCGAGCACCCAACGGACGACCAATCCCCGGCCCGGCTTCAGGCTCACCGCGAGGGCAAAGGGCTCGAAGGCGAACTCCTGCACCGCGAGGTGCCGCGTACCCCGGCTCACGACCCAGACCCCCATGTGGGTCAGGCGGGGGTCGAGGAGGTTCTTGCGGTGGCCGGGGCTCTTGAGCCAGGCCGCGACCGCGCGCTCGGCGAAGTCCGCCGGCAGGGTTGGGGCGTCGAGCTCGAAGAGGTTTTCCGATACCTTCAGGGCGTAGAGCCCGGCCCCCCAAAAGCGTTCGTAAAACCCCAGCCCACCCGGCCTCAGGTGGCCGAAGTAGTGGGCTTCGAGCATGTCCTCGGCGTGGCGCCTTCCGGCCTCGGCGAGCCGCGCGTCCCAGGCCAGGGGCCGACGTCCATGCGCCACGCGGGCCTGGTTCGCGAGGTCGAAGACCGCCCGCTCAAGCGCCCCCTGGGCGCTGGAAGCGCTGAGCAGCGCCCACACCAAGAGCCAGAGGATCGCCCTCAACGCCCTGGCTTCAACGCGTAGCGCAACCGCCGCTCGAAGGGTTTGAGCGCGGCCAGCTCGGCGACCTGCTCGCGCCCTACGGCCTCCACCCGCGCCAGGGTCTCTTCCAGGCTGACGTAGCGCCCGGTGTAGACGTATTCCAACCCCAGGCCGAAGAGGCGGCGCATCGGAGTCTCCCCGGAGAAGACGATTCCGGTCTTGGTCCGGGTCTTGGCCCGCTCCAGCTCATCCTCGCTGGGGGGCTCGGTTTCAAGCCGCTCGAGCTCGGCCTCGAGAAGCTCGGCCACCTCGGCCGCGTTCTCCGGACGCGCCACGGCGAGGGCGTGGTAGCTGCCAAGCCCGTCGTTTTCCTCGTGCCCAGCCCCCGCGGTCTCGACCAGGCCTTTGTCCACCAGCGCCCAGTGCAGCCGGCTGCTGCCCGGGGCCCCCAGCACCTGGGCGAGGAGGTTTGCCGCGTAGCGCCGCTCGTCCTGGGCGGCGAACCCCGGCGCCATGACCAGCAAGTAGACCTGGGACGCACGCGGATAGGGCTCCTCGACCTCCGCCCGCACCGGTTCGAAGGACGGGTAGGCGCGGGGGGCCTCGCCCGCTTCCCAGGCCTCGGTCAGACGCGCCGCGGTCGCCACCGCCTGGTCCCAGTCCACCTTGCCGGCGAAGGCCAGCACCATATTTCCGGGGACGTAGCGGCGTCGGTGGTAGTCGGCCATCTGATCCCGGGTCAGGGCCTGGATCGTCTCCCGCGTCCCCAGGACCGAGTTACCGAGCGGGTGACCGCGGTAGTAGTGGCGCCTGGCCCGGTCGAAGGCGGTGAACTGGGGGTTGTCCTCGTAGAGGGCGATCTCCTCCAGGATGACCTTTTTTTCGGTCTCGAAGTCCTGCGGCCTGAGCGCGGGGCGCATCAGCTTGGAAAAGAGGGTGAGCAGCTCGGGCAACAGCTCGGGCAGCACCGCGCCGTAGAAGACCGTGTTCTCCTCCGAGGTAAAGGCGTTGTACTGCGCGCCAATGCGGTCGAAGGCCAGGTTCACCGCGTAGGCGTCCATGTCCGGCGGGCCCTTGAAGACCATGTGCTCGAGGAAGTGGCTCACCCCGGATTCCTCGGGCCGCTCGTCGCGGGCCCCGGTCTTGACGAAATATCCCATGGCCGCGGAGTGGGCGTTGGGGTTGATCTCCGCGATGACCCGAAGGCCGTTGTCTAGGATGGTTTCCTTGAACGTCATGCCGCACCCTCCGGTCCCAGCACGCCCTCCCAGGGGTCGGTGTAGGGACGCTCGCTCAAGAACGCGTTGAGCGCGTTTAAGCTGACCGCCTCGACCTTGGTCAGGATCTCGTCCAGCGACCGCGGCCGGCCCAGCAAAAAGAGGTCCCGGGCCAGCGAGGCCGCGCGCGCCTGGGCCGATTCCCCTTGCATCACCAGCGCGCTCTTGACCCCGATCTTGGCCCTTTCGAGCTCCTCCTCGCTCACACCTTCGGCGAGGCGGGCCAGCTCCCCCTTCAACACCCGGCGCGTCTCCTCCGCCCGTTCCGGGGTGGTCCCGGCGTAGGCCGCGAGGTAGCCCCAGCCCTTCACCGCGCCGGGGCTGGCGTGGACCGCGTAGACCAGGCCGCGCTTTTCCCGGACCTCGGTGAAGAGGCGGCTGGCCATCCCCCCGGAGAGCACCTGGGCCGCGAGCCGGGCGGCGTAGACCCGTGCGTCGTCCGGGGGCACGTCCTCGTAGTAGAGGCCGATCTGCACCTGGGCGGTGTCCTCGCGCCAGCGGTAGGTACCGCGTGGCCTGAGCACCGGGGCCGGCAGGGCGGGCCCTGCGCCGCCCCAGTCGCCGAACCAGCGCTCGGCGGCGGCGACGACCGCCTCTGGATCCAGCCCCCCGGCGACGGCGAGGATCGCCCCTTTGGGGGCGTAGCGCCGCCGGTGCTCCGCCTCGAGCAGCGACGGCGTGAGCCGCTTGAGGCTTTCGAAGCTGCCCTCGACGTTGCGGCCGTGGGGGCTTTCGAAGACCCGCTCCCGCAGCCGGACGAAGAGCTTTTTCGGGGGGTTGTCCTCGAGCCCCGCAAGCTCCTCCTCGACCGCGCGCCGCGCGGCCTCGAAGCCCGCCTCGGGCAGGCGGGGGCGCCGCACCAGGTCGGCAAAGAGCCCCAGCGCCGGCTCGAAGACCTCGGTCAGCATCGCCGCGCTGAAGGTCGTGTACTCGAGGCCCGCCGAGCTGCTGCGGCGCACCCCCAACGCGTCCAGCGCCTCGGCAAACGCCCGGGCATCGCGCTCGCCGGCCCCCTTCCAGAGCCAGCGCTCGAGCACCGCGTTGGCCCCTTCGTGCCCCTCGGGGTCGGTCGTCGCCCCGGCAGGGACGAGCAGATGAAAGGCCGCGCCGGGATGATCGGGCAGCCGCTCAATGGCGAGGGTCAGGCCGTTGGCCATACGGTGTTCGATGATCGTTCCCACGCAGGCCAGTATACGCGGGCGTAAGATGGGTTCAGGAGGTTAGAGATGAAAACGATTCTGATGCCCACCGACGGCAGCCCCTGCAGCGAGCAGGCGATCGAAAAGGGCCTGGAGTGCGCGGAGAAGCTCGGAGCCAAGGTGACCTTTCTCTTCGTCCTGGAAAACCCCTTGGAGGCGCTCTGGGTGGCCCCGGAGGCGGTGCCCTTCGCCTTCGAGCTCGAGGAGGAGCTCAAAAAGAGCGCCAAGGAGATCCTGGACAAGCTGGTCGAGAAGGCCAAGGCCCGGGGCATCGAGGCCGAAGCGGTCCTGAAGGAGGAGGTCAGCCCGGTACCGGCGATCGTGGAGATGGCCAAGGACTATGACCTGGTGGTGATGGGCACCCACGGTCGGCGGGGCCTGGACCGGCTGCTCTTGGGCTCGGTGACCGAGGGGGTGCTGCGCCAGGTCGAGACCCCGATCCTGGTCGTACGTTGCCGGCAGAAGTAGGCTAGAGCTCGCCCAGCGCGCGCACCATCTCCACCGCCGCGGCCACCGCGTCCGCGGCCTTGTTCCCGGCCTTGGTGCCGGCGCGCTCCAGGGCCTGCTCCAGGGTGTCGGTGGTAAGGACCGCGTTGATGATCGGGGTGCCCGTGTCCAGCTGGGCCTTCATCAGCCCCGCCGCGGACTGCCCGGCGACGACCTCGAAGTGGTAGGTCGCCCCGCGGATCACCGCCCCGATCGCCACCACCGCATGCACGTCCGGCCGTTCGGCGAGCCGCTTGGCGGCCAGCGGCAGCTCCAACGCGCCGGGGACGTGGACCACGATCAGGTCGGCGACGTCCCCGCCGAGCCGGCGGTAGGCCTCCACCGCGCCCTTTAAGAGCGCCTCGGTGACGTGCTCGTTGAAGCGGGCCACGGCCAGGCCCAGCCGCACCCCGCTGGCGTTCCAGTGTCCCTTGATCTCGCGCATGCCCTGCCTCCTTCAGTCCATCCAGTGGCCCAGCTTTTCCTTCTTGGTCTCCAAATAGCGCGCGTTGTGGGCGTTGTCCCCGGCGCGGAGCGGAACCCGCTCGACGATCTCCAGGCCGTACCCGGAGAGCGCCCGGATCTTGCGCGGGTTGTTGGTCAAAAGCCGGATCTTTTTCAACCCCAGGTCGTAGAGGATCTGGGCCCCGACCCCGTAGTCGCGCAGGTCCGGGGGAAAGCCCAGCGCGAGGTTGGCCTCCACCGTGTCCAAACCCGCGTCCTGAAGGTGGTAGGCCTTGATCTTGTTGACCAGGCCGATGCCCCGCCCCTCCTGGCGCAGGTAGACCAGCACCCCCCGCCCCTCCTCGGCGATCCGCTTCATCGCCAGGTCCCGCTGGAACCCGCAATCGCAGCGCAGGGAGTGCAGCGCGTCCCCGGTCAGGCACTCGGAGTGCATCCGCACCAACACCGGCACGTCCCCGCTGAGGTCACCCATGACCAGCGCGGCGTGCTCCTCACCGCTGGTCTGGTCGCGGTAACCGATGATCGTGAACTCGCCGTAGGCGGTGGGCAGCCGGGCCTCGGCCTCGCGGGTCACGAAGCGGTCCCCCTGCTCCAGGCGGTAGCGGATCAGGTCGGCGATGGTGGCGATCAAGAGACCGTGGCGCTCGGCGAAGCGCTCGAGGTCCGGCAGCCGGGCCATGCTGCCGTCGTCGTTCATGATCTCGATCAGCGCCCCAGCGGGAAAGAGCCCCGCCAGCCGCATCAGGTCCACCGCGGCCTCGGTGTGCCCGGCCCGGCGCAGCACCCCACCCTTGCGGGCGATGAGCGGAAAGACGTGCCCCGGCCGGCGGAAGTCCTGGGGGCCGGCCTCGGGATCGGCGAGCCGCTGGATCGTGCGGGCCCGTTCGAACGCGCTGATCCCGGTGGTAGCATCCGCGACGTCCACGCTGACGGTGAAGGCGGTGCCATGGGGATCGGTGTTCTTCTTCACCATCGGGGACAGCTTCAGGGCCTCGGCCCGCTCCGGGGTGAGCGCCACGCAGAGCAGGCCCCGGGCCTCCTTGATGGCGAAGTTGACCAGCTCCGGGGTGGCGAACTGCGCGGGAAAGATGAGGTCGCCCTCGTTCTCGCGGTCCTCGTCGTCCACGACGATGACCGGACGCCCAGCCTTGAGGGCCTCCAGGATGTCTTCGATCTTCGCGATCATCTCGCCTCCATCAAGCGCGCCAGGTAGCGCGCGAGCAAATCCACTTCCAGGTTGACCGGATCCCCGGGGGCCAGGTCGCCCAAGGTGGTGACCTCCAGGGTGTGGGGGATCAGGGTGACGTAGAAGGTCCGCCCCTCGACGCCGACCACGGTCAGGGATACCCCATCGATGGCAATCGAGCCCTTGGGGGCGACGTAGCGCTCGAGGCCCTCGGGGACCTCGACGTAGAGGTCCACCGCGCCCGGGCGCTTGGAAAAGCGCACGACCCGCCCCACCCCGTCGACGTGGCCGCTGACGAAGTGCCCGCCGAGCCGATCTCCGACCCGCAGGGCCCGCTCCAGGTTGACCCGGGTCCCCGCGCGCCAGCGCGGCGCGGTGCGCCGCACCGTCTCCTCGGCCAGGTCCACCGCGAACCACCTGTTCCCCAGCGCGACGACGGTCAGGCAGGGCCCGCTGACCGCGATCGAGTCCCCGATCCGGGTGCCCTCGAGCACCTTCTCGGCCGCGATCTCCACCCTCAGGTTCCCGCCGCGGCGATACGCCCGGCGGACCCGGCCGACCTCCTCAACGATTCCGGTGAACATCCGCCTCCTCCAATGGCTCGGCCTCGATCCAAAGGTCCTCGCCGACCGGCTCGCGCCCGAGGACCCTCAGCCTGGGCGCCGCGGCCAGGGCGGGACGGAACCCGGAAAAAAGCCCACGCCCCTCGCCGAGCAACCTGGGGGCCAAGAAGAGCGAGAGCCGGTCCACCTTCCCGGCCTTCAAAAACGCTCCTGCGAGCCGCGGCCCACCCTCGACGAGGAGGGCGGTAAGGCCCCGCGCGTAGAGCGCCTTGAGCGCCGCCTCGATCTTCACCCCCTCCTCGCCTTCGGGCAGACGGATCACCTCCGCCCCGGCGGCCTGAAGGGCCTCGACGCGCGCCTTCGGGGCGCCCTCCCCCACCAGGACGATCGCCCGGCCCCGCTGGATGAGCCGGGCGGTGGGCGGGGTGCGGGCCTTGGTGTCGAAGACCACCTTCCAGGGCTCGATCGGCGGCGGGGGCACCCGCATCCAGGAAAAGGGCCGCCAGTCGGGGTTCCTTACGTTGAGCCGGGGGTCGTCGGCGAGAACCGTGCCCACCCCCACCGCGACCGCCCCGCAGGACTGCCGGAAGGCGTGGCCCACGGCCCGGGCCTCGGGACCGGTGATCCAGCGGCTCTCGCCGCCCGCGTCGGCCACCCGGCCGTCCAGCGTGGCCCCGGCCTTGAGCCGCACGAAGGGCCGCCTCCGCTCCAGGGCGGTAAAGAAGGCCAGGTTTTGCGCCCGCACTTCGGCGTCCCAGCCGGCGTGGACCACCTCGACCCCCGCCGCGCGCAAGCGTTCGAGCCCGCCTTGGGCCTGGGGGTTGGGGTCCCGGGCCGCGACCACCACCCGCCGGACACCGGCCTGGATCAGGGCCAGGCTGCAGGGCGGGGTGCGGCCGTGGTGGTTGCAAGGCTCCAGCGAGACGTAGGCCGTGGCCCCGCGCGCCGCCTCCCCCGCCTCGCGCAGCGCGAAGACCTCGGCGTGGGGGGCCCCGGCGCGGGGATGGTAGCCCTCTCCCACCACCAGGCCATCCCGGACCAAAAGCGCCCCAACCAGGGGATTGGGATGGGTGTGACCCCTGGCCCGCTCGGCCAGGGTCAAGGTCTCGGCGAGGTAGCGCCGGTCGTCGTCACGCAGGAAATCGTTCAACAAAGAACCGCGGGCAGGCTTGCCCTTCACCTCCTTCTCCCATCCGGACTTTCACCGTCGGCCCCGGAGTTCCACCGGGTCGGGCCTCGATTCGAGGCTTCGCGGGCTTTCACCGCCGGTCGGGACTTCCACCCTGCCCCGAAGGAGGGGTCGTGCTTTGGGCGCCCATGGCGCCGGTTCGAGTTTAGCAGAGGAAGACAGGACGTTCATACCTTCCCTTACGCTTTTTCGCCGATCGCCAAAAAAGCGTTTAACATGGGGGTGTTGCCGGGCTCGGCGGGCAAACTTATACTGAGTCAAAGAAGGGCCCGGCCCGGGAGGTGGCCATGCCATTGGACTTCAGGCTGACCGAGGAACAGATCGAGTTGCAGAAGCTGGCCCGGCGCTTCGCCCGCGAGCAGGTCGCGCCGGCCGCCCGGGAGTACGACGAGCGGGAGGAGACCCCCTGGCCGCTGATCGAAAAGCTCTACGAGATCGGCCTCCTGAACATCGCCATCCCCGAAGCCCACGGCGGGCTCGGGCTGGGGATGATCGAGGAGGTGCTGATCGGCGAGGAGCTGGGCTGGGCGGACATGGGGTTTTACACTATCCCCATGGCCAGCGAGCTCGGCATCACCCCGGTGCTGCTCGCGGGCAGCGAGGCGCAAAAGGAGCGCTTTTTGAGGCCGCTGACGGAAAAGCCAGCGCTCGCCGCCTTCGCCCTCTCCGAGCCCGGCAACGGCTCGGACGCCGCCGCGCTCAAGACCAAGGCCGAAAAGCGGGGCGACGGCTACGTCCTCAACGGCACCAAGATGTGGATCTCGAACGCCGCCGAGGCGGACTGGATGGTGGTCTTCGCGACCTTTGACCCCGCGCTGCGGCACAAGGGGGTGGTGGCCCTGGTCGTGGAGCGCGACCGTCCCGGGGTGTCGTTCAACAAGATCCACGGCAAGATGGGCCAGCGCGCCGCCCCGACCTACGAGGTGGTGCTCGAGGACGTCGAGGTCCCGGTGGAGAACCGGCTCGGCGAGGAGGGCGAGGGCTTCAAGATCGCGATGCTCACCCTGGACAAGACCCGCATCCCGGTCGCCGCGGGATCGGTGGGGGTGGCCCGGCGGGCCCTCGAGGAGGCCGCGAAGTACGCCAAGGAGCGCGAGGCCTTCGGGCGTCCGATCATCGACTTCCAGGCCATTCAGTTCAAGCTCGCGGACATGATGATCGGTCTGGAGACCGCCCGCATGTACACCTATTACGCCGCCTGGCTCGCCGACCAGGACGACCCCCGGCACATCTACGCCTCGGCGATCGCCAAGGCCTACGCCTCGGAGATCGCCTTCGACGCCGCCAACGAGGCCATTCAGATTCACGGCGGCTACGGCTACGTCAACGACTTCCCGGTGGAGAAGCTGCTTCGCGACGTCAAGCTCAACCAGATCTACGAGGGTACCAACGAGATCCAACGGGTGATCATCGCCCGGCACATCAAGAAGAACATCCCCTAGCAGGGAAAGGAGGCAGGATGAAGTTCGTAGCGATCGTTCGACAGGTTCCCGACGGCGAGGCCAAACTGCGCGAGGAAGGCGGCAAGATCGATCTCTCCGGAGCGACGATGATCCTCGACCAGATGGACGAGTACGCGGTCGAGGAGATCATCCAGCTCAAGGAGGCCCACGGTGGCGAGGCGGTGGTCGTGGCCTTCGGCCCCGAGCGCACCAAGGAGGCGATCCGCACCGCCCTGGCAATGGGCGCGGATCGCGCGATCTTGGTTAAGCACGACGGCTACGTCGACCCCATCACCCAGGCCAAGGCGCTGGCCAAGGTCCTGGCGGAGGAGGCCCCGACGGTGGTCTTCACCGGGGGGCAGCAGGCGGACTGGGACAGCCAGGCCCTGGGGCCGGCGGTCGCCGAGGCCCTGGGCTGGCCCAGCGTGACCTGGACCACCGCCTTCGAGCTCGAGGGCGAGCAGACCGCGATCGCCCAGCACGACCTGGACGAAGGCGCGGAGCGGGTGCGGGTGCAGCTCCCCGCGGTCTTCACCACCCAGCAGGGGCTCAACGAACCCCGCTACCCCACGCTGCCGGGGATCATGAAGGCCAAGAAGAAGGAGATCAAGGAGATCGAGGCCAGCGACCTCGGCGTGGATAAGAGCAAGGTCGAGATCCTGCACCAGGAGATCGTCAAGATCGAACGCAAACAGAAGCTCCTCGATGGCACCAAGGAGCCCGAGAAGGCCGCCGAAGAGCTCGTCAAGCTGCTGCACGAGGAAGCCAAGGTCATCTAGGAGGTCGTCATGGTGCTGGTCGTCTTCGAACACGATGGTGAGAAGCTGAAAAAGGGTGGCCTCGAGGCCACCACCCGGGCCCGCGAGATCGCCGCCGCCCTCGACGCCCCCGTGGCCGGGCTGCTCGTCGGCGCGGGGGTCGGCCCGCTGGCGGAGGAAGCCCGGCGCTACGTCGATACCCTCTATGTGGTGGACGCGCCGGAGTTTGCCGACTACACCGCCGAGAAGTGGACCGCGGCGGCCCACGCGGCGGCCCAGGCCAGCGGCGCCAAGGCGGTCGTCGCCCCGGCCAGCCGCACCGGGCGCAGCTGGACCGCCCGCCTGGCGGCGCGTCTGGACGCGGCCCTGCTGGAGGACGTCCTCGAGCTCAACCCCGAGGCGGACGCGGTGATCGCGAAGAAGTACGCCTTCTTGAACCGGGTGCTGGAGACGCAAAAGGCCGCCTACCCGGTGGTCGTCTCCACCAAGCCCAACACCGCCCCCCTCGCCGAGCCCAAAGGGGAGGGGAAGGTGGAGGCCCTCGAGGTCCCGCTCGGCGAGCTCGAGCGCCGCGTCGAGGTGCTGGAGAAGATCAAGGAAGAGCAAAAACGGGTGCCCCTGACCGAGGCCAACATCGTCGTCACCGGCGGCCGCGGCATGGGCTCCGCCGAGGCCTTCCAGCTCGTGGAGGAGCTCGCCGACCTCCTCGGTGGCGCGGTCGGCGCCACCCGCGCGGTGGTCGACGCTGGCTGGCGGCCCTACGCCGAGCAGGTCGGGCAGACCGGAAAGACCGTGCAGCCCGCGCTCTACATCGCCCTCGGGGTGTCCGGCGCGGTCCAGCACCAAGCGGGGATGAACAAGTCCAAGGTGGTCGTCGCAGTCAACAAGGACCCCGACGCCCCGATCTTCAAGGAGACCGACTACGGCATCATCGGCGACGTGCACCAGGTCCTCCCGGCGATGATCGAGGCGGTCAAGAAGCTCAAGGACTAGCGCCGCGAACGCGGTCGGGACCCGTTCCGGCCGCGTTCCCCGCCCCCTGGCCGCGGCCGGGGGGCGGTATGCTTTGGGCATGGCCGATCCCAGCCGTCTTGTGATCGAAGAGCTGATCGCCGAGATGGAAGAGCGCCGCAAGAAGGTGCGGCTCGGCGGCGGGCCAGCGCGCATCGAAAAGCAACACGAAAAGGGCAAGCTCACCGCGCGGGAGCGGATCGCGTACCTCCTGGACCCGGGCAGCTTCGTCGAGCTGGGGACCTTCGTCGAGCCCCTGGAAACTCCCCTGATGCGGGGCATCGAAGCCCCGGGAGAGGGCGTGGTGACCGGCCACGGCACGATCCACGGGCGCAAGGTCTTCGTCTTCAGCCAGGACTTCACCGTGCTCGGGGGCTCGCTGGGGAAGATGCACGGCCGCAAGATCGCCCAGATCATGGACCTCGCGGCCAAGACCGGGGCCCCGATCATCGGCCTCAACGACTCCGCCGGGGCCCGCATCCAGGAGGGCGTGGACAGCCTCTCCGGCTACGGCGAGGTCTTCTACCGCAACGCGGTCTACTCCGGGGTCGTGCCCCAGATCTCGGCGATCCTCGGCCCCTGCGCCGGGGGCGCGGTCTACAGCCCGGCGATGACCGACTTCGTGCTGATGAGCCGGGGAACCTCCTACATGTTCATCACCGGCCCCGAGGTCATCAAGTCGGTCACCCGCGAGGAGGTAACCTTTGAGGCGCTCGGCGGCGCCGACGTCCACGCCAAGGTCTCCGGGGTCGCGCACCTCGAGGCCGACGGGGACAAAGCAGTCTTGGACCTGATCAAGGAGCTCCTTTCCTACCTGCCGCAGAACAACCGCGAGCGCCCGCCGCTCAAGCCCACCGACGACCCCGAGGACCGCACCGCACCGGAGCTCTTGGACCTGGTCTCTCCGGATCCCAGGCGTCCCTACAACATGCACGAGGTCATCCGCACCCTGGCCGACGACCACGCGTTCCTCGAGATCCACTCCGGCTGGGCCAAGAACATCATCGTCGGCTTTGCCCGGCTCGGGGGGATGCCGGTGGGGGTGGTGGCCAACAACCCCCGCTTCATGGCCGGGGCGCTCGACATCCACGCCGCGGACAAGGCCGCGCGCTTCATCCGCACCCTCGACGCCTTCAACGTTCCCATCCTCACCCTGGTCGACGTCACCGGCTTCCTCCCGGGCGTGGCCCAGGAGCACGGGGGCATCATCCGCCACGGGGCCAAGATGCTCTACGCCTACGCCGAGGCCACCGTCCCCAAGATCACCCTGATCGTGCGCAAGGCCTACGGCGGGGCCTACCTGGCGATGAACTCCAAGGACATGGGGGCCGACGTGGTGCTCGCCTGGCCCACCGCGGCGGTCGCGGTGATGGGGGCGGAGGGCGCGGCGAACATCATCTACCGCCGGGAGATCCAGACCGCGAAGAACCCCGAGGAGATGCGCCAGAAGAAGATCGCCGAGTACAAGGCGGCCTTCGACAACCCCTACGTCGCCGCGGCCCGCGGCTACATCGACGACGTCATCAACCCTGAGGTCACCCGAGGGCAGCTGATCCGGCACCTCAAGGCCCTGTGGGAGAAAGCGGAGCAACGGCCTTGGAAAAAGCACGGCAACATCCCCCTCTAGAGGTGCGCGAGCGGCTGTCGGCGGGGAACGCGCGCTTCCTCTCCACCGCCCCCGAGCTGCCCCAAAGGCACGCCCCGCGGATGGCGGCGCTGACCTGCACCGATGCCGATGCCCGGATCACTCCAAAAGCGCTCGACGACGCCCCGGGGAACGGTCCCACGGTGCTCGCGGCCCGCTCGCATACTGAGACCGGCGAGGTGCGATGGCTTTGACGTCGCTCGAGGCCCTCTACGAAGCCCTCACCGCCTGCCGCCGCTGCCCCCGGCTGGTGGACTGGCGGACGTCGGTGGGCCGGACCAAGCGCCGCGCCTACCGGGACTGGGACTACTGGGCGAAGCCGGTCCCTGGCTTCGGCGACCCCAAGGCCCGGATCCTGATCTTCGGCCTGGCCCCCGGGGCCCACGGCTCCAACCGCACCGGCCGGATGTTCACCGGCGACGCCTCGGGCGATTTCCTCTACGCCGCCCTTTACCGCGCCGGGCTCGCCAACCAGCCCCAAAGCCAACACCGGGAGGACGGGCTGATCTTGAAGGACGTCTACATCACCGCCGCGGTCCGCTGCGTGCCGCCCAAGAACCGGCCCACCCGGGAGGAGATCCGGGCCTGCGCCGACTGGACCCAGCAGGAGCTCGCCCTCCTGCCCAACCTGCGCGTCTACCTGGCGCTGGGGCGCATCGCCCACGAGGCCCTGGTTGACCACTTTGGCCTCAAAAAGCGCGCCTACCCCTTCGCCCACGGCGCCGAGCACGCCTTGCCCGGGGGCGGCGTGCTCCTCGACAGCTACCACGTCTCGCGCCAAAACACCCAGACCGGGCGGCTCACCCCGGAGATGTTCGACGCGATCCTGGCGAGGGCCAAAGCGCTTGCTGCGACCTAGACGCCTCCTCCGCGGCCTCAAGGCCCTGGTGGGCGTCGCCCGACCGGACGACGCCTGGGCCCGGGCCTGGCTGAGCGAGGCCGAGGCGGCGTGGTTCTTCAGGCTCGACCCCCGGGACCGGGAGCACGCGATCTTGGTCGCCAAAGCGCTCAAGCGGCGCTATCCCGACGCGCCAGCGGCGGCGGTGCGGGCCGCGCTGCTCCACGACCTGGGGAAGCTCGATCGCCCCTACCGGGCCCTCGAGCGCATCCTCGTCGCCCTCGCCGAGCCCCTTTTGCCCCGCCTTCCCCCCTGGCCGCGGCGCTCGGGTCTTTTGGGAGCGGTGCAGCTCCGCCAGCACCACGAGCGCTACGGGCTGGCGCTGATCGAGGACGCGGCGGTCCGGGCAGCCCTCACCACGCCCCCCTGGGCGGAGCGGATCCGGGCCATCGACGAGACGTTCTAGGGTGCCTTCGCGGTCTCGGTCTCGACCGTGTAGCGCCCCTTGGCCCAGCGTTGGCCCTCAGCCCAGAGCTCGACCGTGTACTGCCCCGGCACCGCCGCGCCGGCGAACCGCCCGACGAAGGTGAAGGGGCCGGTCGGGTCCAACGTGTAGCTCGCGTCGCCCACCCGGAGCACCGCACCCTCGACCCGGCGCAGGAAGGCGGCCTCGACCCGAATGGTCTCCCCAACGCTCACGAACGCCGGCTGCAGCGTCAGCCGGGCCAGGGGACCGGGGCGGACGACGAGGAGCAGGGGCTGGGCCTTTTTGGACGCCCCCCGGCGGGCCTCGACGACGACGTTCAAGACCGCTTTCGCGGCCTCGGGGACCTCGACGTAGCCCAGCCAGCGCCCGGGCGCGGTCTCGGTCATCGGCAAGCGCCGATCTGCGAGAACGATCTCGACGCGCTCGGGCGCCCCCCCAACCTCGGCCTCGATGGGGACCTCGGCCCCGGGCGGCGCCTGGCGCAGGGCCAGCGTCGCCCGCAGGGTCAAGTCTCCGGCCGCAAGGCTCTGGCGCAGGTTGCGCACCACCGGGACCGCGACCAGACGAATGCGCGTCAGGGGACCCGGGCGCAACGCCACCCGCACCGCGGCCCCGGCCCGGTGGTACTGCTTGAGGCTCTCCTCGACCAGGTGCAACGCGTAGTCCCCGGGCCTGAGGCCGCCGGCTTGGAAGTTCCCCCGGCCGTCGGTCCAGACCACCGCGGTGCTCGGGCCGCTGACCTGCACCTTGCCGTAGATGATCGGATCTTCCCCCTCGTCCCAGGTGCCGTTGGCGTTGTCGTCGTAAAAGGCCTGACCGGCCACCCCGACCACGGTCTCCAAGGGAAGGTCGAGGGGCGTCCGCTGGCCCTGAAGCAGTCGAACCTTCTCCTCCAGCAGCAACGCCAGGCTGGCGTCGGCGCCGCTGACGCGCACGCGGTAGGTTCCGGGGTAGGCCTCGAGGTCGAACCGCCCGGCGACGTCGGTCTTGGCCCGCACCCCGCCGAGCACCACCTCGACCCCGGGCACGCCCTTTTCGCCGGCGTCCCACCGGCCGTTGCGGTTCTCGTCGTGAAAGACCGTGCCCTGCAGTCGCCCGGTGGCCCGGCCCCCGAACGCCGCGATCACCGGCTCCGGGGTGGTAAAGCCGCCACGCAGGGTCAGCCGCCCCCCGACCCCAAACCGCCAGCCCGCGTCGTACGCGGCGTTGAAGGAAAGCGCGGCCAGGTTCTGGAAGGCGTAGGCGAACACCCCCTCGCTGCGCCAAAGGCCGCTTGCAAAGCCGTACTCGGCGCTGGTCTTGAGCTCGGCGTCGCCGTCGCGCACGCGCAGCCCAAGGCGCACCGAGGCCAAAGACCGCTGACCGCTCACTGTCCCACTGAGCTGGGTTCCCCGGTCCTCCAACCCCACGCCCAGGCTCCAGTCGGGAAACTGGGCCGCCGCCAGCCCCACCCGCGCGAAGGCGCGGAACGCGCCGGGCTTGTAGGCCGAAAAGACGCTTCCCCGCCAACCCTCGGCCCAGCCCGCTTCCGCCCCCAGGCTCAGCGGGAGGGGAATCGGCAGGTAGCGCACCCCAGCGAAGGCGCTAAAGCCGGCCTCGTAGCCGACCCGTTGATAGAGCCCCCACTCGCCGTCGACCTGCTGATGGAAGCTGGCCTTGGCCACCACCCGGTCGTTCGCCAGCTGCCCTTCGACCTTGTAGCCCAAGGGCCGCTGGCGGCGGCTGGCGCTGACCAGGCCCAGGCTGGCGCCGCCGGGGGCCACGCGCAGGTTCGCCTTGGCCGTCCAGTCGGCGGGCTCGTAGGCCAGGCCCAGGCCGGCCACCGGACGGAGCACCCCCTCACCGAGCCAGCTGCCCTCGAGCCCCAGGGCGGGGGTCAGGGTAAAGCCCTGGGCCAGCGCGAACGCCCGGCTGAGCCGCAAGCGCACCAGGTTGGGCCGGTAGGCCACGCTGAAGGTGCCGAGGTCGGCGTCGTAGGCCACCCCGGCCGTCGTCCGGGCCCAGTCCAGGTCCCGCCCCACGCTAGCGTAGGCGGAGACTGGCCCGAGCTCGCCCTCCAGGCGGTGCCAGGTTCCACCGTAGCGATAGCCGGCGCTCCAGTTCTCCCCAAAGAGGCTGACCTGTCCGCTCACCCCGTCCTTCACCCCCAGGCCCGCGCCGCCTCTGACGAAGTCCGAAAGCCCGCCCCCGAGCCCGAGCCCCAGCGACCAATCGAAGGCCTCTTCGGGCGTGTAGCGCGCGCGAAGGTCCACCTTGTAGGCGAAGGAGGGCCCCTTGAGCCGGTCCGCCCCGGCGAAGGGCAGGATCCTGGTGCGGATCAGGGCGTGGGTCATGTACGCCGGCTGGATGCCGGAGTAGGCGCGGATCGTAGCGGTGTCCGAGCGGTAGCCGGTGGCCTTCAAGCGCAAGGTCGCCTCCCCGATCTCCCCCGGGGCCAGGACCAGCGAGGTCGGATCGAGCTGAGCCTCGAGCACGCTGGAGACCTCGAGCCGGACCCGGTCCAGGCTGTTCCCCTTGTTCTGCACCCGGATCCGGTAGACGACCTCCTGCCCGTCGACCACGGTCTCCCCCGGCGGCACGAGGAGGCCTAGCGCTACCCGGGGCCGAACGCGCACGGCGAGCGCCGCCTGCTCCAGGGGACGCCCCCCCGCCAAGGCGGTAAAGCGCAGGGTATAGCTGCCCGCGGCCTGGTCCGGGCTGACCAGGAAGTTGGCCAGCACCCGCCCCCCTTTGGGTTCGAGCTGGGAAAGCAAGCGAAACCCCTCGGGCAGGTCCACGCGAAGGGCCTCCACACCCTCGTCCACGCGAACCGGGACCGAGAGGAAGCCTCCGGAATCCACCTCCAACGCCGGGGGCAGGCCGATCTCGGCCAAGGCGCTCCCGAAAAGCAGCAGGATCCCGAAGGCCCAGCGCACGGCTAGGGCCTCGCCAGGGTCAAGAGCAACCGACCCTGATAGCGGCCCGGGGGCTCGCGGCCGGTCAGCTTGAGCCGAAGCTCCAACGCGTGCGCCTCATACCCCTCGCTGACCCCCTGGCCGCTCAAAAGGAGCACCTCGGGCCCGAGCGGCACCCAGGCCCCGCCGTCCAGCCGCACCTCGAACTGCTCGGGCATTAAGAACCCGGCTTCGCCACTCAACGGATCCAGCGAGGCGCTCAAGAACCATCCCCCCTCGACGTTGGAAAAAAGCCGCAAGGTAAGCGGGCCTCCGGGGTCGGTCGGGGGGTAGTAGGCGGGAAACCCCGGCGGGGGGAAGCCGGCCTTGGCCAGGTCGAAGACGATGGCCTCGGTGCTCAGGGTCATCGCGCTGCCCTCGGGCAGGTCGACCCCGATCGGGACCTGGGCAAGGCCGAGGCCCAGCCCCAGGGTCAGGGCGATCCAGATCGCGCGCATCATGGCAGCTCGAGCCTCCCCTCGCCGGCGATCAGGTCCGCCTGCCCATAGTCCAAGACCGCAAGCAGCACGTAGGTCCCCCGGGGCAAGTCGCCGGGAAGCGCCGCCCCCACCTCGTGGGTCAGCCCCGGCAGGCTGGCGACGTCCTGGACCTTGCCGACCGAGACCAGCCCTCCGTCTTGATCGCGCACCTCGACCCGGCCATTGAGGCGCAGCGCGGTGTTGCCGGTGTTTTGAAAGTTGATGCGGATCTGCGCCCCCTGCTTTCCGGCCGCAGGCAGATAGCGGAAACCGAGGATCTCGCCGGAGCGCGTTAGCTTGCCGACGTGCACGTAGATCACGTGGCCCACGCGGACGCGAAAGCGCACCCCCACCCCGCTGGACTCCGGCCCCTGCCCCGCGGGTCCGGAGTCGAAGAAGACGATGCCCCAGTAGCTGCCAGGAGCGGCGTCGTCGGGAACCCGGATCGTGTAGGCCACCTCGCGGGTCTCCTTGGGCACCAGGGAAAACTGCATCGGTCCCACGCTGATCCAGCCCAAGAGGGAACGGGGATGGGACGCGGGCGGGAGGTAGATCGCGTTGCCGCTAGGATCGAGGAGGAAGTCGTTGAACCCCGCGGTGACCTCGAGCACCCCGCGGTCCCCCGGGTGGTCCACCGCGACGACCCGCTGAATCACGTCCCCCGGGTTGGCCTCGATCTCGACCCGCGGGGGGCTTACCCCGACCCCGGTCTGCGCCAGGGCCAGGCCGACGACGAACACCCATCCCAGAACCGCCAACGTTATCGTGCGTTTGATGCGTTCCATGCTTCACCTTGCTCCTTTTCTTGATAGGAAATATGAATTCGTTTCATAAGGTGGGCCCGCGAGACGCGGGCCCAACCGTGCGACTCAGATGGGGTCGATACGGAAGGTGACGGTGAAGACGTAGGTGCCGGGGAGCTCCGTGCCGTCGAACCAGAACCCCTCGGTGATGTAGTCGTCAAGCCAGCCCGGGAAGCGGGCCCCGCGGATGCGGATGATCTCGATGGCCTGGCCCTCGAGGTTGTCGCCTGCGGTGAGCTCGACGAAGGGCGTGTAGTCCTCCACGCTGCCGTCGTCGGGAAGCTCGGCCTCGTCGTTGAAGAACATCCGCCCGAAGCTATGGGTCGCCGAGTCCCAGGGGTAGGGGCTGGTGATGTTGACCTTGAGGTCGAACTCGCAGCCCTTGCCGGTGCCGGTCGACCAGTTGTTGCAGAACTTCTGGACGATCTTCTTGTTCACGCAGAAAAGCGTGCCCTTCTCGTCGTTCGAGATCTGGCCGTCCCCGTTGTAGTCGTAGATCGCCGGGTAGTTGTGGGCCGGGCGCAACTCGCCGTCCATGTAGGCGTCGAACGCATCCTTGGCGTTGACCTCGCCGTCGTCGTTGTAGTCCCCGAAGTCCTTGGGCACCAGGTAGCAGCCCTCGCCGCCCTGATCCGCGCTGGGCACATCGTTCAGGTCCAGGTTCCAGGCAGTTTCGGTGATGTGCAGGGCCACGCGGACGGGAATGTTGAGCTGAATGCTTTCACTCACGCTCTGGGCATCGTCGCCCGAGGTCCAGACCTCGCTGGACCCCGCGGGCGCCGCGGCCAGAGAGAGGCCGAGCGCCAGCGCGGTGAGTGCAATGAGCCATCGTTTCATGCGGTTGCTCCTTAGAGGCTTGAGAGGGTGAAGGTCACGGTGATGTCGTAGGTCCCCGCGGCCTCGGTGCCGTCGAACCAGAAGCCCTCGACGATCAGGTCATCCAGCCAGCCACCGGTGGTCCCGTTGCCCTGGGCCACGACGTCCGGACCGTAGGGCAGGGTGGTGGTGGTGAAGCCGTCGGCGGGGCCGCTCGGGAGCACCACGTCGCCCAGGCCGAACACGCCGAAGCCTTCGGTTTGCGAGCTCGTCACCTCGACGCTCAGCTGCCAGCCATCGGGGTTGTTGGAGAACTTCTGGAGGATCTTGGTGTTGAGGCAGAGGACGGTGCCCTTCTCGTCGTTCGAGATCCGGCCGTCCCCGTTGTAGTCGTGGATCGCCGGGTAGCTGTAGGCCGGCTTCAGCACGCCGCCGTTTCCGAGGTAGTCGCGAAGGTCGTCAAGGGTCTTGACGTCCTTGGGCACCAAGTAGCAGGCTTCTTCGGGCATCTGCCCGCTGTCTTGCGACCAATCGGCGCTCGCCGCCGGGAAGGGATCGGCCGCGAGGTCGATCATCCAGCTGTCCTCGGTAAGGTGCAGCGCGTAGCGCACGGGGATCTCGACGGTGATCTCCTCAGAAACGCTCACGCCCTGACCGTCGCCAACCGTCCAGTCTTCGCCGCCACTCTGCGCCAGCGCGAAACCCATCGCGCCGACCAATGCTAGGGTAATCAGTTTGCCTTTCATGCGTTCCATCCATTTCTTCCTGCAAATGTGAAGGGGCTATGGGGTCTTGGGCCAATCGTGCGCTTAGATCTCTGTGTAGACGTAGGTCAGCGTCCCCTCGTAACTGCCCGGGGTTTCCGAACCATCCAGCCGGAGCTTGACGCCCAGGGTGATCGAAAGCCAGCCACCGGCAAACCCGTCGACGTCCTCCAGCAGCACCCCACCATCCGCCCCCGCAGGCGCCGGGCAGACCACGTTTGCTTCCCAGTCCGCTGCGTAGCCAAGGCACATCCACGCCGGGCTCGAGGGATAGGCGTTGCCGTCCCCGGTAATGATCGCGTGCACCGCGAAGTGCTCCGGGCCCAGGGTGGCGTTGCTGGCGGCATCGACGAGGGGTGCGTCGAGGCGCACCGAGAGCTGCCAGTGGCTGGCCTGCGAGAAGACGTGAAGCCGCATTGAAGGGTGGGTGAAGAACTGCGGAAAGCGCTTGGATCCGGGGATGATCCGGCCCAGCTCATCGGCCAGGAGCGGCGGATAGGGTCGCCCCCGATCGTCGAGCAACCGGCCGCCGGTTTCGGGGTAAAGCGCCTGGCAGTGCGCGGGCAAAGCGCCGGTGGTGGCGCAGCGCAGGTCGAAGACGATGCGCGCGTCTTGAGGACGCAGGCAGCGCTCCGGGGCTGCTGGGTCGTCGCAATAGGGCGGGGGTCGCGGCGCGTTGCGCGTAGCCAGCGCTGGGCTCATCTTGCCTTCGCTCAGGGTCCCGGGCCGTTCCAAGTAGAGCGCCGCCGCCTGATCAGGAATGCGCACCTCGATGCGCGCGCTGACCTGTGTCTGCATCTGGGCGGCGTACACGACGAGCGTGCCCACCAAGAGCAAGATCGCCACCCAGATGCCACGTCGATTCATGCCTTCACCTCCTTTCCAAGAAGCACTCTAAGCGGCCCCACATAAACCGCGGCTTCACGCGCGATTCGCGAACCCCATGCGGTTTGCTCGGGTTTTGGGGTAGACTGGATGGACCCGCGGTTGACGTTCACGCTGGATTTACGCGTCGTTTACGCTCGCATTTCGCGCCCTTCCCCAAGAAAGGACCATCCATGGGCATATTCCAACTTGAAATCGGACCCGAGGTTCGCCTCCTCCGCGGACCACGGGGCATCGCGCTTCGGCGCAAGGCCCTCGCGGTGCTCGCCTACCTGGCGCTCGAGGGCCCCACCCCCCGGGAGACGCTCGCCGCCCTGCTCTGGCGCCCCCGCAGCGGTCTGCAAAACCTCCGCGTCGAGCTGGGCGCGATCCGGCGCGCCCTCGAGACCCCTGACTGGGCGCGGGGAGACGCGGTCATCGCGCTTCCAAGGGGGCTTCGCGTGCGCCGGCGCTCGCCGGAGGCCCTCGCCAATCTGGAGGGCCTCTCGGAGGCCTGGGACGGCTGGCTCCGCGCGAAAAGGGGGCTGGAGAAGAACGAGGACGCCCCAGCGTTCCGGCTCCTGATCCTCGAGGCCTACCCCGGGGACGACGTCGATGGCCACATCGCCGAACGCGCCCAGGCGGCCCGGACCCCGCTCACCCGGATCGCGGACGTCCCGGAAAGCCGCGAGGGGCGCTGCTTCGTCTTCGTACGCTCGGCCTTTGGCGAGGACCCCGCGGCTCTCTTGCGCCTGCGCGCCGCGTTCTCCCCGGAAGCGACCCGCTACGAGCGGGTGCCGCCAACGCCCTTCCCGACCCTCGAGGCCAAGCTCGGCTTCGATGACGCGGCCCGGCTCTGGCTGGCCAGCGGCGGGCGCCGCCAGCACCTCGCGGAAGCACTCAAAAGCGGCCTCGACCACCCGATCCGGCTGCGCACCCTCTACGCGCTCGAGGCCCGCCGGCTCAACCAGACCGCGCGCCGGGCGCTGGAGATCCTGGCCCTCCACCCCGGGCCCATGCCCGAAGCGGCGATCGAGGCCTGGCTCGGCGACGAGATCGAGGAGCTGCTCACCCGCCGCTGGCTCGTCCACACCCCCCGGGGCTGGCGCTTTCGCGATCCGGTGGCGCGGCGCATCCTGACCCACGCCGCGGACGAGAGCCTCCGCCACCGCCGCCACCAAAAGCTCGCTTTGCACCTCGCCGAGGCCCAACCCCTGGGCGCGGTCTACCACGCGCAAAAAAGCCACCAGGCCCCCCGCTGGCCAAACCTGCGCCTCGACCCCTGGGCCGAGGCGCTCTTGGACCACGCCCGCCAGGCGACGCCACCACCCCCCAGCCCCCGGACCGCGCTCGGGCTGGGCAAGCGGCGCCTCCTCCCCGTCCCCACCCCCTTCGGACCCGGGACCCACCTGGAGGCGGACCGGCTCTACCTGGTGCGCGATCACCTCGATGCCCCTTCGGGGTTTGCCTTCGAGGCCGAGGACGAGCCCCTGATCTGGCACATCCACAGCCAGCATCGCGCGGAAAACCCCCTCGAGATCGGCGTCACCGGCGACGCCTTGCCGCTCGGCCTCGAGCTCGGCGATACGCGCTTGGCCTTCGCCGAGGTCGAGGCTCCGAGCGGCCCCCTTCTGCCCTACGGCGAGCTCTGGCTGCGGATCCCCGAGGGCACCCCGTTTCGCCTGATGACCCGTGCCGAGGCCGGCGTCTTCAAGCTCACCCTCGCCTGCTACGCCCCGGGGACGGGGAAGACCGTCCTCGCCCTCAGCCCGGACGCCCTAAGAGATGCAAGAACTCCTCGCGTGTCCGGGCGTCGTCCTTGAAGCTCCCCCGCATCGCGCTGGCCATCGCCGCCGAGTGCTGCTTCTCCACCCCGCGCATCATCATGCAAAGGTGCACGCCCTCGACGACCACCCCCACCCCCTTGGGAGCCAGGATGGTCTCGATCGCCTCCGCAATCTCGGTGGCCAGCCGTTCTTGTATCTGCAACCGCCGGGCGTACATCTCGACGATGCGGGCGAACTTCGAAAGCCCCAGCACCTTCTTGTCCGGGATGTAGCCGATGTGCACCTGGCCGAAGAAGGGGAGCAAGTGGTGCTCGCACATCGAGTAGTACTCGATCCCCTTGACCACCACCATCTCCGACCCCTCGGCGTCGAAGAGGGCGTCGTTGACGACCTCCCTTAGAGTTTGCCGGTAGCCCCGGGTGAGGAAGGCCCAGGCCCGGGCCACCCGCGCCGGGGTATCGAGGAGCCCTTCGCGCTCAGGATCCTCCCCGACCAGCTCGAGCCACCGGCGCACCAAGGGCGCCATCGCCTCCAGGTCCAGGTCGGTCTCGAAGGCCAACCCGGTGTCCTCGAGCTCCACCACCTTCTTCTCCTTCATCCTTGCCTCCTTAAAGGTTCCAGCCGCCAGCGACCTCGAGCACCTGCCCGGTCAGATAGCCGCTCGCCTCGTCGACGAAGAAGGCCACCGCCCGGGCCACCTCCTCAAGCCGCGCAAGCCGCCCCATGGGGATCTCCGCGAGCGGCTTGGAGACCGAGTTCTCCGCCACCCCGGGGGCGACGACGTTGACCGTCGCACCGTGGGGGGCAAGGCGCTTCGCCGCCGCCTTGGCCAGGAGCACCACCCCGGTCTTGGCGATGAAGTAGGGGGTGATGTGGGGCTTGGCGAGCAGCTGCCCGGCGCCCGCGTAGCCCAGGAAGACCGCGCGGCCCCGCGGTCCCGCGGCGACCAAGTCGTCCCAGACGGCCTTAAGGAGATAGAACGCGGCGTTGAGGTTGGAGTCCAAGATCGCCCGCCAGGCCTCAGGGGACACCGCCTCCAGGGGCTGGTACAAGTAGTCCCCGACGTTGTGCA
Source organism: Rhabdothermus arcticus (assembly GCF_055382915.1). Classification (NCBI taxonomy): domain Bacteria; kingdom Thermotogati; phylum Deinococcota; class Deinococci; order Thermales; family Thermaceae; genus Rhabdothermus; species Rhabdothermus arcticus. The sequence goes on from NZ_AP043808.1 coordinate 841,924, forward strand.
CCAGCACCTCAAGCCCCCCGAGGCCTTCCCGCGCGCGTCGCGCGATGGCCTCGACCGCGTCCGGGTCGGTGACGTCGCCCTGGACCGCGACCGCGCGCCGGCCCATCGCCGCGAGCTCCGCCACCAGGGCCTCGGCCTCGGCCTGGCTCTGGCGATAGTGCACCGCGACGTCGAGCCCCTCCCGGGCGAGGGCCAGGGCGATCGCCCGGCCGATCCCCTTGGCCGCCCCGGTGACCAGCGCCCGCCTAGCCACCCCTAACCTCCAGGTAGCGCGCCACCAGGCGCTCGGTGTAGCGGTTGAGGGGGAAGCCCAGCGCCGCCCGGGGCCGGACCCAGGCCCACTCGACGATCTCCGCGTTGGGTCGCACCGCCTCCCGGTCCACCTCGGCGAAGTAGTTGAGCAGGAGGAAGTGGGCGGGCTTATGAAAGGCAGGATCCTCGACCATCTCCATCACCAAGGCCAGCTCCGGACGCCTCGGGGTGAGCCCCACCTCCTCCTCGAACTCCCGCCGCAGGGCGGCTTCCATCGTCTCCCCGTACTCGATCTTGCCGCCGGGGACCCCCCAACGCCCCCGCCACTTGGGGGTGCGCACGATCAGGACCCGGCCGGTGGGGGCCCGGACGAGGGCGGCGACGGTCGGAATCGGGTAAGGCATACCCCCAAAAGATACCCGAGAACCAGGGCGCAAAAAACGAAAAGGACGAGGATGAGGTAGGCCTCGGGGCGGCCCAGGACGAGGAAGAGCGCGAGCAGGGCGTGCTGGGTCGAGAGGCCCAGGTTGGCCAGGAGCCGGGAAAGGCCCGCGGGCGCCCCGGCGAGCAGGCGCGTAAGGAGACGGTCCTGGGGGGCGAAGACCAGGCGGTAGAAGGCCTCGAGGGCGCTCGCGTAGGGCTCGCCTCCCCGCGCCCGGGGCAGGCCCTTGGGGCTGTTGAGGACGTAGTCCGCGGAGAGGATCAGGGTGAGCGCGGCGAAGGCGCCAAGCGCCAGACCGGGGGCCCCCGTGGCCCGTCCCAGGGCCCAAAAGAGCACCACGTTGACGAAGAAGTCCACCTCGGTGTCCAGGTAGCGCCCGAGCTGGGTGGTCTGGTTCCGGATGCGGGCGAGCTGGCCGTCGGCGTTGTCGAGGAGCGCCTTCAAGAGCAAGAGCGGCGCGGCCAGCGCGCCCTGATGAACGGCGATCAGCCAGGCCGCCAAAAGGCCGATCGCCCCTTGAACGAACACCAGATGCTCGGGGCGCACCGGGGTGGGCTCGAGCCAAAGCACCAGGTGGTGGGCGATCGGCCGCAGCACCCGGTCGGAGAACCACTCCGAGGCGCGGCGGGGTTTAAGCCCCTCGGAAAAGCGCGGCGGTCCAGACCTCGCCACCGACCGGCCACCCCCCTTCGGCGAGGACCCGCTCGCGGCCGGGATAGACGTAGGCCCAGGCCGGGAGCTGGCCCTCGGGGGTCTCGGCGAGCACCGGCACCCGCCGGTAGGGCGGGCCCTCGAAGGCATCGAGCGCCCGGAGCGCGGCCTCGAGGTCGCGAAAGAAGAGGACCTCTCCGCGCACTGCCCCCTCCCCCGGCACCGCCGCCGGGTAGCCCTGGGGCAGGTGGTAGAGGACGAGCCCCTCGACCCGGCCCGGAACCCGGCGCAAGAGCCCGGCCCGCTCCGCGTATTCCGCGTAGGGCTCACCGGACTTCAGCGTGCCGTAGACGAAGAGCGCCCTCGGGGTCATGCCTCGAAGACGTAGCCCTTGGGGACCACGACCACCCCATTCGGGGTGACCGCGAAGCCGCGCGCGCGATCCGCGTCCAGGTCGTAGCCGATCGTGGTGCCCTCGGGGATCACCACTTCCTTGTCGATGATCGCGTTCTTGATCCGGGCGTGCCGGCCCACGACCACGTCGTCGAAGAGGACGCTTTTTTCGACGAGCGCCCAGGAGTTGACCCGCACCCGGCGAAAGAGCAGCGACTGGCGCACGGTCGCCCCGGAGACCACCACCCCGCCGGCGATCAGCGAGTTGATTGCCTGGCCCACCCGGCCAGCCTCCTCGCGCACGAACTTGGCCGGCGGCGAGAAGAGGTTCGCGGTCCGCAGCGGCCACTCGGGGTTGAAGAGGTCAAAGGAGGGGGTCTCCGCGACCAGGTCCATGCTGGCCTCGTAGTAGGCGTCGAGGGTGCCGACGTCCCGCCAGTAGGTGTTCTCCGCCTCGCCGGGGATACGGTTTTCGGTGAAGTCGTAGGCGAAGACCCGGTAACCCTCCTTGAGCGCGGTGGGGATCACGTCCTTGCCGAAGTCGTGGGAGGAGGCCTCCCGTTCGGCGTCCTCGCGCACCAGCGTGGTCAGGGCCTCGGTGCGGAAGATGTAGTTGCCCATCGAGACCAGCGCCCGGGTGGGGTCGTCGGGAAGGGGTTTGGGGCGCTTGGGTTTTTCCTCAAAGCCCACCACGCGGCCGTCGGGGGCGACCTCGAGCACCCCGAACCGGCTGGCCTCGGAGACCGGCACCGGGTAGGCGGAGATCGTGAGGTCCGCGGCCCGCTCCCGGTGAAAGGCGAGCATCTGGCGCACGTCCATCTTGTAGATGTGGTCCCCTCCAAAGACGAAGACGTCCCGGGGCCCGTGGTTCTCCACCAGGTGCAGGTTCTGGTAGATCGCGTCCGCGGTGCCGCGGTACCAGACCGGACCGAGCTCCTCGTAGAGGTACATCTGCGCCGGGACCAGGACGATGAAGTGATCGTCCAAGAACGAGCCCAACCGCCAATAGCGCTGGATGTGCTCGGTCAGCGACTGGGCCTTGTACTGGATCAGGACGTAGATCGAGTAGACCCCGGAGTTGAGCAGGTTGTTGAGCACGAAGTCGATGATGCGGTACTTGGCCCCAAAGGGGACCGCGGGCTTGGAGCGCTTGGCGGTGAGGGGGTAGAGCCGGCTTCCCTTCCCCCCGGCCAGGACCATCGCGAGGACATCGAGCCTGCGTTGCATGCCTCCATCGTAAGGTAGGAGGCGTGCGCGACCCGCTCTTTGGCCATGACGACCTTAAGGACGCCCTGCACTACGCGCGCTTGACCCGCACCCCGGTCGCGATCAGCGCCCCCGAGGGCTGGGGCGCGCTCCCCCGGCTGGGGGCGTTCTTCGCGCCCTACTTAAAGGCCCCCGCCCCCGGACTCTTCCTGGTCGGGGAGGAAGGTGCCTTGAGCGCGCTCGAGGCCCAGTCCCCCCCGCCCGGAGCCCTTCCCCTGCGGCCTTTAGGGACGCCCCGGGTCTGGGGCCTGAAGGCGCCGAGCCGGGAGGCGGTCTTCGGCCACTTCACCCCCCGCCCGGGCCCGGGCGGGCCCTGGATCACCCCCGCGGACTACCACCCCGGCGCGCTGATCCAGGCCGGCCACGGGGTGCTCGTCATCGAGGACGGCGACCCCGCCCTGCTCGAAGCCCTGATCCCCGTCCTCAAGGCCCGGCGCTACCGGCCCATCCCGCCCCGGAACCTGCCCGCGCCAGCCTTCCCCGAGCTCCCGGTCCACGCGCTGGTGGTCTGGATCGGATCCGCCCCGCCGCCGTTCTTGCAACTCGTCGCCCCCCTGGACCTCGCCCGCACCCCCGAGGCCGAGGCCTGGCTTTGGCCCTACCTCCTGGGGGAAGAGACCCCGCCCCCGGAGCCCAAACGTTCGCGCCTCCTCTGGCTGCTCGCGCGCCAGGCGGGGCACGCCGAGCGTCTCTCCACCGGCATCGAGCGCCTTCGCCCCCTGGCCCAGACCGAGGACTTCGAAGCCGCCTGGCGGGGCTGGCAACAAGCCCAAGCCCAGCCGCGCACGCGGTTTTTGGAAGAGCTCGAGGAGGGCCTCTGGACGCTCACCCTCACCGGCCAACGGGTGGGCGAGGCGATCGGCCTCCTGGTCATCGAAGGCGAGGGGCCGGCCTACGGGCGCCCGGTGCGGGTCACCGCCGGGGCCGCGCCGGGGCGGGACGGGGTGATCTCGATCGAGCGCGAAAGCCAGCTCGCAGGCCCCCTCTTTTCCAAGGCAGTCCTCACCCTGGCCGGCTACCTGCGCCAGCGCTACCGCGAGGCCGGCCCGCTTTCGGCGACGCTCACCCTGGTCTTCGAGGAGACCCGCGAGGAGATCGACGGGGACTCCGCCGGTCTGGTCGAGCTCATCGCGCTCCTCTCGGCACTCAGCGGCCTGGCGGTGCGCCAGGACCTGGCCTTGAGCGGCAGCCTGGACCAGCACGGCCGGGTGCTGCCCGTCGGCGGGGTGAGCGAGAAGGTCGAGGGCCTCTTCTACGCCGCCCGGACGCTGGGGGTGCCCCGGGTCACCGCGGTGCTGCCCCAAGCCAACCGCCCCCATCTGGTCCTCGACGAGGCGACCGAGGCCGGGCTTAAGGCCGGGGCGCTCGAGCTCGCCTTCGTCACCCACGCCGACGAGGCGATCCAGCTGGCCTTCGGGCTGGACGCCGAGGCAGTGCACGCGCGGGTCATCGAAACCCTCAAGCGCTTCGCCGAGATGGAGCCCTCCCACTAAGGCCCCGGGCTTCTCATCCACGCTGCGTAAGATGGCCCCATGAAACGCCTGCTTCTCGCGCTGACCCTGCTCATCGGCTTGGCCCAGGCCAAGGACGCCCTGATCAACCCCTTCGACCCGCTCTTTTGGAAAAAGGCCAGCCCCAAGGAGGTCCAAGCCCTCTTCGCCGACCTCTCGGAAAACACCAAGGGCGCGGTGCCCGAGCTGGTCAACCAGACCGACCGCTTCGGCCGGGCCCCGCTGCACTACGCCGCGGCCCTGAGCCCGGATCCGGCGGTCGTCCAGACCCTGATCGCGCTCGGCGCCGAGGTCAACAAGCCCGACCTCCTGCGCTTCACGCCGCTGCACTACGCCGCCGCCTTCAACGAAAACCCTGCGGTCGCCGAGGTGCTGATCGACCGCGGGGCCGAGGTCAACGCCCGGGACCTCGAGGACCGCACCCCCCTGCACACCGCCGCTTTGAACCAGAAGAACCCCGAGGTGGTGCGCCTCCTCCTGAAGAAGGGAGCCGATAAGACGGCCAAGGATGCCTACGGCAAGACCCCCTACGACTACGCCAAGGAGAACCCCGCGCTGGCCCCGGTTCTCGAGGCGCTCAAGCCCTAGATGCGCATCACCTCCCGGCAAAACCCCCGGGTCAAGGCCCTGGCCCGGCTCAAGACCGCCAAGGGCCGCCGGGAAACCGACGCCATCGTCGTCGAGGGCGCCCGAGAGATCGCCCGGGCCTTGAAGGGGACCGAGCCGCGAGCGTTCTGGGTCGTCCCCGAGCGCCTCTCCTCCGCCGAAGCGGCGATCCTCGAGGCCCACCCGGACCTCCCCCGGATCGAGACCACCCCCGAGGTCCTGGCCAAGATCGCCTACCGCGAGCACCCCGGCGGGCTCCTCCTCGAGGCCCGACCCCGCCCCGAAGACCCGGCCGCCCTGGTCAGCCGCGACCTCTTCTTGGTCCTGGCGGGGCTGGAGAAGCCGGGGAACATCGGCGCCGCCTTTCGCAGCGCCGACGCCACCGGGGCCGGGGTGATCCTGGCCGAGCCCAGGACCTCGCCCTACAACCCCAACGTGATCCGGGCCAGCACCGGGACCGTCTTCACCGTGCCCTTCCTCGTGCGCGACCGCGACGGGGCCCTGACCTTCTTGCGCGCGCGAGGGGCCCGGATCGTCGCCGCGAGCCCCGACGCCGGCGCCACCTACTGGGACGAGGCCTACCTCGGCCCCACCGCCTTCGTCGTCGGGGCCGAGGCCACCGGCCTGCCCGCAGGGTGGCACGAGGCCAGCGATGCCCGGGTCAAGGTCCCCATGCGCGGCGAGGCGGACAGCCTCAACGCCTCGGTGACCGCCGCGCTCTTGCTCTACGAGGCGCTGCGTCAGCGCCGGAACGAACATTGATTTCAAGAAAAGCGAAGACCTGAGGGGGGCGTTGACAAGTTCGCGCCCCCTTGCCATAATGAGGCCGTAGGCGTTGACACTCTAAGCTTTAGAGTGTCAAAAGGAGGTGGAGGCAATGGCAACCGAGGTGAAGGTCAAGATCAAACCCCTGGGCGACCGGGTCGTGGTCAAGCCGGTTGAGGAAGAGGAGCAGCTCCCGAGCGGCATCGTGCTGCCGGACACGGCCAAGGAGAAGCCCCAAAAGGGCGAGGTCGTCGCCGTTGGCTCCGGCAAGCTCCTGGAGAACGGCGAGCGCGTACCGCTTGAGGTCAAGGTCGGCGACGTCGTGGTGTTCGCCAAGTACGGCGGCACGGAGATCGAGCTTGGGGGCGAGGAGTACATCGTCCTCTCCGAGCGCGACCTTCTGGCCGTTCTCGAGAAGTAAGAAAGGGAGGTGATGGCGCATGGCGAAGATCCTGGTCTTCGATGAGCAGGCCCGCCGGGCCCTGGAGCGCGGCGTGAACGCGGTGGCCAACGCGGTGAAGGTGACCCTTGGTCCCCGTGGCCGCAACGTGGTGTTGGAGAAGAAGTTCGGCGCCCCGACGATCACCAAGGACGGCGTGACCGTCGCCAAGGAGGTCGAGCTGGAGGACCACCTGGAGAACATCGGCGCGCAGCTCCTGAAGGAGGTGGCCTCCAAGACCAACGACATCGCCGGTGACGGCACCACCACCGCGACCGTGCTCGGCCAGGCGATCGTCCGCGAGGGGCTGAAGAACGTCGCCGCGGGCGCGAACCCGCTGGCGCTGAAGCGCGGCATCGAGAAGGCCGTGGACGCCGCGGTGGAGAAGATCCACCAGCTCTCGATCCCCGTCGAGGACCGCAAGGCGATCGAGGAGGTCGCGACGATCTCCGCGAACGACCCCGAGATCGGCAAGCTGATCGCCGACGCGATGGAGAAGGTCGGCAAAGAGGGGATCATCACCGTCGAGGAGTCCAAGGGGCTCGAGACCGAGCTGGAGTTCGTCGAGGGCTACCAGTTTGACCGGGGGTACATCTCGCCCTACTTCGTCACCAACCCCGAGAGCATGGAGACGGTCCTCGAGAACCCCTACATCCTGATCGTCGAGAAGAAGATCTCCAACGTCCGCGAGCTCCTGCCGGTGCTCGAGCAGGTGGCCCAGACCGGCCGTCCGTTGCTGATCATCGCCGAGGACGTCGAGGGCGAGGCGCTGGCCACCCTGGTGGTCAACAAGCTGCGCGGCACCCTCAACGTCGCCGCGGTGAAGGCGCCCGGCTTCGGTGACCGGCGCAAGGAGATGCTCAAGGACATCGCCGCGGTGACCGGCGGCCAGGTGATCAGCGAGGAGCTGGGCATCAAGCTGGAGAACGTCACCCTCTCCATGCTGGGCCAGGCCGAGCGGGTGCGCATCACCAAGGACGAGACCACGATCGTCGGCGGTAAGGGCAAGAAGGAAGACATCGAGGCCCGCATCGCCCAGATCAAGAAGGAGCTCGAGACCACCGACAGCGAGTACGCCAAGGAGAAGCTCCAGGAGCGCCTGGCCAAGCTCGCCGGTGGGGTCGCGGTGATCCGCGTCGGCGCCGCCACCGAGACCGAGCTCAAGGAGAAGAAGCACCGCTTCGAGGACGCCCTGAACGCGACCCGCGCGGCGGTCGAGGAGGGCGTCGTCCCCGGCGGCGGCACCACCTTCCTGCGGGCGATCACCGCGGTGGACAAGGTGATCGAGGGGCTCGAGGGCGATGAGGCGACCGGCGCCAAGATCGTCCGCCGGGCCCTGGAGGAGCCCGCCCGTCAGATCGCCGAGAACGCCGGCTACGAGGGCTCGGTGGTGGTCAACCGCGTCCTTTCCGAGACGGCCAACGAGCGCTTCGGGTTCAACGCCGCCACCGGCGAGTACGTGGACATGATCGAGGCCGGGATCATCGACCCCGCCAAGGTCAGCCGCAGCGCGCTGCAGAACGCGGCTTCGATCGGCGCCCTGGTCCTCACCACCGAGGCCGTGGTTGCCGAGAAGCCGGAGAAGAAGGAGCAGGCCCCCGCGCCCGCGGCGCCGGAGATGGACTTCTAAACCCGGCCCAACGAGGCGCCCCGGCCGCGCGGCCGGGGCGCCTCCTTATTGAAGCCCGGCGCGCACGTACCGGGGAAGCTGAAAGAGGGTTTCGTGCCGCTCGGGATCGTAGTAGGCGAGCGCGAGCCTTCGCGCCCGCAGAAGGTCCACCCGCGTCAGGTCCGCCTCGCCCTTGGCCCCGACCAAAAACGCCCAGGGCGAGGCGTACCCGATCACCGGGAAGCTGTAGGCCCAGACCCGGTCGAAGACCGCGCGCATCGCCCGGTGGGCCGCCTTGAGCTCGTCGGTGAAGAGGTAGACGCTCCCCGCCTGGGTCACGTAGAAGCCCCCGGGGCGAAGGGCGCGGTAGGCGTCTCGGTAGAAGGCCTCGGAAAAGAGGCCTGCGGCCGGGCCCACGGGATCGGTGGAATCGACGACGATCACATCGAAGGCGGCGTCATGCCGCCCCAGGTAGTCGACCCCGCTCTCCACCCGCAGCTCGGCCCGCGGCTCGTCGCCGGAAAGCACCCGCTCGAGCACCCCCCGACCCACGTCGAGATGGCGCACCGCGACCTCGAGGACCACCGGGTCGATCTCCACCATCGTCGCCCGCGCCACCTCGGGGTGACGCAGCACCTCCCGCAGGGCCCCGCCGTCCCCACCCCCGATCACCGCGACCCGGCGGGGCGCGGGATGGGCGAGCATCGCGGGGTGCACCAGGGGCTCGTGGTAGGAGCCCTCGCCCTCCTCGACGAGCTGCACCGCGCCGTCGATGACCAGCATCCGCCCGAACCCCTCGGTCTCGTAGACCTCGATCGTCTGGTAGGGGCTTTTTTCGGAGAAGATCCGGCCCTTGACCTTGAACGCGACCCCGTAGCCCCGCGGGTACCACTCGATGAACGCCACGCTCGCCTCCTAATAGGGAAACATCACCACCGCGCTGAGCGCGGCGACCGGCCGGGCCTCGGCACGCACCGCGACCACCCCGGAGAAGTAGCGTTCGAGCGTCCAACCGCGCTCGCCGAACCCCTCCTCGACCATCGACCGCACCATTCGCTCGGCGTAGGCCTCGTCGCCGTGACCGGCGTACTCATAGATCAGCCCCCCGGCGCCGTCGGGGCGCAGGCCGATGCCGAGCGCCGCGGCCACCGTCTCCCCGGGCTCCTCGGCGGTTGCCGCGGCGTAGACCGTGGGCAGGAGCATCCCCACGGGGATGCCCTCGGGGAGGCGCTCGAGCCACGCCAGATGCGCGGGGATCACGCTGGAAAGCCGGACCAGGTTCACGTTGCCGATGCCTGCCTTTAGGAGCGCGTTGTCAAAGGCATTGAGCGGGGTGCCGCCCTCCGCGCTGGCGGTCAAAAGGATCGCTTTTTGGGGTGTCGTCCAGCTCACGTTTCCTCCCAGGAGGGGAAGTCTACCACCCCATGGCCCGGGCCTTTAAGCCGATCGCGCGGTAGACCAGGCTGGCCGCGGTCATCTCGGGGAAAAAGAGGCCGGGAATCGGGGAGAGCTCGACGAAGTCCACCCCGATCACGGTCCTCTCGGCAAAGACCGCCTCCAAGAGCGCCACCGCCTGGGCATAGCTCAGGCCCCCGGGGAGCGGCGTCCCCACCGCGGGCATCTCCGCGGGGTTCAAGGCGTCGAAGTCGAAGCTGACGTAAACCCGCTCCGGCAACGCGGAAAGGATCTCGTCGAGGGGCAGCCCCTCGCGGCGCAGGCGGTGATCGGGAAAGATCCGAACCCCGTGTTCCCGGGCATAGGCCAACGACGCCCGGGCGTAGGCGCGCTGCCCGACCTGGACCAGGGGATGGCCGAGCTCCGCGACCCGCCGCATCACCGAGGCGTGGGAGCGCTCCGAGCCCTGCCAGGCGGGATAGAGGTCGTCGTGGGCGTCGATGTGCAAGACCCCGAACGTGCCAAAACGGGCGCGGTGGGCCAAAACCAGGGGCAGGGTGATCGAGTGGTCTCCCCCAAGCGCAACGAGGAACTTCCCTGTTTCGAGCAGGGCCGCCGCCGCGGCTTCGATCTCGCGGTGGGACGCCGCTGCGTCGCCGGCGACGATCGGCACCTCGGGGGCGGTGTAGATGCCAGCGTCCAGGGGGGTCAGGCCGAGCTCGAGGTCGAAGGCCTCGAGCTCCTGACTGGCGGCAAGGATCGCCGCCGGCCCTTTGCGCGCGCCGGTCAGCCAGGAGAGGGAGAGGTCGTAGGGCACCGGCAGCACCGCGACCCGGGCGGCGTCCAACGGCACGGGGCGTTCGCCAAACGCATCCACGAAGACTCAGCCTAACCTAGGCGCGGTGATAGGGATGCCCGGCGATCAGGGTTTCCACGCGGTAGAGCTGCTCGAGCAGGACTACCAGCGCCAGCTCGTGCTGCAGCGTCAGCGGCGTCAGGGCCCAGACCCAGTCCGCCGCGTCGCGCACCTCAGGGGCATGCCCCTCCGCCGGCCCGATGAAGAACCCCACCCGCTTGTGGCGCCGCTTCCAGTCCTGGTAGCGCTGGGCCAGGGCCGGGGTGGAAAGCAGCTCCCCGCGCTCGTCGAGCACCACCTTGAAGCCGGAAAAAGCGGCGAGCTCACGCGAAAGCGCGCGGGCGTCCTTCAAGGGCACGAGCCGCACGCGTGCATATTTACCCAGCCGCTTCGCGTATTCTTCCGCCCCTAACCGGGCGTAGGCGAGGCGGGGCTTGCCGATCGTGAAAACATCCACTTTCATTCGTCGCCGTCCCCGGGGGTTGTATAATAACGGCGTTAAGGGGCGGCCATGCAAACTTGCTTACCGTTGATTCTTCGCGCCGCAACCCTGGCCACGGCCCGGGGCCGTGGCTTTTTTTCGCCCGTCCGGGGCCATCCTCCGGCCGGGACCGCCCTGCGGGTCCACCCACCCCAGGGCCGCCCGAAGGCGGCCACCCCGCCGAGGGCAGAAAGGGGAACGCGATGATTAAGGACACCTGGAGGTTTTCGCCCTTCACCGAAGAGCCGATCCGTCTGATCGACGACGAAGGCCGCTGGGTCGCCGACTTCGAGCTCGACCTCAGCCCCGAGGAGCTGAAGACCCTCTACCGCAACATGCTCACCGGGCGTTTGATGGACGAGCGCTATCAGATCATCCTGCGCCAGGGCAAGACCAGCTTCGTCGCCCCCTCCTCGGGACACGAGGCGGCCCAGGCGGGGATGGCCAAGGCCTTGAAGCCGGGGTTCGACTGGGTCTTCCCCTACTACCGCGACAAGACCCTGCTGCTCAGCCTGGGCTACCCGCTCGAAAAGCTCTACGCCCAGATGATGGCCACCCGGCTGGACCCCAACAAGGGCCGGCAGATGCCCGAACACCCCGGGCTGAAGGAGCTCAACGTCTACACCGTGGCCTCCCCGATCGCCTCCCACGTGCCCCCGGCGGTGGGCGCGGCGATCAGCATGAAGGTCCAGGGGACCGGCCAGGTGGCGCTGACCACCTTCGGGGACGGGGCCACCAGCGAGGGCGACTGGCACGCCGCGCTCAACTTCGCCGGGGCCCAGGGCGCGCCGATCGTCTTCGCCGCGGAGAACAACCGCTACGCGATCAGCGTACCCTTGGAAAAGCAGTCCGGGTCCCCGCGAATCGCCGACAAGGCCCACGCCTACGGCATGCCCGGCTACCACGTCGACGGCATGGACGTCCTCGCCAGCTACTACGTCACCAAGGAAGCGGTGGAGCGGGCGCGCGCCGGCCTCGGCCCCTCGCTCGTCGAGCTGCTGGTCTACCGCTACGGACCCCACTCCTCGGCCGACGACGACCGGGTCTACCGCAGCCGCGAGGAGGTCGAGTTCTGGCGGCAAAAGGACCCCATCCTGCGCTTTGAGCGCTTCCTGGAAAAGCAGGGGCTCTGGACCCAGGCGGAGGGCGAGGCCCTGCGCGAGGAGCTCCTCGAGGCCCTGAAGGCCGCCGAGGCAGAGGCCGAGGCCGCCGGTCCGGTGCCCCCGGAGTGGATGTTCGACGACGTCTACCACACCCCCTACTGGCTCCTCGAGGAGCAGCGGCAGATCCTGCTCGCCGAGCTTTGAGGAGGCAAGATGGCCACGCTGAACATCGTGCAAGCGGTCAAGCGCGCCCTTGACGAAGAGATGGCCGCGGACGAGCGCGTCGTCGTGCTCGGCGAGGACGTGGGCAAGCGGGGCGGGGTCTTCCTCGCCACCGAAGGGCTCTACCAGAAGTACGGACCGGACCGGGTGATCGACACCCCCCTCTCCGAAGCGGCGATCATCGGCGCCGCCGTGGGCATGGCCGCCCACGGCCTGCGGCCGGTCGCCGAGATCCAGTTTGCCGACTACGTCTTCCCCGGTTTCGACCAGCTGGTGAGCCAGGCGGCGAAGCTGCACTACCGCTCCGGGGGGCAGTTCTCCGCGCCGATGGTGGTGCGCATGCCCTCCGGCGGCGGGGTCAAGGGCGGCCACCACCATTCCCAGTCCCCCGAGGCCTACTTCGCCCACACCGCCGGGCTCAAGGTGGTGGTGCCGAGCACCCCGAGCGACACCTACGGGCTCCTCAAGAGCGCGATCCAGGACGACGACCCGGTGATCTTCATGGAGCCCAAGAGGCTCTACCGAGCGATCAAGGAGGAGGTCGACGACGCCCCCTACACCATTCCCCTGGGTCAGGCCCGGCTGCGGAAAGAGGGCAACGACATCACCCTGATCGCTTACGGCGGGCCCACCGTCGAGGCCCTCAAGGCCGCCGAGGAGCTAGAGAAGGTCGGGGTTTCGGCCGAGGTCCTGGACCTGCGCAGCCTCGTCCCCTGGGATAAGGAGGCGGTGCTCAACTCCGTCGCCAAGACCGGGCGGGCCCTGGTCATCGCCGAGGCACCGCGCACCGCGAGCTTCGCCAGCGAGGTCGCGGCCACGGTGATGGAGGAACTGCTGGACCAGCTCATGAGCCCGGTCTACCGGGTGACCGGCTTCGACACGCCCTACCCCTACGTTCCCGACCGGGAATACATGCCCACCGTGACCCGCATTCTCAACTTCGCCAAGAAGGCGCTCGATTACTAGGAGGCCCAATGCCCAAGGAAGTGCTGCTCCCCGAGCTCGCCGAGTCCATCGTCGAGGGCGAGATCTTGAAGTGGCTCGTCGAGGAGGGGGACTACGTCAAAAAGGACCAGCCGATCGTCGAGGTCATGACCGACAAGGTGACCGTCGAGCTGCCCTCGCCCTACGAGGGGGTGCTGGTCAAGAAGCTGGTACAGGAAGGCGACGTGGTCCCGATCCACACCCCGATCGCGCTGATCGCCGAGCCCGACGAGGCCGGCGAGGTGGCCGCGGGGACCGCGCCTACGGCGGCGCAAAGCGAGGAGGCGGAGGAAGACGAACGCGTCCTCTTCAAGCCGGACACCTCCGAGGCCAAGGTCAAGAACCCCTTCGCCGCCACCGCCACCAAGCCGGCCCCCGCGCCCTCCGGCCCGGCGGTCGCCGGGACCAACAAGTTTGGCCGGGTTCTGGCGGTGCCCGCGGCGCGCAAACTGGCCCGGGAGCTGGGCATCGACATCGCCCAGGTGCCGGGCTCGGGGCCCGCTGGCCGGGTGCGGGTCGAGGACGTGCGTCGCTTCGCCGAGGCCGCGCCCCAGCCCGCCGCGGCCCCCGCCGCGCCCAGCGCCTTTCCCCCGCCCCCGACCTACAAGACCCCGAAGGGCTACGAGGACCGGGAGGAACGGGTCCCGCTTCGCGGCATGCGCCGGGTCATCGCCCAGCAGATGGTGGCCAGCCACCTCTACACGGTGCGCACCCTGCACGTGGACGAGGCCGACCTCACCGAGCTGGTCCGCGTCCGCGCCCAGCTCAAGCCCGAAGCCGAGGCCCGCGGCGTGAAGCTCTCCTACCTGCCCTTCATCTTCAAGGCCGTGGTTCAGGGGCTCAAGCGGTTCCCCCAGCTCAACAGTAGCCTCGACGAGGCCCGTGGCGAGATCGTCCTCAAGCGCTACTACAACCTGGGCATGGCGGTGGCCACCGACCAGGGCCTGGTCGTGCCGGTGATCAAGGACGTGGACCGGAAGTCGCTGCTCGAGCTCGCCGCCGAGGCCAACGCCCTCGCGGAGAAGGCCCGCGCGGGCAAGCTCGCCCCCGAGGACGTGACCGGCTCGACCTTCTCGATCACCAACATCGGCTCGATCGGCGGGGTCTTTAGCTTCCCGATCATCAACGTGCCCGACGCCGCGATCCTCGGCGTGCACGCGATCCAGGACCGGCCGGTGGTGCGGGAGGGGGCGATTACGGTGCGCAAAATGATGTACCTCTCGCTCTCCTTCGACCACCGCCTGGTGGACGGCGCGGAGGCAGCGCGCTTCTTGAAGGAGGTCATCAAGTACCTCGAAGCCCCCGAGCTCTGGCTCTTGGAGGCCCGATGAGCGAGGCCGAGTACGACGTCGTGGTCGTCGGCACCGGCCCCGGCGGCTACCACGCGGCGATCCGTGCCGCCCAGCTGGGGCTCAAGGTGCTCGCGGTGGAGAAGGCCGAGATCGGAGGGGTCTGCCTCAACGTCGGCTGCATCCCCACCAAGGCCCTGCTCCACGTCGCCCACACCCTGAAGGCCAGCGAGAAGGCCGCCGAGTTCGGCCTGGTGCTGGAGAAGAAGGCGCTCGAGCTGGAAAGGCTCGCCGGCTGGCGGGACCAGGTGGTGAAGAAGCTCACCAGCGGCGTGGCCTTCCTCTTCAAGGGCAACGGGGTCGACCTCAAACGGGGCACGGCGCGGCTCGTCGGCCCCCGGGAGGTTGACGTTGACGGGGAGCGGGTGCGCGCCAAGCGCGTCATCCTCGCCACCGGCAGCCGTCCCGCCCCGCTTCCGGGCTTTGCCTTCGACGAAGAACGGATCCTCTCCTCCACCGGCGCGCTGCGCGTGGAGGCGGGGATCCCGGAGCGCTTCTTGGCGATCGGCGGCGGCGCGATCGGGCTGGAGTTCGCGGCGATCTACCGCGCCCTGGGCGCTAAGGAAGTGACGGTCCTCGAGTACATGGACCAGATCCTGCCCGGCCAGGACCCCGAGGTCGTCGGGCTCCTCGCCCGTGCGCTGAAAAAGCAGGGGATCAAGCTGATCACCCAGGCCGAGGCCCTGGGCTACGAGGAACACGACGGCGCCCTGCGGGTGCGCTACCGGGAGCGCAAGTCGGGGGCGGAGAAGACCCTCGACGTGGACAAGGTCCTGGTCGCGGTGGGACGCCGGCCGAACAGCGAAGGGCTGGGGCTGGAGGCCGTCGGCCTGACCCCGGACGCGAAGGGCTTTTTGCCCTCGGACCGCCACATGCTCACCAAGGTCCCGGGACTCTACAGCATCGGCGACCTCAGGGGCGGCCCACTCTTGGCCCACAAGGCAATGAAGGAAGGGGTGGTGGCCGCCGAGGTCGCCGCCGGCCAGCCCAGCGCCTTCGACCAGTTCGTCCCCAGCGTGGTCTACACCTTTCCCGAGTTCGCCTCGGTGGGCATGACCGAGGAGGAAGCCAAGGCCAAGGGGCTTGCGGTCAAGGTCGGGCGCTTTCCCTTCACCGCGAACGGCCGGGCGCTCACCTTGCAGGAGGCCGAGGGCATGGTCAAGGTGGTGGCGGAGGCCGAGTACGGGGTGGTGCTCGGGGTGCACGCGGTCGGCCCCCAGGCCGGGGAACTGATCGCCGAGGCCACCCTGGCCCTGGAGATGGGGGCGTTGACCACGGACCTCGAGCTCACCGTCCACCCCCATCCCACCCTCTCCGAGTCGCTGATGGAAGCCGCGGCCAACGTCGAAAAGGCCGCCATCCACATCCTCAATAAGTAAGGCGCTCCACCCCGACACCCCCCAAATGGGGGGTGTCGTGCGCTTGGCGCAGGCATCATAATGAGTCGATGATCAAGTCACGTATTGGCTTCACATTGATCGAGCTATTGGCGGTGATTGCGGTTTTGGCCATCCTGCTGGCCATCGCGGCCCCCAACCTGAGCCGGCTTCGTGCCCAGATGCGCATGGATCAAGCGGCCCAGCTCGTCGCTCAAGAGCTCCAGGCGTGCCGAAGCTTAAGCCTGGGCGAGAGCCGGATCTGCCGATGGCGCGTCACCGCGACCGGGTTCGTCCTCGAACGCTACGCTGAAGACGAAGACGACCCAAGCGTTCTCGGGGCGTTTTGCAACGTCAGCGAAGGCTTCGACCCGGTACGCAACCGCCAGCTTCCCCGTCCGGTGCGCTTTGAAAACCTTGCGCCCGGCGACTGCGTGGCCTTCGATACCCGGGGCTTCGCGCACTTTGGCGGCGGCACCCCGGGCCAGATCAAGCTGAGCGACGGCACCTTGCGGAGGACGGTCGTGCCCTCCCTGGTGGGCGCCATACGGGTGGTGCGATGAGAAGGCGACGCGGCTTCACGCTCATCGAGGTGCTGGTGGCCCTGGTCATCCTGGGGATCGTCGGCGGGGTGGTGGTGACGAGCCTTATCTCCAGCATCCGACTGAACGCCGAGGGACGCGTTCGCGAACGCGCCATCACCGCCACGCACTCCTGGATCGACCGGTTCCAATCCAAAAGCTTGGACTTCCAGCAGTTCACCGGTGGCAAGACCTACCCTTACGGCTACGATTACGCTTCGGACCCCACCTTCGTCGCGGCGGGCGATCCCAACCCCGCTTCCTTGAACAGCGAGTGGTCGGGCTTTAAGTTTTCGGTGCTCACCAAGCAGGTGAGCGAGGATCCCGTCCTCTGGAACGTCGCCATTGAAACCTATTACCGCAAACCGGCGGGAGGTGAAGGCCATTTCACGGTTCAAACCCTCATCAAGCAGTAGAGGGCTCACCCTCATTGAGCTCCTCGTGGCCATGGGGCTCTTGGGCATTCTTAGCCTGCTTGTCCTCCAAGTGCTTACCTCGACGCTACGCACCAAGCGCAGCGAAGACGCGAAGATCTCCATCCAGCAGAACGTGCGCGCGGCCATGAAGGTCGTCGCCGAGGATCTGCGCTCGAGCGCTTTCCTGCACGTTTGGAACCTTCCCGAAGCACAGTGCGACCACCAAGTGCGTTCTCCAGACGTCAACCCCCCCAGCTACACGGGGAAATCGCTCCCCTGCAGCAACCACTACCAGATCGCGGCCGTCACCCTCACCGGATTCCACACCCGGGTCCCCGAGCCGCCGGGAAACTCGTTCACGAACGCCGCAGAGACCCGGGTTTGCGACGCGCGTCCACTCGATGTCGGCGCGCTCGCCCTGCTGGTGAACGGGAACTCGGCGCAGCTCTTACGCATCACGCAACGGCAGCTTCTACGCGACCACACGAAGCCCTGCAGCGGCCCCCACCAACCGCCCCCCAACTCCGATAAGATCCAACACCGCTGGGACAAGATCAGCGGCACCTGGTCCCCGAACGCCTACGTCTTGGGCGCACAAGTCTTCACCTACTACCTCGACGACGACCCCACGACGCCCGGGCGAACCGCCCTGTTCCGCATCCCGGGCCTGAGGGACGCTCCCGCATCGCCGGAGTTGAGCCAGCTCGTGGCCTTCGACATCACCGGGTTCAAGGTCGCGTACGGCGTCCCCCTCGATCCCCAGGACCCCGCCTCGAAGCTGGCCTTCTACCCCACCCTGGAAGCGGCGTTGGATGCGTTGCCCGGGAGCGGGTACAGCACCGTCCCCATGACACCAGGGAAGACCTACGTGGGTTCCATCCTGCGCGCGGTGCGCATTTCGATTACCGGTGAGCGGCGTAACCCCAACACCCGCTACACGCTCACCCAAGTCATCCACTTCAGGAGGTAGCCATGCGGAATAAGAGCGGGTTTGCATTGATCATCGCGCTGAGCGTGATGATGGTCTTGATTGCGGTCATCTTGGCGCTGAGCCTAGCAACCGTGGGCGACCTGCGCCAAACCCGCGCCAGCGTTCAGCACCTCAAAGCGCTGGCAGCGGCCGAAGCCGGCGCCACCTATGCCGAAGCCGTGCTCAGCGACTTCGCTCAGCCGGCGTTCAGCAGCCTGATCCTGCCCTACTCGACCGCCTTCCTCTCGAACGCCAACGACCCCTCCACCGACTGGGTAATCCCCAAGAGGGACTGGGCGACGTTCCAAGCCAACCTCGAAACCCTATTAAACGCCAGTTTTGGAGCGCTCCCCCCGGAATACGGCATCGCCGATGCCCAGGTCGAGCTCACCTACCGCGTTCACGATTTTCGCGGCGCCACCCTTTCGGACACCGCGCAAACCTACGTCGCGGACTATGAGGTCATCGCCACCGGCGTGATCGACAGCGCGCGGCGCCGGGTCCGGGAAACCGGATACCTCTCCATTCAGCTCGGACGTCCCTCGCTCTCCCAGTGGCTCTTTTTGGTCGACGACGCCGGTGGGAAGAACGGCTTTTTCTCAACCGGTACGGTCTTCGACGGACCGGTCCACGCGAACCACGACTGGGGTTTCTGGGGACGGCCGGTCTTCAACGACGTGGCCAGCACCGCCGACGACGGCGCCTGGTACTGGCACTTTAGCGGCGACGGTTGCAGCGGTCCCAACCTCCAATGGATCCAGGGCGACTCGCGCCCACCGTGCACCGTGCCCATCTTTAAGAAAGGCTTCGTGCGCAAGGCCCCCGAGATCGCCCTGCCGTCCAGCGCGGTGTCCCAGGAACGGGCGGCGCTCGGCCTCGATCCGGCGCAGGATGCCGACGGGGACGGCGTCCCCGATCCCGCCACCCAGCGAGAACGCTGCCAGGCGCTGGGCCAACGCCCGGGATGCAGCGTGCCCAAGGGCGTCTACGTGATCAACGACGGCGGCCAGGTCAGCGGCGGGATCTACATCCAGGGCAACGTGAAGCGTCTTACACTTAAAGCCAGCGGTGACGGAAAGCAGGTCTACCGCATCGAACAACGAAAGAACGGCCGCCTCCACCGCTGGACGATCACCGTCGACTACACCGCGAACACGACCCGCGTGCTGCATCAAATGAAGAAGTCTGGGAGCTGGAAAACCCTCTCCGACGAAACCCTAAGCGGCGTGCCCAACGGACATGCGCCGATCGGGAGCGGCGGGCCGACCGGGCAGATCTTCGTCAACGGCGAGATCGAATCCCTTTCCGGCCCACCCCGAACCGGGCCCCTCCCTTGCGGATCCGATTACCCGGGTAGCGCCGACGACTGTCCCGACCATCCCCCACCCGACGCCATTCCCCCCGCGCTTAGCCTGGAGACCCAGCTCAACATCACCGCGACCGGCGCGATCGGCATCACCGGCGACCTCACCTACGAGTGCGACCCGACCCAGCTCGCAAACAGCAGCTACCTTAACCAGCACCCCCGCTGCAACCTCAGCGGGAAGCCGCTCAAGACGGTGCTGGGGGTCATGTCCCAAAGCCAGGACATCACCATCCTCGAGGGCGCCCCGGACAACATCTACCTCTGGGGCTCCTACCTCTCGGGTGCCTCTGGAAAAGGGCTCGCGGTCGAAAACTACAGAGGTCGGGGACCCCAAGGCAAGATGCGGCTCTTTGGCGGCCTGATCCAGAGCAGCGACAAGCTGCGCGGCACGATCGGCTGGAACGGTCAGCTCACCAGCGGGTACATCGAAACCTACGACTACGACACCAGGTTCGCCGACAGCAAGCTGATTCCCCCCAACTTCCCCACCGCGCGGTTCTTCGGCGTTCAAAAGGTCATCCCTGTACCGCTCAGCTACCGAGACTATTAGGGCAAGACCTTTCCCGGATTGAGGTAGCCCTCGGGGTCGAACGCCCGCTTGACGGCGCGGAAAGCCTCGAGGGTCGCCGCGTCCACCGCCTCGGCGAGGAAGGCCCGCTTCATCAGCCCCACGCCGTGCTCCCCGGTGATCACGCCGCCGGCGCGGATCGCCACCCGGGCGATCTCGTGGGCCAGGGCATGGACCTTCTCCACGTCGTCCCCGGGACCGTAGAGGATGTTCGGGTGCAGGTTCCCGTCGCCGATGTGCCCGAACTGCACCAGCGGAAACCCGAAGGCCTCCCCCAGGGCCTGGATCTCGTGCACCACCTCGACCAGGCGGGAACGGGGCACCGCGATGTCCTCGTTGAGCTTGAAGGGCTTGATGCGTCCGAGCGCCGGGCTCACCGCCCGCCGGGCCTGCCAGAGCCGCTCGGCCTCGGCGGCGTCCCGGGCCCGGTGCAGGCGCGCGCCATGGGCGGCGAACGCCGCCTCCACCGCGGCCATCTCGGCCTCCACCTCCTCGAGCTCGTCGCCGTCGGTGTCCACCAGGAGCAGCGCGCCGGCCTCTGTGTCCAGGCCATACCCGAAGGCCGCCTCGACGGCGCGGATGCAGCCTTGATCCATGAACTCGAGCTTCGCCGGGACCGCGCCCCTCCGGATCGCTTCGAAGGCCGCGGCGGCGGCGTCCTCGATGCGGGCAAAGGACGCCGCCAGGGTGCGGGTATAGGTGGGCAGGGGCTCGAGCCGCAGCCAGGCCCCGGTGACCACCCCGAGGGTACCCTCGCTGCCGATGAAAAACCCGGCCAGGTCGTAGGCCTCGCGGGTCAGCCGGTGGCGCTCGCCGTCCGGGGTGACCAGCTCGAGCTCGAGCACGTAATCGCCGGTGACGCCCTTCTTGAAGCACTGCGGGCCCCCGGCGTTCTCCGCGAGGTTTCCGCCGATCGTGCTCATCTTCTGGCTCGCGGGGTCCGGAGGATAGTAGAGCCCGAAGGGCCGGGCGCGCTCGGAGACCCAGGCGGTCACCACCCCAGGCTCGGCCCAGGCCCTGCGGCGTTCGAGGTCAACCGTCAACCGGGTCATGCGGTTCAGCGCCAGCACGATCCCCTCCTCGGTGGGCACCGCCCCGCCGGAGAGCCCGCTGGCCCCGCCCCGGGGAAAGACCGCGATCCCCTCCTCCCGGGCAAAGCGCAGGGTCTGGACCACGTCGTCCACCCCCTCGGCGTAGACCACGGCGAGGGGAATCGCGCCCTCGGTGATCGCGTCGTAGCGATGCAGCACCCGGTCGGCGAGGTCGAGCCGCACCTTGTCCGGACCCAGGGACGTTTGCAGGCGGCGCAGGTTTGCCATCTTCCTTTAGTCTAGACGCATGCGCTACTGGCTGGTGAAGTCCGAGCCCAGCACCTACGCGATCGCCGACCTGGAGCAGGAGCGGGTCGCCGTCTGGGACGGGGTTCGCAACTATCAGGCCCGAAACTTCCTGAGGCAGATGGAAGAGGGCGACGAGGTGCTCTTTTACCACTCCAACGTCAAGCCCCCGGGGGTCGTGGGCCGGGCCCGCGTCCACCGCGCCCGGGTCGTCGATCCCACGCAGTTCGACCCCGCCTCCCCCTACTACGATCCCAAGGCCAGCCTGGAGCGCCCTCGCTGGATCACGGTGGAGCTCGAGCACCTCGAGACCTTCCCGCGCATGGTCACCCTCGCTGAACTGCGCGAGCGCTTTTCTCCCGAAGACCTCCACCTCCTTCGCCGCGGCAACCGGCTCTCGGTGATGCCGGTCCCCGAGCCGATCTACCGCGAGATCGTTTCCCTCGCCCATGAAGCCTGAGATCATCGCCCACCGCGGGGCCCGCAGCCTGGCCCCGGAGAACACCTTGATCGCGGCCCAAAAGGCCCACGCCCTCGGCGCCGACCTTTGGGAAACCGACATCGGGGTCAGCCGCGACGGCGTGCCCATCCTGATGCACGACGCCTCGCTGCGCCGCACCACCGACGCCGAAACCCGCTTTCCCGACCGTGCCCCCTGGACCCTCACCGAATTCACCCTGGATGAGCTCAAGGCGCTCGACGCCGGGAGCTGGTTCTTGGCCGACGACCCCTTTGGCGAGGCCAAGGCCCTGGGCCCTGGAGAAGCCCGGGCGATCCAAGAGGCCAAGGTCCCCACCCTGGAGGAGGCGCTCAAGCTAACCCAGGCGCTCGGCTGGCGGGTCAACCTCGAGCTCAAGCACCAACCCCCGCCGATGCAGGCCTTTCCCCTCTTGGAAGCGGTCTTCGAGGTCATCGACCGGCTCGGCCTGGCGTCCAAGACGGTGGTGCTCAGCTCCTTCGACCTGGACCTGATGCGCAAAGCCCGCGCCCTGCGCCCGGAGTTTCGCGTGCAGGCGGTGCTCGGCGACGACCGCCACCGCCCGATCGACTGGGGGGTGGCGGAGGACTTCGACGAGCTCAACCCCCGCGCCGAGCTCACCCCGCCCGAGGTCGTCGAACGCCTCGCCGCCAGGGGCAAACGGATCCGCCCCTGGACGGTGAACGATCCCGCCTTCGCCCAGCGGCTCCTCGAAGCCGGCGCGGCGGGGATCTTCACCGACTACCCCCAGCGCCTGGTGCCGCTGGTGCGCTAGAGCAGGCCCCTTTGATCGTCGACGGCCCGCCTTCGCTCGCGACCCGCAAAAAGCTCGGCCCGACGACGCGCTTCGCGCATGGGCTCGCGAACCGGGTCCGCTCTCAGCTCGTCGATGCCTAGGCGTCTTGCGCCTTTTGCGCCCGCTCGCGCATCGCCGCCCAGACCACCTCGGAGAGGTGGCGGACCTCGACCTTGGGACCGTAGGTGCGGGCCCCCAGGTCGAGCTGCAAAAGGCAGCCCGGGTTCTCCACGGTGAGCACCTCGGCGTCGGTCTCGGCGACGCCCTGCATCTTGGTTTCCAAAATGCGCATCGCGTTCTCGGTGTGGGTCAGGTTGTAGACCCCGGCCGAGCCGCAGCAGTCGGTGTTGCCCGGCATCGGCCGGTAGTCGGCGACGAAGCTCAGGACCCGCTCCGGCTCCTCCTTGACCCCTTGCGCGTGGCAGGCGTGGCAGGCGTGCTGGTGGGTGGTGGGAAAGGGAAAGCGCACCGAGTCGGGCAGCCCCGCCCGGTCCAGGAACTCGGAAAAGAGCAGGACCCGGCGCGAGACCCTGGCGGCCTTCTCGCCGTAGACCGGGTCGTCCTTGAAGTGTCGGGCGTACTTTTTCAGCTCGGCGGCGCAGGCGGCGCAGTCGGTGACGATGTAATCGGCCTCGAGGTCGGCGTAGTGGTCGAGGTTCTTCTTGGCCAAGGCCTCGAACCCCCGCAGGTCGCCCTCCTCGATGTGCGGGGCGCCGCAGCAGGTGGTCTCGCGGGGGATGACCACCTCGTAGCCCGCGGCCTGCATGACCCGCACCGTGGCCTCGGAGGCCTCGGAGAAGACCAGGTTCATCACGCAGCCGAGGAAGAAGGCCACCCGCCCCCTTGGCGCCCCTTCGGGCCGGAGCACCCGGGGCCCGAAGAGGCGTAGCGCGGGGCGGATGGGCCGCTCGGGGAGGAGGCGCTCGGCGAAGGCCAGGGCCTTGAGCCCCAGCCGATCCAAAATGCGCGTTCCCCGCACCAGGCGCTGCAAGCCGCTGCGCTGGTAGACGACCAGGGCCAGGTTCGCGAGGTCGATGAGCCAGGGCAGGTAAAAAACGCGCAAAGCCAGCGCGGTCAGCGCGTCCTTGGGACGGCCGCCCTGCAAGGCGACGCGAGCGTCGAGGGCGGCCTCGCCGGGCTTGACCCCGCTCGGGCAGACCGTCTGGCAGGCGCGGCAGTCCAGGCAGTCGTAGGCCGCCTCCAGCACCAGGGCCTTCTCGGTTTCCGGCACCAGGCCCTTGGCGTAGTCGGCATAAAGCAAGACGCGCCCCCTGGGGCCCTGGATCTCCTCGTGAAAGAGGTTATAGGTCGGGCAGACCGAGGTGCAGAGCCCGCAACGGACGCAGGTCTCGGCGTCGGCGACCAGGCGCTCGAGGTCCACGGAAAGAGCTTATCAAAGGCTTATGGCCCGTGGCGCGTGGCCACGCGCTCAGGCGATCTTCCCGTGACAATGCTTGTACTTCTTCCCGCTCCCGCACCAGCAGGGGTCGTTGGGGCCGAGCTTTTTCTCCTTCTTGACCGGCTTCGGCTTGGCCTTTTGCGCGCCCGCGGGCTGGGCCTGGGCCTTCTTGGGCTTGGGCACGGGGACGTAGACGTCGGGCTTCGGCGGCTCGGCCTCGACCTTGAGGCGGAAGAGGAACTTGGTGGCCTCGGACTTGATGAAGCCGATCATCTCGTTGAAGAGCCTCGTCGCCTCGAACTTGTACTCCTGGAAGGGGTCCTTTTGAGCGTACGAGCGCAGCCCAATGCCCTGGCGCAGCACGTCGAGGTTGTGCAGGTGCTCCTTCCAGGCCGAGTCCACGATCGAGAGGATGACGAAGCGCTCGACCGCGCGCATGACCTCGGGCCCGAGCTCGGCCTCGCGGGCCTCGTAGGCCTTGCGGGCGAAGTCGAGGACCGCCTCCTGGGCCTTTTCCGGCGTCAGCTCGCGTAGCGCTTCGAAGTCGAAGGTCTCGAAGGCCGGGACGTAGTCGACGAGCGCCGCCTTGAGCCCCGCCAGGTCCCATTCCTCGGGGTGGATCTGGGGGTTGAGGAAGTTCTCCGCGACCCCGGCGATCGTGTC
Source organism: Rhabdothermus arcticus (assembly GCF_055382915.1). Classification (NCBI taxonomy): domain Bacteria; kingdom Thermotogati; phylum Deinococcota; class Deinococci; order Thermales; family Thermaceae; genus Rhabdothermus; species Rhabdothermus arcticus. Next base: position 866,198 of record NZ_AP043808.1, read on the forward strand.
CTCGACCATCGCCAGCGCCGCCTCCCGCACCTCGTCGTCCTTGCCCAAAAGCACCTTGCGGCGCTGGGCGTAGATCACCTCGCGCTGGCGGGCCATCACGTCGTCGAACTGCAAGAGCTGCTTGCGGATCGCGAAGTTGCGGTCCTCCACGCGCCGCTGGGCGCGCTCGATGGCGTTGGTCACCATCTTGTGCTCGATGGGCTCGGAGTCGTCGAACCCCATCCGGTCGAGCATGGCGATGACCCGGTCGGAGGCGAAGAGTCGCAAGAGCTCGTCGTCGAAGGAGACGTAAAAACGGCTGGACCCGGGGTCCCCTTGCCGCCCGGAGCGGCCGCGCAGCTGGTTGTCGATGCGCCGGGACTCGTGGCGTTCGGTCCCGATGATGTGCAGCCCGCCGAGCTCCTTGACCAGGGCCTCGTCGGCCTCGGTCTGCTTCTTGATCTCGCGGATCTGCGCGATCAAGCCTTCCTCGACACCGAGCTCTTCGGCCAAAGCCCGGGCCTCGTCCTCCTTGCCCATCAAGAGCTTCTTGATGAAGAGCTCGACCTTCCACTCGTAGCGGTCGAAGCCGTGCTTTTCCAAGAGGTCCGCGGCCAGGTACTCGGGGTTGCCGCCGAGCTTGATGTCGGTCCCCCGGCCGGCCATGTTGGTGGCGATCGTCACCGTCTTGGAGCGGCCCGCCTGGGCGACGATCTCCGCCTCCCGCTCGTGGTACTTGGCGTTCAGCACCTGGTGGGGAATCCCTTTGCGGATCACCTCCAGCGTGTGCACCGCGGTCTTGAGGTCCGCCCAGGCGTTGGCCAGGTTGCCCTTTTGCTCGACGAAGAGGGGATCGAAGGCCGCCAGGTCCTTCTCCCGCAGGTTGCCCGGACGCGCGAGCAGCTTTTTCAGCCGGTCCCAGTCCTCACCGGACTTCTTCTTCAGCTCCTTCTTTAGCGCCTCGACGCGCTGCTCCAGGCGCGGCAGGTAGTGCCGCGGCTCCTTGAGCATCGCCGAGAGCCGCTCGGACTTCTCGATCGAGATCGTGCCCACCAACACCGGCTGGCCCAGCTCGTACTTCTCCGCGATCTCCTCGACCACCGCGAGGAACTTCCCGCGCTCGGTGCGGTAGACCTGGTCCGGGTAATCGACGCGGATGACCGGCTTGTTGGTGGGGACGACGATCACGTCCATGTTGTAGATCTCTTGGAACTCCTTCTCCTCGGTCTTCGCGGTGCCGGTCATCCCCGCGGTCTTGTCGTAGAGGCGGAAGAAGTTCTGGTAGGTGATCGTGGCCAGGGTCTGGTTCTCGCGCTCGATCTTCACCCCTTCCTTGGCCTCGATCGCCTGGTGCAGCCCCTCGCCGAAGCGGCGGCCGGGCATCAGGCGGCCGGTGAACTCGTCGACGATGATCACCTGGCCGTCCTTGACGATGTAGTCCTGGTCGCGGTGGTAGAGCTCCTTGGCCCGGATCGCCTGGATCAGCATGTGGGCGATCTCCATGTTCTCCGGGCTAAACAGGCCCTGGATGCCGAGGAGCTTCTCCGCTCGCTCGATCCCCCGCTCGGTGAGCTGGACGTGCCGCTGCTTTTCGTCGATCGTGTAGTCGCCGGTGGGCTCCTTGTCCTTCTCGTGGGGCTCCGGCTGCTCGCCGCGCTCGAGCTTCTTGGCGATCTCGGCGAGCTTGTAGTAGAGGTCGGTGGCCTTCTCCGCGGGGCCGGAGATGATCAGCGGGGTGCGCGCCTCGTCGATCAGGATCGAGTCCACCTCGTCGACGATCGCGTAGTGCAGGGGATGGTCGTGGCGCAGCACCAGCTGGTCCGGACTGAGCGCCATGTTGTCGCGCAGGTAGTCGAAGCCGAGCTCGGAGTTGGTGACGTAGGTGACGTCCGCGAGGTAGGCCTTCCGCCGTTCGGGGGGCGGGGTGTCGTGCTGGATCGCCGCGACCTCGAGGCCCAGCCCCTTGTAGACCGGCCCCATCCACTCCGCGTCGCGCCGGGCCAGGTAGTCGTTGACCGTCACCAGGTGCACGCCCTTCCCGGTCAGGGCGTTCAGGGCCACCGCTAGGGTGGCCACCAGGGTCTTCCCCTCGCCGGTCTTCATCTCGGCGATCCGGCCCTCGTGGAGGACCGCGCCGCCGATCAGCTGCACGTCGTAGTGGCGCATTCCAAGGAAGCGCTTGGCGGACTCCCGGGTGAGGGCGAAGACCCGGGGCATGAGCGCCTCCAGCGATTCGCCGCCCTCAAGGTGCGCGCGCTTGAGCTTTTCGTACTCGGCCGCGAGGTCCTCGATCTTTGCCACCTCGGGCTCGAGGGCGTTGGTCGGCTCGACCACGGTCTTGTAGTAGCGCTGCACCTCGCGCTCGTTGTTGTCGAAGATTTTCCTGAGGATTCCCAGCATAAGTCCCCGTTATTCTACGCCCGGCACGTGAGAAGTCTCGGCCAGCGGCAGGTAGGGGCGGGCCTCGAGGTCCAGGGGGCTGGGCGCCAGGCCCCGCACCCGCTTTCGCCAGGCGGCGAGGGCCACCATCGCGCCGTTGTCGGTGGCCAGCTCGAAGGGCGGGAAGTGGGCCTCAAGGCCGCTGGCCTCAAGGCGTGCCCTAAGCGCCCGGTTCGCCGCGACCCCGCCCGCGACCACCACCCGGGTGCGGCCGAGGTCCTTGGCGGCGCGCTCGAGGGTGGCGACCAGGCTCTCGACGACCACCGCCTGGAACGCGGCGGCGAGGTCCTCGGGCCGGTGGCCCTGATCCAAGAGGCGCCCGAATGCGGTCTTCAGCCCGGAAAAGCTGAAGTCGTAGCCCTTTTGCCCTTTAAGCGGCAGGGGCAGCGCGACCCGGCCGGGGTCGCCCCGCTCGGCCAGCGCGGCGATCGCCGGGCCGCCAGGGTAGCCCAGCCCAAGGCGCCGCGCCGCCTTGTCGAAGGCCTCCCCGGCGGCGTCGTCCCGGGTCGCGCCGAGCAACCGGTAGACCCCCTCGGCGGGCACGTCGAAGAGGTGGGTGTGCCCGCCGGAAGCCAGCAGCGCGAGGTAGGGCGGGACGAGCCCCTCGCCCTCGGCGGCAGCGAGGTGGGCCTCGAGGTGATGGATGCCATAAAAGGGTCGATCGAGCGCCAGCGCCAGCCCCTTGGCGTAGGAAAGCCCCACCAAGAGCGGCCCCACCAACCCGGGCCCGCGGGTCGCGGCGACGACGTCGATCGTCTCCACCCCCAGCCCGGCCTCGCCAAGGGCCCGCTCCACCAGGCGATCGATCACCCGGGTGTGCTCGCGAGAAGCCAGCTCCGGCACCACCCCACCGAAGCGGGCGTGCAGGCCGACCTGGGAGGCGACGAGGTTGACCAACACCCGCCCGTCCTCCACCAGGCCCACCCCGGTGTCGTCGCAGGAGGTCTCGATGCCAAGGACGATCACAAATCTACACTTTAGCAAAATAAAGCCCTACGATAAAGGGCGTGACCGAGGGCACCCTGGCGGACTACCACGGGCTGCGGCCCCTTCCTTTTGAAACCGGGCGGATCTTCGTCAAGGCCGGCGCGCGCGGCTTTCCCGACCCCCGCTATGCGCTCTTGGCCCGGACGATGGCCCCCGAGGGCCGCACCCTGGACCTGAACCCGGGGATCGGCCTCCTCGCGGTCACCGCCCGCGCCCGGGGGCTGGAGGTGGAGGCGATCGAGCCCAGCCGCGCGGCCTTTCGCGCGCTCCAGGCCAACGCCGAGGCCTGGGGCTTTGCCGCCCGGGCGGGCCTGCCCTGGGAGGCCGAGGCGGCGCGCTACGACACCGCGCTGCTGGTCCTGCCCGCAGAGCGGGGCAGCCGCTACACTGAGGCGGCGCTGATCGCCGCCGGACGGGCCCTCAGGCCCGGGGGGCGGCTTTGGATCGCGGGCGATAAGCACAAGGGGTTCGAGCGCTACTTCAAGCGGGCCAAGGCCCTGGTGGGCTTTGGCAAGGTGGTGCAGCGCGAAGGCGGGCTTCGCGTCGCGGTGCTGGAAAAGGAGCACGCCGCCGAGCTTCCTCCTCTATGGCAGCGCTTTGAGGCCGAGCTTCGCGGGCGCCGCTATAGCTTTTACACCCTCCCCGGGGTCTTTTCGGAGGGCCACGTGGACCCCGCGAGCGCGCTGCTGCTGCGCACCCTGCCGCAAATCCGGCCGGGGCAGCGGGTCCTTGACCTGGGCGCCGGCTACGGCGCGCTGGCCCTGCCGCTGGCCGCCGAGGGAGCCAGGGTGGTGGGGCTCGAGGACGACCTCGCCGCCGTCCGCGCCGCCCGGCGCTCCGCCGAGGCCGCCGGCCTGGAGGTCGCGCTGTTCCATTCCGACGTCGACGAAGCCTTGCAGGACGGGGAAAGATTTGATATCGTGGTTACGAATCCCCCCTTTCACCTTGGGGGGAGCGTCGTTCTGGACGTGGGCAGGGCGTTCGTGGAGGCGGCCTACCGACACCTTGAAGACGGCGGAAGGTTATACCTGGTGGCCAACCCCTTTCTAAAGTACGAGCCTTTGCTCGAAGCGCGCTTTGGCCGCTTCGAGACCTTGGCCGTGGACCGCTTCAAGGTGCTGTCCGCGACGCGCTAGCCAGAGGAGGACCATGAAGAAAAAGACCGCGACCAAAGAACCCAGCGTCCTGGAAAACCAAGCGGTGCAAAAGCTCTTGAAGAAGGGCAAGAAGGCGGGCTCCCTCTCCGAAGAGGAGGTCCGCTCCGCGATGGAGGACGCCCTCGCGGAGCTCGGGGAGGAGGCCTTCGAGGAGTCCTACGAAGAGGTGCTGGACTACCTCGACGCCGAGGGCGTGGACATCGTCGCCGACGACGAAGCGGACGACCCCTTGCTCGCCGAGGAGGACGCGGTCGAAGAGGACGAGGGGGAAGAGGAGGAAGAAGAACTCACCACCCGGGTCTCGACCTCCGACCCGGTGCGGCAGTACCTGCACGAGATCGGCCAGGTGCCGCTCCTCACCCTCGAGGAGGAGGTCGACCTGGCCCGCCGCGTCGAAGAGGGCGAGAAGGCCATGGAAAAGCTCGCGGAAGCCACGGGCATCGATGTGGACACGATCCGCGAGGTCATCCGGGCCCAGGTCCGGCACGGCGGACGGGTGCCGCACATCCCCGGCGTGGACAAGAAGGTCGACGAGGCGCTGATCCGGGAGGTCGACCAGAAGCTCCGGAGCCTGCCCAAGGAGAAGAAGCGCTACCTGCACATCGCCCGTGATGGCGAGCTGGCCCGCCAGCACCTGATCGAGGCCAACCTTCGCCTGGTGGTTTCGATCGCCAAGAAGTACACCGGCCGCGGCCTCTCCTTTTTGGACCTCATCCAGGAGGGCAACCAGGGCTTGATCCGCGCGGTCGAGAAGTTCGAGTACCGCCGCCGCTTCAAGTTCTCCACCTACGCGACCTGGTGGATCCGCCAGGCGATCAACCGGGCGATCGCCGACCAGGCGCGCACGATCCGCATCCCGGTGCACATGGTGGAGACGATCAACAAGCTCACCCGCACCGCGCGGCAGCTCCAGCAGGAGCTGGGGCGCGAGCCCACCTACGAGGAGATCGCGGAGGCGATGGGGCCGGGCTGGGACGCGAAGAAGGTCGAGGAGACCTTCAAGATCGCCCAGGAACCGGTCAGCCTGGAGACGCCGATCGGCGACGAGAAGGACTCCTTCTACGGGGACTTCATCCCCGACGAGCACCTGCCGAGCCCGGTGGACACCGCGGCCCAGACGATGCTCTCGGAGGAGCTGGAGAAGGCCCTCTCCAAGCTCTCGGAGCGCGAGGCGATGGTGCTCAAGCTGCGCAAGGGGCTGATCGACGGCCGCGAGCACACCCTGGAGGAGGTCGGGGCCTACTTCGGGGTGACCCGAGAGCGCATTCGCCAGATCGAGAACAAGGCCCTGCGCAAGCTGAAGTACCACGAGTCGCGGACCCGCAAGCTGCGGGACTTCCTCGAGTAACCCACGGGGCCGGGGCTTCCCGGCCCGCTTTTTTGGAGGCTGCATGTCCCACGACGAGGTTCCGCTGCGCTGGACCGAGGGAGGGGGGAAAGGGGTCTGCGCCCTCTACCCCGGGCTGCGCTACGGCCTTGAGCGCCCCTTCCTCTACTTCACCGCCAAGGCCGCGCGCTTCCTCAGCTACGATCTGCTCGAGGTCCCCTACCGCCTCGACGCACTGCCCCCCGAGGCGCGCGGCCCCTACCTGGAGCGGGTGGCCGAGGTCAGCCTGGCCCAGGCCGAAGCGCGGGGAGGCCGGCTGCTCTTGGTCGGCAAGTCGGTCGGCACCCTGATCCTCGCCGCCAGCCTGGACCGGCTCCGCCGGGATGCGGCGCGGGTCTGGCTGACCCCCCTCCTCCTGGACGCGCGGGTGCGCGCGGCGCTCGAACACGAACGCCAGGGTCTGGTGGTGGTCGGCGACCAAGACCCCTTAAGCCCGATCGAGCAAGCCAAAGCGCTCGCCGGACCGGGCCGGTCGCTTCTCGTTCTGGAGGGCGCCGACCATAGCTTGGAGCTCGACGACCCCCGGGAGACGGTGCAGGGCCTTGCGCGCTACCTCGAGGCCCTCTTCGCCTTCGTGCAGGGCTAGGGGGCTTTGGGCACCAGCCTGAGGCGGATCGGCCCGGTGGTGTCGATCGGGGCCGCGGCGACGATCGACACCTCGGTCGTCTTCTCGCGTTCTAGGCGCTCGGCCAGACGCGAGAGCGCCGTGTCGGGAAGGCGATCCCGCTCCAGGATGAAGTCGGGCACCCCGAGGGCGCGCAGGCGCTCCTCGGCCTGACGCCGCAGCCGGCGCAAAGCGGCGAGGGCCTCGGAGGGGCTTTGCGGCAGCTCCGCAGCAGCGATCAGCGCCCCCGCCGGAAACAGGCGCTTTTTGGGGACGAAGCCGAGCTCGACCTCGAGCGCCCCATCCTCGCGCACCCCTACGGCACGCACGAACAAAAGCCCCGCCCCCTGCCACCCGGAGGTCGCCGCGGGGCGGGGGACGAGGCGGGCAAAACCAAAGCCAGCGGCCCGCGCTTTGGCCGCGGCCAGCGCCCGCTGCATCGTGACCGAGATCGGCTCGTCCCCCGACGTCTCCACCACCGCGAGCACCTGACCGCGAAGGGAGGCGTTCAACCCCGAGACCAGGGCCTTGTTTTTCTTCGAGAGCTCCCCCAGCTGGCCGCGCAGGCGCGCCGCCGCCAGGCGGGCCTCGTCGAGCGCCTGCGAAAGGCGACGGTTTTCCTCTTGCAGGGCCTGATTTCGTTGCTCGATCTCGGCCTTGAGCGCGGCGAGCTCGGCGACGTCGCCCTCAAGCTTTTGGGCCTCGTCCTCGAGGCGGTAGACCTCGGCGGAGAGCCGCGACTGCTCGGCCTTCAACGCGCTCAGGGTGCTGAGCGCCGCCTCGGCCCGGGCCTCGGCCTCCTTGCGCGCCGCCTTGAGGCTGACCACCTCGGCCTTGAGCTGCTCGAGCGTCGCTTTGAGGGTGGACAGCTCCTCCTGGGCCCGGCGCGCCTCCTCCTGCAGCCGGGAAAGCTCGGCCTCCTTTTCGCGAAGCATCCCCTCCTTGACCTCGAGCGCGGCGTTGAGCTCGCCAAGTCGGGCCTCGCGCTCGGAGAGCCGACGCTCGGCGCGTTCCAGCTCCTTTCTGAGCGCCCGCTCGCGGTTCCTGAGCGTCTCCTCCCGGGCGAAGGCCCGCGCCGCCTGGGCCTTGAGGTTCGCCACCGCCTGCCGCAAGCGCTCCTGCTCCTTCAAGAGCCCGGCCCGTTCCTTGAGCAGCGCGTTGCGCTCCTGACGCACGGTCTGAGCCTCGAGGATCGTCTCCCGAGCGTCCTGCACCAAAAGCATCAGCGCGGCGAAGACCAAGACCGCGATCAGCATTCCGCTGAGCACCGCGACCAGCAGCCCGGTGGTGCGCGGCCTGAGCCCCAGGATGCGCAGATGCCGCCGGCCCACCTTCCGCCCCACGACGTCGCCGGCGTAGGCGATCAGCGCCCCGAGCAACATCAGGAAGAGGACCGCAGCCCAGAGGCTCATGCTAAAGCTCGAACTCTTCCCCGAGGTAGTAGCGCCGGGCCCCGGTGTCCCGGGCAAAGGCCTCGGGCTCCCCGGAAAAGACCACCGCCCCGTCGTACATCAGGTACACCCGGTCGGTGAGCGCCAGGGTCTCCCGCACCGCGTGGTCGGTGATGAAGATACCCACCCCGCGGCGGGCCCGCAGCTCCTCGATGAGCTTTTGGATCTCCCGCACGCTCTTGGGATCGACGCCGGTGAATGGCTCGTCGAGGAGGATGAAGTCGGGTTCGGTGGTCAGGGCCCGGGCGATCTCCAGCCGGCGCCGCTCGCCGCCGGAGAGGGTGTAGGCGTACTTGTCCGCCAGGTGCAGGATCCCGAACTCATCGAGGAGGCTCCGGGCCAGGTCGAGCCGTGCCTTACGGGAGAGGGGGCGGTACTCGAGAATCGCCAAGAGGTTCTCAAGGGCGGTCATGCGCCGAAAGGCCGAGGGTTCCTGGGGCAGGTAGCCAAGGCCCATGCGCGCCCGGCGGTACATCGGCAGGCGGGTGACGTTCTGGCCCTTGAGCTCGATCCGGCCCGTGTTGGGCTTGACGAAGCCCACGATCATGTAAAAGGTCGTGGTCTTCCCCGCCCCGTTCGGACCGAACAGCGCGACGATCTCCCCGCGCGCAAGCTCGAGGGTCACCCCGCGCACCACCTCGCGGCGGCCGTAGCGCTTTTTGAGTCCGATCGCGCGCATCCGCGCGGGCAGGGGGGCGGTCTGGGCCTCGGCGCTCATCCCCTTCACGCTAGCACGGAGACCTGAGGGTAGAATAAAAAGGTGCGCACACTCGGCTGGTTGCTCCTGGCCCTGGGCCTGTTGCTGCTGGTCCCCTTCATCGGGCCGCTCTTTGCCGTCTTGATCGCGCTCGCGGTCTTGCTGCCGGTCCTCCTCGGGGCCCTCACCCTGGCCCTGGTCCTCGGGCTTCCCCTGGTGCTCTTGGTCATCGGCTTCGCCCTGGCCAAGGCCCTCCTCCCCCTCCTGCTCATCGGTCTCGGGCTTTGGTTGATCTACGCCGCCCGTCCTGCGGAGGCGGGGGCATCGCCAAGAACGCCATCAGGCTGAGGACCGCAAGGAGCCAGGGGAACGCACCGCCCCCGGCGCCGGTACGCTGCATGAGCCCGGCGAACCAAAAGAAGAGACCGCTGGCCACGCCAAAGCGCAGGGCCAGGGCGCGCCAGTCCTCGAGGGTCTCGACCCCCCGCCGGGCCTGAAGCAACGCCGCCCCAAGGACGAAAAGCGCGATCAGGCCCACGACGAACGCCCCAAGCCGGGCGGCCTCCCCGAGCCGACCCCAGGGCAGCAGGTAGACCGGCGGGAAGAAGACCAGCATCAAGAGCAGCTCGAGGAAGACGAGCTTGGCCGCCTCGCGCTGGTCGGGCCGCATGCTAGTGGTGCAGGATCCGCGCCAGGAAGTTCTTGGTCCGCGCGTGCTGGGGGTGGGAGAAGATCGCCTCTGGGGTCCCCTCCTCGACGATCCGCCCCTCGTCCATGAAGATCACCCGGTCGGCGACGTCCCGGGCGAAGCCCATCTCGTGGGTGACCACGATCATCGTCATTCCCGAGCGGGCCAGCTCGCGCATCACGTCCAGGACCTCCCCCACCATCTCCGGGTCGAGCGCGCTGGTGGGCTCGTCGAAGAGCATGATCTTGGGCTCCATCGCCAGGGCGCGGACGATCGCGGCGCGCTGCTGCTGGCCGCCGGAGAGCTGGGCCGGGTACTTGTGGGCCTGGTCCGCGATCCCCACCCGCTGCAGGAGCTCCATCGCCTTCTTCACCGCGGCCTCCCGGGGCTGCTTGCGCACCTTGGTGGGGGCCAGGATGACGTTTTCCAAAATCGTCATGTGGGGGAAGAGGTTGAACTGCTGGAAGACCATCCCCACCTCGCGGCGGATCGCCTCGATGTTGCGCACGTCCTCGTTGAGCTCCACCCCGTCGACGACGATGCGCCCCTTTTGAATCGGCTCCAGCCGGTTGATGGTGCGGATCAGCGTGCTCTTCCCCGAACCCGAGGGGCCGATCACCACCAGCACCTCCCCGGGGGCGACCTCGAGGTCCACGTCCTTCAAGACGTGCAGGTCGCCAAACCACTTGTTGACCTTTTCCATGCGAATGATGGGTTCCATCGACACCTCCAGTCTACCGGCTTCCCAGACCCATCGCCCGCTCCAGCCGGCGGGACAGGTAGGAGAGCGTCGCCGCCCCCAGGAAGTAGACGAGCATCAAGAAGAGGTACACCTCGCGCTCGAGCCCCAGGTACTTGGGGTTCGAAAGCACCGCCTGGGCCATCGAGAGCAGGTCCAGGATCCCGATGATGATGAAGAGCGAGGTGTCCTTGAAGATCGCGATCGCCTGCCCGATCAACGCCGGGATCACCGCCCGGATCGCCTGCGGCAGGATGACGAAGACCACCGTGTGCAGCCCCGAGAGGCCGAGCGCCCAGGCCGCCTCCCACTGCCCTTTGGGCACGCCCTGCAGCCCGCCGCGGACGTACTCGGCGAGGTAGGCCGCGGCAAAGAGGACGAACCCCGCGATCCCCCGCACCAGCTGGGGCACACGGAAGTTCTCGGGGACGAAGAGCGGGACCATGATCCAGGCCAGAAAGAGGACGGTGACCAGGGGCACCCCGCGCACGAGCTCGATGTAGAGGGTGGAGAGGAAGCTGATCACCGGCATCTTGCTGGTCCGCCCGAGCGCCAGCGCGAGCCCCAGGGGAAAGGCCAGCGCCACCGCGAAGAGGGTGGCCACGACGGTGAGCAAGAGACCGCCCCAGCGGTTCGTCGGCACCCCAGCCAGGACCTCGAGGGAGACCAGGAGCCCGACGAACCAGACCAGGACCGCGAGCCGGGCCGAGCGCCGCCTTGGAAGGCGCGCGGCCAGGGCCAGGCCCAAAAGCCCCGCGGCGAGCGCGGCGAAGAGCCCGGCGCGGCTCGCCGGCAGTAGGACCGGCCAGGCCAGGAGCCAAACGAGGCCCGCAGCGACCGGCGCGCCGAGCCAGAACCCCCGCCCCACGCGGGCCAGCGCCCCGGCGGTGAACCCCACCACGAAGAGGAAGACCGCGAGCGCGACCCAGACTCGCCAGATCGCCTCCGGTGGGTAGGGACCGACCATAAGGAGGCGGAAGTTGTTGGGGATCACGTCCCAGCGCGCCTCGGTGAACGCCCAAACGAGGACCGCGCGGCCTACCACCACCAGCAGGTAGCCGGTGACCAGGGTCAGCAGGGTGTTCCAGGGGCCGTTGAAGAGGTTGTCCTTGATCCAGCTCCAGATCATCGCGCCGCCCCCTTAAGCGCCACCCGGCGGTTGTAGGCGTTGACCAGGGCGCTGATCGTCAGGCTGAGCGTGAGGTAGACGCCCATCACGATGAGGATGCCCTCCAAACTGCGCCCGGACTGGTTGGCGATGGTGCCGTAGACGTTGAAGAGGTCCGGGTAGCCCACCGCAATCGCCAGCGAAGAGTTCTTGGTGAGGTTGAGGTACTGGTTGCCCAGCGGAGGGACGATGATGCGCATCGCCTGGGGCAGGATGACCAGGCGCAGGGTCTGGCCGTAGCTCAGGCCCAAGGAGCGTGCCGCCTCCCACTGCCCCCGGGGCAGGGAGAGGATCGCCCCGCGCACGATCTCGGCGATGTAGGAGGCGGTGTAGACGACGAGCGAGAGCAACACCGCGGAGTACTCCGGGCTGAGCTGGGCCCCGCCGACCACGCGGAACCCGCGCTTTTCCGGCACCGAGAGGACCAGAGGCTCCCCGGCCACCAGGAAGCCGACGACCAGCGCGAGGGCTCCGAGGCCCAGCAGCCAACGCCGCCCCCGGCCCCAAAAGAGCCCGAGGAGGATGACGAAGAGCGCGGCCCAAAAGAAGGGGGCGAAGGCTGCCCAGCCGGGGCCGGGGACCGGCCAGGGCACGAAGAGCCCGCGCTGGCTAATCACCAGGCCGAAGACCTCGCTCGCCTGACGCACCGGGGGCAGCTTCAACATCGCCCCGAAGTACCAGAAGAACATCTGCACCAGGAGTGGGGTGTTGCGCACCAGCTCGACGAAGGCGAAGGAGAGACGGTTGACCAGCCAGTTCGAGGAGAGCCGACCCACCCCGACCAAGACCCCGAGCAGCGTGGTCAGGACGATGCCCGCGATCGAAACCCGGAGGGTGTTGTAGACGCCGGTGAAGAAGGCCTGCCAGTAGGCGTCGGAGGGCATGAAGGGACGGAGGACCAGGCGATGGCCCTCGAACGCCAGCGTCTTCCCCTCGGAGATGGTGAAGCCGGCCTCCTGCCCGAGGAAGGAAAAGGTAAAGGGGATGCCCCGGGCCACCATCCCCTGGTAGGCGGTGTAGCCGAGGAAGAAGAGGGCCCCAAGGACGGCGAGGCTCACCCCGAGTTGCAACAGCACCCCGAGCACGCGGATGTCTTTGTAAAAGGGAACGCGCTGCATCTTTGTCCTCTAGAAGGCGGCCCCTAATGGGGCCGCCGCGGCACACAAGGCATCACGCAACTTAGCGGAAGGGGGGCGAGTACATCAACCCGCCGCGGGTGTAGAGGTCGTTGAGGCTGCCCTTGCGGGGGATGTAGAAGGGCGAGTTGGGCCCGAGGTGGCGGTCGTAGATCTCGCCGTAGTTCCCCACGTGGCGAATCACCCGGGCGACGAAGTCGTTGCTCAGGCCAAGCCCCTCGCCCAGGGTCCCCTCGACGCCGAGGAAGCGCTTGAACGCGGGCTTATCACTCTTCAAGGCGGCGTCGAGGTTCTTCTGGCCGATGCCGAACTCCTCCGCCTGGATCGTGGCGTAGACGATCCAGGTCAACGCGTCGCGCCAGCGGGAGTCGTTTTGGAAGGTGAACCCGGCGAGGGGTTCCTTGGAGAGCGTCTCGGGGAGGATCACCAGCGCCTCGGGGTCCGGGGCCTTGGCCTTCCAGCCCACCAGGCCGGACTTGTCGGTGGTCACCGCGTCGCAGCGGCCGGAGAGGAAGGCGTTGAAGACCTTGTCGAAGGACTCGAAGGTCAAGAGCTTGTTGCCCTTCCAGCCCTGGGCGCGGACGAAGTCCGTCCAGTTCTTCTCGGTTGTCGTCCCCTGGTTGGTGCAGACGGTGGCGCCCTCGAGCTCGTAGACCGAGGTCACCCCCAGGTCCTTTTGCACCATCACCCCCTGACCGTCGTAGAAGTTGACCGGGAGGAAGTCCACCCCGACCGCTCCGTCGCGGCTGGTGGTGATCGTGGTGTTGCGAAAGACCACGTCCACCTCGCCGGTCTGGATCGCGTTGAAGCGCGCCTTCGCGGTCAGGGGAACGTACTCGACCTTGCCGGGGTCATCGAAGAGCGCGGCGGCCACCGCGCGGCAAAAATCGACGTCGAAGCCCACGTACTGCCCGGTCTTCTCGTCGACGTAGCCGAAGCCGGGGGCCTTGCCGTTGACCCCGCAGATCAGCTTGCCGCGCGCCTTGACCACGTCCATGCGCGACTTCTCCGCCATGCCCAGGGTACCCAGGGCCAAGACCAGGATCGCCAACAGTCCGAATAGGTTGCGCATATTTAAAACCTCCCTCCGAGGTGGCCCCAGGCTAGCAACCCAGGAGGAAGGTTGCAAGGGGTCTAAGGCCGCCCCTCCTCGCCCCGCGCCAGGCGCTTGAGCAACGTGAAGTGCCCGGGGGCAAAGAGGAAGCGCTTTTTCCAGTACATCTGCAGCACCCACATCTTCATCGCGTCGTTGAAGAGGAACCAGGCCGCCGCGTACCCCCAGATGAAGAGCCCCCAGCCCCAGCCGACGGGGGTCATGAGCCCGAACCCGTAGACCGCGATCACCGTCCCCAGAAAGCGGGTCCCGAAGGTCGCCAGGTAGAGGATCGCGGAGGGCAGCGGGCGTTTAAAAAACCAGTCCTTGACCCGGGTGTTGTAGATCGTCCCGTGACCGGCGACGACCAGCTTGGTGAAGATGATCGACTGGATCAGGTCGTGGGGCAGCCGCCAGTACTCGTCGAGGAGGAAGAAAAGGGTGAAGGAGGAAGCGACCCCGGCAAACCCCAGCACGCTGGCCATGACCAGGATCTCGTACATGTCCCAGCGCACCGGCTTGGGGCTGATCTTGGCCCGGTCGTAGGCGATCGCCAGGATGGGGATGTCGTTGAGCAGGGCCAGAAGGATAATCATCAACGCGGTGACCGGGTAGAACCCGAGCAAGAGGATGGAAAAGGCCATGAAAAAGATCACCCGGATCGTCTCCGCGATGCGGTAGACGGTGTAGGCCTCCATCCGGCCGAAGATCTGGCGGGCGATCTCGATCGCCCGCACGATCACCCGCAACCCCGGGGCCAAGAGGACCAGCGCGGCCGCCGCCCGGGCGGCGTCGGTGGCCCCGGAGACGGCGATGCCCGCGTCCGCCTTGCGCAGCGCCGGGGCGTCGTTGACCCCGTCCCCGGTCATGCCCACGTAGTGCCCGGCCTTTTGCAACTTGTCGACGATGAAGTACTTGTCCTCGGGGAAGACCTCGGCGAAGCCATTGGCCTCCTCGATGAGGCGGATGATCTCCGACTCGTGGCGCTTGACGAAGCCACGGGGGAGCTTTTTGTTCTCCAGCTCCTTCCTGACCAGCTCGGCGATGGTCCTGGCCTTGGCCCGGGCCTCCTCCTCGGAGACGCCCTCCACCTCGAAGATCGCCTTTGCGATCACCTCGGCGAGGATCGCGTACTCCTCGTAGGTCTCCCCTTTCAGCTCGCGGGCGGAGAGGATGCGTTCGCCGATCCCCAGCAGGCGGGCGATGTAGCGCGCGATCGCCAGGTTGTCGCCGGTGACCATCTTGACCTCGACGCCGTAGCGCCGGGCCTCCTCGATCGCCGCCTTGGAGTCCGGGCGAGGCGGGTCGAAGAGCGGGATCAGGCCGACGAAGGTGTAGGCCTCGGCGTCCTCCGGCCGGTAGGCCACCCCCAGGGTGCGAAACCCGTTCTCGGCGAAGGCCTCGACCTGCTTTTGAGCCTCGGCACGGGCCGCGTCCTCCAGGCTGGAGAGCTCGAGGACGACCTGGGGCGCGCCCTTGGTCACCCAAAACCGCCGTCCCTCCCCCTCGACCAGGGCCTCGGTGCGCTTTTTCACCGGGTCGAAGGGAACGAAGCGCAGCTGCCGGTAGCGCGAAAGCCGCTCGTAGAGGCCCTTTTCCTTGAGCCACGCGAAGATCGGCGCCTCGATGGGGTCTTTGTTCTCCTCCTTCGAGGCCAGGGCGGCGTAGAACATCAGGTCCTCGGGGGTAAACCCCGCGACCACATAAGGGTCGGCGACGGTCATCCGGTTCTGGGTCAGGGTGCCGGTCTTGTCCGAGGCCAGGACGTCGATGCCGGCGAGCTCCTCGATCGAGGCCAGGCGGCTGACGATGACCTGCCGCCGGGCCAGACTGAGCGCTCCCACGGCCATCGTCACCGTCAGCACCGCCGGCAGGGCGACCGGGATCGAGGCCACGGTGAGCACCAGGGCGAAGCGAAGGATCTCCTCCCAGGGCCGCCCCCGCCCCAGCTCGACGATGACCATCACCGACACCACCAGGATCGCCAGCCCGATGAGGAAGTTGCCGACGCGGATGACGAGCTCCTGAAAGTGACTGCGCTCCTCGTGCTCGGCCCGCGCCACCAGCCGCACCGTGCGCCCGAAGTAGGTCTCCAAACCAGTGGCCACCACCAGGGCCAGCATCTCCCCCTGCTTGACGATGGAGTTGGAGTAGACGACGTCCCCGGGGCGCTTGGTCACCGGCAGGCTCTCGCCGGTGAGCGCCGACTGGTCGACGAGGAGGAAGTCCCCGCCCCCGATCAGCTTGGCGTCGGCGGGGACGATGTCCCCGATCTTGAGCTTGATGATGTCCCCGGGGACCAGCGCCCGGGCCTCGACCTCTTGCCAGGTGCCGTCGCGCAGGACGATCGCCTTCTTGGCAAGCTTTTCCTTCAAGACCGCGAGGGCGGAGAGGGCGCGGCTCTCCTGCCAGAAGTCGACCCCGGCGTTGACGAAGAGCATGATGAGGATGATCGCGAAGTCCTCCCACTTCTGGACCATCGCCGAGAGCAACGCGGCGGCCTCGATCATCCAGGGAATGGGCCCCCAGAACCGGCGCAGGATGCGATGCCAAAGGGGCTCTTCCTTTTCCGGGATCTCGTTGGGACCGTAGGTCTTGAGCCGGGCCTCGGCCTCCCGTTGCGAAAGCCCCCGTTCGGGGTCGGTCCCGAGGCGGCGGAGCGCCTCCTCGATGGGAAGGTCGGCGAACGCGTCAATCCTGGGCACGGCCCGCCTCCGCCTTCTTCTCGCGCCAGTCGTCGTAGATGATGTAGCTCCCCCAGGCGAGGACCGCGATTATCACCACCACCCCCAGCACCTCGAAGACACGAAACAAAGGATCTGCCGGCATCTTCCCTCCTTTTGGCCTTAGTCTACGCGGTGCAAAAGGGAGGTTAGCCCCGGGCCCGCAGGCGGCGCTCGATCCAGTCGGTGAAGAAGGTGAGGAGGGTGGTGAGCAAAAGGTAAACCCCGGCGACCGCGAGGTAGATCGGCACCGGGCGGAAGGTCGCGGAGATGATGCGCTGCCCGGCCATGACCAGCTCGAAGAGCCCGATCGTGTAGGCCAAGGAGGAGTCCTTCAAGAGGGCCACGACGTTGTTCACCAGCGGGGGGACGACGATCCGCACCGCCTGGGGAACGACGACGTGGCGCATGACCTGGGCCTGGGAGAGGCCGAGCGACTGCGCCGCCTCCCACTGCCCACGGGGAATGGCCAGGATGCCAGCGCGGATGACCTCGGCGTTGTAGGCCCCGACGTTGAAGGAGAGCGCGATGAAGGCCGCCCAGTAGTCGGTGAGGACCTCCTGCAAGGGCGGCGCGCCGAGGGCCTCGAGACGCCCCCAGAGCGGCGCGAGCAGGTAGGGCAGGCCGTTGTAGGCAAAGAGAATCTGCACCAAGAGCGGCGTGCCCCGCACCAGCCAGATGTAAAAGGCCGCGGGGAGGCGGAAGAGCGGGTTTTGGGAGAGCTTGGAGATGCCCGCGATCAGCCCCAGGACCAGCCCGGCGCTGGCGCTGATCACGGTGAGCTTGAGGGTGACCTCGGCGCCCCGGCGCAAAGAGTCGGCGTAGAAGGCCACCTTGGCGGGGGTGAAGTCCAGCGCCCGCAGGTAGACTGCAAGAGCTCGCGAGAGCAGCTCGAAGAACCCGAACCAGCCGAGCACGCCGAGGGCCAGGACCAAGAGCGCGAGTCCAAGGGTGCGAAGTCGCAAGGTGGGCTCCAAAGAAAAGGGGCCGGCGGGCCCCTTCCGGCCCGCCGGTCAACGCATTACTTGCAGCGGATGTCCTTACCGAACCACTTCTTGGAGATCTTCGCGTAGGTGCCGTCCTCGAGGATCGCGTCGAGGGCGTTGTTGAGGGCCGTCAGCAAGCCCTTGTTGCCCTTGGCCACGGCGATCCCGATCTCCTCCTTGTTCAGCAGGTCGGAGACCTGCAGCTTGACGCCACGCTTTTGGATCGCCTCCAGGGCGGTGAACTGGTCGGTGACCCAGGCGTCGACGCGCCCGGAGAGCAGGGCCTCGAGCGCCGCCGGGTTGGTCGGGAAGGTCTTGATCGCCTTCACCCCGGGGACGTTCTCGACCACCCAGTCGTAGTAGGTGGTGCCTACCTGCACCGCGACCACCTTGCCCTTGAGCTCCTCGGGGGTCTTGGGACCGCCGGGACGGGAGACGATCACGTTGCCCGTGCAGTAGTAGGGCTTGGAGAAGTCCACCGCCTTGGCCCGCTCCGGGGTGATCGTGTGAGAGGCGATGACGAAGTCGAAGCGGCCCTGGTTCAGCGCGATCAGCAGGGTGTCGAAGGGCTGGGCCTTCCACTCTGGCACAAGGCCGAGCTTCTCAGCCAAGGCGTTGCCGATGTCGATGTCGAAGCCGACCAGCTGGTTCTTCTCGTCAAAGTAGTTGAAGGGCGGGAACTCCCCTTCAGTGCCGATGACCACCTTGCCCGACTGCTTGATCTCGGCGAAGGTGCGGAACTTCGCCGCGAACCCAAGAGAAGCCAGAAGCAGGAACGCAAGACCAATGGTTAAATATTTCCTCATACGCGTCACCTCGAGCAGAATTATACATAGCTGTGCGCGTGACGTTGCGAATCGAAAAACTGGTGATCGGCGGCCTGGGGCTGGCCCGCACCGAGGAAGGGGTGGCCCTGGTCCGGGGCGGCCTTCCCGGGGAACGGGTCGAGGCCGAGGTGACGCGAAGAAAGCATCACCTCGAAGGGACGGTGGTGCGGGTGCTCGAACCCTCGCCGGAGCGGGAGACCCTGCCCCTGCCCCCGACCGCCGACCTCCCCCTGCGCTACCCGGCCCAGCTCGAGGTCAAGCAGGGCTTCGTCGAGGAAGCCCTCGCCCGCATCGGGCGGGTCGAGGCCGAGGTGGCCCCCATCCGCCCCTCGCCCAAGGCCCTCGGCTACCGCACCGCGGCCCAGTACCTGCGGTTGCCCACCGGCGGCCTCGGCTACCGCCACCCGAAAAGCCAGACCCCGGTCCCCATCGAGGCCGACCCGCTCGTCGCCCCCTGCGTCGAGGCCACCCGCCGCCAGCTGGCCACCTGGCCGCTGATCGACGTCCAGGAGGTGGCGATCAAGGGCAGCTTCAAGGAAGGCACGGCCCTGGTGGCCCTGATCAGCCCCACCCGCCGTGGCCTCGCCAAGATGGCCGAGCGCATGGTGGCCGAGGGAATCGCCGGGGTCTGGTGGGCGGAGGCCGACCCCAGGGGGCGCTTTCGCGGCCGCACCGCGCATCTGGCGGGGAAAAAGCTCTTAATGGAGGACTTCGGCGGGGTTCTTGCCCCGGTGGACCCGGTGACCTTCTCCCAGGTCAACCCCCTCGCCGCCGGAGCCCTCTTTCGGGAGGCCGCCGAACTGGCCGGCGAGGGGAAACGGGCGGTCGAGGTCTTCGCCGGGGTGGGTGTCTTGGGACTGCACCTGGCCAGGCGCTACCAGGAGGTGGAGGCGATCGAGATCCACGCCCGGGCGGTGCAGCTGGGGCAGAAAAACGCGCGCAAGCAAGGGGTGGAAAACCTGCGCTTTTTCCGGGAGGACGCGCGCGCCCTCGCAAAGCGGCTGCCTGCGGACCTGGTGGCCCTCGACCCCCCGCGGGCCGGGCTGAGCCCCGATCTGCGCGAGCACTTGATCGAACACGGGCCGAAAAAGCTGCTCTACGTCGCCTGCGACCCGGCGACCTGGGCCCGCGACCTCGGCGAGCTGGTCCGGCGCGGGGGCTACCGGCCGGCCTTCGTTCGGCCCTACGACTTCTTTCCTTACACCCACCACGTCGAGGTCCTCTCACTCTTGGTGCGGTAGAATCTCGGCCGTGCTGGCAAGACGCATCATCCCCTGCCTCGACGTCCACGCTGGACGCGTGGTCAAAGGGGTGAACTTCGTCGACCTCAGGGACGCCGGGGACCCGGTCGAGGCCGCCCGCGCCTACGACGCCGCCGGCGCCGACGAGCTGGTCTTCTTGGACATCACCGCTACCTTCGAGGCCCGAGCGATCATGCTGGAGATCGTCGAACGGGTGGCGGCCTCGGTCTTCATTCCCTTCACCGTGGGCGGCGGGGTGCGCAGCCTGGAGGACGCCCGCGCCCTGCTCCTCGCCGGCGCCGACAAGGTGAGCGTGAACTCGGCGGCGGTGCGCCGCCCGGCGCTGATCACTGAGCTCTCCGAGCACTTCGGCGCCCAAGCGGTGGTGCTGGCGATCGACGCCAAGCGCCGCGAGGACGGGGGCTGGGAGGTCTACGTCAAGGGGGGGCGCGAGCCCACCGGGCTGGACGCGGTGGCCTGGGCCCGCGAGGGCGAGCGGCTCGGGGCCGGGGAGATCCTTCTGACCTCAATGGACCGCGACGGGACCAAGGCGGGCTACGACCTCGAGCTCACCCGGGCAGTAGCCGAGGCAGTGGGCATCCCGGTGATCGCCTCCGGGGGCGCGGGCCGCCCCGAGCATTTCGCCGAGGCCTTCACCACCGGTCAGGCAGACGCCGCGCTCGCGGCCAGCGTCTTCCACTTCGGCGAGATCCCGATCCCCGAGCTCAAACGCTACCTGGCGGAGGCGGGCCTCCCCATCCGCCCCGCCGAGGAGGCCGCATGAACCTCGATCGGATCCGCTTCGACGAGCGCGGCCTGGTCCCGGTGATCCTGCAGAACGCCCAGACCGGTGAGGTCCTCACCCTGGCCTGGGCCAACCGCGAGGCGATCGAAAAGACCCTCGAGACCGGCTTCGCGCACTTCTTCTCCCGCTCCCGGCAACGCCTCTGGAAGAAGGGGGAAGAAAGCGGCAACGTCCAGGAGGTCGTCGAGGTCATCCTCGACTGCGACGGCGACGCGGTGCTCTACAAGGCGATCCCCCACGGCCCCGCCTGTCACACCGGGAAGCGTACCTGCTTCCACAACCCCATCAAGGCCCACCGCGAAGCCCGACCCACCCTCGGCGCGGTCACCGAGGAGGTGTTCGCCACCCTCCAAGCGCGGCTAAAGACCCTCCCCGAGGGGTCCTACGTGACCAGGCTGCACCGGGCCGGGCTGGACCGCCTGCTCAAGAAGATCGCGGAGGAGGCCGGCGAGGTCATCCTCGCAGCCAAGAACCGGGACCGGGACGAGCTTCGCTGGGAGGCCGCCGACCTCTACTTTCACCTGCTCCTGACCCTCGCCGAGCTGGGCCTCACCCCGGACGACCTGGCCGCGGAGCTGGCCCGGCGGCACCGCCCCCAGGAGCACCAGACCTAAGGCATGCAACGGCGCTGGATGCTGGTCCTGCTCCTTTGGACCCTTCCCCTCGCCCTCGGAGCCCGGCTCGCGGGGCTTGAGCTCGGCGTCCCCGGCCCCGCCTTCGACCCCGCCCGGCTCGAGACCTACCGCATCGAGGACCCCCGCCGGGTCTTCACCGCCGACGACCCGGCGATCGTCTTCGTCCTCACCTGGCGCTTTGCGGCCGCGGACGTGGGGCGTCTTCCGGTGGAGCTCTACCTCTTACCCCCCAAGGGATCCCTGGTCCGGATCGCCTACCCCCTCGAGGTCCGGCCGGCCTGGATCGGGCGCGCGATCCGCACCTACGCCTACCTCCACCTCACCCCCGAGAAGGTTCGCGCCCATCCGGGAACCTGGACGGTGTACGTCCTCTTCAACGGCGAGCTCAAGGGCCAGGCCACCTTCCGGCTAGAATGAGCCCCATGGTCACGACCCGCATCGCCCCCTCCCCCACCGGCGACCCCCACGTGGGCACCGCCTACATCGCGCTCTTCAACTACGTCTGGGCGCGGAAACACCGGGGGCGCTTCATCGTCCGCATCGAGGACACCGACCGCGCCCGCTACGTCCCCGGGGCCGAGGCGCGCATCCTGGAGATGCTGCGCTGGCTCGGGCTGGACTACGACGAGGGACCGGACAAGGGCGGGCCCCACGCCCCCTACCGGCAGTCCGAGCGGCTCCCGATCTACCGCGCGCAGGCGGAGAAGCTGATCCAGCTGGGCTGGGCCTACCGGGCCTTCGAAACCCCCGAGGAGCTCGAACGAATCCGCAAGGAGAAGGGCGGCTACGACGGCCGCGCCCGGAACATCCCACCGGAGGAGGCCGAGGCCCGGGCGGCCGCGGGCGAGCCCCACGTAATCCGCCTCAAGGTGCCCCGGCCGGGGACCACCGAGGTCAAGGACGAGCTTCGGGGGACCGTGGTCTACGACAACCAGGAGATCCCCGACGCGGTGCTCTTGAAGTCCGACGGCTACCCCACCTACCACCTGGCCAACGTCGTCGACGACCACCTGATGGGGGTCACCGACGTCATCCGCGGGGAGGAGTGGCTGGTCTCCACCCCAATCCACGTGCTGCTCTATCGGGCCTTCGGCTGGCCGCTGCCCAAGTTCTACCACATGCCCCTGCTGCGCGCCCCGGGCGGGGCCAAGCTCTCGAAAAGGACCGGCCACACCAGCGTCGAGGCGTTCCGGTCCCAGGGCATCCTGCCCGAAGCGCTTTTGAACTACCTCGCGCTGATGGGCTTTTCCATGCCCGACGGACGGGAGATCTTCAGCCTCGAGGAGATGATCGAGGCCTTTGACTGGAAACGGGTCCACGTCGGCGCGCCGGTCTTCGACTACGAGAAGCTAATCTGGATGAACGGCAAGTACATCCGCGAGGTGCTGAGCCTGGAGGCGCTCGCCGAGCGGGTCAAGCCCTTCCTGCGCGCCGCGGGGTTGGACTGGAAGTCCGAAGCCTATTTAAAGCGGGTCCTGGAGCTGATGCGCCCGCGGTTTGAGACCCTTCAGGAGTTCGTGGAGAAGGCCCGCTACTTCTTTACCGACGACTTCGACTACGAGGAGAAGGCGCTCAAGGAGATCGAGAAGGGGGCGGAGATCCTGCGGGCGCTCCGGGAGGTCCTGGCCAGCCTGCCGGACTTCGATCAGGCCACGACCGAGGCCGCGCTCAAAGGGTTCGCCGAGGAGCGCGGGCTCAAGCTGCGCAAGGTGATGCAGCCCCTGCGCGCGGCGATCAGCGGCCGCCTGGCCACCCCGGGAATGTACGAGATGCTCGAGGTCTTGGGCAAGGAAACCGTGCTAAGGCGCATTGACCGGGCGCTCGCGCGCGTAGAATCGTAGCCGATGTCCTGGTTCAACCGACTCAAGCAGGGGCTCAAGAAGACCAAGGACGCCCTAACCCAGGCCGTGCCCTGGGGCGGCGACCCGGAAGAGGTCCTGGAAGAGCTGGAGTTCGCCTTGATCGCCGCCGACGTCGGCGTGGAGGCCGCCAAGGAGATCATCGAGGAGGTCCGGGCCAAGAACGCCCGGGACCTCAAGGAGGCCACCAAGCAGGCGATCATGCTCCAGCTCGAGCCCGACGAGCGCCGGCGCAAGCTGCGCAAGCTCGGCTTCAAGCCCGACGCGCGGAAAAAGCTCGTCGAGCCCAAGGGCCACGTCGTCCTGATGGTCGGGGTGAATGGGGTCGGCAAGACCACCACGATCGCCAAGCTCGGCCAGTACTACCAGGCGGCGGGGAAAAAGGTCCTCTTCGCCGCCGGGGACACCTTCCGCGCCGCCGGCGGCACCCAGCTCGAGGTCTGGGGGGAGCGGCTCGGCATCCCGGTGATCAGCGCGCCGCCCGGCGCGGATCCCGCAGCGCTGGCCTTCGACGCCGCCCAGGCGCGCAAGGCCCGGGGGTACGACCTCCTCTTCGTGGACACCGCCGGTCGGCTGCACACCAAGAAGAACCTGATGGAGGAGCTGAAGAAGGTCAAACGGGCGATCGGCAAGGCCGATCCCGGAGAGCCCGGGGAGGTCTGGCTGGTCCTCGACGCCACCGTGGGCCAAAACGGCCTGAACCAGGCCCGGGCCTTCCACGAGGCGGTGGGCCTGACCGGGGTCGTGGTCACCAAGCTCGACGGCACCGCCAAGGGCGGGATCCTCATTCCGATCGTGCGCACCCTCGGGGTGCCGATCAAGTTCATCGGGGTCGGCGAAGGGCCGGAGGACCTGCAGCCCTTCGACGCCGGAGCCTACGCCGAGGCCCTTTTGGGGGAGGCCGCGTGAAACGGGAGACCCAAAACCTCCTCCTGTTGACCTTCGCCTGGGTGGTCGCGATCGTGGCCACCGCGGGCAGCCTCTACTTCTCGCAGGTGCGGGGCTTCATCCCCTGCGAGCTCTGCTGGTACCAGCGGATCATGATGTACCCGCTGGTGCTGATCCTGGGCCTTGCGGTCTACCGCGCCGAGGCCCGGATCCGCCCCTACGTCCTCACCCTGGCCGGGGTTGGTGCGGTGATCAGCACCCTGCACTACCTGGAGCAAAAGCTCCCGGGCTTCCAGCCGACGGCCTGCAAGGCCACGCCGATCCCCTGCAACCTGCAATACGTCAACTACTTCGGCTTCATCACCATCCCGCTGATGGCCCTCACCGCGTTCCTATTGATCCTGACGGCGATGAGCCTGGTGCGGGAGGACTAGGCCGGGGCGAGGGCCTTGCGCGCGGTCTCGGCCAGCCGCTCGAAGCGCAGCTGGGTGAACGGCCGGCCCTCGAGCTCGAGCCCCTCCGGCCCCAGGTGCAGGTGGAGGTGCTTGAGCGCCTTCATCGGGCGGATGCCCACGTGCCGGTCCTCGGCGTGGGGCTCGCTGACGTAGGCGAAGAAGAAGCGCTCCTCGTTCTCCGGATAGGCCAGCGAGGCGCTCATGATCCGCGTCGGCCAGGGGTAGGGCTTGGTCAGGCGGTAGATCGCCGCGGGAAAGTTGGCCTCGACGATGAAGCGGACCCCCTTCTCCCGGGCATAGGTCCGCATCCACTCGAGCAGCTCGGCCCAGGCCTCGTAAAGTGCGGCGTCGCTCATACGCCCATCTTACGCCAGGCTAAAGTGACAAACGACCGTGGAGGCCCGCGCCCTGCCCCCGCTTCCCGAGTCCCCCGGCGTCTACCTCTTCAAGCGCGGGGAGGGGGTCCTCTACGTCGGCAAGGCCAAGAACCTGCGGGCGCGGGTGCGCAGCTACTTCCCCGGGGAGGGCAAGGCCGCGGAGATCCGCGAGGCCGCCGATGCCCTGGAGTTCATCGTCGCCCGCGACGAGGTCGAGGCCCTCCTGCTCGAGGCCAACCTGATCAAGGCCCACCGCCCGCCGTTCAACGTCCTTTTGAAGGACGACAAGCACTACCCCTTTTTGAAGCTCACCCGCGAACCCTTCCCGATGCTCAAGCTGGTGCGCCAGGTCAAGGAGGACGGGGCCCGCTACTGGGGTCCCTTTCCCAACGCCGGGGCGGTGCGCCGCATCCAGGCCTTCGTCGACCGCCACTTTCGGCTGCGAAAGAACTCCGGCAGCCCGATGAAGCCCCGGCGCCGTCCCTGCCTGAACCACGCGATGGGGCGCTGCCTGGCGCCCTGCGCCGGGCTCGCCGACCCCGAGGCCTACGCCCGCGAGGTCCAGCGGGTGACCCGGGTCCTCGACGGCGAGGTGGACGCGGTCCTCGCCGAGCTCGAGGCCGAGATGCGGGAGGCCGCGCGGGCCCTGCTCTTCGAGCGCGCCGCCGCGCTCAGGGACACGATCCAGGCCCTCAAGGCGTTCTTCGCCACCGAGCAGCAGGCGGTGCTCAAGGCGCACGCGGACCTGGACTTCGTCGGCCTGGCCCGTAGCGGGGGGTACGCCAGCGTGCAGCTCTTCCAGGTGCGCAAGGGCCGGGTCCTCGGCCGCGTGGCCCGCTTCGTCGAGGACGTCGGCGAGGTGGAGAACGAGGCCCTGCTCTATGCCTTCTTGCGCGACTACTACCTCGAAGCCCACCCCCTGCCGAGGGCGGTGCTCCTCCCCTTTCCCATCCCGGAACAGACCACGCTGGAAGCGGCGCTTGGGCGGCGGGCCGGACGCAAGGTCGCGCTCAAGGTGCCCCGCCGCGGGGAAAAGCGGCGCCTCCTTGAGCTCGCCGCCAAGAACGCCGCCGAGGCGCTGAAGGCGGAGCTCTCCCACCTGGAGAACAAGGGCGACCACCCGGCCCTCAAGAGCCTCAAGGCCCACCTCGGTCTCGACGCCCGCCCCTATCGCATCGAGGGCTTCGACATCAGCACCCTCTTCGGCGAGGACACCGTGGCCTCGATCGTCGTCTTTGAAGGCGGGCGCCCCAAGAAGGCCGACTACCGCCGGCTGATCATTCGCACGGTCAAGGGCCACCCCGACGACTACGCCGCGATGGAGGAGGCGGTGCGGCGGCGCTTTTCCGGAAAGCTCGCCGAACGCCCCCCGCCGGACCTGCTCCTGATCGACGGCGGGCTGGGCCAGCTGCGCGCCGCCGAGGCTGGGCTCCGCGCCGCGGGCCTGGCGCTCCCCCTGGTCGGGCTGGAAAAGCGCCAGGAGACCCTGGTCCTGCCCTCGGGACGGCGGCTCGCCCTGCCCCTCGACGACCCCGGGCTCCGCCTCTTGATCCACATCCGCGACGAGGCCCACCGGGTGGCGCTGCGCTTTGGCCGCGAACGGCGCAAAAAGCGCGCCTTAAAGAGCGTCTTCGACGGGCTTCCGGGCATCGGGCCAAAACGCAAAAAGGCCCTCTTGGAGGCCTTCTCCAGCCTGGAGGAGGTCCGGGCCGCCCCGGTGGAGGCGCTGGCCCGCCTCCCCGGCTTCAACCGCCGCGCGGCGGCGGCCTTGAAGGCCGCCCTTGAAGAAGAAACCGCGACCTCGGGGTAGGATGGGGCCTCGATGCTGGACGTCAAGGCACGCCTCCGCGAAGCGCTCAAGACCGCGCTCCAAACGCTCGAGATCCCCTACGACGGCCCGATCCCCCTGGAGCTCGCCCCCAAGGACAAACCCGGCGACTACGGCACCCCGCTTCCCTTTCAGCTGGCCCGCGTCCTGAGGGAGCCGCCCCCGAAGATCGCCGAACGGCTCAAGGCCGCCCTCCCCCCCATCGAAGGGGTCGTGGCGGTCCACGCGGTGGGGGGCTTCTTGAACTTCGCCCTGGCGCCGGGCTTTCTGGCCAAGGCCGCGAGCACGCCCCCCGAGCCCTTCCCCAAGCAAGGCCCCAAGGTCGCCGTCGAGCACACCTCGGTGAATCCCAACAAGGAGCTGCACATCGGCCACCTGCGCAACGTCGCCCTGGGGGACGCGATCGCCCGGGTGCTGGACTACGCGGGTCATCCGGTCGAGGTCGAGAACTACATCGACGACACCGGGCGCCAGGCCGCGGAGAGCCTCTACGCGATCCGCCGCTACCAGGCCCAGCCCGAGGCGGGGGAGAAGTACGACCACTTCGCCGGACGCCTCTACGTGCGCCTGCACCAGGAGCTCGCCGACGAGGCCACCCGGGCGGCCCTCGAGCCCGAGATCCGGGCGGTGATCCAGGCCCTCGAGGCCGGCCGGCTGCGGCGCGAGGTGGAGGCGATCCTGAACGCCCAGCTGCTCACGATGTGGCGGCTGGGGGCGGAGTACGACGTCTTGATCTGGGAGTCGGACCTGGTGCGCGAGGGCCTCTTGGAGCAGGCGCTGGCCCTCCTCAAGAAGACGCCCTACGTCTTCGAGCCCACCGAGGGCAAGTACCGGGGGGCCCTCGTCTTCGACACCTCGGCCTTCATCCCCGGGCTCGAGGATCCCTACCTAGTCCTGGTCCGCTCCGACGGCACCGCGACCTACACCGCCAAGGACATCGCCCTCCAGTTCTGGAAGATGGGGCTCTTGGAGGGGCTCAGGTTCCGCCACTACACCGACCAGCCCTCGGGACGGCCGCTCTACACCAGCGCCCCCGACGGCGAGGCGATGCCCTTCGGCCAGGCGGCGATCACGATCAACGTCATCGACGTGCGCCAGAGCTATCCCCAGGAGGTGCTCAAGGCCGCGCTCCGCGCCCTCGGCCGTGACGACCTCGCCGCCGCCCACCACCACCTGGCCTACGAGACGGTCCTCTTGGAGGGCCGCCCCCTCTCCGGGCGAAAGGGGCACGTCGTCAGCGTCGACGCGCTCATCCAGGAAGCGGTGGCCCGGGCCCGGGCGGTGGTCGCCGAGAAGAACCCCGACCACCCGGACCCCGAGCTCGCCGCCGAGCAGGTGGGGATCGGGGCGATCCGCTTTGCCATGGTGAAGGCCGAACCCCGCCGCCAGATCGACTTCCGCTGGGAGCAGGCGCTCTCCTTCGAGGGGGACGCCGGCCCCTACCTGCAGTACGCCCACGCCCGCGCCGCCTCGATCTTGAGGAAGGCAAAGGCAAAGGGCCTGGACCCCATGGCCCCGGTCCCCGAGGCGGCGTTCGCCGCCGCGACCCCATACGAGGCCGCGCTCGCCAAGGCCCTCCTGGGGTTTCCCGAGGCGGTCCAAAAGAGCGCCGCGGAGACGAGCCCGCACCTGCTCGCCAACTTCCTCCTCGACCTCGCCGCGGCCTGGAACGCCTACTACAACGCCAAGGAAAAGGGGCAACCGGCGACCCCGGTGCTCGCCGCCCCCGAAGGGCTGCGCGAGCTCCGGCTCAGGCTGGTCTGGGTGGTCAAGGAAACCCTCCGCCAGGGCCTCTGGCTCCTCGGGGTGCCGGCCCCGGAGGTGATGTAAAAGCCACCCGATCGCGCCGTTATACTTGAGCGAGATGAAGCCTCTCTTGGCGCTGGTCCTGGGTTTTGGCCTGGCCCTGGCGGCGGTCACCGATCCTGCCGAGGTCGCGCGGATCAAGGCGGTGGAGGCTGCCCGGCCCGCGGTGGTGCGCGTCCAAGGCCAGGCCAGCTACGCCGAGAGCGAACCGGTCTGGGGTTCGGGGTTCTTCTACGCCGCCCACCGCCTGGTCACCAACTTCCACGTCATCGAGGGACTGGAGAAGATCACCGTGACCTTCGCCGACGGCTCCAACCACCCGGCCTGGGTCTTCGCCGTCGACAAGGGCCTGGACCTCGCGCTGCTCGAGGTCGAGGCCAGCGCCCCGGCGATCCTCAACTTTAGCCCGGAGGCCCCGGTCGTGGGCCAGACCGCGCTCTTGATCTCCAGCCCCTACGGCCGCCTGAACCTGGTCTCCCAGGGCATCGTCGCCGGCGTCGGCCCCTTCGAGGACGCCGCCGGGCTCGGCGGGGAGATCGGGGTGGAGATCTATCAGGTCGTCTACACCGACGCCGAGGTCCACCCCGGCAGCTCCGGCGGCCCGCTGATCGACCTGCAGGGCCGGGTCCTGGGCATCGTCGACGCGGTGCTCGGCGGCCCCAGCGCCGCGAGCGGGGTGGGCATGGCGATCCCCGCCGACCTCGCGCGCCAGAGCATCCAGGACCTCGAGACCTACGGCTACCCCCAACGAGGCTGGCTGGGGGTCAAGCTCGTCGATCTCTCCGAGCTGGACCCGGTCTTGCTGCGCGCGGTCGGGCTGGTCAGCCAGGAAGGGACGATGATCGACCGGGTCGAGCCCGGCTCGCCGGCGGAACAGGCCGGGCTGCGCGGGGCCGAGCGCGATCAGCTCGGCAAGCTGTTGAGCCTCGGCGACGTGATTCTGGCGGTGGACGGCAAGCCGGTGAAGAACCGCTTCGAGGTCATCCAGGCCATCGCCCGCCACCGTCCCGGAGACAAGGCCCGGCTGCTGATCTGGCGCAACGGCCGGCGGCTCGAGGTCGAGGTCACCCTCAGCGTGCGCAGACCCAAGTGAAGCGGCTCGACGCCCTCTTCGCCCTGCTCGGCGCCCCGGCGCCGCCCCTACCCGTCACCGGCCTCACCCACGACTCGCGGCGGGTGCGGCCGGGGATGATCTTCTTCGCCCTCCCCGGTCAGAAGACCGACGGCCACCGCTTCGTGCCCGACGCCCTGGCGCGGGGCGCGGTGGCGGTCGTCGGCGAGGCCGAGGAGGCGCTCCCCGTGCCCTATGCCCGGGTGGCCAACGCCCGCGCCGCCCTGGCCCGGCTTGCCGCCGCCTTCCACGGCTGGCCCAGCCGGGCCATGACCGTGATCGGGGTGACCGGCACCGACGGTAAGACCACGACCAGCCACCTCATCCACCACCTGCTCAACGCCTTGGCCGGGCCCAGCGGCCTCGTCGGCTCGGTGGGCTACGCCTTCGGGGAGACCTGGCGCGTGCCCGAGGGGCACTTCACCACCCCCGAGGCCCCCGAGCTCCAGGCGGTCCTCGCCGAGATGAAACGATCAGGGCTCGCCCGGGTGGTGATCGAGACCAGCTCCCACGCCCTGGCCCAGCACCGGGTGGACGAGGTGGACTACGACCTCGCGGTCTGGACCCACCTGGCCCCCGAGCACCTGGACTTTCACGGAGACCTCGAGGGCTACTTCGACGCCAAGGCCACGCTGGTGCGCCGCGCTCGCCTTGCGGTCTTGAACGCCCGCTGCCCCTACGCCCGCCGGCTCACCGACCGCCCCCACCGCCTCTACGGTCCCGGGGGCACGCTCTCGGCGAAGGAGATCGTCGAGGGGCCGGAAGGCCTGACCTTCACCCTGGTGGCCGGCACCGCGGCCTACCCGGTCCGGCTGCCGATGATCGGCCGCTTCAACGTTGAAAACGCCCTGGCCGCGCTGGCCGCGATCCAGGCCCTGGGGCTGGACCTCGCCGCCGCCGTCGAGGCGCTCGCGGCCTTCCCCGGGGTGCCCGGACGGATGCAGGTCGTCGTCCCCGGCCCGGTGCGCGCGGTGGTGGACTTCGCCCACACCCCAGAGGCGCTCGAAAAGGCGCTAGAGGCCCTGCGCCCGACGACTCAGGGCCGGCTGATCGCGGTCTTCGGCGCCGCCGGCGAGCGCGACCCGATGAAGCGGCGCCCCCTCGGCCGGGTCGCGGCCAGGCACGCCGACGCGGTGATCCTCACCGAGGAGGACCACCGCAGCGAGCCCCTGGAGGCGATCCTCGCCGAGCTCGCCGCCGGGGCCCGGGAGGGGCGCGCCGAGGTTTGGATCGAGCCCGACCGGCGGGAAGCGATCCGCCTCGCGGCACGCCTGGCGCGGCCCGGGGACACCGTCCTCTTCGCCGGGAAGGGGCACGAGCACACCCTCGAGCGGGACCGGGAAACCCTTCCCTGGGACGAGGTGGCCGAGGTCCGCCGCGCCTTCAGCGTAGATTAAGGGCATGCGCGGGCGACTCTACACCACCCTGGAGCAGCTCGAGGCCGCGATCTACCTCACCGCGGGGCTGATCCTCGCCGCCGCCGCCGCCCTGATCCTGGGCTTTGCCGCCTGGGAAGGGCTGGTCAGCGTGCTCAGCGGCGATTACCCGGCGGCGATCGTGCACCTCCTGGACCGGGTCCTGCTGGCGCTGATGCTGGCCGAGGTGATCTACACCGTGGTGCGCTTCGCCCGCGAGGGCAAGATCGAGGCCGAGCCCTTCCTGGTGATCGGAATCATCGCCAGCGTGCGCCGCATGCTGGTGATCACCGCCGAGGGGGCGGCCAAGGCCGCCCCCGGGGACCCCGCGTTCCTGGCGCTGCTTGCCGAGCTCGGCCTGCTCGCGCTCGCGGTCCTGCTCTTTGCCGTGGCCATCCGCCAGATCCGGCGGTAGACTTTCCCCATGCCCCGCGCTTGCCAAACGCCCCTTTCCAGCGATCGAAGGGAGCCGAGATGAACCGAGACGAGCTCGTTGGCTGGCTGAACAGCTACTTGAACGTCGAGGCCTTCCCCGACCCCAGCCTCAACGGCCTGCAGGTCGAAGGCGCACCCGAGGTCGGCCGGGTGGGCGCGGCGGTCGACGCCTCGGTCAAGACCTTCCTCGACGCCGCCGAGGCGGGCGTGGACTTCCTCATCGTCCACCACGGCCTCTTCTGGGGACAGGTGAAGCCGGTGACCGGCCCTTTGCGCCGGAGGCTCGGCCTGCTCTTTGACAACGGGATCAACCTCTACGCCGCGCACCTGCCGCTCGACGCCCACCCCGAGGTGGGCAACAACGCGGTGCTCGGCAACCTGCTGGGGCTCGAGGCGCTGACCCCCTTTGGCACCTACAAGGGCCAGAAGATCGGAATGAAGGGGGTCTTCCCCCAGGCCACGCGCCTGCACGACGTCGCCGACCAGCTCGGCCAGATCACCGGCATGCAGTCCTTGGTCCACCAAGGCGGGCCCGACCTGGTGCGTAGGGTAGGGATCGTCTCCGGCTCCGGCGCGGACCTGATCCCCGAGGCCAAGGCCGAGGGGCTCGACCTCTTGATCACCGGCGAGCCCAAGCACGCCGCCTTCCACGACGCCTTCGAGTACGGCCTCAACGTGATCTACGCTGGCCACTACGACACCGAGGTCTTCGGCGTCAAGGCCCTGGCGGAGAAGCTCCTGCGCACCTTCGGCCTCCCCTTCGTCTTCTTGGACCACCCGACGGGGTTATGAAAGGGTTTTTCATCAGCTTCGAGGGCCCCGAAGGGGCCGGGAAGAGCACCCAGGCCGAGCGCCTGGCGCGCTGGTTCGAGGCCCGGGGGGTGGACCCGCTCCTCACCCGCGAGCCCGGCGGCACCGCGCTCGGCGAGCGGCTGCGCGACCTCGTGCTCGCCGAGCACATGACCGCGGAGGCCGAGTACCTGCTCTATGCGGCGGACCGGGCGGAACACGTGCGCACGCGGATCCGCCCCGCCCTCCTCGAAGGACGGGTGGTGATCGCCGACCGCTACCAGGACTCCTCCTACGCCTACCAGGGGTTCGGCCGTGGCCTGCCGCTTCCCTGGATGCGCGCGGTCTTCGAGGGGGCCACGAAGGGGCTCCGCCCCGACCTCACCTTCCTGCTCGACCTGCCCCCGGAGCTGGGCTTGAGGCGCAAGCAGGGGGCCCCGGACCGTCTGGAGTCCGAGGCCCTGGCCTTCCATCGCAAGGTGCGCGAGGGCTACCTGACCCTCGCCGAGGCCGAACCCCAGCGCTTCGTCGTCCTCGACGCCACCGCCCCCGAGGCGGTGGTGTTCGAGCGGGTGGTCCGCGCGGTGGAGCGGCGATGGGCCGGCTAGGCTGGCTGTTCTTTGGCGTCCTGATCGCCCTGGCGGTGATCGGGAACGCGCTCTGGTTGGGGAGGGTCCGGCCGGAAACGCGGCGGCCGCCGCTCAGGACCCTCGTCGTGGAGGGGCAAGCCGGACCGGTCTCCCTGAAGGTCGAGATCGCCGACACCCCGGAGGCCTGGCGGCGGGGGCTGATGGGCCGCACCTCGCTCCCCGAGGACCGGGGGATGCTCTTCCTCTTTCCCGAGACCACCGGCGCGGCGTTTTGGATGAAGGACACCAAGATCCCCCTCTCGATCGCCTTCGCCGACCGCAACGGGGTGATCCTACGCATCCTGGACATGACCCCTTGCGAGGCCGACCCCTGCCCGACCTACTACCCCGGGGTGGCCTACCGGCAAGCGCTCGAGGTCAACCAGGGCTGGTTCGCCCGCCATCAGGTCCGGGTGGCCGATCGCTGGAGGCTCGAATGAACGGCGAACGCTACCCGTTTCGCTTCAACCCCAAGAAACCGCCGGACTTCAAGCCCCTTGAGGCCTACGGCCTGATCGGCGACAACCGCACCGCGATCCTCGCCGGGGCCGACGGGGCGATCGACTGGGCCTGCCTCCCCGACTTTGACTCGGAAGCGGTCTTCGCCGCGCTGCTCGACCCCGCCGCGGGCCGTTTCGCGATCCAGCCCCGGGGGGCGTTCGAGGCCCGCCAGTACTACGAGCGGGGGACCAACGTCCTGGTCACCGAGTTCAAGACCCGCTCCGGGTTGGTCCGGGTCCGCGACTTCATGCCCTACGTCCCCGGACGCAAGGTCCCCACCGCGGAGATCCACCGCGTCGTCGAAGGGGTCTCTGGAAGGGTGCCGATGCAGGTTCTCTTCGAGCCCCGCTTCGGCTACGGCCTCTACGCCCCGGTGATGGAGCCCTCGAGCTACGGGGTCCTGGCGGTGAACCCCCGGGGGGGTTCGATCGCCCTTAGCACCCGCGCGCCCCTGCAGGTCGAGGGCACCCGGGCGGTGGGGCGGTTCGAGCTCGAGGCCGGGGACGAGCTCTGGTTCGTCGCCGACTGGGGGGCCCGCGCCGTGCACCCGGTCAACTCCTACCAGCCCCCGCGCCAGCTCTGGCTGACCCGGGAGTTCTGGCGCAGCTGGATCGACAAGCTCCGCTACCAGGGCCGTTACCGGGAATGGGTGGAGCGCAGCCTGCTCACCCTGAAGCTGCTCATCTACGAACCCACCGGGGCGATCGTCGCCGCCCCCACCACCAGCCTTCCGGAGTGGCCGGGGGGCAGCCGGAACTGGGACTACCGCTACACCTGGGTGCGGGATTCGGCCTTCGTCCTACGCGCGTTCTTCGAGGCCGGCTACGTGCAGGAGGGCACCGCCTACTTCGACTGGCTCCTGCAGCAGGTCCTCGAGGGCGGCGGCGAGCTCCAGGTGCTGTATGGGATTCGCGGCGAGCGGGAGATCCCCGAGCGGGAGCTGCCCCTGCGCGGCTACCGCGACGCCCGCCCGGTGCGCATCGGCAACGCCGCCGCCCGGCAGTTCCAGCTCGACATCTACGGCAGCCTGCTCGACGCCGCGCTGCGCTACGACCGCCACGGCGGCGTGCTCACGATCACCGAATGGGAAAAGCTGGCGGAGCTGGTCGAGGTGGTGCGGCGTCGCTGGCGGGAACCGGACTACGGCATCTGGGAGGTGCGCACCGACCCCAAGCCCTTCACCTACTCCAAGGTCTGGGCCTGGGTGGCCTTGGACCGCGCCACCCAGCTCGCCACCAAGCTCAAGGTGGACGCCCCGGTCGCAGTCTGGGCTCAGGAGGCCGCGGAGATCCACGCCGACGTCCTCAACCACGGCTGGAACGAGGCCGTCGGGGCGTTCGTGCAGTTCTACGGCAGCGACACGCTCGACGCCAGCCTGCTGGTGATGCCGGAGATCGGCTTTCTGCCCGCGACCGACCCCCGTTTCGTCGCCACCCGGAAGAAGATCGTCGAGAGGCTGGCCGCCGGACCCTACCCCCTCCTCTACCGCTACCGCGGCGCGGACGGGCTTTCTGACCCCGAAGGGGCGTTCCTTTTGGTTTCGTTCTGGCTCGTCGACGCGCTCACCCTGGCCGACCAGCTCAAGGAGGCCCGGGCGGCCCTGGAGGCCCTCCTCCGCTACGCCAACCCCCTCAGGCTCTTCTCCGAGGAGGTGCACCCGGAGACCTTCGAGCTCCTCGGCAACTACCCCCAGGGCTTTTCCCACCTCGGCCTGCTCAACGCCACCTTCCGCCTGGACCGGGCCCGGCGCCGCCGCGAGGGCTGGGAGCTGCCCTAGCGCGACCGCACGCGGTTTAAGGTTGGCTTAAGGGGGCCCCTCCTAGGGTCGGGGTGGGAGGTGGCCTGATGCGAACCTGGCATCTGCTGGTCGTGCTGGCCTTGCTGCTCGGCGCCTGCAACACGTCCACGCCTCCGACGACGTCGCCGGAGGTGGACTGGCAGCCGCTCTTGACCGCGGCCTCCAAAGGGCAACCGCGGTTTCGTTTGACCGCCCCCGTTCCCGATGGGACGAGGCTCGAGCTCCGCTACCGGCCGCCGGGAGGGGAATGGGGGCCCTGGAAGGTCGCCGGCGTCTTTCGCAACCGGGCCGTCGAGGCCGGCTTGGACTGGCCTCGAGGCCTGGATCGGGCCAGCAGCCTGGTTCAGGGTCGGCTTTTCAAGGACGGCCGGGCGCTGGCCACTTCAAAGGCCTACACCATCCGCCGCTACGCTCCCCTTTGGCAGCTCGAGGCCCCCGAGGCCACCGTCGATCGATTGATCGCGGCCGGCAAGGATCGGGTCTGCACGGTGGGTCAAGCCCAGGGCGCCCTTGGCGTGGCGTGCTACGCGGCCGACGACGGAAGCCTGCTCTGGTCCTTCGAAGACACCGCCGGGGCCTACAGCCCAAAGCCCTGGGCGCTGGCCGTCGCGCCCGACGGCAGCCTCTACGTGGGGCTGAAGAGCACCCAGAACGTGCTCGTCTTCAGCCCCGATGGGGCCGGGCCTAAGGCCCACACCCTGGGCCAGGGCATCCCCACCGCCCTCGCCGCCGACGAAGCGCACCTTTACCTTGGAATGGCGATCCCCACCACCGTGAGCGGGGGCGAGTGCGACGGCAAAAAGCGCTTCCGCTACGGCCTCTTCGTCTTCCAGCGAGGCGAGCTCGCGCCGCTTGCGGCGTACATCACCAATGGCTCGGACGTCCAGGAGACCGTGACCTGGTGCGAACACAACAACTCCTCGATCCCCGCCCTCATCCCCGAAGACGGCGCGATCTACGCGGCGATCGCCTACCGCACCGTCTACGATGCGACCCTCGGCCGCCTGGGCTGCCTGGGCGTGGCTCGCTTCCGCTTCGACGGCACCCGCCTCCAACAGGACTGGATAACCCGGCCCGATTGGGACGCGTTCTGCACGGCGAGCGACGAAACCGGCACCGGCGACTGGTTCCCGGGCGGACGCTTCGCCTACGTCACGAACGATGAAGGATGCAGGCAGGGGTGCCGGGCCTACGTCTACGGCCTGACCGCGTTCGACGCCAGCGACGCCTACCTCAAGGCCGCGTACCTGGGGTTCGACGCGCACCACGCCTACGTGCGCAAGGAGTACGGAGAGGCGATCGCCTGGGACGAGGCGAGCGGCGGCGACCCCAATGGCGCAGCTGCGGCAATGGCCATCCACCTTGACCCGGGACCGAGCCTCCTCGCGTTCCAGCACGCGCCGGCCTGGGCCAAGGAAGGTCGCCTCTCCTTCGCGCGACGGGACACCCCTTACGCCCGTGAAACCTTCTGGCCCTTGCCGCAGGGAGCCTACGCCGCCCAGTACGTTCGCGACGCGACCGGGCGGGTCTTCGTCCTCCTCTGCGCCGACGCCCGCTGCACCAGCACCCGCCTGGCCCGCCTACGCTAGGCGTAGAATGGGGCCGCTATGGAACGCACCTTTTGCATGATCAAACCGGACGGCGTGCGCCGCGGCCTGGTGGGCGAGATCCTCGCCCGCTTCGAGAAGAAGGGCCTCAAGCTGGTGGCGATGAAGCTCTGCCGGGTCTCCTTCGACCTCGCCGAGGAGCACTACGCGGAGCACCGGGAGAAACCCTTCTTCAAACCGCTCGTCGAGTACATCACCTCGGGCCCGGTGGTGGCGATGGTCCTCGAGGGCGACGGCGTGATCAAGGAACTGCGCAAGATGATGGGGGCGACCGATCCCAAGGACGCCCTGCCCGGCACCATCCGCGGCGACTTCGCCCTCACGATCGACGAGAACGTCATCCACGGCTCGGCCTCGGCGGAGGACGCGGCCCGCGAGATCGCCCTCTTCTTCAAAGACGAAGAGCTCGTCGGTTAGCCGACGAGCTCCCCTCAGGAGGCGCCCCTAAGGGGCGCCTCCGGTCGCCAAGTCAAGCCGCAGATAGACCCCGGGCCGGGCCTCCGGCGTGAGCCCTGCAAAGCCGCCGAAGGTGTAGCCGAGGTTGAACCAGACCGGATCCAAGAGCCGGAGGCTGCCCTCGAGCGAGAAGGCCAGGTGCCCGGTGTCCTCCGCAGGCTGGTAGAGGTAGTAGACCCCGGCGCCGAGACCCAGCGCCCGGGTGAGGTAGTAGTTGGCCCCCAGCCCTCCCTGGTAGAGGTTGGCCCCGGCGTCGGCAAAGCGCATCCGGTAGGCCAGGCTCGGACGCAGCTGGAAGCTGAGGCTGGGGTGCCAGGTGCTCGCGAGCTCGCCGGTGAGCCCACCGCCGTCCGCGGTCTCCAGCCGGTGGTAGGTGAGGAGCTGGACGGCCTCGCCCCGATAGGCGTAGGCCAGGGTGAAGCGACCGGCCTCCAGGGGGAAGGCGTAGTTGGCGTCGACGCTGATCACCTGACGGCGGTCGAGCTGCCCCGCGGCCCCGGCCCGCAGGGTGACCTTTTCACCCGTATCGCCGGTGGCGCCCTCGACGCCGAAGCTCGCGGTGAAGCCGTCCTTTTTGTAGCGGGCCTCGACCCCGGCGCCGAGCTGGGTCTCGTCGTTCGCGAGGCTGCGCTCCACCCCGGCCGAGACGTCGAGCGACCAGTGGGCGTCGAGCGGCCAGGGGGCACGGACCCCGAACCGGGCCCGGTTGCCCTCGCCGCTGGCCCCGGGGAGCCGGTACTCGAGCGCCAGGTTGGCCGCGCCGAGCTGCTGCGTCAGGCCCAGGACCCCGTCCAGCCCCTGGCCCCAGGTGTAGGCGAGGTCGCCGCCAAAGGTGAGGTTGGCGTCGATCGCGTACCGCAGGCCGAAACGGGTTTCCGCGGGGCCGGCGAAGGGCTGGCTGTGGGTGAGGCGGGCGTCGGTGCGCGCGTCCTGGTAGCCGAGCCGCCCCAGCACCGAGGCCGCCCCACGCTCCCAGCGGTAGCCGAGGCCCACGCCGGCGAAGAGGTTCTCGGCCAGCTCCTGCTCGTAGAACAGCGCGGTCTCGTTGGCCTCGGGGCGGGCGGTGTGCTCGAGAGCCAGACGCTGGTGGGCGCCGAGCGCGGTGGCCACCCGCCCCCGACCGGCGAGCCGTCCCCCTTCGTAGTCGAGCCGGCCCGAAAGCTCAAGGACCCCGGCGTGCCCTTCCCCTTCGAGGCTCGCCCGGAGCACCCCTTCCGCCCAGGTCAGGCCGAGGGTGGTCGAGAGGCCCCGGGTCCGGTAGTCGGCCCGGAGGCCAAAGCGGTAGGTCGCGCCGCCGTCCAGGCTGCCGCTTGCGGCCTCGATGCGGAGCCCTCCCCGTTCCAGCGCCGCCCCCACGCCGAAGGTGAGGGTGTCCCGCGGCGCCTCCTCGGGGCTGAAGGCGACGACCAAGGCTTGCGGCCGCAGCGCGAGGTCGGTGGGCCAGAGGGGATAGGCCAGGTAGAGCGTTCCGCTCACCGCGTCGAGGACGTAGTCCCTGAGGGGCACGAGCCGGGTACGGATCCCACCGCGCTCGATCCAAACCGTCTCGCTTCCGGGCTTCACCGCCTGGCCCAGGACATAGACGCGGGTGCCGTCGGGGGTGAGGCGCACGACCTTGGTCGCCTTGGCCACCAGCGCGCCGAAGGCGTAGACCTCGACGGGCCCGCGGTAGCTCGCGGCCAACGCGCTGGCGTCGGGCAACGCCAAAAGCCCCATCGCGCGCGTCCCCCGGCCGTAGGCCAGGCCAAACTCCGCCCGGTCGTAGCGAAAGGCCACGCCGTCCTCGGAGGCCAGCGGCAGCCGGGCCTCCTCCCCGGCGCCGGTGAGGGGGAAACGGCCGGTGGGGGTTTCGGGGCGATCCAGGCCGGGATGGCGCGCGCCCTGGCCGAACGCCTGATCCACCGCCGCCTGCAGGCGGCCGCCGGCCAGCGGGGCCTCGATGTAGCCGCGGGCGAGCCCCCCGAGCTCGACGTCGCCGGCGTGGTAGCGCAGGGTAACGCTGCCCTGGGCCAGGTAAAAGCGCTGCCTGCTCCCCTGGACGAAGTGGCGGGCGCGGGCCGTGAGCCCGAGGCCCTCGACCTCCACCCGGACTTCCCCGGGCACCGCCAGGGGCCTGAGCTCGAGCCGGGCCCGGCCATCCTCCACCCGCACCTGGTACCCGCTCAGCGTGGGAGCGGCATCGGGAAGGAGGGGCTCGGGGCTGGCCACGACCGTGGCCATGCCCGAACCGCTGGGCAGGCCGTGCGCGTCGCGGAACTCCAGGACGAAGGAAAGCGGCGTGCGCCCGTCGGCGACCGCGCGCTCGGGCACCAGGGCCACCTCGCGCGGCGGCCCCGGCCGATAGACGACCTCCCGCGCAATGGCCTTGCCGGCCCGGACCTCGAGCAGGTTTTCGCCGACCTCCAGCGGGACCTCGAGCACCACGCCCCCTTCGACGACCTCGGTCTTTAGCGGACGCACCGGGCGGCCGTTGACCCTCACCTCAATGGGGACCTCCGGCGAAGCCGCAAGCCGCACCCGGGCCACGGACCCAAGCCGGGCTCCCGGCTTCGGCGCCTGGATGAGCCGGCCCGCGCGTTCCCTGGGGTAGGGCCGCGCGGCCTGATCGTCGGCCAGCGTCACCCGCCCCTGGATCGGGATCGTCTCTTTCCCCAGGACCAGCGCCAGCTCGGGGGACGCCAGGACACCGAGCGGGCCCCGGTGCACCACGCGGTAGCTCAGGCGGCCGTGCTTTGCAAAGGGCAGCTTCCAGTAGAAGCGGCCCGCGTCGTCCACCCGAGGATCGGGCAGGGGCCGGCCGTCCAGCCGGCTCGAGCCGAGCAGGTACCGGGCCTTGGCGGGGGGACGGTGGCGCAGCAACAGGGCCTCGCCCCGCCCCTCGACGTCGAAGGTCAGCTCGATCGTGGACTCGCGCTCGGGCAAGAGCAAGGGGTGCACCTCGACCGCGGCCTCGGCGGGGGGGGCCGCTGGCTCGCCGTTCAGCTGGACGGTGACCCGGTTTTTCAACCGCCCCACGCGGGTGGGCTTGGCCTCGAGGACGAGGCGCTCACGCGCGCTCGATTCAAGCCGCAGGCGCCGCTCCCCCGCCTCCAAGCCCAGGCCCTCGTCGGGGGCTTCCTTGAGCACCACCCGGACCGGGCGGGAGAGGGGGTTTTCCACCTCGACGACGAAGCGCACCGCCTGCCCCAGGCGCACCTCGGTCGGGTCGGCAACCTTGCGCAAGCCAAGGAGGCGCCGCTCGATGGCCTCCACCGCGGTCACCGGCGTTCCGGGACCCCGGAGCACCGCGGAGAAGCGGCCC
The DNA here is from genome assembly GCF_055382915.1 of Rhabdothermus arcticus. NCBI lineage: Bacteria > Thermotogati > Deinococcota > Deinococci > Thermales > Thermaceae > Rhabdothermus > Rhabdothermus arcticus. The sequence goes on from NZ_AP043808.1 coordinate 906,195, forward strand.
ACCGCCGGCGGCCCGTAGCGAACCGTTGCCCGGTAGCAGTGGCGCGCGGTTTCGCCGGCGCCCAGGCGGCCCGAAAAGCGGGGCGGGGCCTCGGGCACCACCCAGTCCGGAGGGGTGTCCTCGAGGGTGTACTCGACGGGAACACGGGCGGGGTTGTTGACGGTCAGGCAGACCTCGAGCCGTTCCCCGGGCAGGACCTCCGACTTGTCCAGGCGGCGCGTGAGCCGGAGGCGCGGGGGGATCACCCGCACCTCGGCCTCGGCCTCGGCGACCCCGCGGCCATCGACGACGAGCTCTGCCCGGTTCACCACACGGGGCACGAGCCCCACCTGGCCCTCGAGCACCCGGCGCACCCGCTCCCCGGGTTTCAGGACCAAGGTCTCGTCCACTGAGGGCCCCGTCCACCCCTGGGGCGCGGGGTCCAAAAGCCGCGCGCGTCCTTCGGCGTCGCCGGTGTTCTCGATCTCGATCGCGAACGCCGCGGTCCCACCAGCCTCAACCTTCGGGGTGAGGGCCACCTTTCTCAGAACAAAACGGGGCTGGCCAACCACGTCTAGCCGGGCCTTGGCCTCGTTCCCGCAGGGGGAGAGCCGAGCGACCAGCGTAGCGGTTCCCGGACGCGTGGCCACCAGGGTGGTCTCGAACACGAGGGGCCTAGCCTTGCTCAGCGTGCCCGCAACCACGGTCGCGGCCTTGGCCTCGATCCCCTCGGGCAACACCAGTTTGAGCGTGACCGGGACCTCACCGCCAAACGCCGTCCTGGCCTCGAGGGCCGCCTTGAAGGCCTCCCCCGCGCGAACCCGCGCGGCGGAAAGGCGCAGGTTCAGGTCAACGATCGGCCTGACGGACCAGGTCACGGTGCGCTTCTCCCCGGGCTTGAGGACCACCCGCCCGGGCCCCTCGACCCGCGCGCCTTCGGGGGTCACCGGGGTGAGGAGGTGGGCCCCGGCGGGGAGCCGAAGGGTGCGCGCACCGGTTTTGGGAAGGGGCACCAGGTCGCCGTCCACGCGCACGGTGAGAGGATAGGGGGCACGCCAGGAACCGCAGACCGCCTCCGCCTTCAGGGTCAGCTCCGCCTGTGGCACGACCCGGCGCAGGACGTAGCGCACCCACCCCTGGCCCATGCCGAAGGCCACCACGCCCGGAGCCACGACCTCGCCCCCGCTCTGCTCAGTCCGCGCCAGCGTCCACCCCGGCGGGGGCTCGAGCACCACCCGCCGCGCGTAGGCCCCCTCGATCCGGTAACGGGCCCCGGCCACCGGCCGCCCTTCGGTGTCCACGATCTCGACTTTGATGGGCCCGAGCAAAAGCTTGAAGCCGATGGTGTTGGTGTGCTGCGTAGCGGTGTCCGGGATGCGAAAGCGGAACGCGTACTCCCCGACCTTCTCGGTAGGTATGTAGGTCCACTCGAGGTTGCCCGGAACCGGCGGCCGCAAGACCCCCTCGGGGGACCGCACGCGCAGGTCGAGCTCCTTGGGGCCGTCTCCGTCGTAGATCCCAACGCGCAAGCCCTGGGAGGGACGCTCGACCTTGAGCCGGAAGGGGGTCTGCCACCCTCCGCGCACCACGTTGTAGGTCTGCATGGCTCCGGGCGCCAGCCACAACCGCCCCTTGCCGCTCAACGCCTTGAGGTGGAAGACGACGGCGTTCTTGCCGTTGCCGAAAAACTTGGCGGTCACCAGGTACTCACCGGGGAGCAACCGGCCCCGATAGAGGGTGGCCCAGCGATGGGGCTCGACGCCGTAGCTGCGGCGGACGATCAAACGATCCCCCTGCCACACCTCGTACACCGCGAGAAGCTTGCCCTTGCCCCCGTCGTAACGCTCGTCGCCAAGCTCCTTGGGTGAGCGGTAATCGTTGGGGTCGAAGCCCGGGGAGAAGAGCTGAAGCCACATCTCGCCCGCGGTCTCGACCTTGAGCACCAGCTTGAGCGTGGCCTCCTGCCAGCCCAGTTCGCTACCGGGAACGATGAGCGGGATGCCGGTCTTGAAGCTGGCCTGGCTGTTGCCCGCCTGCCCCAGAACGAATCCCGCGAAAATCATCAGGGCGACCATCAGACTCCGCATTAGCGGTACCTCCACTCGAGTTCGGGATCGGTGAGGACGGGCCTCCCCGTCACGTCGTAGGTCAGCGTTCGCTCACCCACAAAGGCATCCCACTTCCAAACCTTGGCGCCGCCGTCGGGCAAGGGATCCCGCAGCACCACACCGGAGATGGGCTCGGCCGCGTGCAGATAGAGCACCACGCGGTAGCGGCCGTTTCCAAGCCGTAGAAGCTTCTTCTCGACAGTGAGCGGCCCAAGGCGCACCCGCGTCGTCCGCGAAACCGAGACCCGGCCCTTCGGTGGAATCAGGGGAAAGTCGCTGACCGTAAGGCCGATGGCCTCGACGCGGTGGGTGCCGGGCTGGCCAGTGGCTTCAGGATGGGGGGCGAAACTTCCAGGTACGCTCCTCGGATCCACGGCCACCAACCAGACGCCGGCGGGAAGGTCCCGGAAGGCGTAGCGGCCCTCGACGTCGGTGCGCACCTGGCGCCCGTCGGCGAGCACGACGCGCGCGCCGGGGAGCGGCAGGTCCTCGGAATCGAAGCGGCCGTTTTGGTTCTGGTCGAGGTAGACCCGGCCCAGCAGGGTCGCGCGACGGCCCAGGAAGGGGGCGTCCACGATGCGCACCTTGGCCATGGCCTGGGCCAGCGCCTGGGCTTTTCCAGCGGCGAAGAGGGCCGCGGTATTGCGCAGTTCGACCGGAGGCGACGCGGCACCGGCGACACGGGCCAAAACGCGCATGCGGTAGGTCAGCTTGAGCGAGCCGTTCGCAGGCGCGGTCAACCCCCGCCAGACCAGGGCCCCGTCCACGACCTCGGGGGTCACCGGTTCCGCCGAACCCGGCAGGTAGCGGAGCGAAGGATCGGGGTGGTCTTGAAGGTCGAAGACCACATCAACCGGATAGGGGTTGGTGACCTCGAGGGTATAGGTGAGCACCTCCCCGATTCGCGCCGTCGGTCGGTCCACATGTTTTTTCAAGAACAACGGATAGACCACCTCGATCCCGGCGCTGGCGCTGTCGTTGCTGCTGTCCGGGTCGGTCTCGTTGCCGCTCACGGTGGCGGTGTTGGTGTAGCCGCCGCTGGCGTTGACGGTGGCGGTGAGCGTCAGGGTGGCGCTGGCCCCGTTCGCCAGGTTGCCCACCGTCCACACGCCGCTGCCGTAGCTGCCCTGGGTGGCGCTGCTGCTCTGGTAGGTGTAGCCGCTCGGCAGCGAGTCGCTGACCTCGACGCCGGTGGCGTCGTCGGGGCCGCGGTTTTCCACCGTGACGGTGAAGGTCACGGTGTCGCCGGGGCCGGCCGTGGTGGGGCTGACCGTCTTGCTGATCGCTAGGTCGGCCTCGGGCTGGTAGGTGATCCCGGCGCTGGCGCTGTCGTTGCTGCTGTCCGGGTCGGTCTCGTTGCCGCTCACGGTGGCGGTGTTGGTGTAGCCGCCGCTGGCGTTGACGGTGGCGGTGAGCGTCAGGGTGGCGCTGGCCCCGTTCGCCAGGTTGCCCACCGTCCACACGCCGCTGCCGTAGCTGCCCTGGGTGGCGCTGCTGCTCTGGTAGGTGTAGCCGCTCGGCAGCGAGTCGCTGACCTCGACGCCGGTGGCGTCGTCGGGGCCGCGGTTTTCCACCGTGACGGTGAAGGTCACGGTGTCGCCGGGGCCGGCCGTGGTGGGGCTGACCGTCTTGCTGATCGCTAGGTCGGCCTCGGGCTGGTAGGTGATCCCGGCGCTGGCGCTGTCGTTGCTGCTGTCCGGGTCGGTCTCGTTGCCGCTCACGGTGGCGGTGTTGGTGTAGCCGCCGCTGGCGTTGACGGTGGCGGTGAGCGTCAGGGTGGCGCTGGCCCCGTTCGCCAGGTTGCCCACCGTCCACACGCCGCTGCCGTAGCTGCCCTGGGTGGCGCTGCTGCTCTGGTAGGTGTAGCCGCTCGGCAGCGAGTCGCTGACCTCGACGCCGGTGGCGTCGTCGGGGCCGCGGTTTTCCACCGTGACGGTGAAGGTCACGGTGTCGCCGGGGCCGGCCGTGGTGGGGCTGACCGTCTTGCTGATCGCTAGGTCGGCCTCGGGCTGGTAGGTGATCCCGGCGCTGGCGCTGTCGTTGCTGCTGTCCGGGTCGGTCTCGTTGCCGCTCACGGTGGCGGTGTTGGTGTAGCCGCCGCTGGCGTTGACGGTGGCGGTGAGCGTCAGGGTGGCGCTGGCCCCGTTCGCCAGGTTGCCCACCGTCCACACGCCGCTGCCGTAGCTGCCCTGGGTGGCGCTGCTGCTCTGGTAGGTGTAGCCGCTCGGCAGCGAGTCGCTGACCTCGACGCCGGTGGCGTCGTCGGGGCCGCGGTTTTCCACCGTGACGGTGAAGGTCACGGTGTCGCCGGGGCCGGCCGTGGTGGGGCTGACCGTCTTGCTGATCGCTAGGTCGGCCTCGGGCTGGTAGGTGATCCCGGCGCTGGCGCTGTCGTTGCTGCTGTCCGGGTCGGTCTCGTTGCCGCTCACGGTGGCGGTGTTGGTGTAGCCGCCGCTGGCGTTGACGGTGGCGGTGAGCGTCAGGGTGGCGCTGGCCCCGTTCGCCAGGTTGCCCACCGTCCACACGCCGCTGCCGTAGCTGCCCTGGGTGGCGCTGCTGCTCTGGTAGGTGTAGCCGCTCGGCAGCGAGTCGCTGACCTCGACGCCGGTGGCGTCGTCGGGGCCGCGGTTTTCCACCGTGACGGTGAAGGTCACGGTGTCGCCGGGGCCGGCCGTGGTGGGGCTGACCGTCTTGCTGATCGCTAGGTCGGCCTCGGGCTGGTAGGTGATCCCGGCGCTGGCGCTGTCGTTGCTGCTGTCCGGGTCGGTCTCGTTGCCGCTCACGGTGGCGGTGTTGGTGTAGCCGCCGCTGGCGTTGACGGTGGCGGTGAGCGTCAGGGTGGCGCTGGCCCCGTTCGCCAGGTTGCCCACCGTCCACACGCCGCTGCCGTAGCTGCCCTGGGTGGCGCTGCTGCTCTGGTAGGTGTAGCCGCTCGGCAGCGAGTCGCTGACCTCGACGCCGGTGGCGTCGTCGGGGCCGCGGTTTTCCACCGTGACGGTGAAGGTCACGGTGTCGCCGGGGCCGGCCGTGGTGGGGCTGACCGTCTTGCTGATCGCTAGGTCGGCCTCGGGCTGGTAGGTGATCCCGGCGCTGGCGCTGTCGTTGCTGCTGTCCGGGTCGGTCTCGTTGCCGCTCACGGTGGCGGTGTTGGTGTAGCCGCCGCTGGCGTTGACGGTGGCGGTGAGCGTCAGGGTGGCGCTGGCCCCGTTCGCCAGGTTGCCCACCGTCCACACGCCGCTGCCGTAGCTGCCCTGGGTGGCGCTGCTGCTCTGGTAGGTGTAGCCGCTCGGCAGCGAGTCGCTGACCTCGACGCCGGTGGCGTCGTCGGGGCCGCGGTTTTCCACCGTGACGGTGAAGGTCACGGTGTCGCCGGGGCCGGCCGTGGTGGGGCTGACCGTCTTGCTGATCGCTAGGTCGGCCTCGGGCTGGTAGGTGATCCCGGCGCTGGCGCTGTCGTTGCTGCTGTCCGGGTCGGTCTCGTTGCCGCTCACGGTGGCGGTGTTGGTGTAGCCGCCGCTGGCGTTGACGGTGGCGGTGAGCGTCAGGGTGGCGCTGGCCCCGTTCGCCAGGTTGCCCACCGTCCACACGCCGCTGCCGTAGCTGCCCTGGGTGGCGCTGCTGCTCTGGTAGGTGTAGCCGCTCGGCAGCGAGTCGCTGACCTCGACGCCGGTGGCGTCGTCGGGGCCGCGGTTTTCCACCGTGACGGTGAAGGTCACGGTGTCGCCGGGGCCGGCCGTGGTGGGGCTGACCGTCTTGCTGATCGCTAGGTCGGCCTCGGGCTGGTAGGTGATCCCGGCGCTGGCGCTGTCGTTGCTGCTGTCCGGGTCGGTCTCGTTGCCGCTCACGGTGGCGGTGTTGGTGTAGCCGCCGCTGGCGTTGACGGTGGCGGTGAGCGTCAGGGTGGCGCTGGCCCCGTTCGCCAGGTTGCCCACCGTCCACACGCCGCTGCCGTAGCTGCCCTGGGTGGCGCTGCTGCTCTGGTAGGTGTAGCCGCTCGGCAGCGAGTCGCTGACCTCGACGCCGGTGGCGTCGTCGGGGCCGCGGTTTTCCACCGTGACGGTGAAGGTCACGGTGTCGCCGGGGCCGGCCGTGGTGGGGCTGACCGTCTTGCTGATCGCTAGGTCGGCCTCGGGCTGGTAGGTGATCCCGGCGCTGGCGCTGTCGTTGCTGCTGTCCGGGTCGGTCTCGTTGCCGCTCACGGTGGCGGTGTTGGTGTAGCCGCCGCTGGCGTTGACGGTGGCGGTGAGCGTCAGGGTGGCGCTGGCCCCGTTCGCCAGGTTGCCCACCGTCCACACGCCGCTGCCGTAGCTGCCCTGGGTGGCGCTGCTGCTCTGGTAGGTGTAGCCGCTCGGCAGCGAGTCGCTGACCTCGACGCCGGTGGCGTCGTCGGGGCCGCGGTTTTCCACCGTGACGGTGAAGGTCACGGTGTCGCCGGGGCCGGCCGTGGTGGGGCTGACCGTCTTGCTGATCGCTAGGTCGGCCTCGGGCTGGTAGGTGATCCCGGCGCTGGCGCTGTCGTTGCTGCTGTCCGGGTCGGTCTCGTTGCCGCTCACGGTGGCGGTGTTGGTGTAGCCGCCGCTGGCGTTGACGGTGGCGGTGAGCGTCAGGGTGGCGCTGGCCCCGTTCGCCAGGTTGCCCACCGTCCACACGCCGCTGCCGTAGCTGCCCTGGGTGGCGCTGCTGCTCTGGTAGGTGTAGCCGCTCGGCAGCGAGTCGCTGACCTCGACGCCGGTGGCGTCGTCGGGGCCGCGGTTTTCCACCGTGACGGTGAAGGTCACGGTGTCGCCGGGGCCGGCCGTGGTGGGGCTGACCGTCTTGCTGATCGCTAGGTCGGCCTCGGGCTGGTAGGTGAAATTAACGCCAAACTCAGAAGTGCTTCCGCTGCTATTGGTGGCGGTTCCAGTGATCGGGTCTCCGCTTGCAAGCGAAATGCCGGAGGGCAACGAGAGGTCGCAAGCAAAGGTGCCGTCGTTATTGGTCGTGCAGCTTCCGATGTACCAGCGACCTTCGCCGTGCGGCTTTGAAAGCCCGTCGCCGGCGACGACTTCCCCGCCGTTATTGCCATAGTCGTGGCCTTTGTAAACCTCGATGGTGTGAGTTCCAGTCACCTTTTGCGTGGGTGTGCCCACATACCCCTCGACGTGCAAGGTGCCGCCTGAAACGACGGCGGCGGTAAAGACGGGGTAGTCCATCCCCTCGTTTTGCTCGTTGCCTGAAATCTGCCCGTCGTTGGGGGTGACCCCGTCGCCGTTGGGGTTAACGCTCCCTCCAGTCCCATCAGAATGGGACTGGTCGAGGTCGATGGAGAGGCCGCCGTTGCGGTAGAAGCTGTTTTGGGTGATGGTGTTCCCTTTAGAGGGCGTACTGCCGTCAACCGCCACCACCACGACCGCGTGTCCGGGCACATCGTGAACGATGTTCTTCTTCACTAAGCTGCCCGACCCGAAGATCCGGATGCCCCCGCGCTCGGTGGTGTTGATATCACTGTTCCCACCGCAAAAGTTTCTATTGCCGTCGCCCACGCCGGTATTGATGATGGTGTTTTCCTCAATGGTGTAGGCCCCGGGCGCACCCCAGGACTCCACACCGTAGGCGGAGATGTCTTGTATGTAGTTGTACCTGGCTACAACCTTGCTGGGGTCGCGCCGAGAACGCGTCCCCTCGAACGAAATGCCGTCACCACAAGGTGCTCCCATGCCGATATGCTCGATGAAGTTCTTCTCGCTCACCCCGAACCCATGCATTTCGACGCCGGTGTTGTAGAGATGGGCGATGTAGTTATGGACGGCATTGGCCTCGGCATCCGAATCCACCGTGACGCCTGCCCGCGCGCGATCGTTCCCTAAAGGATCGCTGCCATCCGCCCGCGGGCCAACGAAGCTCTCCTGCACCAGGTTGCCCGTCCCCGAAAGGACATGAACGAGGGCCACGTCGCTTTGGGCTTGGCTGTTGTAAAGCGCCAGATTTTCCAGGGTGGTGCTGCTTGCGTTCACCCGAAACCCGTCTCCGGTGTCGTTGACATCGATTTCAAGCTCGGGCTTTGCATACGACGACAGCGTCGTGCTGGAAACGCCGACCGGTTCAGGCGCTGACACGTAACCGCCGTTCGGGTCGCGCACCGTCGCGCCGTCTTGGTAGCTATAGGCCGTCCCATCCAGCGTGGTGCCATCATCGGTAATGGTGGGAAGCGGGTTCGAATCTTGAAGCGTCACCGTCCACCAAGACGTGCTGTTCAAGGGAACCGCAGGCACGAAGCGCATCATGTTGGCGCCGGAAATCGCGTTGGCGTTTTGGATGAACTGGCGCAGGGAGCCTTGGGCGGTGCGATTGCTTGCAGGGTCATCGTCACGATCGTTGGTGTTGGTGACGACGTTGAAGGAGAAGCCGAAGTCGACGTTCGAGACGTCCAAAGAGCTTACGCTAACTTCAGCCACGTGTTCCGCGGTATTAAAGCTCGAGGCATCGTCGGAGACGTTGCCTCTTCGGCCACCGAAACAAGCCCCGCTGGAAGTGAGCGGCTGGGCTTGGGTGCTTGGGTCGGCGTCGGTGTCGCAGAGCGTCCCGCCCCAGTTTCCGCCAGCCCCGTAGGTCTGCTCGGCCCAAATCTCGTCCTGGCCGGATCCCCCGTTAAAGCCCGCGTTCGGAGAAACGGTCTTCGAGTCCACCACGACGTACCGGGTGCTGCTTAGCGGAACGGGAAAGGCGTACCAGCCCGCCTCGCCGTTGTAGCTCGCGGAGGTGGTGGACGCGAGCTTCGTGCCGCTGCCCTTATAGAGGTCCACGGTGGCGCCGTCCACGCCGGGGTCACCCGCGACATCGCCGTCGCCTGCTTGGTCCTCTAACACGCGACCGGAGACCAACCGGCCCACTTGCGTATGGACTTCCGTATCCCATTGAGGAAACGAATAGCCGTTATAGGTGTCCTGAAAGTAAAGCGAGAACATTCGCGCAGAGCTCGCCCCGGCGTTGTATACGTAGGCGCGGTAACGGAACTTGTGGGTCTTGCGGAAATCCACCCTCACCATGTGCCTGGGGGCATTGGATGAAGTGTAGTCGATGTTGGGCAAGGTTAAAGACGTCTTCGACGCGAAGCGATACCACAGGCGCTCCGCGTCAAGGGCGGTGGCCTCCAGGTTCGTGGGATCATTGAAGGAATACCCCTCGATGCCGAGGAAACCCACGCCTTCCTTAAGATTATACCTTTTCCCGTCCACGTCGACCGCGGTCGCGGGAAAATCGATGGCCACCGGCTCACGCGTCCCCGATTTATAAAAGCGAAACTCGAACTCCGCGTAGACCCAGCCCGTGCCGCTTGAAAGTTTCTCTACGCGGGGCTGAAAGGCGGAATTTACGCCGATGCCGTTCTCCTCGTCGTCAAAGTTGGTTACCTGAACTTCGTTGGCCCCGCTCAACGCCACGAGCTCGACCTCGACGTCGATCCCAGGAGCGACGTTGTAGTAGGTGCAGGTGTCGCCAACCAAACTGCTGGTGTAGCCGGAGCACGACGAGCCGCCGTTCTTCACGAAGCTCAGGTTCGTCGCACTGGCGAACGCCGTGATAAGCATTAAAAAGAACGCGGCAAGGGAAACCCACTTCGTTTGAAACAAACGCTGAACGCTTCTTGACGCAACCGACCCCAAATCTCCCATAATGTCACTCCCAACGCAGCGCGAGGAACCGAGAAAGCACGCGAATCGCCGCCCTCGCTGCCGAACGGGCCGAGGCCCGATTTACAAGTTGTGCGTTCGGGTCGGTTGCGCCACTTGCTTCCCCCTGCCCGGCTGGCGCCCATCCTTCCGAACAGGGTTCATCGCACCCCGAAGCGACAAACAGAATACGAAAACAATGCCCGGATGCAACCCCCCATTTGGGGGGTTGCAGATTCAGAAGAGGTGGCTTAAAGGGACCTTAAGGACCTACACCCCGAAGCGATCCGGGAACGCCTTGCCTTGAGCTTGTCCTTTTCGATCGAACGCCTGGACCTCTTCGAGAAAACGCTTGAAGAGGTAGCGGGAGTCGTGGGGACCGGGGCTCGCCTCCGGGTGGTACTGCACCGAGAAGACCGGGTAGTGCTCGTGGGCCATGCCCTCAAGGGTGGCGTCGTTTAGGTTGACGTGGGTGGCGATGAAGCCCTGGAGCGAGTTGAGGTCCACCGCGTAGCCGTGGTTCTGACTGGTGATCTCGATCGCGCCGTCGAGCAGGTTCTTCACCGGCTGGTTCGCCCCTCGGTGGCCGAACTTCATCTTGTAGGTACGGCCCCCGGCGGCAATGGCCAGGAGCTGGTGGCCGAGGCAGATCCCGAAGATCGGAAGCTGCCCGATGAGCTCGCGCAGGGTTTCGTGGGCGTAGGTGGGGCCGAACGGGTCGCCCGGGCCGTTGGAGACCAAGAGGCCGTCGGGCTCGAGGGCCATGATCTGCCCGGCGGTGGTCTTGCCCGGCACCACGATCACCTCCAACCCCAGCGCTCCCAGCTGCTCGACGATCGCGTGCTTGATGCCAAAGTCCATCACCACCACCCGCTTGCCCCCCACACGAAGGGTGGGAAAGGCGTAGGGCACCGGGGTGGTGACCTCCGGGGTCATGTCGCGCCCGTCGATGTCCGGCCACGCCCGCGCCTCGCGCGCCAACAGCTCGAGCTCGTCCTTGGAAAACCCCTCCCCCGGCGCCTTCCCCAGGGCGCTGGCGTGGGCGATGACCCCCTTTAGCACCCCGCCCTCGCGGATCTTGCGCACCAGCTTGCGGGTATCGATCCCCTCGATCGCCACCACCCGGTGCGCCTCCATGAACTCGGCGAGCGTCTCCTGGGCCCGGGGCCCGGAGGCCACGCGGCTGAACTCCCGGGCCACGAACCCCTTGACCCAGGGACGGTTGGACTGCATGTCGTAGACGTTGACCCCGTAGTTGCCAATGTGCGGGTAGGTCATGACCACGATCTGACCGTGGTAGCTGGGGTCGGTCATGATCTCCTGATAGCCGGTCATCGAGGTGTTGAAGACCACCTCGCCGAGGGTCTTCCCCCGGTAGCCGAAGGCGAAGCCAGGGTAGGCCTCGCCGTCCTCGAGCACCAGCACCGCGCGCTCTCTATCCAGCATGCGTCAGCTCCTTGATCACCGGAACCTCCGGGCAGTGGTCCTGAAAGGGGCAGTCCACGCACTCGAACCAGACCTTGCGGGGAAAGGCCTCCGGGGCCTCGACCCGGTAGCCGAGCTTGAGGAAGAACCCCTCTTGAATCGTAAAGGCGAAGACCTTGGGCAGGCCGAGCGCCCGGGCCTCGGCCTCCGCCGCACCGACCAAGACCCGTCCCAGGCCCTCCCCCTGGCGCTCGGGGTGCACTGCCAGGGAGCGGATCTCCGCCAGGTCCTCCCAGACGATGTGCAAGGCCACGATCCCCACCAGGACCCCGCCTTCCTCCTCGAGCACGTGGAAGTCACGGAGGAACTCATAGAGCTGGCTCTTGGAACGCACCAGCATGAAGGACTCCCGGGCCCAGTAGCGGATCAGGTCGTGGATCTGCGGCACGTCGAAGACGCGGGCCTTGCGCAGGGTGTAGGGCGCCCCCTTCCTGGCCGGGGGCAGCCGCACCGGCTTGAGCTCCAGCTTCATCCGCTGGTCCACGTCCGCTTCGCCTCCTCAAGCTGAGCCTTCACCGCCTCCGGTGCGGTGCCGCCGTAGACGGCGCGGCTCCTGACCGCCCCCTCGAGGTCCAAGAGCGCCAGCGCGTCGGCCTCGAACGCCGGGTGCGCGGCCTTGAGCTCCTCCAGAGTGAGGGCCTCGAGCTCCCGGCCCGCCTCCGCCAGCCGGCGCACCAGCCCGCCCACGACCCGGTGCGCTTCGCGAAAGGGCACGCCCTTCTTGGCCAGGTAGTCGGCGAGGTCGGTGGCCAGGGCGAACCCCCCCTTCGCCGCCCGGGCCATCACCTCGGGACGCCAGCGGAGCTCCGGGATCATCCGCGCCAGCAGCTTAAGCGCGGGCAGCACCTGGTCCACCGCGTCGAAGAGCGGCTCCTTATCCTCCTGAAGGTCCTTGTTGTAGGCCAGGGGGAGCCCCTTGACCACGGAAAAGAGCGCGACCAGATTCCCGAGCACCCGCCCCGCCTTGGCGCGAATGAGCTCGGGGATGTCCGGGTTCTTCTTCTGGGGCATGATCGAGCTCCCGGTGGCGAAGGCGTCGGGCAGCTCGACGAAGCCGAACTCGAAGCTCGAGTAGAGGATCAGCTCCTCGGCGAGCCGGGAGAGGGTGGTGGCCAGGATGGCCAGCGCCGAGAGGGCCTCGAGGACGAAGTCCCGGCTGGCCACCGCGTCCAGGGAGTTGGGCATGGGACGGGCAAACCCCAGGGCCTTCGCGGTCATGAAGCGGTCGATGGGGAACGAGGTCCCCGCCAGGGCCGCGGCCCCCAGCGGCGAGGCGTCGAGGCGACCTCGGGCGTCCCGCACCCGCCCCAGGTCGCGCTCGAGCATCCAGAAGTAGGCCAAAAACCAGTGCGCGAGCAGGATCGGCTGGGCCCGCTGCAGGTGGGTGTAGCCGGGCAGGATCGTCCCCGCCGCGAGGTGGGCCTCGGCAGCCTCGAGGAGCGCCTTTTGCAGCTCGCGGATCGCGGCCTCGACCTCGGTCAGGGCGCGCTTGGTCCAAAGCCGCAGGTCGGTCGCCACCTGGTCGTTGCGGCTGCGGGCGGTGTGCACCTTCTTGCCCACCTCGCCGACCAGCTCGACCAGGCGGGCCTCGATGTTCATGTGCACGTCCTCCAGGGCCTCGCGCCAGGGAAAGCGCCCCTCGCGGATCTCGGCCTCGATCTGGTCCAGGCCCTCGAGGATCGCCTTGGCCTCCTCAGGGGTGAGCAGGCCGACGGCCTCGAGCATCCGCACGTGGGCCCGGGAGCCCTCGAGGTCTTCCCGCCAGAGCCGCCGATCGAAGGAGAGCGAGGCGTTGAAGCGCTGGGCCAGGGCGTCGGTCTCCTCGGTAAACCGCCCGCCCCAGGGTTTTTTATTCTCCGCCACGGCGTTTCACCCTCGAGGCCACCTTGAGCCGCAGGGCGTTGATCTTGATGAAGCCCTCGGCGTCCTTTTGGTCGTAGTCGCCGGCCTCGTCGAAGGAGACCAATCGCTGGTCGTAGAGCGAGACCGGGCTCTTGCGCCCCGCGATATACACGTTTCCCTTATAAAGTTTCAAGCGCGCGGTGCCGCTGACGTCGGCGGCCACCGCGTCGAAGAGGGCCTGCAGCCGCTCGCGCTCGGGGGCGAACCAGTAGCCGTAGTAGACGAGCTCGGCGTACTTCGGGGCGAGCTGGTCGCGCAGGTGAAGCGCCTCCCGGTCCAGGGTGAGGGACTCGACCGCCCGCCGCGCGTGGTAGAGCAGCGTCCCCCCCGGCGTCTCGTAGACCCCCCGGGACTTCATCCCCACGTAGCGGTTCTCCACCATGTCCACCCGCCCCACCCCGTGGCGGCCGGCGATCTCGTTGAGCCGGGCGAGCAGCGCCGCCGGGGAGAGGGCCTCGCCGTTCACCGCCACCGGGTCGCCCCGTTCAAAGGTGATCTCGACGTATTCCGGCGCGTCGGGGGCTTGGGTGGGATCGACGGTGCGCTGGAACATCTCCGCGGGGGGCTCGGCCCAGGGGTCCTCGAGGATCCCCCCCTCGTAGGAGGTGTGCAGGAGGTTCGCGTCCACCGAGTAGGGCTTTTCCTTGGTCACCGGCACCGGGATGCCCCGGGCCTCGGCGTAGGCGATCAGGTCGGGACGCCCCTTCAGGTCCCACTCCCGCCAGGGTGCGATCACCCGGATGTCCGGGTTCAGGGCGTAGGCGGTGAGCTCGAAGCGCACCTGGTCGTTGCCCTTGCCGGTGGCGCCGTGGGCCACCGCCTCGGCCCCCTCCTCCTCGGCGAGCTTGACCATGTACTTGGCGATGAGCGGCCGAGCGATCGCGGTGCCGAGTAGGTAGTAGCCCTCGTAAAGGGGCGCGGCGCGCATCATGGGGAAGACGAAGTCGCGCACGAACTCCTCCTGCAGATCGAGCGCGAAGGCCTTCTCGGCCCCGGTCTCGAGCGCCTTCTTGCGCGCCGCCTCGACCTCCTCCCCCTGACCGATGTCCGCGGTAAAGGCGATCACCTCGGCGCCGTAGGTTTCCTTGAGCCATTTGAGGATGACGCTGGTGTCCAGCCCCCCGGAGTAGGCGAGTACGATCTTCATCTGCACAAATATACAAGAAAAACGCCCGCGGCCGATGGCCGCGAGGGCGTAGCGGTCAGGCGTTAGAGGCTGCGCCTGAGGAGCTCGAGGTGCTCGTGGGTCAACGGCAGCACCCGCACCGGCTCGGTCTTCAGCTCGCCGTCCTCGAGGTAGATGTCGTGGAGGATGAAGACCCCCTTGTCCAGGTCAAAGGTAAAGGTGCTCATGGGCAGCTCCTCGAGGTAGTCCTTCAGCTCGGGGTGCTTTTCGATGACCTCCTTGACGAAGCCCGGCGCCCAGATGCGCACGTGGAAGAAGATCTCGCCCAGGTAGCCGGCCTCCTTGAGCGCGAGCAAAGCGGCCTCGGTCAGCGGCTTGTTGACCTCCGGGCCGACCTCGCCGCCAAAGGCCAAAAAGACGGTGTCCGCATCCTTGACCGCCTCGATCGCGGCCTTGACCTCGTCCGGGGTTGTGGCAAGACCGGTCTTGACCTCCATCAGGCCGCCCTTCTCGGCGAGCTCTGCGGCCTCGAGCGCCCCGGTGAGCGCCGCGCAGATGAAGCTCTTGTTGGTCACCACGCCGAGCGAGGCGTCCGGCGCCGCCTGGGCCAGCGCCTGCCCGACCACGCGCCCGGTCAAGGCCCGCAGGGTATACTGCTCCGCCAACGTCAACTTGGCCATCATCGACCACCTCCGAGGATGTATTTTAGCATATAAGGCTAAAGTTTCCAAAACAGATAAATGCAAACTTAGCTATCGGTGATGATAATAAGCCTCGACGCGGCGAGCGGCGGCCAGGTCCTTGTCGGTGATCCCCCCCGCGGCGTGGGTCACGTAGGCCACCCGCACCCGCTTCCAGAGGATCGCCAGCTCGTCCGGGTGGTGGTCGTGGCGCTCGGCGTCCAGGGCCACCCGCATCGCGAACGCGGCCCCGTCGGCGTAGGTCTCGAAGGCGAAGGTCTTGGTCAGGCGTCCTTCCTCCACCGTCCATCCAGGAAGATCGCTCGGTACGTCCATCTTGGCCCTCCTTCCTTTCTATGCTATACTTCTCGCTGGCACCTCGGACGGGGCTTTCCCCCACCCGTTCACCCCGGACGAGGAGAACGCGAACAAGGGAGGGCGCCTCGTGAAGACCTTCGTGCCCAAGGACGTAGAACACAAATGGTACCTCATCGACGCGAAGGGCAAGACCCTGGGTCGGCTCGCGGCCCAGATCGCGCACATCCTTCGCGGCAAGCACAAGCCCGAATACACCCCCAACATGCCGGTCGGCGACTACGTGGTGGTGATCAACGCGGATCAGGTGAAGCTGACCGGGAAGAAGCTCGAGGACAAGATCTACACCCGCTACTCCGGCTACCAGGGCGGGCTGAAGCGGATTCCCGCGGGTGAGATGCTCAAGCGTCACCCGGAGCGGGTGCTGGAGCACGCGGTCCGCGGTATGCTTCCCAAGAACCGCCTGGGTCGCAAGCTCTTCAAACGGCTCAAGGTCTACGCCGGCCCGAACCATCCCCACGCGGCGCAGAACCCTGAACCCCTCGAGCTGGAGGTGAGGTAATGGAGCAGTACTACGGCACCGGCCGACGCAAAGAATCGGTGGCCCGCGTCTTCCTACGCCCCGGCGAGGGGAAGATCGTGGTCAACGGCAAGTCCTTTCAGGACTACTTCCGGGGCGTCATCAAGGCAGTCAGCGCCCTGGAGCCGCTGCGCGTGGTGGACATGGTGGGCAAGTTCGACGCCGTGATCACCGTCAAGGGCGGCGGCACCACCGGCCAGATCGACGCGATCAAGCTGGGCATCGCCCGCGCGCTCGAGAAGTACAACCCCGAGTTCCGCAAAAAGCTCAAGCCCGCCGGGCTGCTCACCCGCGACGCCCGCGTGGTCGAGCGCAAGAAGTACGGCAAGCACAAGGCCCGTCGCGCACCGCAGTACTCGAAGCGCTAACCCCCGTTGGCGCCGTCCGGGGGCCGGTTTCCGGCCCCCGTTTTCATGGACGAGCGGGCCCTCCAGGCCACCGCCTGAACACCCTGGCTGCCAGGAACCGGGCAACGGCGACCTATGCCGAGTAGGATGGGCGGCATGGACGTTCTCCACGCCGTCGTCCTTGGCTTGGTGCAGGGCTTGACCGAGTTCTTGCCGGTCTCGAGCTCCGGCCACCTGGTCCTCGTCGACCGCTTCCTCTTTGGCGGCCAGCGCCTCCCCCTCTGGGTGGACATCGCCTCCAACACCGGGACCTTCCTCGCCGCCTTGCTGGTGATGCGGCGGGAGATCGCGGAGGCCCTCACCGGCTTTTTTAGGGGGCTGTTCCAGCCCCGTGCCCGGGCCTCCTCCGGCTGGCGGCTGGCTTGGCTGGTCATCGTCGCCTCGCTGCCCGCCGCGCTGGTGGGGCTTTTGGTCAAGGACGTCTTCGAGGCCGTCAACCGCCCCTTCTACGTCGCCCTGGGCCTCCTCTTCACCGCCTGGGTGCTCTGGACCACGCCCCCCGGCGGCCCCAAGGACCGGCCCGAGCGGGTCGGGTTTGGCGACGCCCTTTTCGGCGGGCTGGCGCAGGCGATCGCGATCTGGCCCGGGGTGTCCCGCTCCGGCACCACGATCAGCGCGTTCTTGCGGCTCGGCCTGGCGCCCGAGTTCGCGGCCAAGCTCTCCTTCCTGATGTACGCGGCGGCGAGCCTCGGGGTGCTGCTCCTCGGCTTAAAGGAAGGCCTCCCCAAAGGGGTCGCGCCCGCCCCGATCCTGGCGATGGTGGCGGCCGCCTTTGCCAGCGGCTACGCCGCGATGCTCCTGCTCTTTGGCGTCTTGAAGGCGGGGAAGTTCCGCCTCTTTGCCCCCTACGTGGCCGTCGTGGCCCTGCTCGCGCTCCTATTCGGCTAAGGGCACGCACCGCCACCCCCTCTGGGCTTGCGTGCCCTTGTGTATTAGTGCTATAGTGCACTAAGGAGGTAAAGATTGCGCTGGCGCGTGGACCCCGAATCCGGGCCAATCTTCGAGCAAATCGCCGACAACGTGGAGGCCGCCCTGGCCCGCGGGGATCTCCGCCCCGGGCAAAAACTCCCCTCGGCGCGGACACTGGCGGAGCAACTCAGGGTGAACCCCAACACCGTGATCCGGGCCTACGAGCTCCTGGAAGCGCGGGGGATCACCGAAACCCATAGAGGACGGGGCACCTTCGTCCGGACCGACCTGAACGTCGCCGCCCTCCGGTCGGCACTCCTTCGAAAGGCTGCCCGACGCTACCTCGTCGAGGTCAGGGCACTGGGATTAAACCTCGAGAAAGCAATCGAGGCCCTTAGGGAGGTGAGCGATGCTTCTTGAAGTGAAGGACGTGGCCAAGCGTTATTTGAAAACCTTTGCCCTATCAGGGATCAGCCTCGAAGTCGAACCCGGGCAGGTGGTGGGTCTCCTCGGACTCAACGGCGCCGGGAAGACCACCCTCCTCAAGTTGATCGCAGGACTCCTCCTCCCCGATCGCGGTGAGGTGCGCCTCCTTGGCCAGCCTCCGCGGAGGGTTCGGGGCAAGGCGGTCTATTTGCCGGAACTAAATCCCTGGCCCGACCGTGCCCGCCCCAAAACGGTCGCCCGGCTGCTGGCCGGGGCCAACCCCAACTTCGACCGCGAACGCTTCGAGGAGCTGGTGCGGTTCCTCGAGGTCCCCGATCGGCCCTTCGGCCAGATGAGCAAGGGGCAGCGCGCCCGGGCCAACCTGGCCCTGGCCCTCGCCCAACGGGCTTCCCTCTACCTTCTCGACGAACCCCTGGCCGGCATCGACCTCATCAGCCGCGACCGGATCCTGAAGGCGCTGGTCCACGAATGGCGGGAAGACGCGGCGGTGGTCCTTTCCACCCACGAGGTCGGCGAGGCCGAGGGACTCTTCGACCGGGCGGTTTTTTTGAAGGAAGGTCGGGTCGTCCTCGACGCCGGCGTCGAGGACCTGCGCAAGGAAGGCAAAAGCGTGGTCGAAACCTTCAAGGAGGTACTGGCATGAGGGGGCTCTTGGCCTGGAAGCTCCACCGCGACCGGGGGATCGCGCTTTTCATCCTGGTGGCGCTCCTCCTGGCCGCTTATAGCGGGTTTAACCTCGACCGGCTCACCGCCCTTCTCTACCTCGCGGGTCTCTCCCAGGGGGCCCTCTGGGGCGGGCTCGCCCTGCTCTTCATCCTCTACCGCCGCGAGGTCCGGGCCGCCGGCCGCGGCGAGACCGGCCTGCTCCTCCTGCTCCCCGCCGGCCCCTTGCGGCTTACCCTGGCCCAGGCAATCGAGTTCCTGGCGCTGGGTCTTTTCCTCTTCGCTGGCCTGGTGCTCCTGGCCGCGTGGGGCGCGGGCCGGTTTTACCCCCAGGCCCCCGGGGAGCTAGTGCACCTTGGGACCTACCTCTTCCTTGCCCTGGGCCTTCCTGCGCTCGGGCTGGCGCAGCTGATAGCCGCCACCCACATCGCCTACCGGCTCGGCCGGGTTGGCGGGCTCATGGCCGCGGTGGTGATCCTCGGTATCCCCTCCGGCATAGGCTGGGTCCTTGCTCGGCTCGACGGGTCGGTCCTTTGGCATTGGGGACCGCGGGTCGCGCTGGGCCACTTCAAGTGGCTCACCGGTGAGTTCCCCGGCCTCACCTTTACCCCACCGCCGGCGGTGTGGCCGGCCTGGCCCCTGGCCGCCGGGGTACTCATCTACCTGCTGGCCCTTTGGCTTTCTGCGCGCATCTACGCGGAGAGCGAGCTTTAGGAGGCAGCATGATCCTGTTGAAGACCGCGCTCTGGCTTTACGGCCTCTACCTGGCCTACACCCGGACCAAGAGCCCGACCGCAAAGGCCGTGGCCGTCGCTGGTCTGGTGGGGCTCTTTCTCCTGCTCGGCGGGTTCTAGCGCGAGCACCGCGGCCGCGCAGCCCTTCGCGTTAGGCTAGGGGCATGAACGGCGCCATCGAACGCGAACTTGCGTTGGAAGTGGTTCGGGTCACCGAGCAGGCCGCCCTCGCCGCCGGCCGCTGGACCGGCAAAGGGGACAAGCACAAGGTCGACGAGGTCGCCACCGAGGCCATGCGCAAGGTGCTCAACGAGCTCCCCATCCGGGGCACGGTGGTGATCGGCGAGGGCGAGATGGACGAGGCGCCGATGCTCTACATCGGCGAGGTGCTGGGGCGCGGCGGGCCGGAGGTGGACATCGCCGTGGACCCCGTCGAGGGCACCAACATCACCGCCAAGGGCCTGCCCAACGCGGTGACGGTGATCGCGATCAGCGAGAAGGGCGGCCTCTTCCACGCCCCTGACATGTACATGGAAAAGCTCGTGGTGCCGCCTCCCGCGGCGGGCAAGGTTGGCCTCGACTGGCCGGTCGAGGCCAACCTCAAGGCCATCGCCATGGCCCTCAACCGCGACGTCGAGGACCTCGTCGTGGTGGTGCTCGACCGGCCCCGGCACGAACAGCTGATCGCCGAGATCCGAGCCGCCGGGGCGCGGGTCAAGCTGATCGGCGACGGCGACGTGATCGCGGCCCTGGCCGCGGCCATGCGCGGCACCGGGGTGCACGCGGTGATGGGCATCGGCGGCGCCCCGGAGGGGGTGCTCGCGGCGGCGGCGCTGAAGACCCTGGGCGGGGAGATCCAAGCCCGCTTCTACCCCGAAGACGAGGAAGAGCGGGCGCGGCTGGAGTCGATGGGGGCCTCGGCGGAAAAGATCTACACCACCGAGGACCTGGCCCCGGGAAAGGAGATCGTCTTCGCCGCCACCGGGATCACCGACGGCGACATTCTAAGGGGCATCCGCTACTTCGGCGGGGGCGCCCGCACCCACTCCCTGGCAATGGGCCATGCGACCCGGGTGGTGCGCTTCATCGACTCAATCCACCTCTTCGACAAGGGCGCGCGGGTGACGGTGCGAATCTAGGCGGCGCTCGGCCCGTGTTAGATTGAGGGGGACCCGCAGGGTCCCCTGTTTGGCTCCCCGATGGGGCGTTCGGCCTCAGAGCGCGGGAGGCGGAGGTGGTTATGGCAAAGGTCAAGCTGGAACACGTGTGGAAACGCTTTGGCAAGGTGGTGGCGGTCAAGGACTTCAACCTCGAGACCAAGGACGGGGAGTTCGTGGTCTTCGTCGGCCCCTCCGGTTGCGGTAAGACGACGACGCTGCGCATGATCGCGGGCCTCGAGGAGGTCAGCGAGGGCAACATCTACATCGGCGACCGTCTGGTCAACGACGTTCCTCCGAAGGACCGGGACATCGCCATGGTCTTTCAAAACTACGCCCTCTACCCGCACATGAACGTCTACGACAACATGGCCTTCGGCCTCCGGCTGCGGCGGGTCCCCCGTGACGAGATCGACCGCCGGGTCAAGGAGGCGGCCCGGATCCTCAAGATCGAGCACCTCCTCAAGCGCAAGCCCCGCGAGCTCTCCGGCGGCCAGCGCCAGCGCGTGGCGCTGGGGCGGGCGATCGTTCGCGAACCCCAGGTCTTCCTGATGGACGAGCCGCTCTCCAACCTCGACGCCAAGCTGCGGGTGGAGATGCGCGCCGAGATCAGCAAGCTGCACCGCCGCCTGGGGGTGACCACGATCTACGTCACCCACGACCAGATCGAGGCCATGACGATGGGGCAGCGCATCGTGGTCATGAGGGACGGCAAGATCCAGCAGGTCGCTCCGCCGCTCGAGCTCTACGACTTCCCGGTCAACAAGTTCGTCGCCGGCTTTATCGGCAGCCCGGCGATGAACTTCATCGAGGTCGACGTCGTGGACGAAGGGGGTCGGATCTACTTCCGCCGCGAGGGGGTGCACATCCGGGCCAACGACAAGATGGCCAAGGAACTCAAGGACCAGGGCTACGTCGGCAAGCGGGTCTGGCTCGGCGTGCGCCCCGAGCACATCGAGCTCAAAGGGTACAGCTCCCTTCCCGAGGACGAGAACCGGCTGACCGGCGTCGTCGAGATCGTCGAGCCGCTGGGCGCGGACACCGAGATCCACGTGGACGTGGACGGGGTGTTGATCACCGCCCGCCTCGAGGGCCACGTCCCGGTCAAGGTCGAGGAGAAGGTCGACCTCCTGGTCAACCGCGATCGCCTGCACGCCTTCGACGTGGAGACCGAAAAGGCCATCAGCCATGCCCAGGAATTCGAACCCGCCCTCAGCGGGTAACGCTCCCTCGCTTCGCACCCAGCTCGTCCTCACCATCGGGGCGCTCTCCGCCCTTCCGGTCCTCGCGGTCCTGGTCACGGTCTGGACGCTGGTCCCCGAGGTTCAGGGGGCGATGGGCTGGCGCATCCTGGTCCCGACGCTGGTGGCGCTGGTGGCCTCGATCCTCGGGGGCGTCTGGCTGGCCCGACGGCTGCTCGCCCCGCTCGAAGAGCTCGAGCGGGGCGTGCGCTATTTGAAGATCAGCCGCCGCTCGATCGGCGACCTCTACCTGCCCCCGATGCAAGAGCGCCCACCCCGGGAGCTGCTGGCCCTGCGCCAGGGCTTCGAAGACCTGCTCGCGCACCTCAGGCAGTCCGCCGAGGAGCGGGAACTCCTCGTCGCCACCCTGGCCCACGACCTGAAGACGCCGCTGATCGCGGGCACCCGGGCGCTGGAGTACCTGAGCGAGGCCTCGGACATCGGCGCGGAGAACCGCATCCGGCTGCAACGCCAACTCGCCGAGGAGCTCGGCCGGGCCCACCGACTGGTGGAGAACCTGCTGGCCGCGAGCCGCATCGAGAGCCTGCGTCCCCGCCCCGAGCAGGTCAACCTGCGGGAGCTCGCGGAAAAGATCAAGGACCGGATGCAGCCCCGGGCCCTCAACCGGGGCGTGAGCATCCGCGTGCAAGGCGAAGGCACCGCGGTCGCGGACCCGGACATGATCGAGCGGGCGGTGGAAAACCTCGTCGAGAACGCCATCCGACACGCCAAACGGCGGGTCCTGGTGCGGGTGAGGAGCGGGGTCATCGAGGTCGCCGACGATGGCCCGGGCCTGCCCGGACCTCTGGAGAAGCTGACCCAGCCCTTTTTAAGCCAAGCCTTGCGGGGACTGCGCGCGGGCAGCGCTGGGCTCGGCCTCTTCATCGTGCAGCGGGTGGCGGAGATTCACCACGGCCGGCTGCAAAGCTGCCGCAGCCCCCTCGGAGGCGCCTGCGTCAAGATCGAGGTCGACTACAACCCGCAGTCGGTCTTGGAGACCCTGGAGACGATCTGGTGACCATGAAGCTTTTGATCGCGGACGATCATCCCCTCTTTCGCCTCGGCCTCAAGGCGATGCTCGAGCGCGAGGGCTTTCAGCACATCCTGGAAGCGGAGAACGGCCTGGAAGCGGTGGAAAAGACCCTCGCGCACCGGCCCGATGCGGTGTTGATGGACATCAAGATGCCCGAGATGGATGGGATCGAGGCCACCCGGGAGCTGCGGCGCCGGGGGTATACGGGCTTCGTCATCATGCTCACCACCTTCTCCGAACCCGCCCTCCAGGTCGAGGCCCATAAGGCCGGGGCCAACGCCTACCTCTCCAAGGAGGCCTCGTCGCTCGAGGTCGCGCGCACCCTCTTCGACCTCAAGGAGGGCCGCCGGCCGCGTTTCAAGCCGCCCACCCTTCCGGACCTCACCGAGCGCGAGCTGGAAGTGCTGCGCCGCCTCGCCCGCGGGCGCTCGGCGAAGGAGATCGCCCACGAGCTCAACCTGAGCCCGGAGACGGTGCGCGACTACGTGAAAAAGCTCTACCTCAAGCTCGGCGCGCACAGCCGCGTGGAGGCGCTGGAGATCGCCCGACGGCTGGGCCTGATCTAGTAGATGAACTCGCGGATGTCGTAGCGCACCGCGCGCAGCCCAAGCCCCCGCACCGCCCGCGCAAAGCGTAAAAGCTCAGCTTCGATCTCCGCCTCGCTAAGGGGACGGATCCCCTCGGCCAGACGCCGCGCCTGGTAGACCGAGCCCGGCCCCTCGACGAAGGGCGAGAGGAAGACCACGTCCCGCCGCTCCAGGGGCATCGCCCGAAGCGCGTTCAGGGTGTCCGCGAAGTGGGCCGCCCGAAAGCGCTCGCCGCCCGCCCCGACCATCACGATCAGCCCCACGAAGCGCCCCGCGGCCTTGAGCAGGCTGACGAAATCCACGAGCGCGTCCCGTCCCCCGGGCTTGTTCAGCCAGGCCAGCAAGGGGTCGTGCCCGGTCTCCATGCCGATGTAGACGCCTGCGAGCCCCGCTTCGGCGAGCCGCTGCCAGGACACGAGGGGCTTGTGCTCGCCGGTGTAGAGGTCGATGAAGCCATAGACCGGCCGCCCGGGGAACACCTCCCGAACGACCTCCAGGAGCCCGAGCAGGCGGGCCTCGCTGAGCGCGAGGGCGTTGCCGTCGGCGAGGAAGACGTCCTTTCTGAGCCGCGCCCCCGCCCCGAGAAAGGCCCGGACCGCCTCGGCGTGGGCAGCGAAGGCCGCGCGGTCCTTGGCGGTAAAAGGGCGGTCCTGGTAGAAGCTGCAAAACGTGCAGCGGTTGTAGGTGCAGCCCTCGGTCGCCTGAAGCACCACCGAAAGGTAGCGGTCCGGGGGAAGGATGCTGATCGGCTTGTAGACCCGGTGAAACCGCGCGCGTTCCCCGACCAGCCGCTCCGGGGTCCAGGCAAGCACGCGCTGAAGCCGCGCTCGGGCCTCCCCTTGGGCCTCGGGCCAGGCGGCAAGGGCCAACGTGTGCAACCGGCCGTGCAGCCTGCGGGCCGCGTCCTCGTCGAGCCGGCCACGCTTGCGCCGCCCGCCCTCGCGCCGCCGCCAGTGCACCGTGCCATCGAGCGCGCGCTTATAGAGCACGCCGTCCTCCAGGTAGGTCATCCAGCGGCCCTCGAGGTCGAAGCTCGCCGCCCGGCCCCCACGCGCGACGTGCGTCGCGGCCGGGTAGAGGACCAGGGCATCGGGCACCGCGCTCATCGCCCCATGCTACCCTTAGCCCATGAGAGGCCCCGGGGTGGCCACCGCATGGGCCGAGCTCGTCGATCGCTACGGCCCTCTCGAACCCCTCGGCCAGGGCCTCGAGGCCCGCGTCTTCGCCGACAACGGCCGGGTCTACAAGGTCTACAAGCCCAAAGAGCGCGCGCTTGCCTTTCGCGAGGCCCGGAACCTGGCCCGCGCCGGGCTCGGGGAGTGGGTCCTCGGCGTCGAGGCCCTCTCCACCGGCCACGGCGTCCTCATCCTGCGCCGCTTTCCCGGCGCGCCCTTTGCCCCGGAGCGCGCCGACGGCCGGGCCCTGGCCAGCCTGGGGCGCTTCCTCCTCTGGCTGCACCGCCTCCCCGAGCCCGGAACGCTGGACCTGGCGGAGATCGAGGCGCGCCTCGTGCGCTTTCGCGACGCCCTTGGCGTTTTGCCCGACGTCCCCGAGCTCGCCGAGCGCCTCAGGCACCGGCTGGGGCACCTCGAAGGGGTGCGCCGGGCCTTTTGCCACACCGACCTCTGGGCAGGGAACGTCCTGATCGCCGCCGACGGGCGCACCTTCGTCGTCGACTGGGCCCGGGCTCGGGGCGAGGACCCGGCCCGGGACCTGGCGATCTTCAAGACCGGCAGCCTGGACCTGCTCGGCCCGGAGGTCGCCCTTGACCGGCTCCGCGCCCTGGTGCGCCGCTACCCGGACCCCGAGGGGCTCTGGCGGCGGCTGGCCTTTTGGATCCCGATGACCTACCTCCACGACCTCTATTGGTTTTGGGAAAAAGCCCGCTCGGCGTTCGAGAACGCGCTCAAGGACAAGCTCCCCCTGGCCAAGGCGCTTTCCGAGACCTTTCCGCCGCTGTAGGCTGAAGGGGATGTGGGTCTTTCACCTCGAAGGGGACTTCGAGCGCCTGGACCCGGTCCTGCCCCTGCTCTTTGAGGCCGGGGCACGGGGGCTGGAAGAACGCGAGGGCGAGGTCCTCGCCTACTTCCCGGAACGCCGTCCCCTCCCCCTCGAGGGCCGCTGGGAAGCGGTCCCCGATCAGGACTGGCTCGAGGCCTGGCGCCGCGACCTCACGCCGGTGGCCGCCGGCCCCTTTTGGGTGCGCGCCCCCTGGCACCCCGAGGCCCAGGACAGGCTCGACCTGGTGATCGAGCCCGGGATGGCCTTCGGCACCGGCCACCACGAGACCACCCGGATGGCCCTCGCCGCCCTCGCCGAGACCGTGGGACCGGGCACCCGCCTGCTGGATCTGGGGACCGGCTCGGGGATCCTGGCGATCGCCGCGGCCAAGCTCGGGGCCGAGGTGCTGGCCCTGGACATCGATCCGGTCGCGGTGGCCGCGGCCCGCGCCAACGCCCGGGAAAACCGGGTGAGGGTCCGGGTCGAAAAGGGCAGCCTGGACGCGACCGGGGCGCGCTTTGAGGTGATCGTCGCCAACCTCTACGCCGAACTGCACGAGGCGCTCGCCCCGGCCTACCGCGAGCATCTGACCCCGGGCGGGAAGCTCATCCTCACCGGCATCCTCAAGGAGCGCGCCAACAAGGTCGAGCGTGCCCTCTCCGAACACGGGCTGGCACCCGGCGCGTGGCGGCACGAGGGCGAGTGGGCGCTGGTCATCGCCGAGGGATGAGGCTCCCCCGCGCCTTCGCCCCCGACCTGGACGAGCGGGTGGTGCTCGAGGGCCCAGAGGCGCGCCACCTCTTGCGGGTGCTCCGGCTTTCGCCCGGGGACCGGGTGCGCCTCTTCGACGGCCGGGGCGAGGAGGCCCTGGCCGAGATCACCGCCACCGGACGGGACCGGGTCGAGCTCCGGGTGCTCGAGCGCTCGCGGCAAACGACCGAGCCCCCGGTCCCGGTGGTGCTCTACGTCGCGCTCTTGAAGGGGGACAAGCTCGCCGACGTGGTGCGCGCGGGCACCGAGCTCGGGGCCACTGCCTTCGTCCCCGTCGTCACCGAGCGCAGCATTCCCAAAGCCTTGAAACCGCAAAAGCTCGAGCGCCTGCGAAGGGTCGCGGTCGAGGCCGCCAAGCAGTCCGGCCGCGGCCGCGTCCCCGAGGTGCACCCCCCGATCCCCCTGGCGGCGATCCCCAAGGTCGCGCAGGGCCTCGTCGCCCATCCCCTGGCCGGTCAGCCGGTCCCCGGCGCGTTCGACCCGGACCGGCCGCTGGCGCTGGCCACCGGCCCCGAAGGGGGGTTCACCGAGGCCGAGGTCGAGGCGCTCAGGGCGCGGGGCTTCATCCCGGTCAGCCTGGGGCCGCGGGTGCTCCGGGCGGAGACCGCGCCGCTCGCCCTCCTGGCCCTCGTGAACGCGGGGCTGGTGCGGTAGCTTAGGGCATGCCCCGCGCGCTCCTCTTGCTCCTGCTCCTCCTCGGGGGCTGCCGCTACACCTTCTGGCCGCTGATCCCCGAAGCCGCCACCCCGACCCCCGGGGCGCTGGTCAGCGCCCGGCTCGAGCCCACCTCGGACGCGGTGCGGCTCACCCTGTCCGTCGAGGCCCTCCCCCGGCCCGGCTACCTGGAGCTCGTCTGGTTCCGCGACGAAGGCGTGGTCTGGGCCCGCTCGGTCTTCGTCGAGCGCGCGCCGGAGCGGCTCACCCTCAGCCTGCCCCGCGAGGGCCCGGGCCTCTACCGCCTCGAGGTCCGCTTTGAGGACCGCTTGATCTACGCGGCCACCCTGGCCCTCGGCGAGCTCACCCCCCCAACGCCGCCAGCACCGCCGGGATCGTGAAAAAGGAGAGCACCGTGGAGAGGGCCACCGCCCGCGCAGCGGCCTTGGCGTCCCCGCCGAACTCCGCCGCCAGCATGTAGGTGTTGACCGCCGCGGGCATCCCGGAGAGCAGGGTGAAGACCTTGAGGTCCAGCCCCTCCAGCCCCACAAGCCGCGCCACGCCATAGCCGAAGAGCGGCGCCAGCACCAGGCGCAGCCCGCTCAGGAGAAGCTCGAAGCGGCCCAAGGCGATCGGGGTGCGCGCGATCTGCATCCCCAGGCCAAAGAGGAGCATGGGGATCGCCGCGCTCCCCATCAGCGCCACCGGCCGCTCGAGCACCGCCGGCAGGGTCAGCCTCAGACCGCTCACCGCGATCGCCGCCAAGAGCGCCCAGAAAAAGGGCAGCCTCAGGGTCATGCGCACCCCGTGCCCCACTCCGACCCCGCGGTAGAGGGCCGGCCCCAGGCCGAAGAGGGCCAGGGTCGCCAGGAGGAAGTAGATCACCGCGCGCTCGAGCCCCGGCTCGCCAAAGGCGAAGAGCGCGAGCGAAAGCCCCATGTTCCCGGTGTTGGGAAAGAGCAACGCCCCCAAAAGCGTCTTCCGCCGCGCCGGGCTTAGGCGGGCCAGCCGCGAGAGGGCGTGCCCCAGGAGCCACAGCCCGGCGTAGGTGACGACGAAGGCCAGCGCGAAGGCGAAAAGCCGCCCCCCGGGGGCCACCCGCCGCACCTGGTCGAAGACCAAAAAGGGGACGAAGAAGTAGAGGACGATGCGGACGTAGCCGCCCACGTCCATCGGAAAGCGGCGCAGCGCGAGGTAGCCGAGGGCGGCGATGATGAAGACCGGAAGGGTGACGGAAAAAAGCGGGACGAGCGCGGCCACCGCCCCAGTTTACGGCGGCGCCCCTACCCCTCGATGACGATGGGGATGAGGACCGGGTCCCGGCCTGTGGCCTTCTTGATGAACTTCTTCACCGGGTAGTAGATCTCGTCCCGGATCGCCTCCAGGCGCTTTTTCTTCTTGACCCCCTGGAGCACCGCCTCCTCGGCCATGCGGCGGATCTCGCCGAGGAGCTTCTGCCCCGCCTTGACGAAGCCCATGCTCACCACCTCGACGACCGGATCCGGGGAGGCCACGGCGGTGATCACCACCACCCCGTCCGCGGCCATGCGGTGGCGCTCCTCCAGGATCTCGTCGGTGATGTCCCCGACCCCCAGGCCGTCGACGTAGTAGGCCCCGGCGGGGACCTCGCCGACCTTCTTCAGATCATCCGGAAAGAGGTGCAAGACGTCGCCGTTCTGGGGGATGAAGATCTTCTGCGGCGGCTGGGGCATGGACTCCGCCAGCCAGGCGAAGTTGGTCTGGTGGCGCACCTCGCCGTGCCAGGGGATGAAGAACTTGGGCCGGGTGAGGTTCAGGATGAGCTTGAGCTCCTCCCGGGAGGCGTGGCCCGAGGTGTGCACCCGGTAGGCCGGCGGGTAGAAGACGAAGGCCCCGATCTCGTAGAGGCGGTTGATCACCCGGTTGACCGCGGACTCGTTGCCCGGGATCGGGCTCGAGGAGAGGATCACCGTGTCCCCCGGCTTGACGCTGAGCTTGCTGTGGCGGTCGAAGGCCAGG
The DNA here is from genome assembly GCF_055382915.1 of Rhabdothermus arcticus. Taxonomy (NCBI): domain Bacteria; kingdom Thermotogati; phylum Deinococcota; class Deinococci; order Thermales; family Thermaceae; genus Rhabdothermus; species Rhabdothermus arcticus. The sequence goes on from NZ_AP043808.1 coordinate 934,618, forward strand.
CGGGAGAGGACCGCCATCGGCTGGCCCTGGCTGCCGGTGGCCAGGATCAGCACCTCTTCGTCGGGGAGGTCGTTGAGCTCGTCCAGGGTGTAGAGCCGGTCCTTGAGCTCGAGGTAGCCGAGCTCCTGGGCGATGCGGGCGAACTTCACCATGCTTCGCCCCTCGACCGCGACCTTACGCCCGTACTTCTCGGCGATGCGGATCACCGACTGCACCCGGTGGGTGTGGGAGGCGAAGGTGGTGACGAAGACCCGCCCCTTGGCGTTGCCGATGACCAGGTCCAGGGCCTCCGCGACCTCGCGCTCGCTGGGGGTGAGCCCCGGGCGCTCGGCGTTGGTCGAGTCCGCGATCAACAGCAAGACCCCCTCCTTTCCGGCCTCGGCGACCGTCGCCAGGTGGCTGGTCTTGCCGTCGATCGGGGTGGGGTCGAGCTTGAAGTCCCCGGTGTGCACGATGCGCCCGATCGGGGTATGAATGACCAGGCCGGAGTTGTCGGGGATCGAGTGGGTCATGCGGTAGAGGTCGACGGTGAAAAAGCGACCCACGCGCACCCGGTCGTCGGGGTTGACCAGGTTCAGGTCGAAGGCCCCGGGGTTAAGGCCAAACTCCTCGAGCTTGCCCCGCAAAAGGCCCAGCGTGAGCTTGGCCCCGTAGACCGGCACCTTAGGGAGCTGAGGGAAGAGGAAGGGCAGGCCGCCGATGTGGTCCTCGTGGCCGTGGGTCAGGATCCAGCCCTTGATCTTCTCCTTGTGCTGGATCAGGTAGTCGATGCGCGGGATGAGCAGGTCCACCCCGGGCATCTCCTCGGTGGGGAAGGCCAGCCCCCCGTCGACGACCAGGATCTCGTCCTCGTAGCGGAAGGCGGTGATGTTCTTGCCGATCTCCCCCATGCCCCCGAGGGGGACGATCTCCACGTAGCCGGCCCCGGCCTGGGGGCTGGGCTTGCTGCGGCGGGAGCGGCGGCGGGGGCGGCGCGGGGTCCCTTCGGACATTAGTCGCGCCTCCTCGGACCGCCGCGGCGGGGGCCGCCCCTACGGGGCGGGGGGACCTTGCCCTCGAGCTCCGGCCGAATCAGGTTGATCCGCCCCTGGGCGTCGATCTCGGCGACCTTGACCCGCACCTTGTCCCCGACCTTGAGCACGTCCTCGACCTTCTCCACCCGACCCTCAGCGAGCTGGCTGATGTGCAAGAGCCCCTCGGCGCCGGGGAAGAGGGCGACGAACGCCCCAAAGGGGACGATGCGGGTCACCACCCCCTCGAACTCCTCCCCGACCTTGGCCTCGCGGGTCATCTCCTCGATGCGCCGCTTGGCCTCCTCGGCGGCCTTCGCGTCCGCGGAGTAGATGCGCACCGTGCCGTCGGGCTCGATGTCGATCTGGACCCCGAGCTCCTCCAGCTGGCGGATGTGCTTGCCGCCGGGGCCGATGATCGCGCCGATCTTGTCCACCGGCACGCGCAGCGAGAGGATGCGCGGGGCGAAGGGCTTGGGCTCCGGGCGCGGCCGCGGCATCACCGCCTCCATCTGGTCGATGATGAAGAGCCGCGCGCGCCGGGCCTGCTCCAGGGCCTCGGTCAGGATCTCCGAGGAGAGGCCCTGGACCTTGATGTCCATCTGCAGCGCGGTGACCCCGTCCCGGGTGCCGGTGACCTTGAAGTCCATGTCCCCGAGCGCGTCCTCGAGGCCCAGGATGTCGGTGAGGACCACGTGGCGGTCACCCTCCTTGACCAGGCCCATGGCGATCCCGGCGACGGTCTTCTTGATCGGCACCCCGGCGTCCATCAGGGCCAGGCACCCGGCGCAGGTCGTGGCCATCGAGGAGGAGCCGTTGGACTCGAGCACGTCGCCGACGATGCGGATCGTGTAGGGGAATTCCTCCTCGCTGGGCAGCACCGGCCGGAGGGCGCGCTTGGCCAGGTTACCGTGGCCTACCTCGCGGCGGGAGACGCCGCGTAGGCGCTTGACCTCGCCGGTCGAGTAGGGCGGGAAGTTGTAGTGCACCAGGAAGTGCTCGCTCTCGTCGATCCCCAGGTCGTCGATGATCTGCTCGTCGCGACCGGTCCCTAGGGTGACGGTGCCCAGCACCTGGGTCTCGCCGCGGGTGAAGACCGCCGAGCCGTGGGCCCGGGGGAGGACGTCGACCTCGATCCAGATCGGCCGGATCTCGTCCGGGCCGCGGCCGTCGGCGCGGCGCCCCTCCTCTAGGATCAGGCGCCGAAGCTCCTTCTTCACCACCTCGTCGAAGGCTTCGAGATAGCGCTGGCGCAGCGCTTCGGCGTTCTCGGCCTCCTCGGGGACGAACTCCGCGACGAGGGCCTCGGCGAAGCGCTCGAGCGCCTCACTGCGCTCCTGCTTCGAGGCCACCGTGAGCACCTGGTCGAGCCCTTTCTCTCGGACCCGGGCCCAGAGCGCCTCGATCGCCTCCTCGGAAAGGCTTTCAGGCGGGGTCCACGCGAACTTCGGCTTGCCCACCTCGGCGCGCATCCTCTCCTGGAGCTCGATCAGCGGCTGCATCTCGCGGTGGGCGAAGGCCAGCGCCTCAACCAGCAGGGCCTCGGGTACCTCCTTGGCCCCGGCCTCGACCATGATGATCGCCTCCTTGCTCCCCGCGACCACCAGGTCGAGGTCGCTTTGCTCCAGCTCCTGGAGCGTGGGGTTGAGGACCAACCGGCCATCGATCCGGCCCACCCGGACCGAGGCGATCGGCCCCTCCCAGGGGATGTCGGAGATGGTCAGCGCGGCGCTCGCGGCCAGGGGGCCGAGGACGTCCGGGGGGTTCTTCTGATCCGCCGAGAGAACGGTCAGGATGACCTGCACCTCGTGCCGGAACCCCTTGGGGAAGAGGGGGCGGATCGGCCGGTCGGTCATCCGCGCCGAGAGGATCGCCTTCTCGCCGGGCCGGCCCTCGCGGCGCATGAACGAGCCTGGAATCTTCCCCACCGCGTAGTGGCGCTCCTCGAACTCCACGGTCAGGGGAAGGAAGCTAGCCTCGATCGGGGTCTTGCTGGCCTCGGCGGTGGCCAGGACCACGGTGTCGCCGTAGCGCACCAGCACCGAACCCGAGGCCTGGCGCGCGTACTTCCCGGTCTCCAGGGTGAGCCGGCGGCCGCCGATCTCGGTCTCGAAGACGCGGGGTCTAGGGGTGTTTGGACTGCTAATGGGCATCTCGTTCACTCCTTATCTACGGCAAAGCGGGACCGGCTCCCCGGTCCCGCCCCCAGGTTTTTCTGCATCCCAGTTTACTTTCTCAGGCCCAACTTCTCAATGAGCGCGCGGTAGCGTTCCTTGTCCTTGCGCTCGAGGTAGCGCAGCAGGCGCTTGCGCTGCCCCACCATCTTCAAGAGCCCGCGGTGGGAGTGGAAGTCGTGCTTGTGGGTCTTGAGGTGGTCGGAAAGGCGGTTGATCCGCGCGGTCAAGAGCGCGACCTGGACCTCGGTCGAGCCGGTGTCCCCGGGAAAGCGCGCGAACGTCTCGATGATCTTCTTCTTTTCTTCTGCGGTGATGGGCATCGTTTCCTCCGTCAGCAAGGAGAGCGCAGGCCGCCCTCTCCCCCTCAGCGCCCATCCTACCCACGGTTCCCGGAAAGGTCAAGAAAAGGGGGCGGAAAGCCCCGCCCCCTTGATCGCCCCGCGGGCTACCAGAGGCGCCAGCCGGGCGCCGGGACGTACTGCCCGACCAGCTGGACCAGGGTCGGCAGGTAGACGATCAACACCAGGACCAGGGCCAAGCCCCACCAGAAGAAGAGGCGGTCCATCACCATCACGCTGCGCCGGCCCTGGGGCCCGGAGATGACCTCGGTGAACTCAAGCTCCGGCCGCTCCCCGGCGGGCAGCCGCCGGCCCTGCAGCAGGGTCGCGTAGATCACGTAGAGGATCAGCACCGCGGCCACGAAGAGGATCACCCCGGCCACCGCGTTCAACGCCATGAAGGGCGCGCTCTCCGCGTAGGTGCCCTTGAGGTTCGGGGCCATGTTGGAGATCCAGGCCCGCCGCGGCACCCCCTGGAGCCCCATCGCGTGCAGCCCCACGGCCATCACCATCATCCCGGTAAACCAGAGGTAGACCCCGATCAACGCCGCCTTAGGGTTGACCAGCGGCTTCCCGGTGAGGTGGGGCAGGAGCATGAAGGCCAGCCCCATGTGGGTCAGGGTCACCGCGGTGGCCACCGGGAGATGGAAGTGGCCGGGGATCCAGGTGGTGTTGTGGACGACGTAGTCCAGGGTGAAGCTGGCGTTCACGATCCCCCCGGCGCCGCCGACGATGAAGGAGATCGCCCCGAGAATGAAGGCCGCGACCGAGGGATCCGCCCAGGGCAGCTTGGCGATCTTGCCCCAAAAGCCGCGTCCGCCGCGCATCAGCCCCGCGTGCTCCAGGCTGGCGGCGATGGTAAAGGCGGTGATCAGGCTGGGCACCGCGACCATCATGGTGAGGACGGTGTGCACCATCTTCCAGGCGGGGCTGATGCCCGGGTCGGCGAACTGGTGGTGGAAGCCGACCGGCGTGGAGAAGACCAAGAACATCAAGAAGACCAGCCGCGCCAGGGGATCGGAGATCAGCTTGCCCCCCGCCTTCTTGGGCAGGATGCCGTACCAGACCACGTAGGCCGGAAGGAGCCAGAAGTAGACGATGGGGTGGCCGGTCCACCAGAAGAGGGTGCGCGCGACCAGTGGGTCCGCGCCCTTCGCCCAGCCCAGGGACCAGGGAATGAGGATGAAGAGGGCCTCGATCACCAGGCCCAGCCCGGCGACGCCCCACATCATCCAGGTGATCAGGCTCATGTAGCTGACGAGGGGGGTGGGCTTGCCGGGGTTTTGCTTCTTCCAGCGCAGCCAGAGATCCACCGCGAGGTAGATCGTGACGTAGGAGGAGACGACGATCAGCGCCGCACCGATGTAGAAGAGGGGGTGCCCCTTGAGCGGCGGGTAGAAGGTGTAGAGGACGGTGGCGTCGTTGGCCAAAAGGGGAATCGCGGCCAGGACCAGCCCCACCAGGGCCAACCACCAGCTAAACCAGGCCACCCCCATTCGGGGCAGGAGGTTCATCTCCTTCGACTGCAGGTACAAGAGCGCCCCCTGGGCGAAGAGCTGGGTGAAGACGATGGCGTTCAAGACCCCGTGCAGGGTCAGGCCCTGGTAGTAGGACTTGACGAAGGGCAAGAGCTTTTCCAGCCAGGGGTAGAGGTTGATGTCGCCGTAGTTGAGGGCCTGGAAGGGGCCGAACAGGGTCCCGATCGTCAGCGCCAGGAAGGAGAGGACGACGAAGTACAGGGAAACCTTCTTGACCGGGAAATCCGCGTAGGCGTCTTGCTGCACGCGCGTCGCCATGCTTACTCCTCCACCACGATCTTGCCGATCATGTTCTGGTGCCCGATGCCGCAGTACTCGCTGCAGATCACCAGGTACTCACCGGGTCGCTTGAACTTGGTCTTGACCTTGGCCACCTCGCCGGGGATGACCTGGACGTTGATGTCCGTGCCGTGGACGTAAAAGCCGTGCTGTACGTCGGGGCTGGTGACGAAGAAGGTCACCTCATCCCCCACCTTGAAGTGCATCTCCCCCGGGGTGAAGGAGAACGCCCGGGCGATCACGTAGGCCTGGTACTTCCCCGGGCCCACCTGCTCGACGTGGGGCGCGGGAAACCCTCCGGCCATCACCTTGGTGGGGTCGATGCGCTCCGCCGAGGTGGGGATGTAGAACGCGAACCCGGAAAGGGTATAGCCGATGAACACCAAAAAAACCAGGATCATGAAGAGCGCGAACATCACCCAACCGCGCTCGTAGGCCTTGATCATCTTTTCGTTCATGCGCTACCCCCTGGAAAGGAAGACGAAGAAGACCCCAAACCACATCACCAGGATGGTGATCGTCACCACCGCGACCGTGGTCAAGGCTACCGTCGGCTTTTCGTCGTTTTTCTCCATAGCTCCCTCCGCACGTCTGAACAAAGTTTGACAACTCTTGCTTAGGACATATGTCCCAGGTTGGGGGCTGGGCCCTCATCATCTTAAGATGAGCCGTATGAAAAACCAAGCGATCGCCGAGATCTTCGAGGACATCGCCGACATGCTCGAGTTCCTCGGCGACAACCCCTTTCGCGTTCGCGCCTACCGCCAGGCGGCCCGGGTGCTCTACGACCTCGAGGACCCCATCGAGGAGCTGGCCAAAAAGGGCCCCGAGGCGCTGGAGGCGATCCCCGGGATCGGCCACGACCTGGCGATGAAGATCCTCGAGTACCTCGAGACCGGTAAGGTCAAAAAGCACGAGGAGTTGAAGGCCAAGGTCCCCCAAGGGGTCCTCGAGGTCATGCGCGTCCCCGGGGTCGGGCCCAAGACCGCGAAGGTCCTCTACGACACCTTCGGGGTGGACTCGCTGGAAAAGCTCAGAGCGGTGCTCGAGTCCGGGGAGGTCCTCGAGCTCCCCGGCTGGGGGGAGCGCAAGCGCCAGCGCATCCTCAAGAACCTCAACCTGGTCGAGGCCGCCTCGAAGCGCCACCTCTTGGGGGCGGTCCTCTACCCCGCCAGGGAGCTCTTGAACCTCCTCAAGGCCCTGCCCGAGGTGGAGAACGCCGAGATCGCCGGCTCCGCGCGGCGGTACAAGGAGACCGTCGGGGACCTCGACTTCCTCGCCGCGACCCGCGAGGGGAGCAAGGTGGCGAAGGCCTTCACCCAGCTCGCCCCGGTTGAGGAGGTCTACGCGCTGGGGGCGAACCGGGCCACGGTCTTCATCCGCGGCGGGGTGCAGGTGGACCTGAAGATCGTCCCCCCGGAGTCCTGGGGGGCGGGGCTGCAGTACTTCACCGGAAGCAAGGCCCACGACATCCACCTCCGGAAGATAGCCCAACAGATGGGGCTCAAGCTCAACGAGTACGGCGTCTGGCGCGGCGAGGAGCGCATCGCCGGAGCCACCGAGGAGGAGGTCTACGCCGCGCTGGGCATGGACTGGATCCCCCCGCCGATGCGCGAGGACCTCGGGGAGATCGAGCTCGCACAACGGCACGCCCTGCCCCGGCTAATCACCCTGGAGGAGATCAAGGGGGACCTCCAGGTGCACTCCAAGTGGTCGGACGGCAAGCACACCCTGGAGGAGCTCGCCCGCTACGCCGCCGAACGGGGGTACGCCTACCTCGCGGTCACCGACCACTCCCCCGCGGTCCGGGTCGCCGGGGGGGTGCCTCCGGAGAAGATGCCCGAGCGGTTGCGGGAGATCCGCGAGGTCAACGAGAAGACCGGGGGCCGGCCCTACCTGATCGCCGGGGCCGAGGTGGACATCCTCGCCGACGGCAGCCTGGACTACCCGGACGAGGTGTTGAAGGAGCTCGAGCTCGTCCTGGTCTCCATCCACTCCCGCTTCTCGATGGACGAAGCGGCGATGACCAAGCGCATCCTCAAGGCCATCGAGCACCCCTACGTGCACGTGCTGGCCCACCCCACCGCGCGGCTGATCGGCAAGCGCGAGGGGGTCAAGGCCGACTGGGAGAAGATCTTTACCCGCATGAAGGCGCTGGGGAAGGCGGTGGAGATCGACGGCTACTACGACCGGCTGGACCTGCCCGACGTCCTGGCGCGGCGGGCCCGCGAGCTGGGGCTTTTGTTCACCCTCTCCACCGACGCCCACCACAAGGACCACCTGCGCTTCATGGAGCTCGCGGTGGGCACCGCCCAGCGGGCCTGGATCGGCCCCGATCAGGTCCTGAACACCCGGCCGCTCGAAGCGCTGCTCGACTGGGCCAAGGCGCTCAAAAGCTAGGAGGAACGGACCCGCTTCCTGGCCATGCGAAAACGGCGGCGAAGGTCTTCCAGCCGCGCCTTGGCCCGTTTCTCCCAGCCCTCCTCGCCGGGGGCGTAAAAGCGCGCGTCCTCGAGGGCTTCGGGGAGGTAGGCCTGGGCGAAGCTCCCCTCCTTGTCCTCGTGGTAGTAGGCGTAGCCCGCGCCGTAGCCGAGCCGCTTCATGAGGGCGGTGGGGGCGTTCCTGAGGTGCAGCGGCACCGGGGCCGCGGGGTGTTCGCGGGCGGCCTTCCTGGCCCGCAGGAAGGCCGCCTCGACCGCGTTCGACTTGGGCGCCAGCGCCAGGTAGATCGCGGCCTCGGCGAGCGCGAGCTCCCCTTCCGGACTGCCCAGGAAGTCGTAGGCCTCCTTGGCGGCGAGGGCCACCCGGAGCGCCAGGGGGTCGGCGAGCCCCACGTCCTCACTGGCGATGCGCACCAGCCGGCGGGCCAGGTAGCGCGGGTCCGCCCCGCCCTCGAGCATCCGCGCCAGGTAGTAGAGGGCGGCGTCCACGTGGGCGCCGCGGATGCTCTTGTGCAGGGCGCTGATCAGGTCATAAAAGGCCTCGCCCCCGCGGTCGAAGGCCAGGGCCTCGCGCCCCAGCGCCGCGCGCACCGCCTCGAGGTCCACCACGCCAGAGGCCAGCGCCGCCGCGGCCTCCAGGACCAAGAGCGCCCGCCGCGCGTCTCCGGCCGCGGCCTCGGCGATCGCCTCCAGGGCCTCGGGCGCGACCTCGGTGCCCTGAAGCCCCTCGGGGTGGGCCAGCGCACGGCGCAGGACCTCGAGGAGGGCCTCCTTCTCCAGCGGCCGCAAGACCTCGACCCGGGCTCGCGAGCGCAGCGCGGGGATGATCGAGAAGCTGGGGTTCTCCGTCGTCGCCCCGACGAGCACCACCTGCCCCGACTCCACCAGGGGCAAAAGGTAGTCCTGCTGGGCCTTGTTCAGACGGTGGATTTCGTCGAAAAAGAGCAGCACCGGGCCCGCCTCGGCGGCCGCGGCGACCTGCTTGATCTCCTTGACCCCGGCCTCCACCGCCGAGAGCGCCACGAAGGGCAGCCCCGCCGCCTCGGCGAGGATCCTCGCCAGGGTCGTCTTCCCGGTCCCCGGCGGGCCCCAGAGGATCATCGAGGGGAGCTGGCCCGTGGCAAGCTGGCGCTGGATGCGCGAAACGAGCTCCGCCTGGCCGACGACCTCGTCCAGGCGCTGGGGGCGGACGCGCTCGGGAAGGGGGCGCACGATCCCCATTCTAGCGGCCGCGCTTCCTCTATACTGTGCCCTTAGCATGAAGGACTACTACGCCGTCCTCGGCGTCGAGAAGACCGCCTCCCAGGAGGAGATCAAGCGCGCCTACCGGGAGCTCGCGAAGCGATACCACCCGGACAAGCACCCTGGCGACCCCGAGGCCGAGGAGCGCTTCAAGGCGATCAACGAGGCCTACGCCGTGCTCTCGGACCCCAAAAAGCGCGCCGAGTACGACCGGCGGGGCTTCGTGCCCGGCGCCGAGGCCTACCGGAACGTCTACCCCGAGGACCTCTTCGACCTCTTCGAGGAGCTCTTCGGGGTGCGCTTTGGGGGCCGCGCCGGCCGCCGCGGGGAGGACCTCGAGGTCACCGTCGAGGTCGACCTGGAGACCATTGCCCGCGGCGGCGAGGTCGAGGTCCGCTACACCCGGCTCGTCCCCTGCCCCACCTGCCAGGGCAGCGGCGGCCGCAGCACGACCTGCCCCACCTGCCAGGGCGCGGGGCGGGTGCGCCAGTACCAGCGCACCTTCCTCGGCACCTTCGTCCAGGAGAGCGCCTGCCCCCATTGCAAGGGCCAGGGGCGGATCCTGACCGAACGCTGCCCCGCCTGCGAAGGCCGGGGACAGGTCGAGGTCGAGGAGACCCTGACCGTCAAGCTCCCTCCGGGGCTCGACGAGCACCAGAGGCTGCGCATCCCCGGCGCGGGGAACGTCAAGCCCGGCGGCGCCGGGGACCTCTACCTGCGGGTGCGGGTCAAGCCCCATCCCACCCTGGTGCGCGATGGGAAGAACCTGGTCTACCGCCTGAAGCTCGGCCTGGCCCAGGCCGCGCTCGGGACGCGGGTCGAGGTCCCCAGCCTGGAGGGCCCGGTCCCCTTGGAGATCCCTCCCGGAACCGAGGCCGGGGCGGTCTTCGAGCTCGAGGAGGCGGGCCTTCCCGATCCCGGCGGCGGCCCCCGGGGCAGCCTGATCGTGGTCACCGAGCTCGAGGTCCCGAAGACGCTCCCCCCCAAGGCCCGGGAGGCCCTCCTGGCCTACGCCGAGGCGATGGGCGAGCCCGCGGGGCTCGAGGGCTTTTGGGACAAGGTCAAGCGGGTCTTCAAGCGGCGCGCCTAGACACCGTGGGGGAAACGTGCTAGGCTGAGGCGTCCGGGACAGCCGGGGGTGCCATGCGCAAACCCAATCCCCCGTACCCGGCGGGCCCGTGAGGGCTTGGTAAGAAAGGAAGTTGCAATGCCTAGAGGTCGAGTTAAGTGGTTCAACGCGGAAAAAGGCTACGGGTTCATCGAGCGCGAGGGTGAGGGCGACGTCTTCGTCCACTACACCGCGATCAACGCCGAGGGCTTTCGTAGCCTGAACGAGGGCGACGTCGTCGAGTTCGAGGTCGAGGAAGGCCGCGCCGGCAAGGGCCCGCAGGCCGTCAACGTCACCGTCGTCGAGCCCGCGCAGTAAGCACCGACGCCAACCAGCGAAGGGGGCCTTGGCCCCCTTCTCATCTTGTCAAGGGGCTAGCATGGGGGCGATGGGCACGAAAACCTTCCCCGCCCTCTTGCGCCGCCCGATCGGTCCGCTCGACGCTCCCCTCCTGCGGGCGCTCTACGAGCAGAGCCCGGGCTACTTCACGGCGATCGGCGCCGAGGTCCCCGGCCTCGAGGACGTGCGCCGCGAGCTGATCGCCGCCGCAGGGGACCCAGAGCGGCGCAACGAGCTGCTCTACGCCGGGGACCTGCCGGTCGGCTACCTCGACTACAAGCTGGGCCAGCCGGAGCCGGACGCCGCCGCGCTGAGCCTGGTGCTGATCGCCGAGGCCTACCGCGGCCTGGGGCTGGGCAGCCGGGCGGTGCGCGACCTGATGCAGGACCTCGCGCCCCGCTACCGCAAGCTCTACGCGGTGGTCTACGGAAAGAACCCCGGGGCCTTCGCGTTCTTCAAGCGGCTGGGTTTTACCTACGCCAGGGACGGGGGCCCGGCCCTGACCTGGTTCGTCACCCCCCTTTCGGGGCCATGACCACGAAGAGGACCGCGGGCTCACCGGCGTCGTTGCGGACCCCGTGGCGGCTCCCCGCCGGGGCGTAGCCCGCGGACCCGTCGGCGAGGAGGGCTTCCTCGTCGTCGACGACCAAAACGACCTCGCCCTCGAGCACCAGGTAGACCTTGTCCGCGTTCTCGTGGACGTGAAGCCGCTGCGCCTGGCCGGGGAGCAGGGTGTAGAGGTCCACCCGCATGTAGGGCGAGGGGAAGACCTCGATCTTTTGCATCTTCTCCTTGGAAAAGCGCACCAGCCGCGCCAGGTCCTGGATCTGCATGGATCGATTATAGTGGGCCCCATGGACCTCGGCATCAAGGGCAAGACCGCGCTGGTCACCGGGGCCTCGAAGGGCATCGGCCGGGCCGTCGCCCGCCTCCTGGCCGCGGAGGGCGCCCGGGTCTTCGTCGCCGCGCGCAGCGACACCGCCTTGCGCGAGCTGGTCGGGGAGATTCGCGAAGCTGGCGGCGAAGCCGACCACCTGGCGGTGGACCTCAACCAGGCGGAGGCACGCGCGCGCCTGCTCGAGGCCGCCCAGGCCTTCGGCGAGGTGAGCCTCTTTTTGGGCAACACCGGAGGGCCGCCGCCGGGGAGCGCCACGGCCTTTCCGCCCGCGGCCTACGAGGAGGCCTTCAAAGCCCTCTTCACCCCGCTCGTCGAGCTCACCCAGGGCCTGCTGCCGGGGATGCGGGAACGCGGCTTTGGCCGGGTGGTCTACATCACCTCGGTCGCGGTCAAGGAACCGATCCCCACCCTCGCCCTCTCCAACGCGGTGCGCGCGGGGCTAACCGGATACCTGAAGTCGCTCAGCCTGGAGGTCGCCCAACAGGGCATCGCGGTCAACGCGATCGCCCCCGGCTACACCGCGACCGAGCGGGTCGCCAGCCTCTTCGCCGAGCAGGCCGAGCGCGAGGGGATCCCGGTCGAGGCCGTCTACCAGCGGGTCGCCGCCCAGATCCCCATGGGCCGCCTCGCCGAACCCGAGGAGGTCGCCCGGGTCGCGGTCTTCCTTCTCTCCCCGGCGGCGAGCTACGTGACCGGCCAGACCTGGGTGGTGGACGGCGGCCTGGTCCACTTTTTGCTATAAAGGGGCTTTATGAAGAAGACGATCGTCGTCCAGCACATCTGCGGGTTCCGCTTTTTCGCCGAAAACGAACAGGCCACCCGGATCGTCATCGACGGGGAGAACCCGCCGCTGGGCCTGCGGCCGATGGAGCTGCTCCTGGCCTCGCTGGGCTCCTGCACCGCCTACGACGTGGTCAGCATCATGAAGAAAAAGCGCACCCCGCTGGCCCGCTACCGCGTCGAGGTCGTCGGAGAGCGGGCGGACAAGCACCCCAAGCGCTACACCAAGATCCTGGTGCGCCACATCGGCGCCGGGCCCGGGGTCACGGAAAAGGCTCTGCGCCACGCGGCGGAGCTGAGCCACGAGAAGTTCTGCTCGGTCTCCGCCAACCTCAACGCGGAGATCACGCTCGAGGTCGTCGTCGAGCCTTGGGACGAGCACGCCTCCTAGCCGAGGTCAAGGCCCACCTGGCCCGCGGCGAGGAGCCCGCGGCGGCGCAGCGCTTACGCCAGGCCCTGGCCCTCGGCGAGGACCCGGTGCTGCGCTTTTTGCTCGCCGAGGTGCTGGTGCGGATGGGCAAGGAGGTCGAGGGCTGGCAGGCCCGCGAGCTAGCCCTCGAGCAGGTCGAGGCGGTCGAGGGCGGCCTGGAGCGCCTCTGGCGTATACGCGACGAGCTCTTTGGCGCGGACGAAGACGAGCCGGGCCTGGGGCCGGACGCCTAGGGTGCGCCGCACCGCCTCGACGTAGACCGCGAGCTGGAAGTCGTAGCCCGCAGCCTCGGCCTGGGCGCGGAGGTCGGGACCCGGGCGGTCGGTCTTGTAGTCCTCGAGGTACCACACGGACCCCACCCGGTAGAGCCGGTCGATCACCCCCTCGATCACCGTCCCCCGGTAGGGCAGGACGAAGGGACGTTCGGCGTGGTCCTCGTCCCGGGCCTCGAGCGCGGGCAGCTGCGTCCCGAGGAGGGCCCGGTAGCCCTCCAGCAGGGTGACGAGCTCCTCGGCGAGCCGCGCCCGGCTCTTGGGGTCCAGGCCCTGGGCGGCCTCCTGGGCCAAGAGCCAATCCAGCCGCTCGGGGCCCCAGTTCGCGGCCACCGCGTAGTGGAAGAGGGTGCCGGCGATCCGGGCCAGGGTTCGGCCCAGAGGATCGGGCTCGGCGTGGATCGCGTCCTCCCCGTGAACCGGGCCCTTGAGGCGCTCGGCCTTAATCGCGCTGGGCGAGGTCACCCGCGGCCAGGGACTTTGGGGAATCGGCGCGCTGAGCCGGGGGTCCGCGGGCGGGTCGGCAGGCGCCCTTTGCGCCGGGGCGGACGGAGGGGGCTGGGGGACGAAGGCCTCAACCTCGTCCCAGCGGTCCAGCCCGATCGCCTCCAGCCAGCGGGCCAGGCCCTGGGGCGCCGGCCGTCCCTTCCTGAGGGGCACCGCGTAGCTGATCAAGAGCGCCTCCCGGGGGCGGGAACAGGCGACGTAGAGGAGGCGAAAGGCCTCCTCCTCCTCGCGCTGTTTCCAGGCCGCCTCGAAGCGCAAAAAGGCGGGGTCGCCGGGAAAAGCGAAGAGGCCACGCTCCGGCTCGACGTAGACCCGGTCCTTGCGCGGCGGACTGCCCCGGGCCAAGTCGAAGACCGCGACCGCCGGCCACTCCAGCCCCTTGGCACCGTGGAAGGTGTAGACGCGCACCGCGTCGAGGCCCCCCTCCGCGACCTCGGCCTCGGCGTCCAGCGCTCTCAGCTCCTCGAGCTCGCGGAGCAAGAGCTCCAGCCGCGCGACCCGCTTGTTGGCGAGCAGCAAGAGGAGCCGGTCCACGTTGGCCCGGGCCTGGGGCGGGAGGGTCTCGAGGTAGCTCTGCCCGTCGAGGAGGGGCGCCCGCGCGAGCCGCTCGAAAAAGCGTTCGGGCTGTTCCTGCTGGCTGAGCGCGCGGATCCGATCGAGCCGGTCCTTGACCTCGGGAAACCCGGTGAGCGCCTGAAGGGGGTCTTCGGCCGCAAGGACCCGGCCCATCGCCACCAGGTCCAGCCCGCCGAACGGGCCCCTTAAGAAGGCGCCGAGCGCCAGCCGGTCCCCGGGGTTGAGGGCGGCGCGGGCGGCCTGCACCAGGTCGCGCACCTCGCGCAGCTGAAAAAACCCCCGGGCCCCGACGAAGACGTGGGGGACGCCGCGGGCCTCGAGCGCCCCGCGGAGCGCCTCGTAGGCGGTGCGGCTGCGCACCAGGACCGCGACCTGGTCCCAGGCCGGAGCCCCTTCTCCCCGGGCCATCGCCTCCCGCCAGACCCAGTCGGCCACCCCCGCGGCCTCCTTGGCCCTGAGCTCGGCGATCGGCGCCTCCCCCACCACGCGGTAGAGCCAGACTCGCCCCTCGGGAGCCCCCGGGCGGGGCGAGACCGGCGGGGCCTCGGCCTTGGAAAAGCCCCATTCCTGTTCCGCGAACGCCCCGGTGAGCCGGTTCAAGAAGGCGACCAGCCGCTTGGCGTGGCGGTAGCTGACGGAGAGCGTCTCGGTCCGCCGCGCCCGTCTCAAAGCGCGGCGGAAGACCTCGACGTCGGCGTTGCGAAAGGCGTAGATCGACTGCTTGGGGTCCCCGACGACGACGAGCCGCACCCCAAGGGCCTCGAGACGGGAAAAGACCTCGCCCTGCAAGGGGCTCGTGTCCTGATACTCGTCGACGAAGACGGCAAAGAGGCGGCTTTGGATGCGCGCGGCCAGCGCCGCGTCGTTTTGCGCCCGCCCCAGCAGGCGCAAAGCCAGGTGCTCGAGCTCGGTCGGCCCCAGCAGCTGGCCCGCAAGCCGCGCCTGATAGCGGGCCAGCGCCCGCTCGAAGCGCTTTCCCCGGACCGCCGCCTGCGGCCCCTCGGGGACGAGCCGCTCGGCCAGGGACCGGCGCTCGAAGAGCGCGATCAGGTCCGCAAGCAGCGCCCCGTCCGGCGCCCCCTCCTCTTCGAAGAGCAGGCTGCGGACCTCCTCGTCGAAGAGCAGCCCCGCCTCCTCGGCCTCGATCCGCAAGAACTCGGGGTCCAGGTGGACGAAGGGGGCGTGCTGGCGGAGCAACGCGGCGAAAAAGGCGTGGATCGTGCCGATCGGGGCGGCGGGGATCATCTCGGCGTACGCCCGGGCACGGGGCGCGAGCGGGTGCGCCGCGTCCTCGGCCACCTCGAACAAGCGGGCGATCAGGCGGGCCTCGAGCTCGGCCGCCGCGGCCCGGGTGAAGGTCACCGCGGCGATACGGTAGGGGGGCGCGGCCTTGAGGGCCTCGAGGTAGCGCGCCACCAGGGCATAGGTCTTACCGGTTCCCGCCGAGGCAAGGAGCACGTCCATCTCAGGCCCTCCGGCAAAGGTCCCCGAACGCGCAGCGCCGGCAGTGCCACCCGGGCACCGGCCGGGCCTCGGCCGCGTCCCAGGCCTTGAGCAAGGCCTTGGCCCGCTCCAGGCGATGCTCCACCAGGGTGCGGATCGCGCGGCTGCGCATGTCCATCGTGTAGGCCAGCACCGGCCGCCCCCCCAGCCCCCAGACCCAGACCTCGGCCCGGTAGCGCTCGGCGAGGGCCGCCGCGGCGAGGATCGCGTTCACCCCCCGCCTGGCCCTTTCCCGGGCCTTCTCCTGGCCCTTCGGGATCTCGCCGTCGAAGAGGTAGACCCGGACCGCCCCCTTCGTTGGCATCAGCCCTTCGACCACCAAAGGGACCGCGAGCTCGGGGTGGGGGACGCGTCGCCAAAACTGCATGCTTGCCCACTCTTCCTTGGTCATCGCGAAGGCCGCCAACGCTTCGTCGGGCGGCGGCGTCCCCTCACGCTGGGCCCGGACCAGCGACCGCCAGGCCTCCTCCCAGCCCGGCTCGGCCCAGGGTGGATCCAGCCCCTCGAACAACCGCTGGTGCGCGACCCAGGCCTTGAAGCCGCAGCGCCCCGCGCGGTCCCAGCGCTCGACCTCGGCGAGGTGCCGCGGCGCGGGAAGGGCGGGGAAGCGCTCCCCTCGCGGCCGACGCGGGGAAAAACGCAGCGGCGAGGCCGGCCGCGGACGGGGCATGGGCACGGGGGAAAGGTCCCGCACGAGGCCCGTCTCGGGCCTCAAGGGCTGCCCGCCCTCGGTGTCCGGATAGCTGATCACCACCTCGTCGGCGATCGCCAGGACCCCTTCCCAAAAGCGCCGGTCGCGTCCGCGCAGCCGGCGGGGCAGGACCCCGTCTTCCCGAAAAAGCACAGGCCAGGCGCGCCGCACCTCCTCGGGAAAGAAGTAGTCCTCCCGCTCCCCCACGCGCCAGTGGCCGGCGACCGCGTAGACCAGGTAGGCCTTCTTGTAGCGGCGGCCGAGCGCGGCGTCGGGGGTGAGGAGGGCCACCCCGGCGCGCTCCCGGCGCCGCGACCGCACGCTCTCCAAAAACCCCTTCCACCAGGCGGGAAAGGCCCGGCCCCCACTTGCGGTGAGGGCCTCCTGTGCGCGCTCCAAAAAGAGCGACTTGAAAGGGCTCTCCTTGAGCTCGGGGTCCTCCTCGATCAGGGCCTCCGCCCAGGCCAGGGGGTCCGCGTCCGGGGTCAGGCGCGCGCGCAAGGAAGCCAGCGCGGCCGTCTCGCCGCGTTGCTCGGCGAGCCGGGCGAGGGCCTCCCAGCCCGCCACCCCGAGGGTGAGCGCTTCCCCGGCCAGGGCCTCGAAGCCGGGAAAGAGGAAAAGCCCCTCCCCCGTGGGGTGCTCGGCGAAGGCCAGCTTGGCCACCAAGCGGCCACCGTCCTCGGTCTCGGCCAGGCTGCGGTAGGCCTCGTTGGTTAGGGGTATCTGGTATTCCCGGGCGAGGAGCTCGAGCTCAGCGAGCTTCCCCTCGGGAGCGACGATCGCCACCTCCGAAGGGTCGCGTCCCCCGGCGAGGAGGTCCGCCTTGACCTCGCCGAGGACGTAGCGCAGCTCGTGCACCGGGTTCTCGGCGCGCAAGAGCCGACGCCGGTTGGGCCTCGGGGTGAGCGGCACAAGGCCCACCCCGGGGTCCTCGGGAAGGACCAGGTGCACTTCCTTCGTTCCATCCAGCGCCCGCAAAAACCGGAGCTCCCGCGGGGCCAGCTCGAAGAAGCCGGCCACGAAGAACGCATCGCCCTCGACGGGCAGCGCGCCGGCCTCGGCCCGGCGCACCGCGAGCCAGGCGACGTCGTCGGGGTCCAGACCGTCCCCCTTTTCCGCCTCGTAGGCGGCGTAGACCTCGGCCAGGCGGCGGACCTCGCGGTCGTCGCCGGGGAGGGCTTCCGGGGAGAGCGCAAACCGCTTGAGCTCGGCGATCGCCCGCGCGTAAAGCCGGGCCATTCCCGGAGCGAGGAGCCAGTCGCGCTGGTACAAGAGCTCGGCGACCCGCGCTACCCGCTCCCCGGTCCCGATCAGCCCGCTCGGGGGGTCCTTGGCCGCGAGGGCCTCGAGGTAGAGGGCCTGAAAGTGCAGCGCGTCGACGCCGAGCCGCGCCCCATCGGCGGCCAGGCGCACCAGGGCGTCGTCGCGCAGCGAGGGCAGGGTGATCCAGCGCACCCGCTGGCCCGAGCGCGCCGCCGCCCGGGCCCGTTCGAAGAGCCGCGATGCCCCTTCGGCGATGACCGGATCTTGATAGCCCCGCACCCTTCGCATGGTACGCCTTGACATCCGGCGGGCGCGGTCATAGAATACCCCCTGGAGGTGTAATGATTATGGAAACCATCGAGACCCAAGCTCAACCCAGCCTGCCCAAGATCGGCGATCCCGCGCCTCAGTTCGAGGCCAAGACCACCAAGGGCATCGTCAAGCTCTCGGACTTCAAGGGCAAGTGGGTGGTGCTCTTCTCCCACCCCGCGGACTTCACCCCGGTCTGCTCCACCGAGTTCATGGCCTTCGCCCGGGCGCAAAAGGAGTTCGAAGCGCGCAACGTGCAGCTCATCGGCCTCTCGATCGACTCGATCTACAGCCACCTGGCCTGGGTGAAGGACCTCGAGGAGATGAGCGGGGTGACGATCGACTTCCCGGTCATCGCCGACTTGGACATGAAGGTCGCCACCAAGTACGGGATGATCCACCCCGCCCAGTCCGAGACCGCGGCGGTGCGGGCGGTCTTCATCATCGACCCCGACCAGATCGTGCGCGGCGTCCTCTACTACCCGCTCTCCACCGGCCGCAACATCGACGAGATCCTGCGCTTTATCGACGCCCTGCAGTTCACCGACAAGACCGGCCTCGCCACCCCGGCGAACTGGCGGCCCGGTGAGCCGGCGATCGTCCCACCCCCGGCGACGATCGAGGAGGTCAAGAAGGACGAGGCCAAGAAGGACGAGTACGCCGAGTTCAAGCGCTGGTACCTGCGCTTCAAGACCGCCTGATCGAAGGCTAGGACGAGGACGCGGGCGCGGCGTGCGCCCGCGTCCTTGTTTCCAGCCCGAGGGGCAAGCGGGCGATCTCCACGAGCTGGCCGCCGTCCTCGTCCTTGACCAGGGCGACCTCCTTGAGCAAGAACGACTTGCGGGGCGGCGGGGGGAGCCTTCGGGCCAGGTCGTAGGCGGCCTCCGGGTCGAGCCCAAGCGCCAGGGTGAGGTGGGGGATGTAAGCCGGCCCCTCGATCTCAGCCTCCGGCGGGGCCAAGGGCTCGAGCGCCTTGTAGAGACGCTCGAAGGCGCTTCCCCCGTAGGCGCGGAGGTAGACCGCGCCCTTGTTCTCGAACACCCGCCAGTCCCCAAGGCGCACCCGAAACGGCTGATGGCCGCGGAGGATCCCCTCGACGCCGCGGCGCAAGGCCTCCTCGCTCCAGCGCCACTTGAAGGGCTGGCGCAGGTTCAGGTGGGGCGGCCCGTAGCCTTTGACCCCGTAGGTTTCCTGCAGCGCCTCCATGAAGGCGCTGAGGTCTTCGGGAGGCCAGGCCAGAACGCCGTACACTTGGGCAAGTATAGCACCCGCCCTAGTCGAGCCAGCTCTCGGGATCCCAGGGGTAGACGATCCAGGCGTCGGTCTCCAGCGCGTAGTAATCGGGGCGGTCGTCAGGGTAGGCGGAGTGCTTGGGCTTGTAGTGCAGCACCGCGAGGGTAGGGACGCCCCCGGCCTCCTCCACCCGCCGCCGCACCGCCACCGCGGTGCGCCCGGAGTCCCAGACGTCGTCGACCACCAGCACCCGCTTGTCGAGGATCAGGGCGTCGACCGGGAACTGCAGGAAGTGGGGCTCTTCCCGGGTGCGCTCGGTGTCGTCGTAGAGCATCACCGCCGCGCTCATCACGTTGCGGATGTGCAGCGCCTCGCTGAGAAGGGCCCCGGGGATCATCCCCCCGCGGGTGATGGCCAACAGGGCGTCGAAGGTCTGGCCCTCGAGCTGCTTCACCAGGGTGCGGGTGTGCTCGAGGATGTCGTCCCAGGTGAAGCGCACCTTATTCACGGGTCTCCTCCAGGGGCTTGTCGAGCTCGAACGCCTGGTGCACGCTCTTGAGCGCCGCCTCGGCGTGCTCGGCGTCGATGACCACGCTGATGCGCACCTCGCTGGTGGCGATCATGTGAATGTTCGCCCCCACCCGGGAGACCGCCTCGAACATCCGGGCGGGGATCCCCGGGGTGCTGGCGAGGGCCACGCCGACGATCGAGACCTTGGCGATCTCGGGGTTCAAGACCGCCTCGCCGCCGAGCGCCTCGAGCACCGGCGCGAGCGCGCCGAGCGCGTCCTCGGCGTAGTCCTTGGGCACGGTGAAGGCCATCTGGGTGCGGCTCTCCTCGTGCCCTGGCACGCCCTGGATGATCATGTCCACCGCGATCCCCGCCTGACCCAGGGCCTCGAAGACCTTGGCCGCGACCCCGGGGCGATCGGGGATGCCGATCAAGCCAATCTCCGCCTGCTCCAAATCCAACGCCACACCGGTCACCGGTCTTGCCAGCTGCATCGTCGTCTCCTCCGCCACGATCGTTCCGGGGTTGTAGGAAAAGCTCGAGCGCACGTGCAAGCGCACCCCGTAGCGCTTGGCGTACCAGACCGCGCGGGGGTGGAGGACCTTGGCCCCCAGCGCGGCCATCTCGAGCATCTGGTCGTAGCCGATGAAGGGGAGCTTTTGCGCCTCGGGGATCAGGTGCGGGTCGGTGGTGTAGACCCCTTCAGTGTCGGTGAAGATCTCCGCCTCCTTGGCCCCGAGGGCCGCCGCCAGGGCCACCGCGGTGGTGTCCGAGCCGCCGCGGCCGAGCGTCGTCACCTCCCCCTCCGGGGTGGTACCCATGAAGCCCCCGACCACCGCCACCCTCCCCTCGCGGAGCGCCCGCTGGATGCGTTCGGGCCGCACCTCGAGGATCCGCGCGTTGGTGTAGCGGCCGTCGGTAATGATGCCGATCTGGTGCTGCACGAAGGCCCGCGCGGGCACCCCCAGGGCCTCGAGCTGGAGCGCCAAGAGCGCTGCCGACTTCTGCTCCCCGATGGTGGTCAGGAGGTCGAGCTCGCGGGGACTGGGGCGACGGTTCACCCGCCGAGCCAGATTGATGAGCTCGTCGGTGGTCTTCCCCATCGCGCTCACCACCACCACCAGGTCGTGGCCCGCCTCCCGGTAGTGGGCCACCCGAAGGGCGACCTTCTTGATCTTGTCCAGGTCGCCGACGCTGGTCCCCCCGAACTTTTGCACGATCAGCGCCATATTGCCCAAAATCCTACCCTAGAAAAACCGGGGTTCGGTATAGTGGAGCGCGGTGAACCTCGACGCGCCCCGGATCCTGGTGCTGAACGCGGGCTACGAGCCCCTGGGCCTGACCTCGATCAAGCGCGGCGTCATCCTGGTGCAGTCCGGCCGGGCGGAGGTGGTGGTGGCCTCGAACGAGGTCCTACGGACCCCCAACCGGCCCTATCCGGTGCCGAGCATCGTCCGCCTCAAACGCATGATCCGCCGCCCACCCGGGCGGCTCGCCCTTTCCCGGCGAAACGTCTTCCGGCGCGACCGCTACACCTGCCAGTACTGCGGGCAACGCGGGGGCGAGCTGACCCTGGACCACGTGCTGCCCAAAAGCCGCGGGGGCAAGAGCAGCTGGGAGAACCTGGTCACCGCCTGCAAGGCCTGCAACCTGAAAAAGGGCAGCCGCACCCCGGAAGAAGCGGGGATGCGGCTGATCGCCCGCCCCCGGGCGCCGCGCTACTACGAGGCGCTGGTCCTCGAGGCCAAGGAGCTTCCCGAGGCCTGGCGGGACTTCATCGCCGTATGACCAGGTACACCGCGAGGAGCACCAGCCCCGCCCCCAGGTAGCCGAGCGTCGAGAACCGCTCCCCCCACCACCAGTAGGCGAAGACCGCGGCCAGGACCGGCTCCAGCGTCGCGACCACGCTGGCCCGGGTGGCCTCGAGGCGCAAGAGCCCCAGCGTGTAGAAGGTGTAGGCCAGGTAGGTCGAGACCAGACCGATGACGACAAGCGGTGCCCACGCCGCCGGCGGGGGAAGGCCCCGGACGGCCGGCGCGAGGACGAGCGCCCCCGCGGGCAGCGCCAGGGCGTAGATCGCCTCCGGCGGGTAGCGCTCGAAGTAGAGCTTGCCAAAGAGGTAGTAAAGCGCGTAGCCAAACCCGGAGAGCAGGCCAAAGGCGATTCCCCGCAGGTCCCCGGAAAGGGGCCCGCCCCCCGCCGCCAGAAGGGCCACGCCGATCACGGTGACGACGACCGCGAGGACCTTGGCCCGGGTCATCGGCTCCTTCAAAAAGAGGGCCCCGAACAGCGCCACCCAGGCCGGGGCGGTGTAGAGCAAGACCGAGGCCAGCGCCGCCCCCCCGTAGCCCACCGCGAGCTGGTAGCTGAGGTAGAACCCGGCCACCCCCACCACGCCAAACCCCGCGGCGAGGCCCACCCCGGCTCGGTCCAGCGCCAGGCGTCGCCGCATGACCGCGTGCAGGAAGAAGAACAGCCCCCCGAGCGCGGCGCGGTAGAACGCCACCTCAGCCGGGCGCACCCCGGCGGCGAAGGCGTACTTGGCGACCGGCCCGATCAACGCCCAGGACGCGGCCGCGAGCAGGATGTAGAGGTAGCCCACGCCGGGCATTCTGACACGGGGCCCGGGGCCATCGCGGTCAGCGCCTCCGCGCGGTGCTCGATCGCGTCGCGAAACCTCATGGTGAGCGACCTCACAACATTCCCTGGTGGCAACCCCCCATTTGGGGGAAGCCCCGCGGGACGACCTCCGGCTAAACTCGAACCGACCCGATGAGGGTCAGCACTAACCGGGGCTCCGCGTAACCGATGTTTGATCGGAGCCCAGAAGGAGGAGTAGCTATGAGGAAGAACAGGACCAAAGGCTTTACGCTGATCGAGCTCTTGATCGTCATCGCGATCATCGCCATCTTGGCCGCGGTGTTGATTCCGAACCTGCTCAGCGCGCGGAAGCGGGCAAACACGACGGCGGCGCAAGCTTACGTGCGCAATGTCGCCACTGAAGTCGAAGCGCAGCGTGATCCAACTGGCTCGCTTCCCACTTCAATTACAGCAGCTGGTGTCAATTGCACGACCTTTGTGGAAAACCAACCAGTTGCCGTCAAATCGTGCACAGTCAAAAGCAAAGGCGACGGATCCAACTACACCGTTGAAGCAACGCTGCAAGGCGCCTCCGAAACCAGCATCACTTGGGATAGCTCCACCGGCAAATTTAGCTACGGTAGCAGCACCGGTGGCTCTGGCAGCACCGGTGGCTCTGGCAGCACCGGTGGCTCTGGCGGCTCTAGCAGCAATCCCTAGTTAATAACACCTCTGACACAAATGCAGAAGATGAGGCCGTGCACGGCCTCATCTTTCATTAGCTGTCGCTTTTAGTAAGCTCAGCCTTATGAATCTTGGCCGCCTCTTGGCCCGCCCCCTCCTCCGCGAACTCAACGACGGCTGCCGTGACCGGGTGGTCGCCGGGGGGTTGGAGCAGTTGGTGGCCCGGCTGGCTAGGGACCGGCCCGAAATCCTGCGCCTGCTTTCGGGCTACGCGAGGGCAGAGCGCGCGGAGCGCTGCAGGCGGCTCGTCGAGGCGCTCCGGCTGCTCGGCGTCGAGGCCGAGGCGCCAGCGCTCGAGGACGCCCCTTCCGAGGAAGCCGGCCTCTCCCTGGAGATGCCCCTCGCCGAAACCCCCCTCGGCAAGGCCGCGGCACGGCGGCTTGGGGAGCTGGGCTTGAGGACGCTGCGCGACCTCGTCTACCACCTCCCCCATCGCCACGAGGACCGGCGGGCCCTGCCCGCGTTCCGCCTCTTGCAACCCGGGGCCAAGGTCACGGTGCGCGGGAAGGTGGTGGAAAAGACCCTGGTGCGCACGCCCAAAAAGGGGATGAAGCTGGTCCAGGCCCGGCTTTTGGACCCCTATGGCTACGGCCTGACCGCGGTCTGGTTCAACCAGCCCTGGGTGATGCGCCAGCTCAGGACCGGCGAGGTCATCCTGGCCACCGGCCGGGTGCAGCTCCGCGGCCGGCAAAAGAGCCTGTTGGTCGAGGAGTTCGAGCCCGAGGAGGGCGAGTCCCTCTCCTCCGGCCGCATCGTCCCCGTCTACCCGGCGAAGGAGGGCATCAGCCAGGCCTGGCTCAGGCGAAAGGTCTGGCAGGGGCTCAGCCTGGCCCGGCCGATTCCCGACCCCCTGCCCGAGGCCTACCGCGCGGAGCAGGCGCTCATGCCCCTGGACGAAGCGCTTGCCTCCTTTCACTTCCCCGAGGACGAGGCCAACCTCGAGGCCGCCCGGGCCCGGCTCAAGTTCGACGAGTACTTCTTCCTCGAGCTCCGGGTGATGCTGCGCTCGGGCCAGAGCGCCCTCAAGGGCCAGACCTTCCGCGTGGAGCGGGCCTGGGTCGAGGCTTTCCTGGAGCAGCTCCCCTTCGACCTCACCGAGGCGCAAAAGCGGGTCGCGAGGGAGATCTTTTCAGACATGCGGTCCGAGCGGCAGATGCGGCGGCTGCTCCTGGGCGACGTCGGCTCGGGGAAGACGGTGGTCGCCGCGCTGGCCCTCTTCGTCGCGGCCAAGAACGAGGCCCAGGGGGCGCTGATGGCCCCCACCGAGGTGCTGGCCAAGCAGCACTTTCAGAACCTGACCCGCTACCTGAGCCCGCTGGGGGTGCGGCTTGAGCTCCTGGTGGGGTCGATGAGCGAGCGGGAGAAGGCCGCGGCCAAGGCCCGGGTTCGCGCCGGCGAGGTGGACGTGGTGGTCGGCACCCACGCGCTGATCCAGGAGGACGTGGCCTTCAAGCGCCTGGGCCTGGTGGTGATCGACGAGGAGCACCGCTTCGGCGTCGCGCAGCGACGGGCGCTGATCCAGGGCCGGCCGGACGTGCTGGTGATGAGCGCCACCCCGATCCCCCGCTCGCTGGCGCTGACGCTCTATGGGGACCTCGAGGTCAGCCGCCTCGACGCGCTCCCCCCGGGACGCACCCCGGTGCGCACCCGGGTCCTCAGCCAGAAGAACCGGCTTCAGGCCTACGCGTTCGCCAAGAAGCAGCTTCAGGAGGGGCGCCAGGTCTTCGTTGTGGCCCCGATGATCGAGGCCTCGGAGGCCGAGCGGCTGGCCGAGGTCAAGGCCGCGACCGCCCTCAAGACCGAGGTCGAGCGGCTGCTTCCCGAGGCCCGGGTCGCGCTCCTGCACGGACGCATGGGGGCCAAGGAGAAGGACGCGGTGATGGCCGCCTTTCGCGCCCACGCCTTCGACGTCCTGGTCTCGACGACGGTGATCGAGGTGGGGGTGGACGTGCCCAACGCCACCCTGATCATCGTGGAGAACGCCGAGCGCTTCGGCCTGGCCCAGCTGCACCAGCTGCGGGGCCGGGTGGGGCGCGGGGCGCACCCGGGCTACGCGATCTTCATCGCTGGCGAGGCCTCCAGGGCAACGCTGCGCCGGCTCAAGGTGCTCGAGGCCTCGAGCGACGGGTTCTACGTCGCGGAGATGGACTTGAAGCTCAGGGGGCCCGGCGAGCTCCGGGGCACCCGCCAGTCCGGCCTGCCCGAGCTCAAGCTCGGCGAGCTGGCCAAGGACACCGAGCTCATCGAAGCCGCAAGGACCCTCGCCAAACGCGTCCTGGACGCGGACCCCACCCTGGAACGGCCGGAGCACCGGGGGCTGAAGGCGGAGGTCCGCGCCCGGGTGCGCGCGCTCGGGCTCGAGGACGTCATCTGAGATGCCCCTTAGCTACCTCCCCCACCCCCGGGTCCCGGTCTACGCCAGCCGCGGCGCGGCCCTCAAGGCCCGCGACCTCCAGGCCTACCTGGCGCGGATCGCCGAGGGGCTGGCCGCGCTGGGGCTCGATCCGCCCCGCGTTCAGGTCTTCGTCCTCGACGAAGGCGACTGGCACGCGCGCCTGAGGCTCCCCTACGGGTTTCCCGCGGCCCGGCGGGGCGAGGTCTACCTCCCCGCCAGGCTTCCCGAGCGGCTCTACTTCCGCATCCTCGAGGGGTTCCGCCAGGCCGGGGTCCGCCCGCCGATCGCCCTCGAGGAGGGGTTCGACCTCATCGCCGGCCACGAGTACGGCCACGCCCTGGCCTTGAAGCTCGGGCGTCGCCGAGCGCGCTGGCTGGAGAACGAACGCCTCGCCCACTGCCTTTGGCTCGCTGGCCTTTGGGGCGATCCCCGGCTGGACCGGGTGCGCCGCTGGGCCGAGGCGCTGGCCCGGCTCGGCCCGCCGCGACGCCGGCCAAACACCCTCTACGAGGAGCTCGCCGCCCAGGGGCAGCTGATCCTGGACTGCCTGAAGGCCCTCGAAGCGCGGGGGCCCAAGGCGGTCCTCGAGGAGGCCCTAAGCTAGGGGCATGGGGGAGGTCTACGCGACCCGCGTCCTGCCCGGCGGGGTGCTCGATCGCCTGACCGAGGCCGGGCACCAGGTCGAGGCCTGGACGGGGCGGTGCGCCCCGCCCCGGGAAGTGTTGCTGCAAAAGGTGCGCGGCAAGGACGCGCTGATCACCCTGGTCGACGACCGGGTGGACGCCGAGCTGATGGACGCCGCCGGGCGCAACCTCAAGGTCATCGCCCAGTACGCGGTGGGGGTGGACAACATCGACCTCGCCGCGGCCCGGGCCCGGGGGATCGTGGTCACCCACACCCCGGGGGTCCTCGCCGACGCCACCGCGGATCTGGCGATGGCGCTCTTGCTCGCCGCCGCGCGTCGCCTCGGCGAGGGGATGGACGAGGTCAGAGAGGGGCGCTGGCGCTGCTGGAACCCCGGCCACCTGCTGGGCAAGGAGCTCTCCGGGGCTACCCTCTTCGTCGTGGGCTTCGGCCAGATCGGCCAGCGCCTGGCCCGGCGGGCGAAGGGGTTTGGTCTCGAGCTCCTCTACACCAGCCGCCGGCCCAAGCCCGAGGCCGAGGCGCTGGACGCGCGCCGCGTCGAGCTCGACGCGGGGCTCGCGCGCGCCGACTTCGTCAGCCTGCACCTCCCCCTCACCGCCGAGACCCACCGCCTCCTCGACGCCCGGCGGCTGGCCCGGATGAAGCCGGGGAGCGTCCTGGTCAACACCGCGCGGGGGGCGATCGTGGACACCCCGGCCCTGGTCCAGGCGCTCAAGGACGGCCCCCTCTTCGCCGCCGGACTCGACGTCACCGATCCCGAACCCCTGCCCCCGGACCACCCCCTGCTCGAGCGCGACAACGTCGTCCTTACCCCGCACATCGGCTCCGCGGGGGAAAGGACCCGGGTGCGCATGGGCGAAATCGCGGTGGAGAACGTCCTTCGCGTCCTCTCCGGCCGGCCCCCGCTGACCCCGGTGCCTCATACTTTATCATGAGAAACTTTCATTCTCATGTGGTACCATTAGGGCATGGATGCCCCGCTGGTACTCATCGTGGAAGACGAAAAGGACATCGCGCGCTTCATCGAACTCGAGCTCCAGGCCGAGGGCTACCGCACCCTCACGGCCTACGACGGGGTAACCGGGCTCTCGCTCTTTCGGGAGAAGAAGCCGGATCTGGTCATCCTGGACCTGATGCTGCCCGCCAAGGACGGCCTGGAGGTGGCCCGGGCGATCCGCAAGACCTCCAACGTGCCGATCATCATCCTCACCGCCAAGGACCGGGTCGAGGACAAGGTCGAGGGGCTGGACGCCGGGGCCGACGACTACCTGGTCAAGCCCTTCTCGATCGAGGAGCTCCTGGCCCGGGTGCGGGCCCACCTGCGGCGGGTGACCCCGGCGATCACCGGCGAGATCCGGGTCGCGGACCTGATCCTGAACCTCGAGGGCCGCGAGGTCTTCCGCGGGGGGCGGCGGATCGATCTCTCCAACAAGGAGTTCGAGCTCCTCGAGCTCCTGGCCTCCAACCCCGGCCGGGTCTTCTCCCGCTTCGAGATCGAGGAGAAGGTCTGGCCCGGCTACCAGGGCGGCTCCAACGTCGTCGACGTCTACATCGGCTACCTGCGGAAAAAGCTCGAGGCCGGGGGCGAACGCCGGCTCATCCACACCGTGCGCGGGGTGGGGTACGTTCTGAGGGAAGACTAGTGCGAGGTGCGCAGGACGTGGTACGTGGTAAAACCACGCACGACGCACCGCGTACCACGTAGCGCTCATGACCCTTCGCACCCGGATCACCCTCCTCACCCTGGGCCTGCTGACCGCGAGCCTTCTGGTCATCGGCGTCGCGGTCTATTCGCTGTTGGCCCGCTACCTCTACGAGGGGCTGCGCACGGAGCTCGACGAGACCCTGGGGCAGGTGGTGCGGCTGGTCAACCGCGGGGGCAAGACCCTCTTGGACCTGGCCCTGCCCCCGGACGTCTACGCCGAGGTGGACCTGGTCACCGAAACCCGGCTCTCGGTCCAGGCCCTCAAGGAGGCCGTGCCCCTGGTCGCGAGCCCGGCCCTCGGAGGCCTCCGCCTCACCCTGAGCGACGCCGACTACGCGCGGCTTTTACGCGAGAAGCTGATCTGGGCCGAGGTGCAGCTCGAGCGCCCGGGCCAGCCCCCGCTCCGGCTCTTGGTGCGGGCGGCGCTGCTCGAGGCCCGGGCCAGCCTGCCCATCCAGCGCATCCCGGTTCTGGTTTTGGTGGGGAAGTCCACCGCGCCCATCGAGACCACCCTGACCCAGCTGGTACGCATCTACGTTCTGGTGGCCCTTCTGGTCTTGATCGCCGCGGGCCTCCTCGCCCACCTCCTGATGCAGCGCACCCTGGCTCCCCTGGAGGCGATCGCGCGCCAGGCTGAGGAGATCTCGGCGCGCGCGTTCCACCCCCTGCCGGAACCGGAGGGGGCGGACGAGGTCGCGGCGCTCGCCCGGGCCCTGAACCGCATGCTGGACCGCCTGGAGACGGCCTTCAAGAGCCAGCGCCGCTTCCTCGCCGACGCCTCCCACGAGCTGCGCACGCCGATCACCGCGATCCTCGGGCACGTGGGGTTTTTGAGGCGGCGCACCCAGCCGAGCCCGCAGCAGCTCGAGAGCCTGGAGGTCATCGCGCGCGAGGGGGAGCGCATGAAGAAGCTGATCAACGACCTCTTGGAGCTCGCCGAGAGCGAGGCCGCCTGGCGCTTTTCCCCGGGGCCCGTCGAGCTGCGCTCCCTGCTCGAGGAGGTCGCGGTCGAGTTCGGCCCCACCTTCGCCGGCGAGATCGAGATCGACGCTCCGGAAGCGGTCTGGGTCGTTTCCGACCGCGACCGGTTGCACCAGGTGCTCGCCAACCTGGTCTCCAACGCGATCAAGGCCGGGGCCAAAACGATCCGCCTGCGCGTGCGCGAGCCCGGCGAGCGGGTGATCCTCCAGGTCGTCGACGACGGCCCGGGCATCCCCAAGGAGCACCTCCCCCACCTCTTCGAGCGCTTTTACCGCGTGGACAAGGCCCGGGACCGCGCCCGCGGCGGCTCCGGGCTGGGGCTCGCTATCGTCAAGGCGATCGTCGAGGCCTCCGGGGGCGAGGTCTGGGTGGAGAGCGAGCCGGGCAAGGGCACGACCTTCAACGTCGCCCTGAAACGGGCCGAGCCCCCAGAACACGCCCCCTAAACCGGATGCCGGCCCCCAAAGAGCGGCGCCGCGAAGAAGGCGACCATCATCGCCGCGTAGGCCAGGGTCAACACCAAGAGCCGCACCCCCGGGCGCAGCGTGGGGGGCAAGAGGAGGCGCAGGGTAAAGAGCGCCCAGGCCACGAGGGTGGTGATCTCCTTGACGTCCCAGGCCAGGGGCTGGCCCCAGACGCGAAAGGCCCAGGCCATGCCGGAAAAGAGGCCCAGGGTAAAGAAGACGTAGCCGGCCTTGAAGTAGGGGGCCTCGAGCCTCGCCAGGGTCAGAAGGGGCGGCGCCTGGATCGCCCGCCAGGGGACGCGCTTTAAGCGCAGGTGCTGCAGGTGAGCGAGCCAGGCAGCGAGGAAGGCCAGCGTCAGGAGCACGTAGGCGATTAAGAAGACCGCTGCGTGGAACCAGACCACCGGCCCGACCACCTCGGGGCTTGCGCGGTCATAGTAGTGGAGGGAGAAGAGGACCACGAAGAGCGCCGCGGCGTCCATCGCCCGCACCCACTCCCAAAGCCGCGGACGGCGGCCGTAGTAGCGGCCGAAGCCGTTCAGGAAGGCCGCCACCAGCACCCCCACCTGAAAGGGGCTGGAAAATGGCGCCCGGGTCTCGTAGACGTGGGCGAGAAAGGCCAGAAGGAAGAAGAGCGAGGCCCAGCCGGCGCGGCGCAGCCCCCCGGCGATCGCCAACGCCAGGAGGATCACCCCGATGAAGGCGAAGAGAAGGCTCATGGCTCGGGGAGGAGCCCGAGCACCCGATCGCCGATCGCCTCGTCCTTGGCCAGCTGGATCAGGGCGTGCTTGGCCTTGGCCACCACCCGCCAAAGCCGCCGCTCGATCGCCCGGGCATCGTCCTCCGGGCGGTCGCGCAGGGCAGCGGCGAGCTCCGCGCGGAAGAGGGCCTCGATCCGGGTCTCTACGCGCTGGATCCGCTCCCGCGCCAGGTGTCCCGCGTACCACTCCAGGTAGTCCGCCACCCCGTCGGCGATCAGGGCCTCGACCCGGGGGCGCTCGGCCAACCGGGCGGCAAGGTTCTTCGCCACCACCTCCTCGAGCGCGTCGAGGTCGTAGAGGTAGGCCAGGTCCAGCCGCCCCACCTCCGGGGCGACGTTGCGCGGCAAGGCGATGTCGATGATGAAGAGCGGCCGGGCGCGGCCGCGGAGCGCGGCGCGCACGTCCTCGAGGCCCAAGAGCGGCCGCTCGGCGGCGGCCGAAGCCACGACCAGATCGGCCTCCCGCAACGCCCGGGGCAGGTCGGAAAGGGGCCGGGCCTCGCCGCCGAAGCGGTCCGCCAGCGCCTGGGCCCTGCTCAGGGTGCGGTTGAGCACCAGCACCCGGCGCACCCCCAGGGCGCGGAAGTGGGTGAGGACGAGCTCGGCCATCTCCCCCGCCCCGATCACCACCGCGCTGCGGCCCTCGAGCTCGCCGAAGACCGCCCGCGCCAGGTCCACCGCGGCGTAGGCGACGCTCACCGCCCCGGCCCCGATCCCGGTCTCCGCCCGAGCTCGCTTGCCGACCCAGACCGCCCGCTGAAAGGCCTGCTCGAGCAGCGGCCCGGTCGTCCCCGCCTTGCGCGCAGCGAAGAGCGCCTGGCGCACCTGGCCCAGGATCTGGGCCTCGCCCACGACCAGGCTCTCGAGCCCCGAGGCCACCGAGAAGAGGTGCGAGAGCGCGGCCTCTCCCCGCTTTTGGATGAGGTGCTCGGGGAACCGCCCCAGGTGGTCCTGGTAGATCGTCAGCGGGTCGCGCCGGGGCGCGACCAGGTAGAGCTCGGAGCGGTTGCAGGTGGAGACCAGCGCCACCTCCTCGGCCTCGCGCTTTAAGTCCATAAGGAGCGCGGCCAGTCGCACGCCGCTGACCGCGACGCACTCCCGCACCCCCACGGGGGCGGTCTTGTGCGATAGCCCGACGAGGTGGATCGGCGGCGCCCGCATCCTTTCAAGTTTACCCAACGTCGGGGGGACAAAGCTCGGTGAGGGCCCGCACCCAGCCCTTCAGCCCGGGGTGCTCGGGATGGCGCACCGGGTCGAAGCCCAAAGACCGGGCCGCGGCCGCGGTCCGCGCCCCGATCGCGGCCGCGGGCTTTGGCGGCAGCCCGGCCGCAACCCAGGCCCTGGCCGCCGAGGGCGAGCCGAGCATCACCGCGAAGACCGTCTCGGCGGCCCGTCTGGCCTCGAGGCTCGGCGTTTGGGCGCCGAGGGTGTAGAGGTTCACCCGAAACACGCGCGCCCCCCGCGCGGCCAGGGCGCGTTCGAACTCGGACCCGGCCAGCGCCGAGGTGGGCCAGAGGACGCGCGCTCCCGGGGTGAGCGGGAGGGTCTCGGCGAGCGCCTTCCCCTCGGCCCGGGGAGGGAGGAACGCCGCCTCAACGCCGGCCTCGGCCAGGACCCGGGCGGTGCCCTCGCCGAGGGCGGCGACCGGGAAGGGCAGGGTCCGGGCCACCCGCAAGGCCTGCCGCGCCGCCTCCGGGCTGGTGAGGACCAACCAGTCCCAAGGCCCGGCGAGGGCCCTGGAAAACGCCGCTTCGCCCTCGGGAAGCGGGCGGTAGGCGACCACCGGGATGGCCACCGGGGTCAGGCCGAGCCGCCTGAGCAGGGCCGCGAGCCGTCGGTCCTTTTCCTCGGGGCGGGTCAGGGCGACGCGCACGGCCTTAGACTAACGAAGCCTTGGCACGCGTTGCCTCGCTCTACGTCCACGTCCCCTTTTGCCCGACGATCTGCCCCTACTGCGACTTCCACGTGGTGCGCCGCACCAAGGGAGCGGTCGAGGCCTACCTCGACCGGCTCGCCTTGGAGGCCGAGGCCCTCGGCGCGGACCTCGCCCCCTTGGAGACCCTCTACTTCGGCGGCGGCACCCCGAGCTACCTGCGCGATCGAGAGCTCGTGCGCCTCCTTAACCTAGGGCTTCCCCTGGCCCCGAGCGCGGAGGTGACGCTCGAGGCCAACCCCGGCACCCTCAACCGGGCCCGCCTCGCCCTGCTCCGCGACCTAGGGGTGAACCGGCTCTCGATCGGGGTGCAGAGCTTTCAGGACCCGGTGCTTTCGACGCTGGGCCGGGCCCACCGCAAGAAGGGCGCCTACCGCGCGGTGGAGCTTGCGCTCGAGGCCGGGTTTCGGGTTTCGATCGACCTGATTCTAGGCCTGCCCGGCCAGGACCCGGCCCACGACCTCAAGGAGGCGGTCCGGCTCGGGGTCGGGCACGTCTCCGCCTACACCCTCTTGGTGGAGAAGGGCACCCCCTTCGCGCTCATGGGCCTGGAGGAGGACCCCGACCGCGAGGCCGAGGCCTTCGCGCTGGCCCGAGAGATTTTGACCGGGGCCGGGTTCACCCGCTATGAGGTCGCGAACTTCGCCCGCCCCGGCGAGGCCGCCCGGCACAACCTGGTCTACTGGCGGATGGGGTTTTGGGCCGCCCTCGGTCCCGCCGCGAGCGCCCACCTTCCCGCCCGGAAAGGCGGCGCCTACGCGATCCGGCGCACCGCGCCCCCCCTCGTTCGCTGGCTCGCCGGGGAGGCCGCGCGGGAGGAGACCATCCCGCCCCTCGAGCACGTCAGGGAAGCGCTGATGATGGGGATGCGCCTTCGCGAGGGGGTGGACCTGGCGGCGCTCGACGCCCGCACCGGGCTGGACCTCGAGGGCCGGCTCCTCGCCGCCGCCCGCCCCCTTGAGGCGGCCGGCCTGGTCGAGGTCTTGGGGTCGCGCCTCAGGCCCACCGAGCGCGGCCTGGACCTCGCTCACCGGGTGGTCTCGTCGCTCTGGGACGCGCTCTCCTGAACGACGCGCAAGGGCTCGGCGAACCACAGGGTGCGCTGGGGGAAGGGGATCTCGATCCCCGCCTCGTCGAGCGCGGCCTTCGCGGCCTCGGTCAGCTCGGCGACGATCTTGGGCAGGCGCTGGATCTGGGGCTCGGGAATCCAGGCGATGAGCTCGAACGCCAGGCTCGAGTCGCCGAGGCCGACGAGCCAGACCTCGGGCGCGGGGTGCGCGAGCACCGCCGGATGCCCGCGGACCACCCGCTCCAGGACCGGCCGCACCTCCTCGGCGCGGTGGCGGTAGGCGACGCCCACCGGCACGTGGATGCGCAGCGGCCCTCCGGCGGAGAGGTTTTGGATCTCCTCCCCGGCCACCTTGGCGTTGGGGATCGCGATCTGCTCGTTGTCCAGGGTGCGGATGCGGGTGGTGCGCAGGGTGATGCTCTCGATCCGGCCCAGCTTGCCCCCGATCCGCACCCAGTCCCCGATGCGAAACGGCCGGTCGAGCAGGAGCACCACCCCGGCGATGAAGTTGGAAAACGTGTCCTGGGCTGCCAAGCTGACCGCCAGGCCGGCGATCCCCAGGGCCCCGATCAGAGGGGCGATCTCCCGCCCCGCAACCATGTAGGCGGTCCAGGCGAGGAGCAGCGCGAGGGAAAGGTAGCGGGTCAGCACGACCAGGTTGGGGTCCAGCCCGCGGCGCTCGAGGTAGGCCTCGATGCCGTACTCGACGGCGACCCAGACCAGGTAGGCGAAGACCAGTTTGGCCCCCACCGAGAGCGCCGCCTCCGGCCGCCCCAGGCCAAAAACGCTCATCGCCCCGGCAGCGAGCAGGGTCCAGTAGACGAGGTTCCAGAACCAGGCGACGTGCCGCCGCACCCGCGGGCCGAAGCGGTTGAAGACCAGGTCGGAGAGCCGGGCCAGCCCCAGGCGGAAGCCGTAGAGCACGGCGGCAAAGAGCGCGAACGCCAGGACCTTGCCGCCCAGCGCGGCCCAGGCCTTGGGATCGGCGTAGCCCGCGGGGAGGAGGTCCTCGAGCGCCCTTTGGAACGGTTCGACGAGGTTCATGCTCCCTGAAGCGCCTCCAACTCGGCCTCGAGCACGGACCGGTCCTCGGCCTCCAGCCGCGCGTAGGCCCGGTCCAGGACGAAGGGCCGTACCCGGGGATGACGACGGGCACGGTCCGGGTCGAGGTTCATCAAGAGCGCCCGACCCCCGAAGGGCACCGGCGCCGGAAGGGGCCAGCCCAGGGCCGCGCGCAAATGGGCCTCGAAGAGCTCGGGAAAGAGCCAGGCCCGAGCATCGGGATAAGGGAGGACGTCGATCAGGTAGGGGCTCGCCCCGTCCAGCCCGAGCTCGAACCCCAGCACCCCCTCGTGGCCGAGGGCCAAGAAGACCCGGGTGAGGGCGTCGTCGAGCCAGGCGATCAGCCCGGGGTCCACCTCGGCGGGCGCCATCCAGGCCGCCCCCGCCGCCTCGGCGAGCGGCCAGCGGGTCAGCCGCCCCTTGGCGTAGGTGGCAAAGCCCAGCAGGGTGCGCTCGAAGGAGCGCGCCCGCTCGTAGACGTAGGTTCCCTCGGGCAGCGGCTCCGGGCCCTCGAGCCAACGGCGCCCCGCGCCCCGCTGCGGGTAGAGCCAGGCCGGCCAGCCGTGCACCAGCCCCAGGGCCTCGAGCTCTCCCGCGTTCCGCACCCGGCCGAAGGGGGGCGTGGGGATCCCCAGGGCCCGCAAGAGCCGCTTGCGCACCAGCCGGTCCGCAGCGGCCTGGACCGCCCGGTGGCCGGGATAGGCCCGGGGGTCCCCGGCGAAGGCCTCGGGGGCGGCCCGCAAAAGCCGCTCGGCGTCGGGCAGGTCCCCGTCCGGGGGGAGGTAGGCCACCTCCAGCCCCAAGGGCAGCGCCGCCCAGCCCCAAAGCCGGGCCACCGGGGCGGTGAGCTCGATCGCGACCCGCATACCGGCACTATATCCGGCGCCAGACGGCGAAGGTCCGGTGGGCCATGCCCCGCGCGCCCTGCCCGAAGGCCACGAGCTCGAAGCCCGCGACCGGTTGAGCCAGCTCGAAGGGCTCCCAGTAGTGGGGGCTGTTGGGGCGCCCCCGGCGGAAGGCCTCGTAGCGGTCGAAGCCCTCGATCAAAAGCAGGCCCCCGGGCACGAGGTGGGGCGGCAGCCGGTAGAGCAGGGGTCGGTGGACGAAGTAGCTGATCACCGCCCCGGCGAACGCCCCGGGGGGAAGGGGTTCGCTGGGGTCCTCGAGGTCCGCCGGCAGGGCGTAGAGCTCGAGCCCGCGGGCGGCCCGGCGCACCCGCTCGAGCGCGGCCCGGCTCTTTTCCAAGAGCACCACCGGGTGCCCCCGTTGCACCAGGAAGAACGCGTTCCGACCCGCCCCCCCGGCCAGGTCGAGGACCGGCCCGGGGGGCAGCCACGCGGCGTAGTGGCGCACCACGAACGCGGGCTCGCTAGGTCCGGCGTCCGCCTGGTAGTGGCGCTCCCAGTCCCGCGGCACTACCTGACGATGGCCAGCCGCACCGGTACGGTCAACACCTTGTCACCGCGCCGGATCTTGAGCCGCACCACCTCACCCGGCTTCTTGGCAAAGAGCACCGCCCGCAAGTCCTCGATCGAGCAGACCTTGACCCCGTCGGCGCCGACGATCACGTCGCCCCCCACGCCGAGCTCGACCACGTCCCCGGCGGGGGTGTAGAGGTAGATGAACTTCTCCGCCCCCTTCAACCCGGCTTTGGCCGCGGGACTTCCCTTCTCCACCTTCTGAATCACCAGGCCGCAGTCGGGGATCCGGTAGCGCTTGCGGATCTTCTCCGGATACGCCTGGGCCGGCAGCACCGAGACCCCAAGGCGGGGACGCCGCTTGATGATCTCTTCAGCGGTAATCGTCTTGCCCGATTTCATCTCCGCCAGGTACGTCTTGGCCAGGTTGATCGGAATGGCGAAGC
The DNA here is from genome assembly GCF_055382915.1 of Rhabdothermus arcticus. Classification (NCBI taxonomy): domain Bacteria; kingdom Thermotogati; phylum Deinococcota; class Deinococci; order Thermales; family Thermaceae; genus Rhabdothermus; species Rhabdothermus arcticus. The sequence goes on from NZ_AP043808.1 coordinate 970,264, forward strand.
CGATCCCCGCGAACTGCGGCGCGCCCACCTGCCCGCTGGGGGTGAGGATCGCGGCGTTGATGCCGATCACCTCACCCCGGGAGTCGATCAGCGGCCCCCCGGAGTTGCCAGGGTTGATCGCGGCGTCGGTCTGGATCAGGTAGGGGATCAACCCGGACTCGACCCCGGGGTTCCTGCGGATCGCGGAGACGATCCCCTCGGTGACGCTGAACTCGAGGCCAAAAGGATTGCCGATGGCGATCGCCTTTTGGCCCACCAGGACCTTGTCCGAATCGCCGAGGGGCAGGGGCACGAGCTTCTCCTTGGGCGCGTCGACCTTCAAAAGGGCGATGTCCATCGGTGGCACCGCGCCTACCAGCTTCGCCGGGTAGGCCTTGGGATCCCCCTTGAAGCGGATCTCGATCTCGTCCGCGCCCTTGACCACGTGGTAGTTGGTGAGGACGTGGCCGGCCTCGTCGATCACGAAACCGGAGCCGGTCCCCTCCCGGGGCGGTTCGATGAAGGGCTGGAAGAACGGCGCGAAGTCCTCGAACCCGGGGGGCAGGTTGGGCCGCACCACCCGGGGGTGGGTGCGCACGCTCACGTAGACCACTCCGGGGCCGCGGGTCTGGACGATCTCCACCGTGTTCTTCTCGTTTTCCAACAGCCCTTCTTGTTCGTGATACGCGGCGAAGACGAACGTGCCTACCCAAAACAGCAAGAGCAGTACCAACGCGCGTTTCATGTGCCCAGTCTAGACGGGCGCCCTCAGGGGCGGGTGAGAAAGGCGCTGGGGTAAGCTAGGTGCGTGCGCGTCTTCGTCATCAATCCCGGCTCCACGAGCACCAAGCTGGCCCTCGCCGAGTGCACCCCCGAAGGGGTGCGGGTCCTCGAGGCGGACGAGGCCCCCGCGGGGATCGGCGAGACGCCGGAGGCGGACCTCTCGGCCCGCCTCCCCTGGGTCCGGGCGCGGGCCGAGGCGCTGGCCCCGTTCGACGCGATCGCCGCCCGCGGTGGCCTTTTTGGCCCCCTTGCCGCCGGGGTCTACGCGGTCGACGAGCGCCTTTCCGCGCTCGGCCTCAAGGCGCCCTACGGCTATCACCCGGCCAACCTGGGGGCGGCGATGGCCCTGGCGTTGAGCCGGACCTTCGGGGTGCCGGCCTTCGTCGTCGACCCCCCGACGATCGACGAGATGCTCCCCGAGGCCAAGGTCTCCGGCGTTCCCGGAGTGCGCCGCCAGAGCCGGGTGCACGCGCTCAACCTGCGCTACGTCGCCCGGCTCGCCGCCAAGCAGCTGGGCAAGAAGCTCGAGGACGCGGTCCTCGTCGGCGCCCACCTGGGCGGGGGAACGAGCGTCGCGCTCTTTTTGAAGGGGCGCATGGCGGACACCACCGACGCCCTATTGGGCGAGGGGCCCTTTAGCGCCAACCGGGCCGGGACCACGCCGATCCACGGGGTGCTCAAGCTGGTGCGCGAGCGCGGGCTCGACGCCGCCCGCCACGTCCTCAGCCGGCGCTCGGGGTTCTTGGGCCTGCTCGGGACCGACAACCTCAAGGCGATCGAGGCCCGGCTCGGGGAACCGGAGGTCCGGGTGGTGGTCGAAGCCTACGCCCTCCAGGTGGCCAAGCACCTCGCCGCCCTCAGCGTCTACGCGCGCCCCGACGCCTTCTTCGTGACCGGCGCCGCGGCCCGCTTCGCCCACGTGGTGGACCGCGTCGAGGCCCGGACCCGACACCTGGCCCCGCTCCTGCGCTTTCCCGGCCAGTTCGAGACCGAGGCCCTCGCCGAGGGGGCCTGCCGCGCCCTGGACGGCCGCGAGGAGGTGCGCCGCTATGGCGATTGAGTTCGGCGAGATCGAGCCCGTACGCACGATGAACCAGCTCCTCGACCTGGCGCGGCTGATCGCCCAGGTCAAGGGGCCAAAGAAGGTCGCGGTGGCCGCGGCCAACGAGGCCCACGTGATCGAGGCGGTCAACGAGGCCCGCGTCGAGGGACTGGTGCACCCCATCCTCTTCGGCAACCCGGAGCGCATCCGGCGCATCGCCGACGAGCTGGGGATCCGGCCCACGAGCCTCGAGATCCGCCCTGCCCGCGACCCCATCGAGGCCGCCGAGCTCGCCACCAAGGCGGTCTCCTCCGGTGAGGCCGACGTCTTGATGAAGGGCCTGGTCCAGTCCGCGGACTTCCTTCGCGCCGCGCTCAACCGGGACTGGGGGCTGCGCGCCGGAAGGCTCCTCTCCCACGTCCTGGTCTTCGAGGCCCAGGGCTACGACCGGCTCTTTTTCATGTCCGACGGGGCGATGAACATCAACCCTGGGCTGAAGGAGAAGATCCAGATCGTGGAGAACGCGGTGACCCTGGCCCACGCGCTCGGCGTCAAGACCCCCAAGGTGGCGCTCTTGGCCGCGGTCGAGGTGGTCAACCCGGAGATGGAGACCTCGGTCGAGGACGCGATCATCGCCAAGATGGCGGACCGCGGCCAGATCAAGGGGGCAATCGTCGACGGTCCGCTGGCCCTGGACAACGCGGTCAGCGAGGAAGCCGCCCGGATCAAGGGGATCAAGAGCCCCGTCGCCGGCCGGGCGGACGTGCTCATCGTCGACAACATCGACGTCGGCAACGTCTTTTACAAGAGCCTGATCTACTTCGCGCGGGTGCGCGGGGCGGGGATCATCATGGGGGCCCGGGCGCCGCTCGTCCTCACCAGCCGCGCCGACCCCGAGGAGGTCAAGTTCCTCTCCTTGGCCCTCGCGGTGGTGCTCGCCGAACGGTTGCCCTACGTCACCTAGGCGAAGACCACGGTCTTGTTCCCGTAGACCAGGACCCGGTCCTCGAGGTGCCACTTCACCGCGCGGGCCAAGACCTGGCGCTCGAGGTCCCGCCCCTTCTCGATCAAATCCCGCACCGTGTCGCGGTGGCTGACCCGGGTGACGTCCTGCTCGATGATCGGTCCGGCGTCGAGCTCGGGTGTGACGTAGTGGGCGGTGGCCCCGATGATCTTCACCCCTCGGTCGTAGGCCTGGTGGTAGGGCCGGGCCCCGGCGAAGGCCGGCAGGAAGGAGTGGTGGATGTTGATGATCCGGTTCGGGTAGTGGGCGATGAACGCCGCGGAGAGGATGCGCATGTAGCGGGCCAGGATCACCAGGTCAGCCCTCCCTTCCAGAAGCTCGAGCATGCGCCGCTCGGCCTCGGGCATCCCCCCCGCCCCGACCGGCACGTGATAAAAGGGCACGCCGAACTCCCGCGCATAAGGGGCGAGGTGAGGGTGGTTGCCGATGACCATCGTGATCTCGGTGGGCAGCTCCTTGCGGCGCCAGCGCCAGAGGAGCTCGAGCAGGGCGTGGTCGGCCTTCGAGACCAGGATCGCGGTCTTCTTCACCTGATCGGCGTAGGTGATCCGCCAGTCCATGGAAAACGGCGCCGCGACCTCCTCGGCGAAGGCCGCCCTCAGCGCATCGGGGCTCAGGTCGAGCCGCGAGGCGTCGAACGCCAGGCGCATAAAAAACCGCCCGCCCTCGGGGTCCGTCGAATGCTGTTGCAGGTCCAGGATGTTCGCCCCGTGTCGGTAGAGGAAGCCCGAGACCGCGGCCACGATCCCGGGCCGGTCCGGGGCGGCGACGAGCAACCGGGCCACGTGCGCTGCCATGTCCAGGATTGTACAAATACCCCGCCTTGCCCCTCAGAAGGCTTCGTGGTATAAATGTCCCGACCCTTTGTGGGGAGGTGCATCGGTATGAAGGAAAAAAACCAAGGCATGGACCGTAGGGAGTTCATCAAACGCACCGGGGCCGCCGCGGTGGCGCTCGGCGCGTTCCCCGGCGTGCTTCGGGCGAACGCCCAGGCCAAACCCAGCGCGGATCAGGTGGTCAAAGGCAAGGATCCCCGCCTGATCGTGCACAACACCTCGACCGGTGTCATGGAGACGCCCCTCGAGCTCCTGCGCGAGTACGAGATCACGCCGAAAGAGATCCTCTATATCCGCAACAACCAGGTCCTCGCTGGCGGCAAGACCATCGAGCCGATCCCGCTTAAAGGCTGGCCGATCGAGATCATCGGCCTGGTGCACCGGCCCGCGAAGTTCGACGCCTCGGAGCTGAAGAACTTCCCCCAGCACGAGGTCACGATGGTCCTCCAGTGCTCGGGCAACGGGCGCAGCTTCTATGCCAAGTACGCGAAGAAGACCGGCGGGACCCAGTGGAAGCACGGCGGCATGGGCCAGACCGTCTGGAAGGGGCCCAAGCTCAAGGACGTGCTCGAGCACTTCAAGGTGGAGCCCTACGAGCCTGCGGCGAAGTTCCTCACCGCCAACGGGCGCGACGAACCCTCGGGCTCCAAGCCGGACTTCGAGCACAGCCTCCCCTGGACCGACCCCTACGTGCGCGACAACGCGATCCTGGCCATCGAGATGAACGGGGAGCCGATTCCCGCGGTCCACGGGGGGCCGGTGCGGCTGATCGTGCCCGGCTACTACGGCACGATGAACGTCAAGTGGATCGGGTCCTTGCGCTTTGAGGCGCACGAGACCTACAACTACAACCAGATCCCGCGCTACCGGGTCCCCATCTACCCGGTCGAGCCGGGCAAGTTCTCCAAGAGCGACTACACCTTCGAGAACTCCCGCCCCAACTGGCACCAGAAGGTCAAGAGCGTGATCTTCGCGCCCCTCGACGGGGAAACCGTCAAGGCCGGCACGGTGAAGGTCACCGGCGTCGCCTGGAACGACGGCGTGGTCCCGATCGACCAGGTCGAGGTCTCCACCGACATGGGCAAGACCTGGAGCGTCGCCAAGCTCAAGCCGGGCAAGTCGCTCTTCGGCTGGACCTACTTTGAGACCTACGTCGCCCTGCGCCCCGGCGAGCGCGAAATCTGGGTGCGCGCGGTGGACAAGCTGGGTCGCGCCCAGCCCCTGAACGGCGGCATCCACTGGAACCCCTCGGGCTACGAGTGGAACGGCGTCGACCGCATTAAGGTCAAAGTTTCCTGATCGGCGAGAGGGCATGCCCCGGATGCTCCGGGGCATGTTCTTCGACCCCGCGTCATACCGCATACCAGTGGGAGGTTCCTGAATGAAGTTCTGGCGGCACATCGTCCTTACCGCGCTGGTTCTGGGCCTCCCGGCCCTGGCCCAGCTCGACCAGCTTCCGCCCGGGCCGGGACGCGACCTGGCCTTCACCAAGTGCCAGCAGTGCCACGACCTGGGGTACGTCCTGGACTCCGCCGGCCTTGATCGCGAGGCCTGGAAGGACCTCATCGAGTCGATGATGGAGGCCGGGCTCGAGCTCACCCCCGAGGAGTTCCAGATCCTCCTCGACTACTTTTCCACCTACATGGGCCCCAACCCGCCCCCGCCCCCCGAAGCGGCCGAGGAGATGGTCTCCACGGACGTCAAGGGGGTGGACGTCTACCAGAAGGCCTGCGTGGCCTGCCACGGCAAGGACGGCAAGGGGGTGCCCGGGGCCTTCCCCCCGCTGAGCGAAAACCCCTACCTGTTCAAGGACCGCGCCTACCCCGCGCTGGTCGTGCTCTTCGGCCTGGAGGGCGAGATCGAGGTCAACGGCGCCAAGTTCAACGGCCTGATGCCCTCTTTCGGCTACCTTTCGGACGCCGAGATCGCCGCGGTGGTGCGCTACATCCGCACCAACTTCGGGAACGAAAAGCTGATCCCCGAGGGCTTCGAGCACCTCACCCCGGAGGAGGTCGCGGAGCTTCGCAAGAAGGGACTCTCCGCGAAGGACGTGCACGCCTACCGCCAAAACCTGAAGTAAGCGGGTTTCGCGATGTTAAGGCCGGGCCGCTGGGCCCGGCCTTAACATAGACCCATGAAGAAGACGATCGACCTCAACGCGGACGCCGGGGAGTCCTTCGGACCCTGGCGGATGGGTCAGGACGAAGCCCTCTTCCCCCTCCTCTCCTCGGTCAACCTGGCGACCGGCTTCCACGCCGGGGATCCCCGGGTGATGCGGCGTTCGGTGCAGCTGGCCAAGGCCCACGGGGTCGCGGTCGGCGCCCACCCGGGCTTTCCCGACCTGGTGGGCTTCGGTCGGCGCGACCTGGCGGTGCGCCCGGAGGAGGCCTACACCGACGTCCTCTACCAGATCGGGGCCCTCAGCGCCTTCCTGCGCGTCGAAGGCATGGAGCTGCACCACGTCAAGCCCCACGGCGCGCTCTACCTGCGCATGCTCAAAGACCGCGACCTGGCCGAGGCGGTGGCCCGGGCGGTGAAGGACTACGACCCGAACCTGCCCTTGGTCCTCCTCGGGGGCACGCTGATGGAGGAGGCGGCCAAGGCCGTGGGGGCGCGCTACGTGCGCGAGGCCTTTCCCGATCGGGCCTACCTCCAAGACGGCCGGCTCGCCCCGAGGCGCCTCGCGGGGGCGCTGATCCGGGATCCCAAGAAGGCCGCCGAGCGGGCGGTGAGGATGGTGCTCGAGGGCGAGGTCGAGGCCCTCGACGGCGGCCGGGTCCGGGTCGAAGCCGAGACCCTCTGCGTGCACGGGGACAACCCCGAGGCGGTGGAGATCGCCCGCGCGGTGCGCGAGGCGCTCGAAGCCGCGGGGGTGGCGATCAAGGCCTACTGAGCCAGAGCAGCCAGAAGACCAAGAGCCAGGCCAGGAACGCCGGGGCCACCTTCGCCATCTGCCAGCGAAAGGCCAGGGTAAAGCCCAGGCTGTAGGCGAGCATCATCGAGGCCAGGTTGGCGCCAAAGAGCAAGAGCGCGCCGAAGGCCTCCCGGGCCATCCCCAGGGCGAAGAGCGCCCCCGCCCCCACCAGCGGGGGCAAAAGCGCGAGCGCCACCATCACCCCCACCAGACTGGTGGAGAGCCCGCCCAACAGCGCCGCCGCGCCGATCCCCCCGGAGACCAAGGCCAGGGCCAGGTCCCCCAGATTGGGATGGGTGCGGGAAAGGAGCAGCGCTTGGGGGACCAGAGGGAACCCCAGCCCCAGCAGCCAGCCCAGGCCGAGCCCGACGCCGACGCCCACGACGAGCGCCTGGAGGGCACCGAGCAAGAGCCGCGCGTCGCGCCTGAGCCCGGCCCAGGCGAGGGCCGCCGCGGGCATCAAGAGCGGGGCGGTGACCATGCTGGCGATGAGCAGCGCGGCGTCGTCGCGGTACAGGCCGAAGTAGGCGAGCACCGCGGAGCCGACGAGCAAGAGCAGGTAGCGCGACGAGATGCGGGCCCCATCAGCCAGGGTGGCCTCGAGCTCCTCCATCCCGGTGCGGGCCTCGCCCTCGGCCACCTCCGGCCAGGTCCAAAGCGGCGCCAAAAGCACCGCGAGGTCGTCGCCGGTGGCGATCTCGCGCACCTTGAAGAGCACCCGGTCGACGCGGTCCCCCGGGACCAGCACCTCGACCTCGAACCCCAGCGCCTTTTCCCCCAGGTACCTGGGGCTGAGCCCCTCCTCCTCCAGGGCCGAAAGCAGGCTCTCAAGGCGCTCGGCGCCAACGTGGACCCGGAGCAGGCGGGCCGCCATCACTCCTCCAGGCAAAAGCGACAGGCCGGATCCCCGGCGGCCAGCGTCGCCTCCAGCCGGACCGGCCGGCCGAGCCGCTCGGCGTAGGCCCGGGCCTCGGCGCGGCAGAGCTCGGCGTGCCCCTGGGCCAGCTCGAGGCGGGGGCAGCGGGTCTGGACCAGGACCGTTTGGCCGTTGGCCGCTTCAACCCGGGGGGCGTAGCCCTCGGCCTCGAGCCAGCGAACGAGGGCTTGGAGGTCGAGCCCCTTTTGGGGGAGCCGCTCCAGGTGCCAGTCAAACAAGAGGGCCTCGAGCCCCTCGGATCCCAGCCGGGCGCGGACCTTGGCCAGGACCTCGCGGCAAAACCCGTCCCGCCGGGCGCGCCAAAAGCGCGCGGGCCGCCCCCGGCCCCGCTTTTTGAGCTCGTAGGCGACGAGCCCCTCGGCCTTGAGGTCGTTGAGGTGACGGTGCACCGCGACCGGGGAGAGCCCCAGGCGCTCGGCAAGCTCACCCGCGGTCTGGGCACCGGCTTCGAGGGCCTCGAGGAGGCGGGATTTGGTCCGTCCTAAGGGACGCTTCATAAAACCACCCCACCCTAGCCCAGGCGCCGCGCAAACCGCTAGGATAGGGCTTACATTGGCCCCGTTTCGGGCCCCAAAGGAGCCGACGCGATGCTGGACAAAGCTTACGATCCCAAGAAGGTCGAACCGAAGTGGGCGGAACGCTGGGCCAAGGCGCCCTTTCGCGCCGACCCCAAGAAGGTCTTGCGGGGCGAAAAACGGCCCTTCGTCATTGTCATGCCCCCGCCCAACGTCACCGGCGTGCTGCACATGGGCCACGCCCTGGACAACGCGATCCAGGACGCGCTCATCCGCTACAAGCGGATGCGCGGCTATGAGGCCCTCTGGGTCCCGGGCACGGACCACGCGGGGATCGCCACCCAGGTAGTCGTGGAGCGGCTCTTGCTGCAGGAGGGCACGACCCGCCACGACCTGGGGCGGGAGGCGTTTTTAGAGCGGGTCTGGGCCTGGAAGGAGGCCTCGGGGGGGCAGATCATCCGTCAGCTCAAGCGCCTCGGGGCCAGCGCCGACTGGACCCGGGAGGCCTTCACCATGGACGAGGCGCGCTCCCGGGCGGTGCGCTACGCCTTCGTCCGCTACTACCACGAGGGGCTGGCCTACCGCGGCGAGCGGCTCTTGAACTGGTGCCCCCGCTGCGAGACGACGCTCTCGGACCTCGAGGTCAACTACACCCCGACCCCGGGCCGGCTCTACAGGATCGCCTACCCCCTGGAGGACGGAGGGCGGATCGAGATCGCCACCGTGCGCCCGGAGACGATCTTCGCCGACGTGGCCATCGCGGTTCACCCCGAGGATCCGCGCTACGCCGAGCTGGTGGGCAAGAAGGCCTGGATCCCGCTGACCGAGGTCTGGATCCCGATCATCGCCGACCCCGCGGTGGACCCCGAGTTCGGCACCGGCGCGCTGAAGATCACCCCCGCCCACGACCCCACCGACTGGGAGATCGGCCAGCGCCACGGCCTGCCCGCCCCCAGCGTCATCGACCTCAAAGGGCGCCTGAGCGGGGAGCGGGTCCCCGAGCCCTTCCGCGGGCTGGACCGCTTCGAGGCCCGGAAAAGGGTCGTCGAGGCGCTGCGCGAGGCCGGGCACCTGGTCGCCGAGGAGCCCTACGAGGTCGCCCAGCCCACCTGCGACCGCTGCGGGACCCCGATCGAGTACGCGCTCTTTCCCCAGTGGTGGCTCAGGATGAAGCCCCTGGCGGAGGAGGTCATCCCCCGCCTGGAGGCCAACGAGATCCGGTTCTTCCCCGAGCGCTGGCGCCGGGTGAACATCGACTGGCTGAAGCAGCTGAAGGACTGGAACATCTCCCGCCAGCTCTGGTGGGGCCACCAGATCCCCGCCTGGTACTGCGAGAAGGGGCACGTCACCGTGCCCCCGCTCGAGCGCTTCGACGAGGACCCCAAGGCCTGCGCGGTCTGCGGCGCCACCGAGCTTAGGCGCGACCCGGACGTCTTCGACACCTGGTTCTCCTCGGCGCTCTGGCCCCTCTCGGTCTTCGGCTGGCCCGAGGAGACCGAGGACCTGAAGGCCTTCTACCCCACCCAGGCGCTGGTCACCGGCTACGACATCCTCTTCTTGTGGGTAAGCCGGATGGAGGTCTCCGGCTACCACTTCAAAGGGGCGCGGCCCTTCGAGAACGTCATCCTGCACGGCCTGGTCCTCGACGAGAAGGGGCAGAAGATGTCCAAGTCCAAGGGCAACGTCGTCGACCCCCTGGAGCTCGTCGAGGCCTACGGGGCAGACGCGCTGCGCTTTGGCCTGGTGCACCTGGCGACCGGGGGTCAAGACATCCGCTTCGACCGGCGCTGGATCGAGATGGGGCGGCACTTCGCGAACAAGCTCTGGAACCTCACCCGCTTCTTCCTCCTGGCGCGGGAGGGCTTTTCCGAGACCACCGACCAGCCCACCCTCGCCGATCGCTGGATCCGCTCGGTGCTCTCCGAAGGGGTCGCGCGGATCACCGAGCTGATGGAGCGGTTCGACCTGGCCCAGGCCGCCCGCGAGGTCTACCAGCTGGCCTGGAGCGAGTTCGCCGACTGGTACGTCGAGGCCGCGAAGCCCGCCCTCAAGGCCGGAAACCGGGCCACGCTGGCGACCCTGGAGGCCGGGTTGGCCACCCTGCTCAAGCTCCTGCACCCCTTCATGCCCTTCTTGACCAGCGAGCTCTACGTCCACCTGGTCGGCGAGGACCGGGAGCTGGCGCTGGAAGCCTGGCCCGAGCCCGGCGAGGTCGACGCTGCGGCGCTTCGGGCCTTTGGCATCCTCAAGGACGCGGTGAGCGCGGTGCGTAGCCTGCGCGCCGAGCTGGGGCTGGACCCCGCCCGGGAGGTCGAGGTCTACCTCGAGGGCCCGGGCAGCGAGGTGGTCTTCGAGGAGGCAGAGGTCTTTGCCTTCCTGGCCCGGGCCATTCCCCAGCCCGGGGCGCCCGAGCGCTCGCTGGCCTGGGTCACCCCGGAGGTCACGGTCTATCTGGTCCCGGAGGGGCTGGTGGACCTCGCGGCCTGGAAGCAGCGCCAGGAAAAGCGCCTCAAGGCGCTCGAGAAGAAGGCCGAAAGCGCGGAGAAAAAGCTCGCCAGCCCGGGCTTTTTGGCGCGCGCCCCGGAGCACGTCGTGGCCTTCGAGCAAAAGCGCCTGGAGGAGGCCCGGGCGCAGATCGAACGCATCCGGGAGAACCTGCGCCGGGTGGGCTAACCGAGCGTCGCCAGGTAGCCGGCCAGGGCCTCGCTAAAGAGCGCGGCGTCGCCGACCCGGTAGGCCCAGGCCAGGCGGCGGGCGTAGGCCCGCCGCACCGGTGAGGCCGCGGCCTCTTCTAAAAGGGCCTTGAGCGCCGCCGGACCGAGGGCCACCTTGACCCCCGGGCGCTTGATGGGCCGCTCGGGCAGGGCCAGCCAGACCTCGGCGGCCTCCGGCGGGGCGAGCGTGAAGCCCCGGGCGCGAAGCCAGGCCGCTCCCTCGCCGCGGGCGTAGGCGGGCCTCCCCGCCTCGACCAGGGCGAGCGCGCGTTTCAACGGCACGTTCTCCGCCCAGGCCTCGCCGGTCCCTTGAACCCGCCCCGGGCGCCGGTAGGCCTCGGCCACCAGCTCCAGGCTACGGGCACCGTTGTAGGTGTTGAGCGTGACCCGCACCGCGAGCTCGACCTCCCCGGAGAGGCCCTCGCCGTCGTCCCGCCACTTGACCACCGGGACCCCGCGCACCAGGAACTTGACGTGCTTGCCCCCGGAGAGGGGGCGCAGACCCTCGGGCCGGCCCTTCCAGTAGAAGAGCGGCTCGGGGTTGCCCTCGCCCAGGGGCTCGAGCAGGGCCAGGGCGCGGTAGACCTCGGCGAGCTCCTCCTTGAAGAGCGGCCCGTCGAGCCAGAGCTCGGGCGGGGGCACGCGCTGGGCGCGAACGTGGGCGTGGATCGCGGCCTTAAACGCCTCGAACTTGGCCATGTCCAGGCTGAAGCCCGCGGCCTGGCGGTGTCCCCCGAACCCCTCGAGGTAGGGCGCCGCCGCGCGCAGGGCCTCCACCGCGCTCACCCCGGGGACGCTGCGCACCGAGCCCTTACCGTTGACCGCGATGAAGACCGGCTTGTAGGTGGCCTCCACGATGCGGCTGGCCACGATCCCCATCACCCCGGGGTGCCCCTCGGGGTCGTGGATGACATGGGCCGGGTCCTCGGAGTTCAAGCGGGAGGCGACGCGCGCGAGCATCGCCTCCTCGATCCGCTGGCGCTCGCGGTTCAGCCAATCGAGGCGCTCGACGAGCTCGGTGGCCTCGAAGAGGTCATCGGTGAGCAGCAGCCGGAGCGCGGTCTCGGGCTCGCCGAGCCGCCCCGCGGCGTTGATTCGGGGGGCGATGCGGAAGGCCACCTCGATCGCCGTCCCCTGGCTGAGGTGGCGCTCGGCGAGCAGCCTCAGGCCGAGGTGGGCGGAGTCGCGGATGCGCGCTAGCCCGGCCTGGACCAAGGCGCGGTTGAGGCCCAAGAGCGGGGCGACGTCGGCGATCGTGCCCACCGCGGCGAGGTCGGCATAGGCTAGCGGCGCCTCGAGGCCGAGGAGGGCGTGAACCTGCCAGAGCAAGAAGAAGGCCATCCCCGCGCCGGTCGGCTGGGGCTGGCCCTCGAGCCGGGGATCGAAGGCCGGGTGCACGACGATCCCCGGGGGCGGGGCCTCGCCGGGGGTGTGGTGATCGGTGACCACGACCTCGAGCCCATCCTCGACCAGGGTCTTGAGCTCCGCGTGGTTGGTGATCCCGCAGTCCACGGTGATGAAGAGCTCCGCGGCCGCGGCGTGCTCGGCGAGCTTGTCCGGGGAGACCCCGTAGCCCTCGTCGCGCTTCGGGATGTAGGGGTGCACCCGCGCCCCGAGCGCGGAGAGCCCCTTGACCAGCACCGCGGTGCCGGTGATGCCGTCGGCGTCGTAGTCGCCGTGGACACGGATGCGCTTTCCTCCTTCGATCGCCCGCACCACCGCCTCCGCGGCCCGCCTCAGGCCCGGGAAGGGCCAGAGCCGGAGCGGCGGGTTCAACGCCTCGGGGTCCCGAAACCCCCGCGCCCAGAGCGCGGCGGCCACCAGGGGCGGGACCTGGACCGCCTCGGCGAGCCGCGCCAGCGCCTCGGGATCGGGCCAAGGCCGCGCCTTCCAGACCGGGGTCATCTACATCTCGCGGTCAGGGATGACCGGAACCGAGGCCTCCGGCGTCGCCTCGGGAGTGGATTGGGACTTCTTTCGCTCCTCCCGCCAGCGCAGCCGCCACTTGGCCTCAGCGTAGAAGAACCAGAGGATCCCCGCGACCAAGCCCCAGGCAAAGGCCAGGAGCAGCCAGCCCCAAAGCGGCAGGTTGAGGCCGAAGAGCGCAAAGCGGGCCTCGGGATAGGCGATCCCGAAGCCCGCGGCGAACACCAGCGCGATCAGCACGAAGAGGGTGAAGAGCCACCCGAAAAGGGGCATCATGCCCCAAGTATACGGCGCCTAGGCGCGGGCCTTCCTCTTCAGCTGGGCCTGGGTGCGCTCCTTCCACCAGGCGACCAGCGAGCCCACGACGTAGATCGAGGAGAAGGTCCCGACCACGATCCCCACCACCAGCGCGATGGAGAAGTCCCGCAGCACCGAGCCGCCCAAAAAGAGCAGCGCCAGGAGGGGGAGCATCGTGGTGAGCGAGGTCATCACCGTGCGCGAGAGGGTCTGGTTGATCGAGAGGTCGACGAGGTCGCGGTAGCGGATCCCGCGCAGGGTGCGCTGGTTCTCGCGGATGCGGTCGGAGATGATGATCGAGTCGTTGATCGAGTAGCCGATGATCGTCAAGAGCGCGGCGACGATGGGGATGGTGAACTCGAGGTTCAAGAGGCTGAAGACCCCGGCGGTGATCGCCACGTCGTGGGCCACCGCGATCACGCTGGCGACGCCGAAGACCCAGTCGAAGCGGAAAGCCATGTAGGCGAGGATCAGCCCCAGGCCCACGAGCACCGCGAGGATCGTGTTGCGCCTGAGCTCGGCGCCGATCGCCGGCCCCACGGTGTCCGAGCGCAGCACCTCGGCGTCCAGCGTCGCCTCCAGGTGATGGGCGAGCGCCACCCGGCTCTCCTGGTCCAGGAGCGGGACCTTGATCGAGAACTCCTTGTGGTCCGCGGCCGGGGCCTGGACCTCGGTGATCACCGCCTTCTTGCCGCTGACCCCGGGGAGCCCCGCCGCGTCCAGGGCCTTGCGCACGTCGAGGACGGTGGTCTTCAAGGGAGCGCGGATCAGGTAGGCGGTGCCCCCGGTGAAGTCGATCCCGTAGTTGAAGCCCTTGACGAAGACCACGCCGGCCATCAAGAGCGCCAAGGTCAGGGTGATCGGGGTCAGGACCCGCCCCTCCTTGAGGAAGGGGATCTTGGTGCCCCAGACGTAGTAGGGCGGGAGCACCTCCCGGCGCTGGGCGATGCGCTCGAGCAGGTAGCGGCTGAAGATCAGGTTGGAGAAGACCGCGGCGACGATCCCGATCGCGAGCATCACCGCGAACCCGCGCACCGGGCCGGTGGCGTAGTTGTAGAGCGCGGCGGCGGCGAGCAGGGTGGAGATGTTGGCGTCGAGGATGGTCACCGTGGAGTGGACGAAGCCGTCCTTGATCGCCTGGCGCAGCTTCTTGCCAAGCTTAAGTTCCTCCTTGATGCGCTCGAAGGAGAGGACGTTGCCGTCCACCGCCGCGCCCAGGGTGAGGATGAAGCCGGCGATCCCGGGCAGGGTCAGCGTGGCCCCCAGCCCGGCCAGCATGCCCAGCACCAGCACCGCGATGTAGAGCAGCCCGATCGCGGCGACGCTGCCGAACCAAAAGCCGTAGTAGAGGTAGAGGGCGACGAAGATCAAAGCGGCGCCGATCAGCGAGGCGGTGATCCCGGCCTGGATCGCATCCTTACCCAGGGTGGGGCCGATCGCCCGCACCTCCTCGACCTCGACCCCTACCGGGAGCGAGCCCGAGCGCAAGACCAGGGCGATCTCGGTGGCCTCCTCGACCGAGGAGAGGCCCTCGATCACCGCCTGGCCGCCGGTGATCGCGCTGCGGATCACCGGCGCGGAGTAGACGCGGTTGTCGAGGACGATCGCCAACCGCTTGCCGATGTTCTTGCGGGTGATCTCGGCGAACTTCTTCGACCCCTCGGGGCTAAACTCCATCGCCACCTGGGGCCGGCCGAACTGGTCGAAGACCACCCGCGCGGTCTTGAGATCGGCGCCGGTGAGCAGGACCGGACCCAGGTCCTCGGGGCGGATCAGCTGCTTTTCCAGCTCCTCGCGCTTCAAGCGGGGGTTTTCCCGGAGCATCTGGTTGATCTCGGAGACGGTCAGCCCCGAGGCCCCCTCCTTGACGATGCGAAACTCCAAGACCGCGCGCTGACCGATCAGCTTAAGCGCCCGTTCCTGGTCCTTGGGAGTCAGGCCGGGAAGCTCGATGACGATGCGGTTCTTGCCCTGGATCTGGATCAGGGGTTCGGCGACGCCCAGGGCGTTGATGCGGTTTTCCAAGACGGTGCGGACCTGCTCGAGCTCCTCCTTGGTGGGGTTGTCGACATCGGTCTTGAGGACGATGCGCAAGCCCCCTTGCAGGTCGAGCCCGAGCCGGAAGCGGGGCTCGTCGGGCCCCGCCCAGGGCTTCCAGATAGCGACCAGGGCGAGGAGAAAGACGCCGAGCAAAAACCATCCGGTGTACTTCGAAGTCATAACACCTCCTTGCGATGCGTGGACCTAGGGTCGAGGGCCGGCGTGCACAGCACGGGGCCGCCTAGCCGCCCTCGAGGACGAGCCGCCGGTACCAGAGGTAGGCCCTCCGGCCGGGGCCGTGGCCGGAACGCGCCATAAGGCGGCGGCCCGGCGCGTCCTTGCCGCGCACCGCGCGACCGGTCCCGCGCCCCGAGCAAAACGCGAGCAGGGCTCCGGCACCCGGCTTGGCCTTCGCGACCATCCCCGGCCCCCCGACGCTCCAGCCGGGACCGGGGTCCAGGGGGACGAAGGGCGGCGCGGGCAGGAGCAGCAAGAAGAGGGCCAGCGCGCCCAGGATGAGCGCACCGGCCCTCAGGCTGTCCCTGCCCCGCCGCATCCGGTGGCCTATTCTACCCGCCCTCAGGCGCGGGCGACCTCGACCACTTGGACGGCCTCGAGCACGTCCCCGACCTCGAAGTCGTCGAAGCCCGCGAGCTTGATGCCGCACTCGTAGCCCGCCGGCACCTCGCGCACGTCCTCCTTGAAGCGCTTGAGGGACTCGATCCGCCCCCGCCAGAGCTCCTCGCCCCGGCGCAGCACCCGCACCTCGGCGTTGCGCACGATCTTGCCGTCGGTCACGTAGCAGCCGGCGACCTTGCCGCCCTTGGGGAGCTTGAAGACCGCGCGCACCTCGGCGTGGCCCAGCACCTCCTCCTTGTACTCGGGCTCGAGCTGCATCTCGACGAGCTTTCTCACCTCGTCGATGAGGTCGTAGATGACCTTGAAGGTCTTGAGCACCACGCCCTTTCGCTCGGCCTGCTTCTTCAAGGAACCCGGGGGGTTGACCCCGAAGGAGAAGATCGCCGCCCCCTCGGTGGTCGAGGCCAGGAGGACGTCCCCCTCGGTGGGCGCGCCGAGGTCGGCGTGCAGGAGGTTGATCTTGACCTCGTCGTTGGACTCCCGGGCGAGGATGCCCTTGATCGCCTCCAGCGAGCCCTGGGTGTCCGCGCGCAAGATGAGGTTGATCTCCTTTTGCTCCTTGTCCTGCATCTGCCGCAGGAGGTCGGCCATGGTGCGCGCCCGGGACTCACGCTGGGCCTTGAGCTCGGCCTCGCGCTTTTCCTCCTTGCGCTCCTCGGCGATCTCCTTGGCCGCCTGCTCGTCGGGCACCCAGACGACCCGGGTCCCCGCGGCCGGGACCTCGCGAAAGCCCAGGACCTGCACCGGCTTGCCCGGACCGGCCTCCTTGACCTGCTGGCCCGAGGAGTCGATCATCGCCCGGATCTTGCCCCAGACGTCGTCCGCGAGGACGTAGTCCCCGACCCTGAAGGTGCCCTCCTGCACCAGCACCGTCGCCAGGGGGCCGACCTTCTTGTCCATCTTGGACTCGAGCACCACCCCCCGCGGCTCGGCGTTGGGGTCGGCCCTCAGGTCCTCCATCTCGGCGAGCAACAAGAGCATCTCCAAGAGCTCGTCCACCCCCTGGCCGGTCTTGGCGCTGATCGGCACCACGATCGCGTCGCCGCCATAGGCCTCGGGGACGAAGCCCTCCTGCATGAGCTGCTGCATCACCCGCTCGACGTTGGCGTTGGGCAGGTCGATCTTGTTGATCGCGAAGATCATCGGCAGCCCCGCGGCCTTGGCGTGGGCGATCGCCTCCCGGGTCTGGGGCATGATGCCGTCGTCGGCGGCGATCACGATCACCGCCAGGTCGGCGACCCGGGACCCGCGCTCGCGGATCGTGGTGAAGGCCTCGTGGCCCGGGGTGTCGATGAAGACCACCTTGCCCTGGGGGGTCTCGACCTCAAACGCACCGATGTGCTGGGTGATGCCCCCGGCCTCCCGGGCGGCGACCCGGGACTTGCGCAGGTAGTCGAGCAGGGTGGTCTTGCCGTGGTCCACGTGCCCCATCACCACCACCACCGGGGGGCGCTTGGGCAGGGCCTTGCGGCGGGCCTCCTCGGCCCGCTTGCGGGCCTCTTCCTGCTGCTCGTAGATCAGCTCGCGGACCGCGTCCGCGGTCTCCTCGTCGAGCGTCGAGGCGTGGGATTTGTACTCGACGCCCATCTCGTCCAGGACCGAAAGCAGGTCCTTGGAGTCCATCCCCAGCTCCCTAGCGAGCTGGTAAATCCGTACCTTCGCCATGCCTACCTCCCAATCGTTGCCAAAGCAGCTCCGAGAGCGCCCTGGCCCGGGCCCCGAAGGCCCGGCGTAGCCGCTTTTCCTCCCAGCACGCGGGATCGTCCGGACAGACGTAGGCCCCGCGGCCGGGAAGCTTGCCGCTTTCGTCCAACACGATGCCTTCGGGGGTCACGACGATCCGCAAGAGCTCGCCCTTGGGCCGCCGCTTGCGGCAGGCGACGCACATGCGAATCGGGACGTGCCCCCGTTTCACCGCTTACTCCTCGTCCGAAGCGTCGACGAAGAGGCTCTCGAACTTAGCCTTGGCGGCCTCGCTGACCCGCGTCGCTTCCTCGCTCTCGGCCGCCTTGGCCAGGGCCGCGTCGAGGTCCTCGAGCCCCTCGGCCTGCACGAAGTCGATCTCGTAGCCGGTGAGCTTCGAGGCCAGGCGCACGTTCTGACCGCTGCGCCCGATCGCCACCGAGTGCTGGTCCTTGCCCACCCAGACCTTGGCCCGCTTGGCCTCGGGGTCGAGCTCGATCCGGCCCACGGTGGCCGGCGAGAGGGCGTTACGGATGAACTCCTTGGGGTCCGGACTCCAGGGCACGACGTCCACCCGCTCGCGGCCGAGCTCGGCGCTCACCGCCTGGATGCGCTGGCCCTTGTGCCCGATACAAGCGCCGATGGGATCGACGTTGGGGTTGTGGCTCATCACCGCGACCTTGCTGCGCTGGCCGGGCTCGCGGGCGATGGCCTTGATCTCCACCGTGCCCTCGGCGATCTCCGGCACCTCCTGGCGCATCAGGTAGGCGAGCAGCTCCGGCGCCGCGCGGGAGACGATCAGCGAGGGGCCACGGGCGCTCTTCTTGACCTCCTTGAGGTAGACCTTGATGCGCTGGCCGGAGTGGTAGCGCTCGCTCGGGATCTGCTCCCGGGGCGGCATCAGCGCCTCGCCGCGGCCGAGGTCCACGTAGACGTTGCGCCGGTTGTCGACGCGCGAGACCTGCCCGGTGAGGACCTCGCCCTGCTTGTCCTTGAACTCCTCGTAGACCCGGCTGCGCTCGGCCTCCTTGATGCGCTGGGTGAGAACGTTCTTGGCGGTCAGGACGGCGATGCGGGAGAAGGCCTCGGGGTCCACGGGGAACTCCATCTCCTCCCCCAGCTGGACGTCGGGGTCGTACTTCCTGGCCTCCTCGAGGGCGATCTCCCGTTCCGGATTCTCGACCTTCTCGACGACCTTCTTGATCTCCAGGACCTCGATCTGTCCGGTGCGGGGATCGAGGTGGGCCTCGACCAGCGGGCCCTGGCCCTCCTCGACCTCCTTCGGCCGGTAGCCCCGCTGCCGCAGGTAGGCGCGCTCCAGCGCCTCCTCAAAGGCGGTGATCAGCTCGTCGACGCTGACCCCGCGCTGCAGGGCCACGTCTTCCAGTGCGTGTACGAACTCCTTGTTCATGCCTTACCTCCTCTTACCTCGGTTCGTCCGGCCACTCGGCCAGCTGGGCCTCGAACTGGCCCAGCTCCAGCTCCCGCGCCTCCCCTCCGGGAAGCTCGAAGGTAACGCGGTCCGCGTCGACCTTCCGAATCCGACCGGTGAAGCGGCCGCTCGGGGTGCGCACCCGTGCCTTCAGCCCCAAGAAGCGCTCGAAGTGGCGCCGGGTCAAAAGGGGCCGGTCGGGGCCCGGGGACTCGACCTCGAGCCGGTAGCGCCCGGGGATGGGGTCCAGCCGGTCCAGCTCCAGCGAGAGCACCCGGCTCGCCTGCTCCAGGTCGGCGACGGTGATCGGCTGCTCGTCCTGGCGCTCGATGCGCACCCGGAAGGCGCGGTTCTTCCCCGCGCCGACCAGCCGGGCCTCGAGGACCTCGAAGCCCAGGGGCGCGAGCGTGTCTTCGGCGATCTTCTTCAAGTCTTCCATGGCTTCACCTAAAAGGGGGTGGGCCTGGACCCACCCCCCAGCGGGAGCTTAACCACTAATAGTTTAGCACAGGATAGCGACCTTCGCCCAGCACCGCGGCCGGCTCGACCACCTCCAGCCGCACCGCGTCCCCGGGGCGCCACGGAGCGCGGTAGTCGCACTGCACCCGGACGCGCTCGCCCCCGGCGGCGACCTCGAAGGTCAAGTCATGCCCCTTGAAGTGCCGGGCCAGGACCCGCCCCGGCACCCCCCGCTGAGCGCTCGGAGACAAAAGGCGGATGTGTTCGGGGCGAATGGAGAGCAACACCGGCCCCCGCGCCGGCGAGCTCAGCGGCACCTGACCCAGCGGGGTCTTGGCGAAGGACCCCGCAGCCTCCCCGGCGATCAGGTTGGTGTGCCCCAAGAAGCGGGCCACGAAGGAGGTCTTGGGGCGCAGATAGACCTCCTCGGGACGGCCCACCTGCTCAATGCGACCGGCGTTCAGCACCGCGATGCGATCGGCGATCGAGAGGGCCTCCTCCTGGTCGTGGGTGACCAGGATCGCGGCGGTGCCCGCCTCCTTCAGGAGGCCCTGCACCTCGCTCCGGGTGCGCTCGCGCAACCCTGCGTCCAGGCTGGAGAAGGGCTCGTCCAAGAGGACCACCTCCGGCCCCGGCAAGAGCGCCCGCGCCAGCGCCACCCGCTGCTGCTGCCCCCCGGAAAGCTCGTGGACCCGACGCTGGGCGAACGCGGTCAACCCCAGCTTGGAGAGGAGCGCGCGCACCCGTTCGGGGTCCCGCCCCTTGCGGGCGAAGGCGACGTTCTCAGCGACGTTGAGGTGGGGAAAGAGGGCGTAATCCTGAAAGACCACCCCGATGTTTCGCGCCTCGGGGGGAAGGTGGGTGATGCGCCGGTCCTTGAGGTAGACCTCGCCGCGGTCCGGGGCCTCGAGCCCCGCGATCAGCCGTAGCAGCGTCGTCTTGCCGCTCCCCGAAGGGCCGACCACCGCGAGCAGCTCTCCCGGCGCGAGGTCGAGGCTGATGCCCTCGAGCACCCTCTCCCCGTCCTTTTTCTTGACCAGGTCCTCGGTGCGTAAGAGGCTCACGCTTCCCTCCCCATCCTACCGAAGACGCCCGCGACCACGCCGCCCAGCGCCACCAGGGCCAGGGCGTAGGGGGCGGCCTCGGCAAAAAGCCCTTCTTGAATGCGGCCCCAGATCTCGAGGGCCAGCGTGTCGTAGCCGATCGGGGCCAGGATCAGGGTCATCGGCAGCTCCTTGATCGCCCCCAGGAAGATGAGGAGCCCGCCGGAAAGGACGCCGGAGCGCACCAGCGGCCAGACCACCCGCCGGGCCACGGCCAAGGGCCCCTCGCCCAGGGTGCGGGCCGCTTCCTCAAGCCCCCGCCCTGCCCGCAGGAGGGCCGCCCGCACCGGCCCCAGACCCTCGGCGGAAAAGTGCAAGGTGTAGCCCAAGAACAAGAGCCCAAGGGTCTGGTAGAGCAGCGGCACCACGCCCAGGGCGAAAAAGACCAGGCTCAACGCCAGCGCCAGCGGGGGCAGGGCGTAGCCCAAAAAGGGCAGGCGCAGCAAGAAGGCGTGGCGGCGGGAGCGATCGGCGACGTAGGCCACCGCGAGGGCCACCCCGGCCCCGAGCACCGCGGCGGGCAGCCCCGCACCCAGAGTGCGCAGCACCGCCGCCCAGAGCGCCCCCCCCGGCCAGCCCCCCTTGAACGCCCAGGTGAGAAGGACCCATCCAGGGAGGATGAGGGCCACCGCGACCAGGCCCAGCAGGTAGACCAGGGCAACGCCCCGCCACGCCCCAAGACGCACCCGCCAGGGCGCGGGGGTCCGGGAAGGCGCACGGACGCGTCGGATCCGCCCCTCGAAGGCTACCAGAACGAAGGCCAGCCCGACCAGCCAGAGCGCCAGCCGCGCCGCCTCGACCCGGTCGAAGGCGGTCTCGTAGGCCAGGTAGACCGCGTAGCTGAACGTGGGGTAGCGCATCAACGCCACCACCCCGAAGTCGGCGACGACGTGGAGGACGACGACCAGCGCGCTGAGGGCGAGGCCGGGAAGCAAGAGCGGCCACACCCCCCGGTAAAAGGCCCAAAGCGGGGGTTCGCCCAGGCTGCGCGCGGCCTCGTAGAGCCGGGCATCGACCGCCTCCAGGGCTTGCTTCATCCCCAGGTAGAAGTAGGGAAAGGTGTAGAGGGAAAGCACCGCCCAGGCGCCCCAAAACCCCTCCGGCCGGGGAAGCGCGACCCCGAGCATGCTGGCGGCGATCCCCCCCGCGCCTCCGGCGGCGATCCAGGCGAAGGCCAGGACGTAGGCGGGCACCGCGAGCGGCAGCACCGCAAGGAGGTCGAGGGCCCGCCGGAAGGGCACGTCCGCCGCCAGCCGCAGGACCACCAAGGGCAGGGCCAGGACGAAGGCGCTCACCGCGACCGCGAGGGCCAGGCCTAGGGTGTTCGCGAAGAGCCCGAGATAGCGCGCCCAGTCCCAGCCCATCCCCCCGCCGAACAGCCCCCGCCAGGCGAGGTAGAGGACGGGCAGGGCGAGGGCCGTGAGGTAGGCGTACCCCACGGCCAAAAGGCCCCGGCCCAGCCAGGAGCGCATCTAGTAGAGCCCCACCTCCCGCAAGAGGGAGAGCGTGCCCTGAAGGTCCAAAAGCGCCCGGTAGTCGAGCTTGGGGGAAAGCGCCAGAACCTCGTCGAGCCGGCCCATGTAGGCGGGAACGGGCACCCCCCGCACCACCGGGTACTCGTGCACGGTCGCGGCGAGCTTGGCCTGAGCGGCGTCGGAGAGCAAGAAGGCCAGGAAGGCCTCGGCGGTCTCCGGGCGCTTGGCGGTCTTCAGCACCCCGCCCCCGGTCACCAGGGCCAGGTTCCCCACGTCGCCGGGCGCGAAGTGGTGGATCGCCACCGGGACCCCGTTCGCGCTTCCCTCCTCCTCCGCCTCGTCCTCTTCGTGCGCTTCATACTCCCCTTCGGCGCCCCCGTACTTGAGCCGCAGCACGTAGTAGTGGTTGGTCAAGGCGAGGTCGATCGCCCCCTGGGCGAGGTCCAAGAGCATCGCCGAGTTCGAGGCGTAGGCCTTCGGCGCGCGCGCCTTCATCGCCACGAGCCATTGCTTGGCGACCGCGTCCCCGTAAAGCTTGCGCAACGCGCTGACGAAGTCCACGAAGCTGGAATAACGCGGTGTCCAACCGATCCGCCCGTCGAAGCCCTCGAGCTTCGGCAGGTCGAGCACCCGTTTGGGCAGCACCTTGGGGTCCACCGCGCCCTCGCGGTAGGCCAGCACGCGAAGGCGCAGGCTCAGGGGCACCCAGGTCCCGTCCTCGGGGACGAAGCGCGCCGGGCGGGAACGCAGCGTCTCGGGCAGGGGACGCAAATACCCCCGGGCTGCGGCCTGGACCAGGGCGCCGGGGCTGTTGGCCCAGAAGACCGCGGCCGGGCTGCGTGAGCCCTCCTCTTGCAAGAGAAGCAGCAGCTGGGCGTCGGTCCCGTAGCGCACCTTGACGTTCACCCCGGTCTGGGCCTCGAAGGCCTTGACCAGGGGCTCGACCAGGACCTTGGCCCGACCCGAGTAGACCACCAGGCTTTCCGCGCTGGCCAGAGCAGCCATCCCGAAGAGGAACACCACCATCCATATCCGTCGCATACCCACCTCCGGCCTCAGCCTAGCCAAATCCTGAGTAAGCAAAGTAAGTTTATTGGTTTTCTATGGGATTGAAAGCCATTTTCGTTCTGTAGGATCAACGCATGCGACGCATCCACCTCGGGCTGGAATACGACGGCTCGGCCTTTTCCGGCTTCCAGCGTCAGGGTCAGGGCGAGCGCACCGTGCAAGGGGTGCTCGAGGCCGCGCTCAGCGAGATTCCCGGCGCCCGGCCGCGCGTCGTCGCCGCCGGGCGCACGGATACCGGGGTGCACGCCTTGGAGATGAGCGTCCACTACGACACCGAGGACCGGATTCCCGAAGACCGCATCCCCCGGGCGCTCAACCGCCTGCTGCCCCCCGAGGTCCGCGTCCTCTGGGCGAAGGTCCGCTCCAGGAGCTTCGACGCGCGAAGGAGCGCCCGCTGGCGGGCCTACCGCTACCGCATCCTCTGGCGAGCCACCCCCAGCGCGCTCTTGCGGCGCTACGCGCTCTGGCTGCCACACACCCCGGACCTTGGGGCGCTCCGAGCAGGCCTCGCCCAGTTCGTCGGCGAGCACGACTTCCGCGCCTTCGCCAACCAGGAGACCCGCCCCACCCGGCGGCGCATCTTCCACGCCGAATTACGCCTGCGAGGCCAGGAGACCTGGATCGAGCTCGTCGGCTCGGGCTTCGTGCGCGGCCAGGTGCGGGTGATGGTGGGCACGCTCATCGAGGTCGCGCTGGGCCAGCGCGAGCCCGAGGACATCGCCCAGCTCCTGCGACACGGGCGCCGCGAGGAGGCTGGCCCCACCGCCGCGCCCGAGGGCCTCTACTTCGTCGCCGCCGGGTACCGCGACTGGCCGATGCGGGAGCCCTTGCTTGCGTCCAGCGCGCCCTCTATAACGGAAGAGCTATGGCGCTGACCGAACGTCTCGAACGCCTTCAACCCGGCCCGCGGCACCGCCTGCTGCTCTTAATGCTCGGCCTGGGCTGGGCCTTCGATGCGATGGACGTGGGGTTGATCGCCTTCACCCTGCCAGCGATCAAGACCGAGTTCGCGCTGGACCCCGGGGCGGCGGGACTGCTCGCCAGCGCCGGGCTGTTTGGCATGCTGCTCGGTGCGCTCTTCGGCGGGCGGCTCGCCGACCTCTACGGCCGCGCTGCGGTGATCCGCGTGAGCCTCGCCGCGTTCGGCCTGGGGAGCCTGCTCACCGCGCTGGCCCCGAACTACGGGGCCCTTTTAGCCTTTCGGCTGCTCACCGGCCTGGGCCTTGGGGCCGAGCTCCCGGTGGCCTCGACGCTGCTTTCGGAGAGCGTCTCCCACCGTTACCGCGGGCGGTTCATCGTCTGGCTGGAGTCGTTTTGGGCGGTCGGCTGGCTCTTCGCCGCCCTGGTCGGCTTCCTCTTCGTGCCCCGCTGGGGCTGGCGGCTGGCCTTTGCGCTGGGGGCGCTGCCCGCGCTTTATGCCCTTTATCTGCGGCGGCGCCTTCCCGAGTCACCGCGCTGGCTTTGGGCCCGGGGACGGAAGGCCGAGGCCGAGGCCGCGCTCGACTGGCTCGCCGAGGGCACCGAGATCGGCGAAGCGGCCCCGCCCCCCGGTGCCCCCAGGCCCCGCCGCTACTTCGAACTCTTCCGCCCACCGCTCTTGCGCCGGACGGCCCTCATCGCCCTGGCCTGGTTCGCGCTCAACGCCGGCTACTACGGGGCCTTCATCTGGCTCCCCTCGCTCTTGCACGCGGAGGGCTTCACCCTGGTGCGCTCCTTGGGCTACGTCCTCTTCATGACCCTCTGGCAGATCCCCGGCTACCTCTCCGCGGCCTACCTCGTCGACCGGCTAGGACGGCGGCCGGTCCTCGTCGGCTACCTCGCCGCCTCCGCCCTCTTCGCCTGGCTTTTGGCCCACGCGGGGAGCGTCTTCGAGGTGCTGGCCTACGGGTCGTTGCTGTCGTTTTTCAACCTCGGTGCCTGGGGGGCGATCTACGCCTACACCCCGGAGCTCTTCCCCACCGCGCTGCGCTCGAGCGGCGCCGGGCTGGCGGCGGCGGTGGGGCGCGTCGGGGGAATGTTGGCTCCCTGGGTTACCGGGCTGCTCCTCGGGGCGCTGGGCTTTAGCGGGGTGCTCAGCCTGCACGCGCTCCTCCTCTTCCTTGCCGGCCTCTTCGCCTACCTGGTGGGGGTCGAAACCAAAGGGGCGCCGCTCTTCGAATGAACCTCCTTGTCGCGCTCGCCGTCGCCGCCCTCTTTTGGCGGCTGGGCTGGCTCGACGCACCGGCCGCGCTGGCCACTGCCCTCCTCGGCACGTGGGTGCTGGCACGAGGGGGGCTGGCCCCCGCGGCCCTGCTCGCGGCCTTCGTTGCCGCCAGCAACCTGCTCGGCCGGCCCACCCGCCGCCGCCTGGGGCAGGTCTTGGCCAACGGGCTTCCCGCGGCGATCGGGCTTGTGATCTCCCCGAACGCGTTCTTGGGAGCGCTGGCGAGCGCGGCCGCCGACACCCTGGCCGGGGAGGTCGGTCAGCGGGCCCCCTGGGCCTGGCGCCCGGACCAGGGCCGGGTCGAAAGCGGCACCAACGCCGCACTCAGCCTGCGGGGCAGCCTGGCCCTGCTGGTTAGCGCCTTCGCGGTGAGCCTGGCCGCGCCGCTGTTTGGGGCGAGCCTTTGCGCGGTCTTCCTCGGCGGGGTGGCCGGAGCGTTCGCCGACACGCTAATCGGCTTGACGCTGGAAGAGCGCGTGCAGGGGTTTACCAACGACATGACCAACGCCCTGGCCGGGCTTTTCGGCGCGCTCATCGCCCAGGTACTGAGCTGAGCCAAAGGCGGCGGCGGCGGGGGCCGTCGAACTCGGCCAAGAAGACCTGCTGCCAGGTGCCGAGCGCCAGGCGGCCGCCTCGCACCGGCAACACCAGCGCGTTCCCCACCAGGGCGGTCTTGATGTGGGCGTCGGCGTTGCCCTCGAGGTGGCGGTAGCCGGGGTGGTCCCTCGGCGCGAGCTCGGCCAGGCGCATGAGCAGGTCGTGGGCCACCATCGGGTCGGCCCCTTCCTGCACCAGCACCCCGGCGGTGGTGTGGGGGGAATAGACATGCAAAAGCCCCTCCCGAAGCCCGAGGGAACCAAGCGCCGCCTCGATCTCGGCGGTGACGTTGACCAAGGCCTCTCGGCTGGGGGTGTTAACGACGATCTCGATCATAGCTCGGTCTTCCTCAGGTAAAACCGCCAGCGGATCGGCTTGGGCGCGTCGAGGTCCTCGTAGGTCTCGACCAGCCAGGCCGCGAGGCGTTCGATCGTGGGGGAAAAGACCTCCTCGGGGACCGCCCGGGCGAAGCAATAGGTGCGCTCGGCCAAGGCCTCGAAGCTCTGCCGGGGGGTGCGCTCCTCCACCCACTCGGCGACCAGCCGGGTCTCGGGATTCAAACCCAGCTGCCGTAGCGCCTCCTCGACGCGCTCAAGCACCCGCTGCTGCATGCCGCGCTCGAGCGTATAGCCCTCCTCCGCCAGGAACGCGGCCCACTGGGTCTGGATGCGGCAGTCCTCGCTCTCTCCCTCGGCCACCTCCCAGCCCTCGAAGAGAAACCCTCCGGGGACCAGGACCCGGATGACCTCGAGGAGCGCTCGGCGCCAGTCCGCGAGGTGGTGCCAGAGCTGCACGCTGATCACCGCGTGAAAGCTGTCCTTTTCAAAGGGCAGCGCTGCGGCGTCGGCCTCAACGACGCGCACCTTGCGCCCCACGCCGGCGATCTTGTAGCGGAAGACCTCGAGCATCGCCGGGTCGTGGTCCAGCGCGGTGAAGCGATACCCCCGTGCCAGGACCGGCACCCCGATGCGGCCGGTACCCACCCCGATCTCGAGGAAGTGCGGGTCGGAAAAGCGCCGCTCCACGGGAAGGGTGATGGCGCTCGCGATCCGCCCCGACACCTCCGGGGGATGGTAGTGCGTGCGATCGTAGGCAAAGGCCAACCGGCCCGCGGCCGAGTCCATGCTCTTAGGCATGATAACGAAAAATCTCGGCCAAAATCAGTTGACCCCATCCAAAAATTAAGCTAGCGTGAGAGACGCACGCCAAGCGATCGTGCTATGGGAAAGGAGTTGGGAGGATATGAAGCGACTTCGTATTGGCCTCGGAGCTTTCTTCCTGCTCGCCGCCTTGCTGCTAGCGGGGTGTGGCGAGCTCGTCCCTCGCGGCCAGGGATGGGTCGAGGGCTACGTGGTGGACAAAAAGGGCGGGGAGCCCGTGCCTGGGGTTGAGGTTAAAAACCCAGAGAGCGGAGCCACCGTCGCCACCGACGACCACGGCCACTACCGGATCAAGGTGCCAGCCGGTATTCAGACCCTGACCTTTCACAAGACAGGACGCGCCGGGGCAAAAGTGACCGGTCTCCTGGTGCGCCCTAAGGAAACCACGTACTACAGCACCATTCTGCGCCCGGCCTTCGACCCCGACCTGCCAACCACCCCCCCAACCCTGGTGGTCTCCGAGGCTTACGCCAAGGACGGCGAAGCCCGCTTTACCATTCAGGGCCAAGTGGCAGCGCCGGACAAGAACGGTTTTTACTTCCTCGACGTGGGCGCGGGTGCCCCTGGCGGAAGCTCGGGCTACCTGAACGGTACGGTGCAGCACGCTCGCTACTTCGACTTCGATGGCACGCACCGGGAAATGAAGATCGCGCTCAACGGGCTTACCGGCTTCGTGCCCATTTACATCGTCGCCTACGACATGAACCGCAACCGGACCGAAGTCGTCCGATACGTTCACGTCGAGGCCACCAGCGAAGAAACGCCAGCGTCCCCACAGGAGCTCTCCGCTTTCGCGGTGACCTTCGGCGACGTCAGCGTATTCGGCACGCTTGGCCGGCACTCCATGCGCGAGGTGGTGGCCCTCTTTAAACAGGGCAACTTCAAGGCGCTCGCCGAACGTTACGCGAAGCGGCCAGCCCCCCTCGCCGACCCCCGCCTGTCGCAGGCCGTGGGTTGGGTGGAGCTCAGCTTCCAGTACCCCGACGGCGCGCCGGAACCGGACCAGTTCGAGATCTGGCGCAAACGCGAGGATGAAGCGGATTATCAGCTCATCGCCCGCGTCCCCAAAGAGGTCCTGCAGACCGAGCACGGCTACCTCTTTCGCGACGCGAGCCCTGGCCTCGAGCCGGAAGTGCCGCTTTCCTACCAGGTCGTCGCGGTGAAGGGCGAAAACAAGAGTGAGGCGGCCACCACCGAAGCCACCCTGCTCAAGCCCTTCCATGTCGAAGCAATCAGCCCCGCGGATCACGAAACCGGCGTGAGCCTGGAACCGATCTATGCCCTCAGCGTGCAAAACAGCAGCGATGTGAACGCGATCGCCGTCCTCGTGTTGGATCGCGAGCAAACCGACAACTTCAACACCGCCTTCCTCTCTCCGGTCCTTTTCCTCCCCGGCGAGGACGGTGCGGTGGATCCCTTCGGGCTTGGGGGCATCCCCCACGGCCTGGTCGAGACCGAAAGTGGTTACGGCTTAGCCTCGATGCCTCTCTTCCCCTATCACGCCTACGACTGGCAGCCGATTGCGATGACCTTCAAGCGCGATGACGCGGGCAACATCGTCGCGGTGAGCGTCGCCGCCGACTTCTTCAATCTGGTGGCGCGTGCCTTCGGCGTCCCGTTTGCCGTGAAAGACGGCCCGGTGAACACCTTCGTCACCGGCGACGGCGCCGGACCCCAGTAAGGAGGAGCCTAAGTGATGCGCAAATGGATCGTTTTCGCCATTCTCTTCACGCTTCTCATCAGCGGATGCGGCCGGATCAGCGCCCCGGCGCGTTCCACCCCCGAAACCACGAAGCCTCTCCCCGGGGTCGAGGGCGTGCGCTATTACCCCGGTCAGTTACTCGTCGCCTACCGCGACCCAGCGGTTCTTGAGCGCGTGGCCAAGGCCCTTGGTGGCACCGTCGAGCACGACTTTTCGCTGCTTAAGATCGGCTTGTTAAGCTATCCAAAGCACCTGCCCCTGGAAAAGGCCAAGGCCATCGCGGCCCGCATCCCAGGAGTCCGCTACGCCCAAGCGAACAAGCTTTACCCGGCAACGCCGCGCGAAGAACGGCTGGCAGAAGCCACCGCGCTGGCTCAAGCGCTCGGCGATCCCGACCTCGCCAAGCAGTGGATGCATCGGCAGCTGCACACCCCCGATGCCTGGGCCAAGGGGATCACCGGGCGGGGGATCCGTATCGGCATCCACGACACCTTCATGGACTTCAACCACCCCGACCTCAAGGCCAACGTCGCCTTCCCTGGGTTCTACGGCACCACCGCCGAACTGATCTGCCCGGACACTCCCTACAACGGGGTCGGCGAGCACGGCACCGAGGTCGCGGGCACCGCGGCGGCGGTCGCCGACAACGGCATCGGTGGACGGGGCGTCGCTTACGGAGCCCAGATCGTTCCGCTCTCGATCGACGATCCCGATACCGGTGACCTGACCACAGTGGGCATCATCAACGCCGCGCAGTTCGCAGTGCTTGGTCCGGAGGGCCTAGGCTACGACGTCCCCGCAGGCTGCCAAACGGGCACACCACCGGCGGATGGGGGTCCTTACGTGGACATCGTCAACATGTCCTGGGGAAGCATCGCCTACGATCAAGTCACCAAGGACACAATGGACTTGATGATGATGTACGGCATCGTCTTGGTGACCTCCGCAGGAAACACCCCCACGACGGGATTTGCCGATCCTGCCTGGCTTCCTGGCTTGATCACCGTCGCCGCGACCGAACCCACCGGTCAGCGGACGGCTTTTTCGAACCGCGGGCGGCATCTGACCGTGGCTGCACCGGGTGAGAACATCTGGACCCCGACCACCCGAGCCTGTCTTAAGGCCGACCCCACAGGGGCAAGCTGCCCAGCGAACGCGGCGGACTACGCGTTTGTGAGCGGAACGTCCTTCGCAAGCCCCGCGACCGCGGGCGTCGCCGCGCTCGTTATGGAGGCCGCTGGAGGCCGGGGCAGCCTGGACGCCCGACAAGTTCGGGCCTTGCTCAGTCAAACCGCCCAGGACGTGCAGAGCGACGGCTATGACGAAGATCTCGGTTGGGGCATCGTCGACGCCGCCAAGGCCGTGGACGCCGCCCTGGCCATCAAAAACGGCGAAGCAACCGCGCCCCTTCCCGGCGCCCAGGTCGTCTTCACGGTCACCGACCAAAACACGGGCGTCGGCCTGCCCATGGTCGGCGTCACCCTTGAGCGGCTCGATGGGGACCGCGGCCCCGAACTGAGCTTCACCCAAACCACCGGTACGGGCCTCTTTAGCAGCATGGGTAAGGCTTATTTCTTAAACATGGATCCTGGCCGGTACCGGGTCTATGTGAGCGGGCCCTATCCCGAATCCGGCGTGAGCCCTGACACGACCAGCTTCGATCTCGACCTGCAGCCAGGCCTCAACCAGATCACCGTCCCTCTCGATGTGACGCTCCCCGAGGACCCGTACGAACCCAACGATGAGCTGACCTCGGCCACTCCGGCCGCGGTGGGCAAAACCTACAACGGCATCCTCTACGCGCAAGGCGGGAATGACGCCGACTACTACCGCCTCACCCTCAGCGCGGGCACGACTTACTACTTCAACACCGAAACCCGCACCGGAACCGCTGACCTCTACCTTGCCATTTACGACGAGAACGGCACCTTACTCGACGCCAACAGCGGCAACCAGGACTTCACCGACGACGCGCTCTTGATCTTCACGCCTCCGAGCGATGGCACCTACTACCTTGAGGTCAGCGACGAACGTGGCGGCAATAGCCCGTTCAACGCCTACGCTCTGGACATCGCGGTGATGACCGGTCAGGAAACCGAACCCAACGGCAGCGCCGACGTCAGCGGGCAAACGATCAGCAATCCCGATTTCTCCCAGGCTCAGCCGATGGCGGTCGGTACCGCGCTCGCCGCCTCCATCGATCCCGGAAACGACGTGGATATCTTCGCGCTCCAACTCTCCGCCAACGTCCCCATCGTCGCTGACACCGAAACCCTGTCCTCGGGCCAACCGGACACGATGATCGCGATCTTCGACGACCAAGGCGACCTAAAG
Source organism: Rhabdothermus arcticus (assembly GCF_055382915.1). Lineage (NCBI taxonomy): Bacteria > Thermotogati > Deinococcota > Deinococci > Thermales > Thermaceae > Rhabdothermus > Rhabdothermus arcticus. The sequence goes on from NZ_AP043808.1 coordinate 1,001,126, forward strand.
GCGTTCAACGACGATTACACCGGTCGGGAATCCCGGCTCGAGTTCACCCCCGCCGGCAACGGCATCTACTATCTGGTGGTGGCGAGCTGGGACGGCGGCAACCCTCAGAACGCAACCACCGGCAACTACACCCTCTCGGTCACCGAGCTAGACCAGCCCTAAGCCTAGGTTGACCAAGAAGGGGGGCTAAGGCCCCCCTTCTTCCTGCACGTGACGGGCGTAGACCTCGCCCCTAAGGTCGGAGACCAGGGTCGCCGCCACCCAGACCCCGTCGCCGGCGCTGACCGCGGCGTAGCTGGGCGCGGGGAGGCGCAGCCGTCCGGCGGCGTAGACGTTGGGGTAGCGGGTCCGGCCAAAGGGATCGGTCTCCAGGGTCGCGCCCGCGGGCTCGAGGCCCAAGAGCGCTCCCAGGCGCGGGTCGGTTCCGGTGGCGAGCAAAAGCCGCTCCGCTTCCAGCGCCCCGCCGCGATCGGTGCGGACCAGGAAGACGCCCCCGCGATCAGCGACGTCCTCGCCATAACCAGCAAGAAACGCCACCCCCGCCGCCTCGCCCTGGCGCCGCAGGTCGGCGAGGAGGGCCTCACCGCTGGGGGCGTCCGGCCGCCCGGGGAAGTCCAGGACCGCGACCGCCCGCCTCAAGGGGCTGGTCCCGGCGTCCAAGAGGGCGACCTTCAGCCCCGCCTGGGCCAGGAAGAACGCGGCGGAGAGCCCGGCAGGGCCGCCGCCGACGACCAGCGCGTCGTAGACCGGCATCGATCTCATGCTAGCACGCGTATAATCGCCCTGTGCCCGAGCTGGGCGACGGCTACACCATCCTCGAGACCCAGGCCAAGGAAGGGCCGGTGGAGGTCTACCGGGTCCAGGGCCCGGCGGGCCCGGGCAAGGTCTACTGGTTCGAGGTCCACGACCCCGAGAGCCGCAACGCCTTTTACCGCTACCGCAATGCCTTGAAGAAGCTGGAAAAGCTCGAGGCCCTGCCCCCGGGGCTGGAGATCAGCAAACGCCCGGGGCGGCACTTCGTCTACTGGCCCGAGGTCCCCGCCGCCCCCCTGAGTCGCTGGCAGCGGCGGCGGCTGGGAACGCTGGAAACCGCGCTTTCGCCCCTCGGCTACTCGCTCAAGCACGCGGCCTTGGGGGCCCTCGACGGGCGGGCGACGGTCCTCGACCTCCCCCCCAAGCCCGAGGACGCCCCCCGCGTCCGGGCGCCACGGGCGTCCGGGCGGCGCTACCTCGGCCTGGCCTACGTCCTCTTGCTGCTCCTGACTGGCGGCGGGTTCTGGGCGCTGGGCCTGGAACGCTACTTCAACCCCCCGAGCTTCGTGCTGCCGGACCTGCGCGGTCAGCCGGCGAAGGCCGCCCTGGCCGCGCTCAAGGGCAAGGGGCTTTGGGTCGTCTTCGAGGAGAAGAGCGATCCCGAAGCCCCGGCGGGAGCGGTGCTCGAGACCCTGCCCCCGCCCGGCACCCGGCTCAAGCCCGGGCGCCAGGTGCGGGTGATCGTTAACGCCCCCGAGGTCAAGCCCGTGCCCCCGGTGCTGGGCAAGAACCTGGCGGCCGCGAAGGCCGCGCTCGAGGCCGCCGGGTTCCAGCTCGGACGGGTGCTCAGGAGCCACGCCGATCGCCCCGAGGACACCGTCCTCGCGTCCTCCCCTCCCCCGGGAAGCGAGCGGCCCGCGGGAACCCCGGTGAACCTGGTGGCCTCCGCCGGTCCGGCCCCGGAGGAGACCTTGGTCCCGGACCTTGAGGGCCTGAGCGCCGAGGAGGCCCAGCGCCTCCTCGCCCTGGCCGGGCTGAAGGCCAGCCGCGAAGCGACGGTCCCCGCACCCCTGCCCGAAGGCCAGCTGATCGCCCAGGCCCCCCGGGCTGGGGCCCTGGTCGAGGTCGGCACCCCGGTCGTGGTCTCTCGGGCCAAGCGCCCGGAGATTGCGCTGCCCCCGGAAGCCCCGGCCTCGCTTCCCGCAAGCGGCGAACCCCCGCTGCAAGACCTGTTGCCTCAGGCCGATCAGGCCACGAAAAGCCTCCCCCTCAAGCTCAGCCTCCCCCCGGAGCTCGAGGGCCAGCACATCCGTCTCACGGTGACCGACGCGGCGGGCACCCGCGTGCTCTACGAAGGACCAACCCAAAAGGGCTGGAAGCTCGAGGGCCAGGTGCCGATCCAAGGCGAGCGCGCGACCTTTCGTCTCCACGTCGGCGACCACCTCTACCAGGAATGGGAGTCCAGCCCATGAACGAGAAGTTCATCATCGACCAACTGCACCACGAGGACGCCTGGCGGCTCTTTCGAATCCTCGCCGAGTTCGTCGACGGGTTCGAGGTGCTCTCCGCGCTGGCCGCAAAAACCCCCCTGGTCTCGGTCTTTGGGTCGGCGCGCTTTGGCCCCGGCCACCCGGCCTATGAAGCCGGCTACGCGCTCGGGCAAGCGCTCGCCAAGGCCGGGTTCGGGGTGGTCACCGGCGGGGGCCCTGGGGTGATGGAGGCGGTGAACCGGGGGGCCTATGAAGCCGGGGGGATCTCGGTGGGGCTGAACATCCAACTGCCCCACGAGCAAAAGCCCAACCCCTACCAGACCCACGCCCTGACCTTTCGCTACTTCTTCGTGCGCAAGGTGATGTTCGTCCGCTACGCGGTGGGGTTCGTGGTCCTGCCTGGAGGCTACGGCACCCTCGACGAGCTCACCGAGGTGCTGGTGCTGATCCAGACCGAGAAGGTCCACCGCTTCCCGATCGTCGCCATGGACCGGGCCTACTGGGGGCCGCTCAAGGCCTGGATCGAGGGCACGCTCCTCCGCGAGGGGGCGATCAGCCCGGGCGATGAGGCGCTCCTCGAGCTGCTCGACGACCCCGACGCGGTGGTCGCGCGCATCAAGGCCTATGGCGCGACGCCGCGGGCTTGAGGGTCGCTTTTGGGACGACGGCCTGGAGGCCGTCGTCGGGCTGGACGAGGTCGGGCGCGGGGCCCTCGCAGGGCCGGTCGCGGTGGGCGCGGTGATCCTGCCCCCGGGGCGCTGGGACTTCGTCGACTCCAAGACCCTCTCCCCCACCGCGCGGGAGGCCGCTGCGGCCAAGGTGCGCCAGGTTGCCCGCGCCGCTGCCGTCGGCTGGGCGACGAACCGCGAGGTGGACCTTCTGGGGATCAACGAGGCCACGCGGCTCGCCGCCTACCGAGCGCTCGCCAGGCTGGGGCTGGTCCCGGACGCGGTGATCGCCGACTACTTCTCGCTGGAGGTGGGCCCGGTCCCCTTCCTGCACCCCGAGCGCGCCGAGGAGAAAAGCCCCTCGGTCGCCGCCGCCTCGATCCTCGCCAAGGTCGCCCGCGACCGGGTGATGGTCCACCTGGCACCGCGCTTTTCCGGCTACGGCTTCGACGCCCACAAGGGCTACGCCACCCCCGCCCACCGCCGGGCCCTCCAGGCCCTCGGCCCCAGCCCCTTGCACCGCCGAACCTTCCTCAAAAGACTAGAATAGGAGGATGAACGCCCTAAGGCTCGGCCTGCTCCTTTTGGGCCTGTTCGTCCTCTCGGCCTGCCGGGTGGTGATCGAACCCGCGGGGAGCGAGGTGAACCTCGCCTGGCGCTACGCCTCGGGGGAGATCCTTCGCGACTTCGCGCCCGACCGCGGCCCCGGAGGCGCCTACCGGGTCGGGGAGGAGGTGCGCTTTTTCCTCTGGCTCAAGCGGCCCGGCTACCTCACCCTGGTGGTCGAGGACCCCGACGGCCGCCGCTACGCGCTGGAAGAGGACCTCTGGCTCCCCGCCGGCTGGCAGACCCTGCCCCCGCCGGGGCGGGTCTACCGCGCCGACGAGCCGACCGGGCTGCACCGCGTCTACGCCTACTACGCCTCCGCCCGGGGCGGGGTGCGGCTCGCCATCGTCGGCGGGTCGCACCGCCCCGCGCAGGCCTTCTTGCGCATCGACCAGCGCATCGTCCACGACGCCGCGAGCACCTACCTCTACGTCCTTCCCTAGGGCATCGGGTGGGCCAGGGCGAGCGTCCTGACCCGCTCGCGCAGGGCCTCGCTCGGGCCCTGGGTGAGGGCGGTGTCGATGAGCTCGGCGACCAGCGGCATCTCGTCAGGCGTGAAGCCGCGGGTGGTGATCGCCGGGGTGCCGATGCGAATCCCGCTGGTCACCCGGGGCGGAGCGGGATCGAAGGGGATCGCGTTCTTGTTCACCGTGATGCCCACCGCGTCGAGCCGGGCCTCGGCCTCCTTCCCGGTCAGGCCCTTGGGCCTGAGGTCGACCAGGAAGAGGTGGGTGTCCGTCCCCCCGGAGACGATGCGGTAGCCGCGCTCGGAGAGCTCGGTCGCGAGGGTCTTGGCGTTCTCCACCACGGTGCGGCTGTAGGCCGCAAAGTCCGGGGTGAGGGCCTCGAAGAAGGCCACCGCCTTGCCCGCGATGACGTGCTCCAGGGGCCCGCCTTGGATGCCGGGGAAGATCATCTTGTCGATCTTCTTGCCGATCGCCTCGTCGTTGCCCAGGATCAACCCGCCGCGGGGTCCGCGCAGGGTCTTGTGGGTGGTGCTGGTCACCGCGTGGGCGTGGGGCACGGGGCTGGGGTGCAGCCCGGTGGCCACCAGCCCGGCGATGTGCGCCATGTCCACCATCAGGTAGGCCCCGACCTCGTCGGCGATGGCCCGGAAGCGGGCGAAGTCGATCACCCGGGGGTAGGCGCTGGCCCCGGCGACGATCATCCGCGGGCGGTGCTCGAGCGCCAGCCGACGCACCGCCTCGTAGTCGATGCGCTCGGTCTCCGGGTCCACCCCGTAGGAGACGACCTGAAAGAGCTTTCCGGAGAAGTTCACCCGGGCGCCGTGGGTGAGGTGCCCCCCCGCGGCCAGGTCCATCCCCAGGATCGTGTCCCCGGGCTTGAGGAGGGCGAGGTACACGGCCATGTTGGCCTGGGAGCCGGAGTGGGGCTGCACGTTAACCCACGCGGCGTCGAAGAGCCTCTTGGCGCGTTCGATCGCCAGCGTCTCGATCTCGTCGATGAACTGGCAGCCCCCGTAGTACCGGCGACCGGGGTAGCCCTCGGCATATTTGTTGGTCAGGACGCTGCCCACCGCCTCGCGCACCCCGGCGGAGACGAAGTTCTCGCTCGCGATCAGCTCCAGCCCCTCGGCCTGGCGGCGCGCCTCGGCGTCGATCCAACGAAAGGTCTCCTCATCCCGCGGAATCATGCCATGATGATAAAGGATGCCACAGGTCAACCTGTACGCCACCCTGCGCGACCTCACCGGAGAAAAGCACGTCCAGCTTCCCGGAAAGACGGTCCGCGAGGTCCTCGAAGCGCTCTTTGCGCGCTGGCCCGAGCTGAGGGAGGAGCTCCTCGAAGGCGACGCCCCGAAGGACGGCTACTCGATCTTCGTCAACGGCCGGGACATCCGCTACCTCCAAGGCCTCGACACCCCCCTCGAGGACGCCGACGTCCTCGACCTCTTCCCCCCGGTCGCCGGGGGCGAGCGCATGGTCTTTGGCGGGGTGAGCCCCGAGCAGTTCGCGCGCTACCTCAAAAAATGGGGCGGCACGCCGGATCCCGACGGCTGGTGGCGGCTCGAGGGAGCACGGGTGCGCTTTTGGGAGGAAGCCCCCACGCAGGTCGGGGCCTGGGCCGTGGCCCGGATCGGGGTCGAGGTCGAGGGAGAGGAGGCGCCGCGGTGGTGGCAACGGATTCGCCTGGCCTGCATGCGCGGGGGCGGGTAAGCCTGATCCCTTGCGCGCCGGCGGAGGCGATCGCGCGCCGGCGGATGCACCCCGAACTCAACGTCTTCCGGCCTCCAAAACGGCAGCAAGAGGCCCTGATCGAAATCGCCAAGAGCCCCGACGGCTGCGTGAGCCTGGCGGTGGACGGAGACACGATCGTCGGCTACGCCGCGTTCCACCGGCCCGACGCCTTCGAGCGCTGGGGGCAGGACGAGACCGGGGGCATCTACGAGCTCGGGGCCGTCGAGGTGGCCCCCAGTTACCGCGGCCAGGGGCTGGCCAAGCGCCTCTTGGAGACGAGCTTCGCCACCGGCCGCTTCGAGGACAAGGTGGTCGTGGCCACGCTCTACTACTGGCACTACGACCTCGAGCGCACCGGGCTCTCCCCCTTCGCCTACCGCGAGCTCCTGGAAAACCTCTACCGCTCGGTGGGGTTCTTGCCCTTCGCCACCGACGATCCGGACATCTTCGCCCACGCCGAGAACGTGCTCATGGCCCGCATCGGCAAGGACGCGCCCGAGGAGGTGGTCAAGGCCTTCCACGACCTGCGGTTCCAAAGGGACGAGGGGCCCTGGGGGTTCATTTAGACGCGCCAACCAGGGGCACCCCGAGCGCCTTGGCCTGGTACATGCGGGCGTCGGCGATGCGCATCAGGTCCTCCATGGTCTTGGCGTCGTCCGGGAAGCAGGCGACGCCAAAGTTGGCGTCGAGGCAGATCCCCTCGAGGCAGACCCCGCGCACCCGCTCCGCGTAGCGCAGCACCGCCGCGCGCGCCCCTTGGCAATCGGTGTCGGGCAAGAGGAGGGCGAACTCGTCCCCACCCCAGCGGAAAAAGAGGTCCCCGTTGCGCCGGGTCGCCTCCAGGGCCTCGACCACCCGGCGCAGCGCGAGGTCGCCGAAGTCATGGCCCAGGGTGTCGTTGACCTCCTTGAAGCGGCGCAGGTCCATGACCACCAGCGCCAGCGGCCGGCCGTGACGCCTGGCGTAGGCGAAGAGCTCGCGAAAGTAGTGTTCGAAGGCGCGGCGGTTGGGCAGCCCGGTGAGGGGGTCGGTGAGGGCCGCGCGCTCGAGCTGGTGCCTGAGCTCGATCTCGTGCAACAGCGAGGCCACCTCGACGGCGAAGGCCCCGGCGACCTCCAGCGACTCCTCGTCGAAGGCCCAGGGCTCGCTGAAGGCGTCGAGGTTCAAGACCGCGAGGACCCGCCCCTTGTAGCGAATCGGCACGCAAAGGTTGGCCGCGATCTCCAGCACCCGGCCCGCGCGGTCGATCGTTTCCGGGTCCGAGTGGCGGTGGCTTACTTCGGCGATCGAGCGCTCCTCGCGGGAGAGGATCCGGGCCTGGCCGTCGTCAAAGCCCGGACCGCACCAGTCCCGCATCGACGTCGGCGTGTGCTGAATCGCCTTGAGCCCCTCGAGGTCGTAGCCCACCGCGGCCCGGTAGACGAAGGCTTCCCCCTCGCGCACCAAGAGGCTGCCCCCCTCGGCACCGGGGACCAGGTCCACCGCGGTCTCCAAGAGCGCCTGAAAGAGCGCGTCCTCGTCCTCCTCGGAGAGGCGCTTTTGCAGCGCCAAAAGGGCCTCGAGCCGGCGCTCGATGAACCAGCGCCCGATCGCCGGGGAGAAGATCCCCTGAAACAAGCCGAGCACGTTGCGCTCCCGGCGCCGCCAGGGCCCGGCCTGCGCGCGGCGGATCGCCAGCACCGCGCGCGCCCGGCGCCGCCCCCAAAGCGGCAAGAGCGCCAGGGCCCCCTTGGAAAAGACCGCTCCCCGGGCCTCGGCGAGGTCCTCGACGTAGAGCGGACGCTTTCCCCGGTACACGCGCCAGATCAAGCCCTCCCCGAAGGCCAGCCCCTCCCCGTCCAAGCGCCGTTGCTCGGCCTCGTCGAGCTGGCCGGCGGTGACCAACGGCCGGTAACGCCCCCGGTGCTCGTACAACAGGCTCGCGGACCTGGCCCCGAAGGCGGCAACGACCCGCGCAAGCGCGGCGCGGAAGGCCGCCTCCCGCTCGCCCGGTTGCACCAGGTCCCGCCCCAGGGCGATCAGGACCTGCGCGATGCCCCGCTCGTAGACCAGCGTCAGGCGTTCCGAGAGGAGCTCCGCAAAGCGCTGCCAGACCCGCACCTCCTCTTCCCCCAAGGCCTCGAAGGGCCCAACGGCGAGGATGGCGTAGGGATCGTCCTGAATGAAGAGGGGAAGGTAAAGGCGATCGGCAAGGAGCACGACCCGACCCTGCTTGAGAAGGGCCTCGGCCTCGGCAGGGCAGCCCTCGGGCAGGCAAGCCGCCTCCCAACCGAAGACCGTCGCCTCACGGCGGGCATGGGTCCGGATCGCGGCGGCGACCTCCGCGAGCACCCCTTCCGGGGTCGTGCCCTCCCCGCTCGCCAGGGCTTCCAAAAAGAGCGCCAGATGCTGGCGCAGGCGCCGCTCCCGCCGCAGCCGCCGGCGCAAGAGCCAGCGCAGGGACTGCCCCGCGACGATCGCGAGGAAAAACGCGAGCGCCAAAAACCAAAACACCTCGCCAAACCCGTCCTCGCGATGGTCGAGCAGCAAGAACCCCAAGGACACGAGCGCCGCGTAGAGCCAGTCGTAGCCCACCGCGAGGGTGCCGACGGCGATCAGCGCGAAGAGCTCCCAAAGGGGCCAACCCGAGAAGGCCCCCAGCACCGCGACCGCCGCGGCCAGACCGCCCACGGCCCAGGCGGCGATGAACACGGTGCGGGCTTCCGTGCGCTGCGGCATGGGCTTGATCTCCGGTTTTAACTTACCACTTTAAAATCGCTCTTCATAGAGCCGGGCGTCGGCCAACCGTACCAGCGCATCGAGGTCCTGGCCCTCGTCGGGGTAGAGGGCGAACCCACCCCGGGCCCGGAGAGGGAGGTCCTCGACCCGGGCTTCGCGGATCCCCCGTCGCAGCCGGGAAAGGGCCCGCCGCGCCCCCTCCCTGCCCTCGACCCGGACCAAGACCGCGAACTCGTCGCCCCCCCAGCGGCCGACCGGCTCCCCCTCCCGCACCCCCTGGCGCAGCCTGCGGGCCACGGCGATCAACGCCCGGTCGCCAGCGGGGTGGCCGTAGCGGTCGTTGATCGTCTTGAACCCCACGAGGTCGAAGAGCAAGAGCGCGAAGGACCCACCCGCCTTGCGCTGGGCCTCGAACGCCAAGGCAAAGCCCCGCCGGTTCAAGAGCCCGGTCAGGGGATCGTGGTGCGCGGAAAAGTGGAGCGCCCGGTGCATCGCCGCCTCGTGGAGCATCGCCGCGGCCTGCAGCGCGAAGCCCTCGGCGATGCGGATCGAACGCGCGTCGAAGGCCCCCGTGTCGGTGAAGCTGTCGAGGTTCAGGGCCGCCAGGACCTCGCCGTCCTTGACGATCGGCACCAGCAGGTTCGCGCGCAGCTCGTGGACCCGGGAGGCGGCCTCGAAGGGCTCGGCGGCGGTGGCCATGGCCCGCTTGGGAATGTCGCGCCTGAGGATGCGCGCCTGCCCCTCCCGCCAGGCCGGTCCACCCCAGTTGGCCATGTCCGCCTCGCTGAAGGCATGCTCGGAGAGGGCCTCGAGGTCGAACCCCACCGCCGCCCGGAAGCGGAACACCCGCCCGTCGCGGACCAGCAAGCTGCCGGCCTCGGCGCCCGGGACGAGGTCCACCGCCGCGTCCATGAGCCGGGCGAAGAAACGATCGGGGTCCCCGCCGGGAAGCAGGCGCTCGAGCTCGAGCAACGTGCTCAGCCGGCTCGCCAGGTCCAGCCGGGCGAACTCGCTGGAAAGCGCCCGCGCCGTCCTTTCCAGGGCGCGGGCGTCGGTGCGCGTCCAGGTACGGCGGTCCCGGGTGCGGGCCGCGAGGATGTACCTTGGCCGCCGCTCCCGCCCGATGGGCAGCGCGGCCAGCGAACCCCGGGCCTGCTCGCCGCCGAGCGCGCCAGGGGCCCGGGCATAGGCCTCGACGTAGAGGGGCCGGGCGCTTTCGTAGACGCGCCAGATCAAACCCCGACCGTGGGAGAGGCCTTCACGTTCCCAGCGTGCCTCGGCCTCGCTGATCCGGCCCTCCTGGGCGAGGAAGTAAAAGCGTCCCCGGCGCCAGACCCAGACCCCGACGTTGTCCACCCCCAAGTAGTCGCGAAGCGCCTTGGAAAACGCCTGCGCCAACGCCTTGGGGGAGTCCGCCTCCCCCAGGGCGGCGAGCAGGTTGGAGAGCAAGCGGTGTTCTTGAACCAGGAAACGCTGGGCGAGCGCCTCGAGCTCATCCGCCAACACCGCGCGCTCGGGCCCGGAAAGCGGCCTGGAGAAGGTCAGCGACCCGAAGGGCTCGCCCTCGAGCACGAGCGGATACGCCTCCCCCGCGAGATCGGGATCGCCGATGACCTTGGTCCCCGCGGGACCAAAAAGCGCAAGGCGAAACGCGGCCCCCGGGAAAGGGACCCCTTTGAGCCAGGCGATGAGCGCAGCCTCCCAGCGCGGCAGACGAATGCCCTCAAGCGCGCCGTCCATCCACGCCAAGAAGCATACCAGCTAGCCGAAGCGGCCGGTGATGTAGGCCTCGGTGCGGGAATCCCGGGGGTTGGTGAAGAGCTTTTCCGTGCGGTCGAACTCGATGAGCCGGCCGTCGAGGAAGAACGCCGTGTAGTCGGAGACCCGCGCCGCCTGCTGCATGTTGTGGGTGACGATGACGATCGTCACCCGCGCCTTGAGCTGGGTCAGCAGGTCCTCGATGGACTGGGTGGAGACCGGATCCAACGCGCTGGTTGGCTCGTCCATCAAGAGCACCTCGGGCTCCACGGCCAGCGCCCTGGCGATCGAAAGGCGCTGCTGCTGCCCTCCGGAGAGCCCCGCCGCGGGGGCGCGCAGGCGATCCTTGACCTCGTCCCAGAGCGCCGCCGCACGCAGCGCCTCCTCGGCCACCCGCGCCAGGCGCTTTTTGTCCCGCACCCCGACGAGCTTCAACCCCGCGACCACGTTGTCGAAGATGCTCATCGTGGGAAACGGGGTGGGGCGCTGGAAGACCATGCCCACCCGCCGGCGCACGACGATCGGGTCCACGTCCGGGGCGTAGATGTTCTTCCCGTCGAGGAGGACCTCCCCCTCGACCCGCACCAGCGGGTTGAGGTCGTGCATGCGGTTCAGGGCCCGCAAAAAGGTGGTCTTGCCACACCCCGAGGGGCCGATCAGGGCGGTGATTTGCTTGTCGTAGACGGGCAGGCTGACCCGTTCCACGCCGGGTTTTTCCCCGTAGTAAACGCTTAAGTCCTTGGTCTCCATGCGCACGGGCTGGCTCACCGGGCACCTCCGGTCAGGCGTCGGGCCAAGAAACTCGTCAGCATGATCAAAAAGGCCAGCAGGAGCGAGGCCCCCCAGGCCTGCTGGTGCCAGGTGTCGTAGGGGCTGATCGCGTAGACGAAGATCTTGAGCGGTAGGGTGTCCATGGGCTCGAGGGGGTTGAAGGTCAGGTAAGGGTTGCCGAAAGCGGTGAAGAGCAACGGCGCGGCCTCCCCGGCGCCCCGCGCCAGGGCCAGCATCAGCCCGGTGAGCAGCCCGCCCCGCGCGGCCGGGGCGACCAGGCTGAGGATCACCCGCCAGCGCGGCAGCCCCAGCGCCAGCCCGGCCTCCCGCAGCTCCCAGGGGATCAGCTTCAACACCCCTTCGGTGGAGCGCACCACGATGGGAATCATCAACAAAGCCAGCGCCACCGAGCCCGAGAGGCCCGAGAAGTGTCCGAGGGGGCGCACCACCAGGACGAAGGCCACGAGCCCCATCAAGATCGCCGGCAGCCCGGCCATGACGTCCGCGACCAGCCGGAGCGGCGGGTTCAGGGGGTGCTCGGGGTACTCGGCGAGCAGGACCCCGCCGGCCAACCCAAAGATCGCGGCCAGGGCCAGGGCGATCAGGTCGACGATGAAGGTCCCCACGATCGCCGGCAACATGCCCCCGCCCACCTCGCCCGGGGGCTTCGGCCCCTGGGTGAAGAAGGCCAGGTTCAGCGCCCCGATGCCCTGGACGAAGACGTAGTAGAGGATGAAAAAGAGCGGCACCAAAACCAGCAGCGTGCCCAAAAAGACCAGGGCAAACATCGCCCGGTCGCGGAGCCTGCGGCGGGTGAGGTTCACCGCCGCCCTCCCATCCGGTTCATCCGGTTCAGCACCCAGGTCGCGGTGAGGTTGGTCGCCAGCGAGATCAAGAAGAGCAAAAAGCCCACCGCGATCAGCGCCGAGAGATGGAGGTCGTCGGAAGCCTCGGTGAACTCGTTGGCGATCAGGCTGGCCATCGTCGCCGCGGGGCCGAAGAGGGTGTAGGGGAGCTGCACGCTGTTGCCGATGAGCATCGTCACCGCCATCGTCTCCCCCAGCGCCCGGGCCAGGGCCAGCACCACGCCGGAAAAGATCCCCGCGCGGGCGTAGGGGATGACCGCGAGCCGGATCACCTCCCAGCGGGTGGCCCCGAGCGCGAACATCGCCTCCCGCTGCTCGGTGGGCACCAGGCTGAGCGCGTCCCGGGCGAGGGCGCTGGCGTAGGGCACGATCATCAAGGCCAGGACCAGCACCGCCGAAAAGAGCCCGATGCCGCTCGGCGGCCCGAGCAGGGGCAGCAGCTGGGGGGCATGGGTCGCCGCCCAGAGGTAGAGCGGGGCCTCGAGGCCAGCACGCACCGAAGGCACCAGGACGAAGAGCCCCCAGAGCCCGTAGACGACGCTGGGCAGCGCGGCGAGCAGGTCCACGAGGTAGGCCACCGGCCCCTTGAGCCAGCGCGGGGCCAGCTCGGAGACGAAGACCGCCGCCGCCAGCGCGGGGAAGAAGGCCAGCGCCAGGGCCAACGCGCTGGTGATCAGGGTGCCGAGGATCGCCGGCCAGGCCCCAAACTGCCCCCGGACCGCGTCCCAGCTCGTCCCCCGCACGAAGGTCCAAAAGCCGAAGGTCTCAAGGGCCAGCGCGCCGCCGCGGTAGAGCTCCCAGGCGATCAACAGCGCCGCCCCCACCACGCCCAGGGCCAAGAGCACCACGACCAGGGCGAACAGCCGGTCACCGATTCGCTGATAGAGCCAGTCGGGCATCACGCTCCCAAGGCAGGGGGCGGAGGCCGACGCCTCCGCCCGGCCGCTTACGAGTTTAGCGCAAGAGCGGCGCGCCCTCGTAGGTCAGGGACTTGAGGTTTTTTTCGGTGACCCGCACCGCGACCTCGGGCAGGGCGGCGTAGTGCAGCGGCTCGTTGTACTTCTGCCCGTCGTGGGTGACCCACCAGAGCAGCTTGGCCAGCGCCTGGGCCTCGTCCTTCGACTTGAACGCCTTGTTCTTGGCCATCTCGCGGTAGACGAGGATCCAGGTCATGCTCGAGATCGGGTAGCCGTCCGGGGCCGGGGTGTCGGTGAGGGAGACCCGAGCGTCCTCCGGGAAGTCCTTGAGGACCGCGGCGGCCTTCACGCTCGCTAGCGAGGGACGGATGAACTTGCCGGCGCGGTTTTGGATGGCCGCGAAGGCGATCTTGTTCTGCAAGGCGTAGATCAGCTCGGCGTAGCCGATCGAGCCGGGCACCTGCCGCACCAGGCCGGCGACGCCTTCGTTGCCCTTGCCCCCGAGGCCCACCGGCCAGGCCACGCTCTTACCAAAGCCCACCTTCTCCTTCCAGGCCGGGGAGACCTTGGTCAGGTACTCGGTGAAGATGTAGGTGGTCCCCGAACCGTCCGAGCGGTGCACGACGGTGATCGGAAGCGCCGGCAGGGCGACGCCGGGGTTGAGCGCCTTGAGCTTGGGGTCGTTCCAGGTCTTGATCTGGCCGAGGAAGATCTCCGCCAGCACGGGGCCGTTCAGCTTCAGCTCGGCCTCGACGCCGGGCAGGTTGTAGATCACCGCCACCGCGCCCAGCGCCGTGGGGACGTGCACCGGGTCGGTGCCGAAGCGCTTTTTGAACTCCGCGATCTTGGCGTCGGAGAGGGGCGCGTCGGAGGCCCCGAAGTGTACGGTCTGCTCGAAGAGCTGCCGGACGCCGCCGCCGGAGCCGATGGACTGGTAGTTGACCCGCACCCCGGTCAGCTTCTCGTACTCGGAAAAGTACTTTGCGTAGAGGGGGTAGGGGAAGGTCGCCCCCGCGCCGGTCAGGGTGATCGGCCGGGCGAAGGCCAGGGCGAACAGGCTTAGAACCGCAACGATCAGATACTTGCGCATGCCATCACCTCCGCTTCGAGCCTAGCCGGGCTGTGTCAGGCGAACGTCAGGAGACGAGCCGGCCGGTCAGCCAGTAGAAGACCCGCTCGGCGATGTTCTCCAGGTGGTCCCCCAACCGCTCGTAGCTGCGGGCCACCCGAAGCAGGGTCAGGGCCTTGGAAAGGGTGCGGGGGTCCTCCAGCATGTAGGTCAAGAGCTCCCGGGTGAGCTGCTCGTACATGTCGTCGACGTCCTCGTCGAGCTTGAGCACCCGGCGCGCGGCCTCGAGGTCCCGCTCCGCGACCGCCTTGGCCACCTCGTCGAGCATCTCCAAGAGCCGCTGGCCCACCTGGGGCAAGAGGACGTACTTCTTGAGCGGTGGCTCCTGGGCCAGGACCAGCGCATCCTCGGCGACGTGGGCGGCGTAGTCCCCGGCCCGCTCGAGGTCGGTGATCGCCTTCAGGATGGTGACGAAAAAGCGCAGGTCGCTGGCCACCGGCTGGTGGCGAGCGATCGCCGTGATCACCTCGTCCTCGATCGCCAGCTCCAGCTCATCGACCTCGCGGTCCTTCTTGATCACCCGCTCGGCGAGCTCCGCGTCCCCCTTGACCAGGGCCTCGGTGGCCTCGGCGGCCATCTCCCGGACCGCGGCGACCATCTCCAAAAACCGCGCGGTGATCCTTTGGATTTCTTGTTCCAACGCTTCGCGCATAACCGCTCCCTTCCCCACCTTATCCCGGAAGCCAGGCGGCCTCGGGCAAGCGAACGCCGAACGCGTTGCCGTGCTCGAGGGCCCGTCCGTAGGCCTCGCCCCCAAGGCGCCGCGCGATGCGCCGCACGATGGCGAGCCCGAGCCCCGACCCCCGCCGCTGGGCCGCAGCCGCACCCCGGGCACCGGGCAGGAAGAGGGGTTCGAACTCGGCCAGCGGCGGTCCTTGGTCCTGGACCTCGAGGTGGAGCACGCCCCCCTCCTCCACGCGTGCCACCAGCCGCACCGGCGGCCGGCCATGGGTGAAGGCGTTCTCGGTCAGGTTCAAGAGGATCTGAAAGATCGCGTCCCGGTCCACCCGCAGGCGAACGCGGCGATCCTCCCAGGCCATCGTCTGAGCCTGGGGAACGAGGCGAACCAGTCGCGGCCGGAGTTCGGCGAGGGGATACGGCGGCAGCAGGCTGGCGTGCTCACCGCTGGTGACGAGCCGCACGAGCCGCTCGACCTCGCTCTTGATCAGGGCCAGGACCTCGTCCCGCTCGGCCCCCTCGAGGTCGTCGAAGACCTCGAGCAGGCCGCGGATCGCGGTCACCGGGGTGCGCAGCTCGTGGCGCAGCTGATCGAGCTCAAGGCGCGGGTCCTCGGGGACCTCGAGCAAAAAGAGCGTCCCCGGGACCGCGCGGGCCTTAAGGCGCCGCCCGCGAACCTCGAGGTCGGCCTCGCCCCCGACCTCGGCCAGGCGCAGGAGCCGGCGGTCGCGCAGGGCGTGGATCAACGGCCGGCCCCGGACCTTTTCCGGCTCAACGCCAAGGAGCCTGGCCGCGGCGGGGTTGAGGTCCAAAACCCGGCCCTCCTCGAAGCGCACGATCCCCTCGAACGCCGCCTCGATCACCCCGGCTCGACCTCCAGAAAGCGGTAGCCCTGGCCGCGCACGGTCTCGATCCACGCCGGCCCGAGCTTCTCGCGTAGCTGGGCGACGTGCTGGTCCACGGTGCGCGGGGTGCCCAGGTAGTCCTCCCCCCAGACGCGATCGAGCAGCGCTTCGCGGGAAAAGACCTTCCCCGGCGCCGCGGCCAGGGTCGCCAGCAGGTCGAACTCCCGCCGGGTCAGGGTCAGCTCCCGACCGCCGAGGCGCACGCTGCGGGCCTCGAGGTCGATCTCCAAGTCCCCGAGCAAAAGCCGCCCGGCGCGGCCGGTGCGGCGCAAGAGAGCATGCAGCCGGGCGACGAGCTCGGCGAGGGAGTAGGGCTTGGGCATGTAGTCGTCGGCCCCGCCCATCAACCCGGCCACCCGGTCGGCCTCGGTCCCCTTGGCGGTGAGCATCAAGACCCCGAGCCGGCTTCCCCCCGGCGTTGCGCGCAGCTGCTCCAGCCAGCGCAGTCCGGACGCGTCGGGGAGCATCCAGTCGAGCACCACGACGTCGGCCTCCGGCCAGAGGTCCCAGGCCTCGGCGGCGGTCGTGGCCTCGAGGACCTCGAACCCGGCCTTTTTGAGCCCAGTACGCAGCGCGAACCGCACCGCGGGCTCGTCCTCCACCAGCAAAACCCGCGCCATGCCCCTCTTAGCTTAGGCGCCCCGGGTCAGAAAAACGTCATATAAAGAAGCATGCCCAAAGCACCCGTCTTTCTCCCCTTCGGCGCCACGCTCACCGTGACCGGGACCTGCCACATGGTGGCCTTTCGCGGCTACCGCCTGCTCCTGGACTGCGGCGCGTACCAGGGAGAGGTGGAGGCCAAGAACTACACCCCCTTCGGCTTCGACCCCACCAAGGTCGACGCGGTCGTCGTCACCCACGCCCACCTCGACCACATCGGCCGCCTGCCCCGACTGATGCGCCAGGGGTTCAAGGGCCGCGTCTACGCCACCCGGCCCACCGCGCTGTTGATGCGCCCGATCCTCGAGGACGCCCACAAGCTGCTGAAGGAAGAGAACAAGCGCCTGAGGCGAAAGGGTCTGCCCCAGGCCGAGCCGCTCTGGGAGCTTGAGGACATGAAGGAGGTCTTCCGGCGGCTCACCCTCATCCCCTACGACCTGCCCCAGCGCTTCGGGCCCTTCACCGTCACCCTGCAAAACGCCGGCCACCTTCCCGGCTCGGCCTTCATCGTCGTCGAGGCCGGTGACCACCGCCTGGTCTTCTCCGGCGACCTCGGCAACCGGCAAAAGGAGGTCCTCCCGGACCCCGACGACCCCCCGACGGCGACGCTGGTGGTCAGCGAGTCCACCTACGGCGACCGCCCCCACCGCCCCTTTCCCGCGACCCTCAAGGAGTTCGCCGAGGTCGTGGGGAAAACGCTCGCTCGCGGCGGCAAGGTGCTGATCCCCTCCTTTGCCATGGAACGCACCCAGGAGATCCTCTTCTACCTGCGCGAGTTCGAGGCCAACGGCCGCATCCCGGTGGCCCCGGTCTTCGTCGACTCCCCGCTGGCGACGCGCATCACCGAGGTCTATGAAAAGGTGAAGGAGGCCTTCTCCCAAAAGGTCCAGGCGCTCTACCGTGAGGGCATCGACCCCTTCCGCCCCGAGAAGCTGCGCTTCACCCCCGACGTCGAGGCCTCCAAGGCGCTCAACGACCTCGCCGGGCCAGCGACGATCATCGCCGGCAGCGGCATGCTCACCGGCGGCCGCATCCTGCACCACCTGCGCCACCACCTCGGTGATCCCCGTTCGGCGCTGCTCTTCGTCGGCTACCAGCCCCGGGGCGGGCTCGGCCACCGGCTGATCGAGGGGGCCAAGACGGTGACGATCCACGGCCACGAGATCCCGGTCCGCGCCGAGGTACACGCGCTCGGGGGCTTTTCCGGCCACGCCGGGCAGGACGAGCTCTTGGACTGGCTCAAGCACGAGACCGAGATCCTCCTGGTGCACGGCGAGCCCCAGGCGCAAAAGGCCCTGGCCGAAAGGCTCCGGGCTTTGGGGAAAAAGGCGACACTGGCGCGGTTCGCCACCCCCTACCCCTGGTGAGGCGGGGCGTTGAAGTTCAAAAAGAGCGCCGCGTCAAACGCCCCGCCCAGCCGAGACCAGGGCAGGACCCGCACCCCGGGAAGCTCGGCCAGCCCCCCTACGCGGTAGTCGCCGGCCTCGAGACGGCGCTCGACCTCCGGCAAGAGCGCCTTGGTGTAGACCGCGGCGAGCGGCTCCAAAAAGCCGTCGGGCCCCCGCACGACGACCCCCAGCGCGGTCCCCAGGTCCGCGAGCAGCCGGTTCCAGTAGGCCGGGGTGAGGTTTGGCAGATCGCAGGCCGCGACCGCGATGACCGGGTGGCGGGCGTGAACCAGGGCCGCGTGCAGGCCGGAGAGGCTGTCGCCGCCGGGGACGAGGTCGGGGTGGACCGGCAGGCCGAACTCCGGATAAGGGCGGTTGGCGACGATGAAGCGCTCGTCGGCCTCCCTCAGGCTGTCGAGGACGTGCTGCATGAGCGGCTTGCCGCGCCAGACGAACCGGGCCTTGTCCTTGCCAAAGCGACGCGAGCGCCCCCCGGCGAGGACCGCCCCGCTCCACCTCACCGCGGCACCTCGGCCCGCACGCGCGTCCCCTTTCCCGGGGCGCTTTCGATGAAGAGCCGGCCCCCACGGGCCACGATGCGCTCTTGCATCTGGGTCAGGCCGAAGTGGCCCGCTCCCACCCGGGTGGGGTCGAAGCCCACCCCGTCGTCGGCGACATCGAGCCGGGCCCCACCGCTTTCCGTGGCCGAGAGGCGCACCCGAACCCGCGCCGCCCTGGCGTGCTTGGCCACGTTGTTCAGGGCTTCCTGCAGCACCCGAAAGAGCGCGAGCTCGCTGGCCTGGCTCAAGCTGGGCGCGCCCTCGACCTCGAAGCTCAGGCGGAACCCGGCCTGTTCGGCGAAGGCGTCGGCGTAACGCCGCAGGGACTCGACGAAGCCATAGCGCTCGAGGTCCACCGGCCGGAGCGCGAAGATCGAGCGGCGCACCTCGCGGATCTGCGCCCGAAGCGTGGCCTGCACCTTTTGGATCTCCTCCCTCGCGCGCTTCGGATCCCGCTCCCAGAGCCGCAGCGCCAGGTCCAGCTTGAGGGCCATGAAGGCCAGCGCCTGGGCCAGGCCGTCGTGGATCTCCCGGGCGATCCGGGTGCGCTCCTCGTGGATCGCGAGGGCCTCCGCCCGCAGGTAGGCCTGGGCGTTGCGCACCGCCAGCGTCACCTGCGAGGCCAAGAGCTTCAAGAAGGGCAGGCGCTGACGCAGCCGCTCGTGCTCGCCGGAGACCACCAGCACCCCCACCGGGTCGCTGTCGCCGAGGGGCACCGCAAGCCGACCTGGAGCGATGAAGACCGGCTTTTTCAGCGCCTCCCGCCAGGCCCCCTGGGGCACGAAGAGCTCCGGACGGGGGCGCTCGCCGCGGCTCGCCCAAAGCCGCAGGGCCCCGCCCTCGTCGAGCAAAAAGACCACGCCGCCGTCGGCGTCGGCCCAGGTCACGATCTTGTTCAGGAGGCGATCGAGCAGGCGCTCGAGGTTGGCCTCGGCGCGCAGGGCCTCGTCGACCTGGACCAGGGTGAGGAGGTCCCGGGTGCGGTGCTCGGCGGCCTCCAGGATCGCGTCCACCTCCCCGGCCACCACCCGCAGGAACTCGGGATCGGCCTCGCCGAGAAAGCACAGCCGCCCCCCGGTTCGGGGCAGCCGCACGCTGACCACCCCGGCCTGGGAGCAGCCCCCCGAGGGAAAACCGGCGCTGGCGTAGCGGTACTCCCCGACCTGGATCGCGGCCTCCCCCTTGAGCCCCTGGCGCAGGGCCTCGACCAGCGCCCGCATGGCCTCATCGAGGTTCTCCGCCTCGATCGCGCTGTGCACGACGTTGCGCAGGATGGCCAGCCGCTCGTAGGCGATGAGCAGGTCGCGCTCGACCGCGGCCCGCTCGCTGAGCTCGTCGGCGATCCAGTCGAGGACCAGGTAGACCGCGATCGGGCCGAGCAAGGCGTAGAACCCGAGCGCCAGCCAGAAGGCGAACTCCCCCACCCGCAGGGGTCGCAAACCGAGCTCGAAGAGAACCACGAAGAGCGCCAGCAACGGGGGCAGGTAGCGCTTGGCCAGCCGCACCCGGCGGGCGAGCTCCTCGAAGTTGGGGCTAGGTCTCCTCATACGCGCCCCGTCGCATCGCCCAGCGGCCCTGCCGGATCAGGCCCCAGAGCAAGGAGAGCTCTCCCTCGCTGGGGGCGGCCCGGTGGATCACCCGGCGAAACGCGCGCATCACGTGGGGGAGCCGGCGTTCGTCGGTGTAGCCGATCTCCAGCAAATGGCGCGCCAGGTCCTGGAAGAAGGCCTCGCGCTGGGTCGCGGCCGCGGGGGTGGGGGGAGGGCCGGCCCCGGCCTCGGTGACGAAGAGCTCGTAGGCCATCAGCAACACCGCCTGGGCCAGGTTCAGGCTCTTGAAGGTCGAGGTGGGGATGCGCACCACGAACTGGGCGCGGTCGAGCTCGGCGTTGGTCAGGCCGGAGCGCTCGCGGCCGAAGACCAGGGCCACCTCCTGCCCGGCCTCGGCCGCGGCGCGGAGGAAGGGGGCCACCGCCCGGGGGGCGGTGGGCTCGCCGGGGTACTCCTCCCGGGCCCGGGCGGTGGTCGCCGCCACCCAGTGCACGCCCTCGAGGGCGGCGTCCAGGTCCGCCACCGTGCGCGCGCGCTCGAGCACGTCGCGCGCCCCCACCGCGAACTTGTAGGCCTCCTCGGTGAGCGGGGTCTCGGGCGCGACGAGGTAGAGGGCATCCAACCCGAAGTTCTTCATCGCCCGGGCCACCATGCCGATGTTCCCGGCCTGCTGCGGCCCGACGAGGACGACGCGTACCCCCACGCCCCCATCATACGCGTTGCGCCAGGAACTTCCCGGCGCAACGCGAGGTTTTTGCCTTAGTAATCGATCAAATAGCGCGCAAGGCTGCGCACCGCGAAGCCGGTCGCCCCGGCCGGCCCGAGCTCCCAGGGCCTTTCCAGAAACGCCGGCCCGGCGATGTCCAGGTGGGCGAAGGGGTCGCGCACGAACTCGGCGAGGAAGAGCGCCGCCTGGATCGAGCCCCCGAGCCGGTCCCCGACGTTGGCGATGTCCGCGACCTGGCTCTCCAGCTTCTTGCGGTAGGCCTTCTCCAGGGGCATCGGCCAGAGGGTCTCCCCTTCGGCGGCGCCGGCCGCGCGCAGCGCCGTGCCCAGCCGGTCCTCGGTGGCGTAGAGGGCGGCAATACGCTCGCCGAGGGCGACCCGCGCGGCGCCGGTGAGGGTGGCGACGCTGATCACCGCGTCGGGGGCCTCGCGGCCGGCGTACCAGAGCGCGTCGGCGAGGACCAGCCGCCCCTCGGCGTCGGTGTTCTTGACCTCGACGGTCTTGCCGCTCATCGTGCGCACGACCTCGTCGACGACGTAGGCCTGGCCGCTGATCTTATTCTCCGCCGCGGCGACGAAGGCGTGGACCTCGAGCCCGGGCCGGGCCTCGGCGACCGCGCGCATCGCGCCCAGCACCGCCGCCGCGCCGGCCATGTCGGCCTTCATGCCGCGCATCGCGTCCTGGGGCTTGAGGGAGTAGCCGCCGGTGTCGAAGCAAATCCCCTTCCCCACCAGGGCGACCTTGGCCCGGGGCTTCTCCTCGGGCCGGTAGACCAGGTGGATGAAGCGCGGGGGGTTGGCCGAGCCGCGCCCCACCGCAAGGATCGCGCCCATGCCCAGGGCCTCCATCTCTTCGGGGCCGAAGACCTCGAGCTCGAGGCCGTAGGCCTCGGCCAGCTCGCGGGCGGCCTGGGCCATCGCCTCCGGGGTCAGGGCGTTGGGGGGCTCGTTGACCAGGTCACGGGCGTAGTGGGTCGCCTCCGCCATGCGCACCGCGGCCTCCACCGCCCGGCCCCGCCCGCGGGCGATCCAGAACCGCACCTTGCGCGGCTTGGCCCCGCTCTTGTAGCGGGAAAAGTCGTAGCTGCCGAGGTATAGCCCCTCGGCCAGGGCGTAGCTGGCCGCCTCCTTACCGAGCTTTTCGGAAAAGAAGGTTTCCACCGCGGCCTCGCGAAACCCCAGCTTTTTCACCTCTTTGGCCACCACGCCGCCGAGGCGGCGAACCCGGTCGGCGTCGAGGTGCCGCTTCGAACCCAGGCCCACGAGCAGCACCGGGGCCTCGGGGAGCTCGAGGTAGCGAACCTCTCCTTCTTCGCCGCGAAACTTGGTGCGCTTGAGGTAGCGGCCGAGCGCGCCATCCAGCCGCTGATCGAGCATCGCGGCGGCCTCCGTGAGCTGGCCCGAGACCACCCCCACCGCCTGGATTTGCGCCTTAAGTTCGGTGATCGGACGTCTTGCTGCGCGAATCTCAATCTTCATAACGTGTCTAGGCTAAGCCGCCGGGCTCGACAAACGCAAGCCGGCCTGCGAGAATGGAGGGCGTGAAGGTTCCTCAGATCGGTGGCAGCGCAGCCCTCGAAGGCGTGATGATGAAGGCCCCCGGCGCCTGGGCGCTGGCGGTTCGCCTGCCCAGCGGCGAGATCCACGTCGAGCGGCACGAGGAGCGCGCCGCTTGGAAGACCAAGCCCTGGGCCAAATGGCCCTTGATTCGTGGGGTCCTGGCCCTCTTGGATGCCCTTTCCGTCTCCTATCAGGCGCTGATGCGCAGCGCGCAGCTGGTCGAGGGGGACGAGGCACCGATCTCCAAGGCCGCCCTCTACACCACCCTGGCCACCTCGACGGCGGTCGCCATCCTGTTTTTTATCGTGCTTCCAGCCTTCATCTCCGGATTTTTTACCGACGCCAAGGCCAACCCCGTCCTCTACAACGGGGTGGCCGGGCTCCTCAAGGCCGGCCTCTTGATCGGCTACCTCAGCTTCCTGCGCCGGTTTGCCGAGACGCGTCGCTTCTTCATGTACCACGGCGCCGAGCACAAGGCGATCCACGCCTTCGAAAAGGGGCTCCCCCTGACCGTGGCCAACGTCCGCGCCCAGCCCCGGTTCCATCCCCGTTGCGGCACCACCTTCATCGCCTTCGTGATCCTGGCCTCGATCCTCGTCTATTCCTTCCTGCCCCACGCGGAGATCCTCTGGTGGCGGCTTCTCGGGCGGGTCCTGCTCTTGCCGCTGGTTGCCGGGGTGGCCTTCGAGCTGCTCTACTTCTCCGCCCGTCACGAGGATCCCATCTCCAGGGCGCTTCGCGCCTTCGGGTTCTGGTTCCAGGGCCTGACCGTCGACGAGCCCGACGACGCCATGATCGAGGTCGCGATCAAGAGCACCGAGGCCGCGGTCGGCGAGACCGCACCCCGGGCGATGGTCGCGTAGTCCAAGGCGGAGGATGGCGGCGAAGGTCGTCCTCGGGCTCTCCGGCGGGGTGGACTCGGCGGTGGCTGCGTTGCGGCTCAAGGAGGCCGGCCACGAGGTGCTCGGGGTGATGCTCAAGCTCGAGGCCGGCGAGGCCGAGAACTCCTGCTGCAACACCGCGGCCCAGGCCCGTGCCGCCGAGGTCGCCCGGCGGCTTGGCATCCCCTTCGTCGTCCTCGAGGCCGAGGCCGACTTCAAGAACGCGGTGATTGCCCCCTACCTCGCCGGGCACGCCGCGGGGAAGACCCCAAACCCCTGCGTCGCCTGCAATCCCTTCGTCAAGCTCGGGAGGCTGCTCGCGCTCGCGGATCGCATCGGGGCGGCCTTCATCGCCACCGGGCACTACTTGAGGCGCGAGGGGGACCGGTTCTTCCGCGGCCGGGACGCGCGAAAGGATCAGAGCTACTTCCTCTGGCAGGTGCCCCGAGAGGTCCTGGCGAGAACCCTCTTCCCCCTAGGGCCGCTGACCAAACCGGAGGTGCGGGCGATCGCGGAGGCCGCCGACCTGGCCGTGGCCAGGACCCCGGAGAGCCAGAACCTCTGCTTCGTGGAGAACGACCCCAAGGGCTTCCTCACCCGCCACCTGGCGCCCCGGCCGGGCCCGGTCGTCGACGTGACCAGCGGGGAGGTCGTCGGCGAACATCAGGGCGCGGTCCTGTACACGGTCGGCCAGAAGCGCGGCCTCGGCCTGTTCCAGAGCCACCGGGTGCGCTACGTGGTCCGCGTGGACCCCGAGGCCAACGTGGTCTACGTCGGCCCGCGGGAGGCCGCGACCTGGTGGGCGATGCGGGTAGGCAAAACGAACCGCATCGCCCCTCGCTGGCCGGAGCGGGTCACGGTCCAGGTGCGCTACCGCGCCCGCCCCGTTCCCGCCCGCCTGGAGGCCCAGGGCGACGCGCTCGTCGTGCGCTTTTTCGAGCCGGTCTTCGCGGTCACCCCCGGACAGTCCGCAGTCTTCTACGACGGCGACGAGCTCCTGGGCGGCGGCGAGATCATCGCGGCGATGGAAAGTCTCCTAGAAAGGCCGGCCGCGTGAAGGCGGCCTCGCCCAGGGCGCGGTAGACCGCGTAGGCAGCCCAGACCTTGGCCAGGTATTCCCTTGGTTCGTCCCGGGGCTGAAAGCGTAAGAAGTCCCAAAAATCCGGGTGGCGGCGAAGCACCCGGCGCACGTAGCCGGGTCCGCCGTTGTAGGCGATGATCGCCAGCCTGAGGTCTCCGTCGAAGGCATCGATCAGGGTGCGCAGGTAGTCAGCGGCAAAGCGGGCGCTGGCCGCGGGGTCGAAGGGATCCGCGGCCCCTTCCCCCAGCCGGCGGGCCACCTCCTGCCAGGTCGCGGGGGTGAACTGGAAGAGCCCACTGGCCCCGGTGGGGCTTACCGCCTGGGCGTCGAAGGCAGACTCGACGCGCATCAGCGCAAAGAGCAGGGCGGGGTCCAGGCCGTAGGCCCGGGCGGCGTCCAGAACGGCCCCCGCGTAGGGCGTGGCCCAAGCCAACCGCCCCCCGGCCTGGGCCGCGGTGTGCGGGTCGCCCAGGGCAAAGAGCACCCAGCCCCAGGCCCGCCGAGCCTCCCCCTTCGCGGCGAAGAAGCGCACCCGGGCCTCACCGAGGGCCCAGTCTGGCTTGCCCAAAGCGAGGAGCCGGCGCACCAGGCCGAGCCCTTCGGGAGGCCCTGGCAGGGGGGGCAGGGTGAGTGGGGGAAGGGGCTTGCCCGCAAGCAGACCGAGCCCTCCGGAGAGCCGCGCCCAGGCCGCCTGTTGCTCGGCCCGGTCCCCCATCCGGCCGGCGAGCACCCAGGCCCTGAGCGCCGCGTCATCGGAGAGGCGGCTTGCCTGCCGGGCCACCTCAAGGTAGAGCGCGACGGCCCGTTCAGGGTCGCTGGGCTCCAAGAGCCCGGCGGCGCGAAAGCGTCCCCGGGGCCCGGCCTTCAGGAAGGCCGCGATCGCGGCCTGCACATCTCCCAAACGCAGGTACAGCTCGCCCGCGTTCCAGGCGTCCCCGAGCCGCAGGTAGCGCGCGAGCGCGGCCTTGGGCCGCCCGATCCGCCGCTCAATCTCGGCCCGAAGCCGCTCGGCGGGGGCGTCGTTCCGGCCCTTGAGCAGGGCCAGGGCCCGCCTTGGCTTGCCGAGCTGGATCCAGGCCCGGGCCTTCAAGAGGGGATCCTCGAGGTAGAAAAGCACGACGTTCGCCTCCCCGGCGTCGAGGAGGACGCGTCGGGCCACCGGACTCTTGGGTGCAAGCCGCTTCATCGCGGCCTTCGCCGCCTCCCGGGGCCAAAGGCGTCGCCAGACGCGGGCGGCCTCGTCCCAGGCCCCGAGCGCCTCCAGCCGGCGGGCCAGGCGCGCGGGGTCCGCGTCATGGGTCAGGCGCCGCCAGCGTTCCAGATACCGGCGGCGATCGGAGCGGCTGAGTCGGGGCGCCTCCGAAAGGCGCCAGGCGGCCAGGGCCGCCGCGTAGTCCTCGCCCTTGGCGATCCGGGCCAGGACCTCGACGTCTTCCTCATCCAGCGCCCGGAGCAGCTCACCGTAAGGCGCGGGCCAGGCCAGCTCCGGGATGGCGCGGCGCGACCAAAGGCCCAGCCCCAACACGAGGAGGATCGCCGCGACCAGCCACAGATGCCAGCGCACACCCCCACCCTACTGGACAAACGGTGAAAGAGGATTTAGCATGGTGGGCGGTTGGGGCCGTGGCGCAGTTGGGAGCGCGCCTGAATCGCACTCAGGAGGTCAGGGGTTCAAATCCCCTCGGCTCCACCAAGCGGCGGGGCGGCCAAGGGCCGCCCCGCTTCCTTTTCTCCCCTAGACGGGCTACTCGCCCCCGCCCAGAAAGATCCCGTGCCAGGTGTGCACCCAGACCTCGCCGGAGTAGGCGTTGACCGAGAGCATGCCCTCGATCTTCCCCCGTCCGAAGTCGAAGGTGTAGTAGCCGTCGAAGGCCTGAGCCTCGTAGATCTGGCTTCCCGGCAAGTAGTCGGCGAGGAACTTGAGCGCCAGCGCCTTGGCCGACTGCTGGTCGTAGCGCGGCTGGCCCCCAAAGTAGCGGCTCGCGCCACGCCACATCATGTTGGGGCCGGGCTCGGGGGTGACCACGCCACTGTAGCGATCCACCAAGACCTCGGCCAGACCGTTGCCGTTCTGATCAACGACCTGGGCGTAGTAGTTCTGGCTAAAGGCCATGACGTCCTTCACCTTGGCCCCCGGTGCGATCCGGGCGGCAAAGTCAGCCAGGCGCTGACGGGCGACCTCTTCGGGAATCGGCTTCGCGCTCGCGGGGTAGACGCCCATCATCCCCGACATGCCGGGACCACCCATCCCCCCCATGCCGGGGCCACCCATCATGCCGTCGTAGCCATACCCAGCTCCGGGATACCCGTATCCGGCACCGCCCATCATGCCCTGCCCCAACACGACCAAGAGCCCCAACGCCAGTACCGCGGAAACCAACCAAACTGCCTTCTTCTGCATCCTTACCACCTCCAAGATCATCCTCGGCGAGGAACGTAAAGCACGTATAAAGGCCCCCCATACCGGGGGGCCCTCATCATCCGTACCCGCCTAAGGGCGGCGAAGCAGCGGGTACCCCGCGGCCTGCCAGGCGTTCATTCCTCCAGGCACGTCGTACACCCGGGTGAAGCCGAGCTCCCTAAGCGTCGCCACCGCGATCCGGCTCATCGCACCCGAACGGCAGTAGACCACGAGGGGGGTGGTCTTGTCCTTGGGCAAGCGGTCGAGGTAGGCGCTCACCCGATCGAAGGGGATGAACAGATCGGTTCCCGGAATCTCGCCTGCGTAGGGGACGTGCACGTTGATGAGCACGAAGGATTTGTCCCCTTGCTTCAAGAGCGCGTTCAAACGCGCCACGTCGATCGTCCCCGAATCCGTGGGGAGCACCGCCGGCGCGGCCTGGTTCTTGGCAGAAAGGACCAAGAACCCAAGGAGCAAGGCCACCCCCACGACCAACAACCCGAGCACGCCCCGCTTCATGCCTCTGCCTCCTGCTTCAGGGCCGCAAGCGCCGCTTCCAACCGAGCCTCTTCCTCGATCGCGTCCAGCGCCTCGACCTCGTCGAGCTCCGACAACGCCTCGTAGCGGTCTCCCATCGCTTCGATGTTCTGCGCCATCGCATCAAAGGCTTCGACGGCGGGGTGCGCGTCGAAACGCGCGTGCATGCGCCGCACGGCCTCCGCCGCCTCATAGGTCTGCTTTTTGGCCAACAGCAGCTTTTTCCGCCCCTCGGCCTCGTCGATCTTCGCGCGCAGGGCGTCGAGCTGCCCGCGCAGACGCCGCAAGACCTCTTGCGTCGCTCCAAGCTGTTGCCGCAGCTCCTTGGCCAGGGCCTCCGCGCGCAACGCCTTGCGTAGGGCCGACTTGGCCAGTGCTTCCTCACCCGCGTCCAAGGCCTGACGGGCCTTTTCCCGCCAGCGCTCCGCCATGGCTTCGTACGCCTGGGCTTCGCGGACCAGCCTGGTTTCCTCGGCGAGCGCCTCGGCCACCTGCCGGCGCGCCTCCCGATAGGCAGCCTTCATGTCCAAAAGGGCCTGGTTGAGGATCTTTTCCGGATCCTCGACGCGGGCGAGGAGGTCGTTGAGGTTCGCCCGCAACAACCGTCCGATACGATCCACGAGACTCATGGCGCCTCCTTCACGCGCCCGCTCAGCCGGGCCTCCACCCGCTCCACGGCAAGCGCCGCCAGCGCGGCTTCGATCCTGGCCAGAGCGCGCTCTGCTTGGGCAATCGCTGCTTCGGTCTCCTTCAAGCTGCGCTCGAGCGCAAGCTTTTCCTCGAACCATTCCTTCGCTTCCAGGCCTTCCTCGCTCAACGCCCGGTCGGCCTCTTCCTCCAGCGACGCAAGGCGCGCGACGATCCGCCCCCTGGCCTCCCTGAGCGCGGACAGCCGGTTCTTGAGGTTGATCGCCTCCCGCTCCAGGACCGCGCCCTCGCTGGCCACGCCCGGAGCCTCCGACGGGGGCTCGGCAAGCTTACCCTTCGCGGCGAGGTACGCCTCGCGGTCCAGCTCTCCCCTGGCGTACTTCAGGTCCACCGGATCCTCGGGCGCGGCGACCTGCGCCTCGCGTTCGCTATGCCGGTGACGGCGGATGCGTTTGCTTCCGTGGCAGCCCATCCTAACCCTCCAAATCCCGGATCAAGCGCTGATAGGTTTCGCGATCGATCTCACCCCGAGCGTAGCGCTCCCGCGCGGCCTCGACCGCGCTCCGCGGTTCGGAGGCCTTCCCGGTGCCGCCCTTGCGACCACCCTCCAGCAGGAGGTAGATCCCGAACAACGGAAGCAGCAACAGGACGATCATCCAAAGTCCGCCAAAGCCCATCATGCCTTCACCTCCACCCGCGAAAGCGCGTCCTCGATGCGCGCTTTGACCTCCTCGACGAGCGCGGCATCGTAAGGCTCGCCGAGCGCTTCGAACGCGTCCTCGGGATCCAGATAACGCACCTCGACCCCCGCCGGCGTCTCCCGCAGGATGACCGCGCACGGGAGAACGACCCCGGCCACCGGGGTTAGCGACAGGGCCCGCTCCGCGAGCTCGGGGTTGCATAGCCCCAAACGGACGTAAGGGGGCATCTCGATTCCGCGCTTTTCCTTCAGGACCTCGTGGAACGCGATCCGGCTCAAGAGCCCGAAGCCCTCTGCCTGAAATGCGCTCAGCACCGCTTCCTCAACCTCGGCCATCTTGCCTTTGAACACCTTTTTGTGCACCATGTCGGCACCTCCAACCTTAGGAAAGCATCCCCGCGTTAAGCTCCTGTAAAACCCCCCGGGGGTGCGGGGATCAGGCCAAGCGAACCCGGCGCAGCGAGACCGCGTTGACCGCGACGATGATCGTGGAAAGGCTCATCAACAGGGCGCCAACGGCGGGGCTGAGGACGATACCCAAGGGGTAAGCGACCCCCGCGGCGAGCGGGATCGCCAGGGCGTTGTAGCCGGTCGCCCAAAAGAGGTTTTGCACCATCTTGGCGTAGGTGGCCCGCGCCAGCCTCAAGGCCCGGACGACGTCGAGCGGGTCGTTCTCCACGAGCACCAGATCCGCCGACTCGATCGCCACGTGGGCCCCGGCGCCGATGGCGATGCCGAGATCCGCCTCGACCAGGGCCGGGGCATCGTTGATCCCGTCCCCGACGAAGGCCACGCGCCCCCTTCCCGCTTGCTCGCGCTTTAGCTCGGCCACGATCTTGGCCTTCTGATCGGGGAGCACCCGGGCGTACACGCGCCGGATGCCGAGGGCCTCGGCCACCGTCTTGGCCACCGCTTCGGCGTCCCCGGTCACCATGACCGGCTCGACCCCCATCGCCCTGAGCTGCGCCACGGCTTCCCGGGCCTGGGGACGGATCCGGTCCGAGAGGGTGATCAGCCCCAGCACCCGCCCTTCTTCGAAGACCACGATCGGGCTTTCGCCTCGCGCCGCGGCCTCGTCCAAGGCGGCACGCAGTCCCTCCAGGCTAAGGCCGAACGCGGCCAGCCACTCGGGGCGGCCCACGTGGATCCGCCGATCCCCGATCTCGCCGACGACGCCCTGGCCCGGAACGGCCTTGGCGTTCTTGACCTCTGGAAGGGCGAGCCCCCGCTCGCGGGCGGCCTCGACGATCGCCTCCGCCAGGGGGTGGGCGCTGGTGGCCTCGAGCGCCGCGGCCAGGCGCAAGAGGTCGTCCTCGGCCAGGCCCGACCCCACCACCCGCACGACCTCAAACCGGCCCTCGCTCAGGGTACCGGTCTTGTCGAAGGCCACGACCCGCACGTTCCAGGCCCGCTCGAAGGCCTCCCGATTGCGCACCAGGATGCCGTGCCTGGCCGCCATCCCGGTGGCGTTGGCGATGACCAGGGGGATGGCCAGCCCCAGCGCGTGGGGGCAGGCGATGACCAGCGTGGTCACGGCAACGCCCAGCGCGAAGTCGAAGGGTTGGCCCAACGCGTTCCAGACCAAGAAGGCCCCGCTGCCCGCAACCACCGCGACGTAAAAGAGCCAGCCCGCGGCGCGATCGGCCAGGGCCTGGAAGCGGCTTCTCGCCTTCTGTGCCTCCTCCACCAACCGCACGATCTGGGAAAGGGTGGTGGCCTCGCCAGCGCGCGTCACCCGCACCTTGAGGACCCCCTCGTGGTTGATCGAGCCGGCGAACACCTCGTCCCCCACACGCTTCGTCACCGGCTTCGACTCCCCGGTCAAGAAGGCCTCGTTGACGCTGCTCATGCCCTCGACCACCACCCCGTCGGCCGGCACCTGTTCCCCCGGAAGCACCAGGATCAGATCCCCCTCGCGGAGCGTGCTGACCGGCACGTCGACGACCTCGCCGTGCTCCAGGCGATGCGCGGTCTGGGGCATCATCTCGACCAGCGCGGCGAGCGCACGGCCAGCCTGTTGCACGCTGGTCATCTCCAACCAGTGGCCGAGCAACATGACGTCGATCAGGGTGGCGAGCTCCCAGTAGAAGGGACGCCCTGGAAAACCAAAGGTCACCGCCAGGCTGTAGGCGTAGGCGACGCTGATCGCGAGCGCGATCAGGCTCATCATGCCCGGCCGCCGCTGGCGGAGCTCGCGCAGCGCGCCCACCAAGAACGGCCAGCCTCCGTAGAAGTACAGCGCGGTCCCAAAGACCGCCCCCACCCAGCGGGTCCAGGGGGCCTCGAACGCCTGAAACCCGAGCCAGGCCTGGATCTGGGGGGAAAAGTAGAGCACGGGGAGCGTCAGGACGACGCTGACCCAAAACCGGCGGAGGAAGTCCCGGGGGTCGTGACCGGCGTGCTTGTCGTGCCCTCCGTGCCCGCCCGCGTGGGCGTGACCGGAATGGCCGCCGTGCGCACCCTTAGACGCCCCGCCCGTATGAGGGTGAGGGGACCCGCCGTGGGCGTGGTGCCCGTCCCCATGACCGTGCGGATGAACGTGGCCTTCGCCATGCTCCGCGTGCGCGTTTCCCTTTTCGTGTCCGTGATCCTTTTTCTCAGACATCGGCTCACCTCACCTTGCGCTCGGGGCCGCGGCCCCGGTAGCGATCGATGAAGGCCGCGGCCAATTCGGGGTCGAAGGGGGCAAGCTCAAGCCGCTGCCCCCAAGCCGTGAGCACCACCCGCTCGCCAAGCCCCTTCAAGGGCACGACGACGATCCCCTGGAAGGGCGCGTCAAACCGCGCCGCCCAGCGTTTTAGCCGGGCCAGCACCTGCGGACCGGGTTGGTCGTAGTAGATCACGATGTCGCCGTGCTCGAGGTTATGGACGAGCAGGGCCCGGGAAGGCAGGTAGGTGTAAAACCCCGCCTCCACGTCGCGGGGGCTATGCGGACCCGAGGTCGGGGTCGGGGTCGGGTAGTTGATCTCTCGTCCCAGCGGCAGGTGGTCGCGGCGATCGAGGAGCGGTTCCGCGGTCTCCGGGAGCCGGGCCTGGCCCCTAGCCACCAGCGCGTCGAAGTCGTCCGCCGGGGCCTGGGGGCCCAGACGGACGTAGCCCAAAACGGCGAGCGCGATCAGCCCCGCGGTCAGGCCCCACCAGATCCAGCGCCTGTTGGCGGTCTTGTTCGTCCCCCAATACTTGGGATTGGGCTTAGGCACGGGATCCCCCCTCCCAGGCGATCACGCCCATCATCCCCAGGTCCTCGTGGTCCAGGATGTGGCAGTGAAAGACCGCCTTGCCCGTGAAGTCCCGGTAGCGCACGCGAAAGCGCACGCGCTGGTTGGGCCTGAGGTTGACCACGTCCTTCCAGGCCAGGTAGGGGGCCGGCCGGCCATCGACGGCAACGATCTGGAAGGGGTTGGTGTGCAGGTGAAAGGGATGGTCCATCACCCCCAGGTTGGCCACCTCCCAGTCCTCCACGTCCCCCAGCCGGGCCTGCACGTCGACCCGCCGGGGGTCGAAGGTTCGACCGTTGATGACGAAGACCATCCCCCGGCCGGGGCGCATCGCGTGGCCAAGGAAGAAACGCCTCACCCGCTTAGGACGGCCCAGGGGTTGGACCGGGACCAACCGCGACGGCAGGGGCAGGGCGGGCTTGGCCACGTCACGGTAGACGACCTCGGCGAGGACGGCGGGCGCGAGGAACGGGCCGCCCCCCGGACCGCCACGGTCATAGCCGTGGTCGATCAGCCGGTAGCGGCCGGGTTCGCGCTCCCCCCGCACCAGGACCTCGGCGCGCTCACCAGGGGCGAGCAGCAAGCGCTCGAGCGGCACCGGTTCGGCGAGCCCGCCGCCATCGGTGGCGATCAGGTACATCGGGTGGTCCTCCAGCGAGAGCTGGTAGAAGCGGCTCGCCGAGGCGTTCAAAAAACGCAGCCGCAAAAGCCCGCCCTTCTTGAGAAAGACCCGCTCCATGGCTTTGCCGTTGACCGTGCGCAGCCCCCCCTCGCGCCCGCGGACCAGGTCCATCCGCGTCGGCGGGGGCACCTGGCCCCGGCGCAGAGCGAAGTCCTTGAGCACCAGGAAGGCCTCGTCGGCCGCGGCCACCTCGGGCACCTCGTCGAGGTCACCGCGCACCACCAAGGGTCCGGCGAGGCCCAGGAAGACCTGCTTGCCCACCAGGCCGTGCCGGTGGGGGTGGTACCAGAAGGTGCCCGCGGGGTGGTCCTTGGGAAGGGTAAAGGCATAATCCAACGCTTCCCCCGGAGGTAGCTCCAAAAAGACGTTGTCCGCGTTGCCGCTGGGGCTGACGTGCAGGCCGTGAAAGTGCAGGTTCGTGGGCTCGCCGAGGTCGTTTTGCAGGCGCAGCTGCAGGGTGTCGCCGGGGCGGAGCTCCAGCCGCGGGCCGGGCACCCGCCCGCCGTAGGCGAAAAGCCGTGCCCTACCCCCTGCCAGCGGCACCGTGGCCTCGCTCGCGACGAGGCGGACTTGGAGCAGGCCCTCTTGGCTTTTGAGGACAGGAGGTAAGAGGGCCGTTCCAGGTTTTTCCTGCGCACTCGAGCAACCGCTTATGCTCGCCAAAACACCGATACCGCTCGTACTGAGGAATGCACGTCGGGTCAGGTTTGCCATGCCCCGAGGCTAGGCGGGTTCTGTTAAGCTCGTGTAATCCGGCAAGAGAACGCAAAAGCGAGCCCCGGAAAGGGGGCTGTCCTCGACCCAGATGCGGCCGTCCATGGCCTCGACCAGGCGCTTTGCGATCGTCAGCCCCACCCCGCTGCCCCCGGTGCGGCGGCGGGCCTGATCGCCGCGGTAGAACCGCTCGAAGACCCGTTCGCGCAGGGCCGGGGGGATGCCGGGGCCGCTGTCCTCGACCGCGATGCACACGCCGTCGGGGCGTTGTTCGACGCGCACGCGGATGCGCCCTCCCGGGGGGGTGAACTTCACCGCGTTGGAGAGCAGGTTGGCCAGGACCTGGTGCAGCCGCTCCCGGTCCGCCCGGACGAGCACGGGATCGCCTTCGGGAAGCTCGAGCAACAGCGTCAGCCCCTTTTCCCGCGCCGCCTCCTCGAAGCGGGCCAGGGCCTGCTTGAGGAGGGGGGCGAGCTCATAGACCCCCAACGAAAGCGAAAGCGCCCCGGCCTCGACCCGGGAGACCTGGGTGAGGTCCTCGACCAGCCGGGCCATCGCGCGCACCTCGCGACCGATCCGCTCGGCCGCCTCCCGGGGCGGCATCACCCCGTCGGCGATCGCCTCGGCGTAGCCTTGAAGGGCGGCCAGGGGCGTGCGCAGCTCGTGGGCGACGTTCCCGATCAGCTCCGCGCGGGTCTCCTCGATCCGCTCCAGGGCCTCGGTCAGCCGGTTGAAGTGCACGGCGAGCTCCGCGAGCTCGTCCCCGCCCACCGCGGGAAGGCGGACCCGGTAATCGCCGGCAGCGACCCGGCGGCTGGCCTCGGCGAGCATCTCCGCGGTCCGGGTCAGGCGGCGACTGACGAAGTAAGCGACGCTCGCGGCCATCGCGAAGGCCAAGGGCAGCGAGGTCAAGAAGGCCAGGTTGAGGGTGCTCTTGAGGCTGCGCTCGAGGTCCGCGCGCAGGAACTCGGCCATCGCCCCCCCGCCCATCATCGTCACCATGCGCACCATGCGCGCGACGTGCCCTTGAAAAAAGCGCGGGGCGAAGAGGTCCACCAGGACCACCACCGCGACCTCGGCGAAGAAGACCACCAAG
This sequence comes from Rhabdothermus arcticus, assembly GCF_055382915.1. NCBI lineage: Bacteria > Thermotogati > Deinococcota > Deinococci > Thermales > Thermaceae > Rhabdothermus > Rhabdothermus arcticus. The sequence goes on from NZ_AP043808.1 coordinate 1,034,985, forward strand.
AGGTAGCTCAAAAAGAGCTTCCAAAAGAGCCTCAAGCGCGGTCCCCCACGAAGCGGTAGCCGACCCCGCGCACGGTCTCGATGAAGCGGGGGTGTTCGGGGTCGTCGCCGAGCTTCTTGCGAAGGCCTGCGACGTGCACGTCAACGACGCGGTCGATGCCAAAGAAATCCCCGCCCCAGACCCGGTCCAAGAGGCGCTCGCGGCTAAAGACCATCCCCGGGTGCTGGGCCAGGACCAGGAGGAGGTCGAACTCGAGCTTGGAGAGCGCCACCGGCCGCCCTTCGAGGAAGACCTCGCGGCGCTCCGGGAGGATCTCGAGGGGCCCGTACACCAGGCGGTCGGCCCGGCCGGCGCGACGCAAGAGCGCCCGCACCCGGGCCATCACCTCGCGCGGGGAGAAGGGCTTGACCACGTAGTCGTCGGCCCCGAGCTCGAACCCTTTGACCCGCTCCTCCTCCTCGCCGCGCGCGGTGAGCATGAGGATGGGGACCGTCACCCCGGCCTCCCGGAGGCGCTGGGCGACCGTCCAGCCGTCCACCTCGGGGAGCATCAAGTCCAAAATGACCAGGTCCTGCTCCGGGGCCAGGGCCAGCGCCTCGGCCCCGGTCGCGGCCTCCGCGACCCGGTGCCCCTCCCGCTTGAGGTAGGCCGAGAGGATCTCCCGGATCGCGGGATCGTCGTCGACGACGAGGACGCGCGCCATCAGCCTCCGAGATCGCGTTTCATCTGCTCGTAGGTCTCCCGGTCGATCTCTCCCCGAGCATACCGCTCTTTGAGGATCTCGAGCGCCCGGTCCCCCGCCTTCTTCTCTCCTTCCTCGGAAAAGGTCCGGTTCAAGACGCGCACCAGCGCCCAAACCAGCCATACGATGAGCAAGAACCAGAGCAGCGGGAAGAGCCAGCCGCCCATCCCGTAGCCGAACCATCCACCGCACCAGGGACAACCCCACATCATGCCGCTCACCTCCACTTCCAAGCTGAGGGCGGTTGGTAAAGCCCGCGTAAAGCTCTAAGCTTTTCCCATGCCTTCGGGCAAGACCCACGAACTGGCCAACCTCAGCCTGCTCTTCTTGCAAGCCGGCCTCTTCCCCGAGGCCGCGAACCGGTTCGGCGAGGGGCCCGCGCTGGCCTACCTCGCGGGCTTCGTCGCGGGAACGTTCTGGATCACCCCGGACCTGGACCTGGCCGAACGGGTGCGCGTGCGCCCCCTGGCCCGCTGGGGGCCGCTGGGCTGGATCTGGTGGCCCTATGGCCTCCTCTTCAAACATCGCGGCCGCTCCCACAGCTGGCTTTTCGGACCTTTCAGCCGCCTGGCCTACCTCTACGTCCTGGCCGCGGTCTTCGGTCTCGTCCGCGGCGTCGACCTTGCACGCTTCGTCGCCGCCCATCCCGGAGAGATCGCAGGGGGTTCCCTCGGCTACCTCGTCGCCCAGTGGGCCCACCTCTGGCTCGACGGGTTCGGCGGACGGCGGGCCAAACGCACCGTCCTTCGCCGCCGGCGAGGGTAGGATGGGGCTGTGCGGTGGCTCTTGGGGGTCTTTTGGCTCGCGCTGGCGGGCCTCGCCCTGGCTGAAACCGAGGCGCTCTTCGTGGCTCAGGAGCACCTGATCGAGGCCGGGGCGCTCAAGACCTACGTGGGCACCCGCGCCTACTCCATCCGCGACGAGGCCGCGCTGCGTCAGCTGATCGCCCGCCTGAGGCGCCAAGCCAAGGACGCCCGCTTCGTCTACGACCCCAGCCGCGGCTGGTACGCGGTGGAGAAGGTCGGCTACGCCTTCGACTGGGAGGCCGTGCGCCGGGCCTATCACCGGGCCCTGGCCTACGGAAAGCGCCGGTTCTACCTGCCGGTGCGCTACGTCGAGCCAGAACGCGGCGTGCACGCGCTTTACGCGCGGGGCATCCGCACCCTCGTCGCCGAGGGGGAGAGCCGCTTCGCCGGCTCCTCCGCCGCCCGGGTGCACAACCTCCGCCTGGCCGCCGCCCGGCTCGACGGAAGGATCATCCCCAAGGGGGCGGTCTTCTCCTTCAACGAGGCCCTGGGCCCGATCAGCGAGGAAGCAGGCTACCTGGAAGGCTACGTCATCCTCGGGGACCGGACGGAGCGGGGTGTCGGGGGCGGGGTCTGCCAGGTCTCGACCACCGTCTTTCGGGCCGCCTTCTTCGCTGGGTTGCCGATCCTCGAGCGCCACAACCACTCCTACCAGCTGCGCTACTACCAACCGAGCGGCTTGGACGCCACGGTCTACGCCCCCTGGGTGGACCTGAAGTTCAAGAACGACACCCCGGGGGACCTCCTTTTGCGCACCTACGTGCGGGGGGACAGGCTGATCGTGCGCCTCTTTGGCACCAAGGACCGCAGCGTGCGCTGGGAGGGACCGGTAGTGCTCGAGACCTCACCGCCCCTTCCCCCGAGGGAGCTCCCCGACCCCGACCTGCCCCCCGGGGCCCGGCGCCAGGTGGACTGGGCGGCCCCGGGCGCCAAGCTCTACGTGCGCCGGGAAGTGCGCTACGCCGACGGCCGCACCCTCAAGGAGACCTTCTTGAGCCGCTACAAGCCCTGGGGGGACATCTATCTGGTGGGGCCCAAGACCGAGGCCCGCGCTCCCTAGGCGCCGTACTTTTGCAGCTTGCCCGCGTGGGCCAGCATCAAGGGCAAGAGCGCGTTGCCCCTCAGGTGCCCCAGCGAACCCCAGGCGGCCTCGTCCTCGGTGAAGCGCATCGCCCGGTCGTTGCGCAGGTCGGGCGCGTGGAGGAGGACCGGAACCGGGTGCCAGCTATGGGCCTTGTGGACCGCGGGGGTGCTGTGGTCCCCGGTGATCAGGAGGACATCGGGCTTCAAAGCCAAGAGCTCGGGGAGGAGGGCGTCGAAGCGCTCGATCCGCGCCACCTTGCCGTCGAAGTCGCCGTCCTCGCCGGTGGAATCGGTCTTTTTGAAGTGCAGGTAGAAGAAGTCGTAGGCCGACCAGTGGGCCTTGAGGGCGGCGAGCTTGGCCCGGGGGCGGTCGGGATCCTCCTCGCCTTCCTCCAGCGCCAGCGCCTCCATGCCCACCAGCTCCGCCACCCCGCGGTACATCGGGTAGCTGGCGATCGCCGCCGGGCGCACCTTGGCCACCTCGGGGAGGCCGGGGAAGCTCGGCCGCTTCGACGCCCCGCGCAGGAGCACCCCGTTGATCCGGGGCTCGTCCTTGAGGACCTCGCGGGCCAGGGCGACGAACTTGCGCAGCACCTCCGCGGTGCGCAGCGCCTCGGGATCCTTGGCCAGGGGCTTGGGGTCCAAAGGCGGCACGCCGGTCGTCTGGGGGTCGGTGTCCGCGACCTGGTCGGAGAGGCCCGGCCCCCGCAACACCACCACGAAGCGGTGCTCGCTCTCGGTGTAGAGCTCGATCCGCACCCCGTCGATGGTCTGGATCCTTTCCCGTAGCTTCTCCAGGATCCGCCGGTTCTCCTCAGTCGAGGGGCGGCCCGCCCGGCGGTCCACCACCCGGCCCTCGGCGTCCAGGGTGGCCAGGTTGCCGCGCACCGCGACGTCGTCGGGCCCGAGGGGGATGTCCAGGCCCAGCGCGGAGAGGACGCCCCGACCAACGGTGTACATGAAGGGATCGTAGCCAAAGATCGCCAGGTGCCCGGGCCCGGATCCAGGGCTCAGACCAGGATAGACCGGGGTGTAGAGGCCGAGCGCGCTCTGTCGCGCCAGGGCGTCGAGGTTCGGGGTGTGGGCCGCCGCCAGCTCGGTCAGGCCGCCGGGCTGCCGCGGCAGCCCGCCCACGCCGTCGAGCACCACGAGCAGGATCTTGCTGGGGGTGGGCTTGCTGATCTCCTTGAGCACGGGAAGGATGTCCATGGCTCCATTATGCGAGAATATGGGCGTGCGCCCGCGGGGAAAGTTCTGGCTGGAGACCGACGGCGGCGCCTACCTGATGGGGCCGCGCACCTACCGCCTGCTCAAGGCCCTCGAGGCCAGCGAAAGCCTCAAGGCCGCGGCCAAGGCCGCGGGGTTTTCCTACCGCGCCGCCTGGGACCGGCTGCGCGCGGTCGAGGCGGCGATGGGTTTGGCCTTGGTCGAGAGCCAAAGCGGGGGCAAGCAGGGCGGACACACCCGGCTCACCCCTCAAGGGAAGGCCTTCTTGCGCCGCTACGAGCGCTTTCTGGCGCTGGCGGGCGAGGCCCTTTGGGCCGCCTACGAAAGGGCCTTCGGCGACTAGAATGAAGCCCATGGAGACGACCCGCGTGCTCTTCGTCTGCCTCGGGAACATCTGCCGCAGCCCGATCGCCGAGGGCATCTTCCGCAAGCTCGTCGCGGAACGCGGGCTGGCCGCGCGCTTCGAGGTGGACTCCGCGGCCACCGGCCCCTGGCACGTGGGCGAGGGCATGGACCCCCGGGCCGCCGAGGTCTTGAAAAAGCACGGCGCCTACTTCGACCACGTCGCCCGCCAGGTCACCCCGGAGGACTTCGCGCGCTTCGACCTCATCCTGGCTGCGGACCGCGAGGTGGAGCGGGACCTGTTGCGCCTCGCCGGTCGGGATCGCGACAAGGTGCGGCTGATCACCGAGCCCTGGGGCAAGGGCGAGATCAGCGACCCCTGGCAGGGGGACCTTTGGGCCTGCGAACAGACCTACCTCGAGCTCGAGGACCTGGTCGGCCGCTGGCTCGATCGCCTGACCCATGGACCCCAGCACCCTGCTGGCGAAGGCGGGGCTTAAGGCCCCACCCCCCACGCCCCTGGCCGGCGGGGACCTGAGCCGCGTCGACCGCGCCGGGCCCTACGTGCTCAAGACGCGGACGCCCCCGGTGCCCGGGATGTTCGCCGCCGAGGCCGCCGGGCTCAAGGCCCTCGCGGCCCACGGCGTCCTGGTGCCCGAGGTGGTCTGGGCCGGGGAGGAGGGGCTGGTGCTCGAATACCTCCCCCCGGGCCCCGCGGACTGGGAGGGGCTCGGGCGCCACCTGGCCCGGCTCCACCGCCAGCGGGGGCCCGCCTACGGCTGGGACCGGCCCGCCTTCATCGGCCCCTTCGCCTTTGGCACCCGAACCGACGCTAACTGGAAGCGCCACTACCTCTGGCGGCTTTCCCGGCTCGCCGAGGCCACCCCCCTGGCCGCGGGGCTCTGGCCCCGTCTCCAAGCGGCGGTCGCGGCGCGGAGCTTCGTCGAGGAAGGCCCGGCGCCGCTCCACGGCGACCTGTGGTCGGGCAACGTGCTGATGAGCCAAAAGGGTCCCGCGCTGATCGACCCCGCCTTCCTCTACGGGGAGCGCGGCCTGGACCTGGCGATGATGCGGCTCTTTGGGGGCTTTCCCCCGGCCTTTTGGAAGGCCTACGAGGCGGTCTACCCGGTGCCGGCGGCGCTCTGGACCGACCTTCCCTGCTACCAGGCCTACTACCTGCTGGTTCACGTGCACTTTTTTGGCAAAGGCTACCTTCCGTCGCTGGCGCGGGCGGTGGCCGCGTGCGAAAAGGGGTGAGGGCGGCCACCGCCGCCCCCATCCCCAGGGAGTTCGGCTAGGGGTGTTCCACCTCGATGGTGGAGTGGCCGCAGCCGTCGAAGGTCCAGGTCTTGACCTGGTCCAGCACCCCGTCGACGTAGCGCTCGACCTTGAAGCTGCCCGCGTCGAACCGCGGCGCGACCTCGCAGCTGAGGTCGTAGTGCAAGGGCGCGAGGGTCTCGAGCACCAGCGAGACCGCGCGCGCTACCCCCTGGTGGTCGAGCCGTCCGGAGACCTCGAGCGATCCCGCGGCGTAGGGTTCGGCGGGGTCGTCGGGGGTGTAGGTGCTCTGGCGGTTGATGTGCGTGCTCCGGGTCACCGAAGCCTCGCCACGGCGCTTGGTGAAGGTGAGGTCGAGGTCCTTTCGAAGCTCCAGCTGGGTCAGCTGCGCGTCGCTGTAGGTCGGCTGCACCTCGATCGTCCCGTCGAAGGTGCGCTGGAACTCGACCTCGGTGCCCGAGCGGCCGGCCCCGCGAAAGCCCGCCTCGAACCGGTCGAAGTCGACCGTGAAGCCGGTGTTGGTCGGATCGTTGTCGTCCGCGTCGTCGAAGCTCAGCGTTCCGCGAAAGGTGAAGGTGTTGCCGGAGGGCGTGGTGCGCGTGCAGTCGAAGGTCGCGCTGAAGCCAACGACCACCCCGTCCCCGTCCTGATCCTCACCGAGGTTGACCTCGACGCAGTTCGGGAAGTCGGCGGGCAGGCGGTCGCCATGCTGCTCAAAGAACCAGTGCACGAGCCGGCGGGCGGGTCCCGGCCAGGCGCTCAGGGGGTCCACCTCCGCGCTCGCGGTCAGCGACGCGGGGGGCATCTCCTCGAGCACCGCCGCGTCCAGGCCCAGCTCCTCCGCGATCAACGTCTCGTCCTCGACCGCGAGCGGGGCGTTGAGGTTCCCGCAACCCGCGATCAAAAGCGCGCCCAAAAGCCCGATACCGATCAGCCAACGTTTCATCCTTCTCACCTCCGAGGCCAGGGTAGGCCGGACCGCCCGTGGCCTGGCTGAACGCTGGCTGAAGACCCCTTCAGGTAGACTGCGGCCATGAACGCCGATGGTTGGAGTCTCGCTGCCTGGGGGTTTGCCATCTACATCATCAGCAGCCTGCTGAGCGCGGCCGTCCCCGCGCTCGGAGTGTTTTCCCTGGTGGGGATCATCGTCTTCTTGATCGGGCTCTACCAGCTCGCCCAGGCCACCGGGCACCGGGAGATCTTCACCGACCAGCTCGTGGGCCGCCTGATCTTCTGGGTGGGCGGCTTCCTGGTGCTCTTGATCACCGGAGGCTTCGCGCTGATCGGCGCGCTCGCGGAGAACCAGGAGCAGACCGGGGCGATCGCCGTCGGCGCGCTGCTCTTTGGGTTTTTCCTCTTTTGGTTGATCAGCGTGCTCTCCGCCTGGTTCATCCGGCGGAGCTTCAAGGCGCTAGCCGAGGTCAGCCAGCGCCCGCTCTTTGGCCTCGCCGGAGAGCTCGTCTTCTGGGGTGCGGTGGCGGGGATCGTCCTCGTCGGCTACCTGGTGGTCCTGGCCGGCGAGGTGGTCGCGCTGGTGGCCTTTTTCAGCCAGCCCAAGGCGGAGGCCGCCTGAGGGCCCTCACCTCGCCTGGTTCGCGGCCACCAAGAGCGGATCCCAGACCGGGCTGAAGGGCGGGGCGTAGGCCAGGTCCAGCCGCCGGAGGTCCTCCACCGTGCCCCTTTGGTGCAAGAGCGCGGCCACCACGTCGACGCGCAGCGCGTCGTGGCCGTGGCCGACGATCTGAGCGCCCAGGAGCCGCCCCGAGCGGCCCTCGTAGACCAGCTTGACGTGGAGGGGGTGGCCGCCGGGCATGTAGTGGGCGCGATCGCGGCTCTTGATCATCACCGAACGCGCATCGAAGCCCTTCTCCCGGGCCGCGGTCTCGGTGAGCCCGGTGAAGGCCACCGCGAGGTCGAAGATCTTGGTGATCGCGCTGCCCACGACGCCCTCGAAGGCCGCCGCCTCCCCGCCGATCACCGCCCCCGCGGTGCGGCCGTGCTTGTTGGCCACGTCACCGAGGGGGAGCCAGTAGGGCTCGCCGGTGACCAGGTGGCGGCTCTCGGCGACGTCGCCGGCGGCGTAGACCCCCTCCAGGTTGGTCCTTAGCTGGGCGTCGACCTGGATCGCGCCGGTGGGCCCGAGGGCGACCCCGATGCTTTGGGCGAGCTCCACGTTAGGGCGGATCCCCACCGAGAGCAGGACCAGGTCCGCGGGCAGCCGGCCCTGGTCGGTCTCCACCTCCTCGACCCGCTCGCCGCCCAGGATGCGCTCGACCTTGGCGCCGGTGTGGACCTCCACCCCATGGCGCTCGAGGGCCTCTTGGATCAGGGCGCTGACCTCCGGGTCCACCTGGGGCAGGACCCGGTCCTTGGCCTCGATCACCGCCACCGCAAGCCCCCGGGCGCGGAAGGCCTCGGCCATCTCTAGCCCCACGTACCCGGCGCCGACGATCACCGCCCGCCGGGCCTTGGGGAGCCAGTCGACGATCGCCAGGCCGTCCTCGGGGACGCGCAGGGTGAAGACCCCGGGGAGGTCGTGGCCGGGGATCGGGGGACGCACCGGCCGGGCCCCGGTGGCGATGACCAGATGGTCGAAGGGTTGCTTGAAGGTGCGCCCCTCGTCGAGGGCGCGCACCGTGACCTCGCGGTCGTCGTAGTCGATCTCGAGGACCTCATGGCGGGGGAGCGCGGTGATCCCCTGCTTTTTGAACTGCTCCGGGGTGCGGGCCACCAGCCGCTCCACGCGTTCCACCTCGCCGGCGACGAAGTAGGGCAGGCCACAGGCCCCGTAGGAGACGTAGTGGGTCTTTTCGAAGGCCACGACCTCCAGGTCCGGGTTGGTGCGCTTGGCCTTGGCCGCCGCGCTCATGCCCGCGGCCACCCCTCCGATGACGACGAGTCGCTCGCTCATGGCCCCTTTATACTCCTTGGCGTATATTGGATGGCATGACTGACGGGTCAGATCGCTGGGACTTTTCCGCCCTGTTCGCCAACGAAGCCGAGTTCGAGGCCGCCCTCGAGCGCCTCGCGGAGATGGCCGAGGCCATCGCTTCCTGGCGCGACCGCCTGGAAGGGATCACCCCCGAGGCCTTCGTCGAGCTCCTTCAGGCCCTCGAGGCCTTCACCGACCTCTCGCACCGGGTGATGGCCTACGCCGCGCTGCGCTTTTACGAAAACAGCCTGGACGAGGCCGCCCAGGCCCGCTTCGCCCGGGTGCGCGCGCGCCTGAGCGAGCTCTCCACCAAGACCCTCTTCTTCGAGATCTGGTGGAAGCACCTCCCCGACGACGCGGCCGCGCCGCTGCTTGCCGCCGCCGGCCCCCGCTACCGCCACTGGCTGGAGACGATGCGCGCCTGGCGCCCCCACACCCTCTCCGAAGAGGCGGAGAAGGCGATCGCGTTGAAGAACGTCGCCGCCAAGGCCATGCCCCGGGTCTACGGGACCCTCACCGATCGCTACGAGATCCGCTTCGAGGTCGAGGGCCGGCCGGTCGCGATCCGCCGCAGCGAGCTCTCCAAGTACACCCAGGACCCCCGCCCCGAGGTGCGGCGGGCCGCCTACCAGGCCGCGCTCGGTCGCTTCGAGGATGAGGCGCTGGTCCTCGGCGAGCTCTACCGCTTGGTGGTGCAGGACTGGGGGAACGAGTACGTCAAGCTCCGGGGGTTTGCCCGCCCCATCCAGGCCCGCAACAAGATCAACCACCTCCCCGACGACGTCGTCGACGCCCTGCTCGAGGCCAGCCACGCCCACCGGCAGGTCTTCCAGGACTACTTCCGGCTCAAGGCCAAGGCGATGGGGCTCGAACGGCTGAGCCGCTACGACCTCTTCGCCCCGGTCATCGAGGAAGACAGGGCCTTTGACTTCGCCGAGGCGCTGGCCTTGGTCGAGGAGGCCTTTTCCCGGTTCGACCCGGCATTTTCCGAGCTGATGCGCCGGGTCGTCGCCGAGCGGCACATCGACGTCTATCCCCGCGAGGGCAAGCGCGCCGGGGCCTTCTCCTACGGGCCCGCGCCCAAGGTCACCCCCTACCTCCTCTTAAACTTCCAGGGCAAGGCCCGCGACGTCGCCACCCTGGCCCACGAGCTCGGGCACGCGATCCACGCGATGCTCGCCGAGGCCCATCCGGTCTTCACCTTCCACGCCCCCCTGCCGCTCGCGGAGACCGCCTCGACCTTCGGCGAGATGCTCCTCGTCGACCTGCTCCTGGAGCGCGAGACCGACCCCCGGCTCAAGGCCCAGATCCTCTTCGAGCAGCTCGACGACCAGTACGCGACGATCCAGCGCCAGGCCTACTTCGCCCGCTTCGAGATTGCCGCCCACGACGCCCTAGGCGCCGGCGAGCCGCTGGAGGCCGCCCACCAGGCCTACTTCGAAACCCTCACCGCCCAGTTCGGCGACGCCGTCGAGCTGCCCGAGGCCTTCCGCTACGAGTGGCTGATGGTGCCGCACTTTTACAACTATCCCTTCTACGTCTACGCCTACGCCTTCGGCCAGCTTCTGGTCCTCGCGCTCTACGAGCGCTACCGCGAAGAGGGAAAGGCCTTCGTGCCCCGCCTCAAACGCATCCTGGCCGCCGGCAGCTCAGAGAACCCGGTGGCGCTGCTCGAGGCCGAGGGCTTCGACGTCGCCGACCCCGGCTTCTGGGCGGCCGGCTTCCGGGTGGTGCGGCGTCAGGTCGAGACCCTCGAAGCCCTCTTGGAGGCCACCGGTGTATAGGCAGATCGGCGCGAGCGGGCTCTACACCTACCCCCTGGCGCTGGGGACGATGCAGTTCGGCTGGACCGCCGACGAGGCCACGAGCCATCAGGTCCTCGATCGCTTCGTCGAGGCCGGGGGCAACCTGATCGACACCGCGGACATCTACTCGAACTGGGTGCCGGGCAACCCCGGGGGCGTCTCCGAGCGCATCGTCGGGCGCTGGCTCAGGTCCCGCCCCGGGCTCAGGGAGCGGGTGTTGATCAGCACCAAGGTGCGCGGTCCGATGGGCGAAGGCGGGCGTGAGGGGCGAGCAAGCCCCTACCAGCGCGAGGGCCTCTCCCGGGCTTGGATCCGCCGCGCCGTCGAGGCCAGCCTCAAGCGGCTGGAGACCGATTACATCGACATCTACTGGGCCCACTGGGTGGACCCCGAGATCCCCATCGAGGAGACCCTCGAGGCCTTCACCGAGCTGGTGAAAGAAGGCCTCGTGCGCTACATCGGGCTTTCCAACTTCTCCGCCTGGCGCACGATGCAGGCGCTCTGGGCGGCGGACCGCCGGGGCCTCGTGGCCCCGAGCGCGCTGCAGCCCCACTACAACCTGGCGGACCCGGTGCGCGGCCACTTCGAGCGGGAGCTCGGCCGGGTGGCCGAGACCTACCGCCTCGGCGTCCTCCCCTACTCGCCCCTGGCGGGCGGGTTCTTGAGCGGCAAGTACACCAAAAAGGGGCCGCTTCCGGACTCGGTTCGCGCCGAGGCCATCAAACGGCGCTTTTTCACCGAGAAGAACTGGCAGATCCTGGAGACCCTGACCCGCGTCGCCGAGGCCCACGCCACCACCCCCGCGGTCGTCGCCCTGGCCTGGCTGCTCTCCCGGCCCAGCGTGGCCGCCCCCATCGTCGGGGCCAACACCCCGGAGCAGCTCGAGGCGCTCCTCCCCGCGGCCGAGCTCGCGCTCGACCCCGAGGCCCTGAAGGCCCTGGACGAGGTCAGCGCCTGGGAACGCTGGCGGACGGACCTGGAGATCTGAGCCGCGCGGTCGCGGCGAGAAACGCCGCCGCGCTCAGCCCCGCGGCGGCGTAGACCATGAGCATCACCAGGATCTGGTAGCGCACCGCGATCAAGGGGCTCACCCCGGCCAGGATCTGGCCGGTCATCAGCCCCGGGATCGAGACCAGACCCACCGCGAAGAGCGCGTTGGTCGCGGGGATCAGCGCGGCCTTGTAGGCCGCGGCCCGGGCCTCGGGCAAGGCCGCGCCCTGCCCGACCTCCGTGAAAAACCGCTCGGCGGCCAGGCTGATCGCGTTCATCGCGTTGGAAAAGGCCATCCCCCCGAGCGGGATCCAGACCTCAGGCTGATACCAGGGGCTCGGCCGCAAGACCAGCAGCACCGCGACCAAAAGGGCGCTCCCCGCCCCCAGCAGGATCGCCGACAGGGCCGCCGGAAACAGCCGCCGCCGCGCCTTGAGCGCGGTCCTCAAGCCGATCCAGCCGGCGGCGCTGGCCATCACCCCCAACACCGCGAAGACCACCCCGGGATGCTCGGTCTGAAAGAGGTAAGCGAGCAGGTAGCCGACGAGGAGGAGCTGGGCCAGCATGCGCGCCAGGGCCACCCATGGGGTACGGCGTTCGCCGGTCCAGACCACGTAGAGCCCACCGGCCAAAGCGGCCAGCCCCAAGGGGTACACGAGGCGTGCGAGGGGGATCTCGACCATGGCCCCATCCTAGGGCGCGTTGAAGGTCGGGGGGTGAAGCGCGTAGCTTGGGGGGCGTGACGCTCTGGCTCAACCTCGTGGCCTTCGTCGCCTTCTTGGTCAAGGGCGTCGCCGGGTTCGGCCCGGCGCTCTTTTTGGTGCCCCTCTGGTCGCTGGTCCTTCCCCTCAAGCAGGTCGTCCCGGCGGTCGCCTTCTTGCTCTTTCTCGCCAACCTGCCGATGCTCGGCCTGGTCGCCCGCCACCTGCGTCCAAAGCGCGACCTCGCCGCCGCCTTACCCTACGCGCTCGGGCTGGTCCTCGGCACCCGGGTGCTGCTGCTGCTGCCCGAGACCACGCTGAAGATGGTCCTCGGCGCGGTGCTGCTCGCGTTCTCCGCCTGGATCTTCTTCCGCCCCCGCCCGCCCAAGGCCGCGCCCAGGCTGGACGCGCTGGAAGTGGCGCGCCTGGCCCTGGTGGGGTTTTCCGGAGGCTTCCTGGTGGGAATGGTCGGGGCCGGCGCGCTCCCCTTTTTGATCTACGTGCCGCTCCGCTACCCGAAGGACGCCGCACGGGCGCTCTTCACCGCGGTCTTCGTCCTCGGCACCCTGGCTTGGACGCTGACCTACCTGGCCACCGGGCTTTTGGGCCCCTCGGAGATCAAGATCGCCCTCAGCGCCCTTCCCGGGACGCTCGCCGGGCTCTGGCTCGGGGACCGGCTCTCGCGGCGCCTCTCCGGCGAGGCCTTCGCCCGGCTGGTGGGGGCCCTTTTGGTGATCCCTGCGCTCAAGCTGCTGGGCTGGGTTTGATAGGCTGTTTGGGTGCGCACCCTCCTGCTCTCCGACATCCACGGCAACCTGCCTGCGTTCCGCGCGGTCCTCGAGGACGCGCTCAGCCGTGGCTTCGATCGGGTGCGCTTTTTGGGGGACGCGGTCGGCTACTACCCGGACGGCGAGGGTACCCTTACCGCCCTGCGGAAGCTCAACGCCCAAGCGGTGATCGGCAACCACGACCACTGGCTGCTGCACCCGGAAACGCTCGCGGCGAGCAGCTACATCGCCGAAATCCTGCGCTGGCAGGCCGCGCACCTCTCCGAGGAGAACCTGGCCTTTCTCGCCAGCTGGCCCTGGGAACGGGTCGAGACCAACGTTCACCAGGTCCACGGAAGCCCCTGCGACCCCTTCGAGTACATCGACGACCTGGAGCCGGCGCGGCGGGCGCTCGCGTGCACGGAGGCCCCCTGGGTCCTGATCGGCCACACCCATCTGGCGGGGATCTTCATGGCGATCCAGGGGCCGAACGGCCCCTGGATCCGCTACCAGGCCTTTAAGGACCGTGCCAACCGCGTCACCGTGGGGCCAAAGGCACGGGCCATCCTCAACCCTGGCTCGGTGGGCCAGCCCCGCGACGGGGTGCCCCTCGCGGCCTACGCGATCTGGGACGACGAGGCCCGGGTGGTCGAGGCCTACCGCGTGCCCTTCGACCTGGAAGCGGTCAAAAAGCGCCTCTTGGAGGCAGGCTTTCCGCTCTTCCTCTACGAGCGCCTGAAGGTGGGACGGTGAAGCTGCTCGGCCACGAGCGCGCGCGCGAGGTCCTGGCCAAGACGCGGCCCCAGAGCCTGCTCCTGACCGGACCCGAGGGGGTGGGCCGCCGCCCCCTGGCCCGCTGGTTCGCGCTGGGGCTGAACTGCGAGCGGGGGTTTCCGCCGTGCGGCGCGTGTGCCAGCTGCCGCAGGGATCCCCACCCGGATTATCTGGAGATCGCCCCCCGCCTGGAGACCAAGGGCGGTGAGAAGGCCAAGGACCCCAAGATCCACGTCGATCAGATCGTGCCCCGGGAGGCCGGCGAGCCGAGCCTGCTCCACTGGATCGAGGCCCGGCCCCGGTTTCGCCGACGGGTGGCGGTGATCGACGGCGCCGAACACCTCACCGAAGCCGCCGCCAACGCCCTGCTCAAGACCCTCGAGGAGCCTCCGGGCCACGCCCATCTGGTGCTGATCGCCCGGAGCCGGGAGGCGATCCTGCCCACGCTGCGCTCGCGCACCCTGGACCTTGCGCTCTCCCCCCTCCCCGATCACGCGCTGCGGGGGCTGAGCGACGACCCCGAGTTCCTCACCTTCGCCCAGGGCGCCCCGGGGCGGTTGATCTGGGCGATGGAGCACCCCGAGCCGGTGCGCGACCTCGCCCGCCAGAGCCAGCGGCTGATCGACGACCTCGGCGGCGAAGCGGGCCTTGCCGCGGCCCGGGCGCTCTTGGACATGATGGACGAGGGGCTGGACCCTTCGCCCTTCCTGCTGCGCGCGGTCCGGGCCTGGGGGCCGATGGCCGAGCTGCGGGTGCTCGAGCTGCTTTTTAAACTGAAGGCGGCGCGGGCGGCCTACGTCAACCCCGAGCTGCTCGCCGCCTGGTGGCACCAAGGACTGAGGAGGATCCATGCAGAACTGCGTGCCGGTGCGCTTTGACGAGGAAGGGCCCAAACACCACCTGGCGGCCTTCACCGAGGCCCCGCCGATCGACGCCCGGGTGGTGGTGGCGACCAAGAAGGGGCCCCGACTGGCCCGGGTGCGCGGCACCCCCCGCCCCGGCCGCGCCGAGGTCGAGCTCCTCCGCCTCGCCGACGAGGCCGACCTCTCCCGGCACGAGGCCCTGACGAAAAAGGCCGAGGCCGCGTTCTGGGCGGTGAAGGCGCTTTTGAAAAAGCGCTTTCCTCAGGCCAAGCCCCTCCGCTTGGCCTACACCCTCGACGGGAAGGTGGCGTTCTTCTACTACAACGCGGAAAAGCGGGTGAGCTTCGGCAAGGCAATGGCCGAGCTGGCGCGGATCGCCGAGGCCCGGGTCGAGGCCATCCACCTCGGCCCCCGGGACGAGGTGGCGATGCTCGGAGCGCTTGGGGCCTGTGGGCTCGAGACCTGCTGCTCGACCTGGCTGCAGAGCTTCGGCCCCTCCACGATCCGCATGGCCCGCGACCAGCAGCTGCCCCTCTCCCCGGAGAAGATCAGCGGCCCCTGCGGGCGCCTGCTCTGCTGCCTGGCCTACGAGCACCCCATCTACAAGGAGCTGCTCGCGGGGATGCCCAAGAAGAACGCCCGGGTCTGCACCAAGGACGGGGTCTGCGGCAAGGTGGCCAAGCACTTCCCCCTGAAGCGCGAGGTGGAGATCAAGACCCCGGGCGGCGGCCTGGTCGTGGCCCGGGTCGAGGACCTGGTTCCGGAGGAGGCACCGTGAAGGCGTTCATCGTTAAGGACAAGCTCAAGCGCTTTTACCACTACTACCCCGGCACGGTCGCGGTGATCGGGGCCAAGGACGAGAAGCACGGGGCCAACTTCATGCCCGCGGTCTGGAACACCGGCCTCTCCTTCGACCCCCCGCTCTTTGGCGTCTCGGTCAGCCCCAAGCGGCACACCTACCGCCTGCTGGAGGCCGGGCAGCCCTTTAGCGTCTCCTTTTTCCCCTTCGACCATGCCGAGCTCGTCGCCCAGCTGGGGAGCACCAGCGGGGCCGAGGTCAACAAGGTCGAGGCGTTTGGCCTCGAGGTCTTTTGGGGAACGGCGCTCGAGGTCCCGCTCTTAAAGGGTGCCTACGCTGCCTACGAGCTGGCCCAGGTGGACCGGCTGAAGACCGGCGACCACGACCTCTTCGTCGGCGAGGTCAAGGCCGTCTGGGAGGCCCCGGAGGCGTTCAACGCCCACGGCGCCCCCACCCCGGACCGCGTCGAGGCCCTGCTCTACTTCGGCCGCTTCACCTACGGCAAGCCGGCCAAGACCACCACGTTCTTGAAGCTCCGATGAACCAGGCCCAGGTGATCCGAGGAGCGCTCCGCGGGATGCGGCTCAACAAGCCCAAAACCGAGGCCCAGCTGCTCTTTTCCGAAGGGCTTTTGCACCTTCGATCGGACGGCTTTACCAAGTGGCAAAAGGGCCTCTATGCCGAGCAGGTCGAGGACTTCGCGATCCGCCCCCCGCTCGAGGTCTGGCTCCGGTTCAAAGACGGCTCCGAGCTGGTGGTGAAAAAGACCTGGCTCGGCCTGTCCAAACGGGCTACTTCACCAAAAGGACCGGACAGGGGCTAAGGGCCACGACCTTCTGGCTCTGGCTGCCGAGCAGGGTGCCCGCAAGCCCCCCGAGGCCGCGGGTCCCCATCACCACCAGGTCCGCCCGGTGGACCTTGATCACGTTCAGGATCGCGCTCGCGGCGGGGCCCTCGAGCACCTCCTCCTCGATCCCCTTGGGCACCTCCCCGAGCCGGGCCTTGGCCTCGGCGATCTTTTCACTGGCGAAGGCCACCCTGCGGGCCAGCGCCTCCTCGAAGAGGGGCTCGCCGAGCCAGTCGGGCACCGGGTCGTAGGCGTAGACCACGACCACCTTGGCCTGGTGCGCGCGGGCCTCCTCCCCGGCCAGCGTCGCCGCCTTCTGCGCGTGCTCGGAGCCATCGTAGGCAAGAACGATCGTCTGATACATAGGCCCCCTTAGCTTACCGACTGACCGCTGGGTCAGTCCGGGGGTAGACTGCCCCCGTGGGCGCGATCCTCCTTTTGCACCTGGCGACGCTCTTCTTCTTTTTGGCCTACGGCCTCACCGTTCCCGTCCTCCCGGTCTACCTCAAGGCCCTCGGCCTGGCCCCGAACTGGATCGGCTGGGCGGTCGCGCTGATGCCCCTGGCCGGGCTCCTGCTGCGCCCCTGGGGAGGCTGGATGGCGGATGCCAAAAGCCGCAAGGTCCCCACCCTCCTGGGCCTCGTTTTGAGCGCCGCCGCCGGGCTCTTCTACCTCGGCCCCCTGCCCCTGGTGCTCCTCGGCCGCTTTCTCCAGGGAGCGGGGATGGCGCTCTTTGCCCCCAGCACGCTGGCGTTGACCTCGGACCTGGCCCCCCGCGACGCGCTGGGCCGGATCATGGGCACCCGCAACCTGCTGCTGGGGCTGGGGGTGATGCTGGGAAGCGCGCTGGGGGGCGCGCTTTTAGACCTCGGCGGCCCGGGACTGGTCTTCGCCCTGGTCTTCTTGCTCCAGCTTCCCTGGGCCCTTCCCCTTTCGAAGCTTCCCGAGACCCTCAAGCACCCGGTCGTCCGCCGCTGGTGGGAGGGGTTCCTGGACGCGCTCGCGCTGCGCCCGGTCCTCGCCGCGACCTGGGCCAACGCCGGCTTCGCCGCGGCCTTCGCCGCGCTGCAGGCCTTCTACCCCATCTTCCTGGTGCACCAGGGCTACTCCGCGAGCCTGGTCGGGGCCTTCTTCGGCTACTACGCGCTGGTCTCGGTCCTGGCCCGCCTGCCCTCGGGGATCCTGGTCGACCGGGTGGAGCCCGGCCGGGTGGCCGGCTTCGGGTTCTTCCTGGCCACGCTGGGGTTCGCCCTGCTCTGGCACTGGCCCCTCCCCTGGCCGGCGTTCGTCAGCGGCACGCTGATGGGTCTCGGTGCAGGTACCTACCTGCCGGCGAACATCGTCGCGGTGACCAAGGCCACCCCGCCAGAGCGGCGGGGCTCGGCGTTCAGCCTCTTCACCGCGAGCTGGGACGCCGGCGGGCTAATCGGCCCTCCGGTCGCGGGCTGGCTGATCGCCCAGCAGGGGGACCGTGCGGTCTTCGCGCTGAGCCTGGGGCTGGCGCTGCTGACCACCCTGGGCTACCTGTGGCTGCGGCGGCAAACTCGTTAGGATAAGCCTCATGGCGAAGGTCAAGGGCCCGACCCCCCAATCCCAGGACTTCTCCGCGTGGTACCTCGACGTCATCCAGATGGCCGAGCTCGCGGACTACGCGCCGGTCCGCGGCACGATCGTGGTGCGGCCCTACGGCTACGCGCTCTGGGAGAACATCCAGCGCAGCCTGGACGAGGCGTTCAAGGAGACCGGCCATCAAAACGCGTACTTCCCGCTCTTCATCCCCATGAGCTTTCTGCAAAAGGAGGCCGAGCACGTCGAGGGGTTCAGCCCCGAGCTGGCGGTGGTCACCCACGCCGGGGGCGAGGAGCTCGAGGAACCGCTCGCGGTACGCCCCACCTCGGAGACGATCATCGGCTACATGTGGTCGCGCTGGATCCGCTCCTGGCGCGACCTGCCCCAGCTCCTCAACCAGTGGAACAACGTGGTGCGCTGGGAGCTGCGCACCCGGCCCTTTTTGCGCACCAGCGAGTTCCTCTGGCAGGAAGGGCACACCGCCCACGCCACCCGCGAAGAGGCCGAGGCGGAGACCGCGCGAATGCTCGGGGTCTACGTGAACTTCGCCCGCAACGAGGCCGCGCTTCCGGTCATCCCCGGGAAGAAGACCGACCGCGAGAAGTTCGCGGGGGCGGTCTACACCACCACGATGGAGGCGATGATGAAGGACGGGCGGGCGCTCCAGGCGGGGACCTCGCACTTCCTCGGGCAGAACTTCGCCCGTGCCTTCGACATCACCTTCCAGGACAGGGACGGCGAGGAAAAGCACGTCTGGACCACCTCCTGGGGGCTTTCCTGGCGGATCATCGGGGGGATCATCATGACCCACGGCGACGACCGCGGCCTGGTCCTGCCCCCCAAGCTCGCCCCCATCCAGGTGGTGATCGTGCCCATCTACAAG
Source organism: Rhabdothermus arcticus (assembly GCF_055382915.1). NCBI lineage: Bacteria > Thermotogati > Deinococcota > Deinococci > Thermales > Thermaceae > Rhabdothermus > Rhabdothermus arcticus. Next base: position 1,053,393 of record NZ_AP043808.1, read on the forward strand.
GCCGAGTCCCGGGCCGCCGTGCTGGACGCCGCGCGGGCGCTCGAGGCCGAGCTCCGCGGCCTGGGCGTGCGCGTGCACACCGACGAGCGCGACCAGTACACCCCGGGCTTCAAGTTCAACGACTGGGAGCTCAAGGGCGTCCCCTTCCGGGTCGAGCTCGGCCCCCGCGACGTCGCGGCCGGCACCGCGGTCCTGGCCAGCCGGCTCGGGGGCAAGGAGACGCTGGACCTCAAGACCCTCGCCGCGGAGATGCCAAAGCGCCTTGCGGACTTCCAGGACGCCCTGTTTGCACGGGCCCAGCGGTTCCGCCAGGCGCACACCGCGATCGCGGATGACTACGCGGCCTTCAAGGCCGCGGTGGCGACCGGCTTCGCCCTGGCCTACCACTGCGGTGACGCGGCCTGCGAGAAGGCCATCCAGGAGGAGACCAAGGCCACGGCCCGGGTAATCCCCCTCGAGTTCCCGGCCTTCGACGTGCTCCAGGACCAGCCCGAGCTCAAGGAGACCGGCGAGGGGCGCTGCGTGCGTTGCGGCAAGGAGGCCGCCTATGGCCGGCGGATCGTCTTCGCGCGCGCCTACTAGCTGCCCCAAGGAGTCCAAACGGGCCAAGAAGGCCCGGGCCCGGGCGATCCTCGCCGCGCTCAAGGCCGCCTACCCAGAGGCCCGGACCGAGCTTCGGCACGAGACCCCCTTTCAGCTCCTGGTGGCCACGGTGCTCTCGGCCCAGTCCACGGACAAGGGGGTGAACCGCGTGACCCCGGCGCTCTTTGCCCGCTGGCCCACCCCCGAGGCCCTGGCCCAGGCGGATCCCGAGGAGGTGGCCGAGGTCATCCGCACCCTGGGCCTCTACCGCACCAAGGCCAAACACCTGGTCGCCCTGGCCCGCCGGCTGGTCGAGGAATACGGCGGCGAGGTCCCGAAGGACCCCAAGGCCCTGATGCGCCTTCCCGGCGTGGGCTGGAAGACCGCGACGGTCGTCGCCGGGGCGGCGTTCGGCGTCCCCGGGATCGCGGTCGACACCCACGTCGCCCGCGTCGCCCGCCGCCTCTGTTTGAGCGAGGCCAAGACCCCGCGGGCGATCGCGAGGGACCTCGAGGCCCTCTTCCCCAAGCGCGAATGGATCTACCTGCACCACGCCCTGGTGCTGCACGGGCGCTACGTCTGCACCGCGCGCAACCCCCGCTGCGCGGACTGCGTGCTCAACCCCTACTGCCCGAGCGCCAATACAGCAGCCCCTTCAGCGTCAGGTCCGGGTCAACGACGTCGAAGACCGGCACCAGCGCCTTGAGCGTCTCGGCGAAGCCGCCGGTGGCAAAGACCCGCGCCGGTCCGACCTCGTCCTGGATGCGCCGCACCATCCCCTCGACGAGCGAGGCGTAGCCCAAGACCAGGCCCGACTGGAGGGCCTCCTCGGTGGTCTTGCCCACCGGGCCCCGCGGCGGGGGAACGAGGTCGAAGCGGGGGAGCTTCGCGGCCCGCGCGGTGAGGGCCTCGGCCGCGGTCTCCGGGCCCGGCGCGATCGCTCCACCCAGGTAGCGATCGGGCGCGGCGACGACGTCGAAGGTCGTGGCGGTGCCGAAGTCCACGACGATCGCCCGCTCGATTCCGGGCTCGGCGAGCACCGCGATGGCGTTGGCCAGCCGGTCCGCCCCGACCCCCTCGGGACGCGCGACCTCGATCTTGAGGCCCGCGTTCTCGGGGGTGAGCAACTGCACCTCGCTCCGCCAAAGGGCCCTGACCGCCGCGGCGATCTCGTGCTCGACCGGGGGCACGACGCTGGCGATCGCCACCTCGGCAGGCGGGGGCAGGCCGTCCTCCTCGAAGAGGCCGCGAAGGAACACCCGGTACTCGGCGGCCATCCGCCTGCGCTCGGTGGCCAGGCGGTAGCGGGCCAGCCGCCGCGTCCCCTCGAACAGGCCCAGGGTGATCGAGGTGTTGCCGACATCCACGATCAGGCGCACGCGGCGATTATATGCTGGCCTCCGTGTTCGCCTTTACCCTCGAGGCCACCGACCAAAAGGCCCGCGCGGGCACGATCGAGACCCCCCACGGCCGCATCAAGACCCCGCTCTTCATGCCGGTGGGCACCCAGGGCACGGTCAAGGGCCTCGACGTCCGCGAGCTTTCCGAGATCCAAAGCCAGGTCTTGCTGGCCAACACCTACCACCTGATGCTCCGCCCCGGCGCGGACCTCGTCGCGCGCTTCGGCGGGCTGCACGGGTTCGCCGCCTGGAAGGGGCCCTGGCTCACCGACTCCGGCGGGTACCAGGTGATGAGCCTGGGCCACCGCCGGGTGATCGGCGAGGAAGGGGTGCGGTTCAAAAGCCACCTCGACGGGCGGGAGGTCCTGCTCACCCCCGAGCTCAGCATCGGGGTGCAGGAGAAGCTGGGCGCGGACTTCATCATGGCCTTCGACGAGTGCCCGCCCTACCCCGCGTCCCGGGCATACCTCGAGGCCTCGCTGGAGCGCACCCTGCGCTGGCTGGAACGCTCCCTCAAGGCCAAGACGCGCCCCGACCAGGCCCTCTTCGGCATCACCCAGGGCGGGGTGGACCCCGACCTCCGGCGGCGCTCCACGCTGGAGACGCGCCGCTTCGACCTTCCCGGCTACGCGATCGGCGGCCTCGCGGTGGGCGAGCCCAAGGACGCGATGATCCCTATCGTCGACCTCTCCACCGACCTGCTGCCCGAAGACCGCCCCCGCTACCTGATGGGCGTCGGCCATCCCGAGGACCTGGTGGCGGCGATCGGGCTCGGGGTGGACCTCTTCGACTGCGTCTACCCCACCCGCACCGGCCGCTTCGGCTACGCCCTGGTCCCCGAGGGGCGGCTCAACCTCAACGCCGCCCGCCACCGCGAGGAGACCGGGCCCATCGAGGAGGGCTGCGACTGCCTGACCTGCCGCACCTACAGCCGCGGCTACCTGACCCACCTGGTGCGCGCCGGGGAGATGCTCGGGCCGATCCTGCTCTCCCTGCACAACCTGCGCTACCTGCACCGCCTCACCGAGCAGGCGAGGAACGCGATCCTCAGCGGAACCTACCGGGCCTTCGCAGAGGCCTTCGCGGCGCGCCGCTGGCCCGAGGGACCACCGGACTGGTTTCAAGAGGCCCTCGTCCGGGGTGGCCACGCCTAGCGGGGATAGAGCGCGAGGCCGTTCACCACCCGGCGGGCCCGCGCGGGGTAGACGAGCCGTCCCTCGACCCAGAGCTGGGCCGAGCCCCCGGAGTCCATGCGCAGCGCCCCCCAGACCTCACCCAGGGCGGCAAGCCCCTGGGCCAGGCGCCTGGCGGTGGTCTTCTCGCTGACCAAGAACCAAAGCCCCCCTTCCCGGGTCCAGGCCACCGCGGCCTGGTAGGTCACCTTCCTGAGCTGGATCGCCCCGGGGTCGAAGGCGTCGCTTTGGGGATCGTAGGCCAGCCGGCCGCGCGCCACGAGCAGGGGACCGGCCTCGAGCCCCTCGGAGACCGGCGGGGTGAGCATCACCGAAAGCCGCACCGCGGTGCCCAGGGGAAGGTGGGCAAAGGGCGCCATCCCCTTGGGAAAGGAAAGCGCCCAGCTCCCCGCCGGTCGCGTCGCCGGCGCGGGCAGGCGCCGCCAGAGCCGGCCCTCCTTGATCAAGAGCACCGTCTCCCCCGGCCGCCCCACCCGTTCGGCGACGGTGTGCGCGGTGACGCGCGCCGGGGTGGCGTTCAACCCCACCGGATAGCGACGGCCCGCGACCACGACCTGGGCCTTGAAGCGGGGCCGGGCGGCGAAGGGCGGGGGCGTCTCCCACATCAGGGCGCGACGGCCGTAGGGCAGGCTCAGGGTGACCCCGTCCTTCACCCAGAGTCCGATCGGGGTCGCGGTCTTGGGGTCGAAGTAGCCGCCGTTGAGCAGGCCGAGCGCAAGCGGGGCCATCTCGACCAGGGACGCGCGCACCCCCGGCCGCCCCACGGTCTTCAAGCGGTAGGCGCCGGGGTCGGCCTCGAGCACGGTGAGGCGCAGGGGGTAGGGAACGAAGACGTAGCGGGTGCGCAGCCGAAACCCGGGGCGAAGCGGGGTCACTTCGGGGGGCGCGCGGCGGTAGAGGTCGAGGACGTAGCGCGGCGGGGCGTCCAGAGAAAAGGCGTGCAAGAACCCCAGCCGCCCCGTCGGGGGGAAGTAGGTGAGCGTCGTTCCCTCGGGGTCGTAGTTAAAGCGCAGATCGCTGCGCGAAACGGGGTTGTCCACGATGTAGGGCACGCGCACCCGAAACGGCGCCTCACCGAGCGCCCGCTCGGGCAGGGACGCGGGCCCCGGAAGGTCGAGCACCACCCGCACCTTTTCCGGATACTCCGCCAGCCGCAGCCGGGCCGGCGGCACCCGCACCCATCCGAGCGCTTCGAGCACCGCGTAGGGCAGCGCACCCCCCGGCTCGGGCGGGGGCAGGTTGGCGGCCAGGGGCGGGGCCCAGCCGACCCCGGGGACGTACTCGGCGCGTCCCTGGGGACCGGTGTAGACCCAGGCCCCCTCGACCCGGTCCAGGCGAAGCCCCAGGGCCTGGGGCGGGATCGCCGCCCAGGCCAAGGCGAAGAGCAGGGAGCAGACCGTGAGCAGCCGGGTCATCGCCGCAAGCCCACGACCCCCCAGGCGACGAGGACCCCGGAGAGCACCGCGAACACCGCGGGCAGGCGGGCCTTAAGGTCCACCCCGCCACCTGCCGGGGAAAGCACCGGAGAAAACGGGCCCAACACGTCCACCGCCCGGGGGGCATCCGGCGGCCCCTTGAGCCGCCAGATGCCCCCGTCCGGAGCGACCTCGCGAAACCCCAGCGGGGCGAAGGGGTCGTAGACCCCCACCACGGGAAAGACCGCGCGAACGCGGGAAAGGGGTACAAGGACCCACACCCAGTCCCCCTCGCGCCGTGCCGGGAGGGTCTGCTTGGTCCCGCGCTCCAGGTCGATCCAGGTCGCCCCCCAGCCGCTGACCAGGACCGCCCGGTCCACCGCGTGGGGCGCGTCCACCTTGAGCCCGGCACCGGGCAGCACGGTCGTGCCCCCGTCCTCGGTGTCCAGGTAGGCCGCGAGCAGCGCCAGGGAAAAGCCGAGCGGGGCCTTCCCCGGGTTCGGGGTGCGGTCGAGACGAAACCCGAGCTCCAGGCCCGAAGCGCGGCGCGCGATCGAGAAGCCGGTGAGGTCCGCCCAGCCCGCCTGCTGGTAGACCGCGGCCCGAGGCCAGGCGTACCCCGGCGGGGGCACGTCCTGAGCGGGATCGGTGTAGGTCGCCGCCTGCGCGCCGAGCAGCCCCAGCCAGACCAGGAAGAGCCACCTCATCCCAGCCATCCTAACAACGCCGCGGCCAAGCGCTCAGGGTCGTGCTGAGCCAGGGGCCCGGCTGCCCGAAAATCCCCCTCGATCACCCGGATGCCCCGGGCCAAAAAGGGCCGCGGGTCGTAGGCCACGGGGTGCCGCCCCTCGGCGGCGTAGCGAGCGCGCACCGCCTCGGGAATCGGCGCGGTGTGCACCACCACCACCTCCGGCCAGCGACCGAGGTGGCGGTACAGCGCCTCGACGTGCTGGAACGCGTCGAACCCGTCGGTCTCGCCGGGCTCGGTCATCAGGTTCACCACCGCGACCAGCGTAGCCGGGGTGCGGGCCAGGGCGTCCCGCACCCTGGGCGGCAGGGTGGCGGCGATCACGCTGCTAAAGAGGCTGCCCGGGCCGAGGACCAAAAGCTCCGCGTCGAGGATCGCCCGCTCCGCCTCGGGCATCACCGGCACCTCGGCGGGCTCGAGCCAGACCCGGGCCACCGGTCCCGGAACTTCCCGCATCCGGCTCTCCCCGCGCACCACCGCCCCATCGGCCTTCTCGGCGACGAGCAACGCCGGGGCGTGGGTGCTGGGCCAGACCTGGCCCTCGAGGGCCAGGATCCGGTTCGCCTCGCGCATCGCTTCGTCGAAGCCTCCGGTGATCTCGTTCAAGGTGACCAGGAAGAGGTTGCCGAAGGTGTGCCCCTTGAGCCCCTCGCCGCGCTGGAAGCGGTGCCGCATCAGCTCGGGCATGCGCTCGGCCTCCGAAAGAGCCGCAAGGCAGTCCACGAGGTCCCCCACCGCGGGGACCGGAAAGTCCCTGCGCAACCGTCCGGTCGAACCCCCGTCGTCGGTGGCCGCGACGACCGCAGTGGCCCGGCCGGTCATGCGCTTGAGCCCGGTCAAGAGTCGCCCCAGCCCAGTCCCGCCCCCGAGCACCGTCACCCTTGGCCCGGCGGCCAGGACGCGACGCCGGTAGACCAGCTCGGGAACCCGATCGGGATCGGTGAGGGTGGCCAGCACGCTGCGGTTCATCGCCCGCACGCCCCATACCGTGATCGCCGCGCCCAAGAAGGCGAGCAGTCCGCCGACGATCCGGGGCGCCATCCCCTGGGCGTCGAGCCAGCGCGCCAGCGTGAAGAACGGGGCCCCGCCGAAGGCCGCCCCCAGGCCCAGAACGAAGAGCACGAGCCCGAGGGCGGCCAGCGCCAGGTAGCGCTTGACCCGCATGCCCGGGCGCAGCCAGTAGAGGCTAGGACTTTTCCAGGTCACGGTGCATCGTCTCCGTCTTGAACCGCGTCGCCAACTCCTCTGCCAGGCGCTCGACGATCGCCACGCTGCGGTGGTAGCCCCCAGTGCAGCCGACGGCGACGGTGTAGCCCTTGCGCCCCTCGGCCGCAGCGGCCTCGGCGGAAAGGCCCACCAGCGCGCGCATCGCCGCGTAGCGGTCGGCGTGAGCGGGGTCGAAGACATGGGCCGCGACCTCCGGATCGAGGCCCGAGCGGGCCTTGAGCGCCGGCGCGTAGTAGGGGTTGGGGAACCCCCGCGCGTCCAGGATCAGGTCCGCGTCCTGGGGCAACCCCCACTTGAAGCCGAACGACATCAGCCGCAGCACAAAGTCTGGGGCCTCCCCGAGCAGCGAGAGCAGGCGCGCGCCGAGCGTTTTCGGTGTGAGCCCCGAGGTGTCGATCACGAAATCCGCAGCCTCGCGGAAGGACGCGAGGAGAACACGCTCCTTTTTCAGTTCATCGAGGAGCCGGCCGGTCCCCAGGGGGTGGCTGCGCCGGGTGAGGTTGTAGCGGGCCAAAAGCACCTCGGGCCGCGCCTCCAAGAAGACCAAGGGGCCGTGCCCCCGTTCCCTGAGCGCGGAAAGACGCGCCTGGGCCACCGGCAACCAAGGGGCGACGCGCACGTCGAAAAAGACCGCGGCCCTGGTCACCTTACCCTCGTCCAGGGCGCCGACCAAGCCCTCCCATAGCGGCGGCGGGAGGTTCTCGACGACGTGATAACCGGCATCCTCCAGGGCGAACCGGGCGGTGGTCTTGCCCGCGCCGGAAAGCCCGCTCAAAAAGACCAGCCGCATCCTTACGAGTCTATCCGCCAGGGCGTTCGCCGGGGGTATAATCCGCCCCGTGCAGGTCCGCGAAGCCCTCCCCAAGGACGCCCCGGCGCTACGCGCCCTGCTCGAGTCGGTGCTGGGCCGCGGGCTCACCGAAGAGGAGGCCGCCCAGCTTGCGCGCAACCTGCTCTACTTCCTCTCCGGCGAGGGCAACGCACTCCTGGTGCTCGAGGACGCGGGCCGCATCCTCGGCGCCCTCTCGATCTGGGTGCGCCAGGGGGTCTTCGACGACCTGCCCGTGGCCCGGGTGGATCGCGTCCTTTTGGCCCCCGGAGCGAGCAGCAAGGAGGCCCTCTTGCTCCTCGAGCAGGCCGCGGCGCTGGCCCGCAGCGTCGGGGCCGGGGACCTCGAGGTCGCTCTCGAGGACGACCCCTTCGCCCCCGACGATCTGATCAACGCGGGCATGACCGCGTTCGGCGCCTACCGGGCGCGGCTGAGGTGAGACCATGGACGTTTTGCAAAAGCACACCAAGGTCCCGGCGATCGAGCTCAAGGCCCGCAACGGCGAAACGCTGAACCCCGCCGAGCACCCCGGCCCGTTGGTCCTCACCTTCTTCCATCCCGTGGTGCTCGGCAGCCGCCACGTCGTTGGCTACCTGCGGCGCATGAAGAGCCTGTCCCCGGACGTCCCGGTCTGGTTCCTCTCCACCGCGACCCCGGAGGAGACCGCGATCTACATCCAGGACTACCTCGAGGATTGGCCGGTCGTCGAGGATGGCTGCGCCGCCCTCAAGGCCTTCGGCCATCGCTTCGTCCCGGTAACCTACCTGCTCGTGAACGGCGCGGTCGAGGTGGCCTTCACCGGGTTCCACCGCGAAGCGCTCAACGCCCTTGGCCGCAAGGCCGCCGAGCTCACCGGGAAAAAGCCCAAGGATCTGGTCACCGAGATGGACAACAAGGGCGAGTACGAGCTCGCGGAACGGGCGCCCTGCGACGAGGCCTAGCGCGCACTCAAAAAAAGCCACCCCCGGGGTTCCCCCGGGGGTTCTTGGTGGAGCCGGTGGGACTTGAACCCACGACCTCCTCAATGCCATTGAGGCGCGCTCCCAGCTGCGCCACGGCCCCACACCGCAACGATCAGTCTAATCGGGGGGCGGGATTTTGTCAAAAGCCCCTTTCGGGTGTTGCATCATGAAGCTATGAAGCTGTCCCGAACAGTGTTCCTCTTGAGCCTTCTTCTCACAGCGTGCGCCCCAGGGACCCTGGGCCCCCCGCCTTTGACGGACGGCAGCTATCAGGCAGGGCCTTATGAAGCCACCCCGCGTGCGGCGGAACCCAGTGCCGATGGCCTCTTTGTCCTGGCCGGACCCGACGGACTGGCGCTCGGCCTGAAGCAGTCCCCCTGGCAGGCGGAACTGGTTGGTATCGGAGGCTCGGCCAGCGGAGCTAAACTTCGCGGAGCTTGGCTCCAAGCTCCCTACGCGGTACGCGCTGAGGCCGCGTACTATCGCTACCTGACTTGGGAAAGCCGCAGCGGCAGTTATGAAGCTGTGAATCACGACGCCTTCGGGGTAGCGCTCGACGCGAGCTGGCTTTGGCCGGTGCCGGTCGAATACGGCTCGGCCTACGCGGGTCCCCGGGCGCGCGCCTATTGGGTGGTGGAAAAGGTCCAGGACGAACCGTACCGTCCAGCGGCCTTGGGCGTGCTCCCGGGATTCGCACTCGGCGTCAACCTCCCGGTTCCCATCGCTCCCGAGCGGCTGACTTTTGGCATCGAGGCCTCCCTCTTCGTGGTCTCCCCCTGGCTCAGCAGCGAACCGGACTGGAGCGCGTTCAGCCCTCTCTCCTTTAGCCTGAGCTACCGTTTTTGAGTCCTGGTGCAGGGCGCCTTAAGGGTCCCTGTGCTAGGGTGGGCGGGATGAAGGTCATCCTGCGAACGCCGGAGCGCGAGGAACGGACGCTGACCGGACCGCTTCGGGTCCGGGAGCTGCTCGAGGCCCTGGACATCGTTCCCGAAGGGGTCATCGTGGTCCGCGGCGAGGAGCTCCTTACCCCCGACGACGAGGTGCGCGACGAGGACACCGTCGAGGTCATCAGCGCGGTCTCGGGAGGCCGGGCGTGACCTGCAAGGTCTGCGGAAAGAAGGCCGCGGTCGAGGTACGCCGCCAGGGGCAGGCGTTCTGTCCCGAGCACTACTTGGCGTGGTTCGAGCACCAGGTCGCCCGGGCGATCAAGCGCCACCGGATGCTCAGCCCCGACGACCGGGTCCTGGTCGCGGTCTCCGGCGGCAAGGACTCGATCGCGCTCTGGGAGGTGCTGCACCGCCTGGGCTACGCCACCACCGGGCTGCACATCCAGCTCGGCATCGGCGGCTACTCCGAGCGCGCGCTCGAGGCCACCCGCAACTACGCCAGCGAGCGCGGGCTGCCGCTCGTCGTCGTCGACCTCAAGGAGGCCTACCGGCTCACCATCCCCGAGCTCGCGGACCTCACCCGTCGCAAGAGCTGCTCGGTCTGCGGCCTCTCCAAGCGCTACGTGATGAACCGCGTGGCCGTCGAGGAGGGCTTCGACGCGGTCGCTACCGGGCACAACCTCGACGACGAGGCCAGCGTCCTCCTCGGTAACGCCCTGCACTGGCAGACCGACGCGCTGGTCCGCCAGGGGCCGGTGCTCCCCGCCGGGGAGAAGCTGGCCAAGCGCGTCAAGCCGCTCTACCTCCTGACCGAGCGCGAGATCCTGGCCTACACCCTGCTGCGAAGGCTCCCCTACCAGCACGAGGAATGCCCCTTCGCGGTCGGCGCCAAGAGCCTGGTCTACAAGGAGGCCCTGAACCGGATCGAGACGATGAGCCCGGGCACCAAGCAGGCCTTCCTGGAGGGCTATTTGAAAAAGATCCAGCCCGTCCTCCAGGCCGGGCTCAAGGACGACGCCCCCGAACTCCAGACCTGCGAGCGATGCGGCTACCCCACGACCGGGGCGGTCTGCGCGTTTTGCAAGACCTGGGACCAGGCCTACCGCTGGGCGAAGAAGAAGCAGCTCGTCTCCGGGGAGGTCCGCTTTACCCCTGCCCCCAAGCTGCACTTCATCCCCGAACCCCCCAAGGCGGAGCCCGCCTCCTAGAATGCCAAAGCGCCGGGGGCATGTCCCCGGCGCCGGCATTCTTCCCAGCTAGCGAATCAGGCTCAAAAGGCGGCGCTTGATCTGGTCCTCGCTGAGGCCGTCGAGGTTCACGCCCTGCAGCCGGCCCATTGCCTCGTAGACCTTGTCCACGTGGCTCATCGCCACCTTGATCACGATCGTCTTGCCCCCGAGCTCGAGGCGCAGCTTGCGCAGGTTGGGGTACTGGCGCCGCTTGCTGATCCCGGTGGTCTTCTTCCCCACGCCGCCCTCGCGCTTGGCCTTACCGCGGCGCACGATTCGGTTGGCCACCACGGGGCGCTTTCCGCTGACTTCGCAAATCCTCGACATAGGGTCCTCCCTCTCGCGTCCTCGGGACGCGGCTCAAGTCGCCAGTATACAGGAACCTTCGACAGCGTGCTAGACTCTGGGCGTGCCGGTGTTCTGGATCCCGATGCTGATCGTAGCGGATCAGATTTTAAAGCTCTGGGCCGAGCGCAGCCTGGACCCGGTCCCGGACCCCTTCCTGCCCGGGCTCTACCTGACCTACGTCAAGAACACCGGCGCCGCCTTCGGCCTCTTTCAGGGGCAGCAGGCCCTCCTCGGCTGGATCAGCCTGGGGGTGGGGCTGGTCCTCCTCGTCTACCTCGCGCTGCGCTGCCGCCGGCCGCTCCCTCCCTGGCCCACGCTCGGGCTCAGCCTGATCGCCGCCGGCGCGCTGGGCAACAGCATCGACCGCATCGGCCGGGGCTACGTCATCGACTACCTGGACATCGGCCCGGGGCTATGGCCGGTCTTCAACCTCGCCGACGCCAGCATCGTCGTCGGGGTCTTCCTCCTTTTGCTGATGGGCATCTTTAAACGCAAACAGTAGCGCGGCGACCTCGTCCAGGCTGAGGTCCCGCCAGTTGCGGTAGGCATCGGCGACCGCGAAGGCCGGCCCGTGGCGCAGGTTGGCCACGTAGACCGCGTCGGCCAGGGGCAACACCCGTTGTACCGCGGCGGTGGAGGCCGTGGGCACCGCCACCACGACCCGCTCAGCACCGCGCCGCCAGGCCTCCTCGATCGCCACGCGCATGGTGTAGCCGGAGGCCAGGCCGTCGTCCACCAGGATCGCCACCCGCCCCTTGAGGTCACGGGCCGGCCAAAGGGCGCGCAAGCGGCGGATGCGCTCGGCCAAAGCGGCCTTTTCCCGAACGATCTGGGCGCTGACCTCAGTTGCGTCGAGGAGGGGAAGGTCATCGGGATTGAGCTCGAGCGCACCGTGCTCGGAAATCGCCCCGAACCCCGCCTCCGGGTTGTCGGGGAAGTGCACCTTGCGCACGAAGATCAGGTCGAAGGGAAGCCCCAGCGCCCGGGCGACGGCCATCCCCACGGGGACGCCCCCCGCTGAGATGGCCAGGACGACCGCGTCCCGGGCGCCGGCGTAGTGGGGGGCGAGCAGCTCGGCGAGGACCCTTCCGGCGTCCCAGCGGTCCTCGAAGACCGCGCGCCGCCCGGTCAGGGCGTCCAAGGTCCAGAGCCGGCCCATGACCGCCTAGGCCACGTCGTAGGCCTCGGGAGGACGTTCGAAGGCGAGGGTGATGTCCGTGGCCTCCTTGGGCAAGGGAATGACCTTCTCGCGGGTCACCCAGCGCTCCGGCAGGTGCACGGTGCGCCCCCGCACCCGGATCACGGTCGGCGCCAGGCGCGACTTGTAGACCAGCTTGACCCCCCAGACCCGCTTACCGAACCGGGTGGTGAACTCCCCGGGGCCCTCGAGCCTAAAGTCCTTGGCGTAGCCGGGGACGTACACCCGCTTGGCGTAGCGCCGGCCACCGCGGCCGGTGTGCGTGTAGACGATCCAGAGCGTCTGTCCGGCCTTGTACCTGGCCTCCGAGGGAATGTAGCGATCGGCCTTCTCCTCCTCCTCCATCAGCCGCGCCACGTAGGCTTCGAGCGTTTCCTCGACCGGGACCTCGTCCACGGTCCAGACCTCGAAGGCCACCGGCCAGCCCTGCACCGCGGCGATCAGGTTGGCGAGCCTGACCACCCGCGCCTGCTCCCGCTCGACCAGGGCGTCGATGGCCTCGAGGAGTTCGTCGAACCGTTCACGAAAGTCGCTCAGTTTGGTGGAGGCCACGAGGAGGTCGCTGGCGCGCTTGAGCCGCCGCAGCTCGTCCTCGTCCCGGGCCAGGACCATCGCTTTGCGGATGTCACAGAAAGCGCGGCGCAGCTCGTCGAGGATCTCAGGGTTGAGTTTGAGGCTGACCGCGGTCTCGGCGGTCTCCTGGATCACCTCTTGGGGAAGTTCCTTGAGCCTCGCCTCGATGCTCGCGTCCTCCTCGCCCCAGGGGTCGTAGCTCTTGTCCCATCCGTGGTAGCGGGCCACGAGGTTGGCAAGCCGTACGCTGACCCGGTTCTCCTCGCACGCCGCCTCGCGAAGCGCGGTCACCAAGGGGCCGAAGCGCTTTTTCCAAAACGGTGAGTAGGTCAGGGTGCAAAGGTAGTCGGAGCGCTTTTTTAAGTCGGTCAGCTGGGCCTCGTCCTGGACCTCGAGCATCTCGTCGCGAATGATGCAGTTGATCCGGCGGATGTCCTCAGGCCCGTCGACGCGTCCGTAGATCCTTCCCATCGTGCACCTCCGCAAAAGGAGTTTTTACAAAAACGTTCACACTCATGATATCAAATCTCTTACATCAACCCTACGGGAACTCCCGCTTGACGTATCATTCCCATATCCGTTATGATTATTTACGGAGGAGATGGAGATGCTGAACACCCTGATTCAAGGCCTCAACGAAGACCTGGCCCACGAGTATCAAGCGGTCATCGCCTACACCACGTTCGCCGCCCGGATCACCGGTCCGTACCGCCTGATGTTGAAGGAGCTGTTCTTGGAGGAAGCCCAAGAAGAGCTCGCCCACGCCCGGTTCCTCGCGGACAAGATCACAGCCCTCGGTGGCGTCCCCACCACCCAACCCGCCGAGGTTCCCGACGCGCACACCGCCAGGGCGATGCTCGAGGCCGCGCTGGCCGCAGAGGAGGCAACCCTGGCGCGCTACGCCGAGCGGCTGCGCCAGGCGGAGGCCGTCGGAGATCTGGGGCTGGCCTCCAAGCTCAGCGAACTCATCGAGGACGAGACCGCCCACAAGGAGGAGCTGCAAAAGCTGCTCGAAGGGTTTCCCGAAGGTTAGCCCATCGAGGTGGGCCCAACCCCCGCTTCGCCTTGCGTTAGACTGAAGGGACGCACATGGAGCGGGACCGGGTCCACCTCCTGGGCCGGCCCAGTTTGGTTTGGGGCGGGCGGCCGGTATCGCCGCGCTCGCAGAAGACCTGGCTGCTGATCGCCTACCTCGCCCTTGAAGGGCCCACCCCGCGCAGCCGGCTCGCGGCGCTGCTCTGGGAGAGCCCGAGCGCCCGCGCCAACCTCCGGGCCGAGCTCTACCGTCTGAGCCGGGCCGCACCGGGCTTGGTGCTCCGGGACGGGGACCTGCTTTCGCTGAGCGCGGTCTGGGTGGACGCCCTGGCCTTTGAAGCGGCGATCGAGAAAGGCGCGTTCGCCGCGGCCCTCGACCACCACCGCGGGACCTTTCTCGAGGGCGTCGAACGCGGCTTGACACCGGAAAGCGAGGCGTGGCTGCTCGCGTGCCGCGAGCGGGTTCGCGAGCAAAAGGTCTTGGCCCTCAGCCACCTGGCCGAAACCACCGCTGATCCTGCCCGCGCCAGCGCCCTCTACAAGGCGCTGCTTCAAGAAGACCCGCTCAACGAGGCGGCCTGCCGGGCGCTGATGCAACGGCTTTGGGAACAAGGCCGGCGTCAGGAGGCCTTAAAGGTCTACCGCGACTACGCGAACTTCCTCGATCGCGAGCTCAGCCTTCCCCCCGAACCCGAAACCCGGGCGCTCGCCGAGTGGATCACCACCGGAACACCGCAAACGCCGCCGCGGCGTCAGAGGTTCGTGGGACGGCGCCGCGAGCTCGCCGCGATCCAAGCTGCCTACGCCGCCGGGCGCCTGATCTTCGTCAGCGGCGAGCCCGGCATCGGAAAGACCCGGCTCGTCCGGGAGTTCGTGGCCACCACCGGCAAGCGCCCGCTCATGCTCCGGGGACGGCCGGGCGACCAGACGGTGCCCTACGCCACCCTGGTCCGGGGCCTCCGGGAGCTGCTGGCGCTCGGCGCCTCGCCCCCCACGTGGGCGATCAAAGAGCTCGCACGCCTGCTCCCCGAGCTCGGCGAACCCCCGAACACGCGCAGCCCGGTTCGCTTCCTGCAAGCCTTGGCCGAACTCATCGCCCCCTTCCTGACAAACGACTGGGTGATCGGGGTGGACGACCTGCAGTTCGTCGACGGCGCCACCCGCCACACCCTGCTGGGCCTCTGGGGCCAGCTCCCCGAGCAGCCGCTGATCCTCGCCTACCGCACCGGGACCCTAAGCCCCCCGCTCGCGGCCTGGATGCGCGAGCAAATCGAGCGCTCGGCGGCGGTCGAGGTGGCCCTCGGCCCCCTCGACCCCGGGGCCGTGGCCCAGCTCCTGGAGGTCGACCGCGACACCGCCCACCGCCTGACCGACTACACTGGAGGGAACCCCTTCTTCCTGCTGCAGCTCAAAACCCAGGGCGGGTTGCCGGATCGCCTTCCCGAAAGGGCGTTCGCCTTCATTCAGGGCCGGCTTAAGAGCGCCGACCCCCTGGCCCGGCGGCTCGCCGAGCTGGCCGCGGTGGCCGGGGAGGACCACCGGCTGGCGCTCGCGGTCGAGCTCTTGGACGCGCGCCCCCTGGCGGTGGCCGAGGCAGGCGACCGGCTGGAGCGGCTCGGCCTCTTTCGGCGGGGGCGCCCGGCCCACGACCTGGTGGTGGAGGCGATCCTCGAGGGGATCCCCCCGGAGGTCTCCGCCCATTGGCACCGCGTCCTGGCCAGGGCCCTCGAGGGCCGGGCACCGGAGGCCCGGGTGGCCGAACACCACCTGGCCTCCGGCGAGGCGGAAAAGGCCGCCAGGTGGTGGATGCGCGCCGCCGTCAAAGCGGAGCTGGCCTTCGCTTATGAAGCCGCTTTCGCGCTCTACCAAAGGGCACTTGAGGTCGCGCCCGAGGCGGTGCGCCTTGAACTGGAGATGGAGAGCTTCGTCCCCCGCTACCGGCTCCACCTGGCCCTGGGGGACTGGGCGGGGGCCAAAGCGTTGATCGCCCGGGCCGAAAAGATCGCCCGGGAGCACGGCCTCGGCTGGCTTATGACCCGCGCCGCGCTCGGACGCGCAGACCTGGCGTTTCGCCGCTGGAACCTCACCGAGGCCCTCGAGCGGGCCGAGACCCTGCTGGCGTCGGGGGATCTCGACCCCGAGGCCAAGGCCCACGCCTGCTACATCCGGGCGGTGGCGCTCCAGGGACTCGGCCGCCACGAGGCGGCGGTCGCCGCCTGCCGCGACACCCTTGCCGCCTACCCCGCCGACGACTGGCCGATGCGCGGCTGGGTCAGGAACACGCTGGCGATCTCCCTGCTGCGGCTGGGCGAGCTCGACACGGCCAAAACCAACAACCAGATAGCGCTTGGGGCTTTCCGAAGCGAGGGGGACCGGGTGGGGGAGGCCAACGCCCTCAGGGTCATGGCCGAGATCGCCGCCGAGGAAGGCCGCGACGACGAGGCCCGGAGACAATTCGAGGAAGCCCTGGCCCTGGCCCGGAAAACCGAGCACCACATCATCCAAAGCTTCGTCCTGGCCGCGGCGGTGCGCTTTTTCAAAAGCCGCAGCGAAGACGCGCGGGCGCGGGCCCTGGCCGCCGAAGGCTTGGCCCTCGGCGGCCCCTACCGGGACTTCTTTCGGGCCCACCTCTAGCTCGCCACGGTTTGGCCACGACCATCGGGCTAGCCTGGGGTCGTGAAGCCGCAAAGCCGAACCTACACCCTCAAGGTGCAGCGCACCAAGGAGGGACGGCTGCGGATCGAGCTCCGGCCGCTAAACGGGCCCGCCCGCTACTTCAAGGACCTGCGGGCGCTCCTGGCCCACCTCTTCCAGGAATGGCCGGAACGCCCGGAAGCCTAAACGCGCGGGAGGGTGGCCCCTCCCACGCGCAAACTCGCCGCCTAACGCAGGTAGAGCACGGTGAAGTAACCGTCGGCAAGCGTGCCCGAAGCGTCGTAGCACCGCACATTGATCGTTACATCCGCGCTGCCGTCATCCCATGACACTACGTGGCAGCTGCGCAAGTCGCCGAATCCGACATATGCGCTAACCTGTACATGACCGCCTAACTCTCCGCCAAGACCCTCAAAGGTCACCTGGTACACGCCGGTGGCGATACGCGTGGCGGTAATCGTCCCACCGGAGGAGTTAAAGGTATAGGGGCTACCCAAAGTTCCGCTGGCCTGAATCCAGGCATAGCCCAGCTTCCCCGCCTTCGTGGGCAGGGCCAGCTGGCCTGCGCCCACCGCCTGGAGCTTGGCCTCGAGCGCGTCCACCGCTTCCTTGAGCGCCTGGAAGTTGGCGTTCATCTCGCTCGACTTGATCTCTTGCCCGGAACTAAAGGTGTGCGGCAGGGTCACCGCCAGCCCCCAAAGTCCCATCGTGGCCAACGCCGCCCCCAAAACGAAATACTTGGTCCGTTCCACAAATCCCTTCATGGTTTCTCCCTCCTAGCCAGCCCGCAGATCCGCGCTGGCAATGAACCCGAACGTCGCGCCTCGATCGAAGTGACAGCCTGAATCGAACGCCGCAGGCTGGCAGGACGCGGGCGGGGGTGCGCCGCTGCTCGCGCAGGCGGCGAGCAAACCCAACAACACCAAGAGGCCCAGCCATGTTCGTTTCACCCTTTCCTCCTTCCGCCCGGAGGCTAGCGGCGAAGGCGTGGCGAAAGCGTGGCGGGTCGCCGGTTAGAGTGGGTGCGTGAAGGCGCGCACCCTCGGAGCGCTCAAGGCCAGCTATCCTCTGGAGCGCCTTAAGCGCACGGTCAAGGAAGAAGCCCGGGCCAACCTAATCGCGGCCCTCTCCAAGGGCGAGACGCTCTTCCCCGGAATTCACGGCTACGAGGAAACGGTCATCCCGGCGCTGACCGCCGCCATTTTGGCCGGGCACGACCTGATCTTTTTGGGCACCCGCGGCCAGGCCAAGACCCGGCTGACCCGGCTCTTGACCCAGCTTCTGGACCCGGAGATCCCGGCCCTTCCGACCCCTTTAAGGGACAATCCCTTGAACCCTGTCTCCCCAGAGGGCAAGCGGCTCGTCCTCGAGGCCGGCGACGACGCCCCGATCGTCTGGGTGCCGCGCGAAGCGCGCTACGTGGAAAAGCTCGCCACGCCCGACGTCAGCGTCGCCGACCTGATCGGTGACCTGGACCCGATCAAGGCCGCCCGGCGCGGACGCGAGCTGTTGGACCTCGAGGCCATCCAGTACGGACTCCTGCCGCGGGCGAACCGGGGCATCTTCGCGGTGCAGGAGCTGCCCGACCTGGCCCCCAAGGTGCAGGTGGCCCTCTTTGGCATCCTGCAGGAAGGCGAGGTGCAGATCCGCGGCTTTCCCCTCCGCCTCCCCCTCGACGTCTGGCTGGTCTTCACCGCCAACCCCGAGGACTACACCGCCCGGGGCCGGATCGTGACCCCGCTCAAGGACCGGATCGAGGCCGAGATCCGCACCCACGACCCACGAGACCTCGAGGCCGCGCTCAGGATCACCCTGCAAGAGGCCCGGTTCCCCCCCGAGGTCCGCGCCCTTCCCTTCATGCTCCGGGCCAGCGAGCGGGTGGCCTTCGTCGCCCGCGAGGACCCCCGCATCGACCCCAGCTCGGGGGTGAGCCAAAGGCTCTCCATCGCCTTGCTCGAGGGTGCCGCGGGCAACGCCCTGAGGCGCCATCTGGTCTACAAGGACCCGCCCCTCCTCCGCCCCATCGACCTCCACCGGGCCAGGTTCGCGATCACCGGCAAGATCGAGCTCTCCTTCGAAGGTGAAGAAGCAGGCGCCGAGGCCGTGGCCCAGGACTTGATCGCCAAGGCCTTCCTCGCCGAGCTGGGCACCGAGGGCCTCGGCGGGGTGCGAAGCTTCTTCGAGGCCGGCGGCCGGGTCAGCATCCCCGAGGGGCCACAAAGCGCGGTCGAGGCCGCGCTGGCCTCGGTCCCCGACCTCTTGGAGGAAGCGCGCCGACGCAGCGACGACGAGGCGGCCGCCTGGGTGCTCGCCGAGGGCCTGCTCGAGGCCCTGGTCGGGGAAGGGTTCTTGACCCGTAAGGAGGACGGCCTGAGGCGTGCGCCTTAGCTACCAAAAGCGCCCCTTCCTCCCCGCGCTGCACGAGGTCCTCGACTGGATCGAGGCCGACCTCCTCGACGCCGGGTTCAAGGACCGCCACCGCCGCTACCACCCCGAGCCCGGACCCAAGCGCGCGGACGAGGTCCGCGACTTGATCGAGAAGGCCCTCGCCGAGCACGGCTTCGACCCGACCCTGACCGAGACCGTCTGGCAGGCCCTCCTCGACGGAGGCTACTTCCACCTCGCCGGGAAAAAGGGCCAGGCCAAAGGCGAGCTCCGGCTCGGCCCCCGGGCCCTGCGCCACCTCGGGGCCCGCTACCTGGACCGCTTTCTCAAGCCCCTCCGGGGGCGGCTCCCCGGGCGCCACACCACCGAGGCCCTGGCCCCGGGCCCGGAGGGGGCCGACACGGTGCGCCGCTGGCAGCCGGGGGAGCCGCTGGCCCTCGAGGCCGGGGCCACCCTAAAAGCGCTCCTGCCCCGCCCGCTCTCCGAACTCGCCGAGGCCCACCTGCACGTGCACCTCGGCGAGGCCGGCCGGGCCAGCGCCACCGCCTTGCTGCTCGACTGCTCGCACTCGATGATCCTCTACGACAAGGACCGCTTCACCCCCGCCAAGCGCACCGCGCTGGCCCTGGCAGAGCTGATCCGCACCCGCTTTCCGGGGGACCGGCTGGGGGTCTTCTGCTTTCACGACACCGCGGAAGCCGTTCCCCTCGACCTCCTCCCCCTGGTGCGGGTCGGCCCCTGGCACACCAACACCGCCGCGGGCCTGCGCCTGGCCGCGCGCTTTCTCAAACGCGCCCCCCAGGAAGACAGACGGGTGCTCCTAATCACCGACGGCAAGCCCTCGGCGATCACCCTCCCCGACGGCACGCTCTACAAGAACGCCTGGGGGTTGGACCCCGAGATCGTCGCCGCGACCCTGCGCGAGGCGGGCGCACTCCGGCGGCTGGGCGCCCGGCTCTTCGTCTTCATGCTCGCCGACCAGCCGGAGCTCAAGGCCTTCGTGCGCCAGCTGGTCGCCGCGGGAAGGGGGCGGGCGATGTTCGTGGACCCCGAGGCCCTCGAGCGCCACACTCTCGACGTCTTCTTGAAAAGATTTTCTTAGTGTGATACAATAATATGTGTTGAGGGGGTGATTGTATGGCGAACGAGACCAAGCAGGACCTCCAGCAGGTGCAGGACCAGCTCCGTAGCCTGATCACCCAGATCGAGGCCCTCCGGGCCGAGGTCGCGGTGATCAACCAGTCGATCACCGAGCTCACCACCACCCAAGGGACGCTGGCCACGATCCGCGAGCTGGGGAAGGGCAAGGCGCTCTTGATCCCGGTGGGCTCGATCGTCCAGGTGGAGGCCAAGGTCGAGGACGTCGAAGAGGTGGTGATCGACATCGGCGGCAACCTCTCGGTGGAGCTGCCCTACGACGAGGCGATCGAGTACCTGAAAAAGCAGGTCAACGCCCTGCGGGAGCAGCGCCGGGTGCTCGAGGAGGCGATCGCCGCCCTCTACGTCCGCGCCGAAGAGCTCCTGGCCAAGGTTCAAGAGGACGCGAAGAAGGCCTAAAGACGCCGGGGGGCCGCTGGCCCCCCGGGCTTTTTGGAGGACGGGATGGAACTTGGCATTCGCGCGCTCTTAAAGGAAAAGGCGCTGCTCGAGTCCCTGCCCGAGGACCGGCGGGTCTTCGCCAAGACCGGCCGGCTCGCGGTGGAGGTCACGCGCGACGAGGCGCTGGCCTTGATCGAGCAAAAGCTCAAGGAGGTCGAACGGCTCCTGCGCGACGTCCTGGAAAAGATCCAGGCGGCCTACCGGGCGCTTGGCGAGATGGACGAGGCCAGGTTCCGCCAGCTCGCCGCCGAGATCGGAACGCTGATCGGCTTCGCGCCGGAGAACCGGCAGGCGCTCGAGGCCCTGGAACGGGCCATCCAGGAGGAGCTCGCAGCGCTTTCCTGACGCTTTATCGCCGGCAGCCGCAAACATGTTAGGCTGCCCTTGATGCTGCCCCTCACCGAGGACCAACGCCTCGTCCAGCAAACGGTTCGGGCCTTCGCCAAGGAGGTGCTCTGGCCACTAGCGCCGGAATACGACGAACGCGGCGACTTCCCCTGGCCCCAGCTCAAACAGCTCGCCGAGCTGGGCCTGCTCGGCATGACCACCCCCGCCGAGTGGGGCGGCGCGGGCATGGACACCGTCTCCTTCGCCCTGGCCCTCGAGGCCATCGCCTACGCCGACCCCTCGGTGGCGGTCATCGTCTCGGTGACCGCCGGGCTGCCCCAGTACATGCTGACGAAGTTCGGCACCGACGCCCAAAAGGAGCGTTTCTTGGTGCCCTTGGCGCGCGGCGAGTGGATCGGGGCCTTCGCCCTCACCGAGCCCCAGGCGGGCTCGGACCCGGCCAGCCTGAAGACCCGGGCCGAGCGCGTCGAGGGGGGCTGGGTGCTCTCCGGCACCAAGGCCTGGATCACCTCCGCGGGCCAGGCCCAGCTCTACGTGGTGATGGCCCGCACCGGAACGGGGCGCACCGAGATCACCGCCTTCCTCGTCGAAAAGGACACCCCCGGCCTCTCCTTCGGGCCCCCAGAGGCCAAGATGGGCCTGCACGCCGCCCACACCGCCGAAGTGCGCCTCGACCAGGTCTTCGTGCCCGACGATCAGGTCCTCGGCCAGGTGCACAAGGGCCTCTCCCACGCCCTCGCCGGGCTTGATTCCGGGCGCGTGGGGATTGCCGCCCAGTCCCTGGGCATCGCGCAGGCGGCGTTCGACATTGCCCGCGACTACGCAGACACCCGCGAGCAGTTCGGCAAGAAGCTGCGCGCCTTCGAGGGGGTCTCGTTCAAGCTCGCCGAGCTCGCCACCCGGCTCGCCGCCGCCCGGTTGCTCGTCTGGGGGGCGGCGCGTAAGAAGGACCAAGGCGAGCGCTTCACCCAGGAGGCCTCGATGGCCAAGCTCTTCGCCTCGACCCTGGCCGTCGACGCCACCCGCGAGGCGATCCAGATCCTGGGCGCCAACGGCTACCACAAGGACTACCGGGTCGAGCGCTACTACCGCGACGCCAAGGTCAC
Organism: Rhabdothermus arcticus; assembly: GCF_055382915.1. NCBI lineage: Bacteria > Thermotogati > Deinococcota > Deinococci > Thermales > Thermaceae > Rhabdothermus > Rhabdothermus arcticus. Next base: position 1,075,112 of record NZ_AP043808.1, read on the forward strand.
CGAGATCTACGAGGGCACGAGCGAGATCCAAAAGCTGGTCATCGCCCGGGAGCTCTACCGCTAACCCGAAGCGGCCGGCCGTGGCATAATGGGGGCGTCACCGGGGGTGCCCCTTTGGGGCTGAGAAGGTGCGCCGCACCTACCCTTGGAACCTGATCCGGGTCATGCCGGCGTAGGGAAGGTGACGAGCCTTCCCCCTCCGGTTGACGAAAGGAGGGGTTTTTATGTGGAAAAACATCCTCATCGGCCTCTTGGCGCTCTCGTTCTCCCTGGCACAGGCGGAAGAGCTGCGGGTGCTGACGCACTCGAGCTTCGCGCTCTCCAAGCCGCTGATCCAGGCCTTCGAAAAGGAGACCGGGATCACGCTCCGCTTCATTGAAGGGGGCGACGCCGGGGAGACGCTGAACAAGGCGATCCTCACCAAGGACGCTCCGATCGCCGACGTCCTCTTCGGGGTGGACAACACCTTCCTCTCGAAGGCGCTCGAAGCGGGGATCTTCGAACCCTACGTCTCCCGGGAGATTCGCAACCTCAAGAGCGAGACCCTGCTCGATCCCACCTTCCACGCGATCCCGGTGGACTACGGCTACGTCGCCCTGAACTACGACAAGGCCTACTTCAAGACCCACCCCCTGCCCCAACGCTTCGCCGAGCTCGCCAAGCCCGAGTTCGCCCGGCGCTTGGTGGTCGAACACCCGGCGACCAGCTCCCCCGGGCTCGCGTTCCTCTTGAGCACGATCGCCGCCTTCGGCGAGGACGGGGCCTGGGACTTCTGGGCCCGGCTCAGGGACGGGGGGGTCAAGGTGGCCAAGGGCTGGAGCGAGGCCTACTTCGCCGACTTCACCCGCTACGGCGGCGACCGGCCGATCGTGGTCAGCTACACCACCAGCCCCGCAGCCGAGGTCTACTTCTCCGAGGGCAAGCTCAGCGCCCCGCCCACCGGCAACCTGCTCTTTCCCAAGAGCGCCTTCTTCCAGGTGGAGTTCGTGGGGATCCTGAAGGGCACCAAGCACCGCAAGGCGGCCGAGCGGTTCATCGACTGGCTGCTCTCCAAGCCGGTGCAGGAGGACATTCCGCTCAACATGTGGGTCTTCCCCGCCCGCCGCGACGCCGCCCTGCCCGAGGTCTTCAAGTTCGCCGAGATCCCCTTGAATCCGGCGAAGCTCGATCCCGAACGGATCGCCCAAAACCGCGAGCGCTGGATCCGCACCTGGACCGACGTGGTGATCAAGGGGAAGGACGTGCGCTAGGTTGCGGCGCCTCGAGGGCCCCTTCTACCTCCTCGCCCTGCTCGTCTTTCTGGCCCTCGGGGCGCTCTATCCCCTGCTTCGGGTCCTCGCCCGGGGGCTCTCCCCCGAGGGTCTCGCGGTCTTCGCCGACGGCTACCTCTGGGGGCGCTTTCTCTGGAGCCTCGGCTGGGCGCTGGGCTCGAGCGCGCTGGTCCTGTTGCTGGGGTTGCCGCTCGCCTACCTGCTGCGCCGGGACTTCTTCGGGCGGCGCCTCTTCTTGGCGCTTCTGACCGTGCCCTTCGTGATGCCCACCCTGGTCGTGGCGGTGGGCTTTTTGGCCCTGGTCGGCCCCCGGGGGCTTTTGGGGGTCAACCTCATGGGGCAGGCGCTGCTCCTCTTTTGGGCCGTGGTCTTTTACAACCTCGGGCTCGCCGCGCGGGTGCTCGAGGGCCTGCTCGCCGGCGGGGAGACCCTGGAGGCCGCCGCCCGAACCCTCGGCGCCTCGCCGATACGGGCCTTCTTCAGGGTCACGCTGCCCGTGCTCGCCCCCGGCCTCTGGACCGCGGCCGGCCTCACCTTCATCTACACCTTCTCCAGCCTGGGCCTGCCGCTGATCTTAGGGGGGCAGCGCTACGCCACTTTAGAGGTGGAGATCTACCGGCTTTTGGCCTACCAGCTCGACTTCCCCGCAGCCAGCGCCCTGGTGCTCTGGCAGGCCCTGGTCCTTGCGGCGGTGACCGTTTTCTACCTGCGCGCCGCGGCCCGGCGCACCCCAATGGACCGCCGCCCCCGCCCGGCGGGGCCGGCGCGGGCCCGGTTTTTCCTGAGCCTGGTCGCCTGGGGCACGTTGTTGCTGTTCCTCTCGCCGCTCCTTGCGCTCGTCCTGGCCAGTCTGAAGACCCCCGACGGGGTCGGCCTTACCTTTTATCAACGGGTCTTCGCCGGGGAGCCGAGCTACTTCGTCCCCGACGCCTTTTTAGCGATCCGTAACACGCTGCGCTTCGCCTTTTCGGCGCTGGCCCTGGCGGCCCCGGTGGGCCTCGTCTACGCGCTCGGCGTCCACCGCGGGGTTCGGGGACTGGACCTCGCGGGGATGGTGCCGCTGTTCATCAGCCCGGTCAGCCTGGGGGTGGGCTACCTCCTCGCCTATCCGTTCTGGCGCGCGGAGGCCTTTTTGCTGGTGCTGGCCTACGCCACGATGGGGTTTCCCCTCTTCGCCCGCGCGGTGATCCCCGCCCTAAGGGCGCTGCGGCCCAGCTGGCTGGAGGCCGCGGCCACCCTCGGCGCCGGCCCCTGGCGGCGGCTGGTGCGCGTCGAGCTGCCGCTGGTGCGCCCGGCCCTCCTCGCCGGCGCGGCCCTGGCCCTGGCCAGCGCGATCGGGGAGTTTGGCGCGACGCTCTTGCTGGTCCGCCCGGAATGGGCCACCCTGACGATCGCCATCTACGAGCGACTGGGCAAGCCCGGGCTCTACAACTACGGCGAGGCCCTGGCGCTCTCGGTGCTGCTGATGGGGGTCTCCGGGACCCTCTTTTTCCTCTTTGGCTCGCGGGCGGAGGTGGCCTAGGTGCTCGTCGTCGAGGACCTTCGCCTGAGCTACCCGGGCTTCACCCTCAGGGCGAGCCTCGCGGTCGAGACTGGCCAGACCCTGGCCCTGATCGGCCCCTCGGGCTCGGGTAAGACCAGCGTGCTCAAGGCCATCGCCGGGCTTTTACCCGTCGAAGGCGGGCGCATTTTGATCAACGGCCAGGACGTCACCCGCCTCCCCCCCGAGCGCCGCGGGGTGGGGATGCTCTTTCAGGATTACGCGCTCTTCCCCCACCTCAGCGTCTACGAGAACATCGCCTTCGGCCTGGTCGAGGCCCGCTGGCCCAAGGCGGCGATCCGCGAGCGGGTCGCGGCCTTGCTCGAGCTCACCGAGCTCGCCCCCCACGCCAAGAAGCGCCCCAGCGAACTCTCCGGGGGCGAGCAGCAGCGGGTCGCGCTGGCCCGGGCCCTGGCGCCGAGGCCCAGGGTCCTCTTGCTCGACGAGCCCCTCGGGGCGTTGGACCTGAGGCTTCGCGAACAGCTGCTCTGGCGGCTCAAGGCGATCCTCAAGGAGGAACGCCCCACCGCCCTCTACGTCACCCACGACCAGACCGAGGCCTTCGCCCTGGCCGAGCGGGTCGCGGTAATGCGCCTAGGGCGAATCGTGCAACAGGCACCCCCGATCGAGCTCTACCGCCACCCCCACGACGCCTGGACGGCCCGCTTTCTGGGGCACAAAAACCTCCTCGACCCCGAAGCGGCAGCCCGCCTCGGCCTCCCGCCGGGGCACTGGCTCCTCCCCCCCGCCGCCCTCAGCCTAGGGAAGGGGGAGGCCGCGAAGGTGGAGGAGGCGCTCTTCCTCGGCCCCCGCACCGCGCTCTGGCTGCGCTACCGCGGGGTCCGCCTCTACTGGGAAGGCCCCCTCGACCCCCCGCCCGCGCCCGGAGCGGCCGTCCGGCTTTCACTGGACCTGAAAAAGGCCTGGGAGCTTCGGCCATGAAGGCGGTGGTTCTCCTCGGCGGCCCCCTTTGGCCCAACGAGGCGCTCAGACGCTGGGCAAAGGCAGCGGAGCTCTGCGTCGCCGCCGATGGCGGGGCGCTGCACGCCTTGGCGCTGGGCCGGTTGCCGGACCTCTGGATCGGCGACTTCGACTCCTCGCCACCGTGGCTGCAGCGCGCGCTTAAGGGCGTTTCCAAGGAGGCCCACCCCAAGGCCAAGGACGCCACCGACGGCGCCCTCGCCGTCGAGGCCGCGCGTAAGGCGGGCGCGACCACGCTCCTGCTCGCGGGGGCGCTCGGCGGCGAGGCGGATCACGCCCTCGCCCATCAGCTGATGGCCCTCGAGCTCGCAAAGCACGGGGTCCGCGTCGTGCTCACCGACGGCCGGGCCTGGGCCTGGCCCCTGCGCCCCCCGGGCCTCGCCCTGGACCTCACCCCGAAGAGCCGCATCAGCCTGGTGCCGCTTTCCGACCTTGAGGGCGTGAGCCTCTCCGGCACCGCGTGGAGACTGGAGCATGCCTGCATCCCCAGAGGAACGACCCGGACCCTGCGCAACGTGGCCAGGTCCCGGGTCTTCATCCGCCTTGAGCGCGGGGAGGCTATGGTGGTGGCATGGCCCGCGCCGCCCTGGTCGCCCTCCTTTTCGTCCTGACCGGCTGCACCCTCATCAACCGGCCGCCTAACGCCACCCTCAACGCCGCTCCGGCGACCGGCCCCGCCCCCCTCACCGTGTCCTTCCGCGTCGACGCCAGCGACCCCGACGGGGATCCCCTCCGCTGCGCCCTGGAGTTTGGGGACGGCTCCGCCCCCTCAAGCCAGTGCAACGGTACGGTGAAGCATACCTACCGAAGCGCCGGGACCTTCACCGCGACCTTCACCGTCGACGATGGGCAGGGGCACGCAGTGAGCAGGCGCGCCACGGTCAGGGTGGACCCCGCACCATCTGCGTCATTCAAAATCCAGTTGATCTACATCGATGCCCCCAGCGACGCGGACGTGAAGCAGGCCTTCGAAGCCGCGGCCGCTCGCTGGCAGGAAGTCATCATCGGCGATCTCCCGAACGTCCAGGCCACGGTACGTGCTGGCGTCTGCGGCAACGACCAGGACCGCACCCTGGAGATCGACGATCTGGCGATCTTCGTAAGCGTGGCGGACATCGACGGCGCGGGCGGGGTGCTGGGGATGGCCGGGCCCTGCTACCTGCGCACGGACGCCTTCCTGCCTTATTTGGGGCTCATGCAGTTTGACGCCGGGGACCTCGACAGGATGAAGCAAAACGGCACCCTAAAGGACGTCATCCTCCACGAGATGGGGCACGTCCTGGGAATCGGGACCCTCTGGGACACGAGCTTTTTTCACCTCTTGAACTACGACACGACCAAAGACTGCCTGGACGCGAGCCCGGTCACCTACGTTGGCGCCGAAGGCGTCGCCGCCTGGCAGGCCCTCGGTGGATCGGGCGCGGTACCCGTAGAGGACAGCTACAACACCTCCGCCAGCGGAGGCGGCACCGACTGTGGGCATTGGAAGGAGGCCGTCTTCGACAGCGAGCTGATGACCGGCATCGCCGAAAACGGCCCCATGCCGTTGAGCATAGTAACGGTCAAAAGCCTCGCGGACCTCGGCTACCAGGTTGACCCGGCCGCGGCGGACCCTTATCAGCTGCCCACCGCATCCCAGCTGCAGGGCCAGGGGGGCGGGTTCGAGCTTAGGGAGATCCTCATCCGCCCGCGGCTGCCCTAAGCTAAGGACATGACGCCGCCGCTCTGGGCCCTGGAAGAAGAGCTCGAGGTCCTCTCCCGCCACTTTCCCAGCGGCATCGACCCCTACGGGACGCTTTACAGCATCGTCGAGGGCGGCCCCGGCGGCCCCACCCTCATGGTCTGGGCTCCCTGGACGCTCGGGGCCGGGGCGCTACGCGCCATCCTCAGCCAGCCCTTTCCCGGCCGGGTGATCCTCGGCCTGGACGCGTCGGGGGGCGACGCCACCCCCTTGCGCGAGCTGGTTCGCCGCTTTGCCCCCCGGGCCACGGTGCTCGTCGACGCGACCCCGGGACTGGCCCAGGCCTCTCCAGGCGCCAAGTGGGTGGAGACCGAAGAAGGGGCCGTGATGGTGCCCCTCTCCGACCCCCGGCCCGCGATCCGGGTCCGGAGAACGGCCCCGACCGGCCTGGCCTACGAGGAGGTCCGGGAATACGCGCCCTGGAAGAGCCCACCGCTCTTTGAAGCCAGCGAGGCCCAGGGGCCCGCGCTGGGAAGCGCAGCGCTGGAGGCCGGCAGCCTGCCTTACAAGAGCGACCTGGTACGGCTGGATGAGGTCCTCCGGGCCTTGCGCGAGCGCTTTCCCGATTAGGTATGCTGGCTTTTAGGAGGGAGCGATGAACTGGATTTTGCTACTCAGCCTCTTCACCCTGGGCGTCGTGATCGGCGCACTGCTCTTTTACTTCGTCTATAGCCCCCGCGTCCTCACCGCCGAAGGCGAAAACATCGACTTCACCATCGTCGGGTTCTTGATCGCGCTGATCGTGATCGTCACCCTGTCCATCAGCGCGATGTACCTGCTCGGCAAGACCTACATCCTCATGCCCTCCTAAAAAGGGGGCGGGTTCTGGCCCGCCCCCTTCGTCAAGGGGCCCTCACTTTTTCATCATCTTTTGCATCATCGCCATCAGCTCGTCTTCCTTGGCCTTGGCCTTATCGAAGGTCCGGGCCACGACCCGAAGCAGCTCGAGGACGATCCCCAGCCCCTTTTGAATCTCCGGATCGGAGAGCGCCCGCAAGAGGCCGGCCAGCCCCACCCTCGGCGGGTTGTGGAGCTTTTCCTTGGGGAAGACCTCGCTGAAGGACTCGGTCATCAGCTCAGCCATCATCCCCACGGCGTTGGGCTCGATCCGAGACAGCAGGTCGAGGACGTTGGCCCCGTGCGAGAGCAGGCGCAACAGCTTGGGATCGGCGAGCATGCCGAGGTTCTCGGCGAGGGCCTCCGAGGCCGAGCCCACGAGCTCCAACGCCCCGCTCTCGTCGAGCTTCTTCAAGGATTCAGCAAGCTTTTCCAGCGCATCCGCTTCCTCGATGAAGCGAGAGAGCACCGAGAGCAGGCGCAGGTTCTTGGGCTCCATCAAGAGCCCCAGGTTCTCGGAGAGCGTGGGGCCGACCTCCATCTCCCCGAGCAGGGCCAGCCCCGAGCCCTCGAGGACCTTTTCAATCCGTTCCAGGCGTTCTTCAACCGTGGCCATGGTCCCTCCTCATCCCAGCAGGGTCGCGAACCAGTAGCTCTCGAAGAGCATCTTGGTGATCCGCACCCAGCGTCCGGTGGCCATCACCCCGCAGGACGGCATGCCGGTACCCGCGAGCACCGCCTCGAAGCTGCACTGGGGCAAGAGCGCGTTGTCCCCAAAGTCCATGATGCACATCGCCACCGGGTCGAAGGGCTGGCCGATGTAGGCCCCCTTGAGGTCGGAGACGATCACCCCGGCCACGTACTCGGCCTGGAAGTGGGCCACGACCCCGGCCGGGGGCAGCATCAAGGCGGGGGTCACCACGTCGCCGATGACGAAGACCTCGGGGTAGGCGGTGTGGCGGAAGGTCTGCCGGTCGACGGTGGGAAAGCCCTGCGGGCCGGCCAGCTTGGACGCGCGCACCACCTTGTTGGGCGCAAAGGGTGGCACCAGGATGAGCAGGTCATAGGCCAGCTCGCGGCCGTCCTTGGCCTTGACCTTGCCGTTGCCCGCCTCGGCGAGCTCGAACTCCCCGTGGAAGCGGACCCCCTTCTCCTCGAAGATCCTCAGCACCGTGCCGGAGATCACCGGACCCATCGGGGCCAGCGGCGCCGGATTGGGGTGGAAGACCTCGATCGTCGATTGCTCCCGGAGTCCCTTGACCTTGAGGGCGAACTCGACCATGCCGGCCACCTCGTAGGGCGCCGGCGGGCAGGGGTAGTACGGGGAGCTTACCCCAACGACCACCCTGCCGCCCTCAAAGGCCTTCATCCGCTCGCGCAGGGCCAAGGCCCCCTCCGGGGACCAGGGGGCCACCGCGTCCGGGGCCGCGCTCGGCATCGGCTCCGCCCCCAGGGAGACGATCAGGTAGTCGTAGTCCAACACTCCCTGGCTGGTGGTGACCTCCTTGGCGTCGGGATCGATGCCCTGAACCTCGGCCTGAAGGTAGCGCACGCCCTTTTTTTCCAAGCGATTGAGCGGCCGGCGAATCTCCTCGAGCTCCCGCATCCCCAGCGCCACCCAGGGCAGCGCGGGCAGGAAGTAGTGGTACTCGGAGCGGTCGACCAGGGTGACCTCGACCTCCCGGCCCAGGAGCTTTTTCACCTTGTTCGCCGCCACCAAACCGCCAGAGCCACCGCCCAGGATCAAAACCTTAACCGCCATCGTTATCCTCCCCTCTGCTTACCTATGCGTAGGTATACATCAAGGGTAGGGGGAGGGATGTCCCAAACGAAAGGGGGGCCGCGGCCCCCCTTGATCGGTGGCGAGCGCGCCTACCTCGGCTCGTATTCCTTCATCGCCTGGCCGAGGTTCTTGGCCAGGGTCAGCAAGAAGCCCAGGCCCTTTTGCACGTCGGGGTCGTTGAGGGCGCGCAGCATCCCGAACATCCCCACTTGGGGCGCGGCCTTGGGATCGGTCTTGGCCAGGGCCTCGAAGACCGCGCCCATCAGGTAGGTCAGGTGCTTGCGGATGGGCGGGATCTGCTGCGGCGGCATGTTCTTGATGGGATCGGTGACCGCCTCGGCGAGCCCCAGGCTGCGGATGATCGCCCGCTCCGAGGCGATGTGCTCCAAGAGCATGTCGCCGTTGGTGGTCAGCTCGTTGATCAGGGTGAGGTAGCCCCCGGCCTTTAAGTTGCGGGCCAGCTTCAAGAGCTCTTCGATCACCCGCACGTCCTCTTCGGTGATGTTCAGTTCCGACATCCTCGCCTCCTTACCTGAGCGCGTCCAGCCAGCCGCGGTAGAACGAGTCCTTCATCATGCGCACCATGGGACCGGTGGCGACGGTGTAGCAGGCATGGCCCCACTTGCCCTCCTCGGGCATCCACCAGTACTCGCAGTTCCCCATGAAGCCTGACTCGAAGCTGTGGCCAAAACAAAGCGTCGGGGCGTAGGAGGGGATCATGTAGCCGCCAAAGGCGTCGTGCAAAATGCTCCCCGCGGCCACCACGGCGGCGTTGTGCACCGGCACGCCGGCGGTGAGCAGCCCGACCGGGGGCATCGCGTGCTCGCCGATCAGATAGACCTCGGGGTGCTCGGGGTGCTGGAACCTTGGGCCGGTGACCACCGAGAAACGCGGGTCGGCGGGGTGGGCCAAGCCGCTCTCCGCGAGCACCTTGGGGAGCCGCGAGGGAGGCGCTTTGATCAAGAGGTCGTAGGGGTACTCGCCGTTCTTGGTGATCACCTTGTCCTCGGTGACCTCAATCAGCTTCTCGAAGCCCGCCTCAAAGCGCACGTTGTGGCGCTTGAACCGCCGCAGGAAGAAGCCCTCGAGCCCCTCCCCCAGCGCCATCTTCACCGCGTTCTGGGGATAGAGGATGGTGATCTCCGGGTGCTGACCGCGCACTTCGTAGTAGGCCCGCAGGTTGAGCGCCATCTCCAGCGGGTAGATGCCGCAGCGGAAGGGCAGCTCGGGCACCAGGAAGAGGATCCGCTTGCCCTTGAAGGCGTAAAGCGCCTGCCGCATCTCCAAAGCGCCCTCAGGGCTGTAGTTGTGCACCCCGTAGGTGTCGAGGCCCGGGTAGTCGGACCAGCCGTAGGCGGTACCCAGCGCGATTACCAAGAAGTCGTAGGCAAGGGTCTTCCCGCCCTCGGTCTCGACCGTTTTTCCCTTGAGGTCCAGCCGCTTGACCGGGTCGACGAGCACCTCAAAGCCATAGACGCGCTCGGCGTTCTTGATCGGCGCCCAGGTCTCGTCGATGGACGCCGTCCCCAGCGCCACCTCGGACCAGAGCGGGGGCATGTAGTGCCGCTCGCTGGCGGTGACCAGGGTAACGTCGAGGGACTGGCCCATCCGCGAGGCCTCCGTCTTGAGCATCCGCGCGGCCACCAGGCCACCGGTGCCGCCACCTACCACCACCACTTTCTTCGCCATAACGACCTCCCAAAACGCACCTACGACCTAAGGTTACGGCATACCACCATGGGCTAAATGCCCTAGACTTCGCGGAGGTCCTCGAAGATCAACCAGCCCACCCCTTCAGGGAGGGCCGAAAGGAGGGGTTCCAAGACCCCCTGCGCCCAGCGCGCGAGCCCGTGCAGGCTGGCGGGTTCGGCGTCGGTCTTGACCAGCACCGTGAGCTGGTAGACGTCCTGGGTCGCGCTCGGGGTGCCGTCGTCGAAGAAGGCGAAGGGAGGGTCGATGCGGTCCAGGGCCAGGAAGACGTCCGCGCGGTCCCCGAGGGTGGGCGGCAGGACCTGGGGGTCGAAACCGAGCTCGCGGGGGGCCCAGAGGTACCCCTGGAGGAGGCGGACCAGCCTCAAGGGCGCCGCGCCCCGGAGGCGAGCGGCACGCCCTGGGCCCTCAGGTCCGCCCGCAACCCCTCGTGATCGGAAAACCGGTGCGTCCTCAGGCCCAGCCGCGCGGCGGCCTCGATGTTGGCGGGGTTGTCGTCGACGAAGAGGACCTCGCTCGGGGCCAGGTTCATGCGCTCGAGCGCCAGCACATACGCCTCGGGGGAAGGCTTCTTGACCCCCTCCTCGTTGGAAAAGACCAGGGCGTCGAAGCGGTCGAACCCCTCCCCCGCGCGAAGGTAGCGGGAGATCACCGGGTAATTGTTGGAAAGGAGCCCGACCACCAGCTCCTGGGGCAGCGCGGAGAGGAGCTCGTACATCTCCGGATAGGGGGCGACGCTGCCCAAGAAGAGCTGCTCGAACGCGGAGTAGGGAGCCGCGATGCCCAAGGCCGCCTGCAGGTAATCCCAAAACCGGCTGAGGGGCCAGCGCCCGAGCTCGAGCTGCTCGACCTCGTCGAAATAGGCCCTGGCGACCGCTTCCTCGGGCAGCTGGAAGCGGCGGGCGAGGTTTTTGACCACCCGGCCGTCGAACGTCCCCCGGGTAAAGACGCCGCCCCAGTCGAAGAGGATCCCGCGAAGCTCCATGCGCCCCATTCTAGGGCGGTCGCTGTGAAAGTGAAGCCCCTGGATGGGGGCCTGGGTGGCGCGCTGGCGGGCCGGTTCATGGCCGAGATCCCGCCCGGGTGCTGATCCCCCTGCGCTCGTTGGCCTTCTTGAGGACGCTCCTCACCCTGCCGCTGCTCCACCTTCGCCAGGGCGAGGTGGCGGCGCTCGGTTCGGCGGACTGGGAGGGGTGCTGTTTTTGTGATGTTCGGCACCGCCCTGCCCTTCGGCCGCTTCCTGCACGGAGTGCGCCAGGTCCCGCCCCGGGTGGCCACCCCGGCAGCGATGCGCGAGCCCATCGCGGAGGCGCCCTTCGCCGTTTTCCTGTTCGGGGGGCCGCTTTCCGCGCGGGCGCCGCTCGGCGGCGGGCTGATCCTCGCCGGGGTCGCCCTCGGACGCCGCTAGGCGTCGTCCTCGCGCACCCAGGTTCCGGACTTGCCCCCGGACTTGTAACGAAGCCGCACCGGGCCGATCTCGATCCCCTTGGCCGCGGCCTTAAGCATGTCGTAGACGGTCAACGCGGCGACGCTCGCGGCGGTCAGGGCTTCCATCTCCACCCCGGTCTCGGCCTTGGTCTTGACCTCGGCCTCGATCCTGACCTGGCGCGCCTCGCGGTCGAAGGTCAGCTCGACCTGCACCTTGCTGATGGGCAGGGGATGGCAGAGCGGGATCAGGTCGCTGGTACGCTTAGCGGCCATGATGCCGGCGATCTGGGCGACGACGAGGGGATCCCCTTTCCCCACCCCGCCCTCGGCGAGCGCGTTCGCGGCCTCCTCGGGCAGGTGCACGAAGGCCTCGGCACGGGCCACGCGCACGGTCTTGTCCTTCTCCGAGACGTCCACCATCCGGGGACGCCCGTTTTCGAAGTGGGTCAGCTTTCCCATCCTAGACGTCCTTCCTTTCGAACAAGAGCACCGCCAAAAGGCCGAATCCGAAGGTATAGATCAGGAGCAACACGAGGCCCATCCCCGCCCGCTCCGGCTGGCGGTAGAGGGAGAGGTAGGTGGTCAGCAAGAGCGGCACCACCGCGGGAAAGACCACCAGCATGCGCATCAAGAGGACGCTGGCCAAGGTGGCCAGGGCGCTCGCGGTGGTGGAGAGGAAGACCACCGCGAAGAAGACCGCGAGCGCGGCGATGGGGAGCAGGGTGAAGGCGGCCAGCGCGTAGGCCCGGACGACCTCGTACAACGCCGCCCCGGCGGCGAGGAAACCGGTGCCCGCGAAGCCGCTCTCGGTAAGACCGGTGCCCCCGAAAAAGCCGGAGAACCCGTGGGGCAGCCCGGCCAGCAGCCCGGCCACCAGGCTCGTGGCCAGCAGCAAGAAGGGGAAGGTGAGGGCCGCCGCGAGCTTGACCAGGATCAATCGGGTGCGCGAGATCGGCCGCAGGAGCAGGGGCTTGAGGGTCCCCATCGCGACCTCGCTGCCGAGGACCTCGGCCGCGGCCATCGCCACCAGGAAGGGGAAGAGGAACTCCATCCCGGCGAGCAGGGCCAGCGCCGGGACCTGCCAGCCGGAGACCAGGACCAGGTTGTAGACCTGCTTGAGCCCCGGGGCCAGCGACCAGAGGATGGGCAGCAAGAACGCCGTGAGCAGGCCGATCTGCACCGGCCTCAGGTAGAAGAGCTTTTGCAACTCCCAAAGGTAAAACCTAAGCACCGTGCACCCGCTCCCGGTAGTACTCGTCGAGGTCGAAACGATCTTCGACCGCCTCAAAGACCGAAAACCCCTCCCGCACCAGGGCCGCGATCGCCGCCTCGACCGGCCCCTCGAGGACCACCCACTCACCGCGCAGGAAGGCCGCCTTGACCCCTTCGAGGGTCTTGAGCAAGGCCGCCGCGCGCTCGGGTTCGGAGACCCTGAGGCGGTGGCGGTTGCGGGCTTGGGCCAGCGCGACCTCGTCGACCAGCCGGCCGCCGGAGAGGATCCCCACCCGGTCGACGAGGCGGCTCGCCTCCCTCAGGTGGTGGGTGGAGAGCAAGACCGCCGTGCCCCGCTCGGCCTCCTCGGCGAGGAGGGCGTGCACCTTCTGAATGCCGTCGGGGTCCAACCCGCTCGTCGGCTCGTCGAGGACCAGGAGCTTGGGGCGGGCCAGGATCGCCGCGGCCAGCCCCAACCGCTGGCGCTGACCGAGCGAGTAGGCGGCGACCTTTTGATCGGCGACGGCCATCACCTCCAACCGCATCAACACCTCGCGGATGCGCGCCGCGGCGCGCTTCATCCCGCTCATCCAGGCCAGGCGCTCGAGGTTCTGCCGTCCCGTCATGTGCGGGTAGAAGGCCGCCGGGGCCTCGACCACCGCGCCCAGATGGGCCCGCGCCCGCCAGCCCGCCTCGTGCACGTTGGCCCCGAGCAGCGTGACCTCCCCCGCGCTGGGAAAGGCGAGGCCGGTCACCAAGCGAATCAGGGTGGTCTTCCCCGAGCCGTTGGGTCCGGCCAGCGCGTAGACCTCCCCGGCCTTAAGGGAAAACCCCACCTGTTCGAGCACCCAGCGACGACCGTAGCGTTTGCCTAAACCACGGGCCTCCAAGACCGGCACACCCGAAGTCTAGGCAAACGTGTCCGGGTTTGCTAGACTGGAGGTTGCCTCCGGTCCGACGCGGCGACCCGCCGTGAACCGGGTCAGGCCCGGAAGGGAGCAGCCCTAAGCGGTCAGGGTCGGGCGCCGTCGGGAAGCCGGGGGCCTTTTTGCTGCCTTCTCACGAAGACCGGTTACCGTAGGAAGCGCCATGGACCCCATCTTCATCCAGATCGGCCCCCTGACCATCCGCTGGTACGGCCTGCTCCTGACGCTCGCCATCTTCGCCGGGTACGCGATCGCCGAGCGCCTCATCACCAAGCGGGGGCACGACCCCGAGCGCTTCTCCCAAGCCGCCTTCTGGGCGGTCGTCTTTGGGGTCGTGGGGGCGCGGCTGGTCTACGTCCTCACCAGCTGGGGCGAGTTCGCCCCGGACCCGCTGCGCGCCGTCAAGATCTGGGAAGGGGGGCTCTCCTTCCACGGGGCCTTGCTCGGCGGGGTCGCGGCGTTCTACTACTTCGCCCGGCGCTACGGCGCCCCCCTCTACGACTACCTGGACGCGGCGACGCCCGGGGTGGCGCTGGGGATCATCGCCGGCCGCATCGGCAACCTGATGAACGGCACGGACACCGTGGGCCGCCTGACCCAGCTGCCCATCGGCTTCACCTGGCCGGACTGGGCCAAGGCCTTCCCCGGCATCTGCACCACCACCGGCGAGCTCGCCTACGGCTACTGCGCCGGGGAGGTGGTCCGGGGCCCGGTCCACCTCACCCAGATCTACGGCGCGTTGATCGGCGCCGTGCTCCTCGTCCTGGTCTGGCGCTGGTTGAAGCTGAAAAAACCGCCGGGCTGGGTGTTTTGGAGCTTCGTCTTCTGGTACAGCCTGCTGCGCTCGCTCATCGAGGAGCCCTTTCGCCTCAACCCCCTTTGGTGGCGGGTCTACGTCAACGACGAGCTGGGCATCGGCCTCTTCACCGCCACCCAGCTGGTCTCGATCCCCCTGATGCTGATCGCCTGGGTCATGCGGCGTAAGCTGGAGGCGCGGCCATGAAGCACGCGGTGGTGATCCTCGCGGCGGGCAAGGGCACGCGCATGAAGTCGTCCCTGCCCAAGGTCCTGCATCCCCTGCTCGGCAAGCCGATGCTGGCCTACGCGGTGGAAGCCGCCCTCGAGAGCGGAGCGGAGCACGTCGTGGTGGTCGTCGGGCACCAGGCAGAGGCGGTCAAGGCGGCCCTCGCGGGCTACCCGGTGCGCTTCGCCCACCAGGTCCAACCCCTCGGTACCGCCGACGCGCTGCGGGCGGCGCGGCCGGCCCTCGAGGCCTTCCCCGGAGCAGTGGTGGTCACCAGCGGCGACACCCCCCTCCTCGACGCCGCCACGCTCCGGGACCTCGCCGGGGCCCTCGCCGACCAGGGCCAGGGAATGGTCCTCCTCACCCTGCGCCTGGATGCCCCCCACGGCTACGGCCGCGTGGTGCGGGACGCCGCCGGAGGGGTGGCGCGCATCGTCGAGGAGAAGGACGCGACCCCCGAGGAGCGGGCGATCACCGAGGTCAACAGCGGCGTCTACGCCTTCGACCGGCACGTCTGGGCGCTGCTCGAGGGCATCGACAACCAAAACCGGGCTGGGGAGTACTACCTCCCGGACCTCGTCGCGCGCTACCTCGAAGCCGGGCTCCCGGTGCGCACCCTCGTCGCCGCGGACCCGTCCGCGCTCCTTGGGGTCAACACCCGGGCCCAGCTCGCCGAGGTCGAGGAGGTGCTGCTCCGGCGGCTGCGCCGGCGCTGGATGGAGGACGGGGTGCGCATGCACCTCCCGGAGACGATCTACCTCGAGCCCACGGTCGAGCTGGCGCCGGACGTGGTGCTCGAGCCCGGGGTGATGCTCAAGGGCCGCACCCGGGTGGGTCAGGGCGCGCGCATCGGCGCCTACAGCGTGGTGGCCGACAGCGAGGTGGAGGCGGGCGCCGAGGTCCGGCCCCACTCGGTCCTCGAGGGTGCGCGGCTCGCGCCCGGGGCCGTCGCCGGCCCCTTCGCCCGGCTGCGCCCGGGGGCCGAGCTCGGGCAGGGAGCCTTCGTCGGCAACTTCGTCGAGGTCAAGAACAGCCGCCTCGGGCCGGGGGTCAAGGCCGGCCACCTGGCCTACCTGGGGGACGCCGAGGTCGGGGCCAACACCAACGTCGGCGCCGGGGTCATCACCGCCAACTACGACGGGGAGAAAAAGCACCGCACGACGATCGACGAGGGCGCCTTCATCGGCTCCAACTCGGTCCTCATCGCCCCGGTGCGGATCGGCCGTCAGGCCTTCGTCGCCGGCGGCAGCGCGATCCACCGCGACGTGCCCGAGGGAGCGCTGGGCATTGCCCGCGCCCGGCAGAAGAACCTCGAGGGCTGGGCACAGCGGAAATCTCGAAAGAAAGCGCGCTATGCTAAGGGACAGGAGGTAGAGGAATGAGCTTAGGTATGCCGGAAATCCTGGTGATCCTGGTGATCGCCCTCTTGCTCTTTGGGCCGAAAAAGCTCCCCGAACTGGGGCGCAGCCTAGGCCAGTCGATCCGCGAGTTCAAAAAGGGCGCTTCGGAGATCAAGGAGGAGCTGGAGTCGGCGATGGCGGACACCCCCGCCGAACCGGCCAAGCCCGACGAGAAGAAGCCCCAGGAGGGCTGACCTAAGTGGCCGAACCCTCACGCCCGGGGGGCCTGAAAGAGGCCCCCCTCGTCGAGCACCTGGAAGAGCTCCGGGGGCGGATCCTCAAGGCCCTGGGCTTTTGGCTGTTGGGGGCGATGGTGGCCTACACCTACCGCGTGCCCCTATTGGCCTGGCTCAAGGTGCCGCTGGATCGGGCCTCGGAGCAGAACGGCATCCAGGTCAACCTGATCGTTCTGGACATCACCGAGCCCTTCATCACCGCGCTGCGCGTGGCCGCCTTCGGGGGCCTGGTCATCGCCCTGCCCTTCATCGTCTACCAGCTCTGGGCCTTCATCGCGCCCGGCCTCTACCCGCACGAGCGCCGGCTGGCCGGCCCCTTCATCCTCATCGCCGGGTTCTCCTTCGCCGTCGGCGTGGCCTTCGCCTACTACGTCCTTTTGCCCTTCGCGGTGCCCTTCTTGCTCGGTTTCTTGGGCACGGTCGTCACCCCCCAGATCTCGATCGGCCGCTACATCGGCCAGATCCTCACCTACATGACGGTGATGGGGCTGCTCTTCGAGATGCCGGTGCTGGCCTACTTCCTGGCCCGGCTGGGGCTCTTGTCCTCGCGCTTTTTGGCCCAGAACTGGCGCATCGCGGTGGTCGCGGTGGTCGCGCTGGCGGCGCTCATCACCCCGACGGTGGACGTCATCAACCTCACCCTGGTCAGCGTGCCCCTGCTCTTGCTCTACTGGATCGCGGTGATCGTCGCCCGCGTCGGCGAGCGCGCGCACCAGGCTTCGGAGGCCCGCCATGAGGGCTAGGATCAAGGAACTCAGGGCCGAGATCGACCGGATCAACCGCGAGCTCCTCGAGCTCCTCTCCGAACGCGGCCGCATCGCCCGGGAGATCGGTCGCCTGCAGACCGAGCTCGGCCTTGCCCACTACGACCCGGTGCGCGAGGCGGAGATGCTCGACGCCCTCACCCGCGCCAACCCCGGCCCCTTCCCCGCCGAGACCATCAAGCACCTCTTCAAGGAGATCTTCAAGGCCAGCCTGACCCTCGAGGAGGCCGAGGACCAAAAGACCTTCCTCTACTCGAAGAAGACGCACCCCGAGCCCACGGTGGTCGTTGCCGGACCGGCGCGGTTCGGGGAAAAGCCCCTTCTCATCGCCGGCCCCTGCTCGATCGAGTCCGAGGCCCAGATGGAGGCAACCGCGGCCTTCTTGGCGAAAAGGGGGGTCAAGGTCCTGCGCGGCGGGGCCTTCAAACCGCGCACCAGCCCCTACGCCTTCCAGGGCTTGGGGCGGGCCGGGCTGGAGATCGGCCATAAGGCCGCGCACCGCCACGGGATGGCCTTCATCACCGAGGTCATGGACACCCGCGACGTCGAGCTCGTGGCCGAATACGCCGACATCCTGCAGATCGGCGCCCGCAACATGCAAAACTTCGCCCTCCTCAAGGAGGTCGGGCGGGCCAAGAAGCCGGTCCTCTTGAAGCGGGGAATGAGCGCCACGATCGAGGAATGGTTCTACGCCGCCGAGTACATCCTGGCTCAGGGCAACGACCAGGTGATCCTCGCCGAGCGGGGCATTCGCACCTTCGAGAAGTGGACCCGCAACACCCTGGACCTCTCGGGAGCGGTGCTGGCCAAGCAGGAGACCCACCTCCCGGTGATCGTCGACGTCACCCATGCCGCCGGCCGCACCGACCTCCTGAGCCCGTTGGCCCGGGCGGCCCTCGCCGCGGGTGTCGACGGGGTCCACGTCGAGGTCCACCCCAACCCCCTGGTGGCGCTTTCCGACAACCGGCAGCAGCTGGATTTTGCCGGGTTCGAGCGCTTCTACGCCGCGATTCAAGACCTCCTCGGCTGATCCCGGACCTCGATCAGGTCGCGAATCGTGCGCCAGACCCATTCCCCGTTGCCGACCGGGGCCACCGCATCGAGGAGGGCGTTGCCCCCGGCCTGGACCAGGGCGGCGATCGCCGCGGCAATCTCGCCCGGATCCAGGTCGCCACGCACCTCGCCCCGAGCCTGACCGGCGCGCACGGCCTCGACCAGCGCCACCCAGGTGCCGGAGAACGCTGCGCGCAACGTTTGTTTCGCGGCATCGGGGAGGGCCTTTCGAAACTCCGGAAAAAAGAGCAGCCTCACCCCCGGGTCCCGCCGCAAGAGCGCCACCCGCGCCTCGACGAAAGCCCGGATCCATTCCAGCGGCGCCGCCTCGACCCCGGGTTCGGGCATCGCCGCCTGGAGGCGGCCGGCAAGCTCCTCCACCAGCGCGTTCAGGATCGCTTCTTTGCTGGGGTAATGGCGAAAGATCCCGCCCGGGGAAAGGCCCACCTTGCGGGCGATCTTCTCCGTTCGCAGGCCAGAAAAGCCGTCGGCTTCGAGGATCTCGAGCGTGGCCTCGAGGATCTGCTTCCGGCGCACCTCCCCGCGCTGGCGTGCCACCCTCACACCTCCTCAAAACGTTGGCGCGGGGAGCCATCGCCCCCCGCGCCACAAGCGAACCCGATCACGCCGAGGGCTTGGCTTCGCTCGGCGTGTAGGCCGCCCAGAGCGCGACGATGGCGATGAACAAGGAGACGATCCAGAAGTTCCAGGCCGCGGCGCTTACCCCAGCGAAGCCAAAGAGCCAGGGGGCAAAGAACCCGACGACCGCAAGCGCCAGGTTGACCCAGTCCTCCCACATGGCCTGATCGGAGAGGTCCCAAAGGGCCAGGATCAGGACCAGGCCACCGATGATCCAGGCGCTCCAAGCGGCCGCGCTGTGGGCGGTAAACCCCAGCACCCACGGGGAGATGAAGAGCCAAGCCCCGAGGATCGCGTTGATCCATTCCAGCGTCCGCTTCATGGCCCACCTCCTTTCAACCCCATTATATAAGTAAGCACTTACTTTTGTCAACGCGACGGGGGACTGCGCTAAGCTAGAGGGCGCATGGGGCTTCTTGACAACTTCCTCGAGGTCTTCCTCAAGCTCAGCGATCCCACCCCGAGCTTCAGCGCCGAACGCTGCCTGCTCGAGCGCTACACCGTCGGCGGCTGCTCGGCCTGCGCCGACGTCTGTCCCCACGACGCGATCACCCTGGACGACTACACGGTGACGATCGAGCCCGCGGACTGCACCGGGTGCGGGCTCTGCGTCGCGGTCTGTCCGGGGACCGCCCTGGAGCACCCCTTGGGTCCGATCCAGGAGGCCCTGACCAAGGGCCGTGGCCAGCTGAAATGCAGCCGCGCCGAGGGCCACGGCGAGGAAGTGCGCTGCCTCGGCCAGCTCACCCCCGGCCTGCTGGCGGAGGCGGCGAGCCGCCTGGGACCGCTGACCCTGGCCCACGGGGCGTGCGCGACCTGCCCGATCGGCGGGCCCACGGTCCCCGCGGAGGTCGAGCGGATGGTCGAGACCGCGCGGCGCTACTACCCCGCGATCGAGGTCCGGCTCACCCAGGAAGCGCTGCCCGGCACGCCCCTTGCCCGCCGGGAGATCTTCAGCGCCTGGCTCAGCGCGGCCAAGCGCGTCGCCGCCGAGGCACTCCCCGAGCCGCCCCAGGAACTGTTGCCCGAGGAAGAGGACGACCTCCCGGCCGAGCTCAAGCTGCGCAAGCTCGCCGCGATGCGCGCCCCCGAGGTGCGCTGGCCGGGGATTCAGGTCAACGAGGGCTGCACCCTTTGCCCGGTCTGCGAGAACGTCTGCCCCACCTCGGCGATCCGTCGGGAGCACGACGCGGAAGAGGTGCTGCTCAAGCTCGAGCTCGAGCGCTGCACCGGCTGCAACGCCTGCCTGGAGAGCTGCCCGCCCCAGGTGATCGAGGCCGAGGCCTACGGCAAGGACGCGCTCAGCGAGGGGGTGTTGACCCTTTACCGGGGGGAGCCGGCGTTTTGAACCCGAGCCGCCAGCCGTAGGCCGCGCGCAAACGCGCGAGGTCGCCCTCCCCCACCACCCCGTCGCCGTCGAGGTCCCAGGCTAGGGGCGCGTCCTTGGCCTTCTTTTGCCCCCAGGCCCGGGCCAGGGCGAGGAGGTCCTTAAAGGTGTAGCGCCCCTTCCCCGCCCGCTTCAAGGCCTGCTGGCCGGGGTAGGGCTGGCCCTTGGGATCGACGAAGTAAGCCCGAACGGCGATCGACGGGGTCAGCGGGGCCTCCGGCGTCAGGTAGAGGCGAAACGCCTCCCGATCCTTCAGGGGCGCCTTGAAGACCACGTCGAGGTCCAGCGCCCCTTCGTCCTCGAGGAAGCGGACCACGTAGCGCGCCCCCTTGGGGAGCTTCAGGGTGGCCAGATCCGGTTTCAGCTTCTTGAGGCGAAGACGCGCGGCGAAGCCCAGCACCGGGCGCCGCTCGACGCGCCCGACGAGGATGAAGGGGGCCTCGACCCGGCTTTTCGGCCGCACCAGGGTCAGCCGCGGCGGCGGGGGATCGGTGACCTCGAGGGTCAGGGTGCGGCTCACCGCGGAAAGCCCGGCATCCTTGACGCTCACGGTGAGCTGATAGCGCCCCTTGACCTCCGGCCGCCCCTCGATGCGGCCGGCGACGAAGCGCAGACCCTTGGGAAGGGCGCCAGAGGTGAGCGTCACCTCGTAGGGGCGAAGCCCCCCCGCGACCGGAAGCGCATAGCGGTAGGGCTCGCCGAGATAGGCCCGGGGCAGCGCGTCGGTGGCCAGCCGCAAGGGCTCGCCGGGGAGGCCCTGGTCGCTGCCGCAGGCGGCGAGCAGGAACACCAGGAGGAGCCAGGCCCTTCGCATCCCCTCCAGGATAAGTCGCGGCCAGATGAAAAAACGGCGAGTTAAAGTGGGGCATGACGCGGGAAGACCGGGCGGTGCTCTTGGTGATCGTGCTCTCCTGGGCGCTGGCCCTGGCCTACGTCCTCTCGGGGGGCCGCCACCCCAACGTCTCACCCACCCCAAAGACGGTGCGGGACTTCCTCTTCTTCAGCCTGGCCTACATGTGGACCCCGGGCCTCGTCGCCCTCTACCTAGCCCGCAGGGAGGGCCGATCCCTTGCCGTCTTCGGCCGGCCCAACGCCTACTGGCTCTACGGCTGGGTGCTGCCCCTGGGCATCGCCGCCCTCGCGGTGGTCTTCTCCCTGCCCCTTGGGGACTACGTGGGCCTCCGCGCCCTGCGCGCGGCGCTGCCCCCGGAGGCCAGGGAGCTCCCCGCGGCGACCCTGGTCCTGCTCCTGGCCACCCAGGTCCTCTTCGCCGCGGCCACGATCAACCTGGTCTTTGCCCTGGGCGAGGAGCTCTTTTGGCGGGGGTATTTGTTCTCGCTGGTCGAAGCATGGGGCTTCTGGCCGGCCTCGCTCTACATCGGCCTGGTCTGGGGGGTCTGGCACGCGCCCCTGATCCTCATGGGGCACAACTACCCCAACGCCCCCTACCTCGGCGTGCCGATGATGGTGGCCTTCACCGTGCTCGCCACCCCCACCCTGCTCTGGCTACGGCTGAGGGGCCAAAGCCTCATCCCCCCGAGCCTCTTTCACGGCGGCCTGAACGCGGTCGGCGGACTGACCCTGGTCGTCTTTCACGACGCCAACCCCCTTCTCGTCGGCTTGACCGGCCTCGGGGGGCTCGCGGCGTTCGCCGCGGTCAACCTCTGGCTCAGACGGGTGATCCCCCTTGAGACCACCAGCGCGGATTGAACTCGGGCCCGGCCTCTGTCTCCGACAGCCCCGAATGGCGGATGCGTCGGCGCTCTTTTCCTGGGCTTCGGACCCGGAGGTGACGTGGTTCTTGGGGTTCAGACCCCACCGCGACATTGGAGAAAGCGAAGCCGTCCTGACCCGCTGGATCGCGAACTGGGTGGCGATCCACAACGCCCTTGGGCCCTGCCACCCGATCACTTACGTCCTGGAACGGGCAGGCACGGCCGCGGGAAGCCTGGGGCTGGTCCGCTACCGGCAGGAGGCGGAGCTCGGCGATGCCCTGCGCCCCCGGGCCCAGGGAAGGGGCCTGATGACCCGCGCGGTTTCGGGGCTCACCGAAGCCCTTTTCGCTTCCGGCCTTCCCCGGGTCAGCGCGACCGCCCACGTGAAGAACCGCGCCTCCCACCGGGTCCTGGAAAGGGCCGGATTCACCCGCGAAGGCCGCCTGGCCCGCTACTTCTTCTTCCCCAACCTCGACGAGGTCGGCGACGGCCTGCTCTACGCCCGGGTGAAGTAGCGGGCCAGGGCGTCGTGGACCTGATTCAAGGGAAGGACCACGTCCAGGACCACCGGTCCACGGGCGATGACCTCGACCATCTCGATCGCCCGCTCAAAGCGCTCCGCGGCGTCTTCCCCGCCGTAGTGGGGGATGCGTGCGATCGCCTCGCGATGGTTCTTCAAAAGCCGCCGCCAGCCCACCGGGAAGGGGTGCTCATCGCCGCGCAGGGTGTAGACCCGATGCGCGAAGGGGGCGTAGGCCTCCTCAACGAGGAAGCGCTCGTCCGCGGGCACCCCCAAAAACTCCGCGACCAAGCCCCAGGCCAGGTGCAGCTCGATCAGGTGAAAGGGCTCGCCCTCTTCGGGCCGCACCCGCTCGACGCGCATTCGCCCCAGGGGACCGGAGAGGAGCGCGTCCTCCTTACACGCGGTGGCGATGAACGCCACCTCGTCGGCCAGCACCTCGAGGGACGCGGGCATGGCCCCGATCAACGCGTGGGCCCGGCTCTCGACCAGGTCCAAACGATCCTTCATCATGCCACCTCCTTCACATCCCATTATAAGCTTTCTTTCGTCGAAAGCCTTCAAGGCGATCGGCTAGACTGAACCCATGCGCGTAGGCATCAGCGTCGAGGAAGCTCTACACGAGGTCACGTCCCGGGCCCGCCCGATCGAAACGACCGAGCGCCTGCCCCTGACCCGAGCCCGTGGCCGGGTGCTCGCCGAGGACCTCGCCGCCCTTTGCGACCACCCGGACGTGGACAACACCGCCGTCGACGGCTACGCGGTGCGCGCCGAGGACACCCGATCGGCCACGCCGGAGCGCCCGGTGCAGCTGGTTCGCATCGGCGAGTCCCCGGCGGGCCGCCCGTTTCCCGGCCGCGTCGGCCCCGGCGAAGCGGTAGCGATCTACACCGGGGCCCCGCTCCCGGAGGGGGCGGACGCGGTCATCGCGGTCGAGGACACCCGGTCTGAGGGGGACGCGGTCTTGGTCTACAAGCCGGCCTCGGCCAAGGACATCCGGCCGAAGGGCGACGACTTCTCCCGCGGCGAGGTGCTCTTAAGGCGGGGGGACGTCCTCACCCCGGGGCGGATCGGGCTGGCGGCGGCAATGGGCCACGCTGAGGTCACGGTGGTGCGCCGCCCGCGGGTGGGCATCCTCTCCACCGGCGACGAGGTGGTTGAGCCCGGCGAGCCCCTGCCACCGGGCGGGGTCTACAACGCCAACAGCTACGCGGTGGGGGCGCTGGTCGAGGAAGCCGGGGGCGAACCGGTCTACCTGGGCCGCGTCGAGGACACCGAGGCCGCCTTGAAGGCCAAGCTCAACGCGGCGGGACCGCTGGACCTGATCCTGACCTCGGGCGGCGTGAGCATGGGCGAGTACGACCTGGTGCGCAAGCTTTTGGAGAAGGAGGGCGAAATCTACTTCTGGAAGATCAAGCAGCGCCCTGGCGGCCCCCCGGTCTTCGCCCGGCTCGGGGACACCCTGGTCTTCGGCCTGCCGGGAAACCCGGTGAGCGCGATGGTGGTCTTCTTCCTCTACGGGCGGCCGATGCTCTTTGCGATGCTGGGACGAAACGATGCCCCCTACCGGCGGATCCGCGTCCGCACCCAGGACTTCTTCAAGGGCGCCGGGGAGAAGGTCGCCTTCCGCCGCGCGGTCCTTGCCTACGACCCCGACGCGGGCTTCTTGGCCAGGAGCGTGGGCAACCAGTCCTCGGGGGTGATCCGCTCGATGGCCTTCGGCGACGCCCTGGTCGTCGTGCCGCCACACCGCCACCTGGAGGCCGGCGAGGCGGCCTGGGCGATCCCGCTCAACCCCGAGCGGCTCGGCCTAGCCGGACTGCATGAGGGCTAGAACGTAGGCCTGCATCCAGGCCGGCAGGTCGTCGGGGCCTCGGGCGGTGATCAGGTTTCCGTCGATCACCGGCGCCTCGTCGAGGTAGGTCGCCCCGGCGTTGACCAGGTCGTCCTTGATCGAGGCGTAGCCGGTGAGCCGCCGGCCCCGGGCCACCCCGGCGCTGATCAGCACCCAGCCGGCGTGGCAGATCGCCCCCAGGGGCTTATTCGCCGCATCGACCGCGCGCACCAGCTCCAGCACCGCGGCGTGGCGGCGGAGCCGGTCCGGGGCGTAGCCGCCCGGGATCAAAAGCCCCTTGAGCTCGGCGGGGTCCACCGCTTCGGCGGCGGCCTCGGCGCGCCAGCCGAACCCGGACTTGGCGCTGTAAAGCCCGGGCTTTGGGGCCACCACCAGCGGGGTGAACCCGGCCTCGCGGACGCGGTAGTAGGGGTAGAGGAACTCTCGCTCGTCGAACAGGTTCTCGATCAGGATCGCAACCTTCACCTTCTCACCTCCCCCTTCAGCATAGACGCGGCGCGTTCAGGTTAGGGGCGGCCCGGCCCGAGCCGCGACAAAAGCTCGTGCACGATGTTCCCGGTCACCCCCCAGATGTCCCGGCCACGCCAGGGGTAATGCCAGACCCGCCGCCCCCGGCGCCACTCGGTGTGGGCGGGGGCGGCCAAGAGCTCGGGGATGGGGACGAAGAGCAGCTCGGCGACCTCCGCCGGGTTGGGAACCAGCGCCCCGGCCGCTCGCACCCGGCCCACGACCGGGAGCACCCAGAACCCCGCCGGCGAGGCCACCGGCCTCAGCGCTCCCAGGACCTCGACCCGGGCGGGGTCCAGGGCCACCTCCTCCTGGGCCTCCCTGAGCGCGGCCTCGACCGGGGACTCCCCGGCCTCGATCGCCCCTCCGGGGAAGCTGATCTGGCCCGGGTGGTGGGCCAGCCGGTCGGAGCGCACGGTGAAGAGCAACGTCCCCTGGCCGGGCGCGGAGCCGCCCAGGATGGGCACCAAGACCGCCGCGGGGCGCAGCCCCGACGGGGGGACTAGCCGCTCGGGGAGGGGTTCGAACAAAGCTGCTCCAGGGCCTTTCGCAAAGTAGCCTCGGGGTCCACGCCGCGGGCGCGGAAGTAGGCCACGACCTCGAGCAAGAGCCGGGGGAGGTCGTCGGCCTCGAGCGCGGCCTTGACGCGCTCGGGGCTGCCCTCGGGGTAGCCCAGCTTTTCCTCGACCTTGACCGCGCGGCTGAGCGCGCCGAGGGCCGCGGGCACCTCGTCACAGGGGGTCTTCTTCTTACCCTCGGCGGCCTTGAGCGCTTCCCAGTTCCTCAGCACCTCCTCGGCGTCCTTGACCTCGACCTCGCCGAAGACGTGGGGGTGGCGGCGGATGAGCTTGTCGACGATCCCCTGCTCGATCTCGGGGTAGCTAAAGGCGCCCGTCTCCTCGCCGATCACCGAGTGAAAGGCCACCTGCAAGAGCACGTCCCCGAGCTCTTCCTTCATCCGCTCGCAGTCCCCGGAGAGGATCGCGTCCGCGGCCTCCGCGGCCTCCTCCAGAAGGTAGGGGACGAGGCTCTCGTGGGTCTGCTTGCGATCCCAGGGGCAGCCGTCCGGGGCGCGCAGGCGGCGCATGACCTGAAGCAGTTTCTCCACGCCTAAAACCTACCACCCGAGGGAGGCCAAATAGAGCCTCAACAGCGTCTCCCCGTAGAAGAACGCCACCACCCCGCCAAGGGCCAGGTAGGGGCCGAAGGGCAGCTTGCGCCGCCGGGCCAAGAGCCCCACCAGTGCCCCCGCGACCACGGCCAAAAACAGCCCCACCATCGCCGGCCAAAACCCGGTCCAGGCGGCGATCATCGCCAGCAGCTTGACGTCGCCAAACCCCAGCGCCACCGGCTCGTCGTCCTCGTCCTCCTCGGACGCGGGCTGGAAGGCCCAGTAGAGCCCCCCGAGCAGGGCCACCGCGCCGGCGGCGAGGAGGCCGGCCTCGAGCCCCCAGACCCCCTTCAAGAAGAGGATCAGGGGAAAGAGCAAGAGCGAGATCGGCTCGGGAAGGTGCAGGTTTTGCCGCGAGAGGCGGTTGTAAAGCGCCAGCAAAAGCGCGAGGCCGGCCCCCGGGACCGCCCCCAACATCGCTCCCACCCAGGCCGCGAGGTAGACCTCGTGCATGCCGATCGGCCAGCTAGGCCGGCCGTCGCGGCCGCGGCGCAAGACGAGGTTGGCGTAGCCCCCGATCAGGGAGAGCAGCCCGGCGGCGAGGAGCGCCCCTTTGAGCGCTTCCTCAAAAGGCACAAAGAGCTTCAGCGCCCCGGCCAAAAGCCCGAGGAAGAGCCCGCCGTAGGTCAGGCCGTCGGGGAGGGTGTAGGTGTCGATGTCGATGAAGGCCAGGGCCACCAGGAGGGCCAAAAAGGCCCAGGCGAAGAGGAGCGCGGGCGGGGACTCAAGGTGCACCCCGGCGAGGGCAAACAGCGCCCCGGTCAGAAGCTCGACCAGCGGGTACCGCGGGGAGATCGGGGCCCCGCAATGGCGACAGCGCCCCCTTTGAACGAGCCAGCTCAGGACCGGGATCAGCTCCAAGGGCCCCAGTCGGTGTCCGCAGGCCGGGCAGTGCGAGGGCGGGTAGACGATCGATACCCCCCGGGGAAGGCGGTGGATGACGACGTTCAAGAACGAGCCCACGACGAGCCCCAGAACGAAACCGAGAATGGCCCACACGGGCTTCATTATGCACGGGTAGAATGAAGCGACATGTTGAGGGGCGAGGACATCGGGATTGACCTGGGCACCGCGTCGGTGCTGATCTACATCCGCGGGCGGGGCATCGTGCTCCGGGAACCCAGCGTGATCGCCATGGTGCGCGACACCAAGAGCGTCAAGGCGGTCGGCGCGGAGGCCTATCGCATGCTGGGGCGGACGCCCGGCAACATCGTGGCGGTGCGCCCGATGAAGGACGGCGTCATTGCCGACTACACGCTGACCGAGCGCATGCTGACCCGCTTTTTGAAGAAGGTGCTCTCGCCGATGTCGCGCTTCTTCAAGCCCCAGGTGATGGTCGGGGTGCCCTCCGGGGTCACCGAGGTCGAGCGCCGCGCGGTGGTGCAGGCGATCGTCGAGGCCGGGGCCAAGCGGGCCTTCCTGATCGAGGAGCCGCTGGCGGCGGCGATCGGTGCCGGCATCGAGATCGCCGAGCCCACCGGCAGCATGGTGGTGGACATCGGCGGCGGCTCGACCGACATCGCGGTCATCTCCCTCGGTGGGATCGTCGTCTCCGAGTCCCTGCGCATCGCCGGAAACGAGTTCGACGAGGCGATCGTGCGCTTCGTGCGCGACCGCCACAAGCTCCTGATCGGGGAGCGCACCGCTGAAGAAATCAAGATCAAGATCGGCGCCGCCAAGCTCACCGGTGACGAGGACGAGCTGATCGCCGAGGTGCGCGGGCGCGACCTGGTCTCCGGCCTCCCCAAGACCGTGGAGATCCGCACCTCGGACGTGGTCGACGCCCTCTCCGAGCCGCTGGAGAAGGTGGTGCTGGGGGTCAAGAAGACCCTGGAGCAGACCCCCCCGGAGCTGGTCTCGGACATCATCGACCGCGGCATCCTGCTGACCGGCGGTGGCGCGCTCTTGAAGAACCTCGACGCGATGCTCGAGGAGGCCACCCAGGTCCCGGTGGTCGTCGCCGAGAACGCGATGGACGCGGTCGCCGTGGGCACCGGAAAGGCCCTGGAGATGCTCGACGTCCTCCACGACACCCTGGTCAGCTCGGACAACGTGCTCAGGAGGTAAGGCGTGGAGCTCCACAAGCTGCTGCCGCACCGCTACCCGTTCTTGCTCGTCGATCGCATCCTCGAAGCCGACGAGACCCGCTTCGTGGTGCAGAAGAACGTGACCTACAACGAGCCCCACTTCCAGGGCCACTTCCCGGAAACGCCGGTGATGCCCGGGGTGCTGATCATCGAGGCGATGGCCCAGGCGGCGGTGGCCTCGCTCCGCTACCACGTCGAGCTCAACGAGGGCAAGCTGCCCTTTTTGGCCGGGGTGGACGAGGCCCGCTTCCTGCGCCCGGTGGTCCCCGGCGACGTCTTGCGCATCGAGGGGGAGCTGCTCTTTTTTCGCCGGGGCCTCGCCAAGGCCCGGGTCGAGGCCCGGGTGGGGGAGGCGATCGCCGCCAAGGCCGTCGTGACCTTCGTCGTCAAAGATGCTTAAGATCCTCGACCGCTACGTCCTAAAGGAAGTCCTCCCGGTGCTCGTGGCCGCGGCGGCGTTCTACACCGCGGTCTTCCTCTTCGGCTTCTTCTACGTGGGCAGCCCCTGGCTCGGCGGGGTGCCGGTGAGCCTGATCTTGAAATGGCTCGGCTATCACGTGCCCGGGGTCCTGGTCCAGGTCATGCCGATGGCCGCGGTCACCGCGGTCATCGTGCCCTTTGGCCGTCTGGCCGCGGAAGGGGCGACGATCGCGGTGGCCGCCGGGGGCATCCCCTTGCGGCGGCTGGCGCTCCCGGTGATCACGATCGGGGCGCTCCTGGCCGGGGTCTCGCTCTACCTCAACGAGTACGTGGCCCCGAAGACGAACGAGAAGGTGCGCGTGCTCTGGTGGGAGGAGATGCACACCAAAGGGCGCGGCCTGGTGCGCCTAAAAGGGCAAAACATTCCGCTGGGCGGGGGGCTCGAGCTCTACTTCGGAGGCTACGACTACGCCCGCGACCGGATGACCCAGATCCGCCTGCAGAAATGGGAGGGCCAGCGGGCGACGATCATCTTCGCCAGGGAAGGCAGCTACCACGGCAACCGCATCGAGCTCAAGGGCTACGCCCTCTACCGCGTCGACTACGGCGCGATCCCGAAGCTCCAACGGGCGGGCCCCGACGAGCTGGCAAGCGCGGTGAAGAAGGTCTTTTTGGGCGCCCTTCTGCCGCAAAACGAAAACGCCACCCTGACGCTCAAGACCGGCCTCGAGCGCGGCGAGGCCATCGCCCGCTACGCCGACCCCCTCGCCGCCGACACCTACAGCCTGAGCCGGGCCTGGGCGCGGGCCCAGGACCCGACGCTGCCCCCGCGGGAGCGCACCGAGGCGGCGCTGATCTTCCACGCCAAACTGGCGCTGCCCTTCGCCAACCTGGTCCTGATCCTGCTCAGCCTTCCCCTGGCGGTGCGCTACGCCCGCACCCCGGGGCTCTCGCTTGGGCTCTCGGTGGTGGTCGCGATCGGCTTTTACCTGGTCTTCTTGCTCTTCCGCTCGCTCGGCGGGGTGGGCCTCCTCCCCCCGGCCCTCGCCGCCTGGAGCGCGGACCTGGTCTTCCTCGCCCTCGGCGCCTGGGGGCTTAGGGAGTGAGCGTGCGCGCGCTCTACCTCGCGGCCTCGCTGGGCGGCGGCCACCAGGCGGCGGCCGACGCGATCCACGAGGCGCTGGGGGGGGCGCGGACGGTGCGCGACTACCTCGCCTACATCCCGGTCTACGAGCGCTGGCCGATCGTGCAGAGCTACTGGTTTTCCCTCCGCTACTGGCCCGCGTTCTACCGCTGGTACTACCGCTGGTCCAACGCCCGGCCCGAGCCCCGGGTGATCACCGCCCAGTTCTCCCGGGTCGGCGCCCGGGCCCTGGCCAGGGACCTCGAGGCCCTGGCCCCCGACGTGGCGATCAGCACCTATCCCCTGGCCGCGGCGCTGGTGGACGGGGCGCGCCGCCTCCACGGCCACGGGGTCAAGAACGTCCTGGTGATGACCGACTTCAAGGCCCACCGCCACTGGGCGAGGCCCGAGGCGGACCTGATCTTCGCCCCCACCGAGGAGGCGCGGGCGGCGCTGGTGGGCTTCGGCCTGCCCGAGGAGCGCGTCGTCTTTTCCGGCCTCCCGGTGCGCCGCGCGTTTCGCGACCTGCCGGATCGCGCGACGCTGAAGGCCGAGCTAGGGCTCGACGGGCGGCCGCTGGTGCTCTTGAACACCGGGGCCGCCGGGGCCTACCGCGCCACCCGGGCGGTGCTCGAGGCCCTCGAGGCCCTCGACCTCCCGCTGGTCGCGGTGGCCTTTTCCAAAGAGAGCGAGAAGGGCATCACCCGTCACGGCCCGGTCGAGCTCAGGACGTGCCCGGTGGGGGCGGCCTTTCCCCGCTACCTCGGGGCCGCCGACCTGGTCGTGGGCAAGGCCGGGGGGATGACCCTCGCCGAAGCCCTGACCGTGGGGCGGGCGCTGGTCATCTTCGAGCCGATCCCCGGCCACGAGGAGGAGAACGCCGCCTGGATCGAGGCCAAGGGAGCGGGGATCTGGGTGAGGCGGCGCAGCGAGCTGGCCCCCACCCTGGCCCGCCTGCTCAAGGACGCGCCCCTCAAAGCGGCCTTCGAGGCTAGGGCCCGGGCCCTGGCCCGGCCAGGGGCCGCGGAGAGGATCGCGGCGCGCATCCGAGGGGAGGTGGGGGCGTGAGCCCCTGGGTCGAGGCCGCCCTCGCCCTCGGCGCCGGCCACTTCCTGGTCCCCTGGACGTTGCACCAGCGCCTCGGCCTCGGCATCGTGGTGCGTGCCCGCGGCGGGCGGGGCGAGGTCGCTTTGACCTTCGACGACGGCCCGGACCCCAGGACCACCCCCCGGGTCCTCGAGGCCCTCGAACGTCACCGCGTCAAGGGCACCTTCTTCATGCTCGGCGCCCGGATCGCGGCCCACCCGGA
The DNA here is from genome assembly GCF_055382915.1 of Rhabdothermus arcticus. Classification (NCBI taxonomy): domain Bacteria; kingdom Thermotogati; phylum Deinococcota; class Deinococci; order Thermales; family Thermaceae; genus Rhabdothermus; species Rhabdothermus arcticus. The sequence continues at coordinate 1,105,751 of NZ_AP043808.1, forward strand.
GCTCGCCCGTGAGGTGGCCGCCGCCGGGCACGAGGTCGCGCTCCACGGCCACCGCCACCGCCACGCCTGGCTGCGGAGCCCCTGGGCCTCGGCGGCCGACCTCGACGCCGGTTTGCGCGCGTTCGAGGCCGCCTTCGGTCACCGGCCCCGCTACTTCCGCCCGCCCCACGGGGGCTGGACCGAGCCCCTCTTTCTCGCAGCACGACGGCGGGGCCTCGTCCCGGTGCAGTGGACCCTCGAGGCCGGCGACTGGGTGCCCAACAGGGCCCCCGGGGCGATCGCCGAAAAGGTCCTTTTCCGCCTCACCCCCGGGGACATCGTGGTGATGCACGACGCCGGACCGGGCGGGGAGAAGAGCCCGGAGGCCCTGGCCCGCCTCCTCCCCGAGCTCAGGGCCCGGGGGTTCAAACCCAAACCCCTCTCGGAGCTGCGCTTGGTCTACGGCACGCCTTCCGAGTGGACCCCGGCCCTCGTCGCCCCGATCGAGGCCGCCTTTTCCCGGCTCTACCGGGTGGAGCCGGTGGTGTTCGGCGCCCACTCGGTGCTGCGCCTCGGCCTCGCGCCCCTGCCCTTCGACGCCGGCCCCTACCCCAGGGGGACGCCGGGCGTCGAGCTGCACCTGGACTCGCGCCGCCTGCGCCGCGCCGGCGAAGCCGGCCCCCTGGCCGCGCTGCGCCACGCCCAAGCCTCGCTCCACGACGTCGCCCGGGTCCTCGCCACCCGGGAGGACCTCAGGGCGGCGCGGGTGGTCTTCGCGATCACCCTCTTCCACGAGCTGCTCGGCCCGCTGGGCTTCGAGCAGGCTTCCCTGCCGCCCCTGGCCGCCCGCCGGCTCGGCATTTGGATGCACCTGCTGCGCCGCGCCTACGGCGGCCGGCCCGCAAAGCCCGTCGCGCCCCGGCTCGTCTACCTCAGCCGCGAGGCGTTCCTTCGACGCTACGGCGAATAGCCATCCCCACCGCGACCCAGAAGACCTCGGCCAGGCCCAGGCTGGGCACCAGGGTGGGGTTGTCGACCAGCCCCATGGCCAGAAAGCCGAAGACGATCGCCGCCAAGAGCGGCTCTCTAGCCCGCCAGGCGGCCCAGGCGACAAACGCATAGAGGAAGAGCCAGCCCACCCCCCCGATCAGCCCGGTCTCCGCGAAGGCGTGTAGCACCAGGTTGTGGGCAATCAGCCAGGCCCCGTAGAAGGGGGTGAGCCAGTCCGGGCAGCGCAGCCCGAGCCGCTCGGCCCCCACCCAGAGGTGGCACCCACCGCGGTAGAGGGAGGTCAGGTAGGGGCCGAGCTGGTAGGCCCCGGACCCGCCCAGGGGGTGGGCGGCGATCGCCGCGATCGCTCCCTCCCAGATCTTGTCCCGGCCCGTGAGCTGGGTGGGGTTCAAAAGCCGGGTCAGGGCGTGGACCTTCCCCCCACCGACCAGGACCAAGAGGGCCAGGGCCAGCCCTCCCGCGGCGGCGGCGATCGCCCGGAGGTAGGCCCGGCCACCGAGGTAGACCCCGACCGCCGCCCCCACCACGAGGGCCAAGAGCGCCCCCCGGCTCCCCGCGAGCAGCAAGACGACGAAGGCCAGGCCGCCGCCCACCCCGCGCAGCCAGCGGGGCAGGCCCGGCGCGCCGACGGCCAGCAAGAGGCCGAGCGCCCCGGAAAGCCCCAGGGAGACCGTGGTGTAGTAGGGGTGCACGAGCCTCGCTCCGGAAAGGAGGCGGGGGCCGAGCTCGAGCCCGCTCACCAGGAGCGCGACCAGGTAGACGACGAGGTAGCCGTAGAGCAGGTACCCGAGCCAGCGGGGTTTTTCCAGGCGAAAGCCGAGGGCCACCAGGGCGGCGATGAAGGCCGCCCGCAAGAGCGCGAGGACCAGCGAGAGCAACGGCCGCTCGGTCAAGAGCGCGGCCAGCGCCTGGCTGAGGGCGAAGGCCACGAGCGCCCGGCGCGCCCAGAGGGGCAGGGCTTGGAAGAACCTGAGCCCCCAGAACCCGAGGAGGTAGATCGGGGGGACGATCGGAACCAAAGCGATGAGCCAGGCCACGCCAGGGATCGTAGCATGCGAGGATGAAACGCGAACTCACCCTGGTGGTCCCCGCGCTGAGGGTGGACACCGTCGGCGCCAAGGGCCTTGGCGTGTCCCGCAGCTACTTCCAAAAGGGGATCAAGGCGAACAACGTGCTCCTCAACGGACGCCCGGCCAAGGCCAAGGACCCGGTCGGCCCCGGCGACGTCCTCGAGGCCAGGACCCTCGGCCGGGTCACCCTGATCGAGATCCTCGGCCAGACCGCCAAGGGCAACTACAAGATCCGCGTGCTGCGCGAGACGTAGGCCTGGAAGGCCTGGCGGTCGAAGGCGTCCTCGTCGGGGAGGGCCGCCCACTCGAGGTAGCCCGCCTTGAGCTCGGGAAACGGGAAGAAGCCTCCTTTGGCCTTGAGGTGGAAGGCCAGCTCGCTCGGCGCGTCCACCCCCTCCTGAAACGCGATCAAGGCCGCCTGGAAGGCCCCATAGCTGGAGAAGGCCTGGCTGCCCACCATCGCCCCCTTGCCCGCGGCCCGGGCCGCGGCGAGCATCGCCAGGCTCTGGGTCACCCCGCTGCGGGCGGGCTTGACGTTCAGAACGTCGAAGGTGTCCAGGATGAGCTCGCGGCGCAGCGCCCGCAAGGTGAAGGCCGAGTCGTCGGCGATCAGCGGCAGGATGCCCGCGGCCTTGAGCTGTTGCCGGACCCCGACCTCCTCGATCGGGACCGGCTCCTCCACGTACAAAAGCCCGAGCGTGCGCCAGGCGGCAAGGTAGCGCGCGGCGGCCTCGGGAGGCAGGGTCTCGTTGGCGTCGGCGTAGAGCTTGACGTCGGGAAAACGCGCGCGAAGGCGCTCGATCCGCCGGGTGTCCGCCGCCAGGTCCCGCCCCACCTTGACCTTGAAGACCCGCACCCCTGCGGCGTGGGCGAAGGCGGCGTCCTCGAGCACCGCCTCCTCGTCGCCGAGGCCGAGGATGTAGCTGACCTCGACCCGCTGCCTGGCCGGCGGCAGGGCCTGCTTGAGCCCCCCCTTCGCCGCCTTGGCCCAGGCGGAAAAGAGCGCCAGGTCCAGCCCCCCCTTGGCCGCGTGGTTGAAGGGCAGCGCGTCCCAGAGGTCGTCCCAGGGCGGGGCGAGCACCCGGCCCTCGATCCGGGGGGCGAGGTAGGCCAGTGCGCCGGCCACGCTGGCCTCGGTCTCCCCGTAGATCGTGGGCCGGATCGCCACCTCCCCGTAGCCTCGGGTACCGTCTTCGAGTACCACCTCGACCAGGCCGTGGCGCAGGGACGAAAGCCGGCTGGACCGGCCCCAGGCGAGCACGCCCCTCAGCGGCAGCTCGAAGACGTGAAGCCAGAGCTCAGTGACCCTCACGCTCCCTCCAGGAAGGCCCGGGCCTCGGCGACCAGCGTCTCCAAGGGCGCGGTGGCATCGAGAAAGCGGGCCCGAGCGCTGGCTTCAAGCACCCGCCGGGGAGCGTCGGGGTCGTAGTTCTTGGCCTCCTCGGCGACGATCTTCAGCGCCCGCCGCACCGCCTCCAAGGGCGCGATCATAAGCGCGCGCTCGAGCGCCGCACGATCCACCACCCCCTCGGCCAGGGCCAGCAGGGCCTCGTCGGCCCGTGCCCGGTCGAAGGCGTCGCCGCGGGTCAAAAGGCGAAAGAGGCGGACCTCGTTCGGGGCCTCGAGCACGATGAAGCGAGCTTGGGGAAGGTGGCCAAGGGCGTAGGAGAGCTCCGCCGCCCCGCGCAGCCCGTCGAAGAGCAGTCGCGGCGCCGGGGGCGCAAAGCCCCGGGCCAGCACCTCGGCCACCCCCCCGGGGTGGCGCCGTTTCCATTCCGCCACCCGGCGAAAGCGCTCGGCGCGGTCCTCGACCGGGGCCTTGAGGATGAAGCGGTCGGTCAGCGCGCGGCGGTTGGGCAGGGTGGGAAGGCCCAGCGCGCGGGCCAGCGTGGTCTTCCCCACCCCGGTCAAACCCACCAGAACGACGAGCGGCTGTTCGGCGACCGGAACCCAACCCGGACGCGGTTCGACTTCAAAGGGCCAGGCCTGCATCGGTCCTATAGCATAAGGGGATGAACCCAGCCCTTGCCCTCCTCTGGGGCCTGGTCCTGGCCGCTTTGGTGGCCGTCTGGATCGGGTACAACCGCCTGGTGGCCGCGAGGAACGCGGTGAAGGAGGCCTGGGCGGGGGTCGAGGCCGAGCTCAAGCGCCGCCACGACCTGATCCCCCAGCTCGCCGCCGCCACCCGCGCCTACGCCGGCCACGAGCGGGACCTCTTCGAGCGGGTCGCCCGCCTGCGCAGCGGGTTCGACCCCGAGGCCGAGGCCGAGGCGACCGAGGCCCTGGTGCAGCTCATCCTGACCGCCGAGGCCTACCCCGAGCTCAAGGCCAGCGCCAACTTCCGCCAGCTGCAGGAGGCGCTGATGGAGGTCGAGGACGCCCTGGCCCTGGCGCGGCGCTACTACAACGGCGCGGTGCGGGTCTACAACACCTTGATTGAGGCCTTCCCCACCCACCTAATCGCCCGGGCCTTCGGCTTCCGGCCCGCCAAGTACTTCGAGGTGCCCACCGCCAAGGAGCGCCTCGCGCCAAGGGTGGCCTTCGATGCGTAGGTGGTGGCTCGTCTTGCCCCTTCTCCTGGGCCTGGCCCAGGCCGAGGAACGGGTGCTCCGCTTCGCCGCCGAGCTCAGCTTGACCTCGAACAACCGCATGGTGGCCGAGGAAACGATCACCGTTCGTGCCGAGGGCGTGCGCATTCGCCACGGCATCTACCGCGACCTGGTCCTGCGTCGTCCCGGCCTGCACCTGGGGGCGACGAGCGGCTTTCGCCTGCGGTCGGCCACGCTCAACGGCCAACCGGTGCGGGCCCGGGTGGAACGGCGTTTCGGCCGCGTTCGCGTCTACCTCGGCGATCCCGACGTGCGCCTGCCCCCCGGCATCTACACCTACCGCCTCGGCTACCAGCTGATCGGCGTGGTCGACGCCAAAGGGACGCTCCTTTGGAACGTCACCGGCAACGACTGGGCCTTTCCCATCGACCGCGCCGAAGCCCGCCTGACCTGGCCCGGGGCCGTGCCGCTGATCGAGGCCCGGGCCTACGTCGGCCCCTTCCTGAGCCAGAAGACGCTTCCCCTCCGGCGCACGCCGGAAGGCCTCCTGGTCTCGGCCGAAGGCCTGGCTCCGGGCGAGGGGCTGACGTTGCTGGCCCGATTCCCCGCAGCGGCCTTCCCCGCGCCCTCGGTGCTCGGCCCCGAGGCGCGCCTCGCGCTTTTGTTCTTCCTCGTGCTCCTCGCCTACTACGCCTGGGTCTGGGAGCGGCTCGGCCGGGATCCCAAGGGCCCGCCCCTGATCCCCCGCTTTAACCCGCCCGAGGGGGTCAGCGCGCCGCTGGCCCGGCGCGTCGTCCGCGCCCAAGCCGACGCCAAGACCTTCGCCGCCGCGGTGCTCGATCTGGCCAGCCGCGGTTTCCTCGCGCTCGAGCCCGGCCACGTCCCCACGCTGCGCAAAACCCCGCGGGGAACCGCCGACCTGCTTCCCGGCGAACTCCGCGCCTTCTACCGGGCCCTGCCCGCCAAGCTCAGGCTCAAAAAGCGCGAGGCCGAGGCGATTCGCCGCGCCCAGGCGGCGCTCGAAGGGGGGCTTTCCCTGGCCACGTCCCGGTACCTGCGCGAAAACAGCCTCCCCTGGCTGCTCGGGGTGCTGGCGGCGGCGCTCTTCTTCGCCGCGCTGGCCTTCTTGGCCGAGCCGGACTTTGCCCTCGCGGTCTTTGGCGCCGTCGGCGTGGGGCTTTACGCCTTCTTAGGCCGGGCGCTGTTACGGCAGGCCATCCTCGCCAGGGAGCGCTACCTGCGCATCCCCGGGGTGGGGCCGGTGAAGGAGCTCCTGCGCATGGGAGGGGCTTTTGTGCTCCTCATCCTCCCCCCGCTCGCGGTCCTCGTCGTGCTTTTGGCCCTGGCTGAATGGCCGCTCGCCGCGAGCGCGGCGGGCACGCTGTTGCTCCTGCCCCTCTTCGGCGTCCTGCTCCCCGCCTACACCAAGGAAGGGGTGCGCTTGCGCAACCACCTCCTGGGCCTCGCCCGCTACCTGGAGATCACCGAGGCGGCCGAGCTCGAGCGCATCCACGCCCCCGAGGACACCCCCCAGCACCTGGCCGCGCTCCTCCCCTACGCGGTGGCCCTGGACGTCGAGGGCCCCTTTGGCCGCCGCCTGGTCCAGGCCCTCAAGCGCGCGGACGACGCCGAGGTGCAAAGGAGCTTTTCCTGGTACGCCCCGGCCGGGCGCTCCGGCGCCCTGCGGGATCCGGCCACCCTGATGCGGCTGCCCTCCCTGGTCGGCACCCAGCTCAGCCGCTCCGTTCAAGCCGCGCTGGCCACCCAACGCAGCGGCGGCACCGGCGGGGGCTTCTCCGGCGGCGGCGTGGGCGGGGGCGGCGGCGGAGGGTGGTAGCCAATCAAAACCGCTCCTAACGGCCTGCTCTGTCGGCTGCGCCTCAGCGCCACGGGCACCTTGGCAAAAAAGACCACAAAGGGCTTGACCTGCTACATGTGGGTCGCATAAACTTGCGATCAGGATGACGCGGTTCGCGAAAAAACCCGGCGCCGGGGGGGCAAGCTAGCCGCTTGTCAGGCTTCCCCTCCGGCCCGGTGTTTCGCGGGCCGGTTTTTTTTGGAGGTGCACCATGCGAGCGAAGACGGAACCCAGCTGGACGCGGCATCGGTGGAACATCATCGACTCCACCCTGCGCGAGGGCGAGCAGTTTGAACGGGCGAACTTCTCCACCACCGACAAGGTCGAGATCGCCAAAGCCCTGGACGCGTTCGGGGTGGAGTACATCGAGGTCACCACCCCCATGGCCTCGCCGCAGTCCCGGAAAGACGCCGAGGCCATCGCAGGGCTCGGCCTCAAGGCCAAGGTGGTGACCCACATCCAGACCAAGCTCGACGCCGCCAAGGTGGCCATCGAGACCGGCGTCCAGGGCATCGACCTGCTCTTTGGCACCTCCAAGTACCTGCGGGCCGCCCACGGCCGGGACATCCCCCGGATCATCGAGGAGGCCCGGGAGGTCATCCAGTTCATCCGCGAGGAAGCCCCCGAGGTCGAGGTGCGCTTTTCCGCCGAGGACACCTTTCGCTCCGACGAGCACGACCTCCTGGCGGTCTACACCGCGGTCGCCCCTTACGTGGACCGGGTGGGGCTCGCGGACACCGTGGGCATCGCCACCCCCCGCCAGGTCTACGCCCTGGTGCGCGAGGTGCGGCGCGCGATCGGCCCCGACGTGGACATCGAGTTCCACGGTCACAACGACACCGGCTGCGCGATCGCCAACGCCTTCGAGGCCATCGAGGGTGGGGCCACCCACGTCGACACCTCGATCCTCGGGATCGGCGAGCGCAACGGGATCACCCCTTTGGGGGGCTTCATCGCCCGGATGTACACCCTCGACCCCGAGTACGTGCGGCAGAAGTACCGCCTTGAGCTCATCCCCGAGCTCGACCGCATGATCGCCCGCATGACCGGGATCGAAATCCCCTTCAACAACTACATCACCGGCGAGACCGCCTTCAGCCACAAGGCGGGGATGCACCTCAAGGCGATCTACATCAACCCCGAGGCCTACGAGGCCTACCCCCCGGAGGCCTTCGGGGTCCAGCGCAAGCTGATCGTAGCCTCCAAGCTCACCGGCCGCGCGGCGATCAAGAAGCGGGCAGAGGAGCTCGGGCTGCACTTCGGCGAAGAGGAGCTTTACCGCCTGACCCACCACATCAAGGCGCTGGCGGACCGCGGCGAGCTGACGCTCGAGGTCCTCGACCAGATCCTCCGGGAGTGGGTGATGGCGTGATGACGGCAGGTGGTTTGATGTACGAGGTGCACGGCCCCCACGCCCCACCACGCACGACGCACCGCGTACGATGCACCTTACGGGCAAAACGCCCGGCACCTCGCGGAGGTTGGCGATGACGCTAGCGGAAAAGATCCTCTCGAGAAAGGCTGGACGCCCGGTGACCCCCGGCGAGCTGGTCGTCGTCGAGGTGGACCACGCGATGACGATCGACTCCATCGTGCCCACGGTGATCGACCGGCTCGAAGAGCTCGGCGCCGAGCCCTTCGACCCCAAGCGGGTCTCGCTGGTCTTCGACCACGTCGCCCCGCCGGCCAACGTCAACGTGGCCAACGCGCAAAAGCGCGGCCGCGAATGGGCCAGGAGGACCGGGGTCAACTTCTTTGAGATCGGCCGTGGCATCTGCCACCAGGTGCTGATCGAGGAGGGGATCGCCCAGCCCGGCGCCCTGATCGTGGGCTCCGACTCCCACTCCACCACCTACGGCGCGATCGGCGCCTTCGGCACCGGCATGGGGGCCACCGACATCGCCTTGGCGATCGCCAGCGGCAAGACCTGGATGCGGGTGCCCGAGTCGGTCAAGGTCGTCCTCAAGGGCACGCCCCCACCCGGGGTCTCGGCCAAGGACGCGGCGCTCGAGATCGTCGGCCGCCTCGGCGCCGACGGGGCCACCTACATGGCGGTCGAGCTCCACCTCGAGGACGGCGCCGAGACCGCCTTCGGCCGTGGCGAGCGGATGACGCTGGCCAACCTGATGATGGAGGCCGGGGCCAAGGCCGGCCTCGTCGTCCCCTCCGGCGAGATCCTCGACCTCTACGAGATCCCGGACTGGCTCTACCCAGACCCCGACGCCCGCTACGCGAAGACCCTCGAGCTCGACCTGAGCACGCTCAGGCCCCGGCTGGCCGCGCCCTTCTACGTGGACAACGTCCACCCGGTCGCGGAGTACGCCGGCACCGAGATCGACTACGTCTTCGTCGGCACCTGCACCAACGGCCGCCTCGAGGACCTGCGCGAGCTGGCCCGGGTGCTCAAGGGCCGCCGCGTCGCCCCCGGGGTGCGACTGCTGGTGGTCCCGGCCTCGGACCAGGTCCTCAAGGAGGCGATCAAGGAAGGCATCGTGGAGACGCTGATCGAAGCCGGGGCGGTCCTCGGCACGCCCGGCTGCGGCCCCTGCATGGGCCGGCACCTGGGGGTCGCCGCCGAGGGCGAGCGGGTGGTCTCGACCGCGAACCGCAACTTCCGGGGCCGGATGGGCGCCCCCTCGTCGGAAATCTACCTGGCGAGCCCGCGCACCGCCGGGCTGGCCGCGGTGCTGGGCCGCATCCCGGGCGAAGACGAGCTGGAGGTGGACGCATGACGACGTCCAGGGTCTGGAAGTTCGGCGACGACATCAACACCGACGACATCCTTCCCGGTAAGTACGCCCCCTTCATGGTCGGCGAGGACCGCTTTCACACCTACGCCTTCGCCCACCTAAGGCCCGAGTTCGCCCGCGAGGTCCGGCCCGGGGACATCCTGGTCTTCGGTAAGAACGCGGGCCTCGGCTCCTCCCGGGAATACGCCCCGGAGGCGCTCAAAAAGCTCGGGATCAAGGCGGTGATCGCGAAGTCCTACGCGCGCATCTTCTTCCGCAACCTGGTGAACCTGGGCATCGTGCCGTTCGAAGCAAAGGAGGTGGTCGACGAGCTCAACGATCAGGACCTGGTGCAGCTGGACTTGGAAAAAGGGATGCTCCGGCGAGGGGATGCCACCTTTCACCTCACGCCCCCGCCCGCGTTCCTGCTCGAGGCCCTGCGGGAGGGCTCGATGTTCGCCTACTTCAAAAAGCACGGCCGCTTTCCCGGGTAAAGTAGGGTCAAAGGAGGCGGCGTGGAGCCCACCATCATCGAATGCCCGGTGTGCCAGGCGGAGATCGAGACCGAGGACCTGGCGGAAGGCCAGCTGCTCGAGTGCGAGGCCTGCCACGCGGTGGTCGAGGTGCTCAGCCTGAAGCCCCTCGAGCTCATGCTGGTCGAGGCGGGCGAGGGCCGGAGCGTGGAGTGCCCCCGCTGCGGCCTGGTGTTTCGGACCTACGACGAGGAGGTGGCCATCTGCCCGGACTGCGGCCACACCTTTACCATCGACGCGACGGAAGCACAGGAGGAGGAATGGGAATGAAGGTAACCATCGAATGCCCTGAGTGCGGTGCGACGATCGAACTGGAAGACCCCGAGCTCGGCGAGCTGGTGATCTGCGACGCCTGCGGCGCGGAGCTCGAGGTGGTAAGCCTGGACCCGCTCACCGTGGAACCCGCCCCCGAGGAAGCGGAGGACTGGGGGGAGTAGAGAACGTGGGGGGTAGGGGGTAGGGTGTAGGCCCACCCGATCACCCACCTCCCACCTCCCATCCCCTACCTCCAAAAGCCATGCTTGCCATCCTTTACGACCGCATCCGCACCGATGAGCGCATGCTCTTCGAGGCCGCCGAGGCGCTGGGCAGGCCCTGGAAGAAGGTCTACCTCCCGCAGCTGAGGCTGGACCTCGAGGTCCCGCCCGGCGACCTTCTGGACGTCAGCGTGGCGCTCGAGCGTTCGGTGAGCCAGTCCCGTGGGCTGGCCGCCGCGCGCTACCTCGAAGCCCTGGGCCGCACCGTGATCAACGCCGCCTCGGTCATCGAGGCCGCCGGCGACAAGTGGGCCACCAGCACCCTGCTCACAAAGGCCGGGGTCCCCCAGCCGAGGACCGCGCTCGCGGTCTCCCCCGAAGCCGCGCTGGCCATCGCCGAGGACTGGGGCTATCCGGTGGTCCTCAAGCCGGTCGTCGGCTCCTGGGGGCGCATGGTCTCCAAGGTCAACGACCGCGACGCGCTGGAGGCCCTCCTCGAGCACAAGGCCTTCATGGGCTTCCAGCACCAGCTCTTCTACCTCCAGGAATACGTGGAAAAACCCGGACGCGACATCCGCGTCTTCGTGGTCGGCGACGAAGCGATCGCCGCGATCTACCGCAAGAGCGCCCACTGGATCACCAACACCGCCCGCGGCGGGGAGGCCGAGAACTGTCCGGTGACCGACGCCATCGCCGAGATCAGCACCACCGCCGCCCGCGCCCTCGGCGGCGGCGTGCTGGCCATCGACCTCTTCGAGTCCGAACGCGGGCTCTTGGTCAACGAGGTCAACCACACGATGGAGTTCAAGAACTCGGTGACCACCACCGGCGTGGACATCCCCAAGAAGATCCTCGCCTATGCCTGGAAGCGCGTCGAATAGCCCCATCTACACCCTCGGCCACGGCCGCCTGAACGCCAAGGCGCTGGTCGAGCACCTCAAGGCGCACGGCGTGGACGTGCTGGTGGACGTTCGCGCCGTCCCCTTCTCGCGTATCAACCCGGACGCCAACCAGGGCACCCTGATCCGGGCCCTCAAGGAGGCGGGCATCGGCTACCTCTGGATGGGCGACCGGCTCGGTGGCCGCCTTCGCGGTCAGAAAGGGCGGCTCGACCTCGCCGGCAAGTGGCAGGACCCCCGGTTTTGGCAGGGCATCGCGCACCTCCTCGGGCTCCGTGCCTCCGGCCGGACCCTCGCGCTCTTTTGCGCCGAGGAGGACCCCCGCCGCTGCCACCGCCGCTTCCTCATCACCCGTGCCCTCCTCGAAAAGGGCGTGACCCCCGAGGAAGTCCGCCACCTGCGCCACGACGGGCGCGTCGAAACCGAGGCCGAGCTCCAGGCCGAAGAGGCCCCGCTGTTTCGCGGCGAGCTCCCCGATTGAAATTCGCTCACGCCTTGAGCGATCTTCGCTCATGCCCTGAGCGGACTGCCTTCGTTCGCTACCGTAACTTTTGTGAACAAAGCACGCGAAAAGGAGCTGCAAAGCGTGCAGATCATGAGCAGCTCCCCTACCATTTGACTTCGAGGATCGAACGATCCCCAACCTTCTCTTACGGTACAAGTAACCAGTAGCCTATAAAGCATGAAGCGCCTTCGCACCGTCATCGTCGGGGGTTCGGGCTATGCCGGAGGGGAGTTCTTGCGGCTCGCCCTGCTGCACCCGGGCCTCGAGGTCGTCCAGGTCACCTCGCGCAAGCACGCCGGGGTCCCCGTGCCCTTCGTCCACCCCAACCTCCGGGGCCTGACCTCGCTCAAGTTCACCAGCCCCGAACACATCGAGGACGCCGACCTCGTCGTCCTCGCCCTGCCCCACGGCCTCGCCGCCGAGGCGCTGGAGACCTACGCGAAAGACGCCCCCTTCATCATCGACCTCTCCGCCGACTTTCGCCTGAAACGCCTTGACCTTTACGAGAAGTACTACGGCCGGCCCCACCCCCGGCCCGACCTGCTCGAGACCTTCGCCTACGCCAACCCCGAGGTCAACCGGGAGGAGATCCTGGCGAAAGACCGCCTCGCCGGGGCCGGCTGCAACGCCACCGCCACCCTGATCGCCCTCTACCCGCTCTACAAGACCGGAATCGTCAAACCCGGGCCGGTCTTCGTCACCGTGCTGGTGGGCACCTCCGAGGGCGGCTCCGAACCCAGCCCCGCGAGCCACCACCCCGAGCGCGCCGGCTCGTACCGGGTCTACAAGGCCACCGGCCACCGCCACGCCGCGGAAGTCGTCGAGCACCTACCCGGCGAGGTCGCGGTCCACATGACCGCGATCGCCACCGACCGGATCCGGGGCGTCCTGATGACCGCCCAGCTCTTTTTGCAAGACGGCCTCTCCGAGCGCGACGTCTTTTCCGCCTACCGCGAGGTCTACCGGGACGCCCCCTTCGTGCGCATCGTCAAGCAAAAACGGGGCCTCTTCCGCTACCCGGACCCCAAGATCGTCGAGGGCACCAACTACGCCGACGTGGGGTTCGAGCTCGAGCCCGACACCGGCCGCCTGGTGGTGATCAGCGCCATCGACAACCTGGTCAAGGGGACCGCCGGCCACGCGATCCAGGCGCTCAACCTCCGCATGGGCTGGGACGAGAAGACCGGGCTTGCGTGGCCGGGCCTGCACCCGTGATCCCCCTCCCCGGCAACTCCCTCCTCGCCCGCTTCCTCACCCCTGAGGTCTACGCCGCCCTCAAGGACCGGGCAACCTCCTTCGGGGTGCGGCTGGAAGACGTGATCGCCTCGGGGGTCACGCACCCCGACTCGGCGATCGGGGTCTACGCCGGGGACGAGGAGAGCTACTGGGTCTTCGCCCCGCTCTTCGATCCGATCATCGCGACCTACCACGGCCTCGGCCCCGACGACCGGCACGTCTCCGACCTCGACCCCGCGCACCTCGACCTCGAGGACCCCGACCCCGAAGGCCGCTTCGTCCGCTCCACCCGGATGCGCGTGGCGCGAAACCTCTGTTGTTTCCCCTTCGGTCCGGTCATCGATCGGCGCGAGCGGCGCATGGCGGAACGATTGATCGTGCGGGCCCTCTCCGAGCTCGAGGGCGAGTGCTCCGGGCGCTACCATCCCCTCGCCAGCCTGGACGCCAAGACGCGCGAACGGCTGCAGCGAGCGCACCTCCTCTTCGGTCCCGGCGACCGCTTCCTTGAAGCAGGGGGCTTCAACCACGACTGGCCGGACGCCCGCGGCGTCTACCTCAACGCGGCCAGGACCTTTCTCGTCTGGATCAACGAGGAGGACCAGCTGCGCGTCATCAGCATGGACAAGGGGGCGAACTTCAAGCAGACCTTTACCCGCCTGGTGCGGGCCCTCGCCGCGCTTGAGGCACGCCTTACCTTCGCTTTCGACCCGCGTCTTGGCTACCTCACGAGCTGCCCCACGAACCTGGGCACCGCGCTGCGGGCGAGCGTCCACATCCACCTCCCCGGCCTTCCCCCGTCCCGAGTCCGGGCGATCGCCGAGGCCCACGAGCTCCAGGTGCGCGGCACCCACGGCGAGCACACCGAGGCCGAGGGCGGGGTCTACGACGTCTCCAACAAACGCCGGCTGGGGATCACCGAGGTCCAGGCGATCCGTCAGCTCCATGCCGGAGTGCGCGCGCTCATCGCCGCCGCGCGCTAGCGTTTTACCCGCGAATGCAAGAAAATACGGGGCGTGAACGAAGGCTTGATCGTCGTCAAGGTGGGCGGGGCCGAGGGGATCGACTACGCGGCGGTGGTCGAGGACGCCGCCGGGCTCTGGAAGGAAGGCCGAAGGCTGATCCTGGTCCACGGCGCGAGCGCGGAGACCAACAAGGTCGCCGAGGCCCTGGGCCACCCGCCGAAGTTCCTGACCCACCCCGGGGGGATGACCTCGCGGCTCACCGACCGAAAGACCCTCGAGATCTTCAACATGGTCTACGCCGGCAAGATGAACAAGTACCTGGTCGAGCTCTTCCAGAAACGGGGCGTGAACGCGGTGGGCCTCTCTGGCCTCGACGGCCGGATCTTCGAGGGCAAGCGCAAGAAGGCCATCAAGTACGTGGAAAACGGCAAGGTCAAGCTCCACCGCGGCGACTACTCGGGCACCGTGGAGCGGGTGAACAAGGAACTGCTCTCGCTACTCCTGGAACACGGCTACCTGCCGGTGCTCACCCCCCCGGCGGCGAGCCACGAGGGCGAGGCGATCAACACCGACGGCGACGTCGCCGCCGCGAGGGTCGCCGAGGCCTTTGGGGCCGAGGCGCTGGTCTACCTCTCCAACGTCCCGGGGCTCCTTAAGCACTATCCGGACGAGGGGAGCCTGATCCCCAGGATCCCCGCCGCCGAGGTCGAGGCCTATATGACCTTCGCCCAGGGACGGATGAAGAAGAAGGTGCTCGGCGCCGCCGAAGCGGTGCGCGCCGGGGTCCGTCGGGTGATCTTCGCCGACGCCCGTGTCGAGGCGCCGATCCGCCGCGCGCTCGCCGGCCAGGGGACGGCGATTGAGTAGCATTGGGCCATGGACTGGCTTGCCATCGAAACGCGCCACGACTCCGGGGTCTACGCCAAGTCGAACTTCGTCATCACCCGGGGTGAGGGGGCGTACGTCTGGGACACCGAGGGCAACCGCTACCTGGACCTGATCAACGGGATCGGGGTGGGATTTTTGGGCCACGGCCATCCCAAGGTGGTGGCGGCGGTGAAGGCCCAGGTCGAGCGCCTTGCGATCCTGCCCCAGGTCTTCGCCTCCGACCGTCGCGCCGAGTTCTACCAGACCCTCACCCAGACCCTGCCCCCCTCGCTGACCCGCGTCTTTCCCACCAACTCGGGCACCGAGGCGGTCGAGGCCGCGCTCAAGTTCGCCCGCGCCGCGACGGGGCGGAAGAAGTTCGTGGCCGCGATGCGCTCGTTCCACGGGCGCACCTTCGGGTCGCTCTCGATCACCTGGGAAAAGAAGTACCGCGAGCCCTTCGCCCCCCTGGTGGAGCCGGTGACCTTCATCCCCTACAACGACGTCGAGGCCCTCGAGCAGGCGGTGGACGAAGCGACCGCGGCGCTGATCCTCGAGCCCGTCCAGGGCGAGGGTGGCGTGCGCCCGGCCACCCCCGAGTTCCTGAAGGCTGCCCGTGAGGTCACCGAGCGAAACGGCGCCCTCTTGATCCTCGACGAGATCCAGACCGGCCTCGGCCGCACCGGGCGGATGTACGCCTTCGAGCACTTCGGGGTGGTCCCCGACCTCCTCACCCTGGCCAAGCCCCTCGGCGGGGGCTTCCCCTTGGGGGCGATGGTGACCACCGACGCGGTCGCCGACAAGATGCCCAAAGGCGGCCACGGCTCGACCTTCGGCGGCAACCCGCTGGCGATGGCCGCGGGCACCGCGGCGATCCGCGCGGTGCTCGAAGAGCGCCTCTGGGAGCGGGCCGAGCGGCTGGGGAAGGTCTTCGCCGAGGCCCTCCGGGCGATCAAGAGCCCCAAGATCCGCGAGGTGCGGAGCCTGGGGCTGATGGTGGGAATCGAGCTCAAGGAGAAGGCCGCCCCCTACCTCAAGCGGCTCGCGGAGCGCCACCGGATCCTCACCATCCAGGCCGGGCCCACGGTGATGCGCTTTCTGCCCCCGGCGGTGGTCACCGAGGAAGCGCTCCTCAACGCCGCGCAGGCAGTGGAGGAGGTGCTCGGTGAGCAGTAGGCCAAGCGGTTTGCCCCACCGCCTACGCCCCACGCCCAAGTTCCCGAAAGGAGCCCGATGAGCCTTCCGCCCCTTGCCTACGACCCCCGCACCGAACCGATCCGCTATCTCAAGGAGGCCCTCGCGATCCCCTCCCCCTCCGGCGCCGAGCGGCTCGTCGCCCAGCACTTCGCGAGGGGGATGAAGGCCATGGGCATGGAGGCCTGGGTCGACGAAGCGGACAACGCCCGCGGCGTCTGGGGCGAGGGACCGCTGGAGATCGCCCTGGTCGGCCACATCGACACCGTTCCCGGCGAGGTGCCGGTGCGCATCGAAGGGGAAAAGCTCTTCGGACGGGGCGCGGTGGACGCCAAGGGACCCTTCGCGGCCTTCACCCTGGCCGTGGGCCGCTTGCCCGAGGCGCTCAAGCCCAAGGTCCGCATCCACCTCGTCGGGGCCACCGAGGAAGAGGCTCCCTCCTCCAAGGGGGCGCGCTACGTGGCCAAACAGCTCAAACCCCACTTCGTGGTCATCGGCGAGCCCTCCGGATGGGAAGGGATCACCCTCGGCTACAAGGGCCGCATCCTGGTCCGGGTGCGCCGGGAAAAGGACCACTTCCACTCCGCGCACCACGAACCCAACGCCGCCGAGGAGCTGATCAGCTACTTCGTGGCCATGAAGACCTGGGCCGAGGCCTACAACATCGGCCAGGGGCCCTTCGACCAGGTGCAGTACTCGCTGCGCGACTTCCGGGTCGAGGCCCCGGAGATGCGGCAGGTCGCGGAGCTCTTTTTTGACCTCCGCCTCCCCCCCCGGCTCTCCCCCGACGAAGCGATCCTGAAGCTCATGGCCATCGCCCCCCCGACCCTGGAGTTCCACTTCTGGGGCAAGGAGCCGGCCTACAAGGGCCCCAAGGACACCCCCTTGAGCCGTGCCTTTCGGGTGGGCATCCGCAAGCAAGGGGGGAAGCCCATCTTCAAGTACAAGACCGGCACCTCGGACATGAACGTCCTGGCCCCCCACTGGCCGGTGCCGATGGTGGCCTACGGACCCGGCGACTCGGCCCTCGACCACACCCCCTTCGAGCACGTCCTCATCTCCGAGTTCGAAAAGGGGGTCGAGGTCCTAAGGGAAGCGCTCACCTTCCTTGCCACAAAAGCAGCCACCAAGCCTGGTGAAACTGGCCCTGGCCGTCCCTAAACGAAAGCCAGGCCACGGGGTAGCGCACGCCCGGATCCAGCGTTTGGGGCAGCACCGGCACCATGCGCAGATCGGTCTCCGTCCCGGCAGCTGCGCAAGCCCCGCCGCTGGTCGCGCCCAGCGCATGAAACACCGCCCCGATCAGCAGGACCGGGCAGTCGCGCTTCGTCGCGTAGCCGGTGACCACGACCGCCGCACCCGTTCCCTTGGCCACGGCGTGGCCCACCTGCTTGCCATCGAGGTAACGCCAGAGGCTGAGCCGCCATCGACCGGGGAGGTCGAGCCGGTAGGCCAGCGCGGTGTCGGGCACGGGGACCGCGCCCCTGGCGTTAAAATCGGGAACCGGCGCCAAGGACGCCGGCGCCGGCGTGGCCGCCGCCAAAGCCATCACGAACCCCACCCCAAACGCCAAGGCTTGTTTGAGCATACCCGCATCCTAACCCCCGAGCTGCCGGTGGGCCTCGAAGGCCGCCACCCCCACCGCGACCGCGAGGTTCAGCGAGCGCACCGGCCCCGGCGTGGGGATCCTGAGCCCGGGAAAGCGGGCGAGCACCTCGGGGGGCAGCCCCCGGGTCTCCGAGCCGAAAAGCAGCCAGTCGCCGGGAGCGAAGCGAGCCCGGTAGAGGCTGGTTTTCGCGCGCGCGCTGAACGCGTGGACCCGCGCGTCCTCTGGAAGGGCCAAGAGAAAGGCGTCGAGGCTGTCGTGGAGCCGGTAGTCGAGGTGCTTCCAGTAGTCGAGGCCGGCGCGGCGCATCCTGGGATCGCCCCAGCGAAAGCCAAACGGGCGCACCAGGTGCAGGCGGGCGTTCAGCGCCACCGCGGTGCGCGCGACGTTGCCCGTGTTCTGCGGGATCTCGGGCGCGATCAAGACCAGGTTCAACACCGTCCCAGCCTAGTACACCTTGTCCCGGTTCCAGCGCCCCGTTGTAGACTTGATGTGCAGTTCTGAGCGCTTGAAACCGCTCAGGGGAGGTGATGCTGAATCAGGGAGCATAGAATCAACGAGGAGATCCGCGTCAGGCAGGTCCGGCTCGTTGACGAGAGCGGTCAACAGCTGGGCGTCGTCGATACCCGGGAGGCGCTGCGCATCGCGCGGGAAAAGGGACTGGACCTGGTGTTGGTCAGCCCCGCCGCCAAGCCCCCGGTCGCCAAGATCCTCGACTACGGCAAGTGGCGCTACGAGCAGCAGCAGCAGGAGAAGGAGCGCCGCAAGAAGCAAAAGCGCCAGGAGATCAAGGCGATCAAGTTTCGCGTCAAGGTTAGCGAACACGACTATCAGACCAAGCTCAAGCACGTCCGGCGGTTTCTCGAGGACGGCCACAAGGTTAAGGTGACGATCATGTTCCGCGGCCGCGAGATGGCCCATCCCGAGCTCGGAAAGAAGATCCTGGATCGGGTCGCGGAGGACCTCAAGGAGATCGCCACCGTGGAGATGCCGCCCCAGCTCGCCGGGCGCGATATGAACATGGTGCTGGCCCCCATCCCCCAGGAAAAGCGCGCCAAGGCTCGCGCCGCCGAGTCCTAGGCATTCCCTCCGCCCTGTGCTAGACTGGCGGGTGCTGCGCCGGGCCCAAAAGGCCCCGATCGGGGCGCCCGGCCGGCGGAGGTGAAGCATGCCGAAGATGAAGACCCATAAGGGCGCCAAGGACCGGGTGAAGATCACCGGTCGTGGCAAGGTGGTGGCGATGAAACCGGGCAAGCGCCACCTCAACCACAAGATGTCCGGCAAGAAGGTGCGCGAAAAGCGGCGCAAGTTCGTGCTCTTCGAGGGCGACGCGGTGAAGTTCCGCATCCTCATGCCCTACGACTGGAAGCGGAGGTAAGGGATGCCGCGAGCCAAGACCGGAGTCGTCCGCCGCCGGCGGCATAAGCGCCTCCTGAAGCGCGCCAAGGGCTTTTGGGGCCTGCGCTCGATCTCCTTCCGCCGGGCCAAGGAAACCCTGCTCAACGCCGCCGAGCATTCCTATGCCGACCGCAAGAAGAAAAAGCGCGACTACCGTAAGCTCTGGATCGTCCGCATCAACGCCGCGGCGCGGCAGAACGGGATGCGCTACTCAGAGTTCATGCACGGGCTGAAGCTCGCCGGGGTGACCCTGAACCGCAAGGTCCTCGCCGACCTCGCGGTGCGCGAGCCCGAGGCCTTCAAGGCCCTGGTCGAGACCGCGAAGAAGGCCCGCGCCTAAAGCGGGCGCAGCCATCCAAGGGGGCGGGGCCCCCTTATTCTTTTTCTCGTATGCCCCTGGTCTACGTCTTCTTGATGAGCATGGCCCCGGTGGTGGAGCTCAGGGGGGCGATCCCACTGGGGCTGGCCCTGGGCCTCGGCCCGCTCGAGGCCTTCCTCGCGGCGGTGGCCGGGAACCTCCTGGTGATCGGGCCCCTTCTTTGGCTTTGGAACTGGCTTTTCGACGACCTAGAGCGCTGGCCGCGCATCGGCCCCCTGCTTCGCCGCCTCGAGGCCAGGGTCCGCCTGCGCGGCGAGGCGTCGGTCCAGCGCTTTGGCGCGCTCGGCCTCTTTCTCTTCGTCGCCCTCCCCCTTCCCGGCACCGGGGCCTGGTCCGGCAGCCTGCTGGCGGTCGTGCTGGGGATCAAAAAGCGCTACGCGATGCCGGCGATCGCGCTCGGGGTGATCGCCGCCGGGGTGCTGGTCACCCTCGCCGCCACCGGGGTCCTGGCGGGCCTGGGCTTCCTGGTAAGGTAAGCGATCGTGGAGGCGCTGCTCGTTCTCCTCCTGAGCTTGAGCTACCTGATCGGCGCGCTGCCGGTTGGACAGTGGATCGTCGCCCAGATGACCGGGGTCGAGGTGCGCCGTGCGTCGGCCTACAACCTGGGGCTGGAGACCGCGTTGAAGCGCATCGGCGCGGGGCCGCTCGTTTTGGCCTTCCTCGCCGACCTTTTAAAAGGCTACCTGGCGGTCTACCTGCTCAAAGGCTTCGGCCTCCCCTGGCCGATGCTGGCCGCGGTCCTGGCCTACCTCGGCCACCTCTACCCCCTCCCCTTCTCCGGGGGAAGGCCGCCCCTGCGCGCCCGCGGGGCGGGGGTCCTCGTCGGCCTGCTCGCCGGGCTCTCGGTGGCTGGCCTGGGCTACGTGCCGACCTTTTTGGCCCTGGTCGTGGGGCTTGCGCTCTACGCGGCCACCGGCTACGCCTCGATCGCGGCGCTCTCGATGCCCCTCGCGCTGGCGATCCTGCTCCTTGAGGGGCCCTACGACCCCTGGACCAAGGCCCTGGCCTGGCTGCTCTTTTTGCTCGCGCTCTGGCGCTACAAGGAAAACCTCGGCCGGATCCTCGAGGGCACCGAGCCCAAGCTCGGCAAGCCCCTCCCCCTCCCGGACGAGAAGACCGCGGTCTGCGCCTTCATGATCCATCCCCTGACGATCGAGGACTTCTGGCAGTCGCCGCGGTTTCGCTGGCTGAGGCCCCTGGTGCGCCTGGGGCTCCTGCCCCAGGCCTGGGTCGAGCGGCTCGCGGAGCGGTTTCGCCCCATGAAGGTGGGCGAGATCCGCGGGGTGAAGACCGCGGATGGCCGGGAGATCCGCTGCTACCTGATCTCCGCGCCGCTCTTGCCCCACCAGATCGTGGGCCAGCCCGAGCTGGCGACGAAAAAGGCCATCCAGGGGGCGCGCCTGGCGGAGGAACTGGGGGCCAGCGTGATCGGCCTCGGGGCCTACTGGAGCGTGGTCGGCGACAAGGGGCTCAAGGTCCAGGAGGCGGTCCCCACGATCGAGGTCACCAACGGCGGGGCGCTGACCGCGGGAACGGTGCGCGCGGCGATCCCTCGGATCCTCGAGCGCTTCCAAAAGGAGGGCCGCACCCTGAAGGAGGCGACCGCGGCGGTCGTCGGGGCCACCGGCGTGGTGGCCTTCGGCATCGCCCGGCAGATCGCTCCCCTGGTGGGGCGGCTGATCCTCGTGGGGCGGGACCCCGAGCGCACCCGGAAGGTGGCCGAAAGCCTGCGCAAGAACCTGGCGCGAAAGGGCCACGACACCGCGGTCGAGGCCACCACCGACTACGCGCCGATCAAGGCCGCGGACCTGATCTTCACCGCCACCAGCCAGCCGGAGCCGGTGATCCTCCCCGAGCACGTCAAGCCGGGGGCCTGGATCTACGACGAGGGGGTGCCCCCCGACGTCCACCCCGAGGTGAAGCGGGTCCCCGGGGTGCGGGTCATCCCCGGCGGGGTGGTGCGCCTTCCCGGCGAGGCCAGGTCGACGCTGGACCTGCACTTCGGGGGCCCTGACCTGGTTCCCGCCTGCCTGGCGGAGACGATGATCCTCGCCGCCGAAGGCGCGTTTGAGCGCAAGAGCCTGGGGGGCGAGACCAAGAGCGAGAACATCGCCTACTTCGTCGAACGCGCCGAGGCGCTGGGGTTCGAGGTGCTGGACGGATGAACACCCGCTACCAGAAGGTTTGGATCACCGGGGGCTCGAGCGGGCTGGGGCTGGCCCTGGCGCGGCGCTACCGCGCGGCCGGGACGAAGGTCGCGATCAGCGCGCGCAACGAGGCCCGGCTCAACGCCGCCGCCGAGGCCATCGGGGCCCTGCCGGTACCCCTCGACGTCACCGACCGGGACGCGGTCGAGGCCGCGACGGCCCGGGTCTGGGAGGCCCTCGGTGGGGTGGACCTCGCGATCCTCAACGCCGGGGGCAGCCCCAAGCCCGAGGGCGGGCTCGCGGACGCCCTCCTGGCCAACCTGCGCCTGAACACCCTGGGCGCGGTCCACGGGATCGAGGCCCTGCGCCCGAGGATGCGCGAGGCAGGCGGGGGAACGATCGCCCTGGTGGGCTCGTTGGCCGGCTACCTGCCCCTCCCCGAGGGCACCGGCTACGCGACGAGCAAGGCCGCCCTGATCCACTTCGCGGTGCCCCTACGGCTGCTCTTAGCCCGAGAGGGGATCGACCTCCGGCTGATCAACCCGGGGTTCATCCGCACCCCGCTGGTCGCCGGAAACGACGTCCCCATGCCCTTCATCCTCGAGCCCGACGCGGCCGCAGCGCGGGTCGTCCGTGGGCTCGAAGGCCACCGCTTCGAGATCGCCTTCCCCCAGCGGCTGGCCTGGCCGCTCCGCCTCCTGAGGGCGCTTCCCCTCAACGCCTGGGTGGGCCTTCTGGCCCGAATCCAGCGCCGGCGCCAGAAAGGCTGAAGCTACCCCCAGCGTTCGCGGTCGCGCGCGCGGTACTTGGCCATGGCCTTTTGAAAGGCAGCCTCGAGGCGGATGCCTTCGCGGTTCGCGAGCGAGGCCAACACGAAGAGCACGTCGCCGACCTCGGCCTCGAGGTCGCCCTCGGCCTCGCCCGGCTTGGGCGTCTTGCCCTCGCGGTGGGCCAGCACCCGGGCCAGCTCGCCCACCTCCTCGACCAGGCGGGCGAGCTGCAAGAGGGGCGGGAAGTAGCCGGTCTTGGTGCCGCCGATCCAGGCGTGGACCTCGGCCTGCACCTCGTCGAGGGTCATCGCGAGGTGATCTCCTCGAGCCTTAGCCCGTAGCGGGCGATCAGGCCCACCGCGTGCTCGACGTCGGCCAGGTCGATCATCTCCGAGGGGGAGTGCATGTAGCGGTTGGGCACCCCGACGATCGCCGTCGGCACCCCCCCGCGGGCGAAGGCGATCGCGTCGGCATTGGTGCGGGTGTAGTCGCCCTCGGCGCTGACCGTGTAGGGGATGCCCGCCTCCTCGGCGATGCGGCGCAGGGCCAAAAACAGCGCCGGGTGCACGAAGGGGCCCACCGAGAGGTCCGGCCCCTTGCCCAGCTCGGCCTGGCCGGCGACCTTCTTCTCGGTGCCGGGGACCCGGGTGCAGTGGGTGACGTCGACGACGATGGCCTGCCTGGGCTTGACCGCGAAGGCCGCGACGCGGGCCCCGGCGTAGCTCACCTCTTCCTGCACGCTGGCCACCGCGGTGACCTCGGCCTGGGCCCCCCAGTCGCGCATGTGGCGCAGGGCCTCGAGGGCCACGAAGGCGCCGATGCGGTTGTCCACCGCCTTGGAGACCAGCCGCCGCCCGTGCAGGTAGCGCAGGGGCTGGTCGAGGACCCCGACCGAGCCGACCTCGAGGTAGGCCTCGGTCGCCTCCCTGGAATCGGTCCCGAGATCCACCCAGAGCTCGCTCAAGGGGCTGACCTTTTGCCGCTCCTCCTCCTTCAAAAGGTGAATCGGCTTGCGTCCGACCACCCCCAGGACGTGCCCCTTCTTGCCCAGAAAGCGCACCCGCTGGCCGATCAGGACCTGGGGGTCCCAGCCGCCCAGGCTGTCGACGTAGACGAACCCCTTTTCGTCGATGTGGGTGACGATCAGCCCGATCTCGTCGATGTGCCCGTCGAGCATCAACCCCCCGGGCTTTCCGGGGTTGATGCGCGCGTAGGTGTTGCCGACCGCGTCGCTCCAAACCTCGTCGGCGAACTCCTCGGCGGCCTTGCGCCAGACCTTGGCGGCCTCGGCCTCGAACCCGCTGGGCCCTACCGCGGCGAGCAGCTCCTCGAAGAAGGGAATGTTCAGCTCTACCTGCATCCTAGCCTCCAAGCCCCAGTCTAGGGGGTTAAGTTGGAGGGGTGAAGGCCACGGTTTTCGCCACCGGTAGCGAGCTCATCACCGGACGCACGCTGGACACCAACACCGCCCGCCTCGCCGCGGACCTGATCGAGCACGGCGCCGAGGTCGAGGTCACCTTTCGCGTCGCCGACCGTCTGGCGCCTCTGGTACGCGAGCTCCGCCACGCCCTGGCCCATCACGAGCTGGTCGTCGTCACCGGCGGCATGGGCCCCACCCCCGACGACCTGACCCGGGAGGCGGTCGCCGAGGCCCTCGGGGTGCCCCTCGAGTTCGACCCCCAAGCCTACGCGAGGATCGCCGGGTTCTTCCAGGCCTTCGGTCGGCCGATACCGGAGATCAACCGCAAGCAGGCCCAAAAACCCGCCGGCGCCCGCTGGCTGGAAAACCCCCGGGGCACCGCCCCCGGCTTTCTCTGGCAGGGCGGGGGCAAGACGGTGGTGGCGCTTCCCGGCCCCCCGGAGGAGTGGCGGCCGATCTGGGAGGAGGTCAAGCGCGTGCTGGGCCTCACCAGCCGCCCGGTCTTCCAGAAAACCTACAAGACCTTCGGCGTCGGCGAATCCGAGATCGCCGGCCTGCTCGGCGACCTGCTCGGCGTTCACGAAGGGGCGGAGGTCACCACCTACGCCCACGCGGATGGGGTGCACGTCATGGTCAAAGGCGCGCCAGAGATCGCGAAAGAGGTCCGCAAACGGCTCAAGGGCAAGCTCTGGGGGGAGGACGAGGACACCCTCCCCGGGCTGGTCGTGCGCAGGCTGCTCGCCGAGGGGAAGACGCTGGCGGTGATGGAGTCGGTCACCGGCGGACTGCTCTCGGCCCTGCTCACCGATGTGCCTGGCGTTTCAAAGGTCTTTCCCGGCGGTGTGGTATCGTATAGCGGTGAGGCCAAGGTGCGCTTTGGCGTGTCGGAATCGGTGCTGAAGGCGCACGGGGCGGTCAGCGCCGCCACCGCTGCGGCGATGGCCGAGGCCGCCAGGGCACGCTTTGAAAGCGACGTTGGCCTCGCGGTGACCGGCGTCGCCGGGCCCGATCCCCTGGAGGGCCACCCTCCCGGGGTGGTCTACGTGGGGCTGGCCACCGCCGAGAACGCCGAGGCCCGGGGCTACCGCTTCCCTGACCAGGGACGGGAAAAGATCCGCCTGCGCGCGGCCTTCGCCGCCCTGGCCTACTTCTGGAGCCACCCATGAGGCTGTTCTTCGCGTCCTTCGTCCCCAAGGAGATCGCCCGGCGCCTCGCCGAGGCGCAAACCCAGCTCAAAGGCCGGTGGAAGCCGACCCGCCCCGACCAGATGCACGTCACCCTGCTCTTTCTCGGCGAGGTCGACCCTTCGGAGCTGGGGCGCCTTCAGGGCGTGGCACGGGACATCGCCCAGGAGGTGGCTCCCTTCGAGGCTCTGATCAAGGGCACCGGCTACTTCCCGGCCGTCGGCGCGCCGCGGGTCTGGTTCGCCAGGGCCGAGGGCGAAGGGTTCTTCGACCTCGCCGAGAAGCTCCGCCTGGCGCTGCCCGAGTTCGACGACGGCAAGCCCTTCAAGGCCCACGTCACCCTGGCGCGGAAAAAGGGCCCGGCCCCCCGGGTCCCCCCGGTGGTCTTCAACGAACGCTTCCCGGTTGAGGCCTTTCACCTCGTCCGCTCAGAGCTCACCCGGACCGGGCCGCGCTATGCCGTGATTGAAACGTTTCCCCTCAAAGGAGTGCGAGATGAGCGACAAGGAACTGCAGGAAAAATCCAAGGTGCTTGAGAGCACCCTCAAGACGATCGAGAAGAAGTTCGGCACCGGCGCGATCATGCGCCTGGGCCAGGCCCCGCAGCAGCGGGTGGACGTGATTCCCACCGGCAGCCTGGCCCTGGACGTGGCGCTGGGCATCGGGGGCATCCCCCGGGGACGGGTCACCGAGATCTACGGCCCGGAGTCCGGGGGGAAGACGACCCTGGCCCTCCAGGTCATCGCCCAGGCCCAGAAAGGGGGCGGGGTCGCGGCCTTCATCGACGCCGAGCACGCCCTCGACCCCAACTACGCCGCCGCGCTGGGGGTGAACGTCGACGACCTGCTCATCAGCCAGCCGGACACCGGGGAGCAGGCGCTGGAGATCGCCGAGCTCCTGGTGCGCTCCGGGGCGCTCGACGTGATCGTCGTCGACTCGGTGGCCGCGCTGGTGCCCTCGGCGGAGATCGAGGGGGAGATGGGCGACGCCCACGTGGGGCTCCAGGCCCGGCTGATGAGCCAGGCCCTCAGGAAGCTCACCGCGGTCCTGGCCAAGTCCAACACCGCAGCGATCTTCATCAACCAGCTGCGGGAGAAGGTCGGCGTGATGTACGGCAACCCCGAGATCACCCCCGGGGGCCGGGCGCTGAAGTTCTACGCCTCGGTGCGGCTCGACGTGCGCCGCATCGGGCAGCCGATCAAGAAGAAGGACACCCCGATCGGCAACCGGGTCAAGGTCAAGGTGACCAAGAACAAGCTGGCGCCGCCGTTCAAGGAGGTCGAGCTCGAGCTCTACTACGGCCGCGGCATCGACCCGATGAACGACCTGGTGACGGTGGCGATCGACCAGGGGGTGATCGACAAGGCCGGCTCCTGGCTCTCCTACGGTGACCTGCGGCTCGGTCAGGGCAAGGAGAAGGCCGCCGAGTACCTGCGCGGGGCCCCCGAGCTCGCCGAGGAGATCCGCCGCAAGGTCCTGATCTCGATCGGCGCGATCGAGCCCGGCGCCGAGGCCTAGGGGAGGCGGCGATGAACCTGACCCTGAGCGAACTCATCCTGCTCCTTTTTCTGTTCTTCGCTGCCTTCGGCCTCGCCGTCTACCTGTTGCGCACGAAGGGCACCCAAGCGGAGGCGGAGAAGGAGACCGCGCTCCGCGAGGCCCGCGCCGCGATCGAGGCCGCGCGGGCCGAGGCCAAGGAGATCCGGGAGCGGGCCGAAGCCGAGGCCCGCTCCCGCCTTTCGGAGGCCGAGGCCCGGATCGAGGAGGCCCGCCAGCGCTGGGAGGAGGAGCGCGCCCGCGAGGAGGCGCGCATGGCCCGGGAGCTGGAGCGCGAGCGCGAGCGCCTCCTCGAGGAGATCGAGCGCACCCAAAAACGCATCCTGGAAGAGCTCGAGCGCGAACGGGCCGAGCTCAAGCGCGAGCGCGAGGTCCTGGAGAAGGAGGCCGCACGCATCGAGGCCGCCTGGGAGGAGATCCGGCGCGAGCGCGAGGAGCTGAAGAAGCTCGACGAACGGCTGAGCCGTCGCGGCGAACAGCTCGACGCCCGCGCCGCCCGCCTCGATGAGCTCGAGGCCAAGCTCAACGCCCGCGAGGCCGAGCTCAAGGCCGCTGAGGAAGCGCTCAAGGAAAAGGAGCGGATGATCGCCCTCAAGCTCGAGGAGGTCGCCGGCCTGACCCGCGAGGAGGCCGCGCGGCGGCTCTTCGAGCAGCTGGAGGCGGAGCTCGAGGAGGAACGGGCGATCCGGGTCAAGGCGGCGGCGGAAAAGGCCCGGCTGGAGGCCAAGAAGAAGGCCGCGGAGATCCTCGCCCAGGCGATCCAGCGCCAGGCCTCGGAGGTCGCCAGCCAGCTCGCGGTGAGCGTCGTCCCCATCCCCAGCGACGCGATGAAGGGGCGGATCATCGGTCGCGAGGGACGGAACATCCGCGCCTTCGAACAGCTCACCGGAGTGGACCTGATCATCGACGACACCCCGGAGGCGGTGATCCTCTCCTCCTTCAACGCCCTGCGCCGGGAGATCGCCAAGAAGGCGCTGGAGATGCTGATCGCCGACGGGCGCATCAACCCCACCAAGATCGAGGAAGCGGTGGAGAAGGCCAAGGAGGAGATGAAGCACTTCCTCTTCGAGCGCGGCGAGGAGGCGGCGCTCGAGGCCGGCGTCCTGGGCCTGAAGCCCGGCCTGGTGCAGCTCTTGGGCCGGATGCACTTTCGCACCTCCTACGGCCAGAACGTCCTCGCCCACTCGATCCAGGTCGCGCACATCGCCGGGATCCTGGCCGCCGAGCTGGGCTACGACCCGGCCACCGCGCGACGCGCCGGGCTCTTGCACGACATCGGTAAGAGCGTGGACCGCGAGGTCGAGGGGTCCCACGTGGAGATCGGCATCCAGCTCGCCAAGCGCTTCGGCGAGGGGGAGGCGGTGATCGACGCCATCGCCCATCACCACGACCCGGAGAACGCCAAGACTCCCTACGCGGTCCTGGTCGCCGCCGCTGACGCGGTGAGCGCCGCCCGGCCCGGGGCGCGCCGGGAGTCGCTCGAGGACTACCTCAAGCGGCTCGAGGCCCTGGAGAAAATCGCCACCAGCTTCCCCGGCGTGAACCAGGCCTTCGCGGTCCAGGCCGGGCGCGAGGTGCGGGTCATCGTCGAACCCAAGAAGGTCGACGACACCAAGGCCGCCCTCCTGGCCCGGGAGATCGCCAAGCGCATCGAGCGCGACATGCAGTACCCCGGCGAGGTCCAGGTCACCGTGGTGCGCGAGACCCGCGCCGTGGAGACCGCGAGGTAGGCGATGGGTGGGTTTCGCTCGCTAACCTACGAGGACGGCGCGCTCATCTTGCTGGACCAGCGCCAGCTTCCCGAACGCGAGGTCTACCTGCGCCTGACGCGCGCGGAGGAGGTCGCCGAGGCGATCCGCGAGATGGTCGTGCGCGGAGCCCCCGCGATCGGCGCCGCCGCGGCCTACGGGATCGCCCTCGCCGCGCGCGGTGGAGAGGACCTCGAGGCCGCCGACCGCGCGCTCAGGGCGTCGCGCCCCACCGCGGTCAACCTCTTTTGGGCCCTGGACCGGATGCGCGCCCTCTGGGAGAAGGCCGACCTCCCCCCTGAGGCCCTCGCCGAGCGCCTTCTCGAGGAGGCCCACGCGATCGCCGAGGAGGACGTCCAGGCCAACCTGGCGATCGGCCGCCACGCCCTGCCGCTCATCCCCGACGGGGCCAAGATCCTCCACCACTGCAACACCGGGGCCCTGGCCACCGTGGACTACGGCACCGCCCTGGGGGTGATCCGGGTGGCCTTCGAGGCCGGGAAGTCGCTGCACGTCTTCCTCGACGAGACCCGGCCCCGGCTCCAGGGGGCGCGGCTTTCCGCCTGGGAGTTGAACCGGCTCGGCATCCCCCACACGGTGATCGTCGACGGGGCCTCGGGCCACGTGATGAAGACCTTCGGCATCGACCTGGTGGTGGTCGGAGCGGACCGCATCGCGGCCAACGGGGACACCGCGAACAAGATCGGCACCTACAACCTGGCGATCGCCGCCAAATACCACGGGATCCCCTTCTACGTCGCCGCGCCGAGCAGCACGCTGGACCTCGCCACCCCCGACGGCGCGGCGATCCCCATCGAGGAACGCAGCCCCGACGAGGTCGCCTACTGCGGAACCGCGCGGGTCGTGCCCGAGGGCAGCCCGGTGTACAACCCGGCCTTTGACGTCACCCCGGCCGAGCTGATCACCGCGATCATCACCGAGAAGGGCGTGATCCGCCCCCCGTTTTCGGAGAACCTAAGGGCGGTCTTCGGCTAGTCCGCGCGCGGCACCGCCGCGCCGACGCCCATCTCGGCGAGGGCGGCTTTGATGCCCTCGGCGTCGATCCCCGCGAGGCGGTGGAGGTGGGGCTGGGGCCCCTGGGGCATGAAGCGGTCGGGATAGCCGAGGCGGCGCACCTCGGCGCTCAGGCCCAGGCGCTCGAGGGCCTCCAGCACCGCCGCGCCGAACCCCCCGGCGAGCTGGTGGTCCTCGACGGTCAAAAGCCGCATCCCCCGGGCCACCAGGTCCTTGAGCAGGGCCTCGTCGAGGGGCTTGAGGAAGCGGGCGTTGACCACCATCACCCGCGGGTCCTCCCCGGCGGCGGCGAGCGCGTAGGGCAGGGTGGCGCCGAAGGTCAGGATCGCCACCTCACTCCCCTCCTTGAGCACCTCCCAGCGGCCCCAGGCAAGCTCCGGCCAGGCCCCCCGGGGCGCCGGCTGGGTCGCGCCCCGGGGGTAGCGGATCGCCACCGGTCCTTTGCGGGCGAGCGCGGCCTTGAGCATGCCCCTGAGCTCGAGCGCGTCCTTCGGGGCCAGGATCGAGACGTTGGGGACCGCGCGCAGGATCGCCAGGTCGAAGACCCCGTGGTGGGTGGGGCCATCCGCCCCCACCACCCCGGCGCGGTCGATGGCGAAGACCACGTCGAGGTTCTCCAGGGCGACGTCGTGGATCACCTGGTCCACCGCGCGCTGCAGGAAGGTCGAGTAGATCGCGACCACCGGCCGCATCCCGGCCAGGGCCAACCCCGCGCCGGTGGTCACCGCCACGTCCTCGGCGATCCCCACGTCGATGTAGCGCTCGGGAAACCGCTCGGCGTACTCGGTGAGGCCGGAGCCCTCGCGCATCGCCGGGGTGATCGCGAAGATCCGGGGGTCGTTCTCGGCGAGCTCGATCAGGGCGTCGCCGAAGGCCAGCGACCAGCTGTAGCCCTTGCCCTTCTTGGGCTGGGCGTCGGGGTCCAGGGGGAAGGGGCCGACCCCGTGCCAGCGCACCGGGTCCTGCTCGGCGAGCTTGTAGCCGTAGCCCTTCTTGGTCACCACGTGCAACAGGGTGGGACCCTTGAGGTCCTTAAGGTGGTCGAGGAGGTAGATCAGGCCCTTGAGGTCGTGGCCATCCACCGGGCCGATGTAGCGGATGTGCCAGGCGTGGAAGGGGTTCTCCGGGGTGAAGAAGAGCTTGGTCGCCTCCTTGGCCCGGTCCGCGAACTCGTAGAGCCGGGGAGAGATGCGCTCGAGCACCCGCTTGCCCTTCTCCTCGGCGTCCTGGAACCAGCTTTGCACCTGCAGGCTGCGGAAGTAGCGGTTGAGGGCGCCGACGTTGGGGCTGATCGACATCTCGTTGTCGTTGAGGATCACCAGCAGGTCCTTTTGCAGCTCGCCGATCTTGTTCAGCGCGGCCAGCGCCATCCCCCCGGTGAGGGCGCCGTCGCCGATCACCGCGACGATCTTGTGGTCCTCGCCGCGCACGTCTCTAGCCAGCGCCATCCCCAGCGCGTTGGCCAAGCTGGTCGAGGCGTGGCCGACGGTGATCGCGTCGTGGGGCGACTCGCTGACCTTGGTGAACCCGGCGATTCCCCCCGCCTGGCGCAGGGTGTGGAAGCGATCCCGGCGCCCGGTGAGGAGCTTGTGGGCGTAGGCCTGATGGCCGACGTCGAAGAGGATGCGGTCTTTGGGCGAGTCAAAGACCCGGTGCAGGGCGACGATCAGCTCGACCGCCCCCAGGCTGCTCGCCAGGTGGCCGCCGGTCTGGCTGACCACGCGAATGATCTCGCTGCGCAGCTCCTCGACCAAGGCCAAAAGCTCGGCTTCGCTCAAGCGCTTGACGTCCTCTGGACCTTGAATCTTCTCCAGCATGGTTCCCCTTTAAAAGTTCTTCCCCACCAGCAAGAGCCCCTCGCGGGTGCGCACCTCGCCGACGTGGGGCACGAACCAGAGCTCGGACTCAACCACATCTTTACCGCTCTTGGCGCGAAAGCGGATCACGAAGGCCTCGAAACGCCCCGCCGGCACCTCGACCTGGCGCCTGGCCACGACCTCGAAGCCGTAATCCAGCACCAGTTCGGTCTGCCGCACCTCCCCCTCGGGAAGGGTGAAGGCGCTCTTGACACGGGTCTTCCCCCCCCAGCGGGCCCCCGGGGCGAGGAGCGCGGCGGGCGGGAACTCGACGAAGGGTGGGTCGAAGCTCACCCGGCTGAGGGTGATCTTCTCCTCATAGCCAAAGAGCCGCTGCCCGAGGGTGTCCGAGACCTCGCGGTAGTAGACCCGCTCCTGGCCGCGGCCCGAAAAGCGAAAGGCCAGGCTCGAGCGCCCCAAGAACGCCGCCGATCCCTCGACCTCGACGCGGTAAGGGGGGGCGTCGAGGGGGTCCCCAGCCTTCAGATAGCGCCAGGTCAGCCCGGTGCGATGGGGGTAGAAGGCCACCGGCCCCTCGACCCGCGCCTCGGCCGTGGGCGCGGGTCCGGTCGCGGTCGGCGCGCAGGCGGCGAGCAAGAGGGCAAGGAGGCCCAC
The DNA here is from genome assembly GCF_055382915.1 of Rhabdothermus arcticus. Classification (NCBI taxonomy): domain Bacteria; kingdom Thermotogati; phylum Deinococcota; class Deinococci; order Thermales; family Thermaceae; genus Rhabdothermus; species Rhabdothermus arcticus. The sequence goes on from NZ_AP043808.1 coordinate 1,137,334, forward strand.
GAGTTTCCAGCGCATCGGCCCCATCATACCGGCAGCCAGTTTCCCCCGGAAACCACCAGGGCCAGCCGCTCGGGCAGCGCCTCGCGGTGCGTCAGGACCGCCGCCAGCGGCAGCGCCCCGGTGGGTTCGGCGACCAGCTTGAGGCGCGAGAGCACCAGGCGCTGGGCCTCCAGGATCGCCGCCTCGGGGACCTCGAGGATCGCGTCCACCCGCGCGCGCATCACCTCGAACGGCCGCGCCCCCACCGCCATCGTGCGCACCCCGTCGGCGACGGTCTCGGGGGGCGCGGCGAGGCGCACGATCCGCCCCGCGGCCAGGCTGGCCTTGGCGTCCGCGCCCGCTTCGGGCTCGACCCCGATCACCCGGGTTCCGGGCGCGTGGGCCTTGACCGCGGTCGCCACCCCGGCGATCAGCCCCCCGCCCCCGACCGGGACCAGCACCGCCTCCGGCCCCAGGACCTGCTGCGTCAGTTCCAGGCCCACCGTCCCCTGCCCGGCGATCACGTCCCAGTCGTCGAAGGGGTGGATGAAGGCCCAGCCGCGCGCCTCGGCCAGGGACCGGGCCACCGCCTCGCGGTTCTCGACGGTCACCCCGGCGTCGATCAGCTCGGCTCCGTAGGCCCGGATCGCGTCCTTCTTGACCGCCACCGTGTCCTCGGGGACGACGATCGCCGCCGGCACCCCGAGGATCTGGGCGGCGAAGGCCACCCCTTGGGCGTGGTTGCCCGACGAGGCCGCGACCAGCCCCCGCGGGGCCTCGAGCAAGAGCGCCTTGTTGAGCGCCCCCCGGGCCTTGAAGCTGCCGGTCTTTTGCAGCGCCTCGGCCTTAAAAAAAAGCGACCGGCCGAAGGCCCGGTCCAGCTGGCGGGAGGTGAGCACCGGCGTGCGCCGGAGGTAGGGAGCCAAACGCACGGCGGCCGCATAGACGTCGGAAAGACGCACCATGCCACCATGGTAAGCAAAACCCTAGGCGAAACCGCGCCGAGCGTGGCAGAATGTCCCGGATGCGCGTCGCGGTCAAGACCCTCGGCTGCAAGGTCAACCAGGCGGAGACCGAGGCCCTGCTCGGGGCCCTCGGTCCCCTCGCCCCCGAAGTGGTCGAGGAGGACGCCGAGCTGGTCTTCCTCAACACCTGCGCGGTCACCACCACCGCCGAGGCCAAGGCCCGGGCGGAGATCCGCCGTGCCCGCCGGGCCCATCCCCACGCGCTCTTGGTGGTCACCGGCTGCTTTGTCAGCCGCACCGAGGACCTGGCGCGGGAGCTCGGCGCGGACCTGGTGGTCAAGAACGAACAAAAAGGGGCCCTGCCCCAGCTCATCCTGAGCCAGCTCGGCCGCGACCTGGACCCGATCACCACCCCGGTCAACGCCTTTTGGGGCCACCCCGACCGGACCCTGCTCACCAGCGGCGTGCGCGCGTTCTTGAAGGTCCAGGACGGCTGCAACGCCGGCTGCGCCTACTGCATCATCCCCAAGCTGCGCGGCCGGGAGCGCTCCCGCCCCGCCGCGGACGCGCTCAAGGAGGCCGAGGCGCTGCTTTCGCGAGGGGTGAAGGAGATCGTTCTCACCGGGGTGCGCCTGGGCTCCTACGACGGCCACCCGCAAGGCCTGGCGGGGCTGGTCGAGGACCTGCTGGCGCTAGGGGCCCGGGTGCGGCTCTCCTCGATCGAGCCCGAGGACACCGATGAGCGCCTGATCCGGGTCCTCGCCCGCCACGCGCCCCGGGCCCGGCCGCACCTGCACCTCTCCCTGCAGACCGGCTCCGAGCGCCTGCTGGCGCTGATGAACCGCCGCTACAGCCTGGAGGAGTACCGCCGCATCGTGCACCTGGCCTACGAGGCGATCCCCGACTTCGCCCTCACCACCGACGTGATCGCCGGCCTGCCCACCGAGACCGAGGAGGACTTCCAGGCGACGGTGGCGGTCCTCGAAGCGCTCAAGCCGGCCCGAGTCCACGTCTTCACCTACACCCCGCGCCCCGGGACCCGCGCGGCCCGGCTGCCGCAGGTCGCGCCCCCGGTCAAAAAGGCCCGCACCCACCGGCTGATCGAGCTGGCCCACGCCCTCGCCGAGGCCCGCATCCAGCCCAAGCTGGGCCGGGCGACCACCCTGTTGGTGGAGCGCGGGGAGGGGGGCCGGCTCTTCGGCCACACCCCCGATTACTACGAGGCCCAGGTGCTCGGCGAGGCCGCCCCTGGGGACGAGGTGCGCTTCACCGTGCGGGCCGCGCGCGGCTACGTCCTCTACGGGGAAGCCGCCTAGAGGCCAGGGGCCAGCAGGCGGACCAGGACGAGCCCCCCACCGGCCAGCCAGATCGCCATCGCCAAGGCCTGGAGGAGCGGCTTGGTTCCCGCCACCTTGAGCTTTTCCACCGAGGTCTCCATCCCCAGGGCGGTCATCGCCATGGTCAGGAGGAAGGTGTCGAAGCGGTTGATCTGCGCCACCCAATCGGCGGGGATAAGGCCCAAAGAGTTCAACCCGATGACCGCCAAGAACCCGAGCGCGAACCCCGGCACCTGAGTCTTGGTCCGCCCCTCGCCGCGGGCGGCGAGGTAGCCGAGGACGAGCAAAAGCGGCGCCAGCAACAACACCCGGGTCATCTTCACCACCACCGCGATCTTCGCCGCTCCGGGGACCGCCGAACCCGCGGCCACGACGTGGGCCACCTCGTGGACCGTCCCCCCCACGTAGAGGCCGTAGGCCGCGGGGTCCAGCCCCAGCCAGCCGCCGCGCTCGAGCACCGGGTAGACGAACATCGCCAGGGTGCCGAAGAGCACCACCGTCCCCACCGCGACCGCGCTCTTATGGGGCTTGGCCTTGAGGACCGGCTCGGTGGCCAGCACCGCGGCGGCTCCGCAGACCGCGCTGCCCACCGCGGTGAGCCAAGCGGTGTCGCGGTCCAGCTTCAAGATCCGCTGACCGACGAAGGCCCCGATCACGAAGGTGCTGCTCAGCATCAACAGGGAAAAGAGAAGCCCCACCGGTCCGACCTCGGCGAGCTGCTGCAGGGTCAGGCGAAAACCGTAGAGCGCGACCCCCAACCGCAAAAGGGTCTTCGCCGAGAAGACCACCCCGGGCACCCAAGCCTCGGGGAGCTGCTGCCTCAGGGTGTTGGCGTAGGCCATGCCGAGCACGATCCCGATGACCAAAGGGCTCAGCCGCAACGCCTGGATGAACGGCCAGGAAGCGATCTGAAACGCGGCCACGGCGAAGAGCGCCACGAAGAGCACCCCGCTCAAGGTGGCCGGGCGGCGATCCGGTGAGAACGGCATGGCCCCAGGCTAGCGACCCAAGCCTATAAGGTCAAATAAAAGACTCTCGATAAACTATAAACTAAGCTTATGGAACGGCCTCGCCTCGCCGAGCTCGAGGCCCTCGCCGCCCTCGCCGCCACCGGCAGCCTGAGCGAAGCCGCCAAGCGGCTGGGGGTCAGCCAGCCCGCCGTCAGCCAGCGGCTCAAGCGCCTGGCCGCACGCGCGGGCGGCCCGCTCTTCGTGCGTCGGGGCCGAACGCTCGCGCTCACCCCACTGGGGCAAGGCCTCCTACCCCTGGCCGAGGAAGCGGCGCGGCTGTTCTCCGCCTTCCCCAACCCCGCGCCACTGGTAATCGCGGCCAGCCAGACCGCTGCCGCCTGCGACCTCCCGCGTCGCCTGGCCCCGGCCCTGGCCAAGGGCCTGGCCCTGGAGCTGAGGGTGAAGAACAGCGAGGCGGTCCTCGAGGACCTCACCGCCGGCCGGGCCGACGCGGCGGTGATCGAGGCGCCCACCCCACCCCCACCGGGCTACGAAAGCCACGTGCTCGCCGAGGATCGCCTGGTGCTGGCGCTGCCCCCCGGCCATCCCCTCGCCGGTCGCGGCACGCTGCCGCCGCAGGCGCTCACCGGTCTGCCGCTGCTCGTTCGCGAGCCGGGCTCCGGCACACGTACTCTGGTCGAGGCGGCACTCCACGCCGCCGGGGTGCGGGTGCAGCCCGCGGCAGTGGTGGAGGGGCTCTTTGCGCTGCGTGCGGCGGTCGCCGCCGGCTGGGGGCCGGCCTTCCTGCCCCGCTGCGCCTGGGACGGGCCCTGGGTCGAGGTCGCCGGGCTCGATCTCAAGCGCCGTTTTCACCTCATCCTGCCGCCCAAGCCCCGGGCCGAGGCCCAACGCCTCCTCAAGCCATGGACCTGATCGCGGCGTGGGCGCGTTTACACCAAAAGGAACTCGTAGAGCGTGAATCACCAGGAGCGGGCCCGTCGGGGCGAACCCCTAAAGCCCATCCCGCCCCTGGAGGAGCATGGAGGCGATGATCCCGGACGTGGTCGAGGTCCGCCCCCTGAAGGGGTGGACCTGGATCCGCTCGTGCGCTACGCCAGCATCACCGGACGCTCGCCGGTGCCTGGCCTCGAAATCGTATCGAGGCCAGTGCATGAAGGTACAGGCCTGCCCGGGGAGATCCGCATAAAACCCGCGCAACCGAGGCGGAAACGCGGGCGCATAAAACCCGCAAAAACCGGCCCGGGCTCAGGGCCCCGCCGGGGCGATGGGCCGCTTCAAACACCACGCACCACACACAACGCACCACGCACCTTTCTCGCTAAGGCAACCGCGCCCGGAGGGCAGCCAGGCGGGAAAGCTCCGCCCGGGCCCAGGCGAGTTCTTTGGCCTGGAGCGCCTTCGCTTCCTTGAGCTCGGCGAGCCGCGCCAGGTTCACCCGGTAGGCCTTCACCGCGTAGCCGCGCCGCTCCAATGCGCGCTTCAACGAAAGGGCGGTGAGGCCCTTCAAAGGATCCTTGCCCGATTTCTTGGTTTCCCTTACCGCGATCTCGAGAATCTCGCCCTCCGTCGCGGGATCGTCGTAGTAGTAGGTCAGCAGCGTCGCCCCGCCGCCCCGCAGGTGTACCAGTCCGTCTGGCCCACCACGTGGGTGTAGCGGAGGAGGTGGTAGGGAGCTCCCTCCGCAAACACACCGAACGCGACCAAGGCTAGCGCGAAAACAACGGTCCGAGAACTCAACGCACCGATCTCCAACTCCTAGTCTTGGGATGTTTCATCCCATAATCCGGCACGCCGCGACCATTCCGTCACCGCCACAACCAAAAAGAACGTGATTAAAACGTCCATGGCCGCATTCGAGAGAGACCTCATTTCTTGTTTAATTCCCTTTTTACATAAATCGAAACAATTATTATCGAGTAAATAGCAAAAGCCACAATCGCTGAAATGGCATAAGCAGCGAAATGATGCCTTACCCCGTCTAGAAAATCTAGAATCACAGAGATGAGCGCATAAACGGCCGTGAAAATCAATGCTTCGAACAGCGGTCTCCTTAATTGAACCATCGACCCTCCCCTCACTCAGATGCAAGTGTGGTGCCATCTATGCAAGACCGAATAAAGACCTAGTAGGCAGTGGGTTTCAGTCTTGCATAGATGACACCGCCGCTTATTACGGTTTCGAAACCAAAGACCCAGCTCCACCCGTGATTCCAGCAATGAAACCTACTCCCGCACCTATTGCCACATCTCTTAAGTTAGCATGCCCCGTTTCAACGGGGCTCTTAACGGCTCCGGCAGCCGCACCTCCTACTGCCCCAATAAGACCACGAACTAAAACGTACCCAACATAAGCCAAGGGGGCCGCTTCTCCTTGCACTTCAGCCAATTCACCCTCTCCCAATCCTTCCCCCTCTGGCATCACTACCTGCCCGACCCCACCCTGCTGCACAGGCGGCGCCGCCTTGACCCGCGCTCCCGCGGCCAGGACGGGGGTCACCCCCATGAGGAGGAGCCCGAAGACCAGGAGAACCGCAAGTCCCTTCTTCATACCCCTCATCTCCTGAAGGCAAGAAGAGAGTGGCTTACATATCAAGTAGGATTGCTTGGGAAGGCACATTAACCAGGCCTATATGAAAAGCCCTGAGGACCGCTCTAAAAAAGCTTTTTAGCCCAAGCCCAAAGCACGTCAATTGCCACAAATGCCAGGAAAGTTACGGCTGCGATCAGGAGAACCTTAGGCAGATCTCCTTTATAAAGCGAGTGAGTCGCCCACAGAACAATGAGTGACAAGAATGCGTCTTTTAAAACCCAGTAGGCTGGCGGCTTCATGAGCTGGTTCAACATAGAAGAGATCCACCTCCCAACTAAGTCCGCTCTCATTGAAAAAAATGGTGGGCACGGAAACTACAACTCACCCGCCTCTAAGCAGGCTACGGTGCGGGAGCTATCAGTCCTTTCACTGCGCTAACGAAAAACCCCACGACAAATGCAGCGACTGCAGCCTTTAGTCCCAATTTCTTATCTCCAGTAACCAAATACGTAGCCCCTCCAGCCTTCACGGCATCTATGAAGCCCTCCCCCAACCCACCGAGGAGAGCCGACCCCAAACCCTGTCCACTCGTTTCATCGAGCGTCGGATCACTGAGTGCCATCCCCTCCGGCACCACCACCTGTACAACCTCATCCTGCTGCGTGCGGGTGGCCGCTTTGACCTGCTTCCCCGCGGCCAGGACGGGGGTCACCCCCATGAGGAGGAGCCCGAAGACCAGGAAAAACCGCAAGGCCCTTGCTTCATACCCATCACCTCCCGAGAGGACCGAAGGCGACGCAAGGCCCTCCAATAAGCACTCTTAAGTCATGGGAGGAGGTAGAAGTCAAGCGAAATTGCACACCCGCCTGGGACTCCCGGGAGACTTTGGGGGGCCTTAGGCCGTAAGGCGATATGCCAGAAGCGCCCCTGGTTTTTCGCCCAGCCCTCCCGCAGGTCGGCCTCCACCCGCTCGATCCGCTCGATTAGGGCTCCGGGCCAATGCCCAACGCCCCCTCGAGGAGTTGCTAGGCTAGGGCACATGAAGCCGGACTGCGTCTTTTGTCAGATCATCGCCGGAAAGCTCCCGGCCAAGAAGGTCTACGAGGACGAGGCCTTCATCGCCTTTCACGACATCCACCCCAAGGCCCCGGTCCACGTCCTGGTGGTCCCCAAGGAGCACGTCGACCGGCTCTCCGACTACCCCGACGACGAACGGGGGGAAAAGGCGCTGGGGGCCCTCTTTCGCACCGTCAACCGGGTCGCCACCCGGGTGCTGGGGCTCGAGGGCTACCGGGTCATCGTCAACGTTGGGGAAAAGGGCGGTCAGGAGATCTTCCACGTGCACGTGCACGTGCTCGGCGGCTGGCGCTAGGTGAGCTTGGAAAAGATCGCCTTGGCCACCTTGGCGTAGGGCATCAACGCAAAGAGGCTGCCCTTTTTCAGCTTGAGCTGGCCGCGGGCGAAGGCCTGCACCGGGTCCAGACCGGCGCTCAAGGCGTCGGGTTCCACGGCGATCACGAAGTCCGCGGGCTCGTCGGCACCCGCGGGCCGGGCCTCGGTGCATCGGCCTCCCTCCAGCGCGAGGAGGTAGCGGGCCTCGCCCACCTCGAAGACGAAGCGCGCCGCCAGGTTTCCAGCGGCCTTGGAAAAGGCCGGGTCCTGGTTGAGCTTGTCGCAGAGCTCGGCCAGGGTCTCCGGAGCGAGCCTCACGCCTCGGCCACCCCTTTTTGGGACTCGATCTGGGCCTCCTCGACGGCGTGCTCCTCCAAGAGCCGCTCGTCGACCAGGATCGGGGCCCCGGCACGCAGCGCCAGCGCGATCGCGTCCGAGGGCCGGGCGTCGATCTCGTACTCCATGCCCCGGGCGTTGATGATCAGCCGGGCGAAGAAGGTGTTGTCCTTGAGCTCGGTGATCTCCACCCGCTCGAGCTTGCCCCCGAGGACCTCGAGGACGCTCAGGAGCAAGTCCGGGGTCAACGGCCGGGGCGGCTTCTCCCCGGAGAGGGCGATGGCGATGTTCTGCCCCTCCAGCGCGCCAATCCAGATCGGCAGCAGCTTGCCGTTCTCGGCGCGGAGCAGCACCACCACGCCCCCGGTGTTAGGGTCGACGCCCAGATTTTCTACGGTCGCCTTGAGCATGTCCCCATTATAGGTTTTCCCCGCGCTATGCTATGGGTCGTGAGGACCTATCCCGTTGAGATCGGCGGCGTTCGGCGCGAGCTCCCCATCGTCAAGGTCGGCGAGGGGGTCGCGGTGGCCCTTTTGAACCTGCTCGGGGACACCGAGCTCACCGAGGCCGCGGCCCGTGAGCTGGCCAAACGCCTTCCCGAAGGCACCGAGGTGCTGGTCACCCCCGAGGTCAAGGCGGTCCCCCTGGCCCACGCGCTCTCAGTCAGGAGCGGCATTCCCTACGTCGTCGCCCGCAAAACCGCCAAGCCCTACATGATCAACCCGGTGGCCCGGGAGGTGGTCTCGATCACCACCGGCAAGCCCCAGCTCCTGGTCCTGGACGGCGCCGACGTGGCCCGCATCCGCGGCAAGAAGGTGGTGATCGTCGACGACGTGGTCTCCACGGGGAGCACCCTGAAGGGCCTCAAGGAGCTCATCGAGAGCGTGGGGGGCGAGGTGGTCGGCGTGCTCGCGGTCTTCACCGAGGGCACCCCGCGCGACGACGTGATCGCGCTGGGGCACCTGCCCCTTTTCAAACCGGAAGAATAGACGAGGAGGTCAGGATGACCACATTGGAGACCTATCCGATCACCGTAGGGCAGATCACCCGCCACGTCCCGCTGGTCGAGACCCTGCCGGGGATGCGTATCCCCCTGATCGAGTTCCTCGGCGACGTGGAGCTCACCCGAGAGGCGGCGAGGCTGCTCAAGCCCAAGCTCCCCGAGGAGACCGAGTACCTGGTGAGCACCGAGTGCTCGCCGGTCCCCCTGGTGCACACCCTGGCCGAGGAGAGCGAGGTCGGCTACGTCGTCGCCCGCAAGCGGCGTCGGGCCTACATGGACGACCCCCTGATCCAGGAGGTGGCCTCGCTCACCCTGGGCTCGAGCGAGACCCTCTGGCTCGACCGGCGCTGGGCGGAGCGGCTTTTGAACAAGAAGGTCGCGCTGGTCAGCGACGTGGTCAGCACCGGGGGCACGATGAAGGCCCTGGAGAAGCTGGTGGTCAAGGCCGGCGGCCTGGTGGTAGCGCGGCTGGCGGTCTTCCAGCAGGGGGAGCCGAAGGAAGACGTGAAGGTCGAGGCCCTCTACCAGCTGCCTATTCTCTGACCTGACCCGAGCCCAGGGCCACCCACTTCTCGGTGGTCAGCTCGCGCACCCCCATCGGGCCGTAGGCGTGGAGCTTGGTGGTGCTGATGCCGATCTCCGCGCCGAGGCCGAGCTGGAACCCGTCGTTGAAGCGGGGACTGGCGTTGACCAGGACCAGGCTCGCGTCCACCTCCCGGAGGAAGCGGCGGGCACGGGCGTAGTCCCGGGTCACGATGACCTCGGTGTGGTGGCTGCCGTAGCGGGCGATGTGGGCCAGGGCGGCGTCCATGTCCGGGACCACCCGCACCGCGAGGATCAGATCCAGGTACTCGGCGGCCCAGTCCTCCTCGGTCGCCGGGCGCATCCCGGGGACGATGGCCCGGGCAGCGTCATCGCCGCGCAGCTCGACCCCGGCGGCGGTGAGGGCCTCGGCCACCCGGGGCAGGAAGCGCTCGGCCTCGTCCGCGTGCACCAGGAGGGTCTCCAACGCGTTGCACACCCCCGGCCGCTGCACCTTGCCGTTGAGCACCAGCCGCACGCCCATCTCGACCTCGGCCCCGGCGTCGAAGTAGAGGTGGTTCACCCCCTTGGCGTGGAAGAGCACCGGCATCCGGGCGTGCTCGGTGACCAGCCGGATCAGCGCGTCCCCGCCGCGGGGAATCATCACGTCGATCACCCCAGCCAGGGAGAGCATCTCGAGCACCGCGGCGCGATCGGTGGTGGGGACCAGGCTCACCGCGTCCTCGGGCAGATCGGCGGCGAGCAGCGCCCGGCGCAGCCGGGCCACCAGGGCCTGGTTGGAGCGCAGCGCCTCCTTGCCTCCGCGCAGCAAGATGGCGTTGCCGGACTTGATGATCAGCCCGCTGGCCTCGACCGTGGCCCCGGGCCGGGACTCGTAGATAAAACCGATGAGCCCCAGGGGCACCCGCATCCGGCCTACCTGCAAGCCGTTTTCCAGGGTGCGCAGCTCGCGCACCTCGCCGACGACCTCGGGTGCCTCGGCGAGCTGGCGCAGGCCCGCGATCAGGGTGTCGATCGTGCGATCGTCGAGCCGCAAGCGGTCAAAGCGGGCCCCGGAAAGACCCATCTCCCGGGCGGCCTCGAGGTCCGCCCGATTGGCCTCGAGCAACTCGGCACGCTCGTTATCCAAAAGCTCCGCGGCCACCAAAAGGGCCTGCTTCTTGGCCCGCGGCTCGGCGTAGGCCATCCGCCGGGCCGCAGCCTTGGCCCGTTCCGCTAAGGGGCGAACGCTCATGCGCCCCAGGCTACCAGACCCACGCTCACTCGGCGGCGAGCGCGAAACGGTCCCGGTGCACCACGACCTCGGGGACGCCCTTCCCCAACAGCCGCTGGATCTCGCCGCTATGCAGCCCGCGCACGCGGGCGATCGTCTCCGAACCCAGCTCGGCCAGCCCGTAGCCCAGAAGCCGGCCGGCCTCGTCGACCACCCGCACCGGCGCCCCGGCGGGGAAGTTGCCCCGAACCTCGCGCACCCCGACCGGCAAGAGGCTTGCCCCCTGCTCGCGAAGGGCCCGGGCCGCCCCCATGTCCACGACCAGCTCCCCCTGAATCAAGGGCAGCTGCGCCAGCCAGCGCTTTTTCCCCGCATAGCGCCGCCCGCTGGGGAGAAACCGGGTCCCGATCGGCGCCCCGGCCAGGGCCTTGGGAATCGCCTCGGGGTCATGTCCGGGCAGCAGCCAAAAGGCGATCCCCGCGTCCAGCGCCCGCTTGGCGGCGAAGAGCTTGGAGCGCATTCCCCCGCGGCCGGCCCGCCCCGGCCGGTCACCGGCCATCGCCAGGACCTCCGGGGTCACCCCCCTTAGCTCGCGCACCGGGGTGGCTGAAGGATCCTCCCGCGGGTCCCGGGTGTAGAGGGCCTCGACGTCGGAAAGCACGAGTACCCAATCGGCCTCGATCACCCCGGCGATCAGCACCGCGAGCTGATCGTTGTCCCCGAACTGAATCTCCTCGGTCATCACCGTGTCGTTTTCGTTCACCACCGGGACCACGCCCCAGGAGAGCAGGGTCTCCAGGGTGTTCTTGGCGTTCAAAACGCGCTTTCGGTCGGCGAGGTCGCCGGCGTCGAGGAGCACCTGGGCCACCGGGTTCGGGGCAAACGCTGCCTTCCAGAGCCGCATCAGCTCCGGCTGGCCCAAGGCAGCGAGCGCCTGCAGCTCGGGAAGGGAACGGGGCCGCTCCCGGGCCAGGAGAGCGCGCCCGGCGGCGATCGCCCCGGAGGAGACCAGCACCACCTGAGCCCCGGCCTCCTGGAGCGCTTGGACCCCGCGGGCGATTGCCTGAAAGCGGTCGCTTGCCAGCACGCCCGCCTCGGCGAGGACCGCCGAGCCAACTTTGATCACCACCCGCGTTGCCTTCGCCAAGGGCGTCACGGGGGAATTCTAAACGTTTTGAGGACGTCGGCCACACGCATCCAAAGGCCCCGATCAGGCGGCCCATCCGGTTCGCCGCCCGGGGTGCCCGCGCCCCACAACGCCCTTCGCCAGCAATCTTCTGGCAGACAACCTTGGAAAGGCTCTGCCCAAGCGCCCGCCTCCGGGTGTTCGATGCGCCACGGCAACAGCATGGGCCCGATCTCCGCGCCCGACGTGGCCCAGATCCCGAACGCAAACGGGCCCACCGGGACGAGGACGGCATCACGCGCCCATGCCCCGGGGCGAGCCGGAGGACGGGGGCCATCCAAACTGGAGGCCTTGATCGCCCTCGTCTACGCGTGCTTTAACGTCAGTCCGCGGCCACCTGGGAGCGGGCGGCGATCTCCGGGATGCGACGCAAGAAGGCCCCGGTGGGGCTATCGGGGTGCATGGCCACCGCCTCCGGGGTGCCCGCGGCGACCACCCGGCCACCGCGGGCACCACCCTCGGGACCGAGGTCGATCACCCAGTCCGCGGTCTTGACCACGTCCAGGTTGTGCTCGATGACCACCACCGTGTTCCCCGACTCGACCAGGCGGTGCAGGACGTCGAGGAGCTTCTTCACGTCGTCGAAGTGCAGCCCGGTGGTGGGCTCGTCGAGGATGTAGAGGGTCTTGCCGGTGGCCTTGCGGCCCAGCTCGGTGGCCAGCTTGATGCGCTGGGCCTCGCCCCCGGAGAGGGTCGGCGAGGGCTGGCCGAGCTTCATGTAGCCGAGGCCGACGTCGACCATCAGCTTGAGCTTGCGGGTGATCGCGGGCACGCTCTTGAAGAACGCGAGCGCTTCCTCCACGGTCATGTCCAGCACGTCGGCGATGTTCTTGCCGCGGAGCTTGACCTCGAGGGTCTCCTTGTTGTAGCGCCGGCCTTTACAGACCTCGCAGGGGACGTAGATGTCGGGCAAAAAGAGCATCTCGATCTTGACCGTCCCGTCCCCCCGGCAGGCCTCGCAACGCCCCCCCTTGACGTTGAAGGAAAAGCGCCCCGGGGTGTAGCCGCGCTTCCTCGCCTCCGGCGTCTTGGCGAAGATCGCGCGGATCTCGTCGAAGACCCCGGTGTAGGTCGCGGGGTTGGAGCGGGGGGTGCGCCCGATCGGGCTCTGGTCGATCTCGATCACCTTGTCCAGGTGGTGGATTCCCTCGATCCCGTCGTGATCGCCGGGAACGGTCTTGGCGCGCATCAGCTCGCGGGCCAGGTGGGCGTAGAGGATGTCGTGGACCAGGGTGCTCTTCCCCGAACCCGAGGGGCCGGTGATGGCCACGAACATCCCCAGCGGGATCTCGACGTCGATGTCCTTCAGGTTGTGCTCGCGCGCCCCGCGCACGATCAGCTTCTTGCCGCTGCCCTTGCGCCGGGTCGGGGGCACCTCGATGCGTTTCTCCCCGCGGAGGTAGGCCCCGGTCAGGCTCTTGGGGTGCGCCGCGACCGCCTCCGGCGTGCCCTCGGCGACGACCTCGCCCCCGTGCACCCCGGCGCCGGGCCCCATGTCCACGACCCAGTCCGCGGAACGGATCGTCTCCTCGTCGTGCTCGACGACGATCAACGTGTTGCCCAGGTCCCTGAGCCGCTTCAAGGTGGCGATCAGCCGCTGGTTGTCCCGGGGGTGCAGGCCGATCGAGGGCTCGTCGAGGACGTAGAGCACCCCGGTCAGCCCCGAGCCCACCTGGGTCGCGAGGCGGATGCGCTGGGCCTCGCCGCCGGAGAGGGTGTTCGCGGCCCGGTCCAGGGAGAGGTAGTCGAGCCCCACGTCGGCCAGAAAGCCCAGGCGGGCGCGGATCTCCCGGACGATCGGCGCCGCCACCTGGCGCGCGAAGCCCTCCAGGCGGGTCTCCAGCCCCTCGAAGAAGGCCAGCGCCTCGCGCACGCTCATGCCGCTGACCTCGGCGATGTTCTTGCCGTCGACGGTGACCGCGAGGACCTCCGGCTTGTAGCGGGTGCCCTGGCAGACCGGACAGGCCTTGAGGCTCATGTAGCCCTCGAGCATCTCGCGGACGCCCTCGGAGTCGGTTTCCTCGTACTTCTTTTGCAGCCAGGGGATCACCCCCTCAAAGCGCACCGTGATCCGCCCGGTCTCCCGCCCCCCGCGGTGAAAGACGACCTCGAAGGGGGCGTCGAGCCCGTAGAGGACCGCCCGCTGCTGGGCGGCGTCGAGCTGCTTGAAGGGAGTGTAGAGGTCGAACCCCAGGTGTTCGGCGAGGGCCCGGAGCTTGTCCCAGTGAAAGCCCCGCCCGGTGTCCCGCCCCCGGGACCAGGGGATGATCGCTCCTTCGGCCAGGGATTTTTCCGGATTCACCACCAGGTTGGGGTCGAACTCCATCTTGTAGCCGAGCCCGGAGCAGGCGCTACAGGCCCCGTAGGGAGAATTGAAGGAAAAGATCCGGGGCTCGAGCTCCTCGAGCACCGCCCCGTGCTCGGGGCAGGCGAACTTTTCGGAAAAGAGCACCTCCTCGCCGCTGTCCGGAAAGAGGACGCGCAAAAGCCCGTCCCCGCGGAGGAGCGCGAGCTCCACCGACTCCGCGATGCGCGGGCGCTCCTCGGGCTTCAGGACCACCCGGTCGATGACCAGGTCGATGTCGTGCTTCTCGTAGCGCTCAAGGCGCAGATCCAAGGCCTCCTCCAGGCGGTGGATCACCCCGTCCACCCGCACCCGGACGTAGCCCTCCTTCATCAGCTGCTTGAAGAGGCCCTGGTACTCCCCCTTGCGCCCCCGCACCAAAGGCGCCATCAAGATCGCCCGGGTGCCCTCGGGATAGGCCATCAGGCGGTCGGTGATCTCGCTCGCCGAGGTGCGCTCGATCTTGCGCCCGCAGACCGGGCAGTGCGCGGTGCCGGCGCGGGCGAAGAGCAGTCGCAGGTAGTCGTGGATCTCGGTGACCGTGCCCACCGTCGAGCGGGGGTTGTGGGAGGTCGTCTTCTGGTCGATGGAGATCGCCGGGGAGAGCCCCTCGATGTGCTCGACGTCGGGCTTGTCCATCACCCCCAGGAACTGGCGGGCGTAGGAGGAGAGGCTCTCGACGTAGCGACGCTGGCCCTCAGCGTAGATGGTGTCGAAGGCCAGCGTGCTCTTGCCCGAGCCGGAAACGCCCGTGATCACCACGAACTTGCCGCGCGGGAGCTCGAGGTCGACGTCCTTGAGGTTGTGCTCCCTCGCGCCCTTGATGACGATTCGGTCCATCCGAGGGATTTTACCACGCGGGCACGAATCGCTCCAGGGTACCTCCGTTAGGCATGCTCTTTTTCCCGCTCAGAAGAACGCGCCTGGTACCCGTAACCGCCGTAACCCCCATAACCGCTTCCCAACCAAACTGACTGGCGCACATGCGTCAGCACCAGGCCCAAAACCTTCGCGCCGACCCGGGTTAGAAGCTCTCTGACGGCCTGCAAATGACGCTTGTGCGTCTTTCCCTCCGCCGCAACCAGGAGCGTCCCCGAAGCGTGGGGCACCAGCACCAGGGTGTCCGAGACCGGAAGAATCGGTGCGCTGTCAATTACCACGACCTGGTAGACGTTCGCGTTGATGAGCCGGGCGAGAACGTCCTTCCAGTGTTCGGCAAAAAGCTCGGAGGCATTGTCGCTGCTCCCGCCGGCGGGGAGAAAATCGAGGAACGGCGAAACAGCTTTCGTCGTAATTTCCTGAACCGGATTCTGCAACACGCTCAAGAGACCGCCTTCCGAGGAGGCCCCAAGCTCCTCGTCAAGCACCGGCTTACGCAGGTCCGCATCGATCAAGAGCGTTCGCCGCTGCAACCGGGCATAGGCGCGGGCCAAAGCCAGGGCGACGCTCGACTTGCCGGCGCCCGCCTCGGCACTGGTCACCACCAAGACCTTAGGGTGGACCCCAATCAATTCCCGATCCACATAGGTGCGGAGGTAGTTGGCCGCCTCCTTGGGGAGATCCCGTCCCGTGCCCGAAAAGACCGCGGGAAACCCTCCCAAGATCGGCCATCCGGTCAAGCGCATGGCCTCCTCAGCGTCCCGCAGCCTGGGATCCAGCGCTTGACGCCCAAGGGCGAGCGTCACCACCAGGAAAAAGGTCAGGGCGCCTGAAAGCGCGGCAGTAAGGGCCGGACGAGGCGCCACCGGATGCTCAGGGGGGACCGCAGCTTCAAGCAGCTGAAGGTTCCCCGGAGTCGCGATCATGAGCGCACGCACCATATCCAAGTCCCGGATCAAGTCCGCCTTTAATCGCTCTAGCGCAGCTTGACGCGCCTGATCCCCACTCTGCTGAGCGCGCATAAGCTCGCGGTCGATCACCTGCATCCGCGCCTCTAGCGCAGCCTCCTCTCGCTCAAAGTCCCCCTTTGCACGCGTCTGCTCCCAGGCGATCACGGCCTTGGCCCAGGCGTTGGCCAGGTCGGCGGCCTGCACGGGGTCCTCTGAGCGCACCGCGAGCTCGAGGACGGAAGAGCGCCGGCCCTTGGTCACCCGCACGCGTGTAGGTTGCTCCCCGACCACCGCCCGTACGATCTGATTTAGGGCCACCATTCGGTAGGCCTCGGGGTCCAAGGGAGGGACCTGGTACCGCGCACTGGACAGCGCTCCCGGCGCGGCACTCTCGAGGACCACGACCCGGGCGCTGGCCTCGTAAACTGGCGGCCTTTGGATATCGAGGAGATACGCAAGCGTCGCCACTACACCGGCAATCAAAAAGGCCCAGGGAAGCACCCCGCGCAGGAGCCGCCAAAGCTCTTCGAGCGTTATCTCTTCCTGAGAGTCCACGCGCCCCCTCCGTTAAAAACGTTCTTCACCGGATGATACGTCGCTGAGTCCGGATACACGGGCGCAAAAAACCCAGGGACCTCAGATCCCCGGGGGCTGGTGCCGGGAGCGGGACTCGAACCCGCACGGGGGCGAACCCCCAACGGATTTTAAGTCCGTTGCGTCTACCGGTTCCGCCATCCCGGCAGGCGAGGCCATTTTAGCGCTGGGAGCGCGTAAAGTGAAGGCATGCTGAGGCTCGATCTCACACCCTTGGACTCAAGCCGCATCGGGCCGGAGAACGGCCTCGAGCTCGAGCGCGAGCTCGGCGCCTGGCAGGGCGTGCTCGACCGCGCCGAGCAAAGCCTCAAGACCCGTGCCCGCAACCCCGAGGCGATGCTCGGCTGGATCACCCTCCCCGAGGACACCGAGACCGCCCGGAACATCCTCCGCTACCGCGAGCGGGTGGCCTGGGCCAGGGACGTCGTGGTGCTGGGCATCGGCGGCTCGGCGCTGGGGGCCAAGGCGCTCTGGCAGGCCCTCGCCCCCGAGGCCCCGCTCCACTTCGTGGACAACGTCGACCCCGCCCCCGTCCGCGCCCTCCTCTCGAGGCTGAACCCCAAGACCACGCTGGTGCTGGCGATCAGCAAGTCCGGGGCCACCGCAGAGACCCTCGCCGCCTACCTGATCTTCCGCCGCTGGCTGACCTCGGCGCTGGGGGAGGATTGGCGCGAGCACGTCGCCGTCGTCACCGATCCCGAGAAGGGGCCGCTGCGGGCCCACGCCCGCGCCGAGGGCCTGGTCGCCTTCGACGTGCCGCCCGCGGTCGGGGGGCGCTTTAGCGTCTTCTCCGCGGTGGGCCTCTTGCCCCTGGCCCTGGCCGGGGTCGACGTGATGCAGCTTTTGATGGGCGCGCGCAACGCCGGGCACCGCCTGGAGAATGCGCGCAAGAGCGCGCTCGTGCTCTACCTCCTGGACCGCTACCGGCAAAAGCCGATCCACGTCTTCATGCCCTACGGCACCCGGCTGGCCCTCGTTGCCGACTGGTTCAGCCAGTTGCACGCCGAGTCCCTGGGCAAGGCCTACGACAAGAAGGGCGCCAGGGTCCACGTCGGCCCCACCCCGCTCAAGGCGGTTGGGGCCACCGACCAGCACAGCCTCTTGCAGCTCTTCCGCGAAGGGCCCAACGACAAGGCCTTCGTCTTCCTCCTGGCCGAGGAGCTGGGGCCGGACCTGACGATGCCCGAGGATCCCGCGCTCGAGGCCGCCGCCTACCTCTTCGGCAAGCCCCTCGGGGGCCTCTTGCAAGCCGAGGCCGAGGGCACCCGGCGGGCGCTCACCGAGGCCCGGCGCCCGCAGTACGCGATGATCCTTCCCGAAATCTCCGAGGCCGCCCTCGGCGAGCTTTTGCAGACCCTGATGTGGCAGACCGCGATCCTCGGCGAGCTCTACGGGGTCAACGCCTTCGACCAGCCCGGGGTGGAGCTGGCCAAGGCCTACACCTACGCCCTGATGGGGCGCGAGGGCTACGCCCATCTGCTGGAGGAGGCATGAAGCTCGTCTTCCGCGCCAACGGACCCCTGATCATCGAGGCCAAAAAGGGCCAGGTGGTCTACCTGAACGGCCACCCGGTGGTCCTGGAGAAGGCCAACCTGGCGCTCTGCCGCTGCGGGGCCTCGAAGCGCAAGCCCTTTTGCGACAAGAGCCACCGCGCGATTGGCTTCGAGGCCCCTCCCGCGGTGCTGACCTGGGAAGGGGAGTAAACTCACCGACATGGAGGAGCTCACCGCGCTCGGCATCCAACCCCAAAAGCGCGTCCTGGTGGACGCGGTGACCCCGGTCCTGATCGAGGAGACCCTGGCCAAGGGCCTCGGCGTGCTCGCCCACAGGGGGCCGCTGGTCGTGGACACCACGCCCTACACCGGCCGCAGCCCCAAGGACAAGTTCATCGTCGAGGAACCCCCCTATTCCGAGGAGATCTGGTGGGGCGAGGTCAACCGCCCCTTCGACCCCCAGACCTACGAAGCCCTCCGCGGCCGGGTGCTCGAGCACCTGGGCCAGGACGACCTCTACGTCCAGCACCTCTACGCCGGACACGACCCCAACCACCACTACGGCATCCGCGTGATCACCGAGAGCCCCTGGCACGCGCTCTTCGCCCGCAACCTCTTCATCCTGCCGCGGATGTTCTACAGCGAGGACGTGATCGAGCCCTTCGTGCCCGGCTTCACCGTCCTCCACGCCCCCAGCTTCAAGGCCGTCCCCGAGCGCGACGGCACCCGCAGCGAGGTCTTCGTCATCCTCAGCTTCAAGCGGCGCGAGGTGCTGATCGGGGGCACCGCCTACGCCGGGGAGATCAAGAAGGCGATCTTCTCCGCCCTCAACTACCTCCTGCCCAAGAAGGGCGTCCTCAGCATGCACTGCTCGGCGAACGTCGGCGAGGCCGGGGACACCGCGCTCTTTTTTGGCCTCTCCGGCACCGGGAAGACCACCCTCTCCGCCGACCCCAAGCGCCGGCTGATCGGCGACGACGAGCACGGCTGGGGCGACGAAGGGGTCTTCAACTTCGAGGGCGGGAGCTATGCCAAGGTCATCCGCCTCTCGCGGGACAAGGAACCGATCATCTGGGAGGCCACCAACCAGTTCGAGACGATCCTCGAGAACGTCGTCCTCAACCCGGAGACGCGCCGGGTGGAGTGGAACGACGACTCCAAGACCGAGAACACCCGCAGCGCCTACCCCCTGGCCCACGTGCAAAACCGCGAGCCCTCGGGCCGGGGCGGCCATCCCAGGCACATCTTCTTCCTCTCCGCGGACGCGTTCGGGGTGCTGCCGCCCCTGGCCCGGCTGACCCCGGAGGAGGCGATGTTCTACTTCCTCTCCGGCTACACCGCCAAGGTCGCCGGGACCGAGCGCGGCATCACCGAGCCGGTCGCCACCTTCTCGGCCTGCTTTGGCGAGCCCTTCTTGCCGCTTTCCCCCACGGTCTACGCAACGCTCCTGGGGGAGCGGATCCGCCGTCACCGCCCCGCGGTCTGGCTGGTCAACACAGGCTGGACCGGCGGGCCCTACGGGGTCGGGGAGCGCATCCCCCTGCCCTACACCCGGGCGATGATCAACGCCGCGCTCCAGGGCGCGCTGGAGGACGTGCCCTACCGCGAGGACCCGATCTTCGGCTTCAAGGTGCCGACCCGGGTCCCAGGGGTCCCCGAGGCGCTCCTCGACCCCCGCGGCACCTGGCCCGATCCCGCTGGCTACGACGAGGCCGCCCGAAAGCTGGCGCGGATGTTCCTGGAGAACTTCGCCCGCTACCGGGACGCGGTGGACCCCGCGGTGCGGGACGCCGGTCCTAAAGTTTCGTCTTAGGTTTTATACTGATGGGCGGTATGTCCCCCGATCGTATCCCCAACCCGCGCGCGGCGCGGGCGTATGCCCGCATGGCCTGGGGCACGCTCTTTTACACCGTCGCGGTGATTCTCTGGGGCGCCTACGTGCGCGCCACCTTCTCCGGCGACGGCTGCGGCCGCCACTGGCCGACCTGCCAAGGGGCGCTGATCCCGCCCACCGACAGCCTCAAGACCTGGATCGAGTTCAGCCACCGCCTCACCAGCGGCCTCGACCTGCTCCTGGTGGTGGGGCTCTTCATCTGGGCCTTCCGGCTCTATCCCCCCGGCCACCGGGTGCGCCTGGGCGCGGCGATCGCGCTCGGGGTGATGGGCCTCGAGGTCCTCGCCGGGGCCGGGCTGGTCATCTTCCAGCTCGTCGCCTACAACGCTTCGGTCGCCCGGGCGGTGGTGATGGCGACCCACCTCTTGATCACCTTCCTCCTGCTCGGCGGGCTCACCCTGAACGCCTACTGGGCCTCCGGGGGGCCGCCGATCCGCCTCAGGCACCAGGGGCCGGTGGGCTACGCCCTCTACCTCGGCCTCTTCGCGATGGCCCTGCTCGGCGCGAGCGGAGCGATCACCGCCCTTGGGGACACCCTCTTCAAGGCCTCGAGCCTGGTCGAGGGCATCCAGCAGGACTTCTCCCCCACCGCCCACTTCCTCCTCAAGCTGCGCATCTTCCACCCCCTGATCGCGATCTCCACCGGCATCTACCTGCTCTTGGTGGCGGGGCTGGTCAGTTTCCTGCGGCCCCACCCCCGGGTGCGGCGCTTCGCGACGTTGCTCGTCGCCCTCTTCGCGACGCAGCTCGTCGCGGGCTTCATCAACCTCTTCTTGCTGGCGCCGGTGGGGATGCAGATGGTGCACCTGGCCCTCGCCGACGGGGTCTGGATCGCGCTGGTCCTGCTCACCCTGGCCGCCTTCTCCACCGACGTCCCCCGCGTCGAGGACGCCGCCGAGGGCAGCGAGAGCCCCCACCTGGGCAAGGGCAACGCCACCTTCATGGACTACGTGGCGCTGACCAAGCCCCGGGTGATCAGCCTGCTGCTCTTCACCGCGATCACCGCGCTCTTCGCCGCTGCCCGGGGCTGGCCGGGGTGGGGGCCCTTCCTGGCGGTGCTCCTTGGCGGCTACTTCGCCGCCGGTGCGGCCAACGCCATCAACATGGTCATTGACCGCGACATCGACGCCCAGATGCCGCGCACCGCCAAGCGTCCCACGGTGACCGCGCGCATCTCCTCGCGGCGCGCGCTCGTCTTCGCGATGGCCCTGGCCACCGCCTCCTTCGTCATCCTCACCGCCTGGGCCAACCTCCTCGCCGCGGTGCTGGCCCTGGCGGGGCTGGTCTTCTACGTCTTCGTCTACACGCTCTGGCTCAAGCGCCGCACATGGCACAACATCGTGATCGGCGGCGCGGCCGGCGCCTTCCCCCCGCTGGTCGGCTGGGCGGCGGCCACCGGCGAGCTCTCCCCGCTGGCCTGGACGCTGTTCTTGATCATCTTCTTCTGGACCCCGGTGCACTTTTGGGCGCTGGCCCTGATGATCAAGGACGAGTACGCCAAGGTCGGGGTGCCGATGCTCCCGGTGGTCTACGGGCCGCGAATCACCGCCCTGCAGATCGCGCTCTACGCGATCCTCACCGCGCTCATCACCTTCGTGCCCCTGACCCTGGGCGAGGCCGGGCTGGCCTACGCCCTGGGCACCGCGCTCTTGAACGTCATCCTCCTGGCCCGCGCCTACCGCCTGGCGCTGGCCCCGGAAGCCCGGCCCGTGGCCAAGTCGCTCTACCTCTACTCCCTCACCTACCTGGCCGCGGTCTTCCTGCTGCTCACGCTGGACAAGACCCTCTTCGCATGAAGCGCGCCCTGACGACGCTCGCCCTGGCCTCTTTGGCCCTGGCCCACGAGGCGACGAACTACGGCACCGACGGCGGCTCCGCGAACACGGGCCGCCTTCTGACCTTTACCCTGCTCTTCCTCCTGGGCTTCCTCGCCGCCGGCGTCTGGGGCTGGCGCGAGGGGAAGCGGCGGGGCAGCAAGGAGCTGCTCTGGGTGGTCTTCCCGGTGGCCGTCGCCGGGGTGGTGGCGCTGATGGCGGGGATGGCGCTTTTCAACCTGCGCCCAACCCCCAAGGCGGCGCTCGAGCTCGAGGTCACCGCCCAGCGCTACTGGTGGGGGGTGCGTTACCCCGGAGGGCTGTTGACCGCCGGCGAGGCCTGGGTTCCGGTGGGGGTCCCGGTGGCCCTTCTCGCCACCAGCCGCGACGTCTTCCACACCCTTCGGGTGGATGGCCTCGGCATCAAGATCGACGCGATCCCGGGCCAGACCACGCGCACCACCTTCACCGCCAGGCGCCCTGGGGTCTACGCCGGCGGCGAGGCGGAGTACGTCGGTCCCTCCTGGGACAAGGCCCGCTTTCGCATCCTGGCCCTCGCACAAGAGGACTACGCCGCGCTCATGCGGGCGATCAACGCCTACACGCCCCCCGCGCCCCCGCCGGTCTTCCTCAAGCGCTGCGCGGCCTGCCACCGGGTGGCGGGGACGGCGGCCCGGGGCGAGGTTGGCCCGGACCTCAGCCTCTTCGCCCTGCGCACCACCTTCGGCTCCGGAACCTGGCCCAACGCCCCGGAGTACCTGCGGACCTGGATCCAAAACGCCCCGGCGATGAAGCCCGGCGTCGGGATGCCCGCCTTCCCCGACCTCAGCGAGGCCGAGCTCGACGCCCTGCTCCGCTACCTGGAGCGCCTCAAGCCCGAGGGCGTGGACCTCAGCGACGCCCTCCGCCTTCCCTGACCCAGTGGTCAGGTACACTGGAGGCGGAGGGCTGCAATGGAATACCGCAAACTCGGTCAGTGGGGACCCAAGCTCTCGGTCATCGGGCTCGGCGCCTGGGTGACCTACGGCAACCAGGTCAAGGACGAAGCGACCATTCGCGAGATCGTCAAGCTCGCCTACGACGGCGGGGTCAACTTCTACGACAACGCCGACGTCTACGCCCGGGGGGTCGCCGAGGAAATCATGGGCCGGATCCTCAAGGACTACCCGCGCCACACCCTGGTGATGACCTCCAAGGTCTTCTGGCCCATGAGCGAGGACGTCAACGACCGCGGCCTGTCGCGCAAGCACATCCGCGAGTCCATCGACAAAAGCCTCAAGCGCCTGCAGACCGACTACCTGGACGTCTACTTCGCCCACCGCTACGACCCCGAGGTCCCGATGGAGGAGATCGTCGGGACCTTCAGCCAGCTGGTGGACGAGGGCAAGATCCTCTACTGGGGGACCTCGGAGTGGCCCCCGGCGCGGATCGCGGAGGCGGTGACCTTCGCCCGGGCCAACGGGCTGCACCCGCCCGCGGTCGAGCAACCCCAGTACTCGCTGGTCTACCGCGACCGGGTGGAGAAGGAGATCTTCCTGGAGACCACCCGGTTCGGCATGGGGGTGGTGGTCTGGAGCCCGCTGGGGATGGGCCTGCTCACCGGTAAGTACGACGAGGGCCTGCCCGAGGGCGCCCGGCTCACCGAGTACGAGCCCCTGCGCGAACGGCTTCTGACCGAGGAGAACCGCGAGCGGGTCAAGCGGCTCAAGGCGATCGCCGACCGCCTCGGCGTCACCCGGGCCCAGCTCGCGCTGGCCTGGGTGCTCCGCCGGAACGAGGTGACCTCGGCGATCACCGGCGCCACCCGCCCGGAGCAGATGCGGGAGAACCTCGAAGCGGCCAAGCTAAAGCTCGATCCCGAGACCCTCGAGGCCATCGACGCGATCTTCCCCCCGGGCCCGGACTGCTACGCCTGAGCTTCGAGGTGCTCGAGCAGCACCGCCTTTAAAAAGGCCACCAGGGGCACCACCGCGATCGCCCCCCAGAGGCCGCCGAGCTCCGCCCCCAACATCAAGGCCAGCATCACCGTCACCGGGTGGAGCTCGGTGGCCCGTCCCAGGATCAACGGGGCCAGGACGTGCCCCTCGAACTCCCCGGCGACCACGAAGACCCCGAGGGCCTTGAGGATCCCGACCCAGCCCAGCGGCGCCGCGGCCAGCGCGGTGACCGCCATGCCCAGGGCGATCCCCAAAAAGGGGATGAGCTCGAAGACCATCACCAAGAACCCGGTCGCCAGCGGCATGGGCAGGCCCAGCAGGGTCAGGCCGCCGGCCACGAAGAGCCCCATCGTGCCGGCGACCATCAGCTGACCGCGAAAATAGCCGATCACCGCGCGATCGAGCTTTTCTCCGAGGTCCAAAAGCAAGGGCCGCCAGCCGGAGGGCGCGAGCCGGTAGAGGCTCTTGAGCATGCGGTCGCCATCCCAAAGGAAGTAGAGGGCCAGGAAGATGCCCACGACGAGCTCCAGCACCCCGCCCACCAGCCCGGTGAGCGCGGGCCAGAACCCGTGCGCGACCCAGGCGTTGAGCCGCGCGAGGCCCTCGCCCAGAGCGTTTTGCAGGGCCCTCGCCACCCCCTCCGGGGTGGCCGCGAGGAGCCCCCTGGCCCAGTCCGGGACCCCCTGCAAGAGGCCCGCCCAGAGCCCCTTGAGGCGCGAAAAGAGGCTGGCGAAGAGGTCCGGCAGCGCGGCGACGAACCCCCCGAGCTGGGCCAGGACGCCGATCAGCCCCAGCCAGAAGAGGGCCCCGAGGGCCAGCAGCCCGAGGACGACCAGGCCGAAGGCCAGCGGGCGGGGCAGGCCGCGGCGCTCGAGCCAAGCCCGCACCGGGAAGACCACCGCGGCGAGGACCGCGGCGGCCAGGGCCACGCGCCACACGGCCCAGGTTTCGACGAAGAACCAAAGGCCCCCGGCCAGCACAAGAAGGCCGCTCCCCGCCCGCACGTAGGGGTTTTGCCAGACCTGTGAGAAGGCCTCGCGCACGCCTTACCTTACCCAACCCCGGGTAGGATGGCGGCATGGAACGCCGGGAAATCTGGGAGGTGGCGGGCCGTACCGTCGAGGTCAAGCACCTCGACAAACCGTTCTTCCCCGAAGCCGGGCTGACGAAAGGGGATCTGCTCGCCTACTACCGGCGGGTGGCCCCGACGATGCTCAACCACCTCAAAGAACGGCCGCTCACCCTCTACATGTGCCCGGACGGCCTGCTCGGGGCCTGCTACTACCGCAGGAAGCTCCCGGACCACGCCCCGGACTGGTTTCCCCGGGTCTACCACAACCCCAAGACCAAGAGCGGCCGGGTCCCGCTGATCCTCGTCGACCACCCGGCGGAGCTGCTCTGGCTGGCCAACCAGGCGGCGATCGAGTTCCACGTCTGGGCGGCGCGCTGGCCGAACCTGCGCCTTGCGGACCTGCTGATCTTCGACCTGGACCCCGGGGAGGTGGGGTTTACCGCGGTGCTCGAGGCCGCCCTGCTGGTGCGCGACGCCCTCGCCGAACTCGGTTTGAGGGCCTTTCCCAAGACCTCCGGAGGCGCGGGGCTGCACCTCTTCGTGCCCCTCAAGCCCGAGCGCACCCACGACGAGGTGCGCGCCTGGGCCAAGGCCTTCGCCCAGCGCCTGGAGGCCGCCACCACCTTGATCGGCGTTCCCCGGGGCAAGAGCCACGCCGGGGACCGGGTCCAGATCGACTACGCGCAAAACGGCTACGGCCGCAACACCGCCGCCCCCTACACCGTCCGGGCCAAGCCCGGGGCCCCGGTGAGCACGCCGCTTTTCTGGGAGGAGGTCGAGCGCGGCGACGTTGACCCAAAAGCGTTCGACGTCAAACGCGTGCCCCAGCGCCTCGAGGCCCTCGGCGACCCCATGCAGGGGCTGCACGAGGTCGCCTTCTCCCTACCCCCGCTCTAGGTGGCGCCGGGCGTAGGCCAATGCCCCGGCCGCGAGCGCCGCGTAAACGAGCCCCAGGGCCAAAAGCTCGCCCGGGTTCTCCCGGGCCAGGTAGCCGAGCAGGCTCGCCACCACCAGCCCCACCAGGACCAGGATGAGCGCCGCGACGGCGCGTTGGGCCCCGATCTTTTCCTTAAGGCGCCACCCCGCCAGGACCACCGCCAGGACCACCCCAAGGAAGGTCAGGCTGGAGAACTCGGCGATCAGGGCAAGGCGGCTCAGGGTGGCGAAGGCCCCGGCGGCGATCGCCAGCGCCAAGAGCCCCACCCAGGGAATGCCCCTGGCGTCGCGCCGGGCGAAGAGGCGAGGCAGGGAGCCCTCCTCCCCCATCTCGGCCATCATCCGGCTGGCCCCAAAAAGCGTGGAGTTGATCGCCGAGCTCGTGGCAAGGAGCGCGGAGAGGGCGATCAACAGGCGTCCGGCCCGCCCCAGGACGGGCTCGGCGACCGCGGCCAGGGCGTAGTCGCTGGCCTGGCGGATGAGCGCTTCGTCGAGCGCTCCCACCGCGACCACCGCGAGCAGGGTGTAGACGGTTCCGGTCAGGAGGATCGCGCCGTACACCCCGACCGGGAGGTCCCGCTCGGGGTCCCGGGTCTCCTCGACGGCGTTGGTCACCAGCTCGAACCCCTCATAGGCGACGAAGATCACCGCCGCCCCGAGGAAGACCGCGAGCGGGCCGTGGTCGAAGAGCGGCTGAAAGCGCCCGTAGTCGGCGCGAAAGAGGCCGATCCCGCCGAAGAGCCCCAGGATCAAAAGCTTGCTGTAGACGAGGAGATCCTCGGTGGTGCCGCTGGCGCGGACGCCCTCGAGGTTGATCAGCAAGAAGACCCCGAGCACCGAGAGCGCCAGGAAGACGCGCAGGTCGGGGTGCTCGGGCTCCCCCAGGAGGTCGGCGCCGTAGGCGGCGAAGGTGTAGGCGTAGAGCGCGAGCGTCCCCACGTACATCGCGATCATCAGCCAGCCGACCAGTCCCGAGAGCTCGGGGTGCTCCGGCCAGGCCCCGCGCACGAAGGTGAAGACCCCACCGTCGTCGCGGAAGTAGAGCGCCAGCTTGACGAAGAAGTACCCCGCCGCGAGCGCCACCGCCATGCCCACCAAAAAGGAAAGCGGGGCGGCGTGGCCGGCGAGGGTCACGGTGAGCCCCAGGACCGAGAAGATCCCGCCCCCGATCATCCCCCCGACGCCGATCGCGATCAGTTCCTTCTTCCCGAGGGTCTCTCCCGGAGAAAGCCGGCGCGTGAGCTTGCGCATGCCCCTAACCTACCCCTTGGCGCCCCAGCGCGGCCTCGATCGCCTCCGCCACCCCAAAGAGCCGGGCCTCCGAACCCGGAGGCCCGGCCAGGGAGAGCCCGATCCCGGGCGCGAGGGGGCGCTGGAGCACCGGCCCTTGCAGGAAGTTGAAGAGCATCGTGTTCCGCAGCACCCGGGCGTTGGCCGCGAAGAAGGCCGCGTCGTCCGAAAGCACCGCGCGCGGCGGGGGCAGGACGCGGACGGTGGGGAACACCAGGGCATCGTACCCGCCGAGCTCGCGCCAGAACCGCCCGGGCCAGGTGCGGTAGGCGGCGAAGACCGTTGGGTAGTCCGCCTCGCGGTAGCGGCCGGCCTCGAGGATTCGCGTCGCCACCCGGGGATCCATGCGCGCGCCCTCGGCCTCGGCCAGGTCGCGCCAGAGCCGGTAGGCCTCGTGCGCCGCCAGGGGGCCGTGGGCGCGGTAGAGATCAAGAATCTCGGCAAAGATCGTGGGCGCGCCGGCCTCCACCCGGTGGCCGGCAGCTTCGAGGCGATCCACCGCGGCCCGGGCGGCCTCGGCGACCTCGTCCTCGAGCCCTTCCCAGAGCACCCCCAGGGGAAGGAAGAGCCGCAGCGGACGGCGGGGCCGGGGCACGGCAAGCATCCGTCCGGCCATCACACGGTAGAGCGCGAGCAGCCCGGAAAGGCGCGTGGCCATCGGCCCCACGGTGTCCAGCGTGGGCGAGAGGTAGACCAGGCCCTCGGTGGGCAGGCTGCCGTTGGTGGGCTTGAGCGCGTAGAGCCCCTGAAACGCGGCGGGGATGCGTACCGAGCCCCCGGTGTCGGTGCCCACGGCGAGCTCGGCGAGGCCCCCGGCGAGGGCCGCCGCGGAACCCGACGACGACCCCCCGGGCACCCGGTCCGGGAAGGCAGGGTTTTCCGGGGTGCCGTAGTGGGGGTTCTGGCCGATCCCCGAGTAGGCGAGCTCGGTCATGTTGGCCCGGGCCAGGATCCTCGCCCCGGCGGCCAGGAGCCGGCGCACCACCTCGGCGTGCCGCCGGGCCGGGGGGCGCGCGGCGAGCACCCGGGAGCCCGCGGTGGTGGGCCGCCCGGCGATCGCCAGGTTGTCCTTGACCACCACAGTCCGGCCGGAGAGCAGCCCTTTGCCGGTGGGCGAAAGGACCACCGGGGCTTCACAGAAGACCGCGCTAGCCATGGCCGAGCCGCTCCAGCGCGCGCGCCAGGAGGTCGCGGTCGCTCTTATAGGTCAAAAGGCGCATCGCCTCCTCGAAGGGGACCCAGCGGGCCTCGAGCACCTCCCAGTCGGGGGCCTTGACCTTCCTCACCGGCCGCATCAAGAACCAGTCCACGGTCTTTTTGACCCGCTTCCCGTCGCGAACGAACCAGTAGGTGGTCTGCCCCAAGGGCGCGAGCACCTCCGCCTCGTACCCGGTCTCCTCCAGGACCTCGCGCAAGGCCGCCTCCTTGGGGCTTTCCTTCTCCTCGACCAGCCCCTTGGGGAAGGCCCAGACCGGCTCCCCCTTGAGGTTCTCGGTGCGGATCAAGAGCACCTTGCCGTCGTCCACGACGACGCCGCCCGCGGAATGCTCCCTCACCGGCATACCAGCTCCCTAAAGGTCAGCGCGTCGAACGGGGCGTGGCCCTCGTCGGTGTTGTTGAAGTAGGCGTAGCGGGGCAGGTCGCCCCGGACCCGGGCCGCCCAGCCGGCGAGGGCCTCCCTGCCGTAGGCGTCCCGGTACCAGCGGGTCCGGCCGTGAAAGCGCAGGTAGTAGAACGCGGTCACCACCACCGTCTCCGGAAGCCCGGGGGCGCTGACCGAGACGAAGGCCACCCCCTTTTCGCGCAGCGCCTCGTAGACCTCCTCGCGCCACCAGGAGGGGTGGCGGAACTCGATCGCGTTTTGAAAGGCCGGGTCGAGCGCGAAAAGGAGCCGCTCCAGGCGCTCGGGGGAATGGTCGAAGCGCGGGGGCAGCTGGAAGAGGACCGGCCCGAGCTTCTCGCCGAGGGGCGCGATCGCCTCGTAGAACGCGCCCAGCCGCGAGGGGTCGGCGAACGGCCGCCGATGGGTGATCTCCCGATGGGCCTTGACCGCGAAAAGAAAGCCCGCGCGCGCGGCCCTCGCCCAGCGCCGGGCCCGCGCCGGGGTGGGGAAGCGGTAGAAGGTCGCGTTGAGCTCGACGGTGTCGAAGTGCTGCTGGTAGTAATCGAAGAACGCCGAGGGCGCGAGGTCCGCGGGATAGAACCGGCCCCGCCAGCTGCGGTAGAAGTACCCGGAGGTGCCCACCCGGCAATCCACGTCTTCAGCCTACAATCTACCCATGGACACCAAGGGGTGGGTGCGCATGGCGGTGGAACGGCTGGGCTGGGCGACGAAGAAGGAGATCCAGCGCTGGCTCGACGAGGAGGGCGAGGCGCTCTCGCGGCGGGAGCTCGAGGACGCCCTCGCCGCCCTGGTCGCCGAGGGAGCGCTGGAGCAAAAGGGCGACCTCTACCGCAGGGCCACCCCCAGGGGCGCCCGCGAGGCCTTCGAGAACCTCTTCGGGGATTAAAAAAGGCCGCCCGCGGGCGGCCTCGTTGCTTCGTCACAGCTTAGCCCTCGGCCTCCGCCGACTCCTCCAGGCCCAGCTCCTTCAGGAGATCGCCGTAGAGGTCGCCGAGCTTGACCGAGGCGGTGGAGGGGCTGGCCACCGAGGCGTCGTACTGCTGGTAGGCCGCGGCCACCCCCACCTCCGCGGGACGCGGCCGGCGGTCGCGGGGGCCCTTCCCCTTGCCCTTGGCCTTGGGGCGGCCCTTGGGCCGGGCGTGGGAACGCCGCTCCTCGGTGGGGACCGGGGGCTCGAGGAGACGCTTCCGCGAGAGCGAGATGCGCTGCTCCGCGGGGTCGATCTGGAGGATCACCGCCTCCACCTCGTCGCCCTCCTTGAAGAGCACCGCGGGGTTCTCCACCCGCTGGTGGTCGAGCTCGCTGATGTGGATCAGGCCCTCGATCCCGGGCTCGATCTCGACGAAGACGCCAAAGGGGGTGATCCCGGTGACCTTGCCCTTGATCACCGTGCCCGGCGGGTACTTCTCGGGAAGCGCCTTCCAGGGGTCGGGCAAAAGCTGACGCAGCCCCAGGGAGAGCCGGCGCGCCTCGGGATCGATCTTCAGGACCTGCGCCTCGACCTCCTCGCCCTCCTTGACCACCTCTGAGGGGTGCTTGGGGCGCTTGGTCCAGCTCATCTCGGTGATGTGGATCAGGCCCTCGAGCCCCGGCTCGATCTCGACGAACGCGCCGAAGGGCGTGAGGCCCACGACCTTGCCCCGGACCTTGTCGCCGACCTGGTACTTCTCGCTGACGACCTCCCAGGGGTTCGGGGTCGCGGCCTTGATCGAGAGGTTGACCCGCTCCCGGTCGACGTCCACCGAGACCACCTTGGCCTTGACCTGATCGCCGACCTGGACGACCTCACGGGGATGGTTGAACCGGCCCCAGGAGAGCTCGGTGCGGTGGACCAGCCCGTCCACCGGCCCGAGGTTGACGAAGGCGCCGAAGTCGGTGACCTCGACCACCTTGCCCTCGACCTCCTGGCCGGGCTCCAAGGACTCCAGCACGCGCCGCCGCTTCTCCTTCTCCTCTTCCTCCAGGAGTACGCGGCGGGAAAGGATGATCCGGCCCTTCTTGCGGTTGAGCTCGATGATCTTGGCCTGGATGGGCTGGCCGACGAAGGCGTCGAGGTCGACGTTCTTCTTCAGATCCACCTGGGACGCCGGGAGGAACGCCCGCTGGCCCTCGATGTAGGCGACCAGGCCACCCTTGACGCGCTCGGTGGGGACGACCTCGAGGGGCTCGCCCTTCTCGAAGCGCTCGGCGATCTTCTTCCAGGCCTTGTCCGCCTCGGCGCGCTTCTTCGAGAGGATGATCTGGCCCTCGTCGGGGTCCACGCGCAGCACGTACACCTCGACCTCGTCACCGGGCTTGAGGAGGGTCTTGAGCTCCTCCTCGCTCAGCGGCTCGTTGGTGAGCTGCGCGAAGGGGATGATCCCCTCGACCTTGGTGCCGACGTCAACGGCCACGCCCTCGTTCCCCACGAAGACGACGCGCCCCTTGACGATCTGCCCCTTCCGGATCTCCTTTGCCATCCGCCCCTCGGCCTCGGCCAGCGCCGCCTCCATGTCCATCTTGGGGGCCTCGCTCGCCTCGGGCTTTTGGGGAGTTTCGGTTCCGGCCGTTTCGGCCGGCAGCTGGGTCTTTTGGTCTTCCATCCGCCTGTTTCCTCCTTGCGCCGCGAAAAAGAAAGCGGGTCGTCCCGCCTTCGGCCTACCGCGTTGCGGCGTTGGTTTTCGCGGCGATCTGCCCCGTGGGCATACCCTCCCACGTTAGCACAGGAAATCCCGCCCTGTAAAGGCCCGACCGCGAAGCCAGCGCGTGCCCCCCTCGACCAGCGCCCAGACGAGCAGGGCCAGGCCGGAGACCAGCCCCCAGCCCGCCGCGCCCGAGAGCCCGGCCTGGAAGCCCCGGGCACCGCCGCGAGGTGCAGGAAGGGGTTCGGACACGGCACCGGGCGGACAGCGTAGACCCAAAAGGGCTGCGTCACCGCGAGGCAGTGGAAGGTGAGCGTGCGGGCGGCCTCGCTGCCCCGGACCGGATCGAGGCCAAAGAAGAGCCCCAGCGCGAGGGCCGGGGGCCGTCGGTGACCAGGTCGAGCCAGAGGCTCTGAACCGCGCCGAGCGGTGACCGGATCCCCCCATCGGCCCTGGGGAGCCCGAAGCGCACCGCCAAGCTGACGCAGAGGACCTCGGCCAGGTTGGTGAAAAAGGGGAAGCGCGAAAACTTCTGGATGTTCTCGAAGATGTTGCGGCCCTCTTCGCGGCGACGATGGTGGCGAAGTCGTCGTCGAGGAGCACAAAGCCGAGAAAGCAAGGCCCCGTCTCCCACTCACCCCAGGCCAGGACCCGGTGGCCCGCTTCGGCGTAGGCCTCGGCCTGCGCCAAGAGCGCCCGCGTTTCGACCTCCGGGGAAGGGGCCACGAGCCGCGCGACGGTCATCCGCCCCTCGGTCAGGGTGCCGGTCTTGTCGGCACACCCCGAGCGCGGGGTTCAAGAGCAGGATGGCCGGGATCGCCCCGGCCTCGAGCGGCGGCCGGGCAAACCCCTCGATAGGGCCCAGGAGAAAAGCGCCGGGGGCGGGACGTAGACGAGGAGGTTTTGGAACCAACGCAAAGAAACTTTGAACAAAGGCTCCGGCGGGGCTTCCAGCAAAGGGTTGGGGCCAGACGTCTCGCGGCTTCTCCGCTGGTCGACCCACGCACACGGCCAGCATAGTTTCGGGTAGCATGGGGCATGCTTAGCGAAAAGCTTGCCGAGGCCCTCGAGGCCCAGATCGGTCACGAGCTCAGCGCCCACAACCACTACCTGGCGATCGCGGTCTACTTCGAGGGGCAGTCGCTGGACGGCTGGGCCGGCTTCTTCTTCGCCCAGGCCGAGGAGGAGCACGGCCACGCGATGAAGCTCCTGCGGTTCTTGCTGGACAACGGCCACACCCCCGGCATCCCCGAGGTCCGCGCCCAACGGCCCGACTTCGAGAGCGCCCTGGCCGCGGTGGAGGGTGCCCTCGCCGCCGAGCGTGCGGTGACCGCCCAGTTCGAGCGGATGATGGCGCTGGCCCTCGAGGGCCGCGACTTCCGCGCCCTGCCCCTGATCGAGTGGTTTCTAAACGAGCAGATCGAGGAGGAGGCGACGATGCAAAAGCTCGTGGACCTCGCCGCCTCCGGGATCAACCTCTTCCAGGCCCAAGGCCTGCTGCCGAAGCGCGAAGAGGCCTAGACCCGCTCCCACTTGGAGACCGCGAGCGCCTGCAGGACGACCCGCTTCCCCGACTCGTCGACGAGGTCGTAGTAGGTGTCCAGCATGCCGTTGTCGTAATCGTCGTAGACCCGAACGCCGTACACCAGGTAGTAGCGCCCGGACTGGGGATCGCGCAGGCGATCCCCGGGGCGCAGCTCCACCGCCCGGTCTTTTAAGGCCCGCTCCATGTCCGGCATTCTAGCCCGAAACCCGGGCCCGCGCCGCGTCCAGGGCCGCGAGCGGGAGCACCCCCTGGTAGCGCCCGCCCTTCCCCCCGCCCCGGGCCCCGAGCGCCTGGAGCTCGGCGAACCCGGCGGCGTCGCCGAGGTAGACGAAGCGGGCGTTCGGGGGCGTGGGAGCGAAGAGCAACGCCGGCCGCACCCCGCGCTCAGACAGGCGCCGCGCGGCCTCGTCGAGGACCTCGACGGGGACCTCGAGGACCGCCGGGGCCCGCACCCCCTCGGTGAGGCGGTCGGCGAGCAGGCGGCGCAGCCGCTCGGCCTCCCCCCGGGCCTCGAAGCGCTCGGCCTCGAGCTTGTCCACCCGGGACGGGACCTCGAGCGGCCGGGAGGAGAACCGCGCCGCCAGCTCGCTCAGGGCGGCGTGCTTTTTCGCGTAGTCCTCGAGCGCCTCCCAGCCGGCCACGGCGTAGACCCGGGTGGTCCCCTTCTTCCAGCGCTCGAACCCCAGGACCTTGATCGGCCCCGCCTCGGCGGTGCTGCGCAGGTGGGTGCCGCCGCAAGGCGCCAGGTCCCAGGCCTCGATCTCCACCACCCGGATCGTCCCCCGCGCCTTGGGCATGCGCCGGAGCGGCAGCAGGGGGACCCGGGCCTCCTCGACGAAGCTGGCCCGGATCGGCAGGTTGGCGTAGACCGCCCAGTTGGCCAGCGCCTCGGCCTCGCGGATCACCCCCTCGTCCGGGGGCAGGTCGAAGTCGATGGTGAAGGTCGGCCCCTTGAGGCTCACCGAGACCGTGTTCCAGCGCCCCGCCCGCAAAAAGGCCTGGGAGAGGATGTGCTGGGCGGTGTGGCGCTGCATGTGCCGGTAGCGCCGGGGCCAGTCGATCTTGCCCCGCACCCGGGCGCCGCGGGAAAGGGGGCGCTCGAGGCGGTGAAGGATGCGCCCGGTGTGCTTTTCCTCCTCGATGACCTCGAGCACCCGGACCCCGTTCAGGGTCCCGGTGTCGTGGGGCTGGCCGCCGGCGGTGGGGTAGAAGAGGGTCGCGTCCAGCGCGACCCAGACCGCGCCGTCCTTCTCGAAGACGTCCACGACCTCGGCCTCGAACTCGGTCGCGTAGGGGTCCTCCCAGTAAAGCCGCTTCACGCGCCCAGTCTAAGCGCCGCCTCACCCCGTTGCGTCAGCCGCCAGGCCTCGAGGGGAGGCGCGGCCTCCCCGGCCACCGGGCAGAGGCGCTTCAAGCTGCAACGGCCGCAGGCGGTGCCGCAGGTCGGGCTTTCGTCGTAGGCCCGGCCGACGTAGCCCCGGGCCTCGAGCTGGCGCAGCATCAAGGCCACCGTCTCCGGCGCGACCCCGAGCTCGCGTGCCAGCGCGTCGAGGGTCCGCGGGGTCCTGAGGAGGGCGAGGAGCGTTCGGGTCATCCCTTGAAGACCTGGTGGGCGAGCCAGGCCAGCACGTAGGCGACGGTGAGCTGGTAGGCCACGCTGATCGCCGCCCAACGCCGGCCGAACTCCTGGCGGATCGCCGCCAACGTGGCCACGCAGGGGGTGTAGAGCAAGACGAAGACCAGGTAGCCGAGGGCCCCCGCGGGGTCGAGCGCGCGGCCGAGCGCTCCTTGCAGCGCGGTCGGGGCCTCGCTCGCGGGCACCAGCTGAGGGGCGCCAAAGAGCGCCACCAGACCGGAGAAGGTCTGCACCAGCGCACCCCAGAAGGCGAAGAGGAGCTGCCGCGAGCCTTCCAAGAGACCCAGCGCGCTGGCCGGCTCGGCGCCGATGAAGCTCACCCCGAGCGCCCCCACCACCACCTCCTTGGCGATGAAGCCGGGGATCAGCGCCCCGACGACGCGCCAGTCGACGAAGCCCAGGGGGGCAAAGAGCGGCGCGAGCGCCTGGGCCACCCGGGCGTAGAGGCTTCCCTCGATCGGGCCCGGAGGCAGGTGCAAGAGCATCCAGATGAAGACCACCGCGATCAAGATCGGCCCCCCCGCGCCCTGGACGAAGCTCAGGGTGCGCACCTTGGCCTGCAGCCAGAGCACCCTGAGGGGCGGCCAGCGGTAGGGCGGGAGCTCCATCGCCCCGCTCGAGGCCTCGGCCCGGGTCAGCCGCCCCAGCAACCAGGCGGTGAACACCCCGACGACGAGGCCCAGAAGGTAGAGGCCGAAGACCACCATCGCCGCGTTCTTGGGGAAGAAGACCGCGGCGAAGAGGGTGAAGACCGGCAGCCGGGCGCTGCAGGCCATGAAGGGGATCGCAAGCCCGGTGCGCAGGCGGTCGGCGAAGGACTCCAGGGTACGGGTGGCGTAGATCGCCGGCACGTTGCAGCCAAAGCCCAACACCATGGGGATGAAGGCCCGGCCGGGGAGGCCCGCCGTGGCCATCAGGCGGTCGGCAATGAAGGCCGAGCGGGCCAAAAAGCCGCTGGCCTCCATGAAGCCCATCGCCAGGTAGAGGAAGAAGAGGACCGGGGTGAAGGCCAGGACCGTCCCCACCCCGGCGACCAGGGCGTCGGCGAGGAAGGAGTGGACCACGCCGGGCAAGGGCAGGGCCCGGATCCAGCCCGAGAGCACCTCCTGCACCGTGCCGATGAAGTCCACCCAGGGCGCGGAGAGGAGGAAGGTGAAGCGGAAGACGAGGAGCATCCCGAAGAGGAAGAGGACCGGCCCGAGAAGGGGGTGGAGCACGAAGCGGTCGAGCTTCTCGGTCAACGTGGGGCGGGGGTTGTGTCCGAGCAGGGCCTCCTGGAAAAGCTCCCGGGCACGGGCGAAGCGGGCCCCGCTGATCTCCAGGAAGGGGTCCAGCCCGATCGCCTCAAGCGCCTTCCTCTGCCGCTCGGCCTCGGCCCTGGCGGCCTCGAAGCCGGCGAGGTCCTCGCCGGCGAGGAGCGCGGTCGCGATCCAGCGCGCCGCGGGGTGGGTGATGTGGCGCGCGACCTCGAGGATCGCCCGCTCCAGCGCCGGCGGGTAGCGCACCGCGGGGGCCGGGGTGCGGGGGGCGAGGAGGGCGTCCAAGAGCGCCTCCCGGCCCTCGCCGCGGCTGGCCACGGTGGGCACGACCGGCACCCCCAAGGCGGCGGCAAGCCGCTCCGGGTCCAGGCGGTAGCCCTTCTCCTCGGCTTCGTCGAGGAGGTTCAGCGCCACCACCATCGGCAGCCCCAGCTCGCTGGCCTCGAGCGCCAGGGGCAGGCTGCGCTCGAGGTTCCCCGCGTCCAGCACCACCAGGAGGACGTCGGGGGGACGACCGAGGAGCTCGTCCCGGGTGATCCGCTCCTCCGGGGTGGTGGCCAGGAGGCTGTAGGCGCCGGGAAGGTCGACGAAGACCAGCTCTCGCCCGCGGTAAAAGCGCTGGGCCTCGAGCCGCTCCACCGTCGTCCCCGGCCAGTTGCCGACCTGGAGCGCGCTCCCCGCCAGGGCGTTGATCAGGCTGGTCTTCCCGGTGTTCGGGTTACCGAGCAGCGCGACGCGAACGAGCCGCTCCTTTGGCGGCATCTTCAAGACGGTGGCGGTGTCGCAGCGCGGGCAGCCCATCAGCGGTCGATCAGCACCTGCTCGGCCTCGCGGCGCCTCAAGGCGATGAAGCTCTCCCCCACCTGAATCTCCAGGGGATCGCCGAGCGGCGCCCGCCGGAGCAGGCGCACCCGAGCCCCGGGGCGGATCCCCAGCGCGAAGAGCCGCCGCAGGGTGCGGCCCGGGCTGGCGAGCCGGGCCACCGCTCCTTCCTCGCCGACGTGGAGTTCGCTTAGACGCCGCATCTCGCCTTCGATTCTAGGTCCGGGGCATAATCCCGTCAATACCGCTCGGTTTTTATGTGTTTTCAAAATGATTATGGCTGCCATGAACGACCCCCTGCCGCGACGCGCGCCGCGGCAGGGGGACCTTGGAGGCTCAGAAGCTAACGTCCAGCCCCAGCCGTAGCTGGCTGTTCTCCCGCCAGGCCCCGAACTCGCTGTCCGGATCGCCAAAGAAGTAGGCGACCTGGGCCCAGCCCTCGACGCCGTCGGCGAAGGTGTAGCGCAGGGCAGGGCGGATCAGGCCCGAGCCGTCGCTGAGGTTCAAGAGCGCCGCCCCCTCGAAGGTGGTGCGCTCGTCGAGCTCGTGGCGCAGAAGGCCGCCCAGGCGATGGGTCCAGGCATTCTTCCCGCGCAGGTCATAGAGCAGGGTGGCGGTGGGGCCGTCGGGGAAGGTGTACTCGAGCTCGAGCACCCCTTCCGCGGAGGCCCCGGGGCGCACCGCGGTCAGGGGATCCGCCGGGTCCGGCCCGGGCAGGGCCAGGTAGGCCCCCTCGCCGCGCAGGATCAGCCCTTCGGCCAGGTCGGGAATGGAGAAGACCAGGGCGAAGTCCCCGCCGACGACCAGCTCGCGGGGGTGGGCGAGGACCAACCGGTAGGGCCCGTTTTGGGGGTTGGCATCGTCGTCCCGGTCCGCGAGGTAGACGAGCCGATCCGGGAGGGGGAAGGGCGCGAAGGTGTAGATCGCGCTAACGCCCAGGTCCAGCCCCTCCAAGACGTCCAGGCTGGTCGTCGCGCGCAGGCCGACGACCGCGTTCTCAAGCCGCGGCTCGGGCTGCGTCTGGGCGAGCTCGATCACCCCCGGGGGCGGCGTCGTGGCCCGTGCCCAGGCCCCGGACGGAGGGGTCGAGGGGACGAAGACCGGCGCAAAGAGCGCGGTGACGGTGGTGACGTCGTCCGGGTAGGCGCTGAGCGCGAGCCCGAAGACCGGCTGTTTCAGGGCTTCGGGATCGGCCAGGGGATCGCTGAGGTCCTTGGGGTTGAAGGCGTCGAGCGGGGAGAAGAGGTCGGTGCGGCCGGTGGCCACCACGATCCGCCCGAACGTCAGGTCCAAAGCGTCGAGGTAGAGGGTGGCGCTGGCCTCCCCCAGGCGCACCCCCTGGGGCTCCGCGATGAGGGCCGCGTTGAACTCGGCGTCGTCCAGGGCGTAGCGGCCCTTCAGGGTGAAGCGGGTGTGGACCGCGTCCAGGCCGAGGTCCGACGCCCGCAGCCCGAACCCGCTCTCCAGCTTGCCCGACCAGGCGAGCTCCTGGGCCAGGCCGAGGCCCAGGACCAACACCAGCAACCAGCTTCCAAAGCGTTTCATCGTCACCTCCCTAGCGTTTCATGAAGCGCTCGGTGAAGACCGTGTCGGGGATCTCGACGTCGACCTCGAGCCCGGTCTGCAAGAGCTCGGTCTTGTGCCGGGTCTTGAGGTTGACCATCAAGAGCCGGGTGGGCAGCTCGTACTTGCCGCCGGCGAAGGCCTGATAGTCGGAGAGGGTCATCTCCTTGAGCTTCTTCTGACGCTGATAGAAGACCACCTTCAAGGGGTGGAACTTCTCCTTCCAGACCCAGATCACGAGCTTGTCGTAGATCGTGTCCACCCCCGGCTTGGGCACCGCCTCGACGACGTAGACCGGCTTGCCGTCCAGGGTGTCCTCGCCGAGGAGGGTGTTCTTGTAATCCTCGGTCTTGAGCGCCCCGAGCTTGCTGATGTCCTCGTAGGTGAAGTCCGAGCCCATGAAGGCGCCCTTCTTCTGGCTCGCGGAGATGCGGCGGACGCGCTTGAGGGCGGGGAGGTAGAGCTTCATCTCCTCCCGGTCTCCCTTGCGAACGACGAGGAAGGCGGTCCCCTTGACGTCCGCAGGGGCCAGGAACTTGATCAGCATCTTCTCCTCCTCGCCGGCCTTCTTCTGCCAGAGCTCGAGCTTCCGGGTCAGGACCTTGCCCGACTTGTTGATGAGCCGCATCTCCATCACGCCGTGCAGGGTCTTCGGCGTGGGATGAGCCTCGACCCGACGCATCACCTCGTCGCCGCTGATCGCCAGGGCCAAGCCCAGCGCCAGTACCGTCACGATGCCCAACCAACCTTGCTTACCCATGACCAACCTCCTTTCCGTAGCGACGCACCCAGAGCAAGAGCGCCGCAGGCAGCACGGTGAGCGCAAAGAGCGCGGTGGCGCTCACCGTAAACCCCATGAGCTTGGCGAAGGTCTGGATCGGGGCGAAGCCCGACAACAAGAGCGCCATGAAGCCGCCGCCGATCGCCAGCGCG
This sequence comes from Rhabdothermus arcticus, assembly GCF_055382915.1. Lineage (NCBI taxonomy): Bacteria > Thermotogati > Deinococcota > Deinococci > Thermales > Thermaceae > Rhabdothermus > Rhabdothermus arcticus. The sequence continues at coordinate 1,175,995 of NZ_AP043808.1, forward strand.
GTGAAGAAGACCGCCCGCCCGGAGACGAAGAGGCTGGTGGTGGCCGCGGCCTCCGGGGCCTCGCCCTTGCGCAGCTCCTCGAGGTAGCGCACGATGATGTGCACCGAGTAGTCGCCGACGCCAATCGCGATCGCCGCGATCAGCGCGGTTGCGGTGTCCAGGGGCAGGCCCAGCGCCCCCATCAGGCCGAACTGGCCGGCAATCGTCAGGCCGAGGGGCAGCACGCTGATCCCCCCCACCCGCAGCGAGCGCAGCAACAGGGCGTTGAAGAAGGCCACCAGGATCAGGGCCAGGATCAAAGAGACGTACTGGTCGTGGAGGATGAGGCGCATGACCTCGAGCATCAGCACCGTGGTCCCGGTGAACGCGACCGCCTCCGCGTGGGGGCCGATCGTCTCCTTGGCCATCGCGGTGAGGCGGTCGGTAAGGGCCTTCATCCGGGTCGAGGGGAGGCTCTTGACCTGGATCTGGATCTGGGCGGCGCTGGCGTCCTCGGTGATGAACTGAGCGAGGTCCTCGGGATCGCCGGAGAACTGGTAGAGCAAGAGCTCCTGGGCGATCCCCTCCTCGGTGTCGGGGAACCCGTAGGTCCCGGTCAGGGCCTTGTGCAGCTCGCGCAGGATGTCCGCGATCGAGATCGCGCTACCGACCTCGGGAAGCCCCTTCGCGGCTTCCTCGAAGGCGTAGATCGCCCGTATCAGCTCGGGGTCCTTGAGGTTGCCCCGCACCACCACGTTGAGCGTGTCGGTACCGCCGAAGACGCGGTCGATCAGCTCGGTCGCCACCCGGGGCGGGGCGTCCTTTGGGAAGTAGGCGATGAAGCTGGTCTCGACCTGAACCCGGGTGGCGAAGAAGACCATCAAGAGGAAGAAGGCCAGCGCGACGAGCAACACCTCCCGCCGCCGCGCCTTGACGAAGGCGGCCAGGGCCAGCATCGCCCGGCTGATCGGATCCGGGCGCTCGGGATCCATCACCCGCCGGGGGTTTCGCAAGAGCGCCAGCACCGCCGGGGCCAAGAGCGTCGCCGCGAGGAAGGCGACGAACACCCCGAACGCCGCCAGCACGCCGAAGAACTTGATCTGGGGGATGCTCGAGGTGTAGAGCGCGGCGAGCCCCGCGCCCGCGGCGAGCGCGCTGACCAGCACCCCGAGGCCGGTTTCCCGCACCGCCAAGGCGATCGCCTTCTGACGGGCCTCGCCGTGGGCCAGCTCGTGATAGAAGCGGTTCAGGATGTGCAGGGTGAACGAGCTCCCCACCGCCAGCACGACCACCGGGAGGATCGAGCTAATCGTGCCCAGCTTGAACCCCAACCAGCCACCGAGCCCCAGCGCCCAGATCAAGGCCACGCTCACGGTCAACAGCGGGAGGAAGACCCCGCGCCCGCTTTTGAAGTTGAAATAGAGAACGAGACCGATGATCAACGCCGCGAGCAGCATCTGCCGGGGCAGGTCCCGCTGCAGGGTGTCCAGGATGTAGCCGGAGAGCGCCGGGGTGCCGGCGAGGTAGACCGGGCCGTCCCAGTGGGCCTTGAGGGTCTTGAGGATCGCCCGGTTCAGGGCGCGCATGTCGCTCTTGGGGTCGACCTCGAGGATCACCGCCGCGTAGCGCCCGTCGCGGCTCACCAGCCGCCCCCCGTAAAGGGGATGGGCGTCGACGTAGGCGCGAATCTCGGGAATCACCTCGGGGGTCAGGTCCTCGGGGAGGAGGTCCTCGATCACCAGATCCCCGGCCACCTCCTCCATGCGCTTGGCGTTGGCCAGGCTGGTGACCCGGTTGACCCCCTCGATTTCGCTGAGGGCGTCGTTCAACGCGCGCAAAGCCTTCAGGTGGGGAACGGTCCAGACCTCGCCCTCGAGCGCGGCGAAGGCCACGTCGCCCCCGCCGAAGGTCTCGCGTACCTCGTCCAGCAGGCGCTTCGCCGGAAGGTCCGGGGGCACGAAGGACTCCGGCGAGTTGTCGAAGGCCAGGTGACGCATCCCCGCGCCCAGCCCCAGGGTGAGCGCCAAGAAGACCAGGATCACCTGCCAGGGGTGGCGCGTGGCGTAGCGGCTCAGCGGTTCCATACCAAGCCCTACCCTAGAGCAGGGTTTACACTTTGTCAATAAACTTATCGCGTTGACAAAAGTTCGCTATAATGGAGCCGATGACGACGGCCCGCCAAGCCGCCCGCCGCCAGCGCCGCGAGGAGGAGATCCTCGAGGCCGCGATGCGGGTCTTCGAGGCCAAAGGCTACCCCAAGGCAACGATGGAGGAGATCGCCGAGGCCGCCCTCCTCTCCCGGGTCGCCCTCTACAACTACTTCAAGGACAAGGAGGCGATCCTCAAGGCGCTGATCGAGCAGAAGATCGAGGCCTTGAAGGCCCGGCTCGAGGCCGTCCCCCTCGGGGACTACGCGACGACGATCGAGGCCCTAGCCGAGGCCGGGGTGGCCTTCCAAAAGGAGAACCGGGGCTTTTTCCGCGCCCTCTACACCGCCACCGGCCTGCCCGGCCTGCTGCGCGACGAGCGGCTGCGGGAGAAAAAGCGCGCCCTGGTGAAGGCCGTGGCCCGGGCCATCGCCCACGGCCAGACCCGGGGCCAGGCCAAGGCCGGCGCGCCCGAGGCGCTCGCCGAGTACTTTTTGAACCTGCTCTTCTCGGTCACCGTGCGCGACTTCTTCGAGCCGGAGACCACCGGGGCCGAGGACGCCCGGCCGATCGCCGAGCTCTTCCTCCACGGCACCGCCCGGTAGAGTGGGGGCATGCAGCTCGGCTTCTCCCCCTGCCCCAACGACACCTTCATCTTCTACGCCCTGGTGCACGGGAAGGTCCCCTACCCCGAGCCCGTCCAGCCGGTCCTCGCCGACATCGAGACCCTCAACGCCTGGGCCAAGGCCGGCCGCCTGCCGGCGACCAAGCTCAGCTACGCGGCCTTCGCTCGCGTCCGCGACCGCTACCTGGCGCTGGAGAGCGGGGGCGCCCTGGGCCGGGGGGTGGGGCCGCTGGTGGTGGCCAAGAAGCCGCGCCCCTTCGCCGGTGCCCGGGTCGCCCACCCCGGGGAGGAGACCACCGCCTTCACGCTCTTCCGCCTCTTCATGGGGGAGCGGTCCTTCACCCCGGTTCCCATGGTCTACAGCGAGATCATGCCCGCGGTGGCCCGCGGTGAGGTGGACCTCGGGCTGATCATCCACGAGTCCCGCTTCGTCTATCCCCGCCACGGGCTGACCCGGCTCTTGGACCTCGGCACGTGGTGGGAGGAGACGACCGGCCTGCCCCTGCCCCTGGGCCTGATCGCGGTTCGCAGGGACCTCGATCCGGCCCGGGCCAGGACCCTCGACGACGCGGTACGGGCCAGCCTGGCCTACGCCAGGGCCCACCCGGAGGCGGCCTGGCCCTACATCAAGGCCCACGCCCAAGAGCTCGAGGACGCGGTCATCCAGGCCCACATTGAGACCTACGTCAACGACTTCTCCCTGGGCTTGGGGGACGAGGGGGTGCGCGCGGTCGAGGCGCTCTTTTCCCGAATGCAAAAGGCAGGCCTGGCCCCGGTCAGCGACGCCCCCTGGCGGGTGGGCGCCCGCGCATAATAGGAGCGATGGCACCGGGCGAGGCGTGGGACCTCTTCGAGGCCAAACGGGCCCGCCGGGGGCGGTTGATCTTCCGCGCCAGCGAGCCCGCGGACCGGGTCTTCTGGCTCGATGAGGGCTGGGTCCGCCTCTTCGCCCTCGACGACGCCGACCGCGAGCACACCCTGGACATCGTCGAACCCGGCCACCCGTTCGGCGAGCTGGCGCTGAAGAAGTTCCGCCGCCACGTCCCCGCCTATGGCCTCTACGCCGAGGCCCTGACCCCGGCGCGCTACCGGGTGGCCCCGGCCCGGGCCGTGCGCCAAGCCCTAGCCGAGGATCCAAAGACCGCGGCGTGGTGGGCCCAGGCGCTCGCCCAGCGGCTTTCCCGCAGTCAGGCCCGGCTGCGGGCCCTGCGCTACGAGGACGTCCCCCAGCGGCTCTACGCGCTCCTCTACGCGCTGATGGAGGAAGGCCCGGCCGGGCTCGAGGTGCGTCTTTCCCACAACGACCTGGCCCGCATCGTGGGCAGCAGCCGGGAGACCGTGACCCGTCTGCTCGGGGCGCTGGCCCTGGAGGAGGTGCTCGAGCTCGGCTACCGGCGCATCGTGGTGCAAAAGCCCAACGAGCTGAAGCGGAGACTGGGGCGATGAGGTGGGGCGTTGGCCTCCTCTTCCTCCTCACCCTGGCTCTGGCCGGGCCCGAGGTGCGGGTCAAGCTCGCGACCGGCCCGGCCTTTACGGTCACCCTGGAGGGCCCGCACCGCGTCTTTGGCCCCTACGGCCAGCTCGGCGCCCTGAACCACGAAGCGACCTACCGCCTGACCTACGAAGACGGCGCCCTCTACCTCGACGGCCGGCGCCAGCCCACCCCCCTCTCCCTGGTGCCCCAGCAGGGGGCGTTTCGCGTCCTGGGCCGCCGCTACCCGGGGTTCTTACGGGTCCTCGTGCGCGATCAGCAGCTCTGGCTGATCAACGTGGTGGACCTCGAGGCCTACCTCCGCGGCGTCCTGCCCGGAGAGATGCCCGCGAGCTTTCCTCTTGAGGCGCTCAAGGCCCAGGCGGTCCTCGCGCGCACCTATGCCCTGGCCCACCTCAACCAGGACCCGGACTACGACCTCTGCGCCGACGCCAACTGCCAGGTCTACCTCGGGCTGGTGGCGGTCAACCCCCGCTACGAGGCCGCGATCGAGGCCACCAAAGGGCGCCTCCTGGCCTACCAGGGGCGGCCCGCGAAGGCCCTCTATCACGCCGACTCCGGCGGGCAGACCGCGGCTGCCCTCGAGGTCTGGGGACGGGCCTTCCCCTACCTCGTCAGCCGCCCCGATCCCTACACCAAAAAGCAGCCCTGGCGCCTGACCCCGAGCCCCGAGGCCATCGCCCGTGCGCTCAAGACCCAGGATCCCGGCCCGTTTCGCTTCGCCGTCCTTCAACGAAGCCCCTCCGGGCGGATCGCCGCCCTCAGCGTGACCGGGGCAAGCCTCCTTGCCCGCTTCGAAGGACCCGAGGCCACCCGCTTCTTGCGCGCCCTGGGCCTCCCCTCCACCCTGGCCTGGGTCGAGGGGGGGACGACGTTCGTCGGCCGCGGCGCCGGCCACGGGGTGGGCCTCTCCCAGTGGGGGGCCCGGGGGCTTGCCGAGCGGGGCTACACCTGGCGCGAGCTGCTCGGCCATTACTTCCCGGGCACCGAGATCGCGCCCTACGTGATTCAGGCCCGACGCTGATGACCCCTTGCTAAGCCTTGATGAGAGGGTATAGGCTGAAGGGCAGAAAGGGCCCGCAGGCGCGGGGGTATGATGGAAAAGGTCGCGATATTCATCGACGGTTCCAATCTTTATAAAGGCCTCGTCAGCGAGGTCGCACCGGACTACCGCCTGAACTTCGTGCGGTTCATTGAGATGCTGGTCGCCGGGCGAAGGCTCTTGCGCGCCTACTATTACAACGCCCCCCTGCCTCCGGAGGACCCGGCGGCGAAGCCGCATCAGAGCTTTCTCAACTACCTCAAGCGGGTCCCCTACGTCTCCGTTCGCCTGGGCCGGCTGGAGCGCCGCGGCGAGGGCTTCGTCGAGAAGGGCGTGGACATCCAGATGGCGGTGGACATGCTCAAGCTGGCCTACGCCCGGGCCTACGACGTGGGGATTCTGGTCTCCGGCGACGGCGACTTCGTCGAGGTGGTGCGGGTGATCCAGGACATGGGGATGCAGATCGAGAACACCACCTTCCATGCCCTCTCCTCCTACCGCCTGGCACAGCAGGCGGACCGCTTCTACGCCCTCGACGACTTCCCCTGGGAAGAGCTCAAGGCCACGAGCGAATGAAGAGCCAGGCCCCGGCCAGGAGCAGCAAGAGGTCGGCGAGCCGGGTCCATCGCGCGCTGGCGAAACGGCCGGCCCCGAAGGCCACCGCCACCTTGGCCCCGACCAGGCTCAGGTAAAACCCCAAGAGGAAGGCCGGCGCGGCCGCCCCCAGCCGCCCCAGGACGGGCACCCCGACGACGAGCCAGAAGAGGTAGACGTGGGGGTTGAGGAGGTTGGTGACCACCGCGTCCTTCAACCCGCTGGGGGGACGCCTAGGCGCGTCGGGTGGGGAGGCGAGCCCCCGGGCACCGAGGTAGACGAGCCAAAAAGACGCAAAGCGCCCCTGCCAGCGAAACGCCGCGGGGTCCAGGTGGCGGGCAAAGAGCCAGGCCAAGAGCACGATGGGGCCATCGGAGATCAGCGGCGCCATCGCCGCCCGCGCCCCCGCCCAGGGCCCGTGGGTCAGGCTCTCCCTGAGCACCAGGGCGAGCATCGGTCCGGGGCTGAGCCCCGCGCCGAGCCCCAGCGAGCATCCGAGCCAGAACGCCTCGATCATTCCAAAAGCCCCCAAAAGCCGATCGGGTCCGGGTCCAGGCGCATCCGCGCGGGGCGGGCGTCGCCGAAGGCCTGGACCAGGGCCTTCAGCCGCGCCTCGTCCCTGCCCTTGAGGAGCAGGTGCCAGACGTAGCGCCCCCGAACCCGGGGGACCGGCGCCGGGGCCGGACCGAGCAGCTCGCCGGCCTCGGCGATCGGCGAAAGCTGCTCCGCGAGCCGGTGCGCAGCCTCGGCGGCGACCCCTTCCAAGGGGTGGCTGACCTCGACCTTGAGCATGCGCACCACCGGCGGGTAGCCGAGCGCCTGACGGAGCGCCAGCTCGGCGTTGGGAAAGCCCTCGAGGTCCCGTGCCAAGAACCCCTGGAGCGCGGGATGCTCGGGGTGGTAGGCCTCGAGGTAGAAGAAGGGGTTCTTGCTCGGATCGAGCTCCGCCAGCTGCCAGAGGAGGGCAAAGAGCCCCTCGGCGGCGCGGAAGTCCGAGGCCGGAAGGAAGCCCTCGACCCAAGGGAAGTAGATCAGGGCCAGGTTGGTCAGGGGGTTGTGGCGCAGCACCCGGGTCGTGGCCACCAGGATCCCCGGGGTCCCTTCGCGCAGGGCCTCGAGGCCAAAGGCCCCTCCGGAAAAGAGCCTGCCCACCGGCACCTCAAAGAAGCGGCGCTCGAGGTCCTCGGCGATCCAGTCGAGCCCCGGACCCCGGGCCAGCAAGAGCTCGCTCCCGCAGTTCGGGCAGCGCGCCGGCGCGGGGGCGACGTGGCCGCACTGATGGCAGACCAGCCGCCCCCCCTTGCCGTCCTTGTGGTAGCGCAAGGGCAGCGCGCAGTTCGGGCAGTCCGGCTCGTAGCCGCAGGCCTGGCAGACCAGCCGCGCCGCGTAGCCCTTGCGCGCGGCCATCACCAGGACCTGGCGGCCGTTCTCGAGCGCCTGACGGATCAGCGCCAGGGCCTCCCCGGAAAACCCGACCCGCTTCGGGTGCGGGCGCACCCGGCCGCGGACCGGGACCGGCCGCAGCGTCAGGGGATGCTTCGCGACGTAGCACGCCCGCGCGGTGGGCGCGGCGGAGAGGTAGGTGACCCGGTCGAAGAGGGCCTCGGCCAGGGCTGGCAAGAAGGCCCGGCTCCCCGAGGCCAGCTTGTGGGCGTCGCTGGCCTCCTCGACGACCACCACCCGGTGGAAGGCCTCGGGGAAAAAGAGGGCCTGGAAGCTCCCCAGGACGCTCTTGTTCCAAGGCCGCCAGAGCGCCCGCCTGAGCTCCGGGGAAAACCCTCCGAAAAAGCGCACCGCTTCGGGAAGGTAGGCCGCGGCCCGCTCGAGGAGCGTCCCCTCGGGAAAGAGCACCAGGTGCGGCCCCTCCTGCATCATCCCCTTCAAGACCGCGAGCCGCTCGTGAAACCGCCCGCCGTTGATCCGATCCGGCGCGAAGGGGGGCACCCGGGGGGCAAGGGGGCGCGCCTCCAGCGGCGGCGGCACGGGAGGCGCGGGCCGCTCGGTGACCTCGACGTAGCCCTTCCGGATCAGGGTGCGCACCGCGCTCGCTCCCACCCCCGCCTTGCGCGCCAGCTCGGCCTGGCTCTCGACCTCGCCGAGGGCCAGCAGGGTGGTGAGGGCGGCCTGGGCCTGAGGGCTGAGGCCCGGCTCGGGCGGACGCACCGGACGCAGGACGCGCTTTTGGGGCGTCGCCTCGACGACGCGCTCCTCCAGCACCCCGCCGGCCCTGAGGTCCGAGAGCAGCGCCGCCGGCACGCGTTTGGCGTCCCGCCACGCCGAGGGCGCCCCCTCCCAGCCCTCGGGCACCCGCGCCCCCGGCACCAGGCGCACCTGATGCACGAAGGGCCCTTCGATGAAGGGCAAAAAGTCCGCGACGACCAGGCCCAGCGGGGCGAAGAGGAACTCGGCGGCGCGCCAGAGCCGGGCCACCCCTTCGGGGGTGAGGAACGGCTGCCCATCGAGGTAGCCGATCGCCCCCTTGAGGGCGTGGGCGCGCCGGGCCTCCTCCTCCCCGACGACCAGCCCGACCCGCAGCCCGCGGCGAAAGGGCACGACGACCCGGGCCCCAAGCCGCACCCCCTCGCCGAAGGGGGGAAGGTAGGAGAGCGGCCCGATCGGCAGAGGCAGGGCCACCAAGAGGGCTTTCATCGCGCCCCCAAGAAGAAGTCCGGCGCCTGAGGCACGCCCAAAACGCGGACCTCGAAGTGCAGGTGGGGGCCGCTGCTGTAGCCGGTCGAGCCCACCCAGCCGACGCGGTCGCCGGTCCCAAGCACCGCCCCGGGCCGCACCGCGATCCGCCGGAGGTGGCCGTACAGGCTGCAGACCCCCCGGCCGTGGGAGAGGACGACCGCGTTTCCCCAGGGGCCGAGTGGCCCGGCCAAGGTCACCATGCCCGGCGCCGCGGCCCCCACCGGGGTGCCCGCGGGCGCCGCGAGGTCCACCCCGGTGTGGACCCCCTCGCGGCGCCCGTAGTCCCGATGCTCCCCGAAAGGCGCGCTCACCGGCGCCGAAAGCGGCCAGCGCCAGGGACCCAAAAGCCGGCCACCCCTCTGCGCGCAGGCCGCCTCGAGCGCCGCCTTCGCCGCCGCCTGCACCTTGGGGGCCAAAAAGGCCGCCTTTTGGGGCAACGCGATGCGCCGCGCGCCGTAACGCCCGGGGCGCAAGGGCAGCGTCAGGTGGCGCCCGTCCGCCAACCAGAGCCGCCAGCGCCCCACCGGCGCGTCGAGGGGCACCGGGACCAGCGCCCGGCCGGCGATCACCGGGGCCCGCCTTCCAAGGTAGGTGACGAAGGGCAGCGAAGCGTCGAGGTAGACCCAAAACGGCCGGCCCTGGACCGCCTCCTCCGGCCGGAGCCGGACCCCCTCCGCGGCCAGCGCCAGGCCCAGCACCGCGAGCGCGAAGAGGACGCGGATCACGTCCGCCATTCTACCGAGGGCCTAAACTGGGGCCATGCGAAAGGCCTTCAGCTGCCCCCAGGACTGCCCCGACGCCTGCCGGCTGGTGGCCGAGGTGGTCGAGGGGCGCCTGGTCCGGGTCGGCGGGGATCCCCACCACCCCACGACCCGGGGCTTCGCCTGCGCCAAGACCACCCGCTACCCCGAGCGCCTTGCCCACCCCGACCGCCCCCGCCATCCGATGCGCCGGGTCGGGGCCAAGGGCGAGGGACGGTTCGAGCGCGTCACCTGGGAGGCGGCCCTCGACGAGATCGCCGGGCGGCTGCGCCGAACCCTCGACGCCTTCGGGGGCGAGGCGGTCCTCCGCTACAACTACGCCGGGACGATGGGCCTGGTCGAGGGCCGCGCGCCGCTGGGGTTCTTTCGCGCGATCGGGGCCACCGAGCTCGACGAGACGATCTGCTCCGCCGCCGGGGAGGCGGCCTGGGCCGCGGTCTACGGCCCCGCCAAGCTCGGGGTCGACCCCGAGGACCTGCCCCACGCCAAGACGATCGTCCTCTGGGGGGCCAACGTCCTGTCCACCAACACCCACCTGGTCCCCTTCTTGAAGGCTGCCCGCCGGCGGGGGGCAAAGGTCTTCGCGGTCGACGTCTACGAGAACAAAACGACGCGCTTTGCCGACGCCTTCCTGCGGGTGCGCCCGGGGACCGACGCGGCCTTGGCCCTGGCGTTGATCGCCCGCTTCTTGGAGCTCGGCGCGGTGGACTGGGCCTACCTCGAGGCCCACACTGAGGGCCACGAGGCGCTCTTCGAGGCCGCCCGGGCCTGGTCCCCGGCGCAGGCCGCGGCGGTGACCGGCGTCCCCGAAGGCCAGCTTCAGGCCTTCGCCGAGGCCCTTGCCGAAGGGGCGCCCCAGCTCTTCCGGGTGGGCTACGGGATGACCCGGCACGCCGGCGGCGGCCACGCCCTGGCGGCGGTGCTGATGCTCCCGGTGGTCCTCGGCAGCTGGCGCCACCGGGGCGGGGGGGCCCTGCTCTCGACGAGCGGCGGCTTTCAGCTCAACAAGCGGCGGCTGGAGGGGCTTCACTTCTGGCGCGGCCACCGGCCAAAGGGGTATTTCCGCCCAAACCCCTACGCCCGCCACGTCAACCAGATCCAGCTCGGGCGCGCCCTGACCGAGGCCAAGGACCCGCCAATCAGGATGCTCTTCGTCTTCAACGCCAACCCCGCCGCCGCGGTGCCCCGCGCCGGCCTGGTCCGCGAGGGCCTGGCCCGCGAGGACCTGACCACCATCGTCCTGGAGAACCAGCTCACCGACACCGCGCGCTACGCGGACTTCCTCCTGCCCGCGACCCACCCCCTCGAGCACCCCGACCTCTACACCGCCTACGGCCACTACCACCTGAGCTGGTCCGAACCGGTGGCCCCGCCCCCGGGCGAGGCCCGGCCAAACACCTGGGTCTTCGCCGAGCTCGCGCGCCGGCTGGACCTCGAGGCCCCGACGCTCTACTTCGACGCCGAGCGCTGGGCCAAGGAGCTCTTGGACACCGATCACCCCTTCTTCCACGGGATCACCTTCGAGGCCCTCAAGGCCCAGGGCCACCTCAAGCTGCGCCTGCCGGCGCCCTTCCTCCCCTACGCCGAGGGCCGGCCCGACGGCCGGCCGATCCAGCTCTTCGCCCCCAACCCCCGGACCTTCACCCCACCTGCGCGCTGGCCCTACCGGCTGATGACCCCGCCCGCGCACCACCTCCTCAACACCTCCTTCAACCGCGTCGAGGCCTTGCGCGCCGCCGAGGGAGGCGAACCCTGGGTGCTCGTCCACCCCCAGGACGCCGCCCGCGAGGGCCTTCGGGACGGGGCCTACGCGATCCTGGAGAACGACCAGGGCCAGCTGCGGCGGCGGGTGCGCGTCAGCCGCCGCACCGCCCCTGGGGTGCTGGTGATGGAGGGGGTCTGGGACGCCCTCTCCACCCCCGATCACCAGCCCAACAACCTGCTCACCCCGGACCGACCGACCGACCTCGGCCAGGGCTCAAGCTTCAACGAGGCCTGGGTCCGCATCCACCCGGCGTAGAATGCCTCTCGTGAAACGCGCCGCATCGCTCTTGCTCCTCCTCGGCCTGGCCCTCGCCTGGGGCCCCAAGGGCCACGAGCTGATCACCGCCTACGCGATCCGAAACCTCCCCCCGGGCCCCGCCAGGGCCTACTTCGCCGCCCACCTCAAGGCCCTTGAGCTCGCGGCCAACGACCCCGATCGGCGAAAGAGCCACACCCCCGGCGAGGCCTTTCGCCACTACTGGGAGGCCGAGCGCTACGAGCCCTGGCCCTTCCCCCACTTCCCAATGTCGATCGAAGAGGCACGCTCGCGCTTTGGCGAGGCCACCCTGGAACAGGGAGGGATCCTTCCCTGGGCCATCGAGGAGAGCTACCAGGCCCTGGTCCGAGCCCTCCGCGAGGACGACGAGGCGGCCTTCATCAAGGCCGCCGGCGACCTCTCCCACTACCTCGGGGACGCCCACCAGCCCTTCCACACCACCACCGACTTCGATGGCCAGTCCTGGCTCAACGGCGGCATCCACGCCCTCTTCGAGTCCACGATCATCGAGGCCTACTGGGACGAGGCCCGCGACTTTTGGCCGAAGACCGCCGCTCCGGCCAGGGACGACGCCCTTCACCTGGCCTTCGCCGTGATCCGCGAGGACCACCCGCTGGTCCCTTTCCTGAACGAGGCGCTCTGGCGGGTCAAGCGGCTCTACTCGGCGTTCGACCGGCGCTACTACCAGACCCTTTGGGAAAGCCCCTTCGGCCTCACCGCCCGGGTGCAGATCAACCGCGCGGCGCGGCGGCTGGCCGCGCTCTACCTGCGCGCCTGGGAGGAGGCCGGCCGCTAGCCGGCTACGGCTTTTCCTTGCAGTAGATTCGGACGGTCTTGATCGTGTCCTCGGTGGTGAGCCGCTGCACCACGTCCATCCCCTCGACCACCTTGCCGAAGATCGTGTACTTCCCGGTGAGGTGCGGCGCCGGGGCGAGGGTGATGAAGAATTGCGAGGAGTTCGAGTTGGGGTCCTGGGTGCGGGCCATCCCCACCCATCCCGGGGCGTCGTAGGCCAGCTTCTCGTCGATCTCCAGGCCGAACGAATACCCCGCCTCGCCGGTCCCGGTGCCGGTGGGGTCGCCGCTTTGGGCGACGAAGCCGGGCACCACCCGGTGCCAGCGCACCCCGTCGAAGAAGCGGTTCAAGGCCAAGAAGACGAAGGAGTTGACGGTGATCGGGGCGGACTCTTCCAGGAGGTCGATCATCACCTTCCCCTTGGAGGTCTCGAGCTCCGCGAAGTAGTCGCAGGCCTTGGGGTCGGTGACCACCTCCGGTTTCTCGAAGCGGCGGATCGGCTTCTCGCTGAGGTAGGGCAGCTGCTTCATGCTTCCTCCTAGGGCCAGGGCGAACAAAGCGATCAGGGCCACGCGCATGGGCCCACTATAGCCTGGGCAGGGTGATCCCCCGCTGCCCCTGGTACTTGCCCTGGCGGTCCTTGTAGGTCGTCTCCGGGCGCTCGCCCTTAAAAAAGAGGATCTGCACGATCCCCTCGTTGGCGTAGACCTTGGCCGGGAGCGGGGTGGTGTTGGAGATCTCCAGGGTCACGTGCCCCTCCCAGCCGGGCTCGAGGGGGGTGACGTTGACCACGATCCCGCAGCGGGCGTAGGTCGACTTCCCCAGCGCCACCCCGAGGACGTCCTCGGGCATGCGCAGGTACTCGACCGACCGGGTCAGGGCGAACGAGTTCGGGGGGATGAGGACCGCGTCGGCCTCGATGGAAACGAAGGCCCGATCGTCGAACCGCTTGGGATCGACGACGGCCCCGAAGACGTCGGTGAAGACCTTCCACTCCGGGGCCGCCCGCAGGTCGTAGCCAAACGAGGACAGCCCGTAGCTGATTACCCCCTCGCGCACCAGGCGCTCCTCGAAGGGCTCGATCATCCCGGCCCGGGCCAGTTCGCGGATCGCTCGATCGTTCAGCAGGCTCACGTAGGTTAGGATAAAGGGCGTGGACGTCGCGGCCGCCTTAAAAGAACTCGCCCAGCTTCAGGAAAAGGACCTCGAACTCGACCACCTCAAGGAAGAGATCGACCGCGTGCCGCCCGAGCTCTCCGAGCTCAAAGCCCGCTGGGACGCCCGCATCGAGGCGCTGATGGACCTCAAGCAGCGCCTGCACCGGGTGCAGCGGGAGTACGAGCAAAACGATCTGGAGCTCAAGGACCTCACCGCGAAAAAGCGCAAGGCCCAGGAGGAACAGATGAGCGCGACCTCGAGCCGCGAGGCCACCCAGTACGAAAACCGCATCCAGCAGCTGGCCACCCGGATCGACGAGCTGACCGAGCTCACCCTTCCCCTGGTCGAGGAGATCGAGCGGCTCGAGGCGGAGATCAAGGCCCTGGAGACCGAGCTCGCCGAGCTCAAGCCCAAGCTCGAGGCCCTGGAGGCGGAGAACGCCGAGCGCGTCGCCGCCCTCAAAGCGACCTACGAAGCGAAGCTCGCCGAGCGCGAGGCCCGGGCCAAGCAGGTCCCGGCCGCGGTGCTCCGCGAGTACCAGGTCGTGCGCCGGGCCCGCCGCGGGGTGGGGATCGCGCGCATGATCAAGGTCAAGGAGACCTTCCGTTGCGAGGCCTGCCGGGTGCAGCTCCCCACCCACGTGGCCCAGAAGGTCTACCAGGGGCGCCAGGTGGTGCGCTGTCCCTCCTGCGGCCGCATCCTCTACCGCGACTAAACGAAAAAAACGCCGCGCGATGCGCGGCGTTGGTGTTTTAAGGAAAATCCCCCCGCACCGACCTACGCTCCCAGGCGGCTGCCCGCCTAGTACCATCGGCGCTGGCGCGTTTCACTTCCGAGTTCGGGATGGGATCGGGTGGTTCCACGCCGCTATGGGCACGGGGGGAATCTCATGTTTTTCGCTTTCATGCTTCCCGCGCCACCACCCCGGTGGCAGGGAACCTCAGCGGGCCAAGCGCGCACAAAGCGCCTCGCAATCTCTCCTCAAGGTCAAGGCCTCGGACGATTAGGACCGGTCGGCTTCACCCCTCGCGGGGCTTCCACCCCCGGCCTATCTACCCGGTTCTCTTCCGGGGTCCTTACCAGGTTGCCCTGTGGGAGTCCTCATCTCGGGGCAGGCTTCCCGCTTAGATGCTTTCAGCGGTTATCCCTCCCGCACATGGCTACCCTGCTTATGCCCCGGGTGGGACAGCAGGGACACCAGTGGTGCGTCCACTCCGGTCCTCTCGTACTAGGAGCAGACCCCCTCAAGACTCCTGCGCCCGTGGCGGATAGAGACCGAACTGTCTCACGACGTTCTGAACCCAGCTCGCGTGCCACTTTAATGGGCGAACAGCCCAACCCTTGGGACCTTCTTCAGCCCCAGGATGTGACGAGCCGACATCGAGGTGCCAATCCGCCCCGCCGCTGTGGACGCTCGGGGGCGATCAGCCTGTTATCCCCGGGGTAACTTTTATCCGTTGATCGATGGCCCTTCCACACAGAACCACCGGTTCACTAGGCCCGACTTTCGTCCCAGCTCGGCTTGTAGGCCTCGCTGTTAGGCTCCCTTCTACCCTTGCGCTCTCCGGCGGATTTCCGTCCCGCCTGAGGGAACCTTTGGGCGCCTCCGTTACGCTTTAGGAGGCGACCGCCCCAGTCAAACTGCCCACCAAGCGCTGTCCCCCTAAAAGGGGTTAGATCTCCGAACACGCCAGGGTGGTATTTCACCGGCGGCTCCCCACCCCCTGGCGAGGGTGGTTCCTAGCCTCCCACCTATCCTACACAGGCGTGCCCAAAGACCAACGCCAGGCTGCAGTAAAGCTCCACGGGGTCTTTTCGTCCTGCCACGGGTAGGCCGCATCTTCACGGCCAGTTCAATTTCACCGGGTCCCTCGCCGAGACAGCGTCCCGGTCGTTACGCTTTTCGTGCAGGTCGGAACTTACCCGACAAGGAATTTCGCTACCTTAGGACCGTTATAGTTACGGCCGCCGTTCACCGGGGCTTCGGTTCGGGGCTCGCACCCCTCCCCTTGACCTTCCGGCACCGGGCAAGCGTCGCTCCCTATACGTCCACTTACGTGTTCGCAGAGAGCTGTGTTTTTGGTAAACAGTCGCCAGGACCTGTTCACTGCGGCTCCCCAGGGCTCATCACCCCGGAGAGCACCCCTTCTCCCGAAGTTACGGGGCCATTTTGCAGAGTTCCTTGGCGAGGGTTCTCCCGCGCGCCTTGGTGCTCTTACACCCGCCCACCTGTGTCGGTTTGCGGTACGGGCACTCCACCTTCATCGCTTAGAGGCTTTTCTCGGCCCCCTGGCTTCAGCGGCTTGTCACCCCTCTCGGGGCTTCCCGACCAGCGGCGGGCTCCCGCAGGGCGGATTTGCCTACCCTGCACCCCCCGCTGGCCAACGGGCTTAGCCATAGCTCCGCTCCGCCTAGCCTAGGGCGTCCCCCCATCGCTCCAGTGGAGTGGGGCCGGAATATTAACCGGCTGCCCTTTCGGCTTCGCCTCTCGGCTACGCCTTAGGTCCCGCCTAACCCTACGCCGACGACCGTTGCGTAGGAACCCTTGGGCTTTCGGCGGTGGGGATTCTCACCCCACTTATCGTTACTCATGCCGGCATTCGCACTTCCCTTGCCTCCAGCAGCCCTCGCGGTCTGCCTTCATTGGCCTCGGGAACGCTCCCCTACCGCGCAACGGCTTCCCGTCGCACCCGCAGCTTCGGTGCTAGGCTTAAGCCCCGTTCATTTTCGGCGCGGGGCCACTCGACCAGTGAGCTATTACGCACTCTTTAAATGATGGCTGCTTCTAAGCCAACATCCTGGCTGTCTCAGCAGCCCCACATCCTTTCCCACTTAGCCTAGCTTCGGGACCTTAGCTGGCGGTCTCGGTTGTTCCCGCGCTCGGACACGGACGTTATCGCTCGTGCCCTCACTCCCAAGCCTCCACTCAGACCCTTCTGAGTTTGCCAGGGTTTGGTAGGCTGGTGGGCCCCCTAGCCCTAGCAGTGCTTTACAGGCCTGAGTTGCCGCTTGAGGCTGACCCTAAAGTCATTTCGGGGAGAACCAGCTATCTCCAGGCTCGGTTAGCTTTTCACTCCTAACCCCAGCTCATCCGAAGGGTTTTCATCCCCTACCGGTTCGGCCCTCCACTGGGTGTCACCCCAGCTTCAGCCTGGCCAGGGCTAGCTCGCCTGGTTTCGGGTCTGCGACCACTGACTCTACGCCCTCTTCGGACTCGGTTTCCCTTCGGCTTCGCCTCCCGGCTTAACCTCGCCAGTGACCGCAAGTCGCCGGCTCATGCTTCAATAGGCACACCACAACCCCTCCCCGCGCTCGCGCGCAGGCGTGGGGCCGTGATTGCTTGTAAGCGCACGGTTTCAGGTTCTCTTTCACTCCCCTCCCGGGGTTCTTTTCACCTTTCCCTCACGGTACTGGTTCGCTATCGGTCACCCGGAGTACTTAGCCTTGGGCGGTGGTCCGCCCAGATTCCCCCATGGCTCCACGAACCACAGGGTACTCGGGGTCGTGCCCCAGAGAGTCCCTGGCCTTTCGCCTACAGGGCTTTCACCTTCTCTGGCTCCCCTTCCCAGCAGGATTCGGCTAGACCAGGGATTGCTCACTCCCCGGGCTTCGCCCAGGACACGCCCCACCAACCCCGGGGTGCAAGCACCCCGGTTTAGGCTCTTCCCCTTTCGCTCGCCGCTACTCAGGGAGTCGATCTCTCTTTCCTCTCCTCTGGGTACTTAGATGTTTCAGTTCCCCAGGTTCCCCCCGCTGCATACACAGCGGTGACCGGTGTCCCCACCGGCCGGGTTCCCCCATTCGGACATCCAGGGATCAACGCCCGCTACCGGCTCCCCCTGGCTTTTCGCAGGTAGCCACGTCCTTCATCGGCTCGGGTGCCGAGGCATCCACCGTGCGCCCTTACTACCTTGACCTTCCACACTCCACGTGTAAAAAGCCCAAGACACTTCGCGCTACTCGCTTGGCCCGCTTTTCATGGTCCCCCGCCACCTCAGTGGCGCAAAAGCTAAGATACCAAACGAGTAAAGGGCTGTCAAGGGGGCTAGCGCGCCTCCATCTCCACCTGGGTGGTGAGGACGGCCTCGACGACGGCAGGGAAAACCTCCAAAAGCCGCACCAGCTCGGCCACGTCGCACCGTCGGTCTCCCCAAACCCCGGGTGACAGACTGGGGACATGCGCCTGGCCTTGCTCCTCTCCGGGGTCGCGCTCTTTTCCGCGCTCTATGCCCCACAGCCGCTTTTGCCCGCGCTCGAGGCCCGGTTTGCGGCCCCGGCCGGCGCCGCGGGGGTGGGGATGGCCCTGCCCCTTTTCGCTCTGGTCCTCTTCTCCCCGCTCTACCCCAGGCTCCGCCTCCCCGCGGGCTGGATCCTGGGGGCGGGGATGTTCGGGGTCGGGCTCTTTGGCGTCCTGGGGGCCCTCGCCCCCGCGCTCTGGCTCTGGGCGCTCTTGCGCTTTTTCCAGGGGGCGGCGCTGGCCGCGGTGCCAGGGATCGGGTTCGCCCTCTTGCCCCAGCTCTTCCCCGGCCGGCACCGCGCCTACGGCGGGCTGATGGTCGCGGGCAACGCCGTCGGGGGAACGCTGGGGCGGGTGCTCGCGGGCCTGATCGCCGAGCGCTTTGGCGTCGGCACCGCCCTTTTGGCCCTCAGCCTGCCGGCTTTGATGCTGGCCCCGGCCTTTTTCGGCGACCGCAGCCGGGTGCGGCTCTCTCCGCCCCGCTACGCGCGCTCCGCCCTCCCCCTCTACGCCCTGGGGGGGAGCCTGCTCCTCACCAACCTCTTCGCCGCGAACCTCCTCCCCTACCGGCTCAAGGCCCTGGGGTTCGGCGAGGGGGCGATCGGCCTCTTTTTCGCCGCCTACGCGACGGGGATCGCCGGTTCCACCCTGGGGGGACTCGCCGCCGAGCGCAAGGGCGAGCGCTGGGCGCTCTCGGCGGGGCTCCTGGCCGCGGGGCTAGGGGTCCTCCTGATGCTCGGGCCGGTGGCCGCGGTGGGCCTTGGGTTCGCCCTGATGCTCTTTGGCGTCTTCGCCGCCCAGGCGGTGGCGGCGACGCTCGCCGGGCGCCTCGGGGCCGGGGTGAGCGGGACCTACGTCGCCGCCTACTACCTCGGGGGCGCGCTGGCGGGCCTGGTCTACCCGCCTTTTCTGGCCCTGGGGTTCGGCGGGGCAATGGGGGGCTTGCTCGGGGTCGTGGGCCTGGCCCTGGTCCTGGCCCGCCGGGCGGCCAGGCTTTAAACCCAGGCCAGGACCCAGGGGCCTGCGTCCAGCTCGGCGCGCCGCCCGGCCCCGAGCACCCCGCCAGGCATGCCGGCCGCGAGGGGCGCGAGCGCCGCCGCGCTTTCTGCGGGGGCTTCGGCAAAGGCCTCGACCTGGGCCAGGGTGAAGTGGGGGGTTTCCAAAAAGACCCCCGGGGCCAGGCGGGCCCTCTTCGGCGGGGTGGGGACGAGCCGGGCCACCTCGAGCGCCTTTTTGAGGTGCAACGGGCGGCCGCGGCCGTAGTCGTAGATGCGGTAGGTGAGGTCCGAGCGCTGCTGGACCTCGAGCACCACCACCCCCGGGCCCAGGGCGTGGATCACCCCGGCGGGGACGTAGATCACCTCTCCCGGCGCCACCGGAACGACGTTCAAGAGCTCGAGCACCGCCCCCGAGCGCGCGGCCTCGGCGAAGGTCTGCGGGTCCACCGCCTCCTTGACCCCGTAGACGATCTCGGCCCCCGGCTCGGCGGAAAGGACCACCCAGGCCTCGCTCTTGCCGGTATAGCCGGTCGCGGCCTCGTGGCGTTTGGCGTAGGCGTCGTCCGGGTGCACCTGCACGCTGAGCCAGCTTTGAGCCTCGATCAGCTTGACGAGGAGGGGGAAGTGGGGAAACTGGACCGCCCCCCGCGCGCCCAAAAACCCCGGCCCCAGCTCAGCGATCACCTCCTTAAGCGGCCGACCGGCGAAGGGGCCGCGCTCGACGAGGTTGTCGTCGTAGACCAGCCAAGCCTCCCCGATTGGCTCCGGGGAGGAAGCCCCAAAGCGCTCGGCGAGGGCGCGCCCGCCCCAGATCCGGGGCACCAGGCGCGGCGAGAGCCAAAGCGGTGCGTCCATGCCCCCAGCCTAGGGCAAATTGACAGCCCCAGGGTGCCGGGCTAAACTTAGGGTTGCTGCGTCGGGGAGTAGCGCAGCCTGGTAGCGCACCTCGTTCGGGACGAGGGGGTCGGAGGTTCGAATCCTCTCTCCCCGACCAAAAAGGCCCTCCGGGGCCTTTTTCACTTTCTGGTAGGCTAGGGAGCGATGGGACGGCCGCGTATCCTCGGGGGCAGGGCGAAGGGGGTGCCGCTTGCAGTGCCGGCCTCGGCGCGGCCGAGCCCGGTCCGGCTCAGGAAGGCGCTCTTCGACCACCTGAGAAGCCGCTACCCCCGGCCGGGACGGTTTTTGGACCTCTACGCGGGCAGCGGCGCGGTGGGGCTCGAGGCCGCAAGCGAGGGCTGGGAGGCCACCTTGGTCGAGCGCGACCGGGAAGCGGTGCGCCTCTTGCGTCAAAACCTCCTCAAGACCCGGCTCCCGGCGCGGGTCGTGCCCACCTCGGTCGAGCGCTTCCTCGAAGGAGCCAAGCGGCAGGGTGAGCGCTACGACGTCGCCTTCATGGCCCCGCCCTACCCGATCGACGTCGTCGAGGCCTTCGAACGCCTCCTGGAAGCCGGGATCGTCGTCCCCGGAGGGCTGATGATCCTGCAGCACCCCAAGGAGCTCGCCCTGCCCTTCGGCGAACGCCGCGTCTACGGCAAGAACGCCCTCACCCTGGTCCCCGCGGAGGCATGAGATGCACGCCGTCTACCCAGGCAGCTTCGACCCCTTCACCAACGGCCACCTCGACGTCGCCGAGCGCGCCAGCCGGCTCTTTGACCGGGTCACGGTGGCGGTGCTGGAAAACCCGGCGAAAAAAGACCGCTACCTCTTCACCATCGAGGAGCGGCTGAAGATCATCCGGGCCTCGACCGCCCACCTGCCGAACGTCGAGGTCGAGGCCTTCAGCGGCCTCCTCGCCGAGTACATGCGCAAGAAGGGCGCGCGGATCATCGTCAAGGGCCTGCGCGCAGTCTCCGACTACGAGTACGAGCTGCAGATGGCCCACCTCAATCGCCAGCTCAACCCCGAGGTGGAGACGCTCTTCATCCTCGCCGCCACCCGCTGGTCCTTCGTTTCCTCGACGATGGTCAAGGAGATCGCCCGCTACGGGGGCGACGTCAGCCGCTTCGTCCCCCCGCCCGCGGCGCGGGCGCTAAGGGAGAAGTTCGGCGCCGCCCGGGGAGCGGAGGTCTAGGGTGGGCCGCCTGATCCGGGGCCTCGCCGCCGGCGGCCAGCTTAGGGTGCTCGCCGCCGACACCACCGACGTCGTCGAGGAAGCCCGCCGCCGCCACGGCCTCTCCCCCACCGCGACCGCGGCGCTGGGGCGGGCGCTGACCGGCGCGGTGCTGCTCGCCTACCTGCTCTCGAAGACGCCCCGCGAGCGGGTGACCCTGAAGATCGAGGGCGAGGGTCCCCTGGGCCACCTCGTCGCCGAGGCCGGGGTGGACGGCCGGGTGCGGGGCTACGTCGACCGCCCCGAAGCCGACCTGCCCCCGAACGCGCGGGGTAAGCTCGACGTCGGCGGCCTGATCGGTAAGGGAGAGCTCCGGGTGATGCGCAGCCTTCCGAACGGCGAGGTCTACGATTCCAGCGTTCCCCTGGTCTCCGGGGAGATCGCCGAGGACCTCGCCTACTACCTGATGACCTCCGAGCAGATCCCCTCCGCGGTCCTCCTCGGGGTGCGCGTCGCCCCGGACGGCCACGTCGAGGCCGCCGGGGGGATGGTGGTCCAGGTCCTCCCCGGGACCGAGGAAAAGGTCCTCGATCGGCTCGAGGCCAACCTGAAGCAGGTCCCTGGGTTTTCCGAGCTGCTCCTGAAGGAAGGGCTCGAGGGCGCGGTGCGCCGGGTGCTCGAGGGGCTTGGCTTCGAACGGCTCGAAGGGGAGGCGGTGGGCCTGCCGGACGCGCTCCCGGTGCAGTTCGCCTGCCGCTGCAGCCGGGAGAAGGCCCGCGACGCGCTGCGCTTTTTCAAACCCGAAGAGCTCGAGGAGATGGCCCGGGAAGGGGGCGCTGAGGTGGTCTGCCGCTGGTGCGGGGAGGTCTACACCTTCACACCGGAGGAGGTCCTCGCCCTCATCCCCGAGACGGGTTCGGCGAACGAAGCCCGCGAAGGCTGACCCGGGCGGTGACCAGGAAGTAGAGCAGGATCGCAACGGCGTTTCCCACCCCGCCCCAGAGGCGAAAGCCGGGGAGCGCGGCGAGGTCCCCGAGCAGCCGGACCAAGAGGCTCAGGTGCAAGAGCCAAAGCGGGCCGTAGGCCAGGGGATCGAAGCGTAGCGGCAGCCGGAGCACCGCGGGGAAGATCACCGGGGCGTGGCCGAAGACCATGGCGAAGACGAAGCCCACGAAGACCGCGTGCAGGATCGCGTCGTAGACGAACCCTGCGGGGGGCAGGCCGAAGACGACAAGCAACCCCCCGCCGACCAAAAGCCAGGCGTAGCCGGTCAGGAGGGCGAGCCCCATGAAGCGGTGAACGCCCTCGCGGCGCAGGTTGACCCAGGCCACGTCGTAGCGCAAGAGCCAGAGCGCCAACGCCAAAAACCCGAGACTCACGAGGCGTGAAAAGAGGGCGTCGGCGAGGGGATAGCCCAAAAGCCCGAGCAGCAAGCCCCCCTCAGCGGCTAAGAACTGCTGGGAGGCCGCCCTCGGCTTGGGGACGAAGCGGGAGAGCTCGAGCCGCTCCCCGGCGACGATTAACACCAAGAACCCGGCCCATAAAAGCGCCGCCCAGGCCATCCGCCCGGC
Organism: Rhabdothermus arcticus; assembly: GCF_055382915.1. Taxonomy (NCBI): domain Bacteria; kingdom Thermotogati; phylum Deinococcota; class Deinococci; order Thermales; family Thermaceae; genus Rhabdothermus; species Rhabdothermus arcticus. Next base: position 1,198,176 of record NZ_AP043808.1, read on the forward strand.
CACCCAGGCCAGGTCGCCCAAAAGCAGCAACCCCGCCCCCAGGCCCATCGCCAGGGTGAAGTCCGCGGGCTGCAGGCGGTAGATGTGCACGGCGACGAGGACGTAGACGAAGGCCCCGATCAGGAGCAGCCAGGCCCCGGCCCCGGGAAGGACAGGGAGCAACGCGCCCCCGGCGAGCATCAGCCCGGGGGCCAGGTAGGTCCAGGCCTCGCCCAGTCCCACCGCGCGCTCCAGGGCGATCAGCGCCCCGAAGAAGGCCGCGGCCATTAGCGGGCCGTGCCGAAGGGCCAGCGCCCCGCCAGGCCAAGCGAGCCCCAGGCGCACCAGGCCGGCGTAGAGCGCAAGCAACAAGAGGAGGACGGATCCAGCGAGGAGGAAGACGCGCGCCTTCACACTAGGAGCTTGGCACGGCCTCGCGCGCCTCGGCAACCTCGGGGGTGGCGGGTGGGGGCTCGAGCGCCGCCTGCAGGAAGACCCAAAACACCCCAATGAACAGCCCCAGCACCAGCGCCAGCGCGGTGTTCAAGAGCACCCTTGGCCCCACCGGCTTGAGCGGGGTCGCGGGTGCGGCGACGAGGCGCAGCGGCACCGCGCCCTCGGCGAGTTGACGTAGGCTCGCGTCGTCGGCGAGGAGCGTTTCGATCTGCGAGAGCCGGGCCTGCTTTTCCGCGATCTGGGCCTCGAGCTTGGCGAGCTCCAGGCGCAGATACGCCCGGGCGGGGTCGGGGCTTTCCGCCACCAGTGGATCGACGTCGGCCTGACGAAGCGCCCCCTGCCCCAGCGCACCGGCGGGTTCACTCGGAAGCGCGGTCAGGCGCTTTTCAAGATCCTTCCGCTGGGCAATCAGCGCGGGAAGGGTGCTTTTGAGTTCCGCACGCTCGGACTGCAGCCTGCGACGCAGGGCCTCGAGCGCCGCGCTGGCGAAGTCTTCCTCCGCCGTCTGCGCCAGACGTCGGGCGCGGGCCACGGCCTCTTTAGGAAGATGGCCCCGAGCCACCAGGCTGAGGAAACCCTTCTTCTCATCGAACCGCACCTTCGCCCAGCTCACCTCGCCCTTTTCCCCTAACCTCCGCGCGAACGCGGCGGTCGCAAGGTGTGCCTTCAACCCCTCCACCAGCGCAGCGGGCTTGACCTTCAAAACAACATTCGCGCTCCCGTCCGCGTCCTTAGAAGGAACAGCCGCCTCCACCGCAAACACCGCGACGCTCGTATATGTCTTGGGAAACACCACGCTGATCGCAAAGACGACCACCGCGAGCAACAGCGGCAAACCCAGCACCAGCTGCCAACGCTTTTTCAGCATGAGGTAAAGGTCACGCATCGAGATCTCATCCTCGCAAGGATGCTCCATGCCGCCTACTTTAACGAAAAAAGCACCAGGTGTGCTGTCTCATCGCGCTGTTCATACCAAGCCTCAGGGGTGAGACGGGACCTGGTTACCCTGGCTACTGTGCGGGTGGTGCCGGAAACCGGCACCACCCGCACCCGGATGCTCATCCGCCGGTCGTAGCGCAGCGCTAAGCGTAGAGAGGTGACGGCATGCCCTTTCCGCTCGTTGCCCTGCGTCCCTCCGTAGGCTTTCTGGCTGTGACCGTCCACCGCGGCGTAGACGCACTTTGGGCCGGACGAGTGGTTCCGGCCCTTCCCGTCCTGGGTCACCCGGTGACCGGGCCTCTTAAAGCGTGCAAGCCCAGGCGCCATAAAATCCCTGAGGCCTCCACCGCAGAACGCCGGGGCGGGGGTTCGGCTCCAAGATGGAAATCCGCTTGGGCCCCGGGTTTCGAATATGCGCTCCACCGTGCTCCTGGAAAGTCCGAGCTTTCAGGCAATGACGTGGTAGGGCCTACGCCCGCTAGCGGAGATCAATAACCCATTGCTACAACTGCTCCGACGTTCCCCTCGGATGTCTCCTCGGTTTTGCTGCGCTTGAAAGGACTGCCTCGCCTTCCTCGCAATACCGTTTTAGCCACTTGCAGGCGGTTTTCGGGCTAATGCCCCAGGCCTTGGCCGCTTCCCTGACCGGCAGGCCCTCGTGGATCATGCGAAACACAAAGATGCGCTTTCCCTAGTAGGTAAGCCGCGCGTTCTTGTGGATGTTCACTGGAGCCCTCCTCTCGTGCTAAAAGCCATTCCTTCACCGGCACGAGGGTATGGGACTCCAGTGAACAACGTGTTAAGGGTTACATTGAACCGGCCGTGGGCTGACTTGCTTCGACCTCCTTAGCCGCGGGCGAAAGCGCCTCAGCCAAAAACGCGGCGAACACCCCCACCATCAGCCCTAAGAAGAGCGCCAGCGCGATCAACAAGCCGCGCTTTGGGGAGACTTCTTCGTAAACCGGAAAAGCAGGGGCCAGCACCGAAGCCCAGGCCTTTTGGTTGCTTGCGATTTGAATTTGCAGATCCGTCCGTTTTTTCACCAAGGCTAGATAGGCCTCCTTTGCCAACGAAAGGGCTTGATCAACGGCGTTCTTTTCGACCTGAGCCCGGGCGACTCGCTCTTTTAGCTCGTTGACCCGAGCCTCCACCACTTGCTTTTGACCTTGGATCGCGGCGTAACGCGCTTGGAGGCTCCCCTCTTTCGTTCTCAAGTCGATAAGCGCTTGCTTCAGCGTTTGATACGCGGGATTGGGGTTATCGAACACGATCTCACGGGTCTCGAGGTTGGCGAGCTGGTCCAGGCGCTGGCGCAACGATTGATAGACCGCCCGCTTGGTTTCAAAGTCCAGCGTCAGGCGGTCCTTTTCTTGTTCAGCGGTCGCCAGTTGATTTTTTAAGGCTTCAATTCTTTTATCAAGGGTGCCCAGGTTTTGCTTCAAGGCCCTGCTTTCTGCCTCTAAGGCAGCGATCTCCGCCTGGAGTTGAAACACTTGCTCCCGGGACTTCAACACGTCAGGATTGGTCTCCCGCAGCCTTGCTTCTGGCCGATCGCTCAGGCCCCGCAACCGTTCCGCGAGAGCGTAGGTCGTTCGGTAAACATCGCGTGCTGTAGAAAGCGCGGCCTCAAGACGCACCTTCTGGGCCTCCTCACTCGCGACCTCAGCCTGCAAACTGGAAACCTTGGGAGACAGCTTTCCAGCCTCCGCGCGCATTTCCTTAACCCGGCGATCTAAGGCCGAAAGCTCGCTCTTCAAGGTCAGGGTCTTGGAAAGAAGCTGGGTGTAGGTGGGGTTTAGCGTTTGGTTTTTTAGTTTTAAACCCACCAAGGCTTCAATCGCCCGCCCCTTTTCGATGAGCGCGGTTACCGCGGGATCGGCGGTGATTTCCCGTTCCAAGGCAAGCAGCCGGGGTTCCTCGCCTAGCGCTGCTTCAAGGCGCGCCAACTTGGCTTCTTTGACCGCCCGGTCAGTGGTAGCGCGCTCCAAGACCGCCTGAATCTCCGCTAGACGATTCAAGTAGGCCCCAAGTTCCTTTTTCATGGCCTCGAGCTTGCTCTGCTTTTGAAAGGCCGACCAGGCCTCCTCCGCGTTCCTCAACCGCTCCTCGGCCCATTTAAGGAGGCGGTCGAGCACCGCTTGAGCATCCTTCACCTTTAATCCTGCAACCACATCGCCAGGAGACGCGCTCTTAAGCTCCGTTCGGTAAAGCGAAAGGCGGGAGGTGGCCTCTTTTAAAAGCGATTGCTTTTTCCCAAGCTCCGCGTCAATGGCCAGCAACCTGGCCTGACTCTTTGCATAAACTTTTTGGTACTCCGCCAGCTCCGAGCGCCAAAGCTCGATTCTGTTTTTCCGCTGAAACGCCTCCAGGGCTTTCGAAGCCTCCAGGTAGGCCTTTTCAGCACGTTCGAGCTGGGCCTTCAATGCTTGACGGGCCTCAGAGAGGCTCCGGTTAACCATGGCTACTTGGTCGGAAGGCAGATCGAGCGGGACGATGTCCCGCTGCGCTCGAAATGCCTGCTCCGCGGCGGCGATCGAGCCGCGCACGGCGTCCAGCTCGCGCTCGATGTTCGCAAGCTCCGCGTCAAGCGCGATGGCCTCCTTGGTCTTGGATGCGAGCTCTGCTTGATCCTGGGACAAGGTGGTTTGTCGAGTAAAGGCTTGCCAGTGCCCTTCCGCCTCCCGGTAGGCCTGTTCTGCGGGCGCGATCTGCTCTTCGAGCGCCTTCAAGCTTGCCTTCAACCTCTCGATGGGGATGGCGTTCACGCGACGCTTTACCTCCTCCACCCAAAGATTGGCGGCGAGGGCGGCGAGCTCTGGACGCTCCGCGCGCACAGAGAGCTCTGCGATGATCGGTGGGATCTGGTTGCCCAAGGGGGACTGCCTTTGAGAAACGTCCCTAATCGAAAAGGCTTTGCGCATGCGTCCCACTCCTTCGACCGGGTCCGGCGCATCCCACGTGTCGGGCAAGCGCTTCCCCTGTTTAAGCTTTTCCCATACTGGTTTCAGGGTAGCGTCCGAGAGGGCCAGTGCCTTCAACCCCCCGAAGGTGATCGGGGTCGCCTGCTGCACTTGAATCTTGCTTTCAAGCCGGGCTTGCACCTGAACCGGGGCCACGCTTAGCGTGGCTGTCGACGAATAAACAGGCTTCGCAATCAAAAACGCATAAATTCCTGCAACCAAAACGAACGTTAAAGGCAAGAGCCATAGATACAACGCCCGGCGCCTCAAAATTGCCACCAGGTCACGCAGCGAAAGCTCATCCTCGGCTAAGGTCTCCATAGAGCACAAGATAAAGGAATGATGACGGCCTTCCAAGGGTTTTTAACCCCACAAACAAAAGACGTGGGCCGGATGGAAAATCCCACGACAGAGCAGTCGATGCGCTAAAGTGGTGCCATGCCGAAGTTCGTCCCCCTCATCCTGGCAGGCGGAAAGGGCGAGCGGTTCTGGCCGCTCTCCAGGAAGGACCGGCCCAAGCAGTTTCTGCGCCTCCTCCCGGGGGGCAAGAGCCTGATCCGGGCCACCGCCGAGCGCCTCGTTCCCCTGGCCGGGGGTTGGGAAACGCTCTACGTCTCCACCTCGCGCCCCCTCGCGGGCAAGATTCTGGAAGAACTCGCCGAGCTGCCCGCGGAAAACCTCATTCTGGAACCCGAGCCCAAGGACACCGCCCCGGCCGTGGCCTGGGCCACCCTGCGCGTCGCCGCCGCACACGGAAAGGACGCGGTCCTAGGCGTCTTCCCTGCCGACCACCACATCGCTCCGCCCGAAGCCTTGCGGCGAAGCGTCGAGGCCGCCGCCCGTTTCGCCGCCGCGCACGAGGCAATCCTCACCTTCGGTATCCGCCCCACCCATCCCGCCACCGGCTACGGCTACATTCAGCAAGGGGACAAGGTCGGGGAAGTGGACGATCTTCCGGTGTACCGGGTAGCGCGCTTTGCTGAAAAACCCAACCGAGCTACGGCCGAAGCCTACCTGAAAGACGGGGGCTACTCGTGGAACAGCGGCATCTTCGTCGTTCGGGCGGGGGTGATGCTCAAAGAGCTGAAGACGCACGCCCCGGAGGTGCTCGAGCCTTTAGAGGAGGAAGCCCTCCAGGCCTTTCCCAAGCTGCCGAAGATCAGCCTTGACTACGCGGTGATGGAGAAAACGAACAAGGCCTACGTCGTCCCCGCCCCCTTCACCTGGGACGACCTCGGGGACTGGACCGCGCTCGAACGCCTCCTCGGCGCCGAGGGGCAGAACGTGGAGCTCGCCAAGCACGTGGGCCTCGACACCAACGGGGCCATCATCTACGCCACCAGTAAGGACGAGGTGGTGGTGACCCTCGGCCTGGAAGACGTGGTCATCGTGCGCGACGGAAACATCACCCTGGTGGCCAAGAAGAGCCGCATCCAGGAGATCAAGGCCCTCCTCAAGCGGCTCAAGGAGGAAAAGGGCCTAGAAAGCCTAGCTTAAAGAAAAATACGCTTTTAACCACCAGTTATGATCTTCGGCATCAATACGCGCCTTTTCCGAAGAGCACCACCCAGGCCGTGCGAGCAAGAATGTAAAGGTCAAGCCAAACAGACCAGTTGCGGACGTAGTAGGCATCCATATCCAAGCGTTCCCTGAAAGTAACCTCACTCCGACCACTAACCTGCCAAAGACCAGTCACGCCAGGAGGTACTTTGAAAATGATTCCTTCGTACCCCTCCATTTGAGGCAACTGATTCAGAAGGTAGGCTCTCGGTCCCACCAAACTCATCTCCCCACGCAGCACATTCCACAGCTGCGGGAGTTCATCTAGGCTCAGCTTCCGGAGCCAGTACCCAACACGTGTTACGCGAGGATCGTGCTTGATCTTCCCGTGCAGCTCGAATTCTCGCTTGAGATTTTCAGGAAGTGCCTCAAATCGCTTCTCCGCGTCAATATACATTGTGCGGAACTTGTAAATGTTGAAAAGCCGCCCTCCCAACCCTGGTCGCTTCTGCACAAAGAGAACAGGTCCAGGGGAGTCTAGCTTAATAAGCAATGCGATAAAAGCAAGCAACGGTAACACCGCAACACCCACAACAAACGAGACCACAACATCAATCATCCGCTTAACTAAGCGCGGGCCTGGCAACAGCAGCCTCTGGCGCACCTCAAGCCCGAGCACTCCACCCAGGTCCTTCGCCGCAACCCAGAGGCTCGAAAACCCAAAGAGGTCGGGGATTAAAACAAGGTGAGGAACGACCCGACCATATTGCTCGATCACCTCAAGCAATCGGCCACGCGGAACCCCCGGCATGGCCACGATGGCGTGGCGCACGCCGAGCTCCTTGGCCAGCACCGGAGCAAGCTCCACGCCTCCCACCACGGGCACACCCTCTAAGGCCCCGTGCTTTTGGGGATCGTCATCAAGCACGGCTACCGGCTTTAAACCCAATCCCGGCTGTCGCTTGAGTGCCTGTACCACCATGCGCCCGGTTTTTCCTGCCCCGAGCACCACCACCGGGTAGCCCCACCATTTTCGATGCGCAAAAAGATGGCGAACAAAGGCACGGCCAAGAGGCACCAGCGCCACTGAAAGCGCCCATGCCGTGAAAAAAACTAAGCGAGAATAGGTAGCCTCCTCCCTGAACAAGAAGGATGCCGCACCAAGCACGAGGTAAACCAGCGTGGTGGCCAACGTCAACCGCCTGAGCTCCTCGGCCGGTGCCAGGCCCACACCCGGATACAGGCCTATCAAGGCGTACGCCAAAACAAAGAGCCCGACCACCGGCCAAAGCGAGGCGTAAAGAGAAGGATCCACCCCCCTGTCCAGCAGGTATCGGAGACCCACTGCAAGCGCCCCTGAAGCTAACATCGTTAATAGATCCGAAAGCAAAAGCGACAGAGTAATGAACCCAGGACGGGTTGAAACTGTCAACAACTTGATGCGGCTTTTTGTTCTCGAATTTACGGGCATGTCCAAACCATCGTAAAGCAGCTTGCTCCGGGAAGCAGGCGTTATTTAACTACTTTCGAACAACCTCCCCATTGTGCTTCAGATACCACTGGTAAGTTCGCTCAAGTCCCTCCCGCAGCGGAATCCTGGCTCGCCAGCCCAGGGCGTGCAGGTGCGAAACGTCGAGGAGTTTTCGGGGCGTGCCGTCGGGCTTCGTCGTGTCAAAAATGATCTCGCCCGCGTAGCCCACCACGTCCTGGATTAACTCCGCCAGCTCGCGAATGCTCACGTCCTCGCCCACGCCTACGTTGATGATCTCCTCACCGTCGTAGTTTTGCATCAAGAAAAGTGCGGCGTCAGCGAGGTCGTCCACATGCAAAAACTCCCGGCGGGGCTCGCCCGTGCCCCAGACCACTACGTGGGACTTCCCCTGGACTTTAGCCTCGTGAAACTTGCGTATGAGCGCGGGGATCACGTGTGAGGTTTCCAAATCGAAGTTATCGCCAGGGCCATAGAGGTTCGTGGGCATCAAGCTGATAGCGTTAAAGCCGTATTGGCGGCGGTAAGCCTGGGCCATCTTGATTCCGGCGATCTTCGCCACCGCGTACCACTCGTTGGTCGGCTCCAAGGGGCCCGTAAGAAGATACTCCTCCTTCATGGGCTGGGGGGCGAGCTTGGGGTAGATGCACGACGAGCCCAGGAAAAGAAGCTTCTTGACCCCGCTCCGGTACGCCGCGTCGATGACGTTGGTCTGGATCTGTAGGTTGTCGCGAATGAAGTCCGCTGGGTAGGTGCTGTTCGCCAGGATGCCCCCCACCTTGGCCGCCGCAAGGAAGACGTACTCGGGACGTTCCTTCTCGAAAAAGCGGTTCACCGCTGCCTGGTCCCTGAGGTCCAGCTCGGCCCGGGTGCGGGTGACCAGGTTGGTGAAGCCCTCAACCTGGAGTTTGCGCAGGATGGCCGAGCCCACCAGGCCCCGGTGCCCGGCCACGAAGATCTTGCTTTCCTTATTCATTCGCGATCCCCCTGAGCGCAACTACGTGGCCCGCGTCTTTGAGCGTCCTCTCCTGCCGAGCAAGCTCCAGATCGTGCTCCACCATCATCTTGACCAGCTCTTTGAAGGACACTTTCGGCTTCCAGCCAAGTTTTTCTCTGGCCTTGCTGGGATCGCCCAAAAGGTAGTCCACTTCCGCCGGACGGAAGTAGCGGGGATCAATTTCAACGTAGTCCTGCCAGTCGAGCCCCAAGAGGCCAAAGGCCGCTTCCAGGAACTCGCGAACCGAGTAAGACTCCCCGGTGGCCACCACGTAGTCATCGGGCTCTGGCTGCTGGAGCATCAGCCACATGGCCTCTACGTAGTCCCCTGCGTAGCCCCAATCCCTTTTGGCTTCCAGGTTCCCCAGGTAGAGCTTTTTCTGAAGGCCAAGCTTGATGCGTCCCGCTGCGCGCGTAATTTTTCGGGTAACAAAGGTCTCACCCCGCCGGGGCGATTCGTGGTTAAAGAGGATCCCGTTGGCGATGAACATCCCGTAGGCCTCGCGGTAGTTCACCGCGTACCAGTAGGCCGCCACCTTGGCCACCGCGTAGGGGCTTCGGGGATGAAAGGGCGTCATTTCGCTTTGCGGCGGCGGCGCGGCCCCGAACATCTCGGAAGAGCCCGCCTGGTAAAAGCGGACCTCGCGTCCGGAAACCTGCATGTAGTCCCTTAACGCTTCCAAAAGCCGGAGGGTACCGGTCGCCACCACGTCGGCGGTGTACTCAGGCTGCTCGAAGGAAACCTTGACGTGCGACTGGGCCGCCAGGTTGTAGATCTCGTCGGGCTGGACCTTTTCAAGAATCCGCCTGAGTCCGGTGCCGTCGGTGAGATCGCCGTAGTGGAGGAACAAACGCGCTTCAGGATCATGCGGGTCTTTATAAAGATGATCGATGCGATCCGTGTTAAACGTCGAGGCCCGGCGGATGATGCCGTGCACCTCGTAACCTTTATTGAGCAAAAACTCCGCCAGATAAGAGCCGTCCTGCCCTGTAACCCCGGTAATCAGCGCCCTCTTGTTCTCCATGACCGGCCTCCACTTTCCTCTTCAACCAACCGTATCAGTTTCTCTTCAAAGTCGCTTAGTATTTTGTCCTTGTCCAAGTAACGCTCGGCATACTTACGGGCATTTCGCCCCATTTCATTCCTCAAATCAGCATCCCCACTTAGGCGGATTATTGCCTTCACAAAAGCATCCACATCACCAGGGGGTGTCACAAGTCCTGCATTGTGCTCGGTAAGCACTTGGTGAAGTGCAGTACCCGCGTCCGCTGTGGCAACAGATGGACGACCAGCAGCCAGAATGTTGGTAAGCTTGGAGGGCATAACCAGGTCCGCTGCCTCACGGCGTTGCACAACAAGTTGAATGTCGGCTGCAGCGAGCATCTCTGGCAACCGCTCTAAAGGTTGTACTGGGAGGAACTGTACGTTTGAAAGCCGAAGCTCTTTAGCCAAGCGCTCGAGCCGTAAACGCGCCGCACCAGCGCCAATCAGAGCGAACTTTATTTGCTCCTCGCTCCTAAGACGGTTCGCAGCGTGTAGGACTAGTTCGAGCCCTTGCTTTTCCCCCATGTTTCCCGCATACATCACCAGCACTTGGTAGTCTTCCACACCCATCTCACGGCGAAAGTTATTGTTGTGCTGCAATGGACGGACGAAAGAAATATCTGACCAGTTAGGAAACAACCAGGTGCGTTCTTCGGGTACACCCTTTTGCACAATCCTGCGGCGCATCGCTTCACTAATCGTTGAAACACGAGTTGCTTGACGCAATAGGAAGGTTTCCACACGATATAGAAAGCTAGAAAACCTCCCTTGCAAAATACCCAATCGTACTGCCGCATCTACCTGCAAATCTTGTATATGGAAAACCCAGGGCACACGCCGTAATCTCTTGTAAACAAGTGGAAAGAAGCCAAGTTGCATAGGAGGGCTTACTGCCACGACTACATCATATTTTTCTTTTACATTACCAAACAAACGAGGTATCCAATATCGCAGCGACGAAAGAGAAAATGAACTTTCAAGCAAAATTCTTCTCTTAGCGTCCACCCGATCTGGCAAGGGTACGTAATGCCAAGCGCGCATCGTCCTAATTCCATTAAGATTCTCTAAGTGGAATCGAACTGACCGATACCTGGGATCCACCCTCCACGCAGGGTAGTGAGGCAATCCTGTGATGACATCCACGTGGTGCCCTCTTGCCACAAGCCACTCAGCAAGCTCACTATTATACTTTCCAGTTCCTGTGGGTTCAGGCGCAAAGTTAATGCCATATATAAGAATCCGCATATGTCTACCTTATCCTCGCAAAGCTAACGCTCGCTCGTAAATCTCCAGCAGAATCTCATAGTTCCGCTCCGCAGTGTACTTCGCCTCGTACTGCGCCCGAGCCTCCTTCCGCATTTCGGCAAGCTCCTCGGGGTAGGAAAGCAACCACTCCACCTTGTCCGCCAGATCCTCCGGATCACCAGGTCGAAAGTGGAGGCCGGTGCGGCCATGGTCGACCAGCGAGGCCATCGCTCCCAGGTTGCTCGCAATTACGGGCAGCCCTGTGGAATAGGCCTCAGCAATGGTCATGGGGAAACCTTCATACCACTCCGAGGGAAATACAAGAAAAGCTGCCTGCTTCATAAGGGCCAGTACTTGGTCGCGTGACCTCCTTCCCAAATACTCCACGCTCTCCAATCTACGTGCAAGCTCGGCCACTTCGGAGCTCAAGGGACCATCCCCCACCACCTTAAGCGGTACACGCGCTCCAAACCCCTCCCAGGCAGTAAGGAGTGTCCTCACCCCCTTTTCCGGCGAGAGCCGCCCCACAAAGAGAGCGTACCCTCCCTCTCCGTCACCCACCCCCGGATCCGGATAGACGAAATTGGGCTTCACTACAATCTTCTCAGCCGGGAGCCCCCCCTCGATAAACTTCTGCCGCGCGAATTCGGTGAGAGCAATGTATACACTCACCATGCGCGTCCACGTTCCAAGCACTCGATGCACAGTGAGCATAGTAGCAGCCACTCCCGTGGCCGCCCGACTTCCCCGGTAGCAGGCACCCACCACGCCTGGCCATGGAACAAACTTCTTCAAGCAGTCTTCGCATACACGTCCGTCACGGAAGAATAAGGCATTAGGGCACAAAAGGCGGTAGTTATGCAGTGTCTGTACAACAGGAAGCCTCTCAGCACTAGCTGCATAGTAAATGGAGGGAGATATAAGGGGAAAAGTGTTATGGACATGTATGAGATCTGGCTTGATTTTTCGTAGTTTAGACCCCACTTCACTATATATGGCATGATTGAATATCGACGTTACAGCTAATTTAAAAGAGCCAAGAGACTCTACAGCTTCATTGTGAGCGGTATACACGTTGACTGTGTTACCTCTTGCGATCAGCAACTGTTTCTCTGTATGGAACACCGTGTCTTCCCCACCAGGCATCTTGTAATAGTTGTGAACGAGTAATAGGTTCATTTCTTAACGTCCCTTGCCTGGTTCAGATGTTCAACTCTGTAAGAGCTCATGGAAGTGATTTGATCCCGTGCTGGCAACTGCTTGGCGGCAGAAACAACAAGACCAAGTAGTAGGAGTTGAGCAAATGGCAGCGCAAACAAGGTAATGAAATAATGCCCTTCGCCAAACAATCCGGTTCTTACCAATCTTGTTATACTTGAAGCTAGAATAATATACGCAAAAACAAATATTACGTTCACCCTTTTGATTTGGGTAGTCTGCACGAATACATCTATCCAAGCGAGGATAGTTCCCAAAATAATTGCGGCCACAAACATTCCCGCCCTTCCCCAGTTTGCATACAATTCGCCCAAAAGCGTTGATGTAACTACTATGCCATTTCTTGCCAAATTCGGATACAAATCGTATGTAATTGTCATCTGCCCTAGGACGCCAGGTTTAGTGTTCCATACTACCCTTGGAATAAGAAAGGGGACTAAGTCCAAGATTGTTTTTCCGTTGTACGAGTTGTTATCTAAGTAGTACCAATATGCACTAACATATCCATCATATGGGTTAAGGTCGCGTGAAACCCTATCCAACAAACTATAACTTTCTAGAAAGCTGCCAGCACCAGATATGTTTTGTCTATAGATAGCGTAACTCAAGGTAAATAAGGCAACCATCAGTCCCCCGTAAACGATTACGCGTATGTCGAACCGGTTTCTAAGTTGGAGGATTGTCATACCGCCAATAGCGAGGGCTATTATTCCTTCACGATAACCCATTAACATTTGGATCAACGAGGCGCTCAGCACATATACGATTAAAGTAGCAATGTTGCGTCGCGTTAAACATCTTTTCGTTGCATACGCTATCATAACAAGCAGTGTAGTTCCTGTAATTGACAAAGGTAATAGTGTAAAAAATCCTTCCTGCGCAAAGACCCACCCCTTATTAGCCACGGGGAGATAACCATACTTGGAATATAGGTTAACAATTATTAAAGAGTTAACAAGGGCCAAGAAAATATTTTGAGCCTTCACCCAAGCAATAACGGTATCAAATCTTAGAATGGAATCCTGCAGCAACCCATCTGTCTGTTTCGAATCAATATGTCTTTCTCTCCTATACACCAAACCAACAAAAGTGAGGGTCGCAATAGTATACACTACGATAAACCCCAGCAACCACACTACAGCGACCAGCGTTGGCTCTAGTAAAAGAGCCGGCAAATTTGAATTATTGATATACATCGCCAGCGGGCTTAGAAAGGTGAAATCAGAATTCCATTTTCTGTAGGAATAGTAGATTGGTTTTAAAAAAAGAAAAATCGCGAAAAACACTAAGAACAGAACTCCCATTGATACCCATCTGCGATTAACAAAAACAAATATCCAAAGGCCCACCAAAGTGAACAGAAGGCCTCCTAGCGCCACTAACATTAAAAGGGTATACTCGTTAACGTTCGCCATTTTTGCACCTCAATAGCAAAGCTATCAGTGCACTTACGACCAAAGATCGGCGACACAACGCCATTGTTAGTATAATATTTTGAACGAACAACGCTATGCCAGCAACTGTTGCTACCCAATAATAACCAAAGTATCTAGCTCCAACGTAGCCCACGGTGGCTTGAAACAATAGCCCTACCATGGTAGCACCAAAAAGTGCCCTATCTTGTTTAAGAACGGTTAAGATAACTACTGCTGGTCCAAATGCCACATTAACCAGCTGACCGATAGTTAAAATAACAAGAATAAACTTGCCACTTTTGTATTCAGGCCCAAAAAGCAACGACAAAATCTCTCCTCCTAACAAGGTGAATATGGCAAGCAATGCACTAACAAGAAAAACGCTTATAGCTACCAAAGGTTTTACACCCGCTTCAACTTTGCGAAGAGCTATCTCCGCGCCCCCCCCATTTTCCCTGGTGGTTAAAACTTTCACCAACTTGCCCGGTAAAGCCAAATTCATGACAGCTATCGGGACATAGGCTAACGCTGCTAGTCTCAACGCCGAACTATATACACCGGTAGCACTAGGCCCTGCAACGAGCCAAACCAAAATAATATCCAGCTGTCGGCGTAACGTGCTAGCAAAATTTGCACCAGTCAGAAGAACTCCCCTTTTAATGAGAGCAATAAGCTCACCCAAAGCAACATGCAACTTCATCGGGGAACCATCCAGCCGCAGGACGAGCACTGCTAGCGCACCTAAGGAAACAAGAGCAACCACAGAGGTTGCTAGTGCCATCAAGGCCACCACTTCCGCTAGCAACGCAGCCTTCGGCACGCCTATCGGCTTGCTGGTGACCAAAGAAGCAACTAAAGTAAATGCGCCATAAATCAACAAGCCGCCTCTTTGCGGGGAACCGATCAAGGAACTTAAGTCAACTCTGTCAAGAACCCTCATCACTTCAATGTTGTATTTCAATACAATCGAGCTAGTTACCCACAACGCCACCCACATGCTAAGATCTTCAGCGGAGGGCACCAATACTGGAACCAAGGAAACAGAGAAACTAGCTCCCAAAAATGCGGCAATTAAAGAGCCTACTAGCCCAGTAACAGAGATTTTGCCGATTTTACTTTGTTGGCTTGCAATTTCCCTTACCTCCGCGTAAATCGCTTGGTCTAATCCAAGGGAAAAAATAACTGAAAATATAAAAACTAGCGTGTACAATACTGAAAAGGCACCATAATGTTCTGCCCCAAGTGCCCTTCCCACGAGAACATGCGTCAGGGCACCTCCAAGCACTAGAGATCCCTGCGCAAGAAACGCAAAGAAAAGTGCTTGGTTTAGCCTCATGTGCCCTCTAGTTCCACAAGCTTTTGGTAAATTAATTCAGACTCCCTTACCAAGGCCCTCAAGCGATTCTCTGACTCTATACGCCTCTTCCATATTTCTTTTTGCTCTCTCCGCTCATATTTAGGAATAGCCGCGCCCTTAACCAAGGTTCCAACTTGAGCCTCGCGCTCCTCTATCAGCGCGAAAACCTTCCTTATAAAGGTCTCGCTGGCTACTGGTACTCCAAATTCGGTTTTATATTTAAGGTTGACAGCTCGCACCACACTAGCAAAGTCCTTTACAACGAGCTCGAACGGAGCCAAAACAGTATGCTTGGCAGCCTTCTTCACGGTTTTATAAAAGCGTATGTAACTTGCGAAACCTTGCTCAGGCGACAAGTGGCTTTCCCTTATTACAAGGGAGATAACGGCATCCATCGGCTCTCTAATAAGGAGAATCACAGGTATACCCCATTCCGTTGCCAAAAGAACCTGGGCTGCCGCGTGTGTATGATGGGCAACATTCACCGGTTTTTGTTGAGCGAGTATAAAGGATGCTGTGGCAAACGTGTTGGCAGATCGGGGAAACCCCTCGACTACGATATCCGAATCCGGAGAAACTAGCTTCGGGGACAAGACATGTAGCTTCCTTCTGTCCTTGATATCACCACGCCAAGCCAGTCTAAAAAGAGGTAAGAAAAGCCTTGGGTTAGCTGACACTCGATTGCTAACTTCATATCGAAAAGATTTGTAGCGCATTCCCAGATTCAGCCCAGCCATTCTGACATCTCACTAGTTAGTTATTATATATCCTCGCATCGAAAGCTCGGCTAAGATGCGTGCTACACAGTCCGGCACACCCTCCAAATCTGTGCGGCACTCAACCTCCGGGTTAAGCGGCGCCTCATAAGGGTCATCGATCCCGGTGAAGTTCTTGATCTCCCCCGCCCGCGCCTTTTTGTAAAGGCCCTTCACGTCGCGCTGTTCACAAACTTCAAGGGGCGCGTTCACGTAGACCTCGATGAAGTCGCCAATCTTTTTCCGTACTTCTTCCCGAGTCGTGCGGTAAGGGGAAATGGCCGAAACCAGCACGATGACCCCATTGCGGGTAAGCAGGTGGGCCACGAAACCTATTCGGCGGATATTCTCATCGCGGTCTTCCTTGCTAAAGCCAAGGCCTTTGGTGAGGTACTGGCGCACCACGTCGCCGTCGAGGATCTCCACGGGGTAGCCGCGCTTTTTGAGCTCGTCGTAGACCGCGCGGGCGAGCGTGGTCTTGCCCGCGCCGGAAAGACCGGTAAACCAAACAGTGACGCCTTTTTGGTTCGCGCTCATTGGCGCTTTCCTCCGTTGATTCTTTGATAGGCCTCGATCAAGATCCGCGCCACCTCGGGACGGGTGAACTCTGGTGGCGGCATCTCTCCCCGCCTGAGCATTGCACGCACCTTGGTACCGGAGAGATGCACCCGGTGCTCGCCGTCGTGGGGGCAGGTCTTGCTCGTGGTCATCTGGCCGCAGGCGCGGCAGTAAAAGGCGTGCTCGAACTTGAGAGGCGTGATGCCGAGCTCTCCAGGGGGAAACTCATCAAAAAGCTTCTGGGCATCGTAGGTACCATAGTAATCCCCCACACCCGCGTGGTCACGTCCCACGATGAAGTGGGTGGCGCCGTAGTTTTTACGAGCGATGGCGTGGAGAATCGCCTCGCGGGGCCCAGCGTAGCGCATTGCCGCCGGGAAGACCCCGAGCAGCACCCGGTTTTTCGGGTAGTACTTCTCGAGGATCACTTCATAGGTGTGCACCCGCACCTCGGCGGGCACGTCGTCGGCCTTGGTAGCGCCGACCAAGGGGTTCACGAAGAGTCCGTCCACCATCTCGAGGGCCACCTTTTGCAGATACTCGTGGGCCCGGTGGATGGGGTTGCGGGTCTGGAAAGCGACCACCGTCTTCCAGCCCCGGCGGGCGAACTCGGCCCGGGTCTCGGCCGGGGTCAGGCGGTAGGCGTGGAACCTCTCATGGGGGATGGGGTTGACGAGCCAAAGCGGCCCTCCCAGGTAGACAGGCCCGCTTTGGTACAACGCAGCGACGCCAGGATGCGAGGGGTCATCGGTGCCGTAGACCCGCCTGGCCTCCTCTCCTTTATCCGGGCGGTAGATGCTGGAAACATGCATCACCGCCAGCGCTTTGCCCCGCCAAGTCAGGGCGACCTTTTCGTCGATGGAAAGTCCTTCGGCCACTTCGTCGGCCACTGGCAAAGGGATGGGGATCGTCCAGGGCAGGCCGCTTGAAAGGCGCATTTCCCGAACCACTGAATAATAATCGGCCGCTTCCATGAAACCTTCAAGCGGGGAGTACACCCCGGTGGCGATGCACTCGAGGTCCGCAAGACTGCGCTCGCTAAGCTCAACTTGCTTTAGATGCCGGGCTTTTTCCAGCAACGCCTGGCGCATTCCCTGATCAGCAACACGATTGACAAGCCGGCCACCGTGCGGCGGAACCAGATATCGGTTTTCCTGAAGCGCTTCCTCAATCACGCTACCCCTCCATGCCCGCATAACGGTCCCCTAAAAACCCATCGTGGACAACCTTACTACAGCCCTTTTGTTTTAGGAAGCGCAAAAGACCCTTTGACGCTCCTTCATAGAGCAGGGGTTCCACCGGGCGATGCCTTCCTTCAGAAAGACGCACTGCCTCGGCCAAGACCTCCCTCGCCAGCAAACGATACCCCGCAAGCATCGAGGATTCCAGCGACGCCACCGATCCCGGCCCTAACCAGCCTTTTTCGCCCAAGTCTTCAACCAGCCTCCCGAGCTCGTCGGTGGCAATGACAAAAATGATCGCAAGGGGCGAGTTCGCTTGCTTTGCAAGATCGATCGCCCGCTGCAAGGTGGTCTCGTATGCGTAGGGCTCGGAGATAAGCGCACACACCATTGAACTAGCCTCCAAAACCGATGAGCGGCCAATACAGGAAACCGATAACGACAAGGAGTAAAAATCCAAGCACTTTGAGATACAATCCGTTGCGGAACGCATCTAAGGGACGCACGTAACCGCTCCCCACAACCAGCGCGATCACCGGTGTGCTGACGGGAAGCAAAAACGCCAATCCGGCGGAAATAGCCACGCCCAGCGTCACGACCTCGGGGCTAAGCGCATGCGTTTTGGCAAGCGCGAGCGCAACCGGCATGATGACTGCCACGGCCGCGGCGTTGCTCATCGCCTCAGTTAGCAACAAGGCCAGCACCATGACCCCGATCAAGACCCCGCCGGCAGTTTGAACGCGACCGAAAAGCCATTCCGCCATAAAGGCCGCGGCCCCAGTAGCTTCCAGCGCCGAAGCCAGGGCGATCGCGCTCCCGTACATGAGAAAAACGCCCCAGTTGACGTCTTCCTCCACCTCCTTCCATTCGGTGATGCCGAGGATAAAGGCCAGCACGACCCCTAATAACGCCACCGAACCCAAACCCCAGTGATCCCCCCAAAAAGTCCACAGGGCTGTGATCAGCAGCATCAACAGTAACGTTTTTTGTTCGCGCTTAGAAAACACTCCCAGGGCCTCGACTTTGTGTTCGAGGTAGTGTGAAAGTGAAGTTGCAGTGTTCGCCGTGGGCAATATGCGCCAAAGCAGAAAAAGGGCTGCTACCAAAAGCGAAAGCACCATAGGCAATGATGCCGTCATCCATGGCAAGAAACCTATCTTTTCGCCCGTCGCAGCTTCCAAAACGCCCAGTGCGAGGGGCGCTCTAGCACCTCCTAAAAGGGTGGCCGTGCCCCCAATGATCGCCCCCCAGGCCAAAGCCAGGAAGAGCACTGTCCCCAAGCGCTCTCCGGGGCGGGTTCGCGTGGCATTCACGAGTTCCATCACCAAGGGGAAAAGCATGGCCACCACAGCGTGCTCGCTGATAAAAAAGGACATCAAGGCAGGGGTGATGAGAAGTGCGGTGACCAGCCTCCGCGGTTCTTCACCGAAACTTCGCACCGCAAGCAGCGCCAAGCGGGTGCTCAATCCAGAGCGCATGACCGGGCTGGCCAGGATTAAAGCTCCTAAGATGAAGAAAACTGCGTCGCTTCCAAAATACGCGTAGACCTTCCCGGACGGCAGGGCCCCGCTCATGGGCAGCAAAAAAAGCACCAAAACGCCAACGACCGCCAAGGGCAGGCTGTTCGTGCCCCACAAAAACCCGGCGGTCGCAAAAACGGCGAGTGCCCCACTCGCTTCTTGGGATAACCCTACAATCGGGCAAAACCGTACCAAAATATATAGGATAGCAGCTGAAAGATACCATAGCCAGCGGCGCGAAGGCATCCTCGACCAGAGCCACAACTTACGCAAGAAAAGCAAAGAAGAGAGCCGCCCCACCATTTACTCGCACAACCGTTCACCAACCGTGCCTAGCCGCCATTTTTAAATTCATGAAATACATGCCATCGCCAAGCAGTTTCCACGATGTCATCAAGTTCCCCGTACTCGGGCTGCCAACCTAGCTCTGCCCTCGCCTTCGTCACCTCCGCCACCAACGCCGGCGGGTCCCCAGGGCGCCGAGGACCTTCCCGCACTGGCACCCTACGCCCACTCACCCGCTCAACCGCAGCGATTACTTCCCGCACCGAATGCCCCCGCCCAGTGCCCAGGTTGAGCGCCATGCTCCCTCCACCCTCCAAAAGATAGCGGAGCGCGAGTACGTGCGCTTCAGCAAGGTCCGTTACATGGATATAGTCCCGAACCGCAGTACCATCAGGGGTCGGGTAATCGGTACCGTAAATCTCAATGTAGGGGCGCTTTCCTAACGCTGCCTGAATCACTAAGGGAATCAAATGGGTCTCAGGGTCGTGAACCTCGCCCAGTTCCCCCTCTGGATCCGCCCCCGCAGCGTTGAAGTAGCGCGGCGCTACCCAGCGAAAACCGTAAACTTCCCCATACCAATGGAGCACACGCTCCACAAAAAGCTTGGATTCACCGTAAGGGTTAACCGGGCGCTGGGGATGATCTTCTGGAATAGGCACGCGCTCAGGAATACCGTAGGTCGCGCAGGAAGAAGAAAAAACGATGTGCTTCACCCCCACGTCCTGCATGGCTTCAAGCAGGTTCAGCGTGTTCGCCACGTTGTTGCGGAAGTACTTCCGGGGGTTTTGTATGGACTCGCCCACGTAAGCGTTGGCAGCAAAGTGGATGACCGCTTCCACCCGGTAGGCGCGAAGCGCTTCTTCAATGGCCGTCTTGTCCGCCAAATCTGCCTCGACGAGCGGCCCCCATTTCACTGCCCAGCGGTGGCCGGTACTCAAGTTGTCAAAGACCACCGGCTCAAACCCTGCCCGGGCCAAAGCTTTGGCGGTGTGGCTTCCGATATAGCCGGCCCCCCCGGTGACGAGTACTCTCACCGAACCACCTCCCGAAAGTGGGCTACGGTCTTGGAGAGCCCTTCGCGCACCGGGATCCGGGGTTCCCAACCCAAAAGGCGTTTGGCCAAGGATATATCGGGCCGACGCTGCTTGGGGTCGTCCTGGGGCAGGGGCTGGAAGACGATCTCCGAGGGGCTTCCGGTGAGCTCCTTGACGAGGCGGGCAAGCTCCAGCACCGTGTACTCCTCCGGGTTCCCCAGGTTCACCGGACCCGCGTAGTCCACCGCCATAAGCCTCACGATACCCTCGATCAGGTCGTCGACATAGCAGAAGCTCCGGGTTTGGGAACCGTCGCCGTATACGGTAAGCGGCGCGCCACGGAGGGCCTGGGTGATGAAGTTCGTCACCACCCGCCCATCGTCGGGGTCCATGCGGGGGCCGTAGGTGTTGAAGATGCGCACGATGCGAATGGGGAGACCGTGGTGCGTGTGATAGGCTGTGGCCATCGCCTCGGCGTAGCGCTTTCCCTCATCGTAGACCGCGCGGGGCCCCACAGGGTTGACATTGCCCCAGTACGTCTCGGGCTGCGGGTGCACCAGGGGATCGCCGTAGACCTCGCTGGTCGAGGCCAGAAAGAAGGCGGCACCTTTTGCGCGTGCGAGCTCCAAGAGGTGGTGGGTGCCCTCCGCGTTGACCCGCAACGTCTTGATCGGCTCCGCCAAGTACTTGGGCGGGGAGGCCGGGCTCGCAAAGTGCATGACCCAATCCAGGGGGCCCTCGATCTCGAGGGCCTTGGTTACGTCGTGCTCGATGAAGTGAAAACGGGGATGCCCCTCCAGGTGAAGTAGGTTTTCAGGGCGGCCGGTGATCATCGAGTCCACCCCGATCACCTCGTGGCCCTCGTCGAGCAACCGGTCGGTGAGATGACTCCCGATAAAGCCTGCCGCGCCGGTCAGCAAAATACGCAACGCAAGCCTCCCTTAAGCCCAGGGTACCCAAGTGTCAGCACGGCCGATGCCCATGCCGCGGTATATGAAGCCCTTTTGAGCGAGCTTTTCACCGTCCAAGAAGTTTCGCGCGTCCATGATCAGGGGCGTGTGCATTGAGGATTTCAACGTCTCCCAAGGCCAGGTGCGGTACTCGGGCCAGTCGGTGGCCAGTACAGCCGCGTCGGCGCCCTGCAAGAGCGCCTCTGGGCTTTCCGCGTATTCGAGCGGCAAAGAAAGCGCCTGCCGCGCCAGCGGCAGGGCCACGGGATCGTGCGCGCGGACAAACGCACCACGCGCAAGAAGCAGCTTTGCCAGCTCAATGGCCGGAGAATCCCTGAGATCATCGGTATGGGGTTTGAAGGAAAGCCCCAGCAATGCAATGGTGCGGCCCTTGAGGGTCTTCAGTTCGGACAAAAGCTTATCCACCACCCACTGACGCTGCGCTTGATTGACCTCGCGCGCTGCGCGCACGATGGAAAGATCAAGCCCGTACTCCTGCCCCATCGCCAAAAGCGCCGCAGTATCTTTTGGAAAACAACTTCCTCCCCACCCGAGACCCGCTTGCAGGAAACGCGGCCCGATACGAGCATCAAGGCCGATGCCCCGGGCCACTTCACGAATGTCCGCGCCGACCTTTTCAGCCAAACGGGCCAGCTCGTTGATAAAACTGATCTTTAAGGCCAAGAAGGCATTTGCCCCGTACTTGATGAGCTCTGCCGAAGCCAGGTCGGTGGTGATGAACGGCACCGCACCCATACGCTCAGGGCGAGGGAGAAACGCGGGTGGCGCAAAACTTTGCTCGAGAATGGGTTCATAAAGCTCACGGAGCATCTCGAACGCACGGCGATCCTCCGCCCCCACCACGATTCGATCAGGGTAGAGGCTATCGTGGAGCGCCTGCCCCTCCCGCAAGAACTCGGGGTTCGAGGCCACGATCAAACGGCCATCCGGCTCACCCCCATGTGCTTCACGAAACGCGCGGCGCACCAGCGCCTCGACGTAGTTACCGCTGCCCACCGGGACAGTGGATTTGTTCACCACGACCGTGGGGACGTCGCCGAGGTAACGACCAATGCCTTCCGCCGCACCTCGCACCTGGGAAAGATCGGGGCCGCCATCGGGGCGTGGGGGGGTGCCCACGGTGATGAACACCACGTCGGCCTGCGGAATTGCCGCTCCGTACTCAGAAGTGAAGCTGACGTTGTCCCTGCTCAGCGCGAACAGGTCTTCAAGATGGGGTTCAAAAAACGGGGGGGTTCCCTGGTTTAATAAAGCAACCTTGCTTTCGTCAAGGTCCACGCCCACCACTTGATGCCCGAGGTAGGCCAGGCTGATCGCGGTGGTGAGGCCAACATAGCCGGTTCCGATGACGGCGACGTTCACGTTACTAACTCTATGGATCCTGCAGCGATCCGGCAAGCGGTCCTAACCCATCGGTGGCACAAACAAACCCGGAACGAGGCGGCCCTGAGTGTAGTCCCCGACGTGCACCGAGGCGTTGGAGACGACGTAGCGCCAGGGCTCGCCGCAGTCGAGGCGGAGGGCGATCCAGGCGGCGACGCGGATCGTCCCCGCGTGGGCCACGGCGAGGTAGCGCCCGTTGGGGTTCAAATCGTTCAAGAACGCCTCGACCCGGGCCCGGAGATCGGCGAGCGACTCCCCCCCGGGGGGGCGGGCGTGCCAGGGGTCCTTTTGGCTGGCCTCGAAGTAGGCAGCAAAGCGCTCGAGCGCATCCTCCTTGGCCACCCCGGCGAGCGCCCCCAAACAGAGCTCCCTGAGCCGGGGATCGGGCCGCACGGGAAGGCCCAGCGCCTTGCCGAGGATCTCGGCGGAGGCCAGCGCCCGGCTCAGGTCCGAGCTGTAGAGCCCGTCAAAGCGCACCCCAAGGGCCTTGAGCCGTTCGGCCAAGGTCGCGATCTGCCGCCTTCCGGCCTCCGAGAGGGGCACGTCCCGCTGCCCCTGCCACACCCCCGCGGCGTTGGCCGCGGTCTCGCCGTGGCGCACCCACCAGACCTCCACGCCGGTTAGCATAAGGCCATGAAACGCGCGATCTGGGTCGTCCTCTTCTTCGGCCTGGCGCTGGCCGCCAAGGTTCCGGTCACCGCCTTCCACCTCGTGCCCGGGGTCCTCTGGCCGGCCCCCGCCTACCGCATCACCGGACCGGACTGCGACGCCCTCGTCAAGGGGATCAAGCTCCCCGACGAAAGCCGCCTCGAGGCCGCCCAGTGCTACGAGCTGGTGATCGCGAACCCCGAGGACGCCGCGACCTACCTCTACTTCATCGCCCGCAGCCTGAGCCAGCGGCTGACCCTGTTGACCGAGACGATGGACCCCGACCAGGCCCTGGTCCAGATCTGGCAGAGCAAGGACCAAAAGCGCCTCTACCTGCGGGTGCGCTTCGACAAGAAGCGCTTTTTGCTGGTCGCAGGCTGGCTGGTCAAAGCGCCCGCGAAAGCAGCTCCCGCGCCGCCTCCTCAGGACTGAGCTCGCCGGCCTCGAGCGCGGCGAGGACCTCCGGGGCGGCGTCGGCGAGGCGCCGCCCCCAGTCCTGAACCACCGCCTGGACCTCGAACCGGGCGCGCTCGCGGCGGCGGTCCTTGAGCGCCCCCCGTTCCTCCAGGTGGCGGCGGTGAGCGCGGATCGCGTCCAAGAGCTCCGCCGCCCCCTCGCCCCGGCTGGCGACCGCGGTGAGGATCGGGACCTGCCAGCCGGTGGGGTTGGGCGGGGCCAGCTCGAGGGTGGCCTTGAGCTCCTGGATCAGCCGCGGCCCCCCGGGGAGGTCGAACTTGTTGACCACCAGGATGTCGGCGATCTCCATCACCCCAGCCTTGAAGGCCTGGACCGCGTCCCCCGCGGCGGGGGTGAGGACGAGGACCGTGGTGTCGGCGACGCGGGCGATGTCCACCTCGCTCTGGCCCACCCCCACGGTCTCGATGAAGATCCAGTCAAAACCAAAGGCCTCGAGCAGGCTGAGCGCGGAGACCGTGGCCCCGGCCAGGCCCCCCAGCGCCCCGCGGCTGGCCATCGAGCGGATGAAGACCCCCGGGTCCTGGTGGTGGCGCATCATGCGGATCCGGTCGCCGAGGACCGCGCCGCCGGTGAAGGGGCTCGAAGGGTCGACGGCGAGGACCGCGACCGTCTCCCCGGCCTCCCTGGCGGCCTCGATCAGCCGGTCGGCGAGGGTGCTCTTGCCCGCGCCTGGGCTCCCGGTGAGGCCCACGACCTTGGCCTGACCGCGGCCGCGGAGGGCCTTCAAGAGCGCTTCCCCCTCGGGGTGGCCGGACTCGACCAGGGTCAGCGCCCGCGCCAGGGCGCGGACGTCGCCGGCCAGGAAGCGTTCCTTGAGCGCGTTCATGGATGGACGAAGACCGGGCGGCGGGCCCGCTCCAGGACCTCCCGGGTCACCGAGCCGAGGAAGCGCGCCTGCTTGGAGCGGCCGATGAAGACCGCGTCGCCCTCGTTCTCGTGGACGTAGTCGCAAAGGGTCTTGACCGGGTCGCCCTCGAGCACCACCGGCTGCGCGCCGTAGGGCTCGGCGAGCTTGGCCAGCTCCTTGGCCAGCTTCTCCAGGTAGTCCTCGCCCAAGAGCTCCTTGGGATCGGGCATGTGCACCGGGATCGGGGGCTCGGCGATCGGCTCGACGACGTGAACCAGGCTGATCCGCGCCCCGGCGGCGTCGGCCAGGCGCTTGGCCAGCTTGAGCGCCCTCAGCGAGGGTTCGGCGAGCCCGGTGGCCACGACCAGGTGCCTGAACGGGCGCACCTCGGCATCGGCCTTGGTCGCCACCACCGGCTTGCCCGAGACTTCGATCACCCGCTCGGTCACCGAGCCCAGGATGCGCTCGAGCAGCCCCTCCGGGCCGTGGGTGCCCATCGCGATCAGGTCCACTTCCTTGGCGTGCTTGAGGATCGCCTGGAGGGGACGGCCGCGCTCGACGCGGCACTCGGCCTCGGGGGCAAGCTCGCAGAGCCGCTCGCGCACGAAGGCAAAAAGCTGCCGCTCGCGCTCCTCGAAGGCCTGGGCCAGGAGTTCGTCCCAGAAGTCGCCGTAGACCTTGTGGCGCTCGGGGGCCTCGATCGCGTGCAGGAGGATCAGCTGCCCTCCGAGGAGGTCCTTGACCTGCCAGGCCACCGCCAGGGCCTTGGCGGAGGCGTCCGAGAAGTCGGTCGGGTGCAGGAGCTTCATCGCTAGGCTCCCTCCAACGCGATCGCTGCGAGCTCGACCTTGACCCCCTTGGGCAGCTCGGCGACCCCCACGACCTGGCGGGCGGGGTAGGGCGGGGCGAAGAACTCAGCGTAGACCCGGTTCAGGGCCTCGAAGGCGCTGATGTCGGTGAGGTAGACGGTGACCTGAACCACGCGAGAAAGGCCCGACCCCGCGGCCTCGAGGATCGCCTGGAGGTTCTGGAGGACCTGCCTGGCCTGCTCCGCCATCGGGCCCTCGACCAGCCGCCCCTCGGGGGTGAGGGGGATCTGGCCGGAGACGAAGATCAGCCCCCCGGCGCGCACCGCCTGGCTGTAGGGGCCGATCGCCGCCGGGGCCCTTTCGGTTTGAATCGCTTCCATGCTTTTAGGCTATCACTGGCGCGCCAGCAGGACGTAGACCAAAAGCAAGAGCCAGAGGATCAGCAACCCCACCTCGCTCCAACGCCAGCGGCGCGGAGGCGCGGGCCAGGCCAGCTCCGCGTCCCCCGAGCGGGAGCGGATGTAGACCGGCTGGTCGCCGACCAAAAGGTCGGCGTAGGGCTTCTCGCCGTTCGCCGGAACCCGGTCCACGCCGACCGCCATCAAGGTGACGTTGTCCGGCCCGCCCCAGGCGTTGGCCAGCTGCACCAGGTGGGGCACCGCCTCCTCCAGCGGGCGTTCGGCCAGGATCCGGGCCATCGCCTCCTCCCCCACCACCCCGTGCAGCCCGTCGGTGGAGAGGACGAAGAGGTCCCCGGGCTTGACGCGCAGCCCGAGAAGGTCCACCTCGACCTCGGGAAAGGTGCCGAGGGCGTTGGTGATCACGCTCTTCCAGCGGTGCTGGCGGGCCTCCTCGGGGCGCAAGAGCCCCTGGCGCACCCGCTCCTCGACCCAGGAATGGTCCTGGGTCAGCTGCACCAAGAGCCCCCCGCGGTAGAGGTAGGCCCGGGAATCCCCGACGTGCCCCACCAGCGCGTAGGGAAAGTCGATGACCAGCGCGGTCGCGGTGGTCCCCATGCCCTCGTAGCCGGCGCGCTTGGCCATCTCGTAGATGCGCTGGTTAGCGTGCTCGAACGCCTCCTGGATGCGCGCCGGGGTCGGGGGCTCCTCCCCCAGCTGGGCCAGGAGCGCCTCGGTGGCGAGCCGCGAGGCCACCTCCCCGCGGGCGTGCCCGCCCATCCCGTCGGCCACCACGAAGACGCCCCCGAAGGGGGTGAACTGGTAGCCCAGCGCGTCCTCGTTCTTCTTCCGGCGGCGGCCGGGATCGGTCGCGGCGACGACGCGCAGGCCCTCGCCGGTGGCGGCCGTTGGCATGCCTCGATTATAGGGGGGATCAGGGGAACTTCTTGAGCGCCTCCGAGATCCGGTCCAATGCCTCTTCCTTGCCCTCGGAGACCTCGGCGGCGCAGACCGCGATGTACTGCTTCAAAAAGAGCGCCGAGGCCGACTCCATCGCCCGCTTGGCCGCGGTCATCTGGGTCAGGACCTCGTCGCAGGCCCGCCCCTCCTGGATCATCTTCTGCAGGCCGCGGATCTGTCCCTCGATGCGCCTGAGGCGCTTGAGCAGGCTATCGACGGTGTCCGGGCCGAGATCGTGGGTCCGCATGCCGCGATTATACCCTTACCCACTATCCTCACCGCGGGCCTTGAGCCGGGCGCCGAAGAGGCCGATCAGCCGCTCGACCTCCGGGCGCTTCAGCCAGTCCCCCGCGTCCTCGGGCGCGCTGGGCTCGGGCTCGGGGGGCGCCGCCGTGGGCGGCGGCCTCGAGCCCTCCTCGTCGTCCTCGACCAAAAGCTCCACCTCCTCGAGGCCCAGCACCTCCGAGGCGACCTCGCGAAGCTTCGCCTGCTGCGCCTTGGCGCGTTCGTAGTGGAAGGTGAAGGTCGGGGGAAAGCGCAGCTTGAGCCGCGTCCCCTGCACCGCCGGCCGGGCCTCGCGGACGAAGGCCCGGAGCACCGCGGGCAGCGCGGCGAGAAAGCGCGGGTAGTCGGCGAGGGGATCGGCCTCCGCGGCGGGCTCGGGCTTTGGCGCTGGCCGGGGCTCGGGCTCTGGCGCCGGGCCGGGCTGGGGTCTGGGCGCGGCCGGGGCCGCGGGCACCCCCTTGGCCGCCCAGGCCTTGAGGAGGGCAAAGTCCAGCGCCATCTGCCCCGCCTCCTTGGCCAGCCGCTCTTCCGCCTCGTCCAGGGCGAGCGCCGCCTGCAAGGGCGCGGGGTCCCCGGGGGCGGCGGCGAAGCGGGCCCTGAGCGCGGCCTTGAGCTCGCGCACCAGGGTGATCGGGGCGTAGCCCTCCCGGTAGAGCCGGGCCGCCGCTTCCCGGGCGGGCTCGGGGTCAAAGGCGAGCAGCGCCTCGGCGAG
This sequence comes from Rhabdothermus arcticus, assembly GCF_055382915.1. Lineage (NCBI taxonomy): Bacteria > Thermotogati > Deinococcota > Deinococci > Thermales > Thermaceae > Rhabdothermus > Rhabdothermus arcticus. The sequence continues at coordinate 1,225,598 of NZ_AP043808.1, forward strand.
GGCTTCGATCCTCGCCTTTGGTGGGCGGCCCAGGAGGGCCTCGGCGTCGGCGCGGGTGAAGCGCTCGGGGCGAAGGGCCAGGACCCGCTCGAAGAGGCTCTCGGCGTCGCGCATCGCCCCGTCCGCGGCCTCGGCGATCAGCACCAGGGCTTCCTCATCGACCGCGATCCCCTCGGCCTCGGCGATCCGCCGCAGCTTGGCCTGGATCGCCTGTAGGGGAAGGCGGTGGAAGCGGAAGTGCTGGGTGCGGCTCTTGACCGTCGCCGGCATGCGCTCGGGCTCGGTGGTGGCGAAGATGAAGAGGACGTGGGGAGGCGGCTCCTCGAGGGTCTTCAAGAGCGCGTTGAAGGCGCTCTTGGACATCATGTGGGCCTCGTCGAGGATGATCACCTTCTTCGGCGCCATCACCGGGGCGAGCAGGATCCGCTCCTTGAGCTCGCGCACGTCCTCGACCGAGTTGTTGCTGGCGGCGTCGATCTCCAGGACGTCGGGGTGCCTCCCCGCGGCGACCGCCCGGCAGTGGGCGCAGCGCCCGCAGGGGCGGGCCTCAGGCGCGGCCTCGCAGCCCACGGCCATCGCCAGCAGCCGGGCCACGGTGGTCTTGCCCACGCCCCGGGGGCCGGAGAACAGGTAGGCCTGGGCCAGGCGGTCGGTGCGGATGGCGTGCTTCAGCACCTCCTTGACGTGATCCTGGCCCTCGACCTCCTCAAAGCGCGTGGGGCGGACCCGGCGATACAGCGCGCTCATCGGCGTCAGCGGGGGAGGTGGGCGCGGAGGTAGGCCGCGGTCTCCGGGTAGGAGAAGGTGTAGACCGAGCCGTTCGGGGTGGTGAACTCGAGCAGGTCGGGCCCCGGGGTCTTCACCCGACGCAGCACCAGCACCCCCTCTTCAGGGGCCAGGGTGGCGACGTCGGCGGTGAGGTAGTTGGGGTCGTCGTCGGGCTCGTCCTCGAGGTCCTCGGGGGACATCGTCGGGTAGCCCGGGGCCTCGAGCCGGGCCAGGGCCTCGGCCAGCTCCACCGCGTAGACGGTCCACCACTCGTCCTCCACATCGCCGTAGAACCAGAGCTTGACGACCTCGTCGTCGACGCGCTCCAGGGAAAAGCCATCGGGGGGGCGCAGGGTCTTTTTGGGCATCGTCTCCTCCAGGCTTCAGGATAGCCCAGGCGTTTTTAGAATGGACCCATGCGCCTTGGCCGATTCTGGATCGGGCTCCTCCTGGTCCTCCTCGCGGGCTGCCGAAGCCCATCGCCCTACCAGGTGCTGCACACCGGCGGCTGGCCCGGCGGCCCGCCCCCGCCAAAGGGGCCGGTGATCCTGACCGTGGTCAGCAAAGACCGAACCGTGCGCCTCGACGAGGCGGCCCTGCGGCGCCTGACCTGGGTGGCGCTGACGACCAAGAGCCACCCCAAGGAGGCCCAGCCGCCGGGGCGGTTCGAGGGGGTGCGCCTGGCGACGCTCTTTAGCGAGCTCGACCTCGACCCCAAGCGGCTTCGCTTCGTTGCCCTCGACGGCTACAGCGTCACCGCCGACTGGGAGACGCTCAGGCCCTTCGACCCGATGCTCGCCCTGGTCGAGGACGGCCGCCCCCTGGAGCCGATCTTCGCTCCGATCCGCATCGTCTTCCCCTACGACCGGCTCAAACCCGACCCCCTGGCCTACAATCGCTACTGGGTGTGGAAGCTCTCCGAGATCTACATCGAGCGCTGAGCCGCGTTTACGGCCTCGTCGTCCTGCTCTTGATCGCCGCCTACGGGGCCTTCGCGGTCGAACAGCTGCGGGCGCTGGACACCGCCCTGGCCGAGGCCCGGGCGGCGGACCCCGCCTACCCCTACGCGACCTTGATGCGCGCCCTCTACAAAGCGGCCCTGGCCTGTGAAGCCGGGGGCGACGTGGAGGCCGCGCGGCGCTACGTCGGGGAGCGGCTCTTGCTGGCCAAGACCAGCGCCAGCTGGGCCTACCTCTACCCCGAGTCCAAGGCCCGGATCGCGCGCCTCGAGGCCGCCCTCCCGGATCTTTCGGCCTGCGCCGACTGGGAGGCCTTCGCCGAGGAGAGCTTCGCCGTCTACGTCGACGCCCTCAAGCTCAGCCAGGACCTCCGCGCGGAGATCCACGCCCTGCTCGGCGAGCAGCGCAAGAGCCTCTACCTGGGCCTGGCCGTGTTGCTCTTCCTCGCCGGGCTCTGGGTCTACAACCAGGAGCGCCTGGTGCGCCTGCAGCGGGCCCAGATCCGCGACCTGGAGAGCGAAAGCCACTTCAAGACCCGGCTCTTGGGGGTGGTGGCCCACGAGCTCAAGACCCCCCTGGCGGCGGTGGTGGGCTTTGCCGAGCTCGCCAGCCACGACCCCCGTCACCTCGAGGCCCTGAAGACCGCGAGCCGCCGGCTCGAGCGCAGCCTGGTGGCCTTCTTGGACCTCTACCAGCTCGAAGCCGGCGGGGCGATCAACCTCTCCCCCGAGCCCCTGGACCTCAAGGCCCTCGCCGAGGAGGCCCTGGCCCTGGCCCAGGCCGCCTACCCCAAGGTTCGCTTCGCGCTCACCGCCCAGGGTCCGCTCCCCGTTCGGGGGGACCGGGAGCGGCTGCTGCACGCCCTCTTGAACCTCCTTGAGAACGCCGCCAAGTACGGCGGCGACGTGATCCGGGTCCGGGCCTGGGCGGAGGACGGCCGGGCCCGCTTCGCGGTGGAGAGCGACCGCCGCCTCGACGCCCGGACCGCCGAGGCCCTCTTCGCCCCCTTCGCCCGCCTGCCCGAGCACCAGCGGCAGGCCGGCTGGGGGCTCGGCCTCTCCCTGGTGCGGGAGATCGTCGAGGCCCACGGCGGCCGCGCCGGCTACACCGAGGCCGGGCCGAGGGGGGCCTTCTACCTGGAGCTCCCCCTTACGGCGCCCGGGACTCCAAAAGACGCAGCAAGCGCAGGGGGCTGAAGGGCTTGGTGATGTAGGCGTCGGCCCCGGCCTCGCGGGCGCGCTTGCGGCTCTCGACGTCGTCCATCGCGGTGAGCATCGCGACGAACGGCCGCTCGCCCTTGAGCGCCCGGACCCGAGCGGCGAGGTCGAAGCCGTCGGCCTCGCCGGGCAGCCGCACGTCGAGCAGGATCACGTCGGGGTCGAAGGCCTCGACCGCAGCGTCGAACCCCTCGCCGTGGGCGAGCGCCAGGAGGCGGTGCCCCAGGGGCTCGAGCGTGGCCTGCAACAGGGCCTCCATCAAAGGCTCGTCCTCGACCAGCAAGACCTTCATCACGCGTCAAAGAGCAAGGTCGCCTGCAGCTCCTCCAGCGGCAAGGCGAGGAAGACCTCGACCAGACCCGGGTCGAGCGCGTCCCCCGCCAGCTTGGCGAGGGTTCGCCGGGCCCCGGGCATCGCCCGGCCATCCAGGAAGAGGGCCCGGTCGAAAGCGTGGGCGACTGCGAGGACGCGCCCCCCAAGCGGCCAGTCCGGCCGGTAGGGGCGCGGGTAGGCCTCGATCCAAGGCGCCAGGGCGCGGAACGCGCCGACCTGGCGCAGGAAGGCGGCGCCGAGCTCGGCCTCGCGCACCGGGTCCGGGGCGTCCAGTCCGAGCAGGCCGACGTCGTGCAGGCGCCCCGCCCGCCGCACCGCCTTGGCCGGGAGGGGGGCATCGAGGGCCCGGTTGAGCTGGTCCATCCAGTAGGCGACGCGCTCCCCGTGCCCCTCGAGCTCGGGAAACCGCGCCTCGATCAGAAAGCGCAGCGCCTGGATCCCCTCTTCCTGGACCTCCTCGCTGGCCGAGTAGGTGCGGGCAAGGTCCTTGGCGTACTGAACGAGCTGGCGCTCCGCCTCCACGCCCCCCATTCTAGCGTCGACGCCAGCGGGCGGGGGGCAAAAACCAGCGGACCGCGAAGACCCCGTAGACGAAGCCCCCCAGGTGCGCCCAGAAGGCGATCCCGGTCACCCCGATCAGGGCCTCGAAGAACTGCAGCAGCGCCCAGTAGCCGAGGTAGAACCAGGCCGGGAGGTAAAAGAAGACCGGGTAGAAGACGAGCAGCACCATCGTCAGCACCGGAGCGTTGGGAAAGAGCGTGTAGTATCCGCCGAGCACCGCGCTGATCGCCCCCGAGGCGCCGATCATCGGCTGGCTCGAGGCGGGCATGAAGACCCCCTGGGCGAGGGCGGCGGCCACGCCCCCCAAAAGGTAGAAGAGGAGGAAGCGCCCGGGTCCGAGCCGGTCCTCGACGTTGTCCCCGAAGACCCAGAGGAACCACATGTTCCCGAGGATGTGCGCCCAGCCCCCGTGCAAGAACATGCTGGTGAAGAGCGTCGGCCACTCGGAAAAGGGGTTCGCCCAAAACGCGGCGGGGACGAAGCCGTAGGTGTAAAAGAGCGCTCGCAGCGCGTCCGGGGGGAGGATGAGCTCGTAGGCGAAGACCAGCGCGTTCAGGGCCACCAGCCCGCGCACCACCACCGCCGGCCGGCGCGTGCGGTTGATGTCGGCGACGGGGAACATGAGGGCATTCTTGCAGCCCGAGCCCGCGCCGCGCCAGCCTTAGACTTCGGACATGCGCATCCTGGTGACCAACGACGATGGCATCTTCTCCCCCGGCATCAAGGCCCTGGCCCGCGCGCTCACCGCCCTCGGCGAGGTGGTCGTGGTGGCCCCGGACATCGAGCAATCGGCGGTGGGCCACGGGCTGACGCTGCGCCGCCCCTTGCGCTTCAAGCACACCGCGAGCGCGGGGCTCGAGCCCATCCCCGCCTACCGCGTCGACGGCACCCCGGCGGACTGCGTGGTCCTCGGGGTGCACCTCAAGGGGCCCTTCGACCTCGTCGTCTCCGGGATCAACCTGGGGGCCAACCTGGGGCTGGACATCACCAGCTCAGGGACCGTCGCCGGGGCGATGGAGGCCACCTCCTTGGGCATCCCGGCGATCGCGGTCAGCCTGGACACCCTGCGCATGGAGGAGCTGGACTTCTCCCATGCCGCCCCGGCGGCGCTTTACGTGGCCCGCTGGGTGGCCCGGCACGGCCTGCCGAAGAAGGTCCTCCTCAACGTCAACGTGCCCGCGGGCCGGCCCAAAGGGGTGCGCGTCGCGACCCTCGTCGAGCGCTACTTCGAGGACGAGGTCATCGAGCGCGAGGACCCCTACGGCGTCCCCTATTACTGGGTCGCCGGCGAGCCCCGGGCCGAGGCCGAGGAGGGCACCGACCTCTGGGCGTTGCAGCAGGGCTTCGTATCGGTCACCCCGGTCAACCTGGACTTCGCCGACCGCACCCTGATGCCCCGCCTGCGCGCGGACCTAGAAAACGAGGGCGACGGGTTCGCCGACCGCTAGCCCCAGCGCCTCGCGCGCCGAGCCCTGGTTGACGGCGATCTCCACCAGACCGCTGGAGCCGGCGTAGGCCAGCGGCCGGCCGGGGGACACGTCGGAAAAGGCGCGCAAAAAGGGCAGCGTCCGCCCGCCGACCCGGACCCCCCTAGGCGGGGCCTTAGGCACCGCGATCGTGGTGATCGCGTTGCCGAAGCGATCGAAGGTCAGCACCTCCCCCTCGGTCTGGCCCAGCGCGAGGTCCAGCCGCACCAGCTCGGACGGCGAAAGGGGCTCGCCCAGGGACGAAAGCGCCTGCCCCGAGGCGAGCCGCGCCGCGGCCGGGGCGAAGACGTCGCGGCCGTGGAAGGTCGCGCTCGCCCCCTCGGGGACGGGCAAGCGGACCGCGGCCTTGATGGGGTCCCTGCGTTCAGCCAGGGTCAGAAGGCCATTGTCCGGAAGCACGTAAAGATGCCGCTCGCCCGCGACGGCCAGCGCCCGCCGGGCGCTCCCCACCCCGGGGTCCACCACCGCCAGGACCACCGCCCCTTCGGGAAGCCAGGGCACCGCGGCGAAGAGGCTCCAGGCCCCTTTCCGCAGGTCCCCCGGGGCCAGGGCGTGGCCCAGGTCGTGGACCCGGGCGCCCGGGGCGAGACGCTCGATCACCCCGCGCACGACGCCGACGTAGGGGTCCTCGAGCCCGAAGTCCGAGAGGAAGAAGATCGGCCGCACCCCCGTATTATGAGGGCATGTACCGGCGCATCCTGGTCCCGACCGACGGCAGCCCCTGTGCCCAGCGCGCGGTGGTGGAGGCGATCAAGCTGGCCAAGGCCACCGGCGGCCGGCTCACCTTCCTGCACGTGCTCACCAACCCCAGCACCCTGGTGCCCCTGCCCGAGCTCCCCGAGCCTTTGACCTACGAGCTCTTCAAGAAGATGGAGGCCTTCGCCGACGAAGCGCTGGAGCATGCGCTCGAGGCCGCGAAGGCCGAGGGCGTTCCCGCCGAGGCCCTGCTGCGCAAGGGGGACGACGCCGCCTACGAGATCCTGCAGGAGGCGGTGGGGCACGACGCGGTGGTGATGGCCACCCGGGGCCTGGGCCTGGCCCGGCGGCTCTTGGGCTCGACCACCCTGGAGGTCCTGGCCAAGAGCCCGGTTCCGGTGATCGCGGTGAACTGTCAGGTAAAATAAGGCCATGGCCCGCTTGCGGATCGCCCAGGGCGACATCACCGCGTTCGCGGGCGACGCGATCGTCAACGCCGCCAACAACTGGCTCAAGCTGGGGAGTGGCGTCGCCGGCGCGATCCGCGCCAAGGGGGGGCCGGAGATCCAGGCCGCGTGCGACCGCATCGGCCCGATCCGCGTCGGTGAGGCGGTGGCCACCACCGCCGGCCGGCTGCCCGCGCGCTACGTGATCCACGCCGCGGTGATGGGCGACGCCCCGGCGAGCTACGAAAGCGTCCGCCAGGCGACGCGCAGCGCGCTCAAACTGGCCCGGGAGCTGGGGCTCAAGACCGTCGCCTTCCCCCTCCTCGGAACCGGCGTGGGCGGGCTCGACAAGGATCGGGTAATCCGCATCATGCTGGAGGAGATCAAGGCCGCCCCGGACGACCTCGAGGTCACCCTCTACGGCTACACCCCCGAGGACGTCGAACGCATCCGCCGGGCCCTATGAGATGCGCCTGGTCGCCTTCCGACAACGCCAGTTTCGCAACCTGAAGACCCCCGAGCTGCGCCTCGGCCCGGGGCTGACCGCGGTCGTGGGGGCCAACGCCGCGGGCAAGACCAACCTCCTCGAGGCCCTCTACCTGGGGCTGGGGGGTGAGCTGCGGGGAGCGATCGCGGACCGCATCGCCTTCGGCGCCAGCGAGGCCTGGCTTTTTACCGAGGCCACGACCGCGCTGGGCCGGGTCACGGTGGAACAGCGCCTGGGGGCCGGGGGCCGCAGCCTCCGGCTCAACGGCGCCCCGGCCGGCCTCAGGGCCCTGGCCGAGCTTCCCGGCGCGGTCTGGCTGCGCCCCGAGGACCTCTTCATCGTCAAGGGCCCCCCGGAGGAGCGCCGGCGCTTTCTGGACGCGTTGATCGCCCGGTTTTCCCCCCGCTACCGGGCCCTCGTCGCGGCCTACGAGCGCGCCCTGCGCCAGCGCAACGCCGCGCTCAAGGCCGGCGGGCGGGGGATCGCCCCCTGGAGCGAGCGGCTGGCCGCCTACGGCGAGGAGGTCCTCGCGATGCGCCGGCGGATCCTCGCCCGGCTGACCCCGCTGGCGAACGCGGTCCACGCCGAGCTCGGGGGGGAGGCGCTCGGCCTCGAGCCCCGGGAGACCGTCCCGCCCGGTGGGCTGGCCGAGGCCCTCGCCGCCCACCTCCCGGAGGAGGTGGAGCGCGGGGCGACGCTCTTTGGCCCCCACCGCGACGACCTGGCGATCCGCCTGGGGACGCGCGACGCGGTGCGCTTCGCCAGCCGCGGCGAGGCTCGCTCGGTGGCGCTGGCCCTGCGCCTCGCCGAGCACCGGCTCTTGAGCGATCACCACGACGAGGCCCCGGTCCTCCTCCTCGACGACGTCGTCGCCGAGCTCGACCCCCGCCGCCAGGCCACCCTTTTGGCCTACGCCCGGACCCTGCCCCAGGCGGTGGTCACCGGCACCGAGCCCCCGAAGGGGGCCGCACAGGTGGTCGCGCTCGCCGCCGGGACCTGGGAGGTGAGGGCCCATGCCTGAGCGGCGCGAGGGCCGGCCGGTCAAGGCCGGGGAGGTGCTCGGCCGGCTCCTCAACCGCCCCCGCTTCAAGCGTGGGCTCGCCATCGGCCGGGTGCTCACGCTCTGGCCGAAGATCGCCGGCGAAGGGCTTGCGCGCCTGACCGAGCCCTTTCGCTTCGAGCGCGGAGTGCTCTGGGTCAAGGTCAAGGACGCCGTCTTGGCCCACCAGCTCACCTACCAGCGCCCGGTCCTGCTCGAGCGCTACGCCCACCACCTGGGGCAGGGCAAGGTCCGGGACCTGCGCTTCGTCGTGGGGCGGGTACGCGCCCAGGCCCCGACCCAGGCCTCCGCCGCGTCCCCCGAGCCGCCCCCCGTGGACCTCGCCGAGCTGGCCCCGGTCGTCGCCCCCTTGCCCGCACCCCTGCGGGACGCCGCGATCCGGCTCGGGGCCAGGGTCCTGAGGCGGGCCAAGGCCGCATCCCCCTGCCCGGTCTGCGGCGCGCCCAGCCCCGAGGGCGGGATCTGCGCAAGCTGCCGGGTCAGGCTGGAAAGCCCCTTGGTCCGGACCGAGGCGCGCCGGCTCGCGGCCGGTGCGGCCCCGCGGCTGGACGGCGACCTCGCCGCCGCCGCCCGCTGGCTCGCCTTGGACCTGCTCTGGGACGAGGTGCGCACCCTCCTCCCCCGGGCCACCGAGGACCCCGGCCTGACCCCGCGGCTGCTCGAGGCCACGCTGCGCTGGCTTAGCCTCAAGCACGGCCGCCCCGCCCGGCCCGAGGACCTCGAGGGGCTCCCCGAAGGGCTGCGCACCCTCCTCCGGCAGCGCCTCGGCGGGGCATAATGGACCCATGTCGGGCGATAGCAAAATCCACGCGGGCAAGATCTGGCTCAACGGCAAGCTCGTCCCCCAGGAAGAGGCCAAGACCAGCGTCCTGGCCCACGCCCTACACTACGGCACCAGCATTTTCGAGGGGATCCGCGCCTACGCCACCGACCGCGGCCCCGCGGTCTTCCGCCTCGACGAGCACCTCGACCGCTTCTTCTTCTCCGCCAAGGCGATCTTTCTGGAGATTCCCTACAGCAAGGCCGAGCTCAAGGAGGCGATCCTCACCACCATCCGGGAAAACGGCTGGCAGGCCTGCTACATCCGCCCCCTGGCCTGGTTCGGCGACACCTCGCTCGGGGTCAACCCCCTGCCCAACAACCCCGCCGAGGTCATGATCGCGACCTGGGAATGGGGCGCCTACCTGGGGGAGGAGGCGATCCGCAAGGGGGCGCGCCTGGTCACCAGCTCCTGGCGCCGCTTCCCGGCCGACGTCATGCCGGGCAAGGCCAAGGTCGGCGGCAACTACGTGAACTCCGCGCTGGCTAAGATCGAGGCCCTTAAGGCCGGGGTGGACGAGGCGCTGCTTTTGGACGCCGAGGGCTTCGTCGCCGAGGGCTCCGGGGAGAACCTCTTTTTCATCAAGGAAGGTACCGTCTACGCGGTCGAACCCTCGGTGACCCTGCCCGGCATCACCCGGGACTCGGTGATCCGCATCGCCCGCGACCTCGGCTACCCGGTCGAGGTCGCCCACCGCGTCTCCCGGGACCTGCTCTACGGCGCCGACGAGGTCTTCATGACCGGCACCGCGGCCGAGGTCACCCCGGTCTCCTACATCGACCACCGCCCGATCGGCGGCGGCCAGGCCGGCGAGATCACGATGGCCCTGCGCAAGGCCTACATCGAGGCCGCGACCGGAAAACGCCCGGAGTACGTCGACTGGCTGACCTACGTCGCCTAACCCGGAGGCGAAGATGAAGGTGCTCAAATACAACCCCGTCGAGGACACCTTCGAGTACGTCCCCGAGGACTGGGAGCTGCAGTACAACCCGGTCGAGGACCGCTACGCCTACGCCCCGCCCGGCTCCGCGCCAAGGTACAACCCGGTAGCAGCGCGTTTCGAGCTGCGCCCGGAGGAGGCGGACACGCCCGTCTACAACGCCGCCGAGGGCACCTTCGAGCTGGGCGAGGAGGACTGGGAAGCAGTCTACAACACGGTCACGGACGCCTTCGAGCTTAGGCCCAAAGACGAATAAGCACCCTCGCTCGGGGAACGCGCCGCGCCGTTTGCCAGCCAGGCGGGGAAAGGGTGGTTGCCGATCTCAATCATTTGTAGCGCGACCAGGTGGTGCCGCTCGCGCCCCATGGCTTTTCGCAAGAGGCCATCCAATCGGGAAAGTTCGACCCCACGCCCTCCCCCGAGCGCTGCGCCGGCTGCCCCTATCGCCAGCCCGAGCGCTGCCCCCAAGGCGTACGTGAGATCGAGATGAGGAACTTCTCATGAAACGCCGCACGTCCCCTTTGAACAGATGAGAAATTTCTCATAAAGCGCCTCCTGCCCCCTTTGAACATGAGACGGGCATGAGGTCTTCTCATCAACCGGGCTTCACGAGGGCCTCGGCCTAGCATCAACGCGTGTCCGGCCTGGAAGATCGTTGGACAGAAGCAGTTTTCATCGCCTAACCTGTGCTCCCCTTGCCATACAAACCCAACCTCCTTTCCCCGGCCACCAGGTCCGACGGCACCGTGGTCGTCAAGGTTCCCGACCGCGAGCCCCTCCGCGTCCTGCATAAGTGCCCGTTTGACTGAGCCCGGCGAGCGTAAACGCAAGACGGCTGCCTTTTATGCAATCGTGATTACGAAAGGAGCGAGGATGGTGGAGCGGAAAACCGGAGCGCTGTTGCTGCTCAGACCGCTGGGAATCGAAGACGAAGATGGTCCTTTCCTGGCCAAGTTCATCGACGGGCTCACGCGGGACGACCCCAGGGAGGTCATCCTCACCGAGCTGGGACGTGCCTTCGCCGAGCTGTTCCGCTTCTCCCGAGATTGCAACCTTCCTCCCCACAACTACACGGTGCTCTTCATCAGCGACGGGGAAGACGTGGCGTTCGACTACTGGGAGGTCGCCCCCTATATTCAAAAAGCTCTGGCAGCGATCCATCAAGCAAAGCAGTTCGATGCTTGAGGCCAAGCGGGCTTTTCTGTCTGTAGATCTCAAGTGAGGGTCGCTTCCCGGAGGCGGTGCCCCTGCTCACCGCACGTTTCCTCTCCGAGCGAGGCCACCGCGAGGGGCTCTGGGAGGAGGGACGGGAGCTCCCCGAGGACGCCCGGCGCCGCCCTCTTCCGGAAAGGGAAGAACTTCACCCTAGGCCGGTAACGGTGCCATCCCAAACCGGGCACCACCCACTGGAGACCAGCGAAGCCCAGCGAGCCTCATGAACATCGCCGCCGCCTTCACCCCTGGGTCCCGTCGTTGTTGTTGTAGATGACGAAGACGCGCCTGGCCCGGGCCTCGAGCTGGCGGGCCCAGGCGACGTGCTCGACGACCCTCTCCTCCGAGTACCGGTAGTTGAAACGCTCGTAGGCGGCCTTCGTCCGCTTCCACCAGATCTCTTCATTCCACACGTGGCAGGAGCATGCCTCATGCATGGGGAGCCCCGAGACCGGAAGCGCCGTCTTGCAGTCATCGAAAAGCGGGCAGATTCCGTGCTGCGGGCGAACGGGGCAAGGCGTGCCGCTTGTTTGGCCGAACCAAAGTCCGGGGGCCCGCTGACCGGGCCCCCGGTGGCCTCACCGGCTCTCAGTCTTCCTGGCCACTGTCGTGGTCGCCCTGGTCGCCGTCATGATCGTCGTCCTGGTCCTCGTGATCGCCGCTTCCCCGCCCGCCGTGGCGGTCCTCATCGTCGGGCTGGTCGACGCTGCCGGCATGGTCAGAGACATCACCCTCCGGGGTATCGACACCGTGCTCATCGCGCTCGTCCGAAGCATGCGCCTCATGGTCCTCGCCGGAGGCGTGTGTTTCCTCGACCTCGCTCTTTTTGTGAGAGCCTTCATCGGCCTCATCCATTTCCGGATACTTACCATTAGCCGCACGATGGGCCAACGCCGCTTCCGCCACGACCTCGGCCTCCAGGAGGGTGCCGTCCGGCAGAGCAACAACGGGATCATCCCCTCGGAGCTCGACGCTGAGGGTCAGGGTCGGATTACCCTGAGGATCGTAGACCACCAGCTGGGCGGCTTGCGCCAGCAAGTCCCCTCGGGGCTCAAGGCCCAGGGAACTGGTCCAGATCGTATTCCCCTCCGCATCAAGGAAGGCCACCGTCGCCCCCGAATCGATCGCCTGGCGGACCTCTGGGGGGAGCGAGGCCATGCCTTCGGCGTGCGTGGAAGCAAACGCCCAGCCCGTGACCGAAAGGCCGAGAACCAAAACTACTGTGCAGATTCCTTTGCGTGCCTTCATAGCAAGATACAACCTAGCGTCGGCGGGTTAACCAAAGGTAAACGACCAAACCGAACTGAAAGGTGGCTTGTACTCCCTGTGTGAGTCTATTTAAGCGAAAAGGTGCTCGTAGGCGGATACTTAGGCTTAGCATCGACTGGATCTGCAGGTCATAGTCGCGTCCACCTCCACGGTGGGGAAGCGCTCGGCGTAGTAGCGGAGCCGCCCCTCGGCGCTCCGCGCCACCTTCGGCGGGTATCACCCCGCCTCGAGCAGGGTGGGGTCGGTCCAGGAGGCGGTGCCGACGAGGAGCACAGGCTCATGTTAAGAAGCCCCGGACCGCCACGATCGATCATGACCAGATTCACATGATTTCCCCGGTTAGAGCTTCCTCACGTACGGCCCCAGCGCTTTATGCAGGCGGAGCATGGCATCGATCCTTTCTTCCTGGATTTGCGGCCAGGCGTCACGATCCTTCAACCCACGTTTTCCGCGACCCGCGTATTCGATACTTGAAGCACGTCTGTCGTCCTTGCGTTGCCAGCTGAGAGATTCGCCAAAGGCACTTTCAATTCCTTCGTTTGCTACCTTCACCTCACGATTCCGCCCCTGCGATCCTGAGCAAGGCATGACTCCGCACCAGGTTGTGGGCCAGCAGGATGAGGTTTACCCGGGCCAAAAGGGATCGAAAGCGCCTGCCCTCTAAGCGGTGGAGCCCTAGAGAGCGCACCAGCACGTTGAAGCACGTCTCGATTCCGTTCCGCGCCTGGCCCATGAGGGGCTTCCAGCCCGTCTCCACCCGCTGACCTCCTCGCAGCCGGTAGGGCGGTGTCTTCACCCCTTCCACCCAGCGAAAGCCCCGGTCCCCCAGAACCAGGGCGAACCGGGAAAGGTCGGCCACTAAGGGTTCTGCCCAGGTCTCCCGGGCGTTGCCGGGAAGGATGGCCCAGCGTTCGCAGCAGCCTTCCTTGTCCATCACCGCCGCCAGGGCAAATCCGGAGAAACCCCCTAGGGGACCCGGCCCACCGCGGCCTGGAGCAAGGCGTGGGTGTGGATACGGTGGCCCCGGGCCAGGCGGACAAGGAGGGGGAAGCATTCCTCAGCACCCTGTAGAAGCGAGAGTGGTGGAGGTCTGGGAAAAGAAGGAGAGGTGGCAGTAGGCCTGGGTGATCAGGCGGTAGCCCCGCTAAAGGTTGAGGCCGAACAGAACGACCCCCAGATGAAGGGGGCGATGATCAGGTCCGCAAGGTTAGCCCTACACGGGCTGACCGGGGTCAAGATAGTAGTGGGGCTGTTCGCGATCTGCACGCATCGCAACCCCCGTTTTGCTCGCTTCGTTTACAAAAGTCAAGGTCGCAAACGAAGGATTCGGTTATTTGCAAGAACGAGATCCTGCCGGATCAGAAGCTTGGCCTTTTTTTCTCAACCAGCCGGGGCAGAACGTTCAATAATCGAGGAGCCGGCCACTGCGCCTTGCCCAGCGATAACCGTGGGCGAACGCTACGCCGCCAACCAACACCCAAAACAAGGCTACAGCCAGCAGCGACCCGAGGCCCTCACCAAGAAAAACTTTAACCGCCCATTCTAAAGGGTTCAGCGTGTTCAATGCGCGTAAGGCCAGGGGGAGCTTTTCCCCGGGCACGAAGAATCCGGAAAAAAGAAGAAGATAAAAGGTAAGCATCTCGGTAAAGCTCCCCACTTGCTTGTAGCGCAATGAGGCCGCGAGCAGCGAAAGGCCAAGCCCCCAAACGCCTACCAGCGCCAGCAAGCTGGCAACCAGCGCTTCCGGCCCGAGGCCAGCCAACGAAACACCGCTCAACCTAGCGTAAATTGCCAGGGTAGCGACCCAGGGCAAGGCCACTAGGAGCTCAGCGAGCGAGAGCGCAGCAACGATAGCCACAGGAGAGTGGGGTGAGGCGAGCAAACGGGCCAGCGTGCCCAGATAAGCTTCCTCCAAAAAGAAGTTGGCCATCCTTGCTAGCAGGTGCGCGGCGAGATACCAGAGTAAAAATCCGGCCACATAAGCCGGCCGCGCTGAATGCCCCTGGCTGGCATACAGGATGGCGGTAAAGAAAAACACCTTCACTAAAAGTCCAAGTGCATAATCGGTGAAGTAGCGTTTCTGAATGGCAAAGCTGCGTGCCAGGAAAGCTCGAAAAAGGGGGGTCACCGATATACCTCCAAAAGCCAATTCCGGAGCGTCTCTGCATCATGGACCCCTTTGGCTGCGAGATCTGTGCGACCCGTGACCTCACGGACCTCACCGGCTTTCAGCACCACGTAACGATCGGCAACTTCCCAGGCCAAAACCGGGTCGTGCGTGGTAATAAGCACCGTGGGGAGCTCATTGATGCGCGCAATGAGGTCGTTTTGCGATTGGAGATCGAGCCCCAAGGTTGGTTCATCAAGGATATAAACTTTAGCTCCCTGTACCAGGGAGCTAACAAGGGCGAGCCGCTGCTTTTGCCCACGCGAGAGGTTCTGGGCTAACCGGTCCCTCGCCGACCCCAGACCGAACCCGGACAACAGCTCTAAGGCTTTCTCGCGGAGAGCGCGTTCGGGGACACCCGCGAGCCTGCCATAAAAAAGCAAGTTCTCCCAAGCTGTCAGGTATCCGTAGAGGTTCTCGGCCTCCTCAAAAAGGAAGCCTAGCCAGCGCCGTTTTCTCGGGGTAGGGCGGTTTCCAAACACCCTAAGCTCGCCGGCATCCGGTTCCACCAATCCAGCGAGGATCTTCACCAGCGTGGTCTTCCCTGCCCCGTTCGGCCCGAGGAGAACCACCCGCTCGCCCGTGCGTAGGAAAAAATCGACACCCCGGAGGGCGGGTGTCCCTCCAGGGTAGGTCTTCACGATGCCCCTAACTTCAACGGCGTACGGCTGCTCCTTTGTCGATGAGGTTGCCATAACCCTCCGTCTTATAATAGAGGTCGGTCGAATTCGCCGTGCTGTAGACGCATTGCTGAAAAGCCCCAAGGAAATCCGTCAGAAGAGCAAGGTATGTGGAGCGTATGGGTACCTCACCCTCGCCCACCGCCTGCACCCAAACCCGGGGGTCATGCACGCTGTTCTCGATCCGTTCCCTGGATTCCCTGAGAGCATCTTGGTCGGTTTGTGGTTCATTCTACCCATTTTCTGCTACCTCCACCTGGAGGCTATCCCCCCATGAGAACTTGGTGAGCTTCAGCAAACGCAGCAGTACCGAAGGCCTTACTGCCCCAAACGAGGCTCCGCTTGAGCTGTGCCGTCTCTCCACGTTGTTTAGCAGTGACCTCAAACATGTGAGGGGAATCTGGGTGAAGGCAGCGCACATAGGCTTAATCTTCTTACCTCCAGGATAGGTGACCAGACGCTGATTCCCCGTTTGCCACTTGATTTAAAAGCTTTTTAATATACCGGCTTTTGTGTTACCCCTAAAAAACTCGATGCTCAACTCTGGTCCACGCCCCATTGCCGCACCCGCCCCAACCCTAGAATGAAGGGCAGTGTTCAAGTACCGAGGACCTGGGCCCAAAGGCGACCAGCCGAAGGCGATCCGCGAGCTCGTTGAAGGCCTAGAGGCGGGCGAGCACTACCTCACCTTGCTCGGGGCCACCGGCACCGGCAAGACGGTGACGATGGCGAAGGTCATCGAAGCGATGAACCGCCCGGCCCTGGTGCTGGCCCCGAACAAGGTCCTCGCGGCCCAGCTCGCCGCCGAGTTCAAGGAGCTCTTTCCGGACAACGCGGTCGAGTACTTCATCAGCTACTACGACTACTACCAGCCCGAGGCCTACGTTCCCGGGCGGGACCTCTACATCGAAAAGGACGCCAGCATCAACCCGGAGATCGAACGGCTGCGCCACTCGACGACCCGGAGCCTCTTGACCCGCCGCGACGTGATCGTGGTGGCCTCGGTGAGCGCGATCTACGGCCTGGGGAACCCCGCGGACTACCGCGAGCTCAACCTGATCATCAACGTCGGTGATCGGCTGGACCGGGAGGCCCTGATCCAGCGCATGGTGGACCTATTCTACGAGCGCAACGACGTCTCCCTGGAGCCCGGGCGCTTTCGGGTCAAGGGGGAGGTCATCGAGGTCTGGCCGGCCTACGACACCGAACCCATCCGGGTCGAGCTCTTTGGGGACGAGATCGAGGCGATCGCGGTGGTCCACCCGGTCACCGGGGAGAAGCTGCGGCCGCTGCCGGGCTTCGTCCTCTTCCCCGCCTCGCACTACGCCACCCCGGAGGAACGCCTCGAGCCCGCCCTGGCCTCGATCCGCGCCGAGCTCGAGGCCCGCTTGAAGGAGCTGGAGGCGGCGGGCAAGCACCTGGAGGCCCAGCGCCTCAAGGAGCGCACCCTCTACGACCTGGAGATGCTGCGCCTCACCGGAACCTGCAAGGGCATCGAAAACTACGCCCGGCACTTCTCCGGCCGGCCGCCCGGGTCGCCCCCCTACACCCTCCTCGACTACTTCCCCGACGACTTCCTCACCTTCATCGACGAGTCGCACGTCGCGGTCCCCCAGCTGCAGGGCATGTACGCGGGGGACCGCGCGCGCAAGGAGACCCTGGTGGCCTACGGCTTCCGCCTTCCCTCGGCGCTGGACAACCGCCCCTTGAAGTTCGAGGAGTTCCTGGAAAAGACCGGACAGCTGGTCTTCGTCTCGGCGACGCCCGGCCCCTTCGAGCGCGAGGTCTCGGACCGGGTGGTCGAGCAGATCATCCGCCCCACCGGGCTCCTCGACCCCAAGGTCACGGTCAAGCCCACCCAGGGCCAGATCGAGGACCTGATGCGCGCGATCCGGGAGCGCGCAGCCCGCGGCGAGCGGGTGTTGATCACCGTGCTCACCAAGAAGATGGCCGAGGACCTGACCGACTTCCTGGTCGAGCACGGCATCCGCGCCCGCTACCTGCACCACGAGCTCGACGCCTTCGAGCGCCAGGCGCTCTTGCGCGACCTGCGGCTGGGGAAGTTCGACGCCCTGGTGGGGATCAACCTGCTGCGCGAAGGGCTGGACCTGCCCGAGGTCAGCCTGGTGGCGATCCTGGAAGCGGACAAGACCGGCTTCTTGCGTAGCGAGCGGGCCCTGATCCAGACCATCGGCCGCGCCGCCCGCAACGCCCTCGGCGAGGTTTACCTCTACGCCGACCAGATCAGCGACGCAATGCGTGCGGCGATCGAGGAGACGCGCCGGAGGAGGGCAATCCAGGAGGCCTACAACGCCGCCCACGGGATCACCCCCAAGACGATCGAGAAGGCGGTGCGCCCCCTGGTCAAGCCCGAGGACTACGGTGAGGCCGTGGAGGTCGTGCTTCCGGTCGACGAGGAGGCGATCAAGGAGGAGATCGCCGCGCTCACCCTGGAGATGTGGGAGGCCAGCGAGGCGCTCGATTTCGAGCGGGCGGCGGAGCTCCGGGATCAAATCAGCGCCCTCGAGGCCCGCCTCAAGGGGGTCAGCGTGCCCGCCGAGGTAGGCGGGAAAAAGCGCCGCAAGCGGCGGCGTTAGCGAAAGACCAACAGCCGCGCCGGGCGCTCGAGGTAGTGGACCACGAGGTCCAGAAAGCGCTCGGCGAAGTCCATATCGCCGAAGAGCAGCAGCAGGCCAAAGCCCTCGGGCATCCCCGCGGTGGTCAGGCGGAGCCGGTTCTCCCCGGGGGTCACGGGCGGGGTCTCCTCGGCGATCGAGAGGCCCTCTCCCTCCTCCCCTTCCTTCGCCCAGGCCTCCAGGAACTGGGAGAAGCTCTCCACCTCGGGAATCCGCCGCCGCCCCTTGAGGGGTTGCAGGGGGATCTCCAGCTCGGAGAGGGCACGCCGGGCGGCGAGGAAGAGGAAGCTCTCCCGGGAGAGGTTGCGCCCGAACTCGTAGTTGAGGTCGCTCAAGAGGGCGTCGAGCGGGGCCAGGTTGACCGCCCGGGGCCAGAGCGGGGCCATGGCGCGGTCCCGGGCCAGCTCCTCGTCCACGACCACGCTCGCGGCTTCAGGGGCCTCGGCCGCCACCCCGGCGTCCTTTTCCGTGTAGACCGGAAACTCGGCGGTGATGTCGGTCTTGGGCGCTTCAGCCTCGGCAAAGACCGGGGTTTCGGCGGTGATGTCGTCGAGCACGACCGCCTCTTGCTCCTCGGTCTCGGCGAAGAGCTCGGTCTCCGCGGTGATGTCCTTGGGGTAGACCTCGGCCTCGGCGGTGGCCTCGGCCGCCTCCTCTTGGATGATCGTCTCCTCCGGCCAAGGCGCGCGCTCCCAGGTCTCGGGCGCTGGCGCCACCTCGGCGGCTTCTTCTTCCTCCTCGAAATCCAGCTCCAGCTCGAACTCGCTGGTGGGCTCGGCTTCGGGGATCAGCTCCTCGAGCTCGACCCCTTCCTTCTCCAGGGCAGCCCGCGCCGCCTCGAGGTCGGCACTCCCCTCGGGGGGCGGGGGCTCGCCCGGGGGCGGACCCTCAAGCGAGACCTCGCCGCTCATCACCTTGGCCAGGAAGTTCAGGATGTCCTTTTCGGTGATCGTGCCGTCAGGACCGGTCCCTTCGATCCGGCGCCAGTCGATGCCGTTCTCCTCAGCGAGCCGGCGCGCCAGCGGAGTGATCTTGGGTTCGCTCATTTCTCCCATCATAGCCGATGACCCGCCGGGCCCCCACGAAGGCCCTGCGGTACCAGGGCAAATCCAAGGGCTCGATCACCACGCCCTTGTCGCTCGCGGCGTGCAAGAACCTGCCCTCGCCGAGGTAGATCCCCACGTGATCCACCGGACGGCGGGAAAAGGAAAAGAACACCAGATCCCCGGGACGCAGCTTGGTCACCGGCGACGATACCCTAAACAGGTCCCGGGTGGTGCGCGGGAGGGCCTTTCCCAGCCGGGCGTAGACCGCGCCCACCAGTCCCGAGCAGTCGTACCCGCCCGGCCCGGTACTCCCGTAGCGGTAGGGGGCCCCCAGGAAGGGCCGGGCGAGCGCCCGGAAATCCGGCCCTGCGTCGGGGATCCAAAGCCGCTGCCCTACCCGGATCAGGTCGCCTTCCAGGCCGTTCGCCGCCTTGAGCGCGGCCACCGTGGTGCCAAAACGCCGGGCCAGGGAGAAGAGGGTGTCGCCGGGGGCGACGGTGTACTCGAGGGCCGCGGCCAGCCCAAAGAACCAGAGCACCGCGACCCAGCGACGCATCCTAGGCCTCCTGGGGGAGCGTTCCGCCCTCGGCCCAGAGGATCAGGGGCTTCAAGAGCAAGGGGGCGAGCAGGGTGGTGACCACCACCATGAAGATCACCACCGCGAACTGGGTCTCGTCGATGGCGTTGTTGGTCAGGCCAATCGCGGCCACGATCAACCCCACCTCGCCCCGGGGGATCATCCCCACCCCGACGATGACGGCGTTCTTGATGCCCTGGGTGATCGCCGCCAAGAAGGTGATCAGCTTGCCGACGACGGCGATCCCGGAAACGATCAGGCCAGCCTTGATCACGTCCAGGTCGCCGAGCGCCTTGAGGTCCAGGAGGATCCCCATGTAGGCGAAGAAGATCGGCGCCAAGAAGCCCTCGAGCGCGTGCACCGGGGCGGTGAGCTTGTACTCCTCGGCCACCTCGGCCATGATCATCCCCGCCAAGAACGCCCCCACGATCGGCGCCAAGCCGATCGCCGAAGCCAGCGAGGCCATGCCCAGCGCGACGACCATCGCCGCGCCATAGGTGGACTGAAAGGGTAGCCGCTCCAAGGGCAGGCGGCGCATCAAGGGCACCACCGCCGCAGCCAGACCCACGAAGACCACCGAGATTAGGATCAATCGGATCACCGCCGCACCCTCGATCGCCCCCGTCTGGGCGATCCCGGAGACGATCGCCAGGATGATCAGCCCCAGGACGTCGTCGATCACCGCTGCCCCCAGGATGATCCGGCTGTAGGGCCGGGAGAGCACGCCGAGCTCCTGCAACACGCGGGCGGTGATGCCCACGCTGGTCGCAACCAGGGCGGCGCCGAAAAACAACGAGGCCACCTGGTCGTGACCGGAGAAGACGCTGAAGTAGTACCCCCCGACGAAGGGCAAGATCACGCCCAAGACGGCGACGAAAAAGGCCTCCTTGCCCACCGCCAGGACGTCCTTGAGCCGGGTCTCCAACCCGACCATGAAGAGCAAGAAGACCGCGCCGAGCTCGGCGATGAACTCGAGGGTGTGCCCCTCGTGCACCCAACCCAGCACCGAGGGCCCGATCACGACGCCGGCGACCAGCTCGCCGATCACCGCCGGCTGATTGAAACGACGAAACAGCCAGCCCATGAACTGCACCGCGACGACGAGGATGAAGATCTGAAAGAGCAGCTCAGCGACGCTCGGTGCTTGGGCCTCCATCAGCGTGCACCCCCTTCCAAGAAGAGCCGGAGGAAATCGCTGCGGGTCAGGATTCCCACAACCCGCCCCTCCTCGTCCACCACCGGCAGGCGGCGGAAGTCGTTTTCCACCAGCGCCTTGAGGGCGCCCCAGAGGCGGTCGTCGGGGTGCACGACCGGGGGGTTCGCCCGCATCGCCACCCGGACCGGGTTGTTCTGGTAGCGGTGGAAGATCTCCGCGTAGTCGCCGGGGTCGACCCAGTCATCGAAGAGGCGCAGCGCCTCGACCTCGGAGTGGGGGATCAGCTCCGGCTTCGGCAAGAGGTCGTCGGCCTCGACCACCCCCACCAGCCGCTCGCCTTCGACCACGGGCAGCCCGCCATAGCGGTTTTTCAACATCAACGCCGCGGCCTCGGCGATCGGTGTCTCAACCTGCACGACCAAGGGATTCGGGGTCATCAGCTCGCGCACGCGCATGGCCCTATGCTAATGGAGATGTGGGTGGTGAAGGTTGGCGGCTCTTTGCGCGGAGCGGGCGAGGTGCTCGACGATCTCGCGGCCTTCCCTGACGCGCTGGTCCTGGTGCACGGCGGCGGTCCCCAGATCGGGGCCTTTTTGGAACGCTTAGGGATGCCCACACGCTTCGTGCGCGGCGAACGGGAAACCCCCGCCGACCAGCTGGAGGCGGTGGAGAAGGTGCTGACCCGGCTGGGTAAGGTCCTGGCGCATGAGCTCAGCCGCCGCGGTCGCGCGGCGATCGCCCTGACCGGCCGCGACGCGGCCTTCATGCGCGCCGAAGTCCGACCCGAGCTGGGCCGGGTCGGCGGCACCCCGAGCGTCCACCCCCGGCCGCTTTTGGACCTCATCGCGCGCGGCTACACCCCGGTCGTGGCCCCGATCGCGGTGGACGAGGAAGGTGCGCTCAACGTCAACGCCGACCGCGCCGCGGCCGCGATCGCGGGGGCGCTCCGGGCCCCCCTCCTGCTGCTGACCGACGTCGAGGCGGTCCTCGACGCCGAGGGCCGGCCCCTGGACCGCCTCGACCCCCACGCCGCCAGGACGCTGATCGCCGAAGGGGTGATCCGGGGCGGGATGGTGCCGAAGGTCGCGTCCGCCCTCGAGGCCCTGGAACGGGGCGCACCCCAGGCGGTGATCGCCAAGGGCGGCCGCGGGCAGCTCCGTGCGGTGCTGGAAAACCGCACCGGGACCCGCTTGTATACTGGGCCCGTATGAACTTCCGCACCCTGTTCGTGCTGCTCTTTCTCGCCCTGCTGGCGGTCTTCGCCGGCCTCAACTGGGCGGCCTTCACCGCCCCGACCTCGCTCAACCTGCTCTTCACCCGCGTCGAGGCCCCCCTGGGCCTGGTGATGCTCGGCGTCATCGCCTTCCTTACCCTGGTCTACGCCCTCTTCGTGGTCGGGGTCGAGGCCTCGGCGCTGATCGAGGTGCGCCGCTACGCCCGGGAGCTGCACCAGCTGCGCAAGAAGCTGGACAACGAGGAAGAATCGCGCTTCGCGCAACTCAAAGCCACGCTGGAGAGCGGGCTGGAAACCCTCAAGGGGGACCACGCGCGCATCGAGAAGACCGTGGTGGAGACCGCGGACCGCACCGAAGACCAGCTCCTGGACGCGATCAAGCGCGAGGCCGCGACCCTCGCGGAGCGCCTGGAGACGATCAAGCTCCTGCAAAACGAGCTCAAAAACCGGCTCGAGGCCACCTCCCCCAAGCTGCGCGCGGAGGTCAAGGAGGAGCTGGAAAAAGCGGTCAACACCCTCGCCGCCTACATCGGCGAGCTGGAGTCCCGGCTGGCGTCTGGCACCCCGCCCTCCCAGGAGGCCTAGGCGTTGGAAGCGCTCGCGCTGAGAACCGCCGTAGCGGCGGTGGGGCTGGGCATCGGTGCCCAGATCCTGGCGCACCGCTACCGGCTCCCAGCGCTGGTCCTGCTGTTGGTCTTCGGGGTGGCCTTCGGCCCCGACGGCGTCGGGCTCTTGAGGCCGGCAAGCCTGGAGCACGGGCTCAGCCTTTTGGTCAAGCTAGCGGTGGCCATCATCCTCTTCGAGGGGGCCCTGGCCCTGCGCCTTTCCGAGCTCAAGAACGCCCTTTTCGAGGTGCGCCAGCTGGTCACCTGGGGGGTGCTGATCACCTGGGTCGGGGCCACCCTCGCGGCCCTCTGGCTCGGCGGGCTGGGGTGGAGCAGCGCGTTGCTCTTCGGAGCGCTGGTCTCGGTCACCGGACCCACCGTCATCCAGCCGCTTTTGAAGCGCATCCCCGTCCCTCGTAGGTTGAAGACGGTGCTCGAGGGCGAGGCGATCCTCGTCGACCCGGTGGGGGCGCTCTTGGCGGTGGTGGTCTTCGAAGCCCTGGTGGAGTTCGCTCACGGAGGGCTCCTGACCCTTCCCGAGGCGGCGGCGGGCTACGTCGGGCGCTTTTTGGTCGGGGGCCTGGTGGGCGCGGCGCTGGGAGCCGGGCTTTCCTGGCTCCTAAAGCAGCCGCGCTGGGTGCCCCTCGAACTCAAGAACCTGGTGGCCCTGGCCGCGGTGCTGGTGGCCTTCGGCCTCGCCGACGCCCTCCTCTCCGAAGCCGGGATCGTCGCCGCGGTGGCGATGGGCCTGGTCGTGCAGCGCGGCGCGATCCCCGAGGAGCACCGCCTCCGCCGCTTCAAGGAACAGCTGACCACCCTGGCCATCAGCCTGCTCTTCGTCCTCCTGGCCGCCGACCTGCCGCTTGGAACCGTCCTCGCCGAAGGCGTGTCGGGGTTCTGGACGGTGCTGGCGCTAATCCTCCTGGTGCGCCCGGCGGCGGTCTTCCTTTCCCTGGCGCGCTCGACGCTCGCCTTGAAGGAGAAGGCCTTCATCGCCGCGGTCGGCCCGCGGGGGATCGTCGCCGCGTCGGTCGCTTCCCTCTTCGCCTTGCGCCTGGGGGAGGAGGGCACCCGGCTCCTGGCCCTGGTCTTTTTGACGATCTTCCTCACCGTGGTCTTCTCAAGCCTCCTCGCCCCCTTTCTGGCCCGAGCCTTCGGGCTCGCCGACGCCACCCACCGGCGCGCGCTGATCATCGGCGCCGGGGGGATTGGCCGCGAGGTGGCCCGGCGCTTCAAGGCTGCCGGACGGCCGGTGACCCTGGTGGATCGCAACCCGCGCCTGGTACGCGAGGCGATCCGCGAGGGGCTGCCGGTGATCCGCGGCAACGCCCTCGACGAGGACGTGCTCGAGCTCGCCGGGGCCGACGAGGCGGGGACGCTGCTCGCGGTGACCCTGAACTCCGAGGTGAACCTTTTGAGCGTCCTCCTCGGCCGCGAGGTCTTCGCCATCGAGCGGGCCTATCCTGCGGTGGACAACGAGAGCCTGAAGCTCGAGCTGGTCACGCAGGCCGGGGGGCAGGTGGCCTTCGGCCGGGCCATCGACCTCCCCGAGTGGGACCACGCCCTCGCCCACCGCGAGGCGGAGGTCTTCGAGTGGGCGGTCCCCAAGGGCTTTCCCGACCGGCCCGTCGAGGCGCTGGCCCTGCCCGAGGTGCTCCTGCCCCTGGTGCGACTCAAGAACGACCGCCCGGAGGTGGTGCATGCCGCCCAGACCTGGGCCCCAGGCGAACGGGTGGTGTTCGCCAGCCTGGCGCAACGGGAGGAGGCCGAGGCCCTCCTCGCGCGCTTGTCCGGTGCACGCGTCTAGGCTAGATTAGGGTTTGCCCGGGCCCTTAGCTCAATGGTGAGAGCGGCCGGCTCATAACCGGTTGGTTGCAGGTTCGAGTCCTGCAGGGCCCACCAGTTTCCTTGCCTCCGACGGGGGTTCTTTCTATACTTAATGGGGCTGTGCGCCGGCGTAGCTCAGCGGTAGAGCAACCGCCTCGTAAGCGGTAGGCCGCCGGTTCGAATCCGGCCGCCGGCTCCAGGCTTCCGCCCCGATTGCGGGGCGGAAGATGCTTTTGCCGCACGCGATCACCGGGCTTTGTTAAAATGCGGTCCCGGTGGGACCGGAGCCAATGACCACGCGCGCCCTTTGGGGCGCCTTTTTTTGGGCCCACCAAAAGGAGGGAAGATGGAACTGACACCCACGCGAAAGCTCGTCCTCGGCCTGCAACACACGGTGGCGATGTTTGGCGCGACGGTCCTGGTCCCGCTCCTCACCGGGCTCCACCCCTCGGTGGCGCTGATCACCGCCGGGCTCGGCACCCTGGTCTTCCACCTGGTGACCAAGGGGATCGTTCCGGTTTTCCTAGGCTCCTCCTTCGCCTTCATCGCGCCGATCATCGCCGCGCAAAAGGCAGGATTCAGCCTGGGCGCGGTCGGCGGAGGGATCATCGCCGCCGGCGCGGTCTACCTCCTCTTCGCGCTCTTGGTGCTGGCGGTGGGCTCGACGCGGGTGCGCCAGCTCTTCCCCCCCATCGTCACCGGACCGGTGATCGTGGTCATCGGCCTGACCCTGGCCCCGGTCGCGGTGGACATGGCCAGCAAGGACTGGCTGCTCGCGGTCGTCACCCTGGCGGCGGCGATCGTGGCCGCGGTCTTCTTCCACGGGCTCTACAAGATGCTCCCGGTGCTCACCGGGGTCGTCGCCGGCTACGTGGTGGCGCTGGCTCTCGGCCGGGTGAACACCGCGCCGATCATGGAAGCGGCCTGGTTCGGCCTCCCTCCCTTCGTCGCCCCCAGCTTTGAATGGGGGGCGATCCTGCTCATCGCCCCAGTCGCCCTGGTCACGGTGATGGAGCACATCGGGGACATCCTGACCAACGGCCGGGTGGTGGGCAAGGACTTCTTCAAAGACCCCGGCCTGCACCGCACCCTCACCGGCGACGGCCTGGCGACGATGCTCGCGGGCTTCCTGGGGGGCCCGCCGAACACCACCTACTCGGAGAACACCGGGGTGCTCGCGGTCACCCGGGTCTACGACCCCTCGGTGCTGCGCATCGGCGCGGTCTTCGCGATCCTGCTCGGCCTCTCCCCCAAGCTCGCGGCAGTCCTCCAGACCCTGCCCACCGGCGTGCTTGGGGGGATCTCCATCCTGCTCTTCGGGATGATCGCCTCCATCGGCATCCGCACCCTGGCTGAGGCGGCGATCGACTTCACCCACTCGCGCAACCTGATCGTGGTCTCGCTGATCCTGGTCCTCGGGCTGGGAGGCGCGGTCGCCGACCTGGGGACGATCCAGGTCGCGGGGGCCGAGGTACCGCTCAAGGTCACCGGCATGAGCCTGGCGGCGCTGGTGGGGATCCTCGCCAACCTGCTGCTGCCCCCGCAGATGGATGATGCATAAGCATTCGCATAGCTTGCATTCGCCCGTAGGGCATGCGTATACTTCGCATGTAAACCTTAGTTAAGGAGGCTTCGCGATGAAGAGACGGGAATTTATCAAGAAGGCAGCCGCAGGCGTCGCCGCGTCCACCGTATTCGGTCCGGTCTACGCCCAGACCCAAAAGCGGGTTCGCTGGCGCATGGCCACCAGCTGGCCCAAGTCGCTGGACACGATCTACGGCGGGGCGACGACGATCGCCGACCGGGTGCGCGAGATGACCGACGGCAAGTTCGACATTCGCGTCTACGCCGCTGGGGAGATCGTCCCCGGGCTGAAGGTCGTGGACGCGGTGCAGCAGGGCACGGTCCAGGCCGGGCACACCGCGGGCTACTACTACATCGGCAAGCACCCGGCGTTCGCCTTCGCCACCGCGCTGCCCTTTGGCTTCACCTACCGCATCCAGAACGCCTGGCTCTACGACGGCAACGGCAACAAGCTGCTCAACGAGATCTTCTCCGACTTCAACATGATCGGCTTCCCCGCGGGGAACACCGGTGCCCAGATGGGTGGCTGGTTCCGCAAGCCGATCAACAGCTTGGCCGACCTCAAGGGCCTGAAGATGCGCATCCCCGGCCTCGGCGGCAAGGTGATGGCCCGTCTGGGGGTCACGGTGCAGGTCCTCGCCGGCGGGGACATCTTCCCGGCGCTCGAGCGCGGCGCGATCGACGCCACCGAGTGGGTCGGTCCCTATGACGACGAGAAGCTGGGCTTTTACAAGGTAGCCAAGTACTACTACTACCCCGGCTGGTGGGAACCGGGCCCCACGCTGCACACCTTCGTCAACCTCAAGGCCTGGAACGCCCTGCCCAAGGAATACCAGGAGATCTTCAAGACCGCCGCGGCCCAGGCGAACCTCCAGATGATGGTCGACTACGACGCCAAGAACCCCCCGGCGCTCAAGCGGCTTCTGGCCAAGGGCGTGATCCTGCGCAAGTTCCCGCTGGACGTCCTGAAGGCCGCGGAGAAGGAGGCCTTCGCCCTCTACGACGAGCTCGCCGCGCGAAACTCCGAGTACAAGAAGATCTACGAGGACTGGAAGGCCTTCCGCGAGGACGCCTTCCGCTGGTTTGGCACCACCGAGCTGGCGATGGGCCAGTACCTCTTCGCCAAGATCTAGCCTTCGAAAACGAACAAGGGGGCCCGCCGTTGCGGGCTCCTTTTTACACCCCTCCGGTGAGGTTGATGAGCCAGGTGACGATCTGGGGAAAGATCACCAGCAACGTAAGGCCGATGAGCTGGATCAGGATGAAGGGCACCGCGCCCTTGTAGATGTCGGTGGTCTTCACCTCCGGCGGCGCGACGCCGCGCAGGTAGAAGAGCGAGAACCCAAAGGGCGGGGTCAAGAACGAGGTCTGCAGGTTCATCCCGATCATCACCCCGAACCAGACCAGCGCGGTGCGCACCGGTTCGACGGCGTCCGGGAACATCCCCGGCAAAAGCCTCGCGGCCACCGGGGCCACCAGGGGAATGATGATGAAGGCGATCTCGAAGAAGTCAATGAAAAAGCCCAGGATGAAGATCACCAGGTTGACCACGACGAGGAAGCCAATCGCCCCGCCGGGGAGCGCGGAGAGCAGATCCTCGACCCAGATGTCCCCGTAGAGCCCGCGAAAGACCAGGCTGAACGCGGTCGAGCCAATCAGGATGAAGATCACCATCGCGGTCAGGCGCGCGGTGGCGGTCATCGTGCCGATCAGGGCCTCGAGGGTGAACCGGCGGTAGAAGGCCGCAAGCAGCATCGCGCCCACCGCGCCGAACGCCCCCGCCTCGGTGGGCGTGGCCCAGCCGGCGAAGATGCTCCCGAGCACCACCAGGATCAGCACCAGCGGGGGCATCATCACCAGCATGATCTCCTTGAAGAGCGCCGATCCCTTGAGCGTGCGCTCCTCCGGGGGCAACGCGGGAGCCGCCTTGGGGTTGAAGATCGCGTTCAGGATCACGTAAAGGACGTACATCCCGGAGAGCATCAACCCCGGGATCAGCGAGCCGATGAAGAGATCGCCAACCGAGACCCCAAGCTGGTCCGCGAGGACGATCAGGACGATCGAGGGAGGAATGACCTGGCCGAGGGTCCCCGAGGCCGCGATCACCCCGGTGGCCAGGGGCTTGGCGTAGCCGTAGCGGAGCATCACCGGCAGGCTGATCAGGCCCATGGCCACCACCGTCGCCCCCACGACCCCGGTGGCCGCAGCGAGCAGGGTGCCCACCACCACGACGCTGATCGCCAGCCCCCCGCGCAAGGGGCCAAAGAGCATGCCCATGGTCTTGAGCAGGTTCTCCGCCAGGCCGGAGCGCTCGAGCATCGTGCCCATGAAGATGAAAAAGGGCACCGCGAGCAGGGTGTAGTTCTCCATGATGCCGAAGATCCGCTCGGGCAAGGCCCGCAGCAGGTCGAAGCTAAAGATGTCGAGCTGCACCCCGATCAAGGCAAAGATCAGCGCCGTTCCGGCGAGCGCGAAGGCCACCGGATACCCGGTGAAGATGAAGACGAAGGCCCCTACGAACATCAAAGGGCCCAGCAGATCGGGGTTCACGCCGCGTCCTCCAAGAGGTCCGGGGCAAAGAGCACCGCGGCCTTCTTGATCGCCTCCGAGATGCCCTGCAAGAGCAGCAAGGCGAAGCCCAAGAGCAACGCGGCCTTGATCGGGTAACGGGGGAGCCCGCCGGGGTCCGGGGACATCTCGAGCTCCCGAAGCGAGGCCATCACGATCGGCCAGCCGACATAGAGGACGAGCAGGCTAAAGGGAATGAGGAAAAAGAGCGTGCCCAGGAAGTCCACCCAGGCCTTGGCCCGGGGCGAAAGCCGGGCGTAGATCACGTCCACCCGCACGTGCTCGTCCTTCAACAGGGTGTAGGCGCCGCCGAGGAGGAAGACCAGGCTGAACATGTACCACTGCAGCTCAATGTAGGCGTTGGAGGAAAGGTCCACGCCGATGCTCTGGGAGAGCTTGCGGGTGATCGCGTTGTAGGTGCCGATCAGGACCATGAAGAGCGTCAACCAGGCCACCAGGAGTCCGACCTTCTCGTTGAACCGATCGATCGCGTGGGCGAGGGCTAGCAGCGTTCGCATCGCGGGACCTCCTTCGCGTTCGCGAAAATCCTACCCCTCGCCGGTTTCGGGGGTCAAGGTAAGTTGAAAATTTATGCGTGCGCTAACGGACTCCGCGAATGCGGGTCACCAGCAGCGTTCCCAGCAAAAAGGCCAACGCCGCGACGACGAAGGCCGCTTGATACCCGAGCCCGACCGCGACCCGGTTCAGGCGATCCACCCCAGGGCCGACCAGCCCCGCCAGGACCTGGGGGACGACGATCGAGGTCTGCCAAAGCCCCATCTCGGTCCCGTGCGCCCTGGGGTTTTTGAGCACGTCGCTGACCAGCGCCCAGTCCACCGCGGCGTACGCCCCGTAGGCCAGGCCAAAGAAGAGGGACAGGCCGACCAACACGTCGAACCGCGGCCAGCGCAAGAGGGGCACCAGCAGGAACGCCAGGCCGATCCCGGAAGCGAGGATCACCGGCTTGCGCCCCAGGCGGTCCGAGAGCTTCCCCGCTGGGAGCGCCGAGAGCGCCGCTCCCAGTGAGATCAAAAGCACCAGCAGCCCCGCCGCCTGAAAGGCGAAGCGGGCGACGACCCGGCCAAAGAGGGCGAAGACCCGCACCACGTCCGCGAGGTAGTACTGCAGGTAGGTCTGGACCAGGTACTGCCCGAGCATGACCAGAAACCGCGTCCCCCAGACCCAGCGGAAGTCCGGGTCGCGCCAGGGCATGCGCAGGCTCTCAAAGAGCCCCTCGCTGCGCCTGGGCGCGTTTCTGGGCTCGCGGATCTCGACGAGCGTCCAGGCCGCGGCGACCAGGTTCACCACAGCGGCGAGGGCAAAGAGCAGGGGCAACGAGGCCAAGAGGAAGCCCACCAGGCCGGCGGCGATCTGGGCCGTGGACTGGAAGGCGGCCATCCAGCCCGAGGCCAGGCCCCGGTGGGCGCGGGGAACGAGGTCGGGGATCAGCGCCGAGTAGGGGCCGGTGGCCAGGTCATCGGCGAGCTGCAAGACAAGGTAGCCGAGGAACAAAAGGCCGTAGCTCGGGGCGTAGGCCATCCACAAAAGGGCCAGCGCGGTCAAAAGGCTCCCCACCGCGAGGTAGGGCAGCCGCCGCCCCCACCGGGTGGGAAAGCGGTCCGAGAGGTACCCCATGAGCGGCGGGCCCAGGGTGGCCATCACCGCCCCGACCGCGAACAAAAACCCCATGCGGCCGGCCTTCTCCGCGGGATCGACGAGCTCAGCGACCCGCGCCGGGAGGAGGACGAAGAGGACCAGCGTCCACTTGAACGCGGTGGCGAACCAGTAAACGGAGAGGGCGAACAGCCAGCGGTTCGAAGGGCGCACGCCGCAAGTCTACGGCCTGGCCGCCTCGGGAACGACCAACAGCGGCAGCTCGGCGCGGTAGATGAGCTCGACCACGGTGCGGCCGAGCCGGGTGCGGTGGGTGGACTTGGCCTTGGACCCAACGACGAGGAGGTCGACCCCGTGCTCACGCGCCAGGTCCAACAGCCCCGAAACCTCGTCGCCACGGGCCACGATCAGCCGGTCCTCGGGAAGGCCCAGCCGCTCGACCAGGGCCGCCTTGGCGTGGGTGAGGACCTCGTGCTCTTTTAAGTACGCCTCGGGCAGGTAGGCGGGCACGCAGCAGGTCCCCGGGGAGAGGCTGACCAGGTGGAAGGCGACGGGCTCGGCGCCGAGCGCCTCGGCCAGGGCCTCGGCGTAGCGCCAGGCCGAGCGCCCGGACTCGGCGTCGTCGACGGCCACCCCGACGCGCGCCACCCGGGTTAGGGGGCGCTCCGCGGAGACCAGCAAGACCGGCACCTCGCCAAGGTGCATCAGGTAGTGGGAGACCCCGCCCCGGGCGACGCGCTCGAGCGGCGCCGCCCCCTCGGCGGCGAGGACGACGAGGCGATGGCGCAGGGCCTCGCCGGCCACCTGCCGCGCCGGGTGGCCGCTGCGCACCAGCACCTCCGCCCCCTCGGGGACGAGCCTTTGCATCGCGGCCTCGGCGAGGGCGTGCAGGACCCGGTCTGCGGCCTCGAGGGGCTCCGCGTGGTCCGGGCGCCAGACGGCGGCAAAGCGCCGGGGCGCGCTCTTTAGGTAGCTGTCTTCGACGACGTGCAAGGCGGTGACGGGCCAATCCAGCCCTTCGGCCAGGGTCCTGGCGCTGGTCAGCACCGCTTGGCTGCTGCTCGTCAGATCCACCGCGGCGAGAACACCCTTTCGCATACCGCCTCCCGTTCACCCTCAGGATACCCAAGGCGCTTGCCTATAATGTCCCCGTGCGTCTTCACCTGCGCGGGTTCGTGCTCGACCTCTCCACCCCCAAGCTGATGGGCATCCTCAACGTTACCCCGGACTCCTTCTCCGACGGCGGTCGCTACCTCGACCCCGAGCGGGCCCTGGCCCGGGCCAAAGCAATGATCGCCGAGGGCGCGGACCTGATCGACGTCGGCGGGGAGTCCACCCGCCCCGGCGCCGCCCCGGTCCCGGTCGAGGAAGAAAAGCGCCGCGTGCTGCCGGTGCTCGAGGCCCTGATCCCCCTCGGCGTTCCGATCAGCATCGACACCCGCCATCCCGAGGTGGCCCGGGAGGCGCTGGCTTTAGGGGTGCACCTTTTGAACGACGTCACCGGGCTCGTGCATCCCGAGATGCGCCGCCTCGCGGCCGAGCACCAGGTCCCGGCGGTGGTGATGCACATGCCGGTTCCCGACCCGGCGACGATGATGGACCACGCCCGCTACCTCGACGTCGTCGCCGAGGTCCGGGGCTTCCTCCTGGCCCGCGCCAAGCGCGCGCTCCGGGAGGGCGTGCCCCAGGTCATCCTGGACCCGGGGATCGGCTTCGGCAAGCGGCTGCACCACAACCTGGCCCTCCTGCGCCGCCTCCCCGAGCTGGCGGCGCTCGGTTTCCCCCTCCTCGTGGGCGCCAGCCGCAAGCGCATGATCGGCGAGCTCACCGGGGTGGAGGCCGCCAAAGCACGGGTCGTCGGCTCGGTCGCCGCCCATCTCGCCGCCGCCCAGCGGGGGGCGCGCATCCTCAGGGTGCACGACGTCGCGGCGCACAAGGAGGCGCTGCGGGTGTTCTGGGCCATCGAGGACGGGCATGGGCCGGATCGTCCTTAAAGGACTCGAGTTCTTCGGCCGCCACGGCGCAAGGCCCGAGGAGGAGCGGCTCGGGGCGCGCTTCGTCATCGACGTGGAGATGACCGTGGCCTTCGAGGGCAAGGGGGACGCCCTGACGGCGACGGTGGACTACGGCGCGGTCTACCGCACGGTCGCCGAGGTGGTGGAAAAGGAACGCTTCTACCTGATCGAGGCCCTGGCGGAGCGGATCGCCAACCGCCTGGTCGAGGCCTTCCCGGAGATCGCGCGCCTGGTGGTGCGGGTGCACAAGCCCCACGCCCCCCTCCCCGGCATCTTCCGCGACGTCTACGCCGAGGTCGAGCGGTGACCGACGCCCTGGTGGCCCTCGGCTCCAACCTCGGCGACCGCGCCGGCCACCTCTACACCGCGGTCAGCACCCTCTCTCGCCAGCCGGGGATCGCGATCGTCGCCCTCTCCCCGCTCTACGAGACCGACCCCGTGGGCCCGCCCGGGCAGGGGCCGTACCTCAACGCCGCCCTCTGGCTGAGGACCGCGCGCGCGCCCCGGGACCTCCTTTCGCTGCTCCTCGATGTCGAAAAGGCCGCCGGACGCGAACGACGGGTGCGCTGGGGGCCGCGCACCCTGGACCTGGACCTGCTCTTTTACGGGGACCGGGTGATCGAGGAAGCGGGCCTCACCCTCCCCCACCCCGAGCTGCACCGCCGGGCCTTCGTCCTGCGCCCGCTGATGGACCTGGTCCCAAACTGGGTGCACCCGGTGCTCAAGAAGACCGTGGCCGAGCTCTACCGGGAGGTGGATCCTGGCGGCGTCAGGCGCTACGCGCCCTGAGCCAGGGGCGGAGCTCGCCGATCAGAAAGAGGCTGCCCGCGACCACCACCAGCGCCTCGGGGTGGTCCCGCTCGGCGCGGACGAGCGCGGCGAAGGGGTCGGCGACCACCTCCCCCCGCCCGAAGGCCGCAAGGAGGGCCTGGGGATCGGCGGCCCGTTCCCCGGTGTAGCGGGTGAGGTAGATCGCCTCGAAGGCCCCGGCGAGGGCCTTGGCCATCGCCCGGTGGTCCTTGTCTCGGCTGGCGGCGAAGACCAGGACCTTGGGGGTCTTCGGGAAATGGGCCGCCAGCGCCCGGGTCAGCGCCCGGGCCCCGGCGGGGTTGTGCGCACCGTCCAGGAGGACCCGGCCGATCCGCTCCAGACGACCGGGGTTCTCCAGCTGGGCGAAGGCGCGGTCGATCGCCGCCGGCGGCACCCCCAGCGCCTGAGCGGCCCGCGCCGCGAGCGCCAGGTTCTCCCCCTGATGGGGACCGAGGAGGCGGGTCGCGTAGCCCCGGTTCATCACCCCCAAGCGCAGCCCGTCGGAGCGCGGCTCGACGAAGTCCGGCCGGACCACGCCGAGGGGGGCGCGCACCGCGCGCGCCGCCTCGATCAGCGCGGTCAGCCCCTCCCCCCGCGCCGAGGTCAGGGCCGGCCGGCCGGGGCGCAGGATCCCCGCCTTCTCCCGGGCGATCGCCGCCCGGGTCTGGCCGAGGAAGCCGGTGTGGTCGAGGTCAATCGCGGTGATCAGGGCCAGGTCGGCGTCCTTGACGTTGACCGCGTCGAGCCGGCCGCCGAGGCCGACCTCGAGAACCGCGACCTCCACCCCCGCCTCGGCGAAGTAGAGGAAGGCCAGCGCGGCGCTGATCTCGAAGAAGGTGGCCCCGGTGGCCTCGGCGTGGGGCAGCACGCCAGCGACCAGCTCGCGCAAAACCGCGCTCGGGATCTCCTCGCCGTCGATCGCGAAGCGCTCCTCGTAGCGGCTGAGGTGGGGGCTCAAAAAGCGGCCGGTGCGCCGCCCCGCGGCGGTGAGGGCCGCGCTCAGGGCCCGCGTGGTCGAGCCCTTGCCGTTCGTCCCGGCGACGATCACCGCGGGGTAGGCGCGCTCCGGGTGGCCGAGGCGCGCGAGCAGCGCCCGCACCCGCTCCAGCCCGGGCCGGAGCCCCATCCGCCGGCGGGCGAAGAGGCGTTGGATCAGCGGATCATCCGGCAAGATGCTCGCTGCAGCTGGGACAGACCCCGAAGAAGGTCAGCCAGGCCCCCTCGACCCGGGCCCCGGGCAGGGCGGCCTCGGCCTGCTCGCTGAAGAGGCGCACCTTCACGTCCAGATCGAAGACGCCCTGGCAACGGCGGCAGACGAAGTGAGGATGGGGATCGGTGTCGGCGTCGTAGCGGGTGGCGCCGCCGTAGTGCAGGGGCACCGCCAGCCCCTCCTTGACCAGGAGGTCCAGGGTACGGTAGACGGTGCCCAGCCCGATCGTGGGCAGGCGCTTTTTTGCCTCCTGGTAGATCCAGGTCGCGTCCGGGTGGCGCTTGGTGGCACGCAGGGCCTCGAGCACCGCGCGCCGCTGAGGGGTCATGCGCTTCATCGCTTGGCCTCCTCGATCAGCTCGCCGGCCCCCTGTTCGAGGAAGTCCGCGGCGAGCTCGGCGCCAAGCTCCGCGGCCTCCTCGATCGGGCCCTCGATCTCGCCGCGAATCAGCTCGCTGCCGTCGGGCGCGGCGACCAGGCCCTCGAGCCGCAGGTCCTCGCCCTCGACGTAGGCCAGCGCCCCCACCGGGGCCAGGCAGCCGGCCCCGAGCGCCGCCAAAAAGCCGCGCTCGGCGGCGACCCGGGCCTGGGTCTCGCGGTGGTTGAGGGAGTAGGCGAGCTCCTCGGCGAGGTCGTCGCCGACCCGGACCTCGAGCGCCAAGGCCCCTTGGGCCGGCGCGGGGAGGATGACCTCGGGGTCCACGAACTCGTCGATGCGGTTGCGCAGGTCCAACCGCAACAGCCCGGCGGCGGCGACGATCAGCGCGTCGACCTCGCCGCGGCCGAGCTTGTCCAGGCGGGTGTCGACGTTGCCGCGGATGGGCAAGACCTCGAGGTCCTCGCGGTAGGCGAGGAGCTGCGCCCGTCGCCGCGGCGAGCCGGTGCCCACCCGCGCCCCTCGGGGCAGGTCGCGCAGGCGCTTGACCCCGTTGCGGCCAATGAAGGCCTCGCGGGGATCCACCCGCTTGGGAACCGAGGCCACCCGGAGCCCCAGCGGCTGTTTGGTGGGGAGGTCCTTATACGAGTGCACGGCGATGTCGATCTCGCCCTTGAGGAGGGCCTCCTCCAGCTCCTTGACGAAGATCCCGCGCTCCAGCGGGTTCGCCCCGCGGTCCCCGGAGGTGGTGACGGTGCGGACGGTAAACTCGGTGTCGGGCCAAAGCTCCTTCAGGCGCTCGACGACCTGCCGGGTCTGGGCCAGCGCCAACTGGCTCCCCCGGGTGCCTACGACGACAGCGCGCATACGCCCCCCATAATAGCGTGCCCGCGCAGACCGCCTTTCGCACCCGCACCGCCCGGCGCGAGGCCAGCCCGAACGCGCCGGCGGGGGCGGCACGCCGCCCCCGCTACGTCGTGCGGGTGACCTTCTTCAGGTGGCGCGGGCGATCCGGGTCCTGCCCCCGGGCCAGGGCCAGCCGAACCGCGTTGGGGTAGAAGGCCTGGGCCAGGAGGAGCGGGGCCAGCCAGGGATGGGGCGCGCGGGGCACCGCGCAGGCCTCCCCGGGACCGGGCGCCGAGCCCGCCCAAAAGAGGTTCGCCCCCATCGCCAAAAGGCCCGAGGCCACCTCGCGCACCCCTTCCAGGGCGGCGTCCTCGGGGGCCAGCACGAGCACCGGAAACCCGGGGCCCAAGAGGGCCACCGGCCCGTGCAGGAACTCGGCGGCGGAGGCCCCTTCAGCGAAGAGGCCTGCGGTCTCCTTGAGCTTGAGTGCGGCCTCGAGGGCGCTGGCGTAGGCCGGGCCGCGGCTGAGGACGAAGGCGTGGGCGGCCTCCGAAAACCCCTCGACGAAGCGCGGCCACGCCGCCCGCGACGCCGCTTCGAGCCCCTCCGGCAACCGCTCGAGGGCCTCCACCAGGTCCCGATCGCCGCGCCAGTGGGCGACGAGCTGAACGGCCGCGGCAAGCTCGGCGAGGAAGGTCTTGGTCGCGGCCACCGCCCGCTCCTCGCCGGCGTGCAGCGGCAAGACCACCTCGGCGGCTTCTGCGAGCGGGCTCCGCTCGTCGTTGGTGAAGGCCACGGTGAGGGCCCCGGCACGACGCGCCTGCCGCGCCGCTTCCACGAGGTCCGGGCTCTTCCCGGACTGGCTGAAAAAGAGGCCAAGGGCCCCAAAGAGCGAAAGCGGCGCCTGGTAGACGCTGGCCAGGCTGGGGGGG
The DNA here is from genome assembly GCF_055382915.1 of Rhabdothermus arcticus. Lineage (NCBI taxonomy): Bacteria > Thermotogati > Deinococcota > Deinococci > Thermales > Thermaceae > Rhabdothermus > Rhabdothermus arcticus. Next base: position 1,261,735 of record NZ_AP043808.1, read on the forward strand.
AAGGAGCCCGCGAAGGTCCCCACGGCCAGCCCCAGCAGGTACTGGGCGTAGGTCGCGGCGTGGTCGGAGCTCCCGCGGGCGGCGGTGAAGGCAAAACCCGGCGGGCGCCGGGCCAGGAAGCGGCCGAGGTCCCGCGCCTCGGGGGCGTTGGCCTTCAAAAGCCGCTCGACGACCGCCGGGGCCTCGAGCGCTTCGGCGAGCATCCTAGGGGTGGACCCGTCTTCCCGCGACATAGACCTCCTCGACCTCCAGGTTCTCGGAAAGCACGACGATGTCCGCAACCGCCCCGGGGGCCAGGTGGCCCAGCTGGGAAAGCCCCAGGTAGCGGGCCGGGAGGGTGGAAAGCCGCGCCGCCGCCGCCTCGATGGAGAGCCCCCAGGCGACGAGGTTGCGAAAGGCCCGGTCCATCGTCAGGGTGCTGCCGGCGAGGGTGCCGTCCTCCAGGTAGACCCCCTCGCCGCGCTTTTCCACCCAGTGGCGGCCGAGGGGGTAGCGGCCGTCGGGCCGCCCCGCCGCGGCGACCGCGTCGGTGACCACGTAGGCCCCGGGAACATTTTTAAACAGCAGCCGTACCGCCTCGGGGGCGACGTGGAGGCCGTCGGCGATGACCTCGGCGAAGCGCCCGAGCAACAGCCCCGCCCCCACCACCCCCGGGGCCCGGTGGTGCAGGCCGGTCATGGCGTTGAAGAAGTGGGTGAAGCCGGCGGCCCCGGCCTCGAGCGCGGCGCGGGCGTCCTCGAAGGTGCCGGCGGTGTGGCCGATCTGGACCCGCACCCCGCGCCCGGCAAGGAAGCGCACGAGCTCGCGCCCCCCCGCCACCTCCGGGGCCAGGGTCACCACCCGCACGCGCCCCCGGTCCAGGAGCCGCTCGGCCTCCGAGCGATCGGCGGGACGGGCGAAGGGGGGCTGGGCCCCGAGCCGCTTGGGGCTGATCCAGGGACCCTCGAGGTGCGCCCCGAGCACCCGGGCCTCGCCCGGGCCGGGGGCGCGGCGCACCGCCTCGATGCCCGCCAACGCCCGCGCCAGGTCCTCCCTGGGGGCGGTGACCGTGGTGGGCAAAAGGGCGGTGGTGCCGTGCCGGGCGTGGAAGCGGGCCATGCTGCGCACCGCCGCCTCCCCGGCCATCGCCTCCGCCCCGTCGCCGCCGTGGACGTGGAGGTCGATCCAGCCCGGGAGGAGGTAACGCAACGGCGCCCGCCCCGGGCTGAAGCCCTCGACGCGCTCGCCAAAGCTGAGCGTCCCCGAGCGCAGACCGGCCTCGGTGAGCACCTGGCCCGCGAGCCTCATGGCCAGTCCTCCACCGCGGGCAGGCCGAGCTTCCCCGCCCGCGCCGCCCGCCGGGCCCCGGTGGTCTGGGGCAGGACGTTGGGCGCGCCAAGGTGGCGCAGGTAGCCGAGCAGGGCCACCGCCAGCGGCTCGCGCACGCTGGCGTCGAGCCCGGTCGCGGCCTCGAAGGAGCGCACCGGCACCTGCAGGGCCTTGGCGAGGCGGTCCATCAAGACCGGGTTCTTGGCCCCGCCCCCAGCCACCCAGACCTCGTCGAGGCCGAGCGGCGACACGAAACGCGAAAGCCCCTCGGCGATGGCCCGGGCCACGAAGGCGGTGAGGGTGGCGACGAGGTCCGGACCCCCAAGCGCTGCCGGCAGGTCGAGGGCCGCCAGGTTCCAAAGCTCGCGGCCGGTGGACTTCGGCGGCGGGCGGTCGAAGTAGGGGTGGGCGAGCAGGCGCGCCAGGGTAGCCGCGTCCACCCGGCCCCGCGCCGCGAGGTGGCCGTCCTCGTCCATGCGTTGGCCGAGCCGGGCCGCGGCTTCGTCGATCAGGGCGTTGCCCGGCCCCAGGTCGAAGGCCCGCACCCCGCTGGCCGAGCGGCCCGGGAGGTAGGTGACGTTGGCGATGCCCCCGATGTTCACGATCGCCCGCCTCACCCCGGGTTCGGCGAAGAGCAGGTGATCGGCGTAGGGCAAGAGCGGCGCCCCCTCCCCTCCGGCGGCGAGGTCGGCGGCGCGAAACCCCTCGACCACCGGGACCCCGAGGGCCTCGGCCAGGTGCGCCCCCTCGCCGATCTGGAAGGTATGGCTCGGGGGCTCGTGCCAGACCGTCTGGCCCATCCAGGCCACCAGCTCGACGTCGGCAAACCCCCGCGCCACCTGGGCGAAGAACCGCCCCAGATCGTGGTGCAGCCGGGCCAGCTCCGGCACCCGGGCCTCGCCCCGGATCGCCGCTAACAGGCGCGTGCGGAGCACCTCCGGATAGGGGCGGTAGACGTGGCGTACGACCCGCCAGTAGAGCCGTTCCGGCGGGCCGCCAAAGGCCGCCAGCACCGCGTCCACGCCGTCGGCGCTGGTGCCGCTCATCAGGCCCAGGACGTTCATTTGGCCTTCAGCTCGGCGAGGAAGTCGTAGCGGTCGCCGCGGTAGTGGGAACGGGTGAACTCGATGGGGGTGCCGTCCTCGAGGTAGGCGATGCGCTCGATGTAGAGGAGCGGCGCGCCCACCGCCACCCCCAAGAGCGGGGCCTCGCGCTCGCTCGCGGCGACCGCGCGCAGCCGCTGCAGTGCCCGCACCGGGACCAACCCCCGGGCGCGCAGGTGTTCGTAAAGGGAACCGCCGATCTTCCGCGGCTCCCCGACCCGTTCCCGGGGCAGCACCGCGTACTCCAGGGCCATCGGACGGCCGTCGGCGCTGCGCACCCGGCCCAGGCGCACCACCGGGGTCCCGGGGGCGAGCGAGAGGGCCAGGGCCTCCTCTGGCGTCGCCGGCCCCTCGCTGCGTTCGATCCAGCGCGAGGAGGGGGTCATCCCCCGGGCCCGCATGTCCTCGGAGAAGCCCGAGAGCACCGAGAGCGGCTGCTCCAGGCGGCGGGCGACGTAGGTCCCCGAGCCCTGGCGGCGCTCGAGCATCCCCTTGGCCACCAGCTCGTCGTAGGCGCGGCGCACGGTGAGGCGGGAGACGCCGAGCTGCTCGGCCAGGCGGCGCTCCGAGGGCAGCGCCTCCCCGGGCACCAGCTGCATGCGGCGGATCTTCTCCTCAAGCTGGCCGCGAATCTGCAGGAACACCGGGGTGGGGGCCCCCGGATCCACCTTGAGCGCGAGGTCCATGCCCCAAATATACCACCCTAGTACCATCCGCTTGCCACGCCTTCCGGCCGGGGGTATACTCCGCGCTAGATGGACAACGTGCGCGCCCTCCTCGAACACGCCGTCGCCCAGGGAGCGATCCCCGGCGCGGTGTTCGGGGTGGTCTTCGCCGACGGCCGGCGCGAGACCTTCGCGCTCGGGCACCGCGCCTTGGTGCCCGAAGCGGAGCCGGCGACCACCGACACCTACTTTGACCTGGCCAGCCTGACCAAGGTCCTCTTCACCCTGCGCGAGGTCTTGAGGGCCGCCGAGGCCGGGCGGCTGGACCTCGACGACCCCTTGCGCCGCCACCTCCCGGAGGCGGCCTGGATGCAGCCCGGGCCCACCTTCGCCGACCGCACGCTGCGCGAGCTCCTCACCCACACCGCGGGCCTGCCCGCCTGGGCCCCGCTCTACACCTGGGGGCAGGGCGAGACGCTCAAGGCCCGGGTGCTGCAGGAAGCCTGGCCGCTGGGCGCGCCGGTCTACTCGGACCTCGGCTACATCCTCTTGGGCCTTGTTCTGGAGCGGCTCGAGGACCGCCCCCTCGCGGCCTTCCCCCTGCCCCCCGGGCTTTCCTGGTCCCCCCCGGCCGAAAAGAGCGCTCCCACCGAGCGCTGCCCCTGGCGCGGGCGCTGGCTTCGGGGCGAGGTCCACGATGAAAACGCCCACGCCCTGGGGGGGGCGGCCGGCCACGCCGGGCTCTTTGGCACCGTCGACGGGGTGCTCGACCAGCTCGAGGCCATCCTCGCCGGACGCTGGCTGAGCCAGGCGGCTCTCGAGGAGATGGCCCGGCCCCAGACCGAAGCACGGGCCCTGGGCTGGAGCCGCAAGCACCCCGGCTGGTCCGGAGGGTCCCTGGCCAGCGAACGCAGCCTCGGCCACACCGGCTTCACTGGCACCGGGGCCTGGCTGGACCTCGAGCGCGGGGTGGGCTGGACCCTGTTGACCCACCGCGTCCACCCCACGCGCCACCGGGAGAACGCCCTGGCCTGGCTGCGTCCCCGAGTGGGCAACGCCCTCCTCGCGGAGGTCACCGGATGAGGACCGAACGCCCCAGCCCCCGCTACGAGGACCTCGACGCCTGGCCGCCCATCGAGGTCCTGGAGGCCCTGCTCGAGCGCCAGTTCATGGCCCTGGCCGCGGTCAAGCCCGCCCTGCCCGGCCTCGAGCGCGCGGCGCAGGCCGCCGCCGCGCGCCTGGAAGCCGGGGGCCGGCTGGCCTACGCCGGCGCCGGGACCTCGGGGCGGCTCGCGGTGCTCGACGGGGTCGAGCTCGGCCCCACCTTCGGCTGGCCCGAGGCGCGCCTTTGCTTCTTCCTCGCCGGGGGGAAGGACGCCCTCACCCGGGCCGCGGAGGCCGCCGAGGACGACGTCGAGGCGGGGAGGGAGGCGGGACGCCGCCTGGGCCCCGAGGACGTCCTGGTCGCGGTCTCCGCGAGCGGCCGCACCCCCTACACGGTGGCCCTCGCCGAGGCCGCCCGAAACGCGGGGGCGCTGACCGTGGGGCTGGCCAACAACCCCGGGGCGCCCCTGCTGGCCAGCGTCGACCACCCCATCCTCCTCGACACCGGTCCCGAGGTCATCGCCGGCAGCACCCGCCTCGCCGCGGGCACCGCCCAGAAGGTGGCCCTCAACCTCTTCTCCACCCTGCTCATGGTCCGCCTGGGCCGGGTCTACAAGAACCTGATGGTGGGGATGCGCCCGACCAACGCCAAGCTGCGCCGGCGCGCGGTGAAGATCGTCGCCGAGGCCGCCGGGGTGACGCCCAAGGCCGCCGAGGCAGCGCTCGATCTGGCCGGGCCGGACCTGCGCCTGGCCATCCTGGTGGCCCGGGGCTGGCCCCTCGACGAGGCCAAAGCCCGGCTGGAACGCGTTAAAGGACGGCTCAGGGAGGCGCTTTGAGGAGGCTCGTTCTGATGCTCGCCGCGTTCTCGCTCCCCGCTCTGGCCGGGGACTTCCTGATCCTCTCCTGGCCCGGGCCCAAGGTGCCCTACGACCTGATCGAGACCCTCGACCCCGCTGGGGTGCTGCTCTTTGCCTCCAACTTCGAAGCGGGGGTGGCCCCGATCCGCGAGCTCCGCCGCCGCCGCCCGGACCTCCTGGTCTTCATCGACCAGGAAGGCGGCCCCTTTAACTCCTTCCGCCTCCCGGGGGTGCCCCGCTTTCCCGGCGCGATGGCGCTGGGGGCCGCGGACGACCCCGCGCTCACCCGGCGGGTGGCCCGGGCGATCGGGGAGGAGGTCTGCTTCGCCGGGGCCAACGTGGACTTCGCCCCGGTCCTCGACGTCAACACCAACCCCAACAACCCGATTATCGGGATACGCAGCTTTGGCGCCGATCCCGAACGGGTGACCCGCCACGGCCTGGCCTTCATCCGCGGGCTCGAGGACGCCGGGGTCCTGGCCACCGCCAAGCACTTCCCCGGCCACGGGGACACCGAGGTGGACAGCCACCGCGGCCTCCCCATCTACCCCAAAGGGAAAAGGCGCGCGCTCGAAACCCAGCACCTGCCCCCCTTCGCAGCCGCCGTCCGCGCCGGGGTGCCGCTGATCATGACCGCCCACATCGTCTACGAGGACCTCGACCCCACCCGGCCAGCGACGCTCTCCAAGGCCGTGCTCACCGGTCTCTTGCGCGAGCGCATGGGCTTTCGGGGGGCGATCGTCACCGACGACCTGAGCATGGGCGCGATCCGCCAGGGGTACGGCCTCGAGGAGGCCGGGGTGGAGGCGGTCCTCGCCGGAGCGGACCTCCTGATCGCGGGGAAGAACCCGGACCACGCCCGCGCCCTCCACCAGGGGCTCGCCGAGGCGATCCGCACCGGGCGGATCTCCCGGGCCCGGCTCAAGGCCAGCCAAAAGCGCCTCAACGCCCTCCGCGAGCGCCTGAGGCCCCCCTGCCCGGAACCCGACTGGGACGCGCTCGCACGCCTCGCCCAGGAGGCCGCCCGTAAGGGCCTGGTCTGGCTCAAGGGGACGCTCCCCATCCCCGGCGAGGGAACGCTGGTCATCGGCCCCAAGCTCCCCCCGACCTACGGCGACGAGCCCTCGCTGGCTGCGCTGGCCCCGAGCATCCTCAGCGGGGCGAAGGGGCTCGAGGTCCACCCCGCTCCCACCGGCCCGGAGATCGAGGCCGCGCTCACGCAGGCCGCGAAGGCCTCGCGGGTGGTCCTCGGCACCTACCACTGGCTGCGTCCCCTGCCCGAAGAGATGGTCTGGCTCTACGAAGGGCTCAAGCGCCTCGGCAAACCGGTCTACGTCGTGGCCCTCGGCAACCCCGACGACCTCACCCGGCTCGATCCACCCCCCGAGGGCTACCTCGCCACGTTCGGCTTTCGCGCGGTCCAGGTGCGGGCCGCGTTGGAGGCCCTCGCCGGAACGTTCGTCCCGGCGGGGAAACTACCGGTCCCGGTGGGCCCCTACCCCATCGGGTACAGCAAGGGAGGTAAGGAATGAAGCAGCTCAAGGTTCTGTTCGCGGCGGTGCTCCTTTTGCTGGTCCCGGCCTTGGCCAAGACCACCGTGACCGTGGCCAGCTGGGGGAGCCAGTCGGAGATCGCGCTCTATCAAGAGGCGTTCAAGGCCTTCATGCAAAAGCATCCGGAGATCGAGGTCAAGCTGTTGCACATCCCCGCCCGGAACTACTGGACCAAGCTCACCGCGATGTTCGCGGCGGGCAAGGCCCCGGACCTGATCTTCATCAACAACATCAACTTCCCGGCCTTCGCCGCCAAGGGCCTTCTGGTGCCCCTCGAGCCCTACATCGAGCGCGACCGCTTCGACACCTCGATCTACTACGAGGGCATCCTCAAGGCCTTCACCTACGGAGGCAAGCTCCGCGTCCTGCCCCGCGACGTCTCCAACCTGGTCGTCTACTACAACCGCGACCTCTTCAAGAAGGCCGGGCTCTCCGACCCCGACCCCAACTGGACCTGGGACGACTTCTTGAAGGCGGCCAAGGCCCTGACCGTGGAGAAGAACGGCAAACGGGTGCAGTGGGGGCTTTCCTTCTACACCTACTTCCTCTTCTGGGAGCCCTGGGTCTGGTCCAACGGCGGGCGCTTTTTCAGCCCCGACCACAGCAAGTTCCTGCTCAACAGCCCGGCCTCGGTCGAGGGGCTGCAGTACTACGTCGACCTGCGCTACAAGCACCACGTCGCCCCCACGCCCAAGGAAGCCGCCGACCAGAGCGCCTTCGGCATGTTCTTGAACGGCCGCACGGCGATGATCGTGGACGGCCGCTGGCGGGTGCCCACCTTGAAGAAGAAGGCCAAGTTCGACTGGGACATCGTCCCCTTCCCCCGGGGCAAGGCCGGAAGCATCGTGGACATCGACGGCTCCGGCTGGGGCATCACCCGCACCGCGAGGAACAAGGACGCGGCCTGGGAGGTGCTGAAGTTCCTCGCCGGCCCCGAGGGCGCCCTGATCTTCACCAAGGGCGGGCTGATCATCCCCGCGATCGGCTTCGATCCCAAGAACCCCGAGGCCACCAACGCCATCCTCAAGGCCTTCTTCACCCCGCCCCCGCCGCGTCACCAGCAGTACTTCCTGACCGTCAACAAGACCGCGATGCCCACCGAGACCTTCGAGCGCTTCTCGGAGGCGATGAACCTCATCTCCAAGGCGCTGCAGCCGGTCTGGCAGGGCAAGCGCGACGTCAAGTCGGCGCTGGATCAGGTCGCGCCCCAGGTGCAGCGCATCCTCGACGAGGTGCAAAAGGCCCGCAAGAAGTAAGGGAGGTCTTTGGGGGCGGCCAAGGCCGCCCCCCTTTCTCCGATGCGCCCCTTTCAACGCTTCCCCTGGTTCTTTTTGCTCCCCAGCCTGGTGGGGTTCGTAGCCTTCAACGCGGGACCGATCCTGCTCTCGCTCTGGATCAGCTTCACCCGCTGGGACGTCTTCACCCCCCTGACCCTGCACACCCTGATCGCGAGCTGGGCGGGGCTTGAGAACTACCGCCGCATGCTCGAGGACCCGGTCCTCAAGAAGGCCTTCGTCAACACCCTCTACTACGTCGTCGTGGCCGTTCCGCTGGAGATCGTCCTGGCGCTGGCGTTGGCCCTGGGGCTGAACCGCCGCTTTTTCGGGGTCAAGGTGGTGCGCACCCTCTACCTCCTGCCCACGGTGACCAGCGTCGTCGCGGTGGGGCTGCTCTGGCGCTGGGTGCTCAACCCCTACGTGGGACCGGTCAACCTCTTTTTGCGCTGGCTCGGCGGGCGGATCGAGGCCCTCTTCGCCTTCTTCGGCCTGAAGGCCCCGGCGACCGTGCACTGGCTCGCCACCCAGGGACCGGGCTGGCTCGAGGACCCCGCCTGGGCGATGCTCGGGGTCATCCTGGCCTCGGTCTGGGCGGGGCTTGGGTTTCGCATGCTGATCTTCCTCGCCGGCCTGCAGAACATCGACCCCTCCTACTACGAGGCGGCGGCGCTCGACGGAGCCGGGCCCTGGCAGCAGTTCGTGCACGTCACCCTGCCCCTGCTCTCGCCGACCACCTTCCTCAACACCCTCCTGGCCTTGATCGGCGGCTTCCAGGTCTTCGGCCTGATCTACGTGATGACCGGGGGCGGGCCGCTCGACGCCACCAACGTGCTGCTCTTCTACCTCTATCAGAAGGCCTTCGGGGAGTTCCCCCCGGACATGGGCTACGCCTCGGCGATCGCTTGGCTCTTGTTCTTGATCCTCTTCGGCCTCACCCTGCTGCAGTGGCAGCTGCGCAAGCGCTGGGTCCTGGAGGAGGCATGAAGAAGACCACCGCCTGGGACGTCCTGGTCATCACCCTCCTGGTCCTCGGGGGGCTGACGATGCTGGTCCCCTTCCTCTGGATGATCTCCACCAGCCTCAAGGAACCGGGCTCGCTCTTCGACCTGCCGATCGAGCTCTGGCCCAAGACCCCCCACTGGGAGAACTACCGCGAGGTGCTGCGCGTCGTCCCCTTCGGGCGCTGGTACCTGAACTCGCTGATCGTCGCCGGGGGGCTGACCTTTTTGAACCTCACCTCGGGGGCGCTCGCCGGCTACGCCTTCGCCCGCTTCTCCTGGCGCGGCAAAGACGCGATGTTTTTGGCCTCCCTGATCACCCTGATGATCCCCGCCCACGTCCTGGTGATCCCGCTCTTCGTGATCATGAGCCGGCTGGGCTGGATCGACACCTACTACGCGCTGATCCTCCCCGGGCTCTTCGACGCCTTCGCGATCTTCCTGATGCGCCAGCACTTCCTGCAGATGCCGAGGGAGCTCGAGGAGGCGGCGTTGATCGACGGGGCCAGCCCCTGGCAGATCTACTGGAAGGTGGCCCTGCCGCTCGCCGCCCCGGCGCTGGCGACGCTCGGCACCTTCACCTTCCTCGGCGGCTGGAACAGCTTCCTTTGGCCCCTGGTGGCCACCAACTCGATCGAGATGCGTCCCCTCACCGTGGGGCTGGCGGTCTTCAACACCAACTTCTCCACCGAGTGGACGCTCCTCATGGCCGGCCTCTCCCTGGCCACCCTCCCCCCGATCCTGGTCTTTTTGCTGGCCCAGCGCTGGTTCATCCGCGGCCTGACGCTCGGCAGCCTCAAGGGCTAGCCGCGACGAGCTGGGCGAAGAGCCCCCAGTGATCGGGCAGGAGCTCGGGGTGCCATTGCACCCCGAGGAAGAAGGGGTGATCCTTCAAAACGACCGCCTCGAGCACCCCGTCCGGCGCCTCCGCCAGGGGGGTCAGCGCCCCGGGGTCGCGCACCGCCTGGTGGTGGTAGGAGTTGACCCGAAACCGCGATCCAAAGCGCGCGTCCAGCACCCCGGGCACAAGGACCCCAACGGAGTGCGCCAGGGCCGGCGGACCGGCCTTCTGGTCGTGGGCGAGCTCGCGGAAGCCGGCGCGGGCGAGGTCCTGGTACAGCGCGCCGCCGAGCGCCACCGCGGCGACCTGCATCCCCCGGCAGACGCCGAGGAGCGGCAGGCCCGTTTCCGCGGCGTAGCGGGCGATGAAGACCTCCTGGCGGTCGCGCTCGGGGCTGACCTCGCCGAGCTCGGGGACCGGCTCCTCGCCGTAGAGGGCGGGGTCGGGATCGCCGCCGCCGGTGAGGACCACCGCGTCCAGGCGGCCCAGGGCGGCCCGAAGCCGCTCCTCGGGCATCGGCGGCAGGATCACCGGCGTCGCCCCCACCGAAGAAAGCGCCTTGAGGTAGCTCTCCATCACCCCCCAGATGCGCATCGGGATCCGGGTCGAGCCGTTCGGCCGGTACTGGGCGCTGAGGCCTACGAGCATGCGAAAAAGCTTAGCATGGACGCATGCGGCCGGCGTTCAAGGAGGCCCTCAGCGCGCTCTTGGCCAAAGAGGAAACCCCGTTCTACGCCTACGACCTCGCGGTCCTCACCCGCCAGGCCGAGCGCGTTCGCTCGGCGTTTCCCGGGGTGCGGCCCTTCTACGCGATCAAGGCCAACCCCAACCCGGCGATCCTGAGCCACCTCAAGCAGCTCGGCTTCGGCGCCGAGACGGTCTCCCTGGGCGAGGTGGAAAAGGCCTACCGAACCGGCTTTGCCCCCGCGGAGGTGGTGCTCAACGGGCCGGTCAAGCCCCCGGGGGTGCTCGAGGCCCTCAAAGCCCTCGGCACGCCCACCCTGGTGCTGGACTCGGCGGCCGACGCCCGCCGCGTCGCCCGCCACCTCCCCGGGGCCGCAGTGCTGGTGCGGATCAACCCCGGCCAGGCCGTGCGGACCCACCCCCACCTGGCGACCGGGGCCAAGGAGAGCCAGTTCGGGGTGACGCCCGAGGCCCTGCCCGAAGTGCTCGAAATCGCCCGGGACGGGGGGCTTCGGGTCCTTGGCCTGCATGTCCACCTGGGCTCGGGGCTGGCCGCCGCCGAGGACTTCGCCGCCGGCTGGGAGGTGCTCGCCGAGCTGCTCGAGGCCCACGGCCCCTTCGCGGTCGCCGACCTCGGCGGGGGCTTCGCGCCCCAGCTCGACCTCACGACCCTCTCCCCCCTCGTCGCCCCCTTATTCTCCCGGGTCGAGGCGGTCTGGATGGAGCCCGGCCGCTTCCTCGTCGCCGAGGCCGGGGTGCTGGTGACCCGCGCCTGGGGGATCAAGGAGACCGGCCGCCGCTACCTGCTCCTGGACGCCGGCATGACCCTCTTCATCCGCCCCGCCCTCTACGGCGTGCAGCCCCGCGTCGTGCCGCTCTACCCGGACCGGGAGACCGTGCGCGTGGACCTCGTCGGCCCGGCCTGCGAGTCCACCGACGTCCTGGCCCGCGACGTCGTCCTCCCCCTGCCCGAGGAAGGGGAGGCACTCGCGATCCTCGAGGCCGGAGCCTACGGCGAGAGCATGGCCAGCCGCTACCTCGAGACCCCGCCCCCCAAGGCCTTCCTCTACGACGGCACGAACTGGCACCGCGTCGGCGGGTAGACTGCGGCCGTGCCCCGCGCCCCCACAGTGCTCCGCGCGCTCGCGGTACTGGCGCTGGTCCTCGCGGCCCTCAACCCCGCCCCCCGGGTGCGACCGGGGCTGACCCTGGTGGTCCTCGACGCCAGCCCCTCGGCCCGCGAGGGGGTGCGGGCGGCGCTGAAGGACCTTCGGGTCGAGGGCCCAGTGCGCTACCTGGCCTTCGCCGAGACCGCCGCGCTGGTGCGAAACCCCCACGCCCTCCCCCGCCTGGGCCCAATGACGCGCATCGCGGCCGCCTGGAAGGCGGCGAAAACGCTCGAGCCAAGCCGCATCCTGCTGATCTCCGACGGGCTGTTCAAGCCCAAGCCACCCCCCGCCCCGGTCTTCGCCTACGCCGTTTCGCCCGCGGCGCGGGTCGTCCTCCTCGGCCTCCTGCCCCCGGCGCGACCGCTTTGGGGCGAGCGCGTCGAGGTCCGGGCCCGGCTCTTTGCCACCCGGGCCCAGACCGTGACCCTGACCTTTCAGGCCAACGGCCGGACCACCACCGTGACCCGGGAGGTGCCGAAAGGGCCCTCGAGCGTCGGGTTCTGGTTCACCCTCGAAGGCCCCACCCGGGTCGAGGCGCGCCTTGGGAACCAGACCCAGGCCCTCGAGGTCACGCCCGCGGGACGCCTCCGGGTGCGGGTGATCGGCGACCCCGCCGCCGCCCGCTACCTGGCCGCCCAGGGGTTCTTCGTCGAGGAAGGCCCCCCGGCCGACGCGGCCCTCCCCCCCCTGGTGGTCGTGGGCGGGCCCTACGACGAGGCCCTCGCCCGGCGGCTCAAAGCGCACCTCGAGGCAGGGGGCGGGGTGCTCTTCACCGCCACCCCCAAGGGGCTCTTCTTCGGCGGCTGGCAGGCCTTCGAGGACCTCCCCCTGGAACCCAAGCCGCAAAAGGGCGCGGCCTTCTTGCTGGTCCTCGACACCTCCGGCTCGATGGGCGGGGAAAAACTTTCGGCCGCCGTCTGGGGCGCGGAGCGGGCCGTCGAGGCCGCCCGGCCCGAGGACGTCCTGGGGCTCCTGACCTTCTCCGACCGCCCCCAATGGCGGCTGCCCCCAAAGCGCATGACCTACCGCGCCCGCCGCGAGGCGGAGACCGCGCTCGCAGCGCTGAGGGCCGGCGGGGGAACCCAGCTCGCGCCCGCGCTCGAGAGCGTGCTCAACGTCCTGGACGACATCGAGGCCGAGGAAAAGCAGATCCTCGTGATCTCCGACGGCCAGACCCAGGACCCCGATCGCGCCCTGGCCCTGGCTGAAGCGATCCGCGCCCGGGGCGGGATCCTTCACGCCCTGGCCCTGGGGCCGGACGCGGACCGGGCCTTCTTGCGCCGCCTCGCCGCGGCCGGCGGAGGGCGGTTTTTCGCCGCCGATCCCGAGGCCCTGGCGCGGCTGATCGAGGCCGTGGCCAAGGCCGCCTTCGAGCCCGACGCGGGCCAGGGTCGCTTCCCCCTTACGCTCGTTCCCCACCCGGTGACCGCCGGCCTCTCCCCACCGCCCCCGGCCCGGGTGCTCCTCCCGGCCCGGAAAAAGCCCTGGGCTCGGGCGCTCATCCAAAGCGGGCCCCTGGACGTCCTGGCGGTGGGCGAACGCCGCCGCGGCCGGGTCGCGGCGCTGGCCACCGACCTCGCCCAGAGCCTCAAGGACTGGCCGGACACGCCCCGCCTCCTGGACGCGCTGGCCCGCTGGCTGACCAACACCCCGGCGCGGCCGCGGCTGCGCCTGGGCGGTGGGGTGCTGACGATCGAGGGGCGGTTCACCGAGCCACTCTATCTACGCGCCGCGGGGAAGACGATCCCCATCCCCCCGATCGCCCCCTGGCGCTACCGGTTGCGCCTGCCCGAAGGGCTGAGCGGCGAAGCGCTGATCTACGAGGGCAGCGCGCTGCGCTTCCGCCTTCCCCTGGCCGAAGCCGGCGAGTGGCAGGGCGAGGGGGAGGGTGCCCTGGATTGGCTCGCCAGCACCAGCGGCGGCCGGCGGCTCTCGGCCCCCGTCTTGGGGCCCCCGCCACGAGAACCCTGGCCGCTCTGGCCCTACCTCACGGCCCTCGGCCTGGCCAGCCTGTTCCTCGAGCGCTACCTGCGCTGGCGTTCGGTAGAGTAAACCCCCATGCGGCGGTATCTTTGGCTCTTGCTCCCCGTCCTCATCGCCGGCTGCGGGGTGCGACCGATCCCCCGGGAGGTCGTCCTCGATCCCCGGGGGCACGGCGCGTTCGAGCTGCACGCGTCCGGCCCCTACACGATCGAGACCCCGCGCTGGCTCAGCGCCTTCCCCGCCCGCGGCCGGGGCCCGGCCCGGATCGACCTGGCCGGGGACGGCCGCAACCTGGCCAACGTCCCCGAGCTCGTCGGCGAGGTGCGCGTCTACACCGACACCACCCGGGTGCTGCGCGTGCGCTGGCCGCTCTTGCGGCTCACCGCGGTGGTGCAGCGCCCCCGCCCCGCCGTCCCCCTCAAGGCCCGGCCGCTGGCCCTGCCCCGCGACGCTGCCCCCGCCGGCTGGCTGGTCAAGACCGAAGACGGCACCTGGACCCACCTCGCCGAGGGTACGCCCTTCCCCGAAAACGCCCTGAAAGTTGAGCCCAACGGCCGCGTTTGGCCTCTGGGCGAGCCCGGCGACCCCTACTACCCGGTCCAGTGGCACCTGCGCACCACCGGGGCCCGCTGGGCGTTCCTGGACCCCGCCCGCTTCACCGAACCGGTGGTCGTCGCGGTGATCGACACCGGCGTGCGCTACGACCACCCGGACCTCGCCGGGGCGCTGATCGGGCCCGGCGATGGGGCCTACGACTTCCTCGAGGACGACGACGACCCCACCGACACCGAGGGCAGCGGCGCGGTGGGCAGCCACGGGACCCACGTCACCGGCATCATCGTCGCCCGGGCCAACGACCAGGGGGTGGTCGGCCTGGCCGCCGCCGCGCCGGTCAGGGTGCTGCCCCTGCGGGTGCTCGGGGCCGCCGGAGGGACCTTCGCCGACGTCGCCGACGCCATCCGCTACGCCGCGGGACTGCCCATCAGGCGGGGCAATGCCACCCTTTTGAACCCTCACCCGGCGCGGGTGATCAACCTCTCCCTGGGCAGCCCCCAGTTCTCCCAGGCGATGTGCGACGCGGTGGCCGACGCGGTCCGCGCCGGGGCCCTGGTCGTCGCCGCCGCCGGCAACTTTGGCGACGTCACCGACGTCTACCCCGCCAGCTGCCCGGGGGCGATCTCGGTCGCGGCGACCGATCAGGGGTTCACCCGGACCCCGCTCCCCACCTGGTACTCGGAGAAGAACGACCGGGTGGACCTCGCCGCCCCGGGCGGGGACCTGGCCCAGGACGCGGACCGGGACGGCTACCCCGACGGGATCGCCTCGACGACCTGGGACTACCGGAACGACGCCCCGAGCTACGGGCTCTACATGGGCACCTCCCAGGCCGCGCCCCAGGTCGCCGCGGCGCTGGCCCTGCTGGCCTCGAGCGGGGAAGCGGACCCCTGGGCGCGGCTTCGGGCCAGCCTCACCGACCTCGGCCCCGAGGGCCAAGACCCGCTTTATGGCGCAGGCCTTTTGAACGTCGCCGCGGCCCTCGGCCTCGCCCCGCCAGACGGGGGCTACCTGGCCGAGCTCAAGGGGCGCACCCCGAGGGTCGCGCCGGTCCACCTGGATGCGCCCTTCACCTTCTACCTCCCGGCCGGGGACTACACCCTCACCGTTTGCCGCGACAACGACCAGAACCGGCTCTGTGACCCAACGGAGCCCGCGCGCGAGCTCGAGCTCTCACTGACAGGGTCTGAGCCCCTACGCAATCGCATCTTCTTGCCCGCTCCTTAGATAATGGAGATCATGAGGCGATCTGCCATCGCGGCCGTGCTGCTTCTGATAACGGCTTTCCTCGCCGGTTGCAGCCAGACGATCTCCCCACCCGCGGCATGCCCGAACACGCAAACGGTGCAGGCGCTCGGCCTTAACCCAACCTGGACCGCACCCCTTGGCTCCCCGGGCCTGGGCCGCTTCGATGCACCCTTTGTTCCTGGCCAACTCCTTGTGCTGGCCGAGACCGGAACGCGCGCCCTAGAGGCCGCAGGCCTTGCCGAGGAAGCGGTGCAGCCGCTCTTCGAGACCTGGAACGCCCCCTGGTTCGTCGTCCACGTCTCCCCGGGAAAGGAACGCGAAACGGCGACCGCTTTGCTTCAAGCTGGTGCGAGATACGTCCAGCCCAACTACCTGTATCACCCTCTGCGTCTTCCTAACGATCCCGGATGGCCCAGTCAATCGCCGCAACTCGATCGCCTTTTACACCTACCCACGGCATGGGACACCACCACCGGTCACTGGCGCTTAAGCATTGCGGTCCTTGATACGGGGTACCAACCCCATCCCGATCTTTGGCCGAGATTGCTTTGCCCCTCAGGAGAAAAGCTGGATGTCGCGGACAACGACGAAGACCCGCGTGATCCCGAGCAATCGAGCCATGGAACGGCGGTGGCCGGCATCATAGGGGCGGTCAGCAATAACAATCGCGACATCGCCGGGGTCACCTGGGCTGGGTGGGTGCTGCCGATCAAAGTGTTTGCGGATCAAAGCACAGAGGCCTCGACGGCGGACATCGCCAAGGGCATCGAGCTCGCTGCGCGCTTGGGAGCCAGGGTGATCAACCTTTCCCTCGGCGGATCAGCCGAGGACATCACCCTTAGCCAGACCCTCGCTCAGGCAAAAGACCAGGGCATCGTCTCGTTCGCCGCCGCCGGCAACGATGGTGGCCCCGTCCTCTTCCCGGCCAACGATCCCTCGACGATCGCCGTCGGGGCCATCAATGACGACAAAACCGTAGCCGACTTCAGCAACCGCGGACCGGAGCTCGACTTGGTCGCCCCAGGCGTCAACGTGCTTAGCTTTGAAAACGCCTCACAAGTGAGGCTTTGGAGCGGCACCTCAATCGCCACGCCCTTCGCCAGCGGTACGGCCGCGCTGTATATGAGCGCTTATTTCGAGCGTCGAAACAAATGGCCCACTCCGGACCAGGTCTATCAATGCCTGACAAGCACGGCGGAAGACCTCGGCCTTTCGGGCAAGGACGATGATTACGGATTTGGCCTCGTTCGCCCGGATCGCATCATGCAGGATTCCAGCAGCTGCTTCCCCTAGCCCTTGACCACGATCAGGGGCCGGAGGCGCGCGACCTTCTTCCCGATGCCCACGGCGTGGACCACCTCGACGACCTCGGCGACGTCCTTGTAGGCCTCGGGGATCTCCTCCCAGACCGTGGCCCGGGTCTTGGCCCGGACCACGATGCCCTGCTCGTTCAGCTGCTCGATCACGTCCATGGTGCGGGCGAGCTTCTTCGCCTTGGCCCGGGAGAGCTTGCGCCCGGCGCCGTGGCAGCTGCTGCCGAAGCTCTTTTCCATCGCCGCCTGAGTGCCCGCGAGGACGAAGGAGTAGCGGCCCATGTCCCCGGGCACGAGCACCGGCTGCCCCACCGGCCGGTAGCGGTCGGGGACGTCGGGGTGGCCGGGCCCGAAGGCCCGGGTGGCCCCCTTGCGGTGCACCAGGACCGCCTTCCCCTTGTGCTCCTCGAACTTGGCGTTGTTGTGGGCGAGGTCGTAGACCACCTGCAGGGCGTGGTCTTTGGGGGGAAAGCCCGCGGCCTCGAAGGCCTCGCGGACGAAGTGGGTGATCAGCTGGCGGTTGGCGAAGGCGAAGTTGGCCGCGGCGGCCATCGCCCGCAGGTAGTCCTCGCCGTCCGGGCTGCGGATGGGGGCGGCGGCGAGCTGCTTGTCCGGGAGCGCGATCTTGTAGAGCGACAGCCGCTTCAAGAAGCGCTCGACGTAGTCCTCGCAGACCTGGTGGCCGAGGCCGCGGCTGCCGGTGTGGATGAGGACCGTCACCTGGCCCTCGAAGAGCCCGTAGGCGTGCGCGGTCTCGGGGTCGTAGATGGCGTCGACGTACTGGACCTCGAGGAAGTGGTTCCCCGAGCCCAGGGTGCCGATCTGCGGCGCCCCCCGCTCGTAGGCCCGGGGCGAGACCCGGTCCGGGTCGGCGCCGGGGAGGCGGCCGTGGGATTCGATGTACTCGAGGTCCGCCTCCTCCCCGAACCCCATCGCGACCACCGCCGCGGCGCCCTCGCGCAGCACCCGCTTGAGTTCCTTGCGGGAAAGCCGCACGTCCCTTCGCTCCGAGCCCACCCCGGCGGGGATCCGCGCGTAGAGATAGTCGGCGAGCCGCTCCTTTTCGGGCTCCAGGTCCTTTCGCGTCAGGTTCGAGCGCAGCAGCCGGACCCCGCAGTTGATGTCGAAGCCCACGCCTCCCGGGCTCACCACGCCCTCCTCGGCGTCCATCGCCGCCACCCCGCCGATGGGAAAGCCGTAGCCCCAGTGGATGTCGGGCATGGCCAGGGCGGGCGCGACGATCCCCGGAAGGGTGGCGACGTTCATGAGCTGACGCAGCGAAGCGTAGTCCTCCTCGGCGAGCTGGCGAAGGATCCCCTCGGAGGCGAAGAAGACCGCGTCCACCCGCATCTTCCCGTGTTTTGGAATGCGGTAGGTGTAGGGGGCGATCCGTTCGAAGGGGACGCTCATCCCTTCATTCTAGACGTCGAAGATCACCGTCGTTTCGTAGCCTGAGGGCCCTTTTTCAAGCTTCAGGCCGTGGAAGGTGGCGCTCTTGAGCTCGCCCAGGAAGCGATCCGCCACCCGTTCGAAGGGAACCGCCCGAAGCTCGGCCAGAAGCCGGCACCCCCGGTCCCCGGGCACGATCTTCAAGGAGAAGGCCGCGGGCACCAGACCGCGGGTCTGGATCAGGTAGATCAGCTCGTTCAAAAAGCGTACCAGCAGGGTCTCGGGGTCCTCGGCGGTGACCTCGACGCGCACCGGGACCTCCCCCTTCCTCGGCGGCGGGTCGAAGGTGGCGGCGAGCAAGGCCCGCGCCGCCTGGTAGAAGAGGCCCGGCAGCGTGGGTGCCCAGACGCGAAAGCCAAGATCCGCGGTGTGCGGCAGTTCGGCAAAGCCCGGGGCGATGCGCATCGGGTTATCCACAACCTATGTATAGCAAAAGATAAGCGTGTTCATCGGCCGTATCGCAGTTTTCCACAAAGTTGTCCACAGATTATCCACAGCTCTCCACAGCCCGCAGGAAGGCCGCCACCCGGGCCCGATCCTTGACCCCCGGACGCGCCTCCACCCCGCTCGAGACGTCGACCGCGTAAGGCGTATGGCGGCGCAACAAATCGCAAACGTTCTCCGGGGCAAGCCCCCCGGCGACGACCACCCGCGCTCCCTCGGGCACCGCGTCCAGCCAGGCCCAGTCGAACGCCTCCCCCGAACCCGGCCGGGGGCCGTCGAGGAGGTAGGCGTCGGCGGGGTAAGCGAACCAGGCCGGGTCCACCCGGTCCACCACGCGAAAAGCCTTGATCACCGGCACCAGCGCGCGTAGGCGCTCGGCAAGCCGCGGGGGCTCGTTGCCGTGCAGCTGCACCGCCCCGAGCCGGGCCGCCTTGAGGGCCTCGAGGACCTCCGCCTCGTCGGGATCGACGAAGACCCCCACCCGCTGCACCAGCGGGCCCAAAGCGCGGCCGATCGCGGCCGCCTGCGGGAGGTCCACCCGCCGCTTGGAGGGGGCGAAGACCAGCCCCACCGCGTGCACTCCCAACGCCTCCAGCACCCGGGCGTCCTCCGCGCGGGTAACCCCGCAGACCTTGACCCGAACCATGGCCGCATCTTACGCCGCCTTCAGACGGCCTTCATCCAGCGAAGCGGGCTCGGGGCATACTGAAAGAAGGATGCCCGCCCTCGTTCTGGCCACCGTCTTGCTCCTCGCGCCCCTGCCGGGCCTGCCTAACCTCCCCCCGGGCAGCCAGATTCGGATCGTCAGCCCCGACCTCAAGCGGGTCTTCGCCGCTTTCGTGCTGGAAAACCGCACGGTCTGGCCGCTCAGGCGCCCCCCGGCCTGGGACCCGGGGCGAAAGGTCGCGGTGGTGGTGCGGGTGGGAAAGCGGGTCTTCGTCTTTCCCGGCGTGACCGAGACCGGCGACGTGCTCATCCTTCTCCCCCAAGGCCGGGCCTCGCTGAGGTCGGTTCTCGGAGAGGTCTACGGCCTGCGCTGGCCCACCCCCGAGGAGGTCAAGGTCAGGCTCGAGCGCCTGCGCCACCCCCCGAGAAGGAGGCCGCCCGTTGCACCGGGTGTTGATCATCGAAGACGACCCTAGCCTGGGCCCGATCCTGAACAACCTCTTCCTTCGGGCCGGCTACGCCGCGACCCTGGCCCGGACCGGGGTCGAGGGGATGATCGCCCTGCGCGAGACGCGCCCGGAGCTGGTGGTCCTCGACCTCGGCCTCCCCGACCTGGAAGGCGACGAGATCTTGAGCCGCGTCCGGGCCACCAGCGACACCCTGGTCCTGGTGCTGACCGCCAACAGCGACCTGGGCAAGAAGGTCCGGCTTCTGCGCGAGGGGGCCGATGACTACCTGACCAAACCCTTCTTCCCCGAAGAGCTCCTGGCCCGCGCCGAAGCCCTTTTCAGGCGCCACCAGACGGCGATCTCGGTGGGCCCCCTGACCCTGGACCCCAGGACCCAGACCGCCACCCTCGACGGCCAGCGCCTCGAGCTCACCCCCAAGGAGTTCGCCCTCTTGCGCCTGCTCGCCCGCAGCCCCGGCCGGGTGCTGAGCAAGGCGGAGATCGCCGCCGCCCTCTGGCCCGAGGCCCAGCCCCACTCCAACGCCGTCGAGGTCCACGCCGCCCGGCTCAGGAAGAAGCTCGAGGCCCTAGGCGGAAAGGGCCTCTTGCGCACCGTGCGCGGGCGCGGCTACGCCCTGGTGGAGGGGTAGGTGCCGCTGGCCCGGCGGCTTTTCGCCTACTTCGGCCTGCTCTTCGCCGCGCTCTGGCTCCTCGGGGTGGCCGCGACCTACCTCACCGTCACCCGGGGGATGACCGAGCGGGCCAAGGCCCTCCTCACCAGCGACGCCGACCGCGTCGCCCGCTTCTATCGCGAGGGCGAGGTCGGCGAGGTCACCGCGACCGGCGGGGTCACGATCGCCCTCTTCGACTACGAGGGCCGGCCGATCTGGCCCAGCGACCCGGGGTTCGCCCTGCCCCAAGACGCGCTCACGGTGAAGGCGGTGCCGGTCGTCTTCCAAACCCCCACCCACCTGATCGCGGTCGCCGACGCCGGGGCCGGCCTGATCGCCCTGGCCCAGCCCACCGGGTTCATCCGGGCGCTGGGGACGGCGACCGCGCGCACGCTGCTCCTGCTCTTTCCCCTGGGCCTTCTCCTCGGCGGCCTGGGGACGGCCCTCCTGGCCCGGCAGATCGCCGCGCCCTTCGCCCGCGCCGCCGAGGCCGTGGCCCGCCGCGGCCCGGACCAGCTCGAGCCCATCCCCTACGCCGGCCCGGACGACGAGCTGGGGCGGCTGATCCGCCGCTTCAACGCCCTCCTCGCCGAGCTCAAGCGGGCCCGCGCCGCCGAGCGGGACTTCTTGAACGAGATCGCCCACGAGCTCAACACCCCGCTCGCGGTCCTCGAGGCCCAGCTGGCCAGCAACGACCTCGAGGCCGCCCGGTCCACCGCCCGCCACCTGGCCCGTCAGGTCGCGGACCTCCTGGCCCTGGCCCGGGGGGAGACCGCGCGCGACCTGGACCTGCACGTCCTGCGCACCGGCCGGCTCCTCGACGAGGTCCAGGCCGCCTTTCCCGGGATCCAACGGGTCCCCTCCCCGGACCTCGAGCTCGTCGGCGACCCCGACCGGCTGCGCCAGCTCCTCTTCAACCTGGTGCAAAACGCGCGACGTGCGGCGGGGGACGCGGTCTGGGTGGGGGCCGAGGCGGCGGAAGGCGGGGTGCGGCTCTTCGTCGAGGACGCGGGACCGGGCATCCCCGAGGCGCTCTTGCCCCGGCTCTTTGAACGCTACGTCAAGGGCCGCGGCGGCCGCAGCGGGCTAGGGCTGGCGATCGCCCAGCAGATCGCGAAGGCGCACGGCGGCGAGATCCGGGTGCGCTCGCAGCCGGGGAAGACGCGCTTCGAGGTCTGGCTCCCCGGCCTCGAGGAGGAGTAGCGCGGCCTTGCGCCAGCTTCCCGGGCCGTAGGCCCCGAGCCGGCCGTCGCTTCGCACCACCCGGTGGCAGGGCACGAAGAGCGGCCAGGGATTTCGCGCCATCGCCTGACCCGCCGCGCGCACCGCCCGCGGCGCCCCCGCGCGCCGGGCCAGCTCGGCGTAGGTCAGCACCTCCCCCGGCGCGCTCTCCCAAAGCGCCTCCCGGACCCGGGCAAACAAGCCGCGGCCGAAGGCCTTGGGCCGCACCCGGGGCCAGGGGCCGCCGGCGAGGTAGGCCAGCACCGGCTCCATCAGGGCCTCGGCCTCGGGGCCGGTCGGCCCCCGGGGCGCGGGGCCGAAGCCGCTTCGCACCAGGCCCCCGTCCCAGACCAGGTAGAAGGGGCCGAGCGGTGTCTTTGCCGCGGCTACCTGCACGGCGAAAGCCCCACCGCGGCATAGAGCGCCGCCTCCTCGGCCTCGCGCAAGGCCCGCGCCTCGCCCGGGGCGAGGTCCGTAAGGCGCAAGGGGCCCAGCCGCACCCGCACCAGCCGCCGCACCGGCTTGCCGATGGCGCGGAACATCCGCTTGAGCTGGTGGTGCTTGCCCTCGACCAGGCTGACCCGCGCCCGGGCCCCGGGGAGCGGCTCGAGCCGGGCGGGCAAAAACCCGGCCACCCCCTCGGCGAAGGCTTGCACGTCGGCCGCCTCGACCGGGGCCTCGAGCTCGAGCTCGTAGACCTTCTCCAGCTTCCAGCGGGGGTGGGTGAGGCGGTGGGCGAGCTGCCCGTCGGTGGTCAGCAGGATCAGCCCCTCGGCGTCCTTGTCGAGCCGCCCGGCGAGCCCCAGCTCGGGGTGGAAGAGGGCTTCCGGGACGAGGTCCAAAACGGTCGTCTCGTGGGCGTCCCGGGTCGCCGAGAGGACCCCCGGCGGCTTGTGGAGCAGCACGTGCCGCTGGCATCGAAACGAAAGCGGCACGTCGTCGACGAAGATCGGGGTGCGCTGTGGCTCGACCTTGGTGGCCGGGTCGTGGACCGTCACCTCGCCCACCCGCACCCGGCCCTCCCGGATCAGGCGCTTGACCTGCTTGCGGCTCCCCAGTCCCTGGGAGGCCAGGACGCGATCCAGCCGCTGCATCGTCATGCTTCAGCCTAACGCAAAGGGCCGGCCGCCTTCTGGCGGCCGGCCCGTTCGTGCAGGGGCCTACTGGGCCACCTGCACCGGGATCCGCTTGGCCCGCGCGGTCTCGACCTTCGGCATCACGAGCTTCAGGACGCCGTTCCTGAACTCGGCCTGGACCTTGTCGGCGTCGATCTCGACCGGCAGGGTGAAGCTACGCACGAAGGAGCCGTGAGGGATCTCCTGCAGGTAGTACCGGCGGACCTTCTCGTCCTCGACGGGCTTGACCTCACCACGGATGGTGAGCTTGTTGCCCTCCAGGCTGACCTCGATGTCCTCGGGGTTCAGCCCGGGCACCCAGAGCTCGAGGACCAGCGCGTCGTCGGTCTCGTAGAGATCCGCCGGAGCCACGTAGCTGGCCACCCGCGCCGGACGGGTCAGCTCGCTGAAGGCCTCCGCGAAGAGCCGGTCCATGTCCTCGATCAGCGAGAGCGGACCCCAGGTACGGAAGGGCGTGATCTCGGTGTTGGGACGCAGCTCACGCTTCACCAACATCCTTCTCACCTCCCTTCTCGTGCCAACTTAATCATAACATATGCCTCCGCGCTTGTCAAGTTTTCTCCCCGGCGTATCCTGAGGGCGTGGAGATCCGAGCGCTGACCGTCAGCCCCCTGGCGGAGAACACCTACCTGGTCTGGGAGGGGGAGGAGGGCTTCATCATCGATCCCGGGGACGAGCCGGAAACGCTCCTCAAGGCCATCGCCGCCGCCGGCTTCACGCCCCGGGCGATCTACCTGACCCACGCCCACTTCGACCACCTCGGCGCGGTGGCCCCGCTGGTCGAGGCCCTCGCGCTCCCGGTCTACCTGCACGCCGCGGACCTTCCCCTTTACGAGAACGCCCAGCTGGCCGCGGCGAGCTGGGGCTTCTCGGTCCCCCAACCGCCCCCGCCGACGGGCTTTTTGGTGGAAGGCGACCGGCTCCCCCTGGGCGGGGAGGTGCGCTTTGTCCCCGGCCACAGCCCCGGCCACCTGGCGTTTTACTTCCCCAACGCCGGCGTCCTCTTCGGCGGGGACCTGCTCTTCCGCGGCGGCGTCGGTCGCTACGACCTGCCCGGCGCCGATCGCGACCAGCTCTTCGCCTCGCTCCGACGGCTGCTGACCCTGCCCGGCGAGACCCGGGTCCTCCCCGGGCATGGCCCCGAGACCACCCTCGCCGAAGAACGGCGCACCAACCCCTTCCTGCAGGGGCTTTAGGGGTCTTTCTTCTCGATCGCTTCCACCACCCGGCGCACCACCTTGTCCAGGGTGAGCCGGCTGGTGTCGATGAAGACCGCATCCGGCGCGGGCTCGGTCTGGGCCCGGTCGCGGAAGTCGCGCTCGCGCAGCTCGGCCTCGATCGCCCGGGGGTCCGCCCCGCGCTCCTTGGCCCGCCGCCGGGCGCGCACCTCGGGGTCGGCCCAGAGGAAGAACTTGAACGGGGCCTCGGGAAAGACCACCCGGCCCATGTCCCGACCATCGACGACGAAGGGCGGGGGCATCGCCCGCAGGCGGTCGTTGACCCAGGCCCGCACCCGGGGGTGCTTGGCCACCAGGCTGACCACCCGGTCCACCTCGCGGGAGTGCAGCCGGGGGGTGACGTCGGTGCCGTCCACCAGCACCCGGTCCCCCTCCATCCCGGGGATCAGCGCGACCTGGTGGCGGCCGAGCGCCGCCAGGACCGCGGCCTCGTCCTCAGGGTCCACGCCCTCCCCCAGCGCGATCAGCGCCGCGGCGCGGTAGAGGAGACCGCTGGAGACGTAGGGAATGCCGAGCGCCCGGGCCACCCCGCGCGCGGTCGAGGACTTCCCGGAAGCCCCCGGGCCGTCGATGGTCACGATCAGGCGACGTCGGTCCACGCCCTTTAACTTACCCGCCCCAGGAAGTAAACTAAAACGTTGTGAACACCAACGACCTCCTTCAACGACTCGACGCCCTCAGGGGGTATCTTTGACATCCCCCAAAAGGAAGCCGAGCTCAAGACCCTCGAGGCCGAGCTGGAAAACCCCGAGCTCTGGTCCGACCCCGAGCGGGCCAAGGGCCTGACCCAAAAGGCAGCGCGGCTGCGCCGCGTGGTCGAGCACTACCGGGGGCTCGAGGGCGACCTCAAAAGCCTCGCCGAGCTCGAGGCCGAGCTGGGGCCCGACGCCGCCGAGGCGCTCGCCAGCGAGTTCGAGGAGGCCGAGCGCCGGCTCGCCGAGCTCTACCGGGAGACGCTCCTAAACTTCCCCCACGCCGAGAAGAACGCCATCCTCACCATCCAGCCCGGCGCCGGGGGGACCGAGGCCATGGACTGGGCCCAGATGCTCTTTCGCATGTACACCAAGTGGGCGGAGAAGAAGGGCTTTGGCCTCGAGGTCGTGGACGTGGTCCCGGGCCCCGAGGCGGGGATCGACTACGCCCAGATGATCGTCCGCGGCGAGAACGCCTACGGCCTGCTCTCCGCCGAGGCCGGGGTGCACCGCCTGGTCCGCCCCTCCCCCTTCGACGCCTCGGGGCGGCGCCACACCAGCTTCGCCGGGGTCGAGGTGATGCCCGAGATCGACGACTCGATCGAGATCGAGATCAAGCCCGAGGACCTGCGCATCGACGTCTTCCGCAGCCAGGGCGCCGGCGGCCAGCACGTCAACACCACCGACAGCGCGGTGCGCATCGTGCACCTGCCCACCGGCCTCACCGTCACCAGCCAGGCCACCCGCAGCCAGCACAAGAACAAGGAGCTGGCGCTGAACGTCCTCAAGGCCAGGCTCTTCGCCCTGGAAGAGAAAAAGCGCGAGGAGGAGCTGAAAAAGCTCAAGGGCGAGGCCCGGCCCATCGAGTGGGGCAGCCAGATTCGCTCCTACGTGCTGGACAAGCAGTACATCAAGGACCACCGCACCGGGCTGATGCGCCACGACCCAGAGAACGTCCTCGAGGGCGACCTCGACGACCTCATCTGGGCCGGGCTGGAGTGGAAGGCCAAGCAGCGGGCCTAGTAGGTCTCCTCCAGGAAGTCCCCGTCGGCGTTGTCCGCGTAGGTGATCGCGCTCAGGACGCGGTCGGTGGTGTTCGCCACCACCAGGCCGTAGTGGGCGCTCTTTCGAATCGTCGCGTTCTTGATCACCAGGCGCTGGTGGGAGGCGTTGCCGGAGCTGTCCACCAGGACGTTGGCGAAATGATCGCTCTGGCTGGCGCAGCTTGCGGCCTCGCTGCCCCCGTACTCGACGATCACCTGCTCCAGGCGGTTGTCGGGGCTGTTCGTGTCGTGGAAGTAAAGGCCACACCAGTAGCCGGGCACCGGGGAAAGCCCGGTGAAGACGATCGGCGCGGCGGCGGTCCCCACCGCGGTGAGACCCCCGCCACCGTCGCTCACCGTGAGCCGGGCGTCCTGCTCGAAGACCAGCCGGGTCCCCGGCGAAAGGGTAAGGGTGTGGCCGTCGGCCACGGTGACCTCCCCCTTGACCCGGTAGGGCACGTTGAGCGCCGCCCAGGTCGCGTCCTGCACCTCGCGGTAGCCCTCGGCGACGCGCACGGCGTCCTTGCCCGCGGCGTTCCCGCGAAAGTCGTTGTCCATTTCGATCTGGTCGACCCGGCTGGCGTAGACGAGCATAGGAACGCCCTGGTTTTCGGTCAGGAGGTTGTGGGCAAACCCCGAGCCCAGATCCACCGCGTCGTCCACGAAGAAGGCCGCCCCGGCGTTCTTCCAGACCTTGGCGTGCTGCACCTCGACCCGCGAGGCCCCGACCAGGGCCACCGCCGCCCGGTAGGTCCCGAAGGCCCCGGGGTCCCAGGTATCGGCCCCAGCGGCGTCGCGGACCTCGACGTACACCAGGCGGTTGTCGAAGCTGTTGGCGTCCGTAAAGACCAGGCCCTTCCAGTAGCCGGGGGTGGCGGTCGCCCCGCGCAGCACCACCGGCGCGGCGGCGCTTCCCGCGGCGATCAGCTTGCCGTGCCCGGTCACGAAGAGGCCGGTGTCCTGCGCGAAGACCAGCTCGGTGCCGGGTGCCAGGGTGAGCGCCCCGGTCTCGGTGACCTCGAGGTCCCCCACCACCAAATAGGGGCTACACGTCTCCGGTGACAGGGTGCGCGCGTCGGCGATCTCCCCGGAAAGCCGGCACGTCCCCACCCCGTCCACGGGCGGGGGTGAACCCGGGCTGCAAGCTGAAAGCCACCAAGCCGCGAGCACGAAAAGCCCAAGGATACGTTTCATCGAGCACCTCCAGCCCGAGGCTAGAAAAGGCCGCGTCAAAAAAGCGTCACCGGGTGGAGAATGAGGGCATGCGCGCAATGGTGCTCCGCGAGGTCAAGCGGCCCCTGGTCCTGGAAGAACGCCCCCTGCCCGAGCCCGGCGAGGGGCAGATCCGCATCCGGATCGAGGCCTCCGGCGTCTGCCGCACCGACCAGCACATCGCCGACGGCGAGCTCCCCCCGCCCCGGCTGCCCCTGGTTCTCGGGCATCAGATCGTGGGCCGGGTCGACGCCCTCGGCCCCGGGGTCCGGGACAAGGTCCCCGGCCAGCGGGTCGGGGTGGGCTGGCTGGGCTGGACCTGCGGGACCTGCAAGTTCTGCCGCCGGGGCGAGGAAAACCTCTGCGAACGCGCGAAGTTCACCGGCTACCACCTCGACGGGGGCTTTGCCGACTACGCCCTGGCCTACGCGGACTACGCCTACCCCCTGCCGGAGGACCGCGACCCGGTCACGATGGCCCCCTGGATGTGCGCCGGCCTCACCGGGTTCCGGAGCTACCGCTTCGTGCGCGACCGGGAGCGGATCGGCTTCTATGGCTTCGGCGCCGCCGCCCACCTGCTCGCCCAGGTGGCGCGGTTCGAACAAAAGCAGGTCTTCGCCTTCGTCCGCCCCGGCGACGAGGCGGCGAAAGCCTTCGCCCGAAGGATGAGGGCGACATGGGCCGGCGATTCCACCGAGGCCCCGCCCGAGCCCCTGGAGGCGGCGATCATCTTCGCCCCGGTGGGCGCGCTGATCCCCGAGGCGCTCAAGCACCTCGAGCCCGGGGGCACCCTGGTCCTCGGAGGAATCTACATGAGCCCGGTCCCAACGATGCCCTACGACCTGCTCTGGCACGAGCGCAAGATCCGCTCGGTGGCCAACCTCACCCGCGAGGACGCCCGGGGCTTTCTGGCCATCGCGCCCAAGGTGCCGGTGGTGCCCGAGGTCCAGGTCTTCCCCCTCGAGGCCGCGAACGACGCCCTCGACGCCCTGCGCCAGGGGAGGCTGACCGGCGCCGCGGTCCTGGTGCCCTAGCCCATCCCCCCGTCCACCGGCTCGCCACGGCGCACCGCGACCGCCGGTCCGAAATATCACCGGCGGTCGCCCTGCTTCGTATTAGGATGCGTTTCAACCGAGGTGCACCATGCCCCAGACCTATCTTTTGCTGATCAACATCGGCCCCGTTCAGGGCTTCATCGCCACCGCGCGAAGAACGCGGGACCTCTACGCGGGCAGCCAGCTCCTTTCCGAGGTGGCGGGCACGATCGCGACCCGCCTCCTCGAGCGCGGCGCCGAGCTCATCTTCCCCGCGGCGAACAGCCCCAAAGCCATCAACGAGCTCAAGAACGCGGGCATCCCCAACGTCATCCAGGCCGTCGTCCGAGCCGAGGGCCCCGAGGCGCTCAAGCGACTCGTGGATGACGCCCACCGAGCGGCCAAGGCGTGCTTGATCGGGGCAGCCAGGGCCATCTTCAACAGCAACACCACCCAAGCGGTGCTGACCCGGCGAAGGGCGGCCCTCGCCCAGGTCGAGGACGCGATCGAGTTCTACTGGGCGGCGACCCCCCTCACCGGTGAAGACGCCTACCCAGAGGCCCGCCAACACCTCGGCCGGGTCATGGCCGCGCGCAAAGCGACCCGGGACTTCGGCCCCACCTCCGCCTGGGCCGAACGGGTGCCCAAGAGCTCCTTGAGCGGTCAGCTGGAGAGCGTCACCCACTTTCCTAACTGGACCCGCAATAAGCAACAAGCCCAGCGCCGCTACAAGGCCGGCTTCCGACCGGGCGAGGAGCTCTCCGGCGTGGACCTCCTCAAGCGGCGGTTTTTGGCCCGCAGCGGGAAAACCCCGAAGCGGGCCTTCGCCAGCACCAGCCACATGGCCCTCTTGCCCCTGCTCGAGGGCCTCAACCAGGACGAGCGCGACGCGCTCACGAAGCAGGCCAAGACCCTGCAAGCAGAGCTGGGGGTTGTCTACGACGGCTGGCCACCGAAGCACCTCATCGAGCGATTCGGCTTCCTCAGGGACCTCGACCCCCGCATCTTCTTCCCCAGCCGCCACCGGGAGCTCGCCGAGGAAGGTGGCCAGGACCAGGCAACCTGGGAAGCGACCCAACGGGCGCTCGGCGAGCTCTACCGTAGGCTGGGCCGCGAGCCCTACCCTTACTACGCCATCCTGCACGCCGACGGCGACCGCATGGGCAAGGCCATCAGCGCGCAAAAGGGCATCCAGCAACACAAACAGCTGTCCTCCACGCTTAACGCATTTGCCATGGACGTCAAAAAGATCGTGGAGCGCCACATGGGGTCGCTCGTCTACTCCGGCGGCGACGACGTCCTCGCGCTCCTCCCGCTGCACACCGCGCTCGCCTGCGCCCGGGAGCTGGCGGAATGCTTCGAAACGAGGATGAAAGGCTTCAAGGCCGATGAGGCGTCTCCCACTCTCTCGGTGGGCCTGGCCGTGGTGCACCACCTCTTCGATCTCGGCGAAGCACTCAACCTCGCGCGCAAGGCGGAAAAGGAGGCCAAGAGGACCCGGAACGCGCTCGCGGTGACCTTTTCGCCGAGATCAGGCGCGGAGACCACCGCCCGCGGCACTTGGGACGAGCCGTTTGCCCTGGACCAGCGGCTCACGCTCCTCGCCGAGTGGCAGAACCAAGGGGCTCTTCCCCAGCGCTTTGCCTACGAGCTCAGGGAAGCCGCCAGCGTGCTCGGCGACCTCCCGCAGGGCGAGGCGCTGCTCGCCGAGGAGGCGGTGCGGATCCTCAAGCGCAAGGACACCGGCAAGGCAGCGAACGACTGGGGTTGCGCGCTGAAGATGCGCGTCGCCGACTGCCTCAAGAAATCGTGCATCCAGGAGCGGGAGGAGAACGAAGTGGACGCGTGCATCAAGGCTTGGCTCAAGCAATACGGCGCCGACCGCCTGAGCCGGGAACTGATCGTGGCCCGAGCGTTCGCCAGAGCGCTGGCCCTGGCCCACCCGGAGGGAACCCGATGATCCTCGAGATCCAGCCCCGAGACCCCCTGGTCGTTCGCGACGGCCGGCCCTTCTCGGCCTTCCCCGGCGCCAAGGTGCGCGGCTATCCCTTCCCCCCGCCCCAGGTGATCGCCGGTGCGGTGCGCGGGCGCGTGGGCCAGGCCTGCGGCTACACAAAGGACGCGCCCCAAACGTGGCGGGACCTGCTCACCCAGATCTGCATCGAGGGGCCGTTGCTCCTCGACCATGCCCAAAACGCGCTGCTCTACCCCGCCCCGCTTGACGCGCTGCTCATGAAGTCCGAACACGGGGAAACGCCGTACACGCTCTTCCAGCTGCGTCCAGAGGCGCTTCCCGAAGGCACCCTCACCAACCTTCCAAACGGCTTGATGCCGGTCTTCGCCCCCCAAGACATGCCCGAGGGCAAGCCGGAAGCGATGCCCGCCTTCTGGCACGCGTCGCGCTTTTTCGCCTGGCTCTCAGGCATCCCCGATGCCGGAGAACGGCTCTCCACCCCCGCCGAGCTGGGGATCTCCGGACCGCAGGTCACCTATCGTACCCACGTAAAGATCGCGGCGGCAACGCAAACCGCCGAGGAATCCATGCTCTTCGAAACCAGCGGCCTCGCGTTCGCCCACGCCGAGGAAGGGCGCACCGCCTCGCTCGCCGGGGTTCATGACCTCGCGCTCTTGGTCCGGGTCTTGGGCATCCCGCCCCAAGCTTGCGGCGAAGACCTCAAGACCGCCCTCACCGGGGTGTATCCGCTCGGAGGCGAGCGCCGGCTGGCGCTCTGGGAAGCCGGTAAAGACGACGCCCTCTGGCCCGCCGAGCCTCCCCCCGGGCTGATCGAGGCCATCGCCAGCGCCCGGCGCGCCCGCGTGGTGCTCCTCACCCCCGCCGATTTCAACACCAACGGCCACACCGCTCCCTTTCTCCCCGCAGGCGGGTACCTGGGCGGGGCGCGCATCGCCGCCGCGGCGGTGGGCCGGCCGCTCACGGTCTCCGGCTGGGACATGCTCGCCGGCACCCCCAAGCCCAGCCGCCGGCTCGTGCCCGCGGGTTCGGTCTACTTCGTCGACCTAAGCGGCGTTGAGGACATTGAAACGTGGGTTCGCAACCATTGGATGCAACGCCTCCCCCAACAGCCCGAACAAAGCCAGCGCGACGGCTACGGGCTGGCGGTGGTGGGGGTCTGGAGGTAGCCATGCCGCGAAGCGTCAAACTCAAGGACAGCTTCAACCCGAATGCCGAAGACCTTTGGCAGGAGAAAGGCGGGAAAGGCGAGAAAAACGAGCGTCGGGCCATTATCCGCGAAGAGCGCGAATACCGGCTGGTCACGCCGCTCTTTGGCGGGGGAGAACAAAAAAACCGCGCGGATTCGGTCACCGTGCTCCGTTCATCCTCGATCAAAGGACAGCTCCGGTTTTGGTGGAGAGCCATTAGAGGATGGCAATCAAAAGGCAGCCTTCAGCGCCTATTGGCTCTCGAAGAACAGATCTGGGGCGGCGTTACCGTAAAGAAGCAAAGCTCGCGGGTTAGTATTCGCTTGGATCTTTTGGAACCAGCTGATCCCAATAAACTTAGACACCTTCACGCCCAAAATGCCCCGCGTTATCTGGTGTTTCCTCTTCTACAAGGAAGCGAAGAGGACAAGGAAAAAGGCTTAGCAATCGATATTCGTTTCCGCCTAACTCTGACCTTGCACGCAGCGAATGAGAGCGGGGGCAATGACGGTGCTTTGGGGTTGAACGAATTAAAAAATGAGGTCGATGCCGCCCTCTGGGCCTGGGAAACCTTCGGCGGCGTCGGCGCGCGGACCCGTAGGGGGTTCGGTTCCGTGGTGCCGGTGGCGTCCAACCCCCCAAGCCTGGAAACCATCCGCGCAAAACTCAAGCACTGGGTGCGCGGCCACACCTGGCCCGAGGGCGTTCCCCACCTCACGGTGGACAGCCTGTTTAAGCTCTTCCCCGGGTCATGGCGCGAGCTGGCCGAGCGCTACAAGGCCTTCCGCCAGTGGCGGAACGGGCAACGGGGACGCAGCAAGTGGCCCGAGCCCGACGAGATCCGCAGGTTAACCGGTATGCACAGCCCCGGACACGACCCAAAGCACCCGGTTCACAAGTTCCCCCGGGGCCATTTCGGCCTTCCGATCGTCTTCCACTTTAAAGATTTCGACAAGAAGAATAAAGACAAGAGCGATCCCCCAGACACCATCCTCAAAGGCGAGACCCATGAGCGCCTCGCCAGCCCGCTGGCGTTCAAACCCTACGCCAAAACTGGCCCAGTTCTGGTGTACGTGCTCGAGGGCAATCGGCAACTGCCCGAGGCCTATGTCCTGGACGCCCCGCAAACGCATTACAAAGTGGCCATCGAGCTCACCCTCGAGGAGGCCCAGAAGATTGAACCCTTGCGCCATGCAGGCGGAGAAACGGATCCCGTGCGTGCGTTTGTCAAGTGGCTTAAGGAGGAAAGGCGATGAACAAAGCAGCGGTTTACCTCATTCACGCCCTCAGCCCGCTTCACCCGGGCGTGGGCCAAGGCGTCGGCAGCGTGGACCTTCCGGTGGCCCGGGAAAAGGCCACCGGGATTCCCTACCTGCCCGGGAGCTCGGTCAAGGGCGTCCTGCGCGATGTGGCTCGCCTTGAATGGCCAGAAGGCAAGGTCGCGGCGATCTTCGGGCCCGACACCGAACACGCCTCGGAGCACGCCGGCGCCGCCTACTTCGGCGACGCGAAGCTCCTTTTGCTGCCCGTGCGCAGCTACGCCGGGGTCTTTGCCTACGCGACGAGCCCCTACCTCCTCAAGCGGTTCAGGCGGGAGGCCACGATGGCCGGGCTCGAGCCCCCAGAGCTTCCCCAGGCCCCTAAGGAGCAGGGGGTGGCGCTGGCAGGCCAGGCCAGCGAGGTCGCTACTAAAGGGGAGGTCTACCTGGAAGACCTGGACTTCAAAGCGCAGAACGCCAAGGAAATCGAAGAATGGGAGACCTGGCTCGCAGAGCGCACCGGCGACCTGGACCTTCCCCTGAAAAACCGCCTCCTCTTCCTCCATGACGACGTGATGAGCTTCCTTCTCGAGACCGCCCTGGAAGTGGTCACCCGCATCCGCATCGACGAAGAGAAAAAGACCGTCGCCAAAGGCGCCCTCTGGTTCGAGGAGAACATCCCCGCCGAAAGCGTGCTCTACGGGCTTCTTAGCGTTGCTCCTCAGACCTTCGGCCAGGTGAACGGCGCGCCCCTTCAAGGCCAGGAGGTGCTTGCGCAGATCCAGAACCTCGCCGACCGCACCCTTCAGTTCGGTGGCAACGCCACCGTGGGCCGGGGGCTTTCCCGCGTGGCCTTCGTCTCGAACCGGGAGGCGTAGCGATGACCCGCGAGCAAAAACGGGCGAGCGCGGTCTACAAGATCGTCGAGCAGCATCAAAACAAAGACGAAAAGACACGCAACGACTACGGCAGCATGGCGCTGCGCTTCCCCGCGCTCCTCAGAAGCGCCGGGCTGGTGCAGGCCCTGGCCTTCGTCGATGCGCGGGGCAACGACGCGCACAAAGCGTTCATCCGCGACTTCGCCAGCGTCCTCCGAAAGCTTGAAGGCGCGTCGGAACGGGGGGAGGCGGCCTTCAAGGCCTACTTCGAGCAGGCGCAACACGCCGAGCTCCCGGAGTACATGCGCATGACCCGCGAGGCCCTGGCGGTGGCCGACTGGTTCAAGCGCTTCGCCCAGAGCGTGCTCAAAGTCGAACCCGGGGAGGAATAAGCCATGCCAAGTTCCACCCGCAGAGAAAAGCTTGCGGACTTATCCCCAGTCAACAGCACCCACCCCGGCCTCTGGCTCGATAAATACCTCCGGACCTCCGACAAGGAGGACGCAAAGGCCAAGCACGAACTGGTCGACCAAGTCATCAAGCTGGGAAAAACAGCCGGAAATAATGCCTACGATGCCTATTTCAGGCGCTACCAGGCCGCCCTGGCCAACCGCCCCGGCCCCGTCTACACCGCAACCGGCAAAACCCAAGGCCGGCTGAGCGTGGGCCTCGGAGCGAACGCGGTGTTGGAAACCTCGATAACCCTCCACCGCA
Organism: Rhabdothermus arcticus; assembly: GCF_055382915.1. Lineage (NCBI taxonomy): Bacteria > Thermotogati > Deinococcota > Deinococci > Thermales > Thermaceae > Rhabdothermus > Rhabdothermus arcticus. The sequence goes on from NZ_AP043808.1 coordinate 1,295,663, forward strand.
CCTACGGCGTGCCCTACATTCCGGGCTCGGCGCTCAAAGGCCTCGCCAGCAGCTACGCGGCCAAGTACCTGAAGCACGAGGCGTGGCGCCGCGCGTTCAAAGACGGCAAGACCACCCGCGGCGAGCTACAAAAGCTGATCTTCGGGGATACCGAAGAAAGCGGCCTGGTGATCTTCTACGACGCCCTGCCCGACCCGAAGGATTACCAGCTCGACCCGGACGTGATCACCGTCCACCATCCCGAGTACTACCAGGGCAAGGGCCAACCGCCCGCCGACTGGGACGCCCCCATCCCGGTGCCCTTCATCACCGCGCGGGGGGCCTTTCACTTCTACCTGGGGCTGGTGCCGCTCCCCGGGGAAGCCTTGGAGAACGGCCGGAAGGTGCTCGACCTCGCCGCCAAGCTGCTCAAAAAGGCGCTGGAAGACGAGGGCGTCGGGGCCAAGACGACCCTGGGCTACGGGCGATTCGCGTTTGAAGGGACGTTCTCCGAGCTCGAGCCCCCCCGCAGCCAGGCCCTCGAGGAGGCCCTCCAACAGGCCAGCTTCGTCGCCTGGAAGCAGGACATCGCGCAAACCCTCGGTCGGGTGGCCGTCCTCTGGAAGGACCTCCCGGACGCGGAGAAACAGGCGCTCGAGGCCTTTTTGAAGGAAAAAAAGGCCCGCGAGCTTACGCATCCCCAGCTCAAGCGGGCCCGGAAGCAAAACCCGGACCTCGACGCCCTTCTTCGCACCCTGGGGCGCTAAACCGTGCCCGCCGCCGTCGTCGTCTACCTCGACACCCCGCGCCCCCCATCCCCGATCCACCTCCGGGGCTGGCTCTATCACGCGCTCACCCCGCGCTTCCCCGACCTTCACGCGGGAAGCGGCCCGCGCCCCTTTGCCATCGCCAGCGGTCGGGACCCCCAGGGCCCGGCCTGGGCGCGGTTTGCGTTCCTCGACGAGGACCTCGCCAGGGCGGCCCTAGAGCAACTCTGGAACGCCCTCGGCCAGCCGCTGCCCCTGGGCCGCGAGCGCACCGCCCCCACGGCGGTGATCGAGCTCGCCCACCCGCTCGCGGGCCAAACCACCTGGCCGGAGCTGCTTGCGACCCCTCCGAGCCGGGACCTGCACTTCGAGTTCCTCCGCCCCACGCTCTTCAAAAAGGGCGACCTGCACTACCCCCTGCCCGAGCCCGAGCGCGTCCTTCGCTCGCTGGCTAGGGCCTGGAACGCCTTTGGACCCGAGCGCGTGCCGGAAGCGCGCCTCAAGGGGCTGATCGAAAAGGCCACCCTGCGCTACCTCGACATCCGCACCCAGACCGCCCACGCCCACACCCGCACCCCGGGTTTCGTCGGCCGCCTGACGCTCCACCTCCCCAAGGCCAGCGAGGACGAAGCCCGCTGGGCCGCGCGGCTCGGCGAGCTCGCCTTTTTCTCGGGGGTGGGGGCCAAGACGACGATCGGATTTGGGCTCACGAGGAGGTTTGAACCGCGTGAAGAAAGGTCTGATTCAAACCGTCGGGCTCACTGAAGGTCCCATCGTCGCGAGCCTCGACGCCCACCGACCGGACTTCGTGGTCTTCCTCGCCAGCGAGCGCTCGCTCACCTACGTGGAAAAGGCCCTGGCACGGGTGCCCGTCCCCGGCCACAAGGCCCTCCGCCTCGAAAACCCCGAGGACATGACCCAGGTCTTTCAGGCCGGCAGGAAGGCCTACCGCCTCCTCAGGGAGGCCGGGGTCGAGGCCTTCCTCGCCGACCCCACCGGCGGCACCAAGACGATGGCCGCGGGCCTGACCCTGGCCCTGGCGGGCCTCGGGTTCACCTTCGTCTACGTGGGCGGCCAGACCCGCGACGCCGCGGGAAGGGTGGTCACCGGCCACGAAGAGATCCGCAGCATGGCCGACCCCACCGAGCGCTTCCACGTCTTCGAGCAACGCGCCTTCATGCAGGCCTGGAACGCCTGGCGCATGCAGTCCGCCGCGCAGATCATGAACGACATCCTGCAAGACCGCGCGGAGATGGGGGAAGGCGAACGCACCTACTTCGAGGCGATGCACCGGATCGCGCAGGGGATGTTCGAGTGGGACCGCTTCCATCACGCGGCGGCCTACCGGCGCCTTCAGGAGGCCCTCCCCCGGGCGCTGGAAGTGGCCCGGCGATGGGGGCACGCGTCCAAGGTCCGGCTGCTCTCCGCCCTCGGCGCACAGCTCGAAGCCCTCGACCGGGTCCGCGAGGACGTGCAGTCGGGCCACCCGACCTTCGCCGTCCTCGCGGACCTCCTGGCCAACGCTGAGCGCCGCGCCGACGCCGGCCGCTACGACGACGCCCTGGCCCGGCTCTACCGGGCGGTGGAGCTCGCGATCGAGGCCCACTTTTACGAATCCCACAGAATGCACGTGAAGAACCCGGGCACCTGGCCCCGCGCCTTAACGAAGCGAACCTCTTTGAAAAGGCGGGTTCGGAAGGCCCGGGGGCTCTTCGCGCTGATCGAGCTCGGCTTCGATCTGGCCACCGCGCTGGGGGAAAAGGGAAGCCTGCCCCAGCGCCTCTTCGCCCAAAGGAACACCCTCGGCGCGCTGATCAAGGAACGCAACAAAAGCATCCTGGCCCACGGGGTGCAGCCCGTGAGCCAGGAAGACTACCGGGCCCTGCGTGATTTCCTGGCGGGCTTCGATTTGACCCCGGCCGCCCCCTGGCCCCGATGGAGGAACGATGAAGCTTGAGGACGCCTGGAAGATCTTCGTGGAAACCTACGTCCACGGCAACGTCGACGAGGCCCAGGCCTACTACCGGCAAGCGGTCTGGCCCGCGCTCGTCGCGGCCTGGAAGGCCACGCCCAAAGGCGACGTCCCGGACACCCCCTTTCGAACCAGCGTCCACACCCTGGGCACCAGCCCGGAGGCCGCGGTGCTGGCGGCGCTGGCGTTCGGCAGCCAGGAGGTCCACCTCCTGCACACCCCGGACACCGAGCGCCACCTTCCCTTCGTCGCCGAGTGGACCGGGGCCAGGGTCGTGGGGCACGCGGTCGACCGGGAGGACCCCCGCCCGATCTACCGGACCACCCGCGAGCTCGCCGAAGCCGCCACCGAACCGCTGGCCCTGGACATCACCGGGGGCACCAAGGTCATGAGCGCGGCGCTGATGTCGGTGGGCTTCGTGCTGCTCGCCCAGGGACGGCCCCTTTCCGTCTACTACCTCAGCAACGAGCGCTACGAGCCCAGGGTGCGCCGTCCGGTGGCGGGGAGCGAGCGCCTGAAGCGCATTCCCCCGCCCTGACCAAGGGCTGGCAGGTTGATGAGAACCCCCCTGCTACCCTGGGGGTATGGGAGTTTTACACCTGACAACGCCCGGGTCGAGGCTCGTGCGCAAGAACGGCAACCTCGCGGTGGAGCGAGACGGCGCAGTGCGCCATACGATCCCGGTCAACAAGGTCCGCTTCGTCTTTCTGCACGCGGGCACCCACGTGAGCGAACCCGCGCTGCGGCTGGTGCTGCAAAACGGCGGGGCCCTCGCGCACCTGGACCGGTCGGGCAGGCCCATGGGCCTCACCCACGGTGGGGTCTGGCCGCACGCGGAGCGGATCCTTGCGCAAGCCCGCTTGCTTCAAGAACCGGGCCGGCGGCGTGACCTCGCGGCCGAGCTGGTGCGGGGCAAGCTGCGCTCGCAGGCCGCGTACCTCGCGCTTCGAGCCAAATGGGCCAAAACACCTTCCGAAGCGAAGCGTTTCCAAGACGCCGCCGAGGCCATTCGTGGCCTCGAAGCCCGCCTGGACGGCGCCAAAACCCTGGAACGACTCAGGGGTCTGGAAGGCGCGGCCGGCCGCACCTACCTCCAGGCCCTGGCCGCTCACCTGCAGGCCAAGCGGATCCCCTTCCGGGGTCGGCGGACCCGCCCACCCAAGGACCACGCCAACGCGGCGCTCTCCTACGGCTACGGCATCGTGCGGTCCTTGGTGACGCTCGCCGTGTTGCAAAGCGGGCTGCTGGTCGAAGTCGGCATCGTGCACGAAATGCAGCGCCGGCAACCCGCCCTCGCGCTGGACCTCCTCGACCTCTTCCGGGTCGTGGCGGTGGACATGACCGTGGTCAAGCTGCTGACCAACAAGCAGCTTTCCAAAAAGCACGCGGTGCGGCAGGGCGAGGGGGTCTACCTCGACGACGAGGGACGCCGGCGGTTGATTCAGGCCGTGCAGCAGCGTCTGGAGAAGCCATTCTTTCATCCAGCGCTCGGGCGCCGGGAACCCCTGCTTGAGTTGATCATGATCGAGGCCGGACGCCTGGCCGGCGCGATCGCTCTGGGAAAAGCCTACACGGCCTTCTACCTCGAAAGGGAGGAATGACCCATGCGGCGCAACCTTTACGCCATCTCCTACGACATCGCCGAGGACCGGAACCGGAACAAGGTGGCCAAGCTCCTGGAGCGCTTTGGGGTGCGGGTCCAGTACTCCGTCTTCGAGTGCGAACTCAGCAAGAAAGAACTGGCCGTGCTCAAGGCCAAGCTGGCACGCTACGTGGACGCGGAATCGGACAGCGTTCGCATCTACCGGTTGGCCGGCCCACCGGAGACCCTCGAGGGGCGGTTAAATATTCCACCCGCCAAAGGTTGGGTCGTGTAAACTATGCATGGCCGGAAAAGCCCGGCGGGGACATTGAAAACTCGGGGTCGTGCCGCGCGGGATTGTGAAGTAAGGAAGATTCCTTTGTTGCGTGCGATGCGCATCGGCGAAACCGCGATTCGCCACCCTCGCGGGGTGGTGGAATGGTTCCAAGGAATACCCCTTTTGTCGATTTTGGCCCCTTGCGCCCCGTCCTGAACGCGCGTAGAATGGCGAAGGGTTGCAACCGAAGTCAGCCCTGTAAGGGTTTGAAACGGGAGTGGGGCTGCGCCTTGGGTGAGGGGAGCGGCGAAGGGTTGTTGCAACCGAAGTCAGCCCTGTAAGGGTTTGAAACCGGCTCAAATGTTTGCAGCCAGGAACGTCAGGGTGGGTTGCAACCGAAGTCAGCCCTGTAAGGGTTTGAAACACGAGCTCGAGGGGGTAGAAGAGGCCCTCGAGGCCCTCAGTTGCAACCGAAGTCAGCCCTGTAAGGGTTTGAAACCCCTCCGAAATACCGCCAGACCCTTCCCGTGGCGCTTCAGGATGTTCACGGGAGGGGTTAGATGTCGTTTTTACGCATCCTTGCCGCCATCGTCGTGGTGGTGCTGATCTGGTTCCCGGTGTGGTTCGCGATCTTCTTCCTGCTCAGCGGCTGGTACGGGGTCAACGAGGGCGCGAGCTTTGCAGAGGCTTCGCGCAAAGCCATGTTCTGGAGCCTCGTGGCCGTGCTGGGTCTGGCGGGCTTTGCCTGGTTTCTCGAGCTCGGCTTCGACACCCTCGCGCGATGGGGGCGCGGCGACCCGCACGACCGGTGCTAAACCAGCGCACCGCGGCCGCCGGGCCGCCCGGCCATCCTGCGTTCAAGCGCGCTCGCGCTGGAACGCGCTCCCGCCCCGGATCAGGGTCTGCACCGCAAGCCAACCGAACACGACCGCGGCCACCAGATCGCTCAGCACCACCAGCAGCAGGTGCTCTGGGCGCAACGTTCCCTTGGCCGCCTCGAGGACCGCCACGACGCCGTTGAACACGGGGACCAGATAGGTCGCGGGCGCTGTGGCCAACGTGTCCGTGAACTGCAGTCCGAGCCCGGAGAACATGATCAGCGTCGCGATCCACGTCGTCAGCGAGCGAGCTTCCCGCGAGGAACGCGCGCGAAAGCCGAACCAGAGCAGGAAAGCCGCCAGCAAAAGGCCCGTGGCCAGCATGCTGAGCAAGAAGCCCAGGATGCTCCAGGGCGTCAGCAAGACCTGTCCTCCAATGGGGATGTCGATGTCCGAAAAGGTCGTGCCATCGCTCGGCAGGAAGCGACCCAAGAACCCCGTCAGCACCACCCCCGCCCAGGCCATGATCGAGGAAGCGGCCCCAACCAAGGTCGCGGCGAGCATCTTTCCGGCGGCAATGCTCTCGCGGGTGACCGGCATCAGCAGGAGGACCTCCAAGAGGCCGCGGTCCCGGTCGCCCGCACTGATCTCGATCGCGGTGTGCTCGATCGCGCCCATCAGCCAGACCAGCACCACCATAGGGATCAAAAAGGCCATGCCTCCTAGCGCGCGCTCAGCCGGAGAGGCGGCGTTCTTGATGCTGATTCGGTCGGGCCCCGGCCCCCGACGACCCTCCGGACGGGAGGACTGGTAGAAGGTCAGCAAGGTCACCAATCGCCGGATCATGCTGGCGTTCACCAGCGTGGTCTGCCGGGCGATGACCTCGAAGCGGCCGTCGCGGTAGCGCAGCCCGATCGGCGCGCGACGGCTGGCGACCATCCCTTCCGGATCCTCGGTCGCTACCAGGACGAATCCGCGGGCGCTGGGAAGCCCCTCCTCGAGCACCCGGCGCAGGTCGCGAGGCAGCGGATCACGGGCATCCACGGCGAGGATGGCCCGCGCCGTCGCCGTCTCCTTGGCCGCCATCCTCAGCACGAAGGGCGTCGCGAGCAGGGTCAAGGGGATCAAAACCAGCGGCGCGAGGATCATGCGCCGCAACCCCCCCTTCACGCAAGAGGGACCAGAGGTCGCCCCGAACGAGGTGCAGCACGTGGCGCAGGTGAAGCCGCCTCACGCGATCATCCCCTCCCCGTCGGCGTCCCGGCGTCCGGCGGCCAGCTGGAGGTAGGCGAGCTCCAGGTTGGGCGCGCCCGCCCGCTGGAGGAGCGCGCTCACCGTCCCCTCCGCAACCATGCGCCCGGCCTCGATGATGCCCACCCGGTCGCAGATCGCCTCGGCCTCGGCGAGCACGTGCGTCGCGTAGATCACGGCGGTGCCCTGGCGTTTCAACCGGCGCACCAGCTCCAGCACCCCGAGGCGGCTTTTGACGTCCATTCCGTTGGTCGCCTCATCGAAGACGAGCACCCTGGGCGCGTGCAGCAGCGCCCGCGCGATGCTGACCCGCTGCCGCATACCCGTCGAGTAGGTCTCGATCCGGCGATCCAGGTAGGGCATGTCGAGCATCGCCTGCAACCTCTCGATGCGCGCATCCAGGTCCGGAAGGTCGTAAAACCCTCCGTAATAGCGAAGGGCCTCCCGTCCGGTCATCGCCGGAGGCAGCGGGGCATTGACCATCACCACCCCGACCTCCCGTAGCAGCAGCGTCCGCTCCAGACGCGGGTCCAGCCCGGCGACGCGGACCACCCCACGCTCCGGCGAAAGGAGCCCCACCAGGGCACGCAGGGTGGTGGTCTTTCCGGCGCCGTTGGGCCCCAAGAGCCCGTACACCTCGCCTTCCCGAACCTGAAAGCTCAGGCCCCGCACCGCGTGCAGATCGCCAAAACGAACGTGCAGGTCCTCGACGTTCACGAGCCACGCCATTCCAGTCCCTCTCCTCTCAACACAAGACGGTGCATCCTCGCCACTTCACGCCCACCTACGCCAGCTCCACCGCGGTAACCACCCGCTCATCCTGGGGCATGCCGTCTAGATCGTAGAGCCAGAACTCGGGAAACTTGAGCACCACCAGGCCTTCCTCGCCGAAGACCTCGACCCCCTCCGCCCGGCGCCAGGCCTCGCCCCCGTGGGCGGTGCGGTAGTGGAGCCGGGCGACGAGGGGTGGCGTGAGCGCCCGGGCCCGGGCGCCAAGCCGCAAGGCGACCTCGAACGGACGGGCTCCGGGGTCGAGAAACCGCACCCCGGCCCGGCCCGTTTCCCCCCCGGGCAGGTCGACCGGCACCTCGTGCGCCGCCCCAGGACCGGCGGCCAGCGGCAACGCCGCCGCCGGAAAGGCGACCTGGCCCTCGTAGGCCCGCATCAGCCGCTCGAAGGTTTGGAACAGGGCCGAGCCCTTCCAGTAGCGCGCCCAGGCGCGCTGGAGCGCCTGATCCGGCGGCGGGTGGCGCTCGGGGTCCAGGCGGTGCGCCACCCGGGCCGCCAGGTAGCGCACCACCTTGGAGCGTCCTTCGGCGAGCGCCAGCGCCTCGGGCAGGGCCTCTTGCTCCCCGGCCAGGGCCCGCAGGAGCATCCAGTAGACACGGAAGGGACGGGGTGGGGGCGCGCTCGGTAGCGGCCCCACCGGCGCCCCCTGATCGAGCACCCGCACCACCCAGGCCTGCCATTCGCGGGCCCGCATCACGGCGCCGCCTCCTCGAAAAGGCGGTCGAACGCGTCCTCGTGGGCGTCGAGCAACCAAGTGTAGAGGGCCTGGGGGTCGGGCCAATCGGGGAAGAAGCGCTTGTGGCCTTCGTAGCTGGCGGCCTTGCCCGCCCAGCCGCGGTAGGCCTCGAGCGCGGCCGCGAAGGTGCGCGGCCAGCGGCCCCGGTCCGCCCGGGCCCAAAGCGGCAAGCCCTCGCGGGCGCTGCGGCAGCCCTTGCGCTTTCGCAAGCGGGGAGCGGTGAGCTCGTCGAAGACCTGAGGGAAGGTGGGGAGCACCGCCTCCAGGTGTTCCCGATGGGGGCAGCCTTCCGCTTCCTGCGTCAGGCCCTCGACCCAGGCCTCGACGCTCCCCCACCAGGGAGGCAGGGCCAAAAAGGCAAGGGGGAAGGGAGCCCCGGCCTCGGTGAGCCCCCGGGCCAGCCGGTCATCGAGGACCCGCGCCAGCCGCTCGAGGAGCTTTCTGGAGAGCTCGTCCCGCCAAAGCGGCCTGAGGCGCTCGAGCACCTCGCGCTGGCAGGGGTCCTCGAGGCGAAGGGCGGCCTTCTGCCGCCGGAGTTCCAGCCAGCTCCCCCCGGGGGCCAGCGCGCGCACGCGCTGGGCGAAGTCCAGGGGACGCGCCTTGCAAAGGTCCTGCACGCAGCCTTCGGCGTGCTGGCAAGCCACGTCCCGAACCAGGTAGAGCCAGAGGTCCTCGACCCGGGCAGGCGCCTCGTGCCGGCCGCGCCAGCCCTCTAAAAACGCCCCCACCCCGAGCCGCGCAAAGAGCCAGCGGGCAAGCTCGGGGTCCTCGTCCTCGAGCTCCTCGAAGAACGCCTCGACCGCGTCCTCGAAGCTCCTTGCGTCGGCCAGGGCGACGAGCAGCAGGTACTGGTCGGGTCGCTTGAGCTCACCCAGCCAGGACCCGCCCAGCAGCTTAAGCGCCAACCCCAAAAGCGTCCTCACGTCGCGATAGAGCTCGCGTTCAGTCGTGTCGGGCATCGTCCGCTCCCAGCATAGACGCAAGACGCCTCAAATAACGCCGCTCCGAGGGGGGCGGCCAGGGGTGGGCCTGAGGGCGCAGGGCGAAGGCGATGGGCTTGGCCGCCTCTTCGCGCCCCGCTTCGCGGTCGAGCCAGCCCCGGGCGCGGGCCAGGGCATAGAGGAAGGGGGCCGGATCCCGGGCCGCGGCCGGCGAAGCCAGCTCCGCGAGCAAGACGCGCAACAACCCCGGGCCATCGTCGTGCAGCGGCTTTCCAAGGAAGAGCACCGCGCCGAAGTCGGCGTCGAGCTTGCCCGCGCGGGCCAGGGGCGTGAGCAGGTCTTCGACGAGGCCCTCGGCGCTATCGCAGAGAAACGCAAAGAAAAAGCGAAGCCGGCTGGGAGCTTGCAGCAACGCGTGCGCAAGCTCGCCAAACCCCACCCGGGCGCCGGTGGCGTTTCGCCTCAGGTAGAACCCCGAGCCGTCTTCTGCTCCGTGGGCCAGCAAGAAAAGCCCCTCCACACCGGTCTTGAGCGCCTCGAACAGCACCCCGGGCTCCCCGGTTTCAAGCAGCGTCCCCCCTTCTCCGAAGGCCTCGAACACCTCGCGCCAGGGCGCAAACCGAGCGTGCTCCCCCCTTCCCGGACCAACGACCCAAAGCGCGCGCAGCGCCTCGGGCGGCGGCGCGGGCGCCACGCGGCCAGGCAACCTTCGCCAAAAGCGCACCCCGCAGACCGGGTTCGCGGTCAACAGGTCGCCGCACACGCCGCTGGCGTCGCCCAGCGCCTCGATCGGGTGATAGAAGAACGCCCTCGGCACCTGCACGACCCTGGGGACGGGCGGAGCGGGAACCCTGAGCGCTTCCAGCAGGCCTTTTCGACACAGGCGCTCGCGGGTGTAGAGGGGCGGCGCCTCGTGAAACAGCCCCTCGCGCTCCAGCCAGTCCAGCAAGGCCACGCAGGCTTCGGACATGTTCCCCACGCTAACAGGAAAAACGGCCCGCTCCGGGCCGTTTTAGAGCAGCAAGATCGGCGCGCCGACCTCGCGGACCTCGGCGGGAACGGTGGGGTGAAGCCCCCCGGGGAGATAGAGCACGCCCTCGTGGTAGAGGCTCGGGAGCGGGACGAGCTGGTAGCGCGAGGCGTCGAGCCCGGCCTCCTCGGCCGCTTTGAGGTGCGCGGTCAAGAGCGATTTGGCCGCGCCGTTCGGGTAGATCGCCACCGGAACCTCCCGCACCCCGTTGTTGACGAACAAGACCAGGAACCGCTTGTGCACCCTCAGACCACCTCCAGGGCCAAGGGTAGGAAGGGGCGCGCTGATCAAGGGGTATATCGGACCTGGATCAGGCGCTCGCTTCCCGGGAGGGGGCGGCGGTAGGGGGTCCTCTGGCCGCTCGAAAGGTAGTAGAGATCGGCCCCGAGCTGGGCGGCGGCGAGCGTCATCGCCGCGGCCATGACCTTGGTCCCCCCGGTCATGTCCACCGCGAGGGGCCGGGGAAGGGCTTCGGCGGCGTTCCGGGCGGCGTCGACGATCAAGAGCAAGTCGTCGGCAGGGATGCGCCGGGCCTCGACCCTGACCCCGGGGAGGAGGGCCGTCAAGTGCGGGAGATGGCGCTCGGTCTCCCGGGTCGCGAGGGCGATCACCGCCTTCGAGCCCAGCAGCCGGGCGGCGATGGCCACCGCCTCCACCTTCTCCCCCAGGGTGTGCAGGCTCGCCGCGTAGTGCTTTTGCCCGTGCTGGCGGAGGAGGTAGGCGAGCTCACGCGGAAGGACCTCCGCCAGGTAGAAGCGGTCGGCCAGCGCCAGGCCGACCTCGTCGGCCAGGGCGGTGTAGACGGCCCAGGCCTCTTCGAGCGCTGCCGGCGGTCGCATCCGCCTCATTAAACTTGAAAGCGTGCCCGATGCCTCCTTATGGCTGAGCCGGCCGGTGATCTTCGGCACGCGCCGGGTCTCCAGCGGCCGCGCCCTGCTGCTCGCCCGCTCGGCCAAGCCCGGGCTCTATTTGGTGATCGGCGAGGCGGGCGCGGGCAAAACCGCGTTTTTGGCCTATCTGGCGCGGGGGCTTTTCGCCTACCAGCTGCGCCACCGCCACTGCCCCGCGCCCTATCCCGCAACAAGGGCGCCGGACGCCACCTGGCGGGCCACCGAGCCCCTGCGCCGCCGTTGGGTGGTCCTGGTCGAGGGCGGCCACCCCGCCGACTGGGCCGAGGTCGCCCGGCGCCATCCGGTCTTCGTCGCGGTGGATCCGGGTACGGCGGAGGTCCAAGACCCGCCCGGACTCCGGGCGCAGCTGCATTTGCCGGTGCTGAAGCCGGATGAGACCCGGGCCTTTCTCTTTCAGCTGGCGCGAAGGCTCAAGCGCCGCTTCGCGGCCCGCCCGCCGCGGCAGCGGCCGAGCTGGGCCCGAAGCTACCTGCGGCCGGAGGCCGAGCTCTTCGCCTGGGCCGAGGCCAGCACCGAAGCCCTTTGGACGCCGCCCTTCCTCGGGTTCTCCCTGCCGCTCTTCCTGCACTTTTGGAGCGAGGCCTTCCCGCCTGGCCGGCCCTTTCCCAGGCGGCTGGCGGCGTTGATCGAGGCCATCCTCGAGGCCCTCTTCGAACACGCGGGGCTTCGCCCGGACCCCCGGGCGCTCGCGGCGCTGGCAGCGCTCGGACCCTCCGAGCGCTGGGCGGCACGGCAGCTCGAAGCGGCCGGCTTGCTGGAGGCGGTCCAGGCGCTGGCCCAAACGGGCGTCGTCCGGCGCTACTGCCCGGACTGCTGGGGGTTTTCCCACCCGGTCTTCGCGGCCTACTTCAGGCCCCGTCGAACGCCCGGTCCGGAGGACGACGCCTTTGCCTGGCTCCTCTACCTGGAGGCCCTTCCCGAGGCCGAGCAACGCCGGGCCCTCCTCGCCCTCGACTGCCGCCGCGCCCTCCTGCTCGCGCGTAGACTGGGGATCGTGCTCGGGGAGCTCTACGAACGGCTCTGCCGCGACCTGGAGGAAAGGCCCGGCGACCGGGTGCGGCTGGCCCTGGACCCCTGGACCCCCTACGAGGTCCTGGAACGGCTGGCCCAGGACCCGCTCTTGCGCTGGGCGGTCGCGGCCAACCCGGGGGCACCGGCCGAGCTGCTGGAGTGGATCGCCGAGCAGGCCGAGCATGACCCCCCGCACGTCCGCGAGGGCCTGCGCGCGGTGCTCCGGGGCAATCCCGCCTACCGGCGTTGAGTCAGGCCTGATCCAGCTCGTCGAGCACCTCGTACAGGGAGAGGCGAATCTCGCGTACCTGATCGGTCAGGTTCGTGCTGGCGTCCTGCGCCAGGTAGACCCCGACGGCGGCCCCGCGCAGGGCCACCAGCATCATCGCCGCGCTCATCGCCGCGGTGCCCATGGTGAGGTTGAAGACGAAGTCCGCGGAAGCGCGGGCGAGGTCGGCGTCGTACATCCGGTTCAGCGCCCGGCGCAGCCCCGGCACGTCCCAGGAGGGCACCAGCTCGCCCCGGTCGTCGTGCACCTCGCGCCAGGCGATGCGCCCCTCTGCGGCGAGCTTGGGGTTGAGGGCCCTGGCCATCTGCTCGAAGAGCGCCTGATAGATCTTGGCCTCGCCGGCGTCCCCCCACGTGTCCTTGCCCAGCAGCAAATCGAGCTGTTCCAGGCTTTCGAACCTGGGGTTCGCCAGCACCGCCAGAATGGGGAGGAAGTTCACCCGCTCCAAGCAGTCGCCGTCCTTCAGGCAGAGCTTGTTGTGGGCCAGGGCCTCGCGCACCGCCTCCGGCGTGCGGTAGGCCTCGAGCAACGCGGCTTTTTCCTGGTCGGTCAAGCGGCGCTTGGGGCCGGGGAGCTGCATCTTGCTGACCCAGCTGACCAGACGGCGGCGCCTCGGCCTGGCCTCGAGGTCCAGCTGGCGAAACAGCAAATCCGCGGCGAGCAAGAGCGCGATCACGTAGGAGAGCGCGCCCAAGGTCAGAAAGAATGCCTGTTCCTTGATGCCGTCGGCGAACCAGGCGAAGAGCGCCACGCCGACGCCGACCACCAAAGCGACCGTGTACCAGCTGAAATCCGCCTCGCCCCGAATCGCCCGCCGGAGGTGATGGCGGAGATGCGTCGAGAAGGCCCGCGGCACGTCGGGAGCGATGCGCTTGAACGCCGGATAGGTGTACGCGACGAGAGCAAACGCCAGCGCCACGGACACGAAAAAAAAGTTCTGGTAAGCCTTGCCCGGAAACCCGAAGAGGGCGAGCGGTGGCGCCAGGAGGGCCAGCCAGAAGAGCACCCGGGGGTTCTCGACCGCCGTTTTTAGGTCCACGTGCAGATTCTAGCCTACCAGGGAAGCGGCTTGCCCTCGCCCTCGAAGAAGCCCCCGGTGGGGCCGTCGTCGGGCAGCGTGGCCGCCCAGACCAACGCCCGCGCCCCCTCCTCGGGGGGGAGCGGGGCCTCGGGACCGCCCATCCGGGTCCGGACCCAGCCGGGGTGGACCGCGTTGACCAGCACCCCGGTGCCCGTAAGCTCGGCCGCCAGCACCCGGGTGATCATGTTCAGCGCCGCCTTGGAGGTGCGGTAGGCGAGGTAGCCGGGACCGGCCTTGGCCAGCGAGCCCATGATCGAGGAGACGTTGACGATGCGCCCGTAGCGCTGGCGCACCATCATGGGGGCGAAGGTCTGGGCAAGCCGGAGCGCGCCCAGGGCGTTGACCTCCAGGGTCGCCCGCACCTTCTCGATGGGGACCGAAACGCCGGGCACCTCCCGGTCCAGGAACACCCCGGCGTTGTTGATCAGGGCGTCGAGCCGGCCGAAGCGGCTGGCCACGAAGTCCAGCGCCAGCCGGGCGTCCTCCTCCCGGGTCACGTCGAGCACCAGGGGCACCGCCCCCATCGCCTCCGCCGCGGTCTCGATCGCCAGCCGGTCGCGCCCGGCGGCGATCACCCGGTAGCCCCGCGCGATCAGCGCCCGGGCCGCGGCCTCGCCGATGCCGCGGTTGGCACCGGTGATCAACGCCACCCTTTCCATCGGCTCCTAGAATAACCGAACCGCACCGCCTATACTGAGGCCCGACAGCAAAGGAGGCAGCATGCAAGGGCAGATGATGGACGACCCGCTCACCCTACCCCACTTCCTGGACCGCGCGGAGCGGCTCTTTCCCAAGGTCGAGATCGTGAGCCGCATGCCCGACCGCTCGCTGCACCGCTACACCTACGGCGACTTCGCCAAGCGCGCCAAGAAGCTGGCGAACGCCCTGGTGCGGCTGGGGCTGCGCGAGGGGGACCGGGTCGGCACCCTGATGTGGAACCACTACGCCCACCTCGAGGCCTACTTCGGCATCCCCCTCACCGGGGGCGTCCTGCACACCCTGAACCTGCGGCTCCATCCCTCGGACCTGGCCTACATCATCAACCACGCCGAGGACCGCTTCCTCATCCTCGACGACGTCCTCCTCCCGCTCTGGGAGAAGGTCGCGCCGCTGGTCGAGACGGTCGAGAAGGTCATCGTCGTCCCCCTCACCCAGCAACCGGTGCCCGAGGGCTTCGTGGACTACGAAGCGCTGATCGCCCCCGAGCCCGAGGCCTTCACCTCCCCGGTCAAGGACGAGAACCAGGCGCTCGGCATGTGCTACACCTCGGGGACCACCGGACGCCCCAAGGGCGTGGTCTACAGCCACCGGGCGATCGTGTTGCACGCGCTGGTCTCGGCCCTACCCAACGCGCTGAACCTCGCCCAGGACGACGTCATCCTGCCGGTGGTGCCGATGTTCCACGTCAACGCCTGGGGCCTGCCCTTCACCGCCACGATGATCGGCACCAAGCAGGTCTTCCCCGGCCCCTACCTGGACCCCGAGAGCCTTCTGGACCTCTACGAGCAGGAGCGGGTGACGGTGAGCGCGGGGGTGCCGACGATCTGGCTGGGGATCCTCGAGGCCCTGGAAAAGGCCCCCGGACGCTGGAACCTGGTCCCCGGCCTGCGCATGGTCGTCGGTGGCTCGGCGGCCCCGGAGGGGATGATCCGCGCCTTCGACAAGCACGGGCTCAAGGTGGTCCATGCCTGGGGCATGACCGAGACCTCGCCGCTGGGCACCGCCAGCTACCTCAAGAGCTACATGAAGGACTGGCCCGAGGACCTGCAGTACACGTACCGCGCCAAGCAGGGCCTGCCGGTGCCGCTCGTCGAGATCCGGGGCTGGAACGACGAGGGGGAGATCCCCTGGGACGGGGAGACGATGGGCGAGCTCCAGGTACGCGGTCCCTGGGTCGCCGCCAGCTATTACAACCTTCCCGAGGGCCAGGACAAGTGGACCGAGGACGGCTGGTTCCGCACCGGGGACGTGGTGACGATCGACCCCGAGGGGTACATGGAGATCGTCGACCGCACCAAGGACCTGGTCAAGTCCGGCGGCGAGTGGATCAGCTCGGTGCAGCTGGAGAACGCCTTGATGGGCCACCCCGCGGTCAAGGAGGCGGCGGTGATCGCGGTGCCCCACCCCAAGTGGCAGGAGCGGCCGCTCGCGGTCGTCGTCCTGCGGGAGCCGGGCAGCGTCAGCGAGGAGGCGCTCAAGGCCTACCTCGCCGAGCGCTTCGCCAAGTGGTGGGTCCCGGACCGGGTGGTCTTCGTCGAGGCCATCCCGCGCACCTCGGCCGGCAAGTTCCTAAAGGCCAAGCTGCGCGAGCAGTTCAAGGACTTCCGCTGGGACTAGGGGCGGCACCGGCCGCCCCTTCCTACGAGCGGTCGCCGTGGATGTAGTTGGTGAGCTGCTCGATGGTGAACTGCTGGTTTTCGATGATCGCCTTGACCACGTCCCCGATCGAGATCAGGCCCCCGAGCCTCCCCTCCTCGATCACCGGCAGGTGCCGCACCCGGCGGTCGGTCATGATCGCCATCGCCTCCTCGACCGTCTGGTCGGGGCGGATGTAGATGAAGTTCGGGGTCATGATCTCCCGCACCCGCGTCTCCTTGGAGGAGCGGCCCTTGAGGATCACCTTGCGCGCGTAGTCGCGCTCGGTGATGATCCCCACCGGGCGGCCGTCCTCGACCACCACCAGGGCCCCGATTCCCTTGTCGGCCATGGTCTGGATCGCGTCAAAGACCCGGGCGTCGGGGGAGATCGTGTAGACCTCGCGCCCTTTCTTGTCCAAGAGCTGCTTGATCGTCATCACCGGCTCCTTTCCGCTTCCAGGCCAGTATACCCGCTAAACTGGGGCCAATGGTCCGCCACGCCGTGCTGCAGCTCAAGCCCGAAAAGGGGCAGATCACCCGCAACCTGGCCCACCTCGAGGCCGCGCTCCGGGCCCTGCAAGCGGACGCCCCGGAGGTCGTCGTCCTCCCCGAGGCCTACCCCACCGCCTACTTCCTCCAGGGCGGGGTGCGTGAGCTGGCGATGACCGCCGACGACCTCGAGGCCCGCCTGATGGCCCTGCACGCGCGGGTTTGGGAGGGCCCCTTGGACCTGGTGATCGGGTTCTACGAGCTGGATCCCAAGAGCGGCAACTACTACAACAGCGCCGCCTACCTCGAGCTCGGAGGACGAGGGCTCTTGCACCTGCACCGCAAGGTCTTCCTGCCCACCTACGGGGTCTTCGACGAGGAGCGCTACCTCTCCCGTGGCCACGAGGTGCGGGCCTTCGAGACCCGGTTCGGGACCGCGGCGATCCTGATCTGCGAGGACTTCTGGCACTCGATCACCGCCACCATCGCCGCCCTCGACGGGGCGGAGGTGATCTACGTCCCCTCCGCCAGCCCGGCCCGCGGCTTCACCGAGCGCCTCCCCGCCAACGCACGGCGCTGGCGCGCCCTGGCCGAGAGCGTCGCCGGCGAGCACGGGGTCTTCGTGGCCCTGGCCAGCCTGGTGGGCTTCGAGGCCGGGAAGGGGATGACCGGCCACAGCCTGGTGGCCTCCCCGGAGGGGCGGCTCCTCGCTGAGGCCCCGGGCTTCGAGGAGGCCGCGCTGATCGTGGACCTGGACCTCGAGCGCATCCCCCCGGTGCGCTACGAGAGTCCCCTGCTCGCGGACCTGAAGACCGGGCTGGGGCTCTTGTGGAACGACCTCGAGCGGGTCAAGGAGGGGCTATGAAGAAGCACTACGGCACCCCCGGCGGGGCCACGCTCGCGCTGGACCTCGAGGCCACCGCGGACTTCCTCACCCGGTTCATCCGCGAAGAGCTGGCCTGGCGCGGCTACACCAAGGGGATCGTCGCGGTCTCCGGGGGGGTGGACTCGGCGACCACCCTGGCGCTCGCGGTGCGCGCGCTGGGGCCGGAGAACGTCCACGCGGTGGCGCTGCCCCACCAAGAGAGCAGCCCGGCCTCGCTGGAGGACGCCCGCCTCGTCGCCGAGACCTTCGGCGTGGAGCTCGAGGTCATCGACATCACCCCGATGGTCGAGGGCTACGCCCAGCTGCGCCCGGACCTCACCCCCTACCGCAAGGGCAACGTCAAGGCCCGGGCGCGGATGATCGTGCTCTTCGACCTCTCCGCGGCTTACCACGCCCTGCCGCTGGGGACCGGGAACAAGACCGAGCGACTTTTTGGCTACTTTACCTGGCACGGCGACGACAGCCCCCCGATCAACCCCCTCGGCGACCTCTACAAGACCCAGGTCTGGGCCCTCGCCGAGCACCTCGGGGTCCCCGAGCGGGTGATCAAGAAACCCCCCACCGCGGACCTCGAGCCGGGCCAGACCGACGAGGCCGACCTGGGCCTGGCCTACCGCCGCGCGGACGTCATCCTCGAGCACTACCTGAAGGGCTACCCCGACGCCTACATCGAGCGCCTCGGCTACACCAGAGAGGAGATCCAGCGGGTCAAGGCCCTGGTCAACCGCACCCACTACAAGCGCCACCTGCCCACCGTGGCGGTGGTCTCCAACACCGCGATCCACGAGTTCTACCTGCGGCCCCTGGATTTTAGGATCGAGCTCGAATGAGACGGCTTTGGCCTGCCCTCCTCCTGCTGCTTGCGGCCTGCGCCCCCACCCTGACCGGCGAGGCCCCCCCGCCGGCCACCGCCGCGCCCGGGGTGCTCACGGTCAAGAACGGCAAGGGCGAGATCTTCCTCAACACCGACCTGGGCCTGGTGGCCCCCGCGGGGAGCGTCCTCTTTGCCCAGAGCTACCAGGGGGCGGCGAGCGAGAGCCGCTTTACCCATCCCTGGCCCTTCGAGCGGCTCTTGGCCTGGCTCAAGGCCGAGCTCGAGCGCCTGGGCTGGCGCCTCGTCGAGGCCTACGTCTGGGAAAAGCCACCGCGCTATGAAGCCAAGCTGATCCTCGAAAAGGACGGCGCCCGGCGGGTGGTGCGGCTCCGGCTCGAGGACGGCCGCTACCGGCTCAGCGTCCAGCCATGAGGCTCGAGCGCTACTTCCTCACCGGCCTGGCGGCGCTCTTGCCGCTCTTCGTCACCCTCTGGCTCCTGGGCTGGGTCTACGCCCAGTCCCTGGCCCTCTTCAGCCGGCTGCTCGCCCTCTTCGGGCTCAAGCTCCCGCCCGTGCTGGCTCCCTGGCTGCCGGTCTTCGGCCTGGCCCTGGCCGCGGTCCTGATCACCCTCTTCGGCCTCTTCGTCTCCAACTGGCTGGGGCGGCGGCTGGTGGAGGCGGTCGAGGGGTTGTTCGAGCGCCTGCCCCTGATCGGGGAGATCTACCGGGCCATCAAGCAGGTCTCGAGCAGCCTCTTCTCCCCCAAGGAGATGCACTTTTCCCGGGCGGCGCTGGTCGAGTACCCGCGAAAAGGGAGCTACGCCCTTTGCTTCGTCGTGCAGCCGGTCGGGAAACGGCTGCCGCCCCTGCCCGACGGCCACGTGGTGGTCGTCGTCCCCACCAGCCCGATGCCCGCGTCGGGGTTCGTCCTGATCGTCCCCGAGACCGAGCTGATCCCCTTGAAGATCCGCGTCGAGGACGCGCTGCGCTTCGTGGTCAGCGTGGGGTTCATCCTTCCCGGGGAAGAGTCCGTAAGATAAGGCCGTGCAGCCGAACGCGCTCGAGGCCGCTCTGCGCCCGCTCCTCAAAGACCGCACCGAGGCCGTCTTCGCCGAGGGCGAACAGCGTCTCAAGAAGCCCCGAACCGCCTGGGAGAAGGGCGAGGTCGCCCAGTTCTTAAAGCGCGTGGTCTTCCCCGCGCTGCAGTTCGAGCTGCCCGCGCCCCAGGCCCGGGCCGAGGTCGAGCGGCTGCTCAAGGCCCTCGAGGGCGGCGGCGACGTCGAGGCCCGCCTCGGCGCGCTGGAGGCCGCGGCGCGGCGCTTCGCGCTCTTTTTCGACTGGCCGGAGGCGCTGCGCTTGAGGCGCCTGGTCGCCGGGCTGCGGGAGGAGTGGGACGAGGCCCAGGCCGCCGAGGCCGAGGCGGTGGTCGCCGAGCTCGAGGAGATGCTGGAATCCCGGCTGGTCTCCCAGGAAAAGGCGATCGCCGAGCTGAAGGAGGTCGCCCGCCGGGTGGAGAAGGTCGGCGGGCGCAAGGTGCGGCGGCTGCAGATGCTCCTGCGCGAGCTGGAGTTCGCCCAGCAGGAGGGGATCCTGGCCCAGGCCGAGCTGGAGGAGGCCCAGGGCCTGGCCCACGAGCTGGCGAAGCTGGTCGAGTCCTCGGCGATCGACCCCGGGGAGACGCTCGAGCTGGACCTCGACTTCGACCTGGACCTCGAGCTCAGCCCCGAGCAGGCGGACCGCCTCAAGGCGCTGGACCTCGAGGAGGAACGGCGCCGCCTGACCCGGCTCAAGGAGCGCTACCGGGTGCTGGTCGCGCGCCCGGAGTTCGCCGAGCGCGTGGAAGCGCTCGAGGCACGGCTGAACGCGGGCAGCCTGGTGGGGCCGGAGCTCGAAGCCCTCGAGGCCGAGCTCCGGCGGGCCTTCCAGGAGCTCCTCGCCGAGGCTCGGGCGCGGATCGAGTGGGCCGGCGAGCGCCTGCGCCAGCTGGGCCACCCCCCGGCCCTCACCGCCCAGCTCGCGGCGCTCCGCGAGGCCCTGGAAAGGGGCGTCTACCCCGAGGGGCTGGACGAGCTCGAGGCCGAGCTCGCCGCGCGGCAGCAGGCCGAGGCCCTCAAGGACGCGGTGGAGGCGAAGGCGGAGGCCCGCCGGGAGGAGGCCCGCCACCTCCTCGAGGAGGCCGGGGAGCGCCTCCCCAACGCCCTGCGCGCGGCGCTCGAACGGGCCCTGGAAGAAAGGACGCTGGACGAGGGCCTCTTCGAGGAGGCCCGCAAGGCCTACCTCGCCGGCCTGGAGGACCGCGCCGCGGCGATCAAGGCCCGGATGGCGGCCATCCCCAAGGACCACGCCGACACCACCCCGATCGAGGCCGCCCTGGCCAGCGGCCGGCTGGACGACGCCGAAGCGGCCTTAAAGGCCGCCGAGCGCCAGGCCCAGGAGGCGATCCGCAGGGCGATCGACGCCCTCAAGGAAAAGGCCCGGCGCTTCGACGTCTTGCTCGAGGAGATCGGCGAGGCCGAGGCCCGGCTCGCCGAGGGGCACTGGCCCTCGATCGAGGCCTTGAAGCTGCGCCTGGAGACCGAGGTCGAGCGCAAAAAGCGAACCGCCCGCGCCCAGCTTTCGCGCCTCAAACGCGTCGCCGCCCGCTACCAGGGGCTGGGGGGCGAGGCGTTGATGGAACAGCTCAATGACGCCGAGGCCCGGCTCGCCGACGAGCTCCCCGACCTCGAGGCCCTGGAGGCCGAGGCCCGGGCCCTGGCCGAGCGCCGGGAGGCGCTCAAGGCCGAGCTCGTCGCGCGCTACCAAAGGGCGCAGGAGGCCTTCGAGCGCTACCGCGACACCACCGGCGAGACCCGGAGCCGCGCCGGGGCGCTGATGCGCTTTCTGGACGCGGGTTTTTCCCGGATCGAGCGGCTCGGGACCCAGGGCCTCTTCGAGCTCAAGCGCGGCCTCGAGGAGGTCGAGGGGCTGCTCGAGCAGCTCGCCGCCGAACACGCCGCCGCCCGGGACCTCGCCGCCGAGCTCAAGGGGGTGGACGTCGACGCCCTGCTGGGGGTCTTCGACGTCGAAACGGCGCCCCTGCCCCCGGGGTTCCGCCGCGGCCGGCTCGACGCTTTGGGCCTCGAGGGCGAGGTCCAGCTCAACGAGTCCGCGCTCCGGGAGTGGATCCGCGCGGCCAGGGCGCTCGACCCCGAGGCCAGCCTCCTGGTCCTTACCGGTGGATCGGAGGCGGTCGTGGTGCGCCGCGCGGAGGACCACGAGGAGATCTACGCCGGCCCCCGCGCGGCCCTCTTGGAGCTCCTGCGGCGGTTGACGCCATGACCCTCGAGCTTCCTGACGAGGCCGCAACCCGGGCCCTGGCCCAGCGCCTGGCCCGGGCCCTGCCCCCGGGGACGGTGATCCTCCTCAAAGGCCCCCTGGGGGCGGGCAAGACCACCTTCGTGCGCCACCTCGCCGAGGCCCTGGGCTTTTCCGGCCGGGTGACGAGCCCCACCTACACCCTGATGCACGCCTACCCCACCCCCGAGGGGACGCTTTTGCACGTCGACCTCTACCGCCTCGAGGACCCCAGCGCGGCGATCGCGTTGGGGCTCTTGGACGCAATGGACGAGGCCCGGCTGACCGCGATCGAGTGGGGGGACGAGGCCCTCTTCCCCGACGCGCTGGTCCTCACCCTCACCCCGACCGGCGAGACCCGCCGCCGGGTGGCGATCAAGAACCCCGACCCGGAGCGGATCCGGCTCTAGCGGCGCGGCGGATCGCCTCGGCGGTGGCCTCCTGGGCCAGCGTCACCAGGAGGCCCAAGGGGGCCTCGGGCCCGACGCCGCTGCTGAGGGCGAAGGTCGCGTCCCCGTCCCAGGGGGTGTGCGAGGGGCGCACCGCGCGCCCGATCGCGGCGTGGGCGGCGTCGGCGATGAGCTTGGCCTGGGGTTTGCTGAGGGGGGCCTCGAGGCCGATCGCCACCAGGGTGGTGTTCTCAAGCGCCCGCCCCAGCGCCGCCCGCGGCCGGCCGTGGCCCGCGATCAGGCGCCCGGCCTCGTCGTAGACGTCCCCCACCGGGTTGACCACGGCCAGCGCGGCCACCCGCACCGCCCCCTCCGCGACGAGGGCGCTGCCCTGACCGGTGGGGACCGGCGTCGCGTACTTGCCCGCGCTGGCCCCGGCCCCGGCGCCCACCGCCCCCTCCGGCACCGGCGCCCGCGAGGCCGCGCGGGCCGCGAGGTAGCCGGCCTCCAGGTCGGGCCAGACCGGCGCTCCCAAGAGGAGGTCGTAGATCACCGCGGCGGCGACGATGGGGATCGGCCGCACCCGGGTGGTGTGGCCCACTCCCTCCTCGGCCAGGCGCCGGGCCACCCCGCTCGCGGCCTCGAGGCCCAGCGCCGAGCCCCCGGTGAAGACCAGGGCGTCGAGGTGCGCGACCGGCTTTTCAGGGGCCATGAGCGCGGCCTCGCGGCTCCCCGGGGCGGGCCCCAGAAAGCTCGCCGAGGCCACGAACCCCGCGCCCTCGGCGCGGATCACCGTGACCCCGGTGCGGTGCTTGGCGTCGGTCCAGACCCCGACGCGAAAGCCCGAAAGGTCGGTCAGTCCTCCCATGCCCCGAGCCTAAGCCCCGGGGCCGTAGGCGGGCACGGCGAAGCGCTCGCCGGCGGCGAGCAGGTCCACGTTCAGGTTGCGGATGCTCCCCGCGCGCACCTCGCTGGCCTCGGCCGCGAGCCGGGCCACCCGGCCCTTTTGCACCCAGGCCTCGCCCTTGGGGCTGACCCAGACCGCGCTGCCCCGGGGCAGGCCCAGCCCGGTGAGGTCCGGCTGGGCCGCGGTGGCCTCGGCCAGCGCTAAGAAGCCCTGGGGCCGTTCGAAGCCCGGCAGGGCCACGACCCCGGGCATGAAGCCGAGGCCGTAGCTAAAGCCAAGCCGCTCCTCCAGGGGCAAGACCGCGGTCGCTCCGAGGACCCCGCTGGCAGCGCCAAAGGCCCCGACCATCCCCCCGGAGAGCACGACCTCCACCAGGGCATGGGCCAGCCGGCTTCCCGAGAGCAGATCCAAAAACCGATCCAGGGCGCTCGAGGCCAGCCAGACCAGCGGGGCCCGGGCCACCCGTTCGGCGAGGGCCGGGTCCTCGGCCATCGCCCGCTTCTTCAAGACCAAGACCCCCACCGCCTTGGCCAGGAGCGCCCGGCGGTAGACCTCGCGCCAGGCCTCGGCCTGGTCGGTGAGCTCCTCGGTGACCAAGAACAGCGCGAGCCCGCCCGCTCGGCCAAGCAGAACCTGCTCGAGGTCCGAAAGTTCGCCGGTCAGGGGGTCGCCGCCGCCTGTGAACACAAAACCACCCAACTGCTTGGCCATAGACACGCTAATTATACAGCGAAAAGCCGGGGAATGCGTATTTTATACGCCTTTCTCATGAAAACTGCGGGGAGGTATGCTACCCTTAGATGCGTGACCCTTGCGGCCCGGAACGCCGATAAACGCACGCTCATCCTCGAAGCCACCCTCCGGGTCCTCAGGGAACGTGGCCTCAGCGGACTCAAAATCGAAGACGTCGCCAAAGCGGCGGAGATCGGCAAGGGGACGGTTTACCTCTACTTTCGCGACAAGAAGGAACTCTTGCGCGAGCTGGTCGAGCTGCGCACCTTGGCGTTCTACGCCGACGCCGAGGCCATCACCCGCGAGGAGGCGCCGTTTTTCGAGCGCCTGGAGCGGCTCTTGGCCCGCCGCTTCGCGTTCATCGAGGAGTGGCGCGGGCTCTGGGCGGCCGTGGCGTCGGAGGCCGTGGAGGGCGATAAGGAGGCCTGGCTCAAGGGGCTGCACGAGCGCTACCAGCGCATCCTGGAGCGCTTCATCCAGGCCGGGATCGAGGCCGGCGAGCTGCGCCCCCTCGACGCCCGGATGGCCGCCGCGGCCCTGGCCTCGATGGGCTGCAGCCCCCAGCTGGAGCTACCCCGGGCGCCGTACCTGAAGACGCTGGTGGAGATCTGGAAGAAAGGAGCGGGTGCGTGAAGGAGTACCGTCCAGGAGACAAAGTCGTGCTCCCCCCCTACGGGGTGGGGGTCGTCGCGGGCATCGCCCGGCGCAAGGTCGGGGGAAGCCCTCGGGCCTACTACACGGTGGAGTTCCCGGGAACGCGGTCCAAGGCCTTCGTACCGGTGGACGCCCCCGCCAAGGTCGGCCTGCGGCCGGCGCTGACCCGGGACGAGGTGCCGCAGATCCTCGACCGCTTGAAGAATGGCCGCCTCCCCTTGCCCAAGCAGTGGGCGGCGCGGCACCGGCGGGTCACCGAGATCCTCGCCGAGGGCGACCCCTACCGCATCGCCATCCTCGCCGGTCAGCTGCACGCCTGGGAGGTCGAGCGCGGCCTGCCGGACCTCGACCGCCAGGCCTTCCGCCGGGCGATCAACCTCCTCGCCGAGGAGGTGGCCCAGGCCCTCGAGGTCACCCTCGAGGCCGCCCGGGAGCTCTTCGAAGAGGCCTGGATGGAGGTCTTGAACTAAGCGCGTTCGGTCCGGGGCGCGGGGTGCTGTGCACCCCGCGCCTTCACATCAGGGCGGCGATCCGGGAGAGCGCCTCGGCCAGGTGTTCGTCGCTCGTCGCGTAGCTCATGCGCACGTGCCCCGGCGCCTTGAAGTCGGTCCCCGGCACCACCGCCACCCGCGCCTCCTCGAGCAGCCGGGTCGCCGCCACCAGCTCGTCCTCGGCGATGGGGCGCACGTCGGGCATCACGTAGAAGGCCCCCTTGGGCTCGGGGACGGAAAGCCCCAGCCGCCGCAACCCCTCGACGAAGAACCGCCGCCGCCGGTCGAAGGTGGCCCGGGCGTGGGCGATGAAGGCCTGGCTCTCGGGGTTCTCCAGGGCCTCGATCGTCGCCCACTGCACGAAGGTCGTGGGGTGGGTCACGGACTGGCCCTGGATCTTGGTCATCGCCTCGATCACCGGCTTGGGTCCGGCGGCGTAGCCCAGCCGCCAGCCGGTCATCGCGTAGGTCTTGGCCACCCCGTTGACCGTGATCGTGTGCTCGGGGGCCACCCGCCCCGGGGAGAAGTGGGCCCCCTCGTAGACCAGGTGCTCGTAGATCTCGTCGGAGACCAGGTAGAGGTCGTGGCGCACCGCGAGCTCGGCCAGCGCGCGCAGCACCGCCTCGGGGTAGACGGCCCCGGTGGGGTTGGACGGGCTGTTGACAACGAGGGCCTTGGTGCGCGGCCCGATCGCCCGCGCGACCCGCTCGGGATCGGGCACGAACCCCGCCTCGGCCTCGCTGGGCACGACCACCGGCACGCCCCCCGCGAGCTCGATCTGGGCCGAGTAGGAGACCCAGTAGGGAGCGATCAGCACCACCTCGTCGCCGGGGTCCAAGAGGGCCTGGAAGAGGTTGTAGAGCACCCCCTTGCCCCCCACCCCGACGGTGATCTGGTCCGGCGCGTAGTCGAGGCCGTTCTCCCGGGCGAACTTTCGGGCCAGCGCCTCGCGCAGCTCGGGGATCCCCGCCGGGGGGGTGTACTTGGTCTTCCCCGCCTCCAGCGCCCGCACCGCCGCGGCCTTGATGTGCGCCGGGGTGTCGAAGTCCGGCTCGCCGGCGGTGAGCGCGATCACGTCCACCCCTTGCCGGCGGAGCTCGAGGGCCTTGGCGTTCATCGCCACCGTCGCCGAGGGTTTGAGCGCGCGCACCCGCGCCGAGAGATCTCGCATGCCCAAAGTATAAGTTTGCAAGCCCGAACCTGGTAGGCTGGGCGATTGGGAGTTTGACATGCACGAAGAACAACGCTGGTGGGAGGCGCTGCGCGAGACGCACTACAACGCCACGGTGGTCAGCCGGGATCGGCTTTCCGAGAACTACATCCTGATCCGGGTGGTGACCGACACCCCCCGCCCCACCTTCTCCGCCGGCCAGTACACCACGCTGGGGCTCTTTGGCTTCGAGCTGCGGGTGCCCTACGCCCTGCCCGACCGCAAACCGGCGCCGCCGGAGAAGCTGATCCAGCGGGCCTATTCGATCGCCTCGGCGCGCGACGACACCCGGGAGTTCGAGTTCTACCTCTCCCTCTACCGCGAGGGGCAGCT
This sequence comes from Rhabdothermus arcticus, assembly GCF_055382915.1. Classification (NCBI taxonomy): domain Bacteria; kingdom Thermotogati; phylum Deinococcota; class Deinococci; order Thermales; family Thermaceae; genus Rhabdothermus; species Rhabdothermus arcticus. Next base: position 1,321,692 of record NZ_AP043808.1, read on the forward strand.
CACCCCGCGCCTCTTCCAGCTCCGCCCCGGGGACCGGCTGAAGGTCGGCGAGCGCATCGTCGGGGCCTTCAAGATGTCCGAGGCCCCGGCGGACAAGAACATCCTGATGATCGGCACCGGGACCGGGGTGGCCCCCTTCATGAGCTTTTTGCGCTCCCACGTGCACCAGGCCACCCACCCCCGGGTGGGGCTGGTGCAGGGCGCGGCGACGCTGAACGAGCTCGCCTACTACCCGGAGCTGCGCTTCATGCACCGCGCCTTCCCCCACTTCGCCTACCTGCCTACCCTGACCGAGCCCCGGCCGAGCTGGCTGGGGCACCGGGCCTGGATCGAGGACCTGCTCGCCGAGGGGGTGATCGAGGCCGAGACCGGGATCCCCCTGGACCCCGAAACGACCTACGTCTACCTCTGCGGCAACCCGCGGATGGTGGAGAACGTGATGCGCTTTCTGATCGAGGAACGGGGCTTTGAGCGGCACACCGGGCGGCACCCCGGCCAGCTCTTCATCGAGGAATACTAGGGGTGGCCCTCGACCGCCGCTTCCCCCCGACCCGGCCGGCCCGCTTCGTGGCCCGGCCCAACCGCTTCGTCGTCCTCGCCGAGGGCGAGGGGGGCGAGCAGCTCCGGCTGCACCTCGCCAACTCCGGGCGGCTGGCCTGGCTGCGCCCGGGGACGCGGCTCTTGTTCGTGCCCAAGACCACCCCCAAGACCCAGGGGCGGGTCCTCCTCGCCGAGGACCGGGGGGCCTGGGTCCTCCTCGATTCCAGCCAGGCGGAGGCCGCGCTCGAGGCCCTGGTCCCGCGCCTCGGCTACCGCTTTCTGGCCCACCAGCCCCGCTACGCGAAGGGCCGCTTCGACGCCCTGGTCGAGGACCGGGGGCGGCGCCGGCCGCTGGAGATGAAGTCCGCGACCAAGCTCGAGGGCAGCCTGGCCTGCTTTCCCGACGCCCCCAGCACGCGGGCCAGAAAGCACCTCGAAGGGCTGCGAGCGAGCGGGGGGATTCTGGTCTTCGCCCTCTTGCACCCCAAGGCCCAGGGATTCTTCCCCTGCCCCGAGGACCCGGCCTTCGCCAAGGCGCTCGCGGCCGCCGTCGCCGAGGGGCTCGAGGTCCACGCCATCGGCACCGAGATCCACCCCGAAGGGTTTCGCTGGGCGGACCCGAGACCCGTATACTTTTCCCGATGAGGGCGGAGGGGACGCGGGTCTACCTGGGCGACGAGGCCCGCCGCCGCGAGCGGCTGGTCCAGGCCCTCGGCCGCCTCTTCGCGGCCCACGGCTACGATCCGGTGGAGGTGCCGGTGCTCGAGCCCGCGGACCCCGAACACCCCCTCTACGCCCGGGCCTTCAAGCTCGTCGACAAGACCGGCGAGGTGCTGATGCTGCGCAGCGAGTTCACCACCGCCCTGGCCCGGGCCCTGGTCGCCGAAGGCCAGGCCGAGGCCCCGGGGCGCTACCGCTACGTGGGCAAGCTCTGGCTGCGCGAGGCCAGCGCCGAGGTGGGACGGCTGCGCGAGTTCACCCAGGTCGGGGTGGAGCTCGTCGGGATCTCCAGCCCCGAGGCCGACGCCGAGCTTTTGAGCCTGGCCTACGCGGCGCTGAACACCGCCGGGGTGCGCCAGGCGGTGATCGAGGTGGGCCTTCCGGCCTTCGTCCACGACGTCCTGGAGGCCGCGCGCCTGCCCGAAGCCGAGTGCGAGGCCCTGCGCCGGGCGCTGGACAAGAAGGCGGTCCCCGAGCTCGCCAGCCTCCTCGACCGCTTCGGGGTCCAAGGGCGGGTGCGGGCGGCGATCCTGGCCCTCGCCGACCTCTACGGCGGCGAGGAGGTGCTCAAGGAGGCCCGGACCCACGCCCTCTCGGAGCGCGCCAAGCTGGACCTGGACTGGCTCGAGGCGGTGCGCGCCCGCCTCCCCGACGTGCCCTTGATCTTCGACTTCGGCATGGCCCGGCGCTTCGACTACTACACCGGGCTGACCTTCCGCGCCTACACCCCAGACTTCGGCCTGCCCCTGCTCGGCGGCGGCCGCTACGACGGCGGGCTGCTGCCCTTCGCCGCCGGCTTCGCGCTGGGGCTGGAGCGGCTGATGGAGGCGGGATGAGGCTGGTCGTCGCCCTCCCCAAGGGCCGGCTCCTGGAGGCCAGCCGCCAGACGCTGGCCGAGGCCGGGCTCCGGCTGCCCGCCCCCGAAGGCCGCCAAATGCACCTCGAGGGCGAGGACGCCGAGCTCATCCTGGTGCGCAACGCCGACGTCCCGGCCTACGTCGAGCTGGGCATCGCCGACCTCGGGGTGGTCGGCAAGGATAACCTCGAGGAGGCCGGGCGGGATCTCTACGAACCGGTGGACCTGGGGTTCGGCGCCTGCCGGCTGAGCCTGATCCGCAAGCCCAACGACCGGCGGCCGATCCGCCGCGTGGCCACCAAGTACCCCCGCGTCACCGAGCGCTGGCTCAAGGCCGAGCGCATCGCCGCCGACGTCATCAAGCTCCACGGCAACGTCGAGCTGGCGGTGCTCGTCGGGCTCGCCGACGCGGCGGTGGACATCGTGGAGACCGGCACCACCCTGCGGCAGGCCGGCCTCGTCGAGGTCCGCCCCCTGCTCCACAGCAGCGCCCGGCTGGTGGTCAACAAGAGCGCCCTCAAGGTCAAGGCGGCGCGGATCAAGCCGCTCATCGCCCGGTTGCGGCAAGCGGCGAAAAGCGCCAGGCGCTGATCCAGAACGTGCGGCCGTAGCGGCTGGCCTGAAGGCCGAAGCCGCCCCGGGCAAACGCCGGGTCGGCGTCTTGGACGTCGGCCAGGACCTCGCCGTCGACGGTGATCGTCACCCCGTCCTCGCGGCACTCGGCGACCAACCGGTGCCAGCGGCCGTCGTCGCGGGGTCCGGAGATCTCGCGCCGGGCGACGACCGTGCGTTCTTTGCCGATCTGCTTGTAGAGCTTGGCGTCCCGGCCATAGACCTCGAGGACGTAGGCGTGGGCCCCCTGGCCGTTGATGTTGGCGTAGACCCACCACTGGTCGTCCTTCACCTTGAACGTGACCTCGGCCCGGTAGTTCTTCCAGTCCTCCGCCCCGGTGACCAGCGCCGCCAGGCCCCCGCCCCCGCCCCAGGGGTAGCGGATCACCGCCGCCTTCTCGCGTTTTCCGTCGGGACCGACCGCCTCGGCGACGTAGGCGATGTCGTTGTGCGCCTCGCCGGACGCGAGCCAAAGGCGGTAGGCCCCGGGGTTAGCGAGCGGCAAGAGCGCCCCCACCGGGTAGCCCTCGAAGTCGTCGGCAAAGGGCAGGGCGTTCCCCGGGAGCAGTGCCAGGTGAACCTCGGGCTGGGGCAGCGCCGGGGTGGGCACCGCGACCTGAACCTTCGGCGCGCAGGCGCCGAGCACGAAGAGCAAGCCGGCCAGCAACCAGGACCTCGACATGCTTTCCCCCTTCATCCCCAGGCTAGCGCGCAAGGCGGGGGACATTCTTCCTGATAGAATCGGCCTCGATGCCCACCGACGCGCGCCTGGCCCGCATCCGCGAGGTGCTCGACCGGCGCCAGCCGGACCTCACCGTCTTGATGGAGAACGTCTCCAAGCCCCACAACTTCTCGGCCATCCTGCGCACCGCGGACGCGGTCGGGGTCTTCGAGGCCCACGCCGTGCACCCCACCGGGGGCGTCCCCACCCACCACGACACCGCCGGCGGCGCGGCGAAGTGGGTCTATCTGCGGGTGCACCCGGACGTGGAGCGCGCGATCGCCTACCTCAAGGGCCGGGGGATGCAGGTCCTGGCCACGCGGCTTTCCCCCGACGCCGTCGACTACCGGGAGCTCGACTACACCCGCCCCACCGCGATCCTCCTGGGCAGCGAGAAGTGGGGGGTGAGCGAGACCGCCGCGGCCCTCGCCGACCAGGCGATCGTCATCCCCATGCTGGGCATGGCCCAGAGCCTGAACGTCTCGGTCGCGGCCGCGGTGATCCTCTTCGAGGCCCAGCGCCAGCGCCTGGCCGCGGGGCTCTACGACCGCCCCCGGCTGGACCCCGCGACCTACCAGCGGGTCTTCTTCGAGTGGGCCTATCCCGAGCGCGCCGCCGAGCTCAGGCGCCAGGGCCTGCCCTACCCGCCGCTCGACCCTACGGGACGGCCGCGATGATCCTCCTGGTCAGCGCCACCCCCTTCGAGGCCGGGTTCCTCGAGGCCCGCGCCGAGGAGAACTGGCGCTTTCGCGGACGGCAGGGGCTCAGCGGCCGTGGCTGGCGCTGGCTGGAGGTGGGGGTGGGCAAGGTCAACGCGGCGATGACCCTCGCCGCCTACCTGGAGACCGCCCGGCCGGAGGCGATCGTGGCCCTGGGGATCGGCGGGGCCTATCCGGGGAGCGGCCTGGGGCTGGGCGAGCTGGCGCTGGCCTCGAGCGAGATCGAGGCCGACCTGGGAAGCAGCGCCGGGCTTAAGCCGCTGGGGTTTCCCGCGCTCTCGATCGGGGGCCGGAGCTACTACAACCGCTTCCCCACCGACGAGGCGCTCACCCGCCGCCTGGCCGAGCGCCTGGGGCTCTTCCCGCTCCCCTTCGTCACCCGGGACAAGGTCTCCGAGGACCTCAAGGAGGCCGACGCGGTGCGAAAGGCCTGGGGGGGCGCGGTGGAGAACATGGAGGGCGCGGCGCTGGCCCGGGTCGCGCTCTGGCACGGCCTGCCCTTTGCCGAGCTGCGGGGGATCAGCAACCTCGCCGGAGTGCGCCGCAAGGACGCCTGGCGCCTCGACGCGGCGCTCGCGGCGTTGGCCCGGGGGGTCTGGTTGGGGCTCGGCTTGGACGCATCGTGATGTGAAACGTGATGTAAAATAGCTTCCGGAACCAAAAGGAGGTGGCGTATGCGAATCGGTAAGTGGTTCAAGGCGCTCTTGGCGTTCGTGGGCTTGGCGTTTTTGGGAACGGGCCTGGCCCAGGGGGTCACGGTGACGATCTCCTGCGGCTCGGTCGGCAAGGGGTACAACTTCTGTAAGGAAGGGGCGGAGGCCTGGGCCAAGCGCACCGGGAACAAGGTGCGCGTCCTGGCCTCGCCGAAGTCCACCACTGACCGCCTCGCGCTCTACCAGCAGCAGCTCGCCGCCGGCAGCCCGGACGTCGACGTCTACATGATCGACGTCATCTGGCCGGGCATCCTCGGCGAGTTCTTCGTGGACCTCAACCAGTACATCGACCCCGACGTCAAGGAGGCCTTCTTCCCGGCCTTGATCAAGGCCAACACCGTCGACGGCCGGCTGGTCGGGCTGCCCTGGTTCACCGACGCCGGCATCCTCTACTACCGCACCGACCTCTTGAAGAAGTACGGCTTCAGCGGGCCGCCCAAGACCTGGGACGAGCTCAAGGCCATGGCCGAGAAGATCCAGGCCGGCGAGCGCAAGACCAACCCCAAGTTCTGGGGCTTCGTCTGGCAGGGGGCGCCTTACGAGGGCCTGACCTGCGACGCGCTGGAGTGGATCTACTCCTACGGCGGGGGGACGATCGTCGACGAGAAGGGGAACATCACGGTGAACAACCCCCGCGCGGCGGCGGCCCTCAAGATGGCCCGGTCCTGGGTGAACACGATCAGCCCGCCGGGGGTCCTGGCCTACATGGAGGAGGAGGCGCGGGGCGTCTGGCAGGCCGGGAACGCTGCCTTCATGCGCAACTGGCCCTACGCCTACGCGCTGGGCAACAGCCCTGAAAGCCCGATCCGCGGCAAGTTCGACGTCACCGTCCTGCCCAAGGCGGCGACCCCCGAGGGCCGCCACGCGGCGACGCTCGGCGGCTGGCAGCTCGCGGTGAACCGCTTCTCCAAGCACAAGCAGGAGGCGGTGGACCTGATCCTCTACCTGACCAGCTACAACGAGCAAAAGCGGCGGGCGATCTACGGCAGCTACCTCCCCACCCGTCCGGCGCTCTACAAGGACCCCGACGTGCTCAGCGCGGTGCCCTTCATGGGCCGGCTCTACGACGTCTTCGTGAACGCGGTGCCGCGTCCCAGCGCCCAGACCAAGAAGAAGTACAACCAGGTCTCCTCGGCGTTCTGGACCGCGGTGCACACCGTCCTCGAGGGCAAGACCACCGCGGAGATGGCGCTCCAGCAGCTGGAGATGCAGCTCAAGCGCATCAAGGGCAAGGGCTGGTAGGCCCCCGCACCGTGGTGCAACCGCAAAGGTTTCGACCCGATTCGGCCCGGGGCTAACCCCCGGGCCCTTTTGGAGGTGGCATGCCCCGACGCTTGACCCTCGCCGCCCGCCGCGCCCGCATCGCCTGGACCTTCCTCCTCCCCACCGTCTTGGTCCTGCTCGCGGTCGCCGCGTACCCGCTCTTTCGCACCGTCCAGCTCTCCTTTTATCAGGCGAACCTGCTCGACTACCCGCTGCGCCCGGAGTGGGTGGGCCTGGCCAACTACGCCTACATGGTCCAGGACGCCTACTGGTGGATCAGCGTCAAGAACACCGTGATCTTCGCCGTGGTCTCGGTCAGCCTGGAGACCCTCTTGGGCCTGGGGATCGCGGTGCTGGTCAACGCCCGCTTCCCCTTGCGGGGGCTGATGCGCACCGCGATGCTCATCCCCTGGGCGATCCCCACCGTGGTCAGCGCCCAGATGTGGCGCTGGATGTACAACGACGTCTACGGGGTGATCAACGACCTCCTGCTGCGCCTGCACCTGATCCAAAAACCCGTGGCCTGGCTCGCCGACCCCCACCTGATGCTCCCGGCGATCATCGCCGTCGACGTCTGGAAGACCACCCCCTTCATGGCGCTCTTGCTCCTGGCCGGGCTGCAATCGATCCCCTTCGAGCTCTACGAGGCGGCGACCGTTGACGGAGCCAGCCCGGTGCAGCAGTTTTGGTTCATCACCCTGCCGCTTTTGGTGCCCGCCCTCTTGGTGGCGTTGATCTTCCGCACCCTCGACGCCCTCCGGGTCTTCGACGTGATCTACGTGATGAGCGGGGTCAACCCCTCGACGATGAGCATGTCGGTCTACGCCCGGCAGCAGCTCGTGGACTTCGGGGACCTCGGCTACGGCTCCGCCCTCTCCACGGGCATCTTCCTGGTGATCGCGATCTTCGTGGTCCTCTACCTGACCACGCTGCGGGTGGAGGTGGACTGATGCGGCTTTGGCGGGTCCTCAAACCGGTGCTCTTTTACCTCCTGGTGTTCGTCGTCTTCGTCTATCTGGTCTTTCCCTTCTACTGGGCGGTGGTCAGCTCCCTCAAGAGCCCCCAGGAGCTCTTCCAAACCCCGGTCACCTACTGGCCGACCCACCCGCGCTGGCAGAACTACCGCGACGTCTTCACCATGCAGCCCTTCGGGCGCAACCTCCTCAACTCGACCGTGGTCGCGGGGACCACGACCCTCCTCGCCCTCTTGCTCGGAAGCTTTGCCGGGTACGCGATCGGGCGCTTTCGCTTTCCCGGGAAGCGGCCGGTCTACTACGCGATCCTCGCGGTGAGCATGTTTCCCCAGATCAGCGTGCTCGGGGGGATGTACGTGCTGATCAAGGCGCTCGGGCTCTACAACACCTGGGGGGCGCTGATCTTTTCCTACATGATCTTCACCCTGCCCTTCACCGTCTGGGTGCTGACCAACTTCGTCCGCGAGATCCCCATCGAGCTCGAGGAGGCGGCCTACGTCGACGGGGCCACCCCGACCCAGGTCCTCTTCTACGTCCTCTTGCCCCTGATGGCCCCGGGGCTGGTGACCGCCGGGCTCTTGGCCTTCATCGGGGCCTGGAACGAGTTCCTCTTCGCGCTGACCTTCACCATCGACGACCGGGCCCGCACCGTTCCGGTGGCGATCGCCTTCTTTAGTGGGGCCAGCCAGTACGAGCTGCCCTGGGCCCAGATCATGGCCGCGAGCGTGATCGTCACCGTGCCCCTGATCCTGCTGGTGCTGATCTTCCAGCAACGGATCATCGCCGGCCTCACCGCGGGAGCGGTCAAGGGATGATCCTCGCCGCCGGGGAAGCGCTGGTCGACGCCCTGCCCGAGGGGGAGGGCTACCGGCTCTTTCCCGGCGGCGCCCCCTACAACTGGGCGCGGCACCTGGGCCGGGCCGGGGTGCGAGCTGGGTTTTCCGGGGTGATCGGCAGCGACCGCCACGGCGCGCGGCTGATGGAGGGGCTCAGCGCCGACGGGGTGGCCTTTTTGGGAAGGCGCAGCGACCGCCCCACCCCGCTGGCCCTCGTCGAGCCCGAGGGCTTTCGCTTTTGCGCCGAGGGGAGCACCCTTTTCGAGACGATCCCCCTGCCCCCGGCCCGGGCCTACCTGCTCGGCTCCCTGGCGCTGGCCCTGGGGACGGTGGGGCTTCCCAAGGCGGGGTACCTGGCCCTCGACCCCAACGTGCGCCCGGCGCGCTTTCCCGAGGCCTACCGCGCGCGGTTTCCCCGGATCGCCGCCCACGCCGACCTGGTCAAGCTCTCCGAGGAGGACGCCCGCTGGCTCGGGGGCGCGCACCTCGCGCTCGCCCGCCGCCTGGCGCGACGGGTGCCCCTCGTCGTCCTCACCCGGGGCGAAAAGGGGGCGCTCGCCTTCCTGGGCCAGGCGGTGCTCAGGGCGCCGGCCCGGCCGGTGCGGGTGGTGGACCCCACCGGGGCCGGGGACGCGTTCTTTGCGGCCCTCGTCGCCGCGCTGGACCGGGCGGGCTGGCTCGTGCCCGGGCGGCGCCCGCCGAAAGCGGTGGTCGCCGCCGCGCTCGCCGCCGCGAGCAGGGCCGCGGCGGCGGTGGTCGGCCGGCCGGGAGCGCTTTAGTCGGCGGCGCTCGCCATCCAGGGCCCCTCGAGGCCGATCTCGGCCCCCAGGGCGCGGAGCTTTTCCACCGGCTGCTCGTAGCCGCGGGCGATGTGCTCGAGCCCCTCGATCCGGCTCTGCCCCCGGGCGGCCAGGGCCGCGACCAGGAGCGCGCCCCCCGCGCGGATGTCGTACGCCCGCACCTCGGCGCCGATCAGCGGCTTGCCGCGGATCGCCAGCACCCGGTCGTTGAGGCTCAGGTCGGCCCCCATCCGGGCCAGCTCGCCGACATGGGTGAAGCGGTCGGGGTAGACCCGATCGGTGACCAGGCTGGTGCCCGGGACCGTGGCCAGGTAGGCCCCGGCGATCGGCTGCAGGTCGGTGGGGAAGCCCGGGTACTCGCGGGCCTCGAGGTTGAAGGGTTGGGGCTCGGGGGTGGCCTCGATCGCGATCCAGTTGCGCCCGGCGCTCAGGCGGTGGCCGCTCTCCCTGAGCTTTTCCAAAAGCGCGTCGAGGTGCTCCGGCCAGGCGTTCAAAAGCCGCACACGGCCGCGGGTCGCGGCCGCCGCGAGCAGGTAGGTGCCGGCCTCGATGCGGTCCGGGATCACCCGGTGCTCGGCGCCCTTGAGCCGGGGCACGCCCTGAATCTCGATGAAGCTGGTGCCGGCGCCCCGGATCTTCGCCCCCATGCGGGTCAAAAACCGCGCCAGGTCCCAGATCTCCGGCTCCTGGGCGGCGTTGACGATCGTGACCTCGGACGCGCCCAGCGCCGCGGCCAAAAGGACCTGCTCGGTGCCGCCGACGGTGGGCACGTCGAAGACCACCCGGCCGCGGAAGGGGCCGCGGCGCTCGGCGTAGAAGGCGCCGCCCTCCTCGACCACGTGGGCCCCGATGCGCTTGAGGGCCATCAGGTGGAGGTCCACCGGCCGGGGGCCAAAGGCGCAGCCCCCGGGCATCGAGACCTGTCCCTCGCCGGCCCGGGCGAGCAGCGCCCCCCAGACGATGAAGCTCGCGCGCATCCGCGAGACCAGCTCGTAGGGAGCGTCGGTGCGCAGGATCCTCGGGGTGTAGAGGTGCAGCGCGTCGCCCTCCCAGGCGTGCTGGGTTCCAAGGTGCCCGAGGAGCTCGAGCATGACCTCGATGTCCCGCAACCGGGGCACCCCCCTGAGCGTCACCGGCTCGTCGGTGAGCAGGCTCGCGGCCATGATGGGCAGCGCGGCGTTCTTCGCCGGGCTGACCTCGATCTCACCCTCCAGCGGACGGCCTCCGTTTATGATGAGCGCGGCATTCACCCTGGGCCCCTTTCGGCTTCGTTGAGCAACTTGCTCAACTTACTCATATGCATTATCGAGCGCCCATGCGTCGTTGTCAACAAAACGCGCCTGGTGCTAAAATGAAGCGCCCGGAGGCCCGATGCCCAAGAAGGAGAAAAAACGTTTGCAGGTCGTGATTAGCGAGGAGCAGGACGCCCTCCTAACCAAGGCCGCCTACGAGCTCTCAAGCCCCGAGCGGCTGGTTTCCAAGTCCGAGGTGGTGCGGCTGGCGATCGAGAAGATCGCCCGCGAGCTGGAGTCCGGCAACCTGGCGGTCGAAGACCTGATCCAAGCCCTCAAAGAGGACGAAGAGGCCTAGCGCAATGCAGCGGCTTGGCGGGCGCTACCGCCTGGTGCGGCCGCTCGGCCAGGGTGGCATGGCCGAGGTCTTCGCCGCCTGGGACGAGCGGCTCGAGCGCGAGGTGGCGATCAAGCTCCTCTTCGGCCACGTCCACCCCACCGAGCGCGCCCGCTTCGCCCGCGAGATCCGCGCCCTGGCCCGGCTCTCCCACCCCGGGGTGGTGGCGATCCACGACCTGGGGGAAGAAGAAGGCCGGCTCTACTTCGTCATGGAGCTGGTCGAGGGCGGGCCCTTCGACCGGCTCGGCCCCTTCGAGGAGGGGGCCGAGGGGCGGCGCCTGCTCAAGGCCGCGCTGGAGGTCCTGGATACCCTCGAGCACCTGCACCAAAAGGGGGTGATCCACCGCGACCTCACCCCGGCGAACATCCTCACCACCCCCGAGGGCCACGCCAAGGTCATGGACTTCGGCCTGGCCTACCTCCGGGACGCCAGCGCCGACCTGACCCGCACCGGGGTCACCCTGGGCACCCCGCAATACATGGCCCCGGAGCAGGCCACCGGCGAGGCGCTGACCCCGGCGGTGGACCTCTACGCCTTCGGCGCGGTGCTCTACAAGGCCCTCACCGGCAGCCCCCCCTTTAGCGGGGAGCACGACCAGGCGGTGCTCTACAAGCACGTCTACGAGCCGCCGACGCCCCCCCGGGAGAAGAACCCGGCGATCCCCGCGGCGCTCGAAGCCCTGACCCTGCGCCTTCTGGCCAAGGCGCCAAAGGAGCGCCCGGCCAGCGCCCGCGCCGCCAGGCGCCGCCTCTCCCGCATCGCCCACGCCCTGACCGAGCGGGCCTACCAGACCGCCCGGGCCGGCGCCGCCCGCAGCGGCCACTACCCGGCCGGCCCCTTGAGCCCCGAGCGGCTGGTCGCCGCCCCGCCCCTCAGCCTGGGCGGCGAGGGCCTCTGGCCCGGGGAGCTGGTGCAAAAGGGCGACCGGCTCGCCGTTCCCCTGGGGCGGGGCGGGGTGGCGGTGGTCGAGCGCGACCAGGTCAGGCGCTTGGCCGCCGAGGACGAGGTCACCGCCCCGCCCCTCTTCAGCGACGCGCTCTACTACGCGGACTGGGAGGGGCAGGTCTACAGGGACGGGGCCCGGCTCTTCAAGACCGGCGCCGAGATCACCGCAAGCCCCCTCGAGGCCGGGGGGCTTTACTTCTTCCCCTCCCGCGACGGCCGGCTTTATGCCTTCGACGGGGAGAAGGTGCGCTACGCCTTCGAGGCCGGCGGCCACCTCTCCGCCGGGGCCACCCTCTACCGCGGCCTCCTCTTCGTGGCCAGCGAGTCCGGCTGGGTCTACGCCCTCAAGCCCGCCAGCGGCGAGCTGGTCTACAGGGTCGAGACCGGGCCCATCCACGCCCACATGCCCGCGGCCGGCGGGCGGCTCTTTCTGCCCACCTGGCAGGGGGAGCTCCACGCCTTCAACCCCCTGACCCACGAGGTGGACTGGACCTACGACCTCGAGGGCGAGCTCTGGGCCAGCCCCGCGGTGGGCTACGGCAAGGTCTACGCGGTCTCCTGGTCGGGCCGGCTCTACGCGCTGGATCAGGCAAGCGGCGACGAGGTCTGGACCTTCGAGGCGGGGCGGGTCACCGCCGGGCTGAGCCTGGCCGAGGGCGTGCTCTATCTGGTCAACGAGGCCGGGGTCCTCTTCGCCCTCGACGCCGAGACCGGCGCGGTGCGCTTCGAGCACCCGCTCCCCCGCGAGGTCTACGTCCCCCCGCTGCCCACCGAGCAGGGGGTCTGGATCCTCACCCACGACGGCCGCCTCTGGCGCTTTTTCGAGGCCGAGTGAGGCCCAAAACCCCGCCGAGCGGCCGGGTCCGGACCCGGTTCCCCTGCATAGGCTTGACGCATACCGCATACCGCGTTATCCTGAAGATAAGAGGCCGCGCGGAAAGCGCGGCGCTCGTGTTTTTGGAGGGCTATAATGCCGCTCGTATGTTCGAGCCGGTGATCGGCCTGGAGGTGCACCTCCACCTCAAAACCCGAACCAAGATGTTCTGCGGCTGCACCCTGGCCTACGGGGATCCCCCGAACACCCACGTCTGCCCGGTCTGCCTGGGGCTCCCCGGCAGCCTCCCGGTGGCCAACGAAGCGGCCATCGAACACGGCCTCAAGCTGGCCCTGGCGCTCCACTGCGAAATCCCCGAGACCACCCAGTTCCACCGCAAGCACTACTTCTACCCGGACCTGCCGAAGAACTACCAGATCAGCCAGTACGACCGGCCCATCGGCGAGCACGGCTACCTGGAGGTCAAGGGCCGCCGCATCGGCATCAAGCGCCTGCACCTGGAGGAGGACGCGGGCAAGAGCCTGCACCCCGAGGACGACGAGCGCGCCACCCTGGTGGACCTCAACCGCGCCGGCGCCCCCCTGGTCGAGCTGGTGACCGAGCCCGAGATTCAAAGCCCGGAGGAGGCCCGAGCCTTCCTCGAGCACCTCCAGGCGATCGCCCGCACCCTTGGCGTCTCCGACGCCAGCCCCGAAGCGGGCAAGATGCGGGCCGACGTCAACGTCTCCCTGCGCGGCCGCGACGGCGCGCTGGGGACCAAGGTCGAGATCAAGAACCTGAACTCCTTCAAGAGCGTCGAGCGGGCGATCCTCTTCGAGATCAAGCGCCAGACCAAGATCCTCAAGACCGGCGGGCGGGTGCAGCAGGCCACCCTGGGCTGGGACGAGGAACGCGGCAAGACCTTCGTCATGCGCACCAAGGAGACCGAGTCCGACTACCGCTACATGCCCGAGCCGGACCTGCCGCCGCTGACGATCCCCGCCTCCCGGCTCGAGGCGCTCAAGGCGGCGATGCCCGAGCTCCCCGCGGAGAAGGCCGCCCGCTACCTGGCCCTCGGGGTGCGCCGGGAGGACGCCGAGCGGATCGCCTTCGACGTCTTCGCCGCGGCGTTCTTCGACGAGGCCCTGGCCCTCGGCGCCCCGGCGGAGAAGCTCGCCCACTGGATGGCCGAGGTTCGGGGCCGGCTGGCCGCGAGCGGGCAGAAGCTCGAGGCGGTCCCCCTCACCCCCGCCGCCCTGGCCGCGCTGGTGCGCCTCGTCGCGTCGGGGACGATCACCGGCCGCGCGGCCAAGGAGATCCTCCCCGAGGTCATCGCGGGCGCGGACCCCGAGGCCCTGGTCGAGGCCCGGGGCCTCAAGGCGGTGACCGACGAGGGGGCGCTGATCGAGCTCGTGGAGCGCGTGATCGCGGACAACCCCAAGGTGGTCGAGGAGATCAAGGCGGGCAAGGCCAAGGCGATCAACGCCCTCCTGGGCCAGGTGATGAAGGCCACCCGGGGCACCGCGCCCCCGGACAAGGTTCGCGCCCTGATCGAAGCCCGCCTGCGCGGCTAGCCCGGCCGCTCCCCGCCGGCGGCGCGTTCCACGAAGCGCCGGGCCGCGTCGGGCGCGGCGGGAAGGTAGAGGTGCACGTAGCTTGCGAGGACCCGGCCGTCGGTGTGGCCCTCGACGCCCTGAGCGTGGCGCCAGGCGGGTTGGGGCGAGGGCGGCCGGGTGGAGTAGTGGAACTCGTGGCCCTTGAGGACCCAGCCCTTTTGGGCCAGGGGGTTGTCCCTCAACGCTTGGACCTCGCGGTAGCCGAGGATCGGCCTGGTGCCCAGCCGGGCCACGCCGGGAACGAGGCCCACCATGGGAAACCGGCCCTCCTCGGTGAGGAGCGACTCGGAGAGGTACATCAGCCCGCCGCATTCGGCGTAGATCGGCCCCTCGAAGGCGCGGAGCGCGCGTCGCATGGCCCTGTTTTGGGAAAGATCCCGTGCGTAAAGCTCGGGGTAGCCGCCCCCCAGCCAAACCGCCCCCACCCCCTCGGGCAACGCCGCGTCCTCGAGCGGGCTAAAAGGGACGAGCTCGGCGCCCAGCAGCTGCAAGAGCTCGAGCGCCTCCGGGTAGTAGAAGCCAAAGGCCCGGTCCTGGGCGATCGCGATCGCAGCCTGGGGCGGCCTCGGCTCAGTGGGCAGCCGGTGCGGCCGCGAAGGAAGCGGCGGGGCGGAGCGCGCAAGCCGCAAGAGGCCGTCGAGGTCCAGGTGCTCGGCGAGGGGCAAGAGCCGTTCCGGACTGAGCCGCGCCTCCCCGGCGAGGACCAGGCCCAGGTGCCGCTCGGGCAGGGAGAGCGCCTCCGACCGCGGCAGGTAGCCATAAAAGGGAATCCCCGCGGTGGAAAGCGCCGTGCGCAGAATCTCGGCATGCCCCGGGGACCCCACGCGGTTGGCGATCACCCCGGCGAGCCAGACCCCGGGATCGTGGTCACGAAACCCCTTGGCCAGCGCGGCGATCGAACCGGCCATCGCCTCGGCGTTCACCACCAAGACCACCGGGGCGCGCAGGTGGCCGGCCACCTGCGCGGTCGAACCCACCCGGCCCAGTGGGTCCTTGCCGTCGAAAAGGCCCATGACCCCTTCGACGAGGGCCAGCGTCGCCCCCCTGGCCCCGCGGCGAACGACCTCGAGGAGCTCCGGAGGCTCCAGAAAGAACCCGTCCAGGTTCCGCGCCGTCCGTCCCGCGGCCGCCGAGAGGTGGGTGGGATCGATGTAGTCCGGCCCCACCTTGAAGGGCTGAACGCGCATCCCCCGGGCACGCAACGCGGCCGCCAGCACCGCGGCGACGGTGGTCTTGCCCGACCCCGAGGCGGGGGCGGCGAGGACCAGCCGCGGCAGGTCATTTCCGGCCATGCGTTCGAGTCTAACCGCGCCCCGGGTCGGATAGGCTAGAAGAGGAGGCGGACCGATGACCTTTGCTTTACCCGCAGCGTCGCGGTTGACGGGGTTCTCCCTGCGCGTTCGCGACCTGAAGGCGGCGCTCGCCTTCTGGCGCGACGTGTTGGGCCTTGAGGAGACTACCCGGACAGGGGGCACGCTATGCCTCGCCCCTCCCGGTGGGGGGTTCACCCTCGAGCTCGTGCACGACCCCACCGCACCGCTTCGCCCCTACCCCACGGTGGGGCTCTACCACGTCGCCCTGCGGCTCCCCGATCGCAAACGCCTCGGGGCCGTCCTGCGTCGGCTCAACGCGGCCCAGATCCCCCTCGAGGGCGCCGCCGATCATGGGGTCTCGGAGGCCCTCTACCTGCGCGATCCCGAGGGCAACGGGGTGGAGCTGTATCGCGACAAACCCAAGGGCACCTGGCCCCGCCCCAAGGACCGCCGGGGGGTGCTCATGTTCACCGTGCCGCTGAACCTAGAGGCCCTCGTCGAGACAGCGCCCGAGGACGCTCCGCTGCCCCCCGACACCCGGTTTGGGCACGTCCACCTCCACGTGCCCGACCTCGCCGAAGCGGAAACCTTCTACGCCGGCGACCTGGGGCTTTCCGTCACCCAGCGGAACTACCCCGGGGCGCTGTTCTTCGCCGCGGGGAACTATCACCATCACGTGGGCGCGAACACCTGGGCCGGGCAGCGGCGTGCCCCGCCCCACGCGACCGGGCTGATCGGCTACACCTGGCGGGTGCCCCCAGGGACGCTGGCCCGGCTCGAACCCCATCTGCGCGCCTGGAACCGCGCCTTGACCAAGGAAGGCGGGCGGCTACGGCTTCTGGACCCGGCCGGGTCCATCGTGGAGATCGAGGAAGGGCGCTGATCCGATCACGCGCTCGTATCGGGGCCCTTTTCTTCACTTTCGGCCACCCTGTAGAACCATAAGGCAAAGACCAGGAACATCAGGAGGGAAAACCCGATCCAAAACGGCCACCAGGAAACCATCCTCACCTCCTACAGCACCAGGAAGACCAACACGAAGGCCAGCCAAACCAGGCTCACGAAACCCCAAAACAACGCTCCCGCCTCCAAAACCCAGGTGTTGTCGGGCGTCAGACCCCCCAGGCGGGTTTTCGACCAGAGCGCGCTCAACGCAATCGCGCCGGCAAGCGCGTGCAGCAGGTGCAGACCCTCGCCGAGGTAGTAGTGGGAGGCGTAGGGCTCGCTCGCGGGAAGACCCACGGTGAAGAGGTCCGCGATCAAAAGCCCCACCGCGACCCAGGCCAACGCTACCCCCCAGCCCTGTAGCCCGACGGAGCGCGCCACCTCCCCTTTCCGCAACGCCCCCAGACCCTGCCGCGCGAAGAACCACCCCGCCCACAGCACGGCAGCGATCAAGAGCGGCAGGGCGCCAAGCCCGAGCGGGTTGCCGGTCCCGGTATAGAGAAACCGCGAAGCGAACACGGTCACGAAGGCCACCGCTTCGGCGAAGACGAGGAGCATGAAGGTGCCACGGTACATTCGCACCTCTCTTGCGCGCGCAGCAGGGGAGCTGGCCTCGTGCATCAGCCTTCCTCCTTTCCGTAAGCGTAAAAGCTGCCCTGGACCACCGGAGTCTTCTCGAAGTTGTGGTGCGGGGGCGGGGAGCTGGTCTGCCACTCCAGCGTCTTGCCGCCCCAGGGGTTGTCCGGTGCCCTGGCCCCCCAGATCCAGCTGTAGACCAGGTTGACGAGGTGGAGGAAAAAGCCCAACCCGAGCAAAAAGGCCCAGACACTGATCCACTGGTTGATTCCCTGGAGGTAGGGCAGGTACTCGGCGATCCGCCGGTTCATCCCCTCGATGCCCGCGATGTGCATGGGGAAAAAGGTCAGGTTAAACGCGATGAACACCCACCAGGCGGCGATCTTCGCCAGCGTCTCGTCGTACATCCGGCCAGCGTACTTGGGAAACCAGTAGTAGAGCGCGGCCAGCCAGGCGAAGACCATGCCCCCGATGATCGTGTAGTGGAAGTGGGCCACCACGAAGTAGGTGTCCTGCATCATCAGGTCGGAGGGGACGTCAGCCAGGAAGATGCCGGTGGTGCCGCCGATCAGAAAGTTCACCATGCTCATGAGCGCGAGCAGCATCGGGGCCGCGAGGCGAATCCTGGCCCGCCACAGGGTGGCCAGCGCGACCATGAAGATGAACCCCGTCGGAATGGAAATCAGCTCGGTGGTGGTCATGAAGGGAATCCAGCGGTCGTTGAGACCGGTGGTGAACATGTGATGGGTCCAGACCACCGAGCTCAACAGGGCCACCCCCAAAAACCCCGCCACCGCCCAGCCGTACCCCGCCAGGCTACGGCGGCCGAAGACCGGGAGGATCTCAAGCCATAGCGCCCAGGCGGTGAGGATGATGATGTAGACCTCGGGGTGCCCAAAGAGCCAAAAGAGGTCCTGCCAGACCAGCGGGATTCCCCCGGTCTCGGGGTGGAAAAATCCGGTGGGAACGGTGCGATCCAGCACCCCCATGAGCATGGCGGTGCCGATCACCGGGACCCAGAGCAGGTTCAAAAACGAGGTGGCCACCATGCCCCACACGAACATCGGCAGACGCCAGAGGGTGAGGCCGGGTGCCCGCTTGTAAAGGACCGTGCCAATCACGTTAACCGCGGTGAGCACCGAGGAGATGCCCAGGGTGTAGGCCCCGAGGAAGTAGAGCACCCCACCCGAAGGGCCCTGGACGGAGAGGGGGGCGTACCCCGTCCACCCTGCCTCGCTACCGCCCAAGAGCGGACTCAGCGCGAAGGCCAGCACGCCGGGAATGACGAACCACCAGGAGATCCCGTTGACGTAGGGGAACGGCATGTCGTCGGCGCCGACCATCAAGGGGACGAAGTAGTTGCCGAACCCCCCTACGATGGCCACCACGGCGACGGCGAAGATCATCAAGCTGCCGTGAACAGCGACGACGGCGTTGTAGGTCTGGGGGCTCGCGAAGAAGTCGAGGGCGGGGCTCAGGAGTTCGGCCCGCATGAGCATGGCCATCGTTCCCGCCACCAAAAAGGCGAAGGCGCTGGCCCAAAGGTACTGGATGCCGATGACCTTGTGATCGGTGTTGAAACGGAAGTAGCGGGCGATGCCACTGCCCTCGTCGTAGTTTGCGGGCAGGCCAAACCAGGGCTTGACCCAGGCCTCCAGCGCCCCGCCGCCCAAAAGCCAGCCCACCAGGCCGAAAAGGTAGCCCACCACGAGGCCCCGATCGCTGTAGGGGCGATCGCCCAGGACCAAAGCCACCAGGCCGGCCCCGAGGAAAAAGCCGATGCCGCCCCACAAAAGCGCCCGCCAAAGGTAGCCTGTTACCCCGAAAAACGTGTGCTCGGACGTTCGAACCGGCTGAACCGCCATCACTCACCCTCCTTAGCCAAAGCCCGGCCCAGGGTCCCGCCCCTGGCCTGCACCCACTCGGCGAACGCCGCCTTCGAGACCACGCGCACCGGTGCCCGCATCCAGGCGTGGCCCAGGCCACAGAGCTCGGCGCACTGCACCCGGAGCCGGGGGTCCTCATCGCTGGCGATCTCTTCGGTGGGGGTAATGTAGACCACGTTCGTTCGTCCCGGCTCGGCGTCCACCTTCAGACGAAAGGCGGGGACCCAGAAACTGTGGATCACGTCTTTTGAGGTGACCTCGAACTTGACCGTGCGCCCCTTGGGCAGAACCAGCTCTTCCTGATCCTCCAGGCCCAGCTGGGGGTAGCTGAACTTCCAGCCCCATTGCAACGCGGTCACCTCGACCACCAGGGGATCCTTGACCTGGGCGGACCGGGCGATCCGTTCTAGGCCGTAGACCCCCGGGTAGATCACGAAGGTGATGTTGAGCAAAGCGCTCAGGCCCACCCACAAGAAGACGTAAAGGGGGTGCACTCGCCCGCCGACATCCCCCGTTTCCCGGGAGGAGCGCTCGCGAAAACGAAGCACCATGTAAACCAGGGAAACCACGATGAGGACGAAGCCGGTCACCGCGAAGTAGAGGAGGAAGAACACCGCTTCGTCGGAGACCTCGCCCTCAAGCGCGTAGGTCGGCGGGTAGCGGCGAATGATCCAGGGAACGAGAACCAGGCTAGACAGAGCGCCAAAGACCACCCACAAAATCGCCAGATTGCGCCAGTCGCGCGCGCGCTCGGGTTGCATCAGTGCCCCCCTTCTTCCCCGACGACCTGGAGCACGGCGCGCATGCCGGCGATATAGTGCGCCCCCTCACCGGCGAAGCAGCCGATCTGCCAGAGCCCCGGCTTGTCGGGGACGGTAAAGCGCAGCGTGAGGTAACCGCCGGGTTCGATCAGGAACATGTTGTCGCCGTGCATCTCGGCCATGTCCTTCATGAGGTCCATCCGCTCCTCTTTGCTCAGCCAGCTGCCCACGTACATCTGCATGGCCATGGCCATACCGCCCATGTTCATCGCGTCGCCTTCCATCGCCGGCGAACCGGCCATCGTTTCCTCTGGCTTTGGTGCCATACCCGGCATCCCCATTCCTTCCGACGAGCCCATGCCGCCCATCGGCATGGGCTCGAGGTCACCGCCCCGCACCTTGAGGTTGGGGGCCATAACCATCGATACCCCCTTGGCGTCGAGGACCTCGATCGGGGTGGCTCCGAAGAAGGGGACGTTGAAGCCGTGTCCGGGGAGGAGGCCGAGCTCGGTGGAGCGCAGGAAGGGGGCCTGCCCGATCATGATCTCGTGCTCGTGGCCGGTGGGGGGCAGGGCCGCGTTGACCAGCTTGACCGTGACGGTCTCACCGGCCCGCCAGACGAAGCGCTTGGGCAAAAAGCGGTAGTCCTCTAAAACGATGACCTGCATCCCCGGCCCCGCGTCCTCGACCAGCGGGGACTGCTGGCGGGCCAGCCAGGTGACCAGCAAGGCCAAAGCGACGAAGAGGACGAAGGCCGAAGCCAGCGAAGGCGATCTCGGTAACACGCTCACGGAACCCTGGGTCATGGATGCCTCCTCGCAACAAGGTTTCCCGCTCCTGTTATGGAGGAACGGCCGGCCCAGCCACAATCCGACGTATTGGGGACATATGTCCCTCGAACGGGGGACAGCCTGGCGACCCGACGCGTAGCGCCAGCCGGGCCAAGCCCCTAAACTGGGAAGCACGGGTCATGACGGCGGGTCATCGAAGGATAGCTCGGCTGCGAACCCCCCTGGTGCTGGCCATGGCGGTGGTGGTGGCGCTGCACCACCTGGTGGCCCAGAACCTCTCCCCCCGGTTGCACCTCGACTCCGAGCTGATCGTCTACGGGGTGATCGGGCCGACGGTTGCCTGGGTCATCCTGGGCTGGCTTGGGCGAAGCGTGGAGCGGGCCGAGCGCGAGGGCGAGGCGCACGCCAAGCGAAACCGTCAGATCGAAGCCCTGCACACCGCCAGCCGCCTGCTGGCCGGCGCGCGACGGATCGAGGACGTCGCCCAGCCCCTGCTCACCCTGGCCGTCCAGCTCAGCGAGGCGCAGGGCGGGGCGATCCTCTGGTACGCAAGCGAGGAGGGGCAGGGTTGGACGCGTGCCTCCGGCAGCCTGCAGGGTCATCCCGCGCTCGAGGTTCAAATCGGTCAGGCCCCCTGCCTGAGCTGCCAGGAGCCCCGCTGCGCCCTTTCCCCTGGATGGCGCTGCCTGCCCATTACCTTCGGTCCCGAGGTGCTCGGTCTCTTCTGGTTCGATCGACCCCGCTGGGACCCCACCACCCAGCAAAGCCTCCAGGCCCTGGCCAGCGAGGTGGCCATGGCCTGGTGGGGGCAAAAGGCCCAGGGTCAGGCCCTCTCCGCGCTTCGCGACATCGGGCAGGATTTCCGGGCGGTGCACGACCTCGAGGCCGCCGCCCCCCGCTTCCTGGCCCGCGTCCTCCCCGTACTCGGCGCGGTGGGGGCGGCGATCTACCGGGAAGGGGATGGGAAAACCCCCCTCCTTGCCGTGGGTTCCGATATCCCCCCGCCCCCCCAGGACGACGACGAGCGCTCCGGCAGCGACCGGAAAGGGCGGATGGCCTTCCTGCGGGCGGGGCGGGGCAAGGTGCTGGCGCTGGCCTTTCCCGCTCCCCTCACCCTACGGGGGCGCGACCACCAGCTGTTGGAGGTGGTGGCCACCCAGGCGGCCCTGCTCTCCGAGTTTGGCGAAGCCACCTCGGCGCTGATCTGGCGGGAACGCCGCCGCATCGCCCGGGAGCTGCACGATGGCCTGGCCCAGGACCTGGCCTCGCTGCATCTCGAGCTGCGCCGGCTCGAGCGCTTCTACCCCGAGCTCACCGAGGCGGCGAGCTACGCCCTTTCGATCTACGAAAGGGTGCGCAGCGGCATCGAGGACTTAAACGCCACCCCCAAGCCCGAGGAGGACCCGGTGCACTACCTGCACCGGGTCGCCCAGCGGCTGGCCCAGCGCGAGGGGCTGACGGTAGAAACCCATCTTCCCCCGCGGCTTGAGCTGACCGCGTCCGCCAAGGATCAGCTCGTGCGGGTGCTCCAGGAGGCCATCACCAACGCCGCCCGCCACGGCAAGGCCCGGCGCGTCGAGGTGCGGATCACCGAAACGGGCTCCGGCCTGACGCTCCGGATACGGGACGACGGCGTAGGGTTCGATCCCCGCCGCGTGCACGCGGCGGGCCACCACGGACTGCGCATCATGCGCGAGCGGGTCGAGGAGCTCAAGGGAACCTTCGCGGTGGAGAGCCATCCCGGGCGGGGCACCACGGTAACGGTCCGCATTCCCCGCGCGATCGGCGCGCGATCGGTGGAACGATGATCCGGGTCATGGTGGTCGACGACCACGCCCTCTTTCGCCGGGGCCTCGCCCGCGTCCTGGAGGACGAGGGCTTCGCGCTGGCCGCCGAAGCCGCCAGCGGTGAACAGGCCCTCGAGCTGCTCGAACGCCACCCCGCCGACGTGGTGCTGCTCGACCTGCACATGCCGGGCATCGGCGGTGTGGAGACCGCAAGGCGGCTGGCCGGGCGGGTCGCGGTGCTGGTGCTGACCGTTTCCGAGGGCGACGAGGACCTCTTTTTGGCCATTCAGGCCGGGGCCTCGGGGTACCTGCTCAAGAGCACCGAGCCCGGGGAGCTGGCCCGGGCCATCCGGCGGGTGGCGGAGGGCCAGGCGGTGCTCGACCCCAAGGTGACCCCCAAGGCCCTCCGGGCGCTACGCCACCGTCCCGCCCCCAACCTGCCCCAGCTGAGCAGGCGCGAACGGGAGGTCCTCACCCTGATCGCCGGTGGCCACTCCAACCGGGCCATCGCCGAGGCCCTTGGCATCTCCGAGCACACGGTCAAGACCTACATCCAGCGACTTTACGAGAAGCTCGGGGTTTCAAACCGGGTGGAAGCGGCGGTGGTCGCGACCGCCTACGGCATCCGGCAGCCCCCCTCACGTTAACCGCCATTTGGGGCTCCAACCGGAACACCAACGAGCTCCTCGATGCCCTCGGACTGCTCTATGTTGAACGGAACAAAGCCCTGTAAAGGGATCGCCCCTACGGGCGCGGCCCGCGCCCCTTGCAAAACCCCCGCGCCTTTGGCAAAATGATCGACGGCAGGCGGGAGTAGCTCAGTTGGTAGAGCATCTGCTTGCCATGCAGAAGGTCGCGGGTTCGAGTCCCGTCTCCCGCTCCAAAAAGCGAGGGCCCTTTGTGGCCCTCGCTTTCTTTTTCATCCGGGGGTTTGCTACCCTTAGGCATGCACCGCTTTCACATCCCGGTGATGGGGACCTCGTTCTCCGTGGACACCCCGCTCAGGGTCGCCCCGCTGGGGATCAACTCGGTCGCGTCGATCGTCGACGACGACCTTTTAGAGCGCGTTCGCGCCGCCTGGTCGCGGCAGCTTGGCCTGCCCTACCGGGCAATCCCCAAGGACCTGAAGAACGACTCCCGGGCCCGGCGGGTCCGCGCCTACATGGACTTCCTCGCCGAGGTCGTGGCCGAGCGCTTTCGGAAGGTGAAGAAAGGGCCTGAGGCCCTGCGCGCGCTGCGCCTTTTGCCCGAGGACCACCCCCTGAAGCGGCTGCCCCCAGAAGCGGCCCGCAGCCGGCTCCGCCCCGGCCGCATCGAGGCCAACATCATGACCAAGGTGGACAAGGCCAACTACGTGGGGCGCGAGGCGTTGCCGACCGAGTTCAACGACGCCCACGCGGCGCTGCGGGGCTTCGCCACCAGCCGCGCGGAAGGCGGGCTTTGTCTCTCCGCGGGGTTCAACCCCAGGCTCTACTCCTACATGGCGACCTTCGCCGACTTCTTCATGAACGAGGCCGGGCGTGCCAAGAAGGAGATCATCCTCAAGGTTTCGGACTTCAGAAGCGCCCTGACCCAGGGCAAGTTCCTGGCCAAGAAGGGGCTTTGGGTGAGCGAGTTCCGCCTGGAGTCGGGGCTCAACTGCGGGGGCCACGCCTTCGCCACCCCGGGGGTGTTGATGGGCCCCATCCTGGAGGAGTTCCGGCGCCGCCGCGACGAGCTGGTGGAGACGCTCTACGGGATCTACGCCGCGGCTTTGAAGAAGCTCAAACAACCCCTGCCCAAGGAACCGCCACCGCTCCGGGTCACCGCCCAGGGGGGCGTGGGCACCGCCTTCGAGCAGCGGCTCTTGCAGGAGGTCTACGGCCTGGACTCGGTGGGCTGGGGCTCGCCCTTTTTGCTCGTGCCCGAGGTCACCGTGGTCGACGAGGCCACGCGCACGAAGCTCTCCGAGGCCGGAGAGGAGGACCTCTACCTCTCCGGGGCCTCGCCGCTCGGGGTGCCCTTCCATAGCCTCAAGGACGCGCCGATGGCACGGCAGATGTGGGACTGGTACCTCAAGGGCAAGCCGGGCAGCCCCTGCCCCAAAGGGCACCTCGAGTTCAACAACGAGTTCACCGAGAAGCCGATCTGTACCGCGAGCCGCAACTATCAATACCGCAAGCTGCGCGAGATCGAGGCCAGCGACCTAACCGAAACCGAGAAGGCGACCGCGATCGAGCGCGTTTTGGAAAAGCAGTGCCTTTGCGTGGGGCTCGCCGAGGCCGCGCACCTGAGCTTTTCCCTGGAGCCGCAGATGCCCGAGGCCGCGGTCTCGGTCTGCCCCGGCCCCAACCTGGCCTACTTCAAGGGCCAGTACACCCTGGAGGAGATGGTCGACCACATCTACGGGCGCAAGGCCCTTCCCCTCGACCCGGATCGCCCCCACGTCTTCATCAAGGAGCTGCGGCTGTATCAGGGCTACCTCGAGGACCTGAAGCGCGGCCGGTTTGGCAGCGAAAAAGAGCGCACCCCGGAATACCTCGCCGCGTTCCGCGAGAACCTGCGCGCGGGGGTCCGGTACTACCTGGAACACCTCGAGCGCTTCGGCCTGGCCCCCTGGCGGGAGGAGCTCGAGGCGGTGCTCGCCAACCCGGCCCTCGCCAGCTGAGCCGATGCCCTGGCGCTGGCTCTGGCTCTTAGCCCTCCTGCTCGCGGGCTGCGTGGACACCGAGGCGCGGCTGGTCTGGCACGCGAACGGGGCCATGGACCTCGAGGTCCGCGTCGCGGGAGAAGGGCTCGGCGCCTACCGCGACGCGCTCTCCGACCTCCTCGCGCGGCAGGGCTTTGCGGTCACCACCACCAAGGCGACCCTCGTCGCCCAAAGCCCGATCAAGCCCCCCGGCTGGGACCGGCTCACCGGCTGGCTGCCCGGGCGCTTCGTCTACGAGGATCCCTCGGGCCTGCGCTTTTTCCGCACCAGCTACGTCCTCTTCGAGGATTACGGGCTGGTGGGGACGCTCTACCCGGTCCGGGCCCTGGGGCTCCCCGAGCTCGTTGGCGGGCTGCCCTTTCGCTTCGTGCTCGAGGCCCCGTTCCCGCCGATCGCCACCAACGCCCCCGAGGTCGCGGGGACGCGCCTCGTTTGGCGCGGCACCCTTTCCGGGCCGATCGCGGTCAGCGCCCGCTACCGGCTCTACTTTCCCGAGCGGCTCGGGGTGCTGCTTTTGCTTCTTGGTCTAGTTCTTTGGCGAAGGTTACGACGGACTCGAGCGGCGTGAAGCCGAGGCGGGCGTAGAGGCCGAGGGCCTCCTTCTCGTGGTCGTGGGCGCGCACGATGAGCGTCGCCGCGCCCTCCTCGCGGGCCACGCGGCTGGCGGCGTCGAGCAGGGCCTGGCCGATCCCCCGCCCCCGGGCCTTTGGGAGGACGCCAAGGTAGGCGACCTCGAGGGCCTCCCCCACCCGCTCGAGCTCGGCCATCCCCACCGGCTCGCCCTCAAGGTAGGCCAGCAGCAGCCGGTTCTCCGGCGCCGCGAAGTGCTCCATCAGCTCCAGGTCGTTCCAGGCCAGGCGCAGGCTCCAGCCCTCGTCGCTCTCGCGGTAGAGGCGGCGGTAGACCTCGGGGTCGAAGGCCAGCGCCTCCTCGATCCGCACCCCCTCTGGCGGGGCGAAGCCAAAGGCTTTCGGGGCGCTGCCGAAGAAGTGGGTGGTGTGCACCGGGGCGAACCCGGCGGCGGTGAGGCTGGTGATCAGGGCCTCGTTCTCCACGCTGGGAAAGGCGTAGACCGTCGGCAGGCCCCTGGCCTCGGCAGCGTTCAACGCGGCCTCGATCAACGGGGCAAAGGTGCCCTTCGAGACCGGGCCCTCGAGCGCCCCGCCGCGCCAGAAGGGGACCAGCCCCACGTAGCCGAGGACCTGACCCTCGTCCTCGAGGACCCAGCCCTCCTCGATCTCGAAGGCCAGGGCCTCGGGCGTCCGCCCCTCGGGGGCCATCGCCCGGCGCGAAGGGGCGGCGTCCATCCAGGTCAAGAGCTCGGCCAGGACGGGAAGGTCGGCGATCTCGACGGGACGCACCATCTGCCCTTAGTCTACCTCAGCGGTTGAGGGCTTTGATCACCCCCTGGCCGTCGTAGAAGACCAGGTGGGTCAGCCGGGCCTCGTCCTGCTCCAGGCGCAGCCCCTCGGCCACGGGCAGGAAGGGCAGCGCCAACCCCAGCATCGCGCGGTTCGCGGTGCAGTTGCCGATCAAGAGGAAGCCCTGTCCCCGGTGCGCCGAAAGGGCGGCCTCGAGGGCGGGCCGGATCCGCGCCCAGGCCTCGAGGAGGGACTCGCCCCCCGGCGGGCGGAAGCCGGCCTCGTCCTCGGCCCAGGCAGAACGCGCCGCGTCGTCCAGCTCAGCAACCGGCCTTGCCTCCCAATCCCCCCAGCGGCGGTCGCGCAGCCGGGGATCGAGCGCGACCGGCACCCCCAGGACCAACCCGGCGAGCCGCGCTGCCTCGGCCTCGGCGCGGGCGTCCGAGGCCAGCACTCGGACGATCGGCTGGCCCCGAAGCCGGCGCGCGAGGGCGACGATCGCCGCCCGCCCGGCCTCGGAAAGCGGCGGCCCGGGATAGCTGTAAAGGCCCCGCGCATCCGCCACCGGGCCGGCGCGGGTCATGAAGACCTCGGTCTTCTCCTCGACCCCGGCGAAGAAGGTTTTCAACAGGCCCATGCCCTTAAAATACGCGGCGAATGGCCCTGATCCTCGCCAACCCCCTCGCCGGCCGGGGACGCGTGGCCGCGCTGTTGCCCGCCCTCGAGGCCGCGCTCAAGGCCCACCCCCAGGCCCGGCTCGTGGTGCCCGAAGCCCCCGAGGCCACCCGCCACCTGGTCAAGACCGCCCCGGAGACGCGGGTCATCGTCGTGGGGGGCGACGGCACCCTGCACCAGGCGCTCCGCGGCCTGCGCCCGGACCAGGCGCTCGGCGTGGTGCCGGTGGGCAGCGGCAACGACTTCGCGCGCGCGCTGGGCGGGCTGCGCCGGTCCTGGCGGGAGGCGCTCGAGCGCGCCCTCACCGCGCCCCCCCGCCGCGTGGACCTGGGCCGGGTGGACGGCGAGCCCTACGCCGCCAGCCTGGGAATCGGCTTCGACGCCGCGGTCGCGGAGCGGGTCCTCCATTCGAAGAGCCGCCTGCGGGGGATGCCCCGCTACCTGCTCGGGATCTTCGAGGAGCTCTCTCACCTCAAGCTGGCTCAGCTCGCGCTCTACGGCGAGGAGGGGCTCCTCTACCAGGGCCCGAGCCTGCTCTCCGCCTACATGAACGGCCCCACCTACGGGGGCGGCTTCCCCATCGCCCCCATGGCCCGCCCCGACGACGGGCGGCTCGAGGTCATCGTCGCCGGCGGCCTGACCAAGCTCGGGGTGCTGCGGATGCTGCCCCTCTTGATGCTCGGCCGCCACCTGGGACGGCAGGAGATCCACCACTTCAGCGGGCAGCGCTTTCGCCTCGAGTTCGACCGCCCGGTCCCGGCCCACGCCGACGGCGAGATGCTCGGGCGGCGCTGCAGGTTCGAGGTCTGGATCGAGCCCGGCGCCCTCTTGGTGGTGGCCTAGAGGGCTTCGGCCAGGCGTTTGAAGAGCGGCGGCAGCGGCGGCGGTTCGCCCCCGTCGGCCCAGGCGAAGCGGGCGTCGCGCAAGGGCCCAGTCTCGGCCACCCCCATCCCCCGGGGAAAGCGGGCGCGGTAGTCGGGAAACGCCGCCTCCTGGAAGCCTTCGAACGCCGCAAGGCCCCGCTCGCTCCCCGCGTAAAGCCCGTAGATCCGGCCCTCGTCCTCCCAGAGGAAGCGCAGGCCCGCGGGCGCGTCCTCCAGGCGGCCGGGCGCGGTCCACAGGCGCACCGCCTTCGCCGGCCTCAGGCGCAGCACCGCGCTGAGCGGCTCGCCGAGCAGGCCGAAGCTGCCGACGAAGGGGCGCACCAGGTCGTAGCCCTGGACATTCTTGATCACCCGGCCCCCGGCCTCCACCACCCGGCCCCGCGGGGTGCGGAAGGCGAGGCCCAGCACCTCGGAGGGGAAGAAGAAGGTCTGACCGAAGCCCCCGCGCAGCAAGAGCCCGCCAAGGCCCCCGGGAAGCTCGGCGGGGGGCACCGGCGGGATGAGCCCCGCGGGGACCGCCTCCCAGATCTCCAGGAGCGGGGTGTCGGCGGTGGCCACCAGGTACTGGTCGTCCTTATGGAGCTCGAGGACGGGCACGCCCTCAGCCTACCGAAAAAGCGCGCAGCGCGCGGGGTAGGGGTCCTTGACCCAGCCCAGGGGGGTGTCCAACCTGAGCAGGTAGCCGTCCGCCAGCGCCGGCCAGGGAACGCCCCCGGCAACGAGCCGCTCACCCTTGGCGAACGCCGCCCAGAAGGCGCGCATCCGTCGGCCCAGGACCTCGCCCCGCTCGGCGTCCTCGGCGCGCATGAAGGCCACCCAGGCCGGCCAGCTGGCCTGGGTGCCAAAGAGCAGGGGTACGTCCAGGCTGTGGAAGGCCCCCGCGGGCTCGAGGCTTTTGCTGGTAAAGGTCAGGTAGTAGCCGCGGCCATCCCCCTGGTGCAAGCGCAGCGCCCGGTAGGTGGGGCAGAGCAACAGCCGCTCGGTCTCAAAGGCAAACGTCGCCGCGAGCGGGTCGGAAAACCGCGCCCGGTAGACGGCGAGCGCCCGCTTCGGGTCCTCGCCGCGATCCGCGACCCAGCGCGCGAACCCGCTCCAGTCCCGCGGCCCCTGGAAAAAGAGCGCGAGGTTCAACCGGTATTCGTCGCGGTTGGCCCCGGCGATCAGGGCCACGTCGGCCCCGGCCCCCGCCTTGAGCGCCGCCTCCGGCGGCTGGGGCAAAACGTAGCCGTCGACGTGCGGCTTGAAGGGGGCCTTTTTGAAGTCGGCGAGGGGGTCCTCAGTCTTCACGAGCCCGCGCAACGTCTCGGTCGGGAGCGCCCGCCAGCAGGCGAGGTCGTCCTCCTGGCAACCCAGGCGCCGGGCGAGCTTCCTGGTGTAGGCGTAGCCGTCGGCCAGATCGCGCACCTCGTCGCAGCCCCCGGACTGCAGGATGACCCGCTGGAACAGCCCCCGAGCGAGGGGGCTCGTCATCAACGCGCAGGCGCTCATCGCCCCCGCGGACTCGCCGAAGAGGGTCACCGCTTTGGGGTTGCCGCCAAAGCGCCGGACGTGGCGCTTGACCCAGCGCAGGGCGGCGATCTGGTCAAGCAGCCCGTAGTTCCCGGTGCTGCCGTCGGGGTCGGCCTCGGCCGCCGCGGGCAGGGCCAGAAAGCCGAAGGGGCCAAGGCGGTAGTTGAGGGTGACCACGATCACCCCCTGGCGCGCGAGCGCCGTGCCGTCGTAGACCGGCTCGGCCCCGCTCCCGCCGGTGAAGCTCCCCCCGTGAAGGTAGACCATCACCGGCCAGCCTCCGGGCGGCGGCGCGGCCAGGGGCACCCAGAGGTTGAGGTTCAGGCAGTCCTCGTCCTGGGGCGGCAGGTAGCCGCCGAGCCGGATCTCGAACGAGCCCACCTGCGGGCAGGCCGGGCCCGGACGGCGGGCATCGTAGCGACCCCTGGGCAAAGGACGCAGCCGGGGGCGGGCAAAGCGCTCGGCGTGGGCGTAGGGAAGGCCCATGAAGCGGGCCACGCCGCCCACCTCCTGCCCCACCAAGACCCCCTCGCCGGTGGGCCAGTAGACCTGGGCCAGCGCGACGCCGAGCGCCAGCGCCAACCCCAAGAGCCGTCTCATGCCTTCTCGATTTTAAGCGCTTCGCCGAACCAAAGCGTGCGCTGGGGGAAGGGGATCTCGATCCCCTCGGCGTCCAGGCGCTTTTTGATGCGGCGGTTGAACTCCCGGGCCACCCCCCACTGCTCCTTGGGCTGGGTGGTGAAGAGCACCCGGATCACCACCGCGCTGTCGCCGAGGGCGTTGACGCCGAGGACCTGGGGCGGGGTGTCGGTGAAGCGGGGCCGCCACGCGGGATCTTCGTAGAAGCGCTGGGCCTCGTCGCCGATGACCGCCAGTGCCCGGTCCACGTCCTCCTTGTAGGCGACGCCCACGTCCACCACCGCCCGCGACCAGTCGCGGCTCATCACCGTGACCTGGCTGATCTGGCCATTGGGGATGAAGTGGACCTTGCCCTCGAGGTCCCGGAGCACGGTCAGCCGCAGGTTCATGCGCTCCACGCCCCCGGCCAGGTCCCCGACCTTGATGATGTCGCCGACCCCGTACTGGTCCTCGAGGAGGATGAAAAACCCGTTGATCACGTCGCGCACCAGGTTCTGGGCGGCGAAGCTGATCGCCAGGCCGGCGATCCCCGCACCGGCGATCAACGCCCCCACGTCGAGGCCCAGGTTACTCAACAAGAGCAGGCTGCCCACGGTGAGCACCACGCCCTTGAGCGTGGACTCGATCACCGCCTTCAAGGTCTGGCGACGGATCTCCTCGCGGGCATGCCCCCCGCCTTCGATCTGCACCCTGGCGGCGAAGACCTCGACCACGCGGTAGGCGACGTAGGTCCCGACCGCAACGAAGAGGGCCGAAAGCCCACGCGAGCCCAGCCAGCCGACCAAAGCCCGCCCCCAGCTGGCGAAGGGCTCGATCGCGAGGTCAAAGACGTGCACCGCAAAGGAAACCACCGCGACCAGCAAGAGCCCCCACCAGATCCAGCCCAGGGCGTGCCAGAAGCGATCGTCCTTGGGGCTCTTGGTCCAGCGGGCGACGGCGCGAAAGGCCCCCGCGCCGATCCGGCCCAGGTAGTAGGCGGCAATGGCCGCGAGCACGACCAGCGCGAGCTTCACCGGCCAGGTCGCGCCGGTGGCCATGCCGAGCACCGGTTCCATGGTCCTAGCTTAGCGCGCGAGCCCAGTCCCACGCGGCGCGCAGGGCGTTCTTCACCGCGCGCCGGTCCGACGCCCCGTGGCCCACGAAGACCGGCCCCGCCACCCCGAGGAGGGGCATCGCGCCGTACTCCGCGGGATCCAGGCGGCGGGCCAGGGTGGAAAGCGCACCTCGCGCGAGCAACGCACCGAGCTTGGCCGCCGGGGTCGCGGTCAGGGCCGCCTTCACCCAGCCCAGCAGCACCCGGGCCTCGCCCTCGACCAGCTTCAGGACGACGTTCCCGGTGAACCCGTCGGTGACCACGATGTCCACCTTGCCAGCGAGCACGTCCCGGCCCTCGACGTTGCCCGAAAAGCCGGGCACCCTCTCCAAGAGGGGCCGCGCTGCCTTCACCAGCTGGTTACCTTTGTTGGGCTCCTCCCCGATCGAGAGCAGCCCGATCCGAGGGTTGGCCACCCCGCGATGTCGCGCCCAGTCCCGCCCCAGCTCGGCGAAGCCCTTGAGGTGGGCGGGGCGGACGTCGGCGTTGGCTCCGGCGTCGAGCAAGAAGACCCGGCCAAAGGAGGTCTCCGCGGGCAGCTCGGCGAGGAGCGCCGGCCGCTCCACCCCCTTGGCCCGGCCCAAAATGAAGAGCGCCGCGGCCAGCGTCGCCCCGGTGTGGCCCATGCTCACCGCCGCGGACGCCCGACCCTCCTTCACCAGGCGCACGGTGACGTTGATCGAGGCCCCCTTCTTGCGCCGCACCTGGGTGGCCTCCTCTTCCATCGTCACCACCTCGGGCGCGTGGACGACGGGGAGCTCGCAGCGGTGCGCGGCGAGCGCCGCCTTGAGCCGCGCCTCGTCCCCGACCAGGAGGACCGGGACCCCCTCCCGAGCCGCCAGGCACGCCCCGGCCACCGTCTCCCGGGGGGCGAAGTCGCCCCCCATGGCGTCCAAGGCGACGGGGTTCATGCCTCGGGCGGCAGGTGCTTTTCCAGCTTGGCCACGTAGTTGCGCTTGGGCTGGGCGCCCACCCAGACCTCGACCGGCTCCCCGTTCTTGAAGAGGATCACCGTGGGAATGCTCATCACGCGAAAGCGCATCGCCGAGCGGGGATTGTCGTCAACGTCGAGCTTGGCCACCCGGACCTTGCCCTCGTACTCCTTGGCGATCTCCTCGAGGATCGGAGCGATCATCTTGCAGGGCTGGCACCACTCGGCCCAGAAATCCACGATCACCAGGCCGTCCTTGATCGCCTGGTCGAAGGTGTCGTCGGTGAGGTGCGTGATCTCCGCCATACGGCCCCCACTCTATAACGGTTAGGCTGATGGCGTGGAGCCCCCTTGGGATGAAGCCAGAGCCCTTTGGGAGAAGGGCCTTTACTGGGAAGTGCACGAGGTCTTGGAGCCGGCCTGGCTTGAAGCTAAAGGCCCAGAGCGCCACTTCATCCAGGGCGTGATCCAGCTCGCCGCCGCCCTGCACAAGGCCAAGACCAGCTCCAGCGGGGGCTGGCGACTCTACCACAAAGCCCTCTCCCACCTACGCCAGGTCCCCGGCCTCGACGCCGAGACGTTCGCCGCCGAGGTCAGAAGGGCCCTCGAAGACCCGAGCCACAAGCCAAAGTTTCCGCTCGACAACCCGGATCTTTTGCCACCCTCTCTTCTCGAATGGTAGCCGCGCCGAATTCGAAAACTACCGCGTAAGGCCGCGGGCTACACCACATGCCAACGCTTTCTTGGCATAAAGCTGGCAACAGGTCAAATTCTCTTAGTATCGCTCGAAAAACTCGGCTCCACAGCGTTTCTAAGATCTTGCACCTTTCCGCATCATGCATCTGAGATCTTGCACTTTTACAGCCTCCTGAAAAAGGGCGCTGGTAGGCCCTTGATTAAGGGTCGGCATGAAGACCCACGCACAAGCTCTATCCTTGGGGTTGCTCGCGCTCCTTGCCACCGCCCACCAGAAGCGGAACTAGCATGTGTTTACTCCGCAAAGCAGCCAGGCGTTGTTACGGCTTTTCCTCGAAGCAGACGGCCGTCCCCTGCCCCAGGGTAGCCTGTTCCGTTCTCCTTCCGCCCTCTCGCGCTTTTTGAACCACGGCAACTGGCCCACCTGGAGGCTCGCTCTTCTCTTGCGGGAGTCCAGCTTTAAAGCCTTCACCGAGTTCGCCGCCGCGCGAAGGGGAAGGAAGCCGAGGCCCCTTTTGATCCTGGACCTCACTAGCTTGGAGAAGGCGGGAAGCTTCCCCGAGCTTGGCCGTTGGCTCCAGGTCTTTCACGGAACCCACGGGGTGCACCTGGTGGTGCCGCTCTTGGTCTACGGCTCCCTCCGCCTGCCCTTTGGCTTTACCCTCTGGCGGGGAAAGGGCTCGCCCTCGCCGGCCAAGCTCGGACTCCGCCTTCTTGAGCAAGTTCCCGCCTGGCTCTACGCCTATCGTCCTTTGGTACTGGCCGATTCCGCCTTCGCCTCGGCGGCGTTCCTCAAGGGGGTCAAGGCCATGGGGCTTGATGCTGTCGTGGGCATGAGGAAGGACCGGGCTTGGCTTCCCTGGGGGAAGCTTGAGTACCTGGAGTCCCGACGCCAGGGGCATGCCCTCTGGCTTCAGGGCCTTCCCTTCCCGGTGTGGGCGGCGAGCTTTTACCTGCGGCGCCCGGAGGGGAAGGTGGAGAAGCGCTTCGTGATCAGTACCGAGCCCATGAAACCACCTGCCTTGGTTCGTTGGGGCCGGCGTCGCTGGAAGATCGAAGCCTTCTTTAAGGTCATGAAGCAGCGGTTTGGGCTGGGGCGGTTCGGGCAGAAGCATCCGGTAGGCGTGTACCGCTTTTTGCTCCTTAGCTTCCTGGCCTTTCTTCTGAGCCAGCTGATGGAGCCCCTTCCCCCTACCGGTGAAGCCCCCGACTGGGGCATGCGAGCCGAGATGGCGGCCGTACTCCTGCTCTTGCCCCTCCTTAACCTGGAGCTCTTGATCGAGCGGGAGCGGTTGAGGCGCATGGCCCGGGAGTTAAGAGTGGGGCCTGAAGCAATGGGATCGAGCTTGGATTATGCATGAGGTGGAAAGGTGCAAGATTTCAGTTGCCCCTTTGGGGGCAAAGCACATTTACCCCCCACCACTAACCCATCCCCGTTCACCGTGAAATCGCTCGCGTCCAGGTAGAGGTAGGGGTAAAGAAGCCCCAGGGGCCGTTCACGCCAGGCGGAGAGTTCCTCCTCCAGACGCTGGGCGATCCGGGAAACCGCGTCCTTGCGGATGCGAATCCGAGAAAGTCCCAGTCAAAGGTTCACCCTACGGGCGAAGCACTGTGATGGCTGCGATCTTACGGGTGGAAACCCCTTGCAAGCACATCTCCAGGACGGCTTCTTCCACTTCCCCGGTCAAAGAATGCTACGCCTTCGGCGTGAGTCTCTTGTAGCGCTCGAAGACCTCGGTGAGGAAGGTTCCCTCTCGCTCACGGCGAAGCCGTAGTGAACTTACCGGGGGACGCGAAGCTGCTCGACCTTGCCCACCGGCGTGATCAGGTTCCGGGTGTAGTGGCCGTTTCGCTCACCCCGTCGGGTTGGCGTGCGTTCGCGATACCCCGCAGCCAAGTGCTCGGTCATCTCCTCCTCAAGCACCTGCTCGATGATCGCCTTCACGCCCTCCCGGATGCGCCGACTGATCTCCTCTTTGGTTAACCCGCGAAGTTCCTCCTTCGTCACTTGAGACCTCCGGGTTAACCCACAACATACGTGACGCTGTCGCCGTCATCCCCACGACGCGACTCGGATCTATTTCCGATTGGTTGCAGCCTATGTGAGAAGCTAGCCTCGTCTAAGGCTCCAGCGCGCGTTCCCTCAACTTCTCGAACCCCTCTCGGATAACTCGCGCGATGCGTTTCCTGCGTTCGCTCAAGAACGTGAAGTAATCCATCTCATACCACCTATCCGGCAATGCATGCCAAGCGTACATTTGGCGCAGCTCGTCAGGAGTAAATCGCTTTTCCAGTTCAGGAACGTACTCCTTGGGCGGCCGGTCCGAAATGGCGATGTTGTCGCTCCACTCAACCAATGCGTAGTTGGCCACTTGATTGATGGCGCGCTTTTCCTTAATCCCGATACGCTGCAAGTACTTGCGAGGAAAGAGATGATGACGCTCAAGGGACGACTTTTTTGCTCGGGTCGAGGGATCGAGCAAATCAGCAACTTTCATTTTTGAGTAGAGTGCGTTTGCATCGAGAAGGCACAGCGCCGCGTAGTAAGCGAACTGTCCGGTATTGCGAGCGGCCGCTGTTTCTAGCTCATTAGGGAGCGTGACTTCCCAATAGTCCCGGGTGAGGACGGCGTCGATTTGCTGATCGAGCACGGCAACAAACGCCTCTGGTGTATGAAGGCCGCGCAACAGCGCCAAATCCTGCTCCATGCGACTTTCAGGAGAACTAGTATAGCGACCGGTCAGCGCTACCATGAAAAACCATCGCGCAATGACCTCCCGTAAGCGGAACAGATCAACGCCAAAATCGCGCCTTCCGATGAGCCATATTGCATAAGTATACAGCACTGCCATTCGCGAAGAAATGAGGTGCTCCCCCAGGTATCCTGCGCGTCTCAATGCTTTGAAAAATTCATGCCAATTTTGAAGGTCAAGCGTATAGGCTTGGGCCTCTCGCAAAACGGCGAACTGCTTATCCCGCTGCGCGACGGAGAACCGCCTCGTTTGCAAGTCCTTCCCCCGCAATAGAGAATAAACGTGTTCTAATCGAGCCCTACGAAAGCCAAGCGCCACACTTACGCGTAGCAGTTGGTCCGGACTAGGCCGAAGGTAGTGGTTGTAGGGTGAAGGTTCATTGTTGCCAGGCGGCTTCTTTGCCTTGCGACAAAACGCTTCCAGCTCCCTACGCCCTTCGTCCCAGAAAACGGACATCAACGTGAGAATAAAATCAGCCTGATTGAGCGGTGTGCCCTTGCTGTTGATGCGCACGAAGATTTCCGACACTTGGTCTTCGTTAACCGAAGACGAGATTTCTAAAGCTGTCAGCGGATAATCCAATAGTTTTTCCAGTTTAGCGATGGAATTAACAATTCCATTTTCATCTTCGTCGGATATCTCGCGACTTTCTTTGAGACGTTTAAGATACGCGCTAATGAAAGCAAAAGTGTTCGCCTTTGGTTTCCAGAGCTCGCTGATATCCGGAATCCACTCAGCATCCCTTTCGATGGCGGGATTCGTCACCTCAAACTTTTCCTCGAAGGGATGAAAGGCGATGCGAATACGCCGGGATCGGAAATCCTTGGTGAGGACCGGGATTGCCTTGATTACTGCGTAAAGTGAGGTCAAGCGCTGCTGGCCATCCACGATGAGCAAGCGCGGCACTTTTTGCTTTTGATTTTCCCCAATAGCGCGATGCTCGCCAGGATAACCGTTTTCCCACAAAAGAAGGTAACCAATGGGAAAGCCGCGGTACATCGAATCAAATAGGTCGCGAACTTTGCTGGGAGGCCAAACAAAAGGTCTTTGGATATCGGGCAAGCCTATTTCGCCTAGATCGATGTCTTCGATGAGCTTTCTCAAAGAATAATCTACTTTCTTGAAAAGAACGTCTGCCATGATTCCCCAATCATACAAGCTGACGAACGAGCTTTTAAAAGTTAAAACCAGCAGCCCTTTTGCCAACAGTACGTTTCGAAGGCACGCGAAAACCCCCGGCCTTCGCCGGGGGTGCTTGGCTCCGCGGGCAGGACTCGAACCTGCGACCAGTCGGTTAACAGCCGACCGCTCTACCAGCTGAGCTACCGCGGATCGCGGCCAAGCCAGGCTAATCTTAGCAAAGGGGCTGACCCGCATCAAGCCCCGCCGCGGCCCGCTAGATCTTCATCAAGACCTCGCCGGCCTTGATCGTGGCCCTGGGGTGGCGGTAGGCGGCGGTCGTTTCCAGCGGGTTCTGATCGAGGGCGGTGAGGTCGGCGAAGGCCCCGGGGGTCAGGGTGCCGATCTCCCCCTCCATGCCCAGCGCCCGCGCCGCGATCACCGTCGCCGCGCGCAGCACGTCCGGAAGCGAGAGGCCTACCTCGGCGAGGAGCTCGAGCTCCCGGGCCAGGTTGGGATGGGGGTTCAACGGGGTGCCGGCGTCGGTACCGGCGGCGATCTCCACCCCGTTCTCGTAGGCCAGGCGCACGTTCTCCCGGTGCCGTTCGGCGATCGGCCGGGTCTTTTCGATCATGAACGCGGGCACCCGCCCCTCCCCGGCGAGGATGCCCGCCGGCGCCGCCAAAGTGGGCACGAGCAGCGCGTTGGTCTGCTTGAAGAGGGCGAAGGCTTCCTCGTCCCAGGCGTCGAACGCGCCATGCTCGATGGTGTTGACCCCGGCGCGGAGGGCGGCCTTGATGCCCAGCCGCCCCTGGGCGTGGGCCGCGGTGGGAAGGCCCCGCTTGGCGGCCTCCCGGGCCCCGGCGGCCATCTCCGCCTCCTCGAACATCTCCGCCCCGGCCTTCACCCCCGGGGTCATCACCCCGCCGGTGGCCATCAGCTTGAGCGCCCGGGCGCCGGCCTTGAAGTTGGTGCGGGCGGCCCGGCGCACCGCGTCTGGACCATCGGCCTCGATTCCGTGCCGGTGGCCGTGCCCGCCGGTGGGGGTGACGATCCAGCCAGCGGCGACGATCCTTGGCCCCCGCACCACCCCGGCCTCGACCGCCGCGGCCAGTCCGATGGCCATCGCCTCCCGGCTGCCCAGGTCGCGCACCGCGGTGACGCCCGCCTGGAGGTAGGCCTCGAGGTAGCGCACCGCCTTGGCCACGGTCATCGCCAGCGGCTCGCGCTCCATCTCGGTGACCGGGTCCAGCCCCCCGGAGAACGAGAGGTGGACGTGGGCGTCGATCAGCCCCGGGATCACGTAGCCGGGAAGGGCCACCACGTCCCCCTGCAAAGGCGGCGTGGACTCGAAGGCCTTGATCCGGCCGTCCTCGACGTAGAGGTAGCCCTCGTGGACCTCGGCGGTCTCGGGAAACACGAAACGACCCTTAAACGCGCGCATGCCCCATCTTACGGTCGGTAAGATGAGGCCATGGCGAAGCTACACGACCTCCCCATCGGCAAGGACGCCCCCGAGATCGTGCACATGGTGATCGAGGTGCCCGCGCGCAGCGCGAACAAGTACGAGTTCGACGAGGCCACGGGCATGATCAAGCTGGACCGCGTCCTCCCCTCAGCCCAGGTCTACCCCGGGGACTACGGCTTCATCCCCCAGACCCTGGCCGAGGACGGGGACCCGCTGGACGGGCTGATCCTCTCCACCTTCCCACTCCTCCCCGGGGTGCTGGTCGAGGTGCGGCCGGTGGCGCTGATGGAGATGGAGGACGAAAAGGGCCCGGACTCGAAGATCCTCGCGGTGGTGGCCGAGGATCCGCGCTGGGATTTCGTGCGTGACCTGGACGACGTACCCCAGGGTATCTTGGAGGAGATCCAAAACTTCTTCGAGACCTACAAGGCGCTCGAGGCCAAGAAAGGGAAGTGGGTCAAGGTCACCGGGTTCAAAAACCGCAAGGCCGCCCTGGCCGAACTCAAGGCCTGCATGGATCGCTACGCGAACGCCTCCAGCTAGCATGGGGGCATGAGGTTCCATGGCGTCTGGGCCCGCCGCCTGGTCTGGCGCCGGCGGGCCTGGACGATGTTGGCGCTGCTCGCGCCGGCGGCGGCGCTGGCCCTCGCCCAGGGGACCGCGGCCTGGCTTTGGGTGAGCCTCCTCGGGCTGCTGGCCCCCTACCCCAACGCCGAGGCCACGGCCCTGAAGGCGATCGACCGGCACGGGCTGGCCTACCGCGCGGCGCGCGAGGCCAGCCCCGAAGACCCCCTCTACCCCCGGCTTCTCGCCGAGGCCGAACGGCAGCGCGCCCGGCTCTCGCCCCCGCCCTTCCCGACGCGTGAGCTCGCGGCCTTCCTTCTTGCCTTTCTGACCCTTTTTTCCTGGCTTGCCTGGCCCCGACCCCAGCTCGCCGAGGCCCCAAGCCCCGCCCCGGCGACGCGCGCCCCAAGCCGGGATCAAACCCCAGCACAGGGCCAGGACGGGGAGGCGCCGGGGAGGGAACCAAAAACCCCGCGCGCGAAGGAGGGCGCGGGCACGGCGGAGGGCCAGCCGACGCAAACCCAGGACGCGCCCGAGCCCCAAGCCGGCGAACCCGTCCCGGCGGCCGAGGCCCCTTCCGGGCCAGAGGAGGCCGCAAGCGATGGCGCCGCGGGCCCCCCGCCCCCCGTCGCCGCCCCGGCCGAGGCCGCCCCGGCGCCGCCGGTGGAACAGCCCGAGGCCGAGGCCCTCCCCTCCCCCTGGCCCGAGGGGAAGCCGCCAAAAACGGTGCAGAGGAAGGCCGCAGCCTACCTCCAGGACGAGCCCCTGCCCCCGGAGGTCGCCGAGCTGGTGCGGCGCTACTTCGAGCTCGGCCCCTGATCCGAGGGCTTGCGGGGCGAGGCGTCGAGGGGGTCGGGCGGGTCCTTGCCCTCGACCCCGAGCCGCTCGGAAAGGCTTTGCTCCAAGGGCAAGAGCCGCCGCTCGTAGCTGCCCACGGCGGCGTTGTAGGCCTCGACGCTGCGCGCAAGCTGGCGCCCCAGCTTGCCCAGATGCTCGCGGAAGACCCCCAGGCGCTTGAGCAGGGTCAGCGCGTCCTCCGCCAGCCGCCGGGCCTCGGCCCCTAGCTGGACCTGCTGCCAGCCGTAGGCCACGGACTTGAGCAGGGCCAGGAGGGTGATCGGGCTGGCGGGCAGGACCCTGAGGCGCACCGCCTCGTCGAGGAGCGCGGGGTCGGCGACGAAGGCCGCGGACAGGGCAGACTCGCTGGGCACGAAGGTGATGGTGAACTCGGGGCCGGGGTCGAGGTCCTTGGCGTAGTCCTTGGCCGCGAGCTCCTGGATCCGCGCCCGGAGCGCCTGGGCGTGGGCCTTGAGCTGCCGCGCCTTCTCCGCCTCATCCTCGGCCTCGAGCGCCCGCAGGTAGGCGCTCATCGGGGCCTTGGCGTCCACCGCCAGCCGCCCCCCGCCGGGCAGGAAGACGACCAGGTCCGGCCGCCCCTGGCCGGCCTGGGCCTGCTCCAGGAAGTCAACGTGGCGCTCCATCCCCGCAAGCTCCACCACCCGCCGCAGCTGGAGCTCGCCCCAGTGGCCGCGGGCGCTGCTCGAGCGCAGCGCGGCCTTCAGCTCGGAGGCGGTCAGGGTGAGGCGGCGGTGCTCCTGGGCCAGCAGGTCGAGCTGTGACTTCAAGGCCTGATAGGCTCCCTCGCGGCGGCGCTCGATCTCGGCGAGCTCGCGCTCGAGCTTTATGAGCGCCTCGCGCAAGGGCCGCACAAGGCCGTCGAGCTCGGCCTTGTGGGTGCCAAGCCGGCCGGCAAGGTCGCGCTCCGCGCCCTCGAGCAGCTGCCGGGTAGCGGCGACCAGCCGCGCCTCGGCCCGCTCCAGGTTCTCCGCGGTCAGGCGCTGGACGGCCTCGGTAAGGGCGGCCCGCGCGGCCTCGCTGGCGTCCTGGGCGGCCCGCCCGGCCTCCAGCCGGGCCTCGGCCTGGGCGAGCCGCACCCCGAGCCGGAGGCTCGCGGCCAGGTAGCCGAGGGCGGCCCCCACCCCCAGGCCAGCAAGCCCCAGCAAGAGCGCCCCCTCCACGCTAGCCCTCCCAGCGCGGCGCCCAGTCGAGCGCGATCCCCAGGTGGTCGAGGATCCGCTGGGTGACGAAGCGCAAGAGGTCCTCGATCCGCGTAGGCCGGTGGTAGAAGCCGGGGGACGCGGGCAAGATCAGCGCCCCGGCCTCGGCGGCCAGGGTCATCGCCCGCAGCGCCGGCAGGGGCAGCGGGGTCTCCCGGGGGACCAGGATCAGGGGCCGCCGCTCCTTGAGGTGCACGAACGCCGCCCGGGTCAAGAGGTTGTCGGTCATCCCGTGGGCGATCTTGGCGAGCGTCCCTTGGCTCGCCGGCACCACCACCATGCCCCGGGTGGCAAAGCTCCCCGAGGCGATCGCCGCCCCCAGGTCCTCCGGGGCATAGACCGCGTGCGCCCGGCGGTAGAGGGCCTCCGGCGCGACCCCCACCTCGCGCCGCAGGACCTCGAGCCCCCCACGGGTCGCGACCAGGTGGGTCTCGACCTGCGCAGCGGCGAGGGCCTCCAGGAGATCCAGGGCGTAGGGGGTCCCGGAGGCCCCGGAGACGCCGACGACGACCCGCGTGCTCATTACCTCGGCGGCACCCAGGGCGCGCCGGAGAAGAAGTCGCGGACCAGTCGGGCCACCAACGGGCCCAAGACGAGCAGCCCGATCAGGTTGGGCAGGGCCATCAGACCGTTGAGGGTATCGGCGATCGAGATGAAGGCCTGAAAGCCCCCGAGCGCCCCCACGAAGGCGAAGACCATGTAGACCAGCCGGTAGGGCCAGCGGATGCCGTCCCCGAGGAGGAAGCTGGCGGCCTCCTCGCCGTAAAAGCCCCAGGAGACGATCGTGGTGAAGACGAAGAGGGCGAGCATCAGGCTGGCCAGCGCGGCCCCTGCGGGCAGGTCCCAGGCACCGACGAACGCCGCCGCCGGGTCCTGGGCCCCGCGCCAGACGCCGCTGGTCAGCAGGATCAGGGCCATGACCGTGTTCACCACCAGGGTGTCCATGAAGACCTCGACGACGCCCCAAAAGCCCTGGCGCACGGGGTGGTCGACCTGGGCCTGGGCATGGGCGATCGAGGCCGAGCCCAGCCCCGCCTCGTTGGAGAAGATGCCCCGCCCCACTCCGGCCTTCAGCACCTGGATCAACGCGTAGCCCCCGGCCCCGCCGGCCGCGGCTTGCAAGCCGAACGCCCCTTGGAAGATCTGGGCGAACGCCGCGCCCACCGCGCCCAGGTGCAGCGCCAGCTCGGCCAGGCCGAGGATCAAAAAGACCAGCACCATGAACGGCACCGTGGCCTGGGCGAAGCGGGCCACGCGCTTGATCCCCCCGGCGAGGATCAGCGCCACCACGATCGCCACGAAGAGCCCGGTCAGCCCCACCGGGATCGCGAAAGCGGTCTTCAAGCTCTCCGCCATCGCCGAGGTCTGGGTGAGGTTGCCGATCCCGAACGCGGCGATGGCGGCGAAGAAGGCCCAGACGCCACCCAGCCAGGCCAGGTTGCGGGGCAGCCCCCGGGCCAGGTAGTACATCGCCCCCCCGGAGACCGAGCCGTCGGCGAAGCGCCGGCGGAAATGCACCGCGAGCGTGGCCTCAGCGAACTTGGTGGCCATCCCCACCAGCCCGGCGACCCACATCCAAAACACCGCCCCCGGACCCCCGGCGAGGATCGCCGCGCTCACCCCGATCAGGTTGCCCTGGCCGATCGTCGCCCCCAAGGCCACCATCGTGGCCTGGAAGGGGGTGATCTCACCGCCAAAGCCCAGCGCCCGCTCGCGGATCGCGCCCAACGTCTCGCGCAGGATGACGCCGATACGGGAAAACTGAATGAACCCCGTGAGAACCGAGAGGTAAAGCCCGACGACGATGAACACGAGCATCATCTCCGGGCCCCAAACGAAACGATTCAACAGCTTGTTGAGCGTCAAAACGTCCATCGCGTCCTCCTAGACCTTGGGTTTGACCTTGAGCCGTGTCCCCCGACCCGCGCGCAACCGCCGCAGGGCGCGGTCATGCAAAAGGATCCTCCCGGGAATCTCCCGGCGGGGAGCGGCGCGGAAGGTGGCGGACCGCCCCCGAGGCGAGACGACCTCAATCTCGAAGCCACCGCCCAGCGCCTCCACCCAGCGGCGATAGAGCGCCTCGTCCAGGTAGGCCTGCCCCTCGTCCCCGCCATACAAGGAGAGCGCTACAAGCTCGGCCTCGGGCAGCTCCACCCCGGGCCGGGTGGCCAGGGCGCCGAGCGCGAGCAGCCGGTCCAGCTGCCGGGCCCGCTCCAGCACCTCGGGGACCGCGAGCGCCTCCACCACCCGTTTGCCCTCGGACTCGGTAAAGGCCTTGAGCTCCTCGAGGGTCAGCTCGATCTCGCCGCGCCGGTCCCCGGCGACGAGGCGCCGGCTCCAGTCGTCGGGGAGGTGCTTAAGCTTGAGCCAGGCATCGAGCGCCCCCACGAGATCGGTGAGGACGGCCTCCAGCGCGCCCTCGACGTTGGCCTCCCCGACCTCCCCGGGAACGAAGGCAAAGCGTCCCTGGGGAAGCCCCACCAAAAGCTCGAGCGCTGGCCTCCCCCGCAGCGGTCCGGCCTCGGCGAAGACCACCCGCCCCCCCTTGAGGCCGACCCGGGCCCGGAGTCCGGGGGCCTCGATCTCAAGCATCCCGCCCCGCCCCGACGCCAGCGACTGCAGCAGGCTGGGCAGGGGCAGGTCAGCGAGGTTGCCTTCGAGCATGCTGACATGAGTATGCCATGAACTGGAGTAAAATCCCAGCGTGCCCGGCGTGCTCGTCCTTCACGGCTTCACCTCCCACCCCACGAAGACCATGGGCCCCCTGCCCCAAGCCCTTCGCGAGGCCGGCTTCGCCGTCGCCCAGCCGGCCCTCCGCGGCCACGGCACCCGCCCCGAGGACCTCGCACGGGTCCGCTACACGGACTGGCTCGAGGACGCCTACCGCGCCTACCGGACCCTGCCCGAGCCCCGAGGGGTGGTGGGGCTCTCGATGGGCGGGCTCCTCGCTGCCTGGGTCGCGGCGGAGCTCGGGGCCGACGCCCTCGTCGCCCTGGCCCCGGCGCTGGGCTTTGCCCACCCCCTGGCCCACCTCGCGCCCTACCTCTGGTGGCTGATCCCGCGCTACCAGGGCGAGAGCTCGATCCTGGACCCCCAACGCCGCGCCCAAAGCCCCAACTACCCCTGGTTTCCCAGCCGGGCCTTCGTCGAGCTCTACCGGCTGGCGCGGAAGACGCCGGCGAAGCTCAAGATGGTGCGCGCCCCGGCGCTGGTGGTCCAGGCCGAAAAGGACACGGTGATTCCCGCGACGGCGGTGCGCCGCTACTTCGACCTTTTGGGCAGCGAGGCGAAGACGCTTAAGCTGCTCCCCG
This sequence comes from Rhabdothermus arcticus, assembly GCF_055382915.1. NCBI lineage: Bacteria > Thermotogati > Deinococcota > Deinococci > Thermales > Thermaceae > Rhabdothermus > Rhabdothermus arcticus. The sequence continues at coordinate 1,365,261 of NZ_AP043808.1, forward strand.
ACTCCGGCCACGACCTTTTGCTCGACCGTCAGGCCGAGCTGGCCACCGCCTGGACCGTGGCGTTCTTCGAAGCGCGCCTGGCGCCGGTTCCCGGGCCTCCTTAAGATGGACCCGTGGACGCGCCGATCGACCTCGACGACCTCAGCCTCTACCGCCAGGACAAAAGCGGGGTGCTTCCCGCGCTGATCGGGCTCGTCGGGGACCATCCGCGGCCCGATGGAACCTTCCCCAAGCCCTTCGGGGTGGTGGGGCAGGGCGAGGGCTGGTGGCCCGCGGAGCTCTTGCGGGACCGCGTCCCGGACACCCTGGCCCGCGGCACCACCCTCGTCTTCGCCGGCGGGTACGGCCTCGGCCGGCTGTCGGGCCTCCTCGCCGCGGCGCGGAGCGAGAGCCAGCGGGTGGTGGTGCTGGGCTATGGCCCCCTGGCCGAGATCGAGGTCCCCTCGCACCCGCTGGCCCCCTACCGCTACCTGCGCTTCGCCCTCGACGCGATCGGCGAGGCCGCGCTCGGCCAGGCCGTGGACCGGGCCCTCGAGGCCGAGCTGGCACGCCTCAGGCCGGAGGTCCCGAGCGAGGACAACCCCGCCAAGCTCCTGGCCTGGGCGCTGATCGAACGCATCCCCCTCTGGGTGGCCAGCGACCGCTACCCGATGCTGCCCCAGGCGCTGCAGCAGCTCTTCGCCCGGGTGGCCAAGAGCCTTTCGATCGCGCCGCCCCCCGCGGCGCTGGAGTTTTTCATCACCGCCCTCGAGGCCCGTCACGAGCAGGGCGACCCCCTGGCGGCGGTCTTCCTTGGGGAGGACCGGGCGCTGGACCTGGCCAGGGAGGTCCTCGCCAGCCGCGTCCTGGGGCTCGAGGCCCTCAAGGCCGAGGTCGCGGGCGGCCCCATCCCCGAGGCGCTCGCGCTCTGGTACCGCCTGGCCTGGACCAGCTACTACCTGGCCCTCCTCTACCGCAAGAGCCCCGGGGACGACGCGGTGCTCAAGCGCCTTCAGGACGCCGCCGAATGAGCCGCTTCCCGGCCTTCGACACCCTGGCCGAGGCCCGCGCGCTGCAACGCGCGCTGACCTCGCGGGTGCGGCTTGCGGGCGACCCCTTTCGCGCCCGCACCCTGGCCGCGCTGGACGCCAGCGCCAAGCGCGGCGAGGGCCTCTACGCGGTCGCGGTGCGCTGGGACCTGACCACGCACACCCCCCTGGAGGCGGCCGCCGCCCACGTGCCCCAAAACGACCTCTTCCCCTATGTCCCCGGCTACCTCTCCTTTCGCGAGGCCCCGGCCTACTTGAAGGCCCTCCAAACCCTCAGCGCTCCCCCGGACCTCCTCCTGGTCGACGGCCAGGGCATCGCCCACCCCCGGGGGCTGGGCATCGCCGCCCACCTCGGGGTGCACCTCGACCGCCCCGCGATCGGGGTGGCCAAGCGCCGCCTGGTCGGCGAGCCCACCCGTCCTCTGCCCGACGAGGCCGACGCCTACGCGCCGCTCTGTGCCGACCCCGCCGCGCTTGGCCTGCCCTGCCCCGAGGGACCGGGGCTGCAGATCGGATGGGTCTGGCGCGCCAAGGCGCGCACCAACCCCCTCTACCTCTCCCCCGGACACCGGGTGGGGATGCGGGAAACCCTGGACTTCGTGCGTGCCCTTCCCCGCACGACCAAGCTCCCCGCGCCGCTGCAGCTCGCCCACCGGCTCGCCGCCCAGGCGCGTAAGGCCAGGTTGGAGGGAAAGCTCCCGATAGAGTAAGACCCGTGGCCAGAGCCAACCCCGTCTACACCACCGTGCGCCTGATCGTGCACGTCACCTTGCGCCCGCTCTTTCGGCTGCGGATCGAGGGCCAAGAGCACGTCCCCATGGAGGGCCCGGTGCTCATCGCCTCCAACCACCTCTCCACCCTGGACCCGATCGTCCTGGCCTACGGCGTTCCCCGGCCGGTGGCCTACATCGCCAAGGCCGAGCTCTTTCGCATGCCCATGCTCTCCTGGCTTTTGCCCCGGATCTACGCGATCCCCCTGGAACGCGGGGCCAGCGACCTTTCGGCGATCAAGGCCGCGATCCGGGCGCTGAACCAGGGCCTGGCATTCGGCATCTTCCCCGAGGGCACGCGCTCCCGTAGCGGCAAGCTGCAGCCCTTTAAGACCGGGGCCACGGCGATCGCCGCGCGCACCGGGGCGCTGGTGGTGCCCGCCGCGGTGATCGGCAGCGACAAGGCCTGGCCGGTGGGCAAGGGGCCAAGGCCCTTCGTCCC